>NZ_JAVDXD010000001.1:0-1440635 GCF_031457705.1 Microbacterium sp. BE35
GTTTCGACTTTGACTTGTTGGGGGGCGACTCTGGCGCGATCAGGGTTTTGGTTGTTTTCTGCCTGGGCTAAGCAGCCCTTCGGGCTATGGGTTTGTTGTGGGGTGGGGGGGGGGGCGGCGCCGCCCGACGTTTCAGGACTTCTTCTCGGGGCTGAAGAGCATGCGTGCGAGGACGAGCATCATGACCGCGAAACCGCCGACGAAGGTCACCGGCGCCCACCACCAGCCGACGGTGAAGACGAGCACCGCGATGACGGCGAAGGTCACCAGCCAGATGACGGCGCTGTAGATGCCGAAGCGTGCGGCGGTCTCGGGCTCGCGCTCGAACCGGTTCGGCGGCTCGCTCGTGTGCGCCTGACGCGTCCAGGCCTTGTGGCGGTTGGTCTGGCTCGCCCCGAGGAACGCGAACAGGATGATCGACGCGATGACGCCGAGCGCCGCGAACACGACGCCCCACACCGGCATCGAACCGAAGGCGACGAGCGCGACGAAGCCGAGCCCGTACGCGCCGAGCAGCGTGGCGAGGAAGTACCCGGCGGCGCGGTTCTGCGGCATCGGGTGGTTGGTGGTCGTCTCCTGCGAGAGCGAGTCGCCGACGAGGAGGCCGAGGGCGGTCGCCGCGAACCCGAAGGCGCCGATCTGGGCGCCGAGCGGAATCGGCCACACGCCGGCCGCCCCGAGGATGCCGAGCGTGATGCCGATCACCGCGGCGATGGACCACACCACGGCCCGCACCACGAAGCCGGGCTTCGGACGCACGCGATGACGCTGCTGCAGGGCCGCGTAGCCGTCCGCGTGCGGGCGGGGCGCAGCATCCGTCGTCGCATCGAGAAGGGCACGCACATCACCGAGCTCGGCGATCGCACGGCGCGCGGCCTCGGTCGGCGCGATGCCCGCCGCCTCGAGCTCGTCGGTGCGGGCGACGAGGTTGGCACGCACCTCCTCCTTCAGGTCCTGCGCGTCGGGCGTCATCTCGATGCCCTGGAACGCCTCGTCGAGGAGTCGATGGATGTCGGTGTTCATTGCTGGCTCTCCTTCACGTCGAGCAGTGAGTCGATGATGCGCCGGGTCGCGGTCCAGGCCGCGACGTTGCCGCGGAAGACCGCGCGGCCGGCGTCGGTGATGCGGTAGTACTTGCGACGGCCGCCCTGCGACTCGTCGCCCCAGTACGACTCGACGAGGCCGTCCTTCTCCAGGCGTCGGTACGTGGCGTACAGCGTCGCCTCCTTGATCTCGTGATCGCCGCCGGTCGCATCGCGGATGGTCTTGTAGATCTCGAAGCCGTACGCGTCTCCGCGCCGCAGCACACCGAGCACGATCGTGTCGGTGTGGCCGCGCAGCAGGTCGGCCGCGAACGCGTCGTCTTGTGTCATGTCAAGTACTATATCACGTCAAGTACTCATGAGCATCAACTACTTTGCGAGCTCGAATACCCGCCTGCTCCACGACGAACGCCCCCCTGCCGAGGTTCGGCGGGGAGGCGTTCGGTGCGAGCGGCGGGTCAGGTGGCCGCGAGGCGCCGCTTCTCGGTTTCGACGTCGAACGTCGCCTTCGGCCACTGCGGGTCGATGTCCTGGAGTGCCTCGAGCAGCAGGTTCTGGACGGCGAGGCGCCCGTACCACTTGTGGTCGGCGGGCACGACGAACCACGGCGCGTGCTCGGTCGACGTGCGCTCGAACACGGTCTGGTAGGCCGCCATGTACTGCGGCCACAGCTCGCGCTCATCGACGTCGGTCGGGTTGTACTTCCAGTGCTTGTCGAGGCGGTTGAGTCGCCGCATCAGGCGCTTCTTCTGCTCATCCGGCGAGATGTGCAGCATCACCTTGACGACCCTCGTACCGGAATCGGTCAACTGGCGCTCGAAGTCGTTGATCGCCGCGTAGCGACGCTCGATCTCCTGCTCGGGGGCGAGCCGTCGCACGCGGCCGATGAGCACGTCCTCGTAGTGCGAGCGATCGAAGACGCCGATCATGCCCGAGACGGGAAGCCGCTGTTTGACACGCCACAGGAAGTCGTGCTTCAGCTCTTCCTCCGTGGGCTTCTTGAACGCCGAGAGCACGATGCCCTGCGGGTCGACGGAGCCCACCACATGACGGATGATGCCGCCCTTGCCGGCGGAGTCCATCGCCTGCAGCACCAGCAGCACGGAGGCGTTCGTCGCATCGACCCGGCTGCGGGCGTAGAGACGCTCCTGATACTCGTCGAGATCGGCGGCGCCGGACTGGAGGTCATCCGCCGCGTGCGCCTTGTCCTTCTCGTATCCCGGGGTCGAGCGGGTGTCGACGTCGGCGAGGACGAAGCTCTCACCCACTCGGAGGAGATCGGCGACGTCGCCGCTCCAGTGCTTCTGACTCGAGGCGATCATGGAGCCATCATGGCGGATGCCGCGGGCTCAGCGCTCGAGCGGGACCTCGATCAGCTGGCGTCCGCCGACCGGCGACGTGAGCGCCTGGTCGAGGGCCGCCCGCGTCGTGACGCGACGGTACTCCCAGCCGTACGCGAGCGCGAGCTGCTCGAGGCGCACCGTGTGCGGGGTCAGCAGCACCCGGTCCATCACATCGGCGCCCGCGACGGCTGCCACCTCGAGCCCGTCGAAGATCGTGCCGCCGCCGTCGTTGCCGACGATCAGCTGGATGCGCGGCTCATCCTCCTGGGGCGGCAGGAGCATCGCGCCGGCGTCATGGAGCAGCGCGAGATCGCCGAGGATCACGCGCGTGACGCCTGCGCCGCCGCCGGACTGGCTCGCGAGGGCGATGCCGGTCGCCGTGGCGATCGTTCCGTCGATGCCCGCCAGCCCGCGATTGGCGTGGACCGGCACCTTCTTGCCCGGGAGCACCTGGTCGGCGACGCGCACCAGACGCGACGAGCCGAACACGAGGCGATCATGGGGCCACGTCGCCCGCCAGACGGCGTCGACGAGCGCGGCGCGGTCGACGGGTGCGCGGATCACCCCGAGCTCCGCCGCGATCGCACCGAGCCGCTCCCCCGGCACCGCCGACGAGAGACCGTCGGCATCGGGTGCGGGTGGCGTGAGATCGACGGATGCTGCGCGTGACGCCTGCAGCCACTCCCCGAGCCATTCGCGGTCGGGGTCGCCGGTCGCGACCGCGATGCGGTCGGCGGCCAGAGTGACGCCGTTGAGGTTGAGCGGCTCGCCCGGACCCCGGATCGCGACGACCTCGATCTCCGGGTCGGAGAGCAGCGCCGCCGTCTCCCTGCTGAGAGTCGGGTGGCCCAGCACGACGACCCGCTCGATGCGGCCGCCGAGCTGCGGGTCGCGCAGCAGCGCGCGGTAGCCGTGCACGAGCTGACGGCCGAAGCGCGCACCGCTCACGATCTCGGCGACGAGCGGCCACGCGCCGACGTGGGCGAGCTCCTCCGCGTCGGGGCCGGCGTCGGCACCTGCGAGCACGATGGTGCGGGGACCGCGCTCGAGCACGAGCGGCGCGTCCTCCGGCTCGGTCGGGAGGTCGGCCTCGCCGATGCCGCCCCCGCCCTGATACAGCGCACCGGATGCCTCGTCCTCGGCGTCGACCGCCACCGGAGGTCCGTCGGGGTCGTCGACGACGGCGGTGTCGAGCTCGGCGGCGGGCACGCCCATCCACGCGGGGAGAGCGCCCGACAGCGGCTCGCGGTACGGCAGGTTCAGGTGCACCGGACCCGGCGACCGCGTGCCCGCTCCCAGCGCCGCGGCGATCGCGTCCTCGGCGAGGAGGCGGAGCATCGCACTCTGCTCGTGCGTGCCATCGGGATCGAGCGCCTCGGGCACCGGCACGTCGGCCTCGAGCCGCACCGTGGGTGCGAACATCCCCGGCTGGCGCGTCGTCTGGTTCGCACCGACACCGCGCAGCTCCGGGGGTCGGTCGGCAGTGAGCAGCAGCAGCGGGACGCCGGCGTGATGGGCCTCGAGCGCGGCGGGCAGCAGGTTCGCGACCGCGGTGCCCGACGTGCAGACCACGGCCGCCGGCATCCGTGTCTCCCGTCCGATGCCGAGCGCGGTGAAGCCGGCGACGCGCTCGTCGATGCGCACGTGGAGGCGGAGGGCCCCGCGCCGTTCCAGCTCGGCGGCGACCAGGGCGAGCGCCTGCGAGCGCGAGCCCGGGCTCAGGACGACGTGGCGCACACCGAGCTCGACGAGCCGGCCCAGCAGCGCAGCGGCGGCATCGGTCGCGGGCGCGGCGTCGAGCGCGCCCCCGGCGCTGTCGGAGGCGGTCACGTCAGCCGAGGGCCTCGCGCTGACCGCGGGCGTCGTCGTCGCCGTCCGCGGGACGGATCGGCGGCTTCGGCTGCGGCGGGGTTCCCGGCGTGGCGGTGCCGCCCGCGGCTGCCGCGCTTCCGGGCACGGCGGTGTCGTCGGATGCCGCGGGACCGCCCGGCGGGTTGAAGCGGGGGTCTTCGCCCTCGGCGTCGAGCTGCGCGAGCTCCTCCTCGAGGCGGCGGATGCGCTCGTCCTGGTCGGAGATCGTGCCGATGCGGCCGAGGAACTCGGGGTCGTCGTCGGGTGCCCTGCGGGCGGCGACGGTCGACGCGCGCCCCCGGCCGACGATGAGCCAGAGGAGGCCGCCCAGCACCGGCAGCAGGACGACGATGAGGATCCAGATCGGCTTGCTCACGCCGCGGTGGCGGGTCGGGGGCTGGACGGCGCAATCGACGATGGTGAAGACCCAGAACGCGGTCGCCACCAGGGCCAGAATCAACAGCACCCGAGGCATCTTCCCATCCTAGGCGGGCGGGGCCCCGAGTGGGCGTTCGCGGGCGCTCCGTGACGCAACCGCCGCAGAAGCCGACTCGCCGACGGAACGTAGGATGGACGGGTGAAAGCGCGCTCTGCCATCGTCTATTCGGTGCTGCGGCTGCTGGCGTTCCTCGTGCCGTTCGGCATCCTGATGCTGTTCCCGATCATGCGCGAGTACTACTGGCTCGCCGCCATCTTCGCGGCCCTCATCGGCCTGAGCCTCTCGGTGCTGTTCCTGCGCAAGCCTCTCGACGACGTCACGTCGGGCCTTGCCGAGCGCCGCGCCCAGGCGCGTGCCGCGGCGAGCGACGAGGAGGCGGAGGATGCCGCGGCCGACGCCGCCGCCCCTGCCACGCCCGCCGCCCCTGCTACGCCCGCCGCGCCCGACGCCGAGACGCCCGGCAGCCGCTCCTGAGCGCGAGATACCTCATCCACGCCGAGACACCACGCGGCGCGTGGTTTCTCGACCAGGACGCGGTATCTGAGTCCGCGGCCGGCCGGCGTGCGGCATCCGTCAGCCGATAAAGGCCCACATCAGGAACGCGCCGTACGCGACCGACGTCAGGGACGTGAGCCCGAGGGCGACGACGAGCTCGCGCGGGTCGCGGTAGGTCCACACGATGAGGATCGCGGGCGCACCAGCCAGCAGCGCCAGCAGCGTGAGCCAGGCGATCGGGTAGCCGATCCACGCCAGGAACGCGGCGATGGCGAACGCCACCAGCAGGAACACGGTGAAGAGCCAGCGCGTGGCGGTGCGGCCGATGAGCACGGTGAGCGTCCGCTTGTGCGCGGCGCGGTCCTGGTCGATGTCGCGCAGGTTGTTCGCCAGCAGCACCGCGCAGGCGATGAGACCGACGCCGACGGCGCCGAACCACGCCTCCTGCGGGACCGCGAAGGCCTGCACCCACGTCGTGCCGAGCGTCGCGACGAGACCGAAGAACACGAAGACGAAGAGCTCGCCGAGGCCGTAGTAGCCGTAGGGGCGCTTGCCGCCGGTGTAGAACCACGCCGCGAGGATGCACACGGCACCGGCGGCGATCAGCCACCACTGCTGCGTGCGGATGGTGATCGCGAGCCCGGCGACCGCGGCGATCGCGAAGAACGCCAGCGCGACGATGAGCACCGTGCGCGGCTTCACCTTGCGGCCGGCCGTGAGGCGGGCGGGACCGACCCGGAAGTCGTCGGTGCCACGGATCCCGTCGCTGTAGTCGTTGGCGTAGTTGACGCCGATCTGCAGCGACACCGACACGATGAGGCAGAAGAGCGCGATCACCCAGTGGAAGACGTCCACCACGAGGATCGCGGCGCCCGTGCCGACGAGGATGGGCGTGATCGCGAGGGGCAGGGTGCGCAGGCGCGCCGCGCCGATCCAGTCGCGCGCCGTGGGCTTCGCGACATGCGCGGGGTCGCGCGGGACGTGCGCCTTCTGCGGGTTCCCGCGGGGAGGCTGCTTCCTGCGTCCGGCGGTGGTTCGCTTCTTGCTCGGGGTTCCTGCCACGAATGCACATCATAGGGGCCGCGCCGATGAGGCACGCGAATCCGTCAACCCCCTGACGGATGTCGGCGCCGAGGGCGAGGATGAAGCCCATGCTGAGCATCGGATCCATCGTCCTCACCGTGGAGGACATCTCACGCGCCGGCGACTTCTGGCGCACGGCCCTCGGCTACGTGAACCGCAACGAGCCCTCCGACGACTGGGTGATCCTCGATCCGCCGGGCAAGACCGATTGGTCGGCGCCCGGAGCGAGCCTCGCGCTGTCGGTCACCGGGTACCCGCAGCACTACCCGCCGCGGATCCACCTCGACCTGTACGCCGAGGACCAGGCGGCCGAGGTGACCCGCCTGCTCGGGCTCGGCGCGCGCGAGGTCGACTGGCACGACTACCCCGACGACGCCGACTGGGTCGTCCTCGAAGACACCGAGGGCAACCGCTTCTGCGTCGTCGACACCGGCCCGTACCCGCAGGGCTGACCCCGCGGCGCGCCGCGTCAGTGCAGGGCCATCACCGCGCGGCGGATCGCCTCGCGGTCGGGCTTTCCCGAGGGCAGCGTCGCGAGCTCGTCCACCAGCACCAGCCGTGCCGGGCGGGCATGTGCGCCGATCTCGGCCTGGACGGCGGCACGCGCTTCCTCGAGCTGCACGGCTTCGCTGCGCCGCAGCGCCTCGCCCCGGGAGGCCACGACGACGGATGCCTCGCCCCACCGCTCGTCGGGAATCCCCACGACGACGGCGAGAGCGAGCCCCGGGATCCCGCGCACGATCCGCTCGACGCGGTCGAGCGAGACGTTGATGCCGCCCGACACGATGACGTTGTCGATGCGGCCCCGCACGCGCAGGACGCCGTCCTCGATCAGCCCTGCGTCACCGGTGCGGTACCACCGGGAGCCGTCGCGGTCGCGGAGGAACACAGCATCCGTCAGTTCGTCGTTGCCGAGGTAGCCGTCGGCCAGTGTCGGGCCGGAGACCTGCACCTCCCCGCGCTCGATGCGCAGCCGCACGTTGCCCAGGGCCACGCCGTCATAGACGCAGCCGCCGCTGGTCTCGGTGGAGCCGTAGGTGCGCACAATGCGTGCGCCCGCGGCTTGAGCGCGCTCGAGGGTCGCCGCGGGGAGCGCCTGGCCACCGACGAGGATCGTCTCGAAGGAGCGCAGCGCCGCGAGAACCGAAGGGTCGTGCTCGGCCGCGTCGAGGAGCTTCGACAGCTGCGCCGGCACCAGCGACGTGTAGCTCGGCACCCGCTCGCCGCGCTCGGTCGACACCATCATCAGCGCGGCCGCCGAGAACGCCTGCGGGGTGAAAGCGCCCGCCAGGATCGCGGGCTCGCGGTCCTGGACGAGGGAGCGCACGAGCACCTGCAGTCCCGCGACGTAGCTCGCCGGCAGCGCCAGCAGCCACGCGCCGTCGCCGATGCGGTCGGCGGTCGACAGGGCGCTCGAAGTGAGCGCGTCACGGCTGAGGACGACGCTCTTCGGGATGCCGGTGGACCCGGACGTCGTCACGACCACGGCCGTGCCCGCCCGCACCTCGCCGGGCAGCCCGCTGACGAGGCCGAGGCCGAGCGCGGGTCCGGCGCCGTGCAGCGCACCGCGCAGACCCCGCAGGATCTCGCGGGGGTCATCGCCGACGACGGGGACGAGCTTCATGCGGGCATCAACTCCTCGGAAACCTGCCGGCCCAGGCCGTTTCGCCGCGCTCCCAGGCCCAGGGCGGGAGTTTCGGAGGAGTTGGTGCTCATCAGAAGTGCCAGGGGTAGGGCGACCAGTCCGGGTCGCGCTTCTCGAGGAACGAGTCGCGGCCCTCGACCGCCTCGTCGGTGCCGTAGGCCAGGCGCGTGGCCTCCCCCGCGAAGACCTGCTGACCGACCAGGCCGTCGTCGACCGCGTTGAACGCGAACTTCAGCATGCGGATCGCGGTCGGCGACTTGGTGAGGATCGTGCGGGCCATCGACACGGCTTCGCGCTCGAGGTCGGCATGCGGCACGACCCGGTTCACCGCGCCCATCTCGTAGGCGCGCTGCGCGGAGTACTCCTCGGCGAGGAAGAAGACCTCGCGCGCGAACTTCTGCCCGATCTGCCGGGCGAAGTACGCGGAGCCGTACCCGGCGTCGAACGAGCCCACATCGGCGTCCGTCTGCTTGAACCGGCCGTGCTCGGCGGAGGCGATCGACAGGTCGCACACGACGTGCAGCGAGTGCCCGCCGCCCGCGGCCCACCCGGGGATCACCGCGATGACGACCTTGGGCATGAACCGGATCAGCCGCTGCACCTCGAGGATGTGGAGTCGCCCGGCGCGGGCCTGCTGCTCGGCCGGGACCGCGGACTCGTCCTCGGAGTACTTGTAGCCGTCGCGCCCGCGGATGCGCTGGTCGCCGCCCGAGCAGAAGGCCCAGCCGCCGTCCTTGGGGCTCGGCCCGTTTCCGGTGAGCAGGACGACACCCACGCGGGGGTCCTGGCGAGCGATGTCGAGCGCGCGGTAGAGCTCGTCCACGGTGTGGGGGCGGAAGGCGTTGCGCACCTCCGGCCGGTCGAACGCGATGCGCGCGATGCGGCCGTCCTTCGAGACGTGGGCCGTGATGTCGGTGTAGCCGCCCTCGGGCCGGCCGGGCGCCTGCTGCCACTCGCTGTCGTCGAAGAGTTCCGAAACGCTCACCCGGCCAGCCTACGGCGGGCTCCGCGCGGACGTCATGTGCAACCGGACACCGGCAGCAGGGGCCTAGCCTGGATCGGTGACTTCGACTCTTCGCGCCGTGGCGGCCGCCGCGGCATCCGCTGCCCTGCTCTTCGCCCTCGCCGCCTGCTCGTCCGACGCCCCCGGGGCGGCGCCGACGGCCTCCGACACGCAGGCCGTGCAGGTCAGCGACGAGGCGTGCGCCGATGACGCCGGCATCACCGTGGCTGTGGACGCCTCGGCGCTCGAGGACGGCGACAGCAAGTCGTGGTGCATCGAGACCGACGAGACGCTCGCCGCCGCCGACGCGCTGACGCTCGTGAACGTCACGACCGAGGGCACCGAGGAGTACGGCGACCAGGTCGTGTGCCGCGTGAACGGCGTCCCGGCTGAAGACCAGGCGATCACCGCAGACGACGGCTCGGAGTACTTCGAGACCTGCGAATCGATGCCCGCGGCGTTCGCCTACTGGTCGCTGTGGATCAAGCCCGCCGAAGGCGAGTGGGGGTACGCCGAGGAAGGCCTGTCGACCCTCGAGCTCGAGCCCGGCGAGGGGCTCGAACTGCTCTTCACCCTGAACGGCGAACCGGCAGCGCCGACGTCCTGACATGACGTTCCGACCCGGTCCCCTGCGAGCCGCGGCGATCCTCGCCGCAGGGTTCGTGGCGGCCCGGGTCGTCTACCGCATCCTCTTCCACGGCGCCGACGGCGACGGCTTCGTCCTGCTGGATCTTCCGGCGGTGCGGCTGCCGTCGCCGTTCGCGCATGTGGTGCTGCTGGGTCCCGTCACGGTCGACGGACTGTGGGATGCCGCGGCCAGCGCCGTGCCGATCGCCCTCGCGATCCTCGCGTTCGGGGTGGTGAACGCCCTGGTCGACCTGCACCGGGTCTTCGCGCGGGCCTCGCGACGCGGCCCGCTGCGCGGCGTCGCACGGGCGCTCGCGATCGCCGCGGCCACGCTCCCCTCGCTCGCCGACGGCGCCCGCGCGGTGCGGTTCGCGCAGCGACTCCGCGGCGAGCGCGGCGGGGCACGGATGCTGCTGCCGCTGCTGGAGCGAACCCTCGAGCGCGCCGGGGCCGTGGCCGCAGCCCTCGAGCTGCGTGGCTTCGCGGGACGCGGGCTGGACGGGGACTGCCTCGCACCGGTTCAGGCCGAGAGCGTGCAGATCGCGTTCGGCGACGGCGCTGCGGGACTCGGTCTCCGGCTTCCGCCGTCGCTCACGCTCGAGGCGGGCACGCTCACGCTCGTGTCGGGGCCGACCGGCGCGGGCAAATCGACGCTGCTGCGGGCCGTCGCGGGCCTGCACACGCACACCGACGGCGGCTGGATCGCCGGGTCGCTGCGGGTCGTCGGGCACGAACGCGCGACGGTGCCCCCGCGCGACCTCGCCCAGCGCGTGGGCGTGGTGCTGCAGCATCCGCGTGACGCGTTCGCCACCGAGTGGGTGCGCGACGAGATCGGGCTCTCGCTCGAGCTGCGCGGCGTCGCGCCCGTGATCACCGCCGCGCGCGTGGCCGAGGTCGCCGAGCGGGTCGGCGTGACGCCGCTGCTCGACCGCACCACCCGCGGGCTCTCGGCCGGTGAGGCGACGATCGTGGCGATCGCCGCGGCGATCGTCGAGCACCCCATCCTGCTGCTGGTCGACGAACCGCTCGCCGACCTCGACGCGGACGCTCGCGTGCGCGTCGCACACCTGCTGGATGCCCTCGCGCACGAGGCCGGTATGTGCGTCGTCGTCGCCGAGCACCGCGTCCAGGCGCTCTCCGGGATCGCCGACACGGTGCTGCGGATCGACGACGGCGTGGTCGATTCCGTGGAGTCCTTCACGGGTTCGGGGCGCACCGCGGACGATCGGGGCGCACGGGATGCGCCCCGAGTGAACGGGATACGCCCCGAACCCGCCGAACCGGGGGATGTCGTGCTGCGCGCCCGCGGAATCACGGTGCGCCACCGCGAAACGGTGGCCGTAGCGGGTGCAGACATCGAACTGCGCGCCGGCGAGATCGTCGCACTCGTCGGACCCAACGGCGCCGGCAAGTCGAGCCTGCTCGCGGCGCTCGCACTGCCCGCACGGGGAGCGGACATCGAGTCAGCCGGTCGGGTCTCGCTGGTTCCGGATGCCTCGGACGACCTTTTCGTGTCCGACAGCGTCGCCGCCGAATGCCGTCGGGCGGACCGCCGGGCCGCGCGCCGCGACGTGGGTTCGGCGCCGGGCACCGCGGCACGGTTCGCCGGATTCCTGGGTCTCGACCCCGACAGCCCGGCACTCGCAGCACGGCTGGCGCGGCATCCACGCGACCTCTCTGCGGGTGAGCGACGCTGCCTCGCACTGGCGATCCAGCTCGCGGGCTCGCCGCGTGTGCTCATGGTCGACGAGCCCACGCGCGGCCTCGACCCCGCCGCCCGCGACCTGGTCTGGGCGGCGCTGACCTCGCTCGCCGCATCCGGCACGGCGGTGCTGGTGGCCTCGCACGAGCCCGACTTCACGGCCCGCGCCGACCGCGCCCTGACGATGCGGGCCGGCGTGCTCACCGCCGCGCCGTTCCCAACTCAGGATGAGCGCGCGTCGGCCGTGCGCGAACCGCGGAATTCGGGGGGTGCTGATGCCGTCGGCTCGAACGATCCTGAGTTGGGAACTCGTGACCGGACGCTCCGGCCCTCCGCAGACGGCTCAGGCCTCGGGGAGCACCCTGATCCGGCCGGCCGCGCGCCGGCTCCCTCCCGGTCTGCAACCCAGGCCGAAAGGTGGGAACGCCTTCCTGCGGACGCGGGTCCTGCGAACCTTCCTGAATTGCGAACAGGGGAGACCGTGCCCGACGGCTCCCGGCGACGCGTCTGGGGACGCCGTCTGCCGCTCGCCGCGCTGGCCGCCGCCAACCTCGTCGCGCTCGGGGCCTTCTGCTGGCCACTGGTCGCCACCGCGGTACCCGAACAGGCCTACGCGGCGGTGCCCGTGGCGGCGCTCGCGCTCGTGCCGCTCGCCGCGCTCGTCGTCGTCGCGACGCTCGACGGGAGCGTGCGATCGGCGCACATGCTGGCGCTGCTCGGCACGCTCGCCGCGATCGGCGCGGCCGTGCGCATCGCGGGCACCGGCGTCGGCGGCGTCGAGGCGGTGTTCATCCTGCTGATCCTGGCGGGGCGTGCGTACGGCGCACGGTTCGGCATGCTGCTCGGCATGGCGACGATCGCCCTGTCCACCCTGATCACGGGCACGTTCGGTCCGTGGACCCCGTTCCAGATGTTCGCGTGTGCGTGGGTCGGCGCGATCGCGGGACTCCTTCCCCGGCGGATCTCGCGCGGGGGCGAGATCACGATGCTCAGCGTCTACGGCGTCGTGGCCTCATACGCGTTCGGCCTGCTGATGAACCTCTGGTTCTGGCCGTTCGCCGTCGGCTACGGCACCGGCATCTCGTACGACGGCAGCGCACCGCTCGACGTGAACCTCACGAGCTTCCTGCTGTACTCGCTCGTCACCTCGACACTCAGCTGGGACACCCTCCGCGCGATCACCACGGTTCTCGGACTGGCCGTGGTCGGCCGTCCGATCCTCGCGGCGCTGCGGCGCACCAAGCCGCTGGCGACACGGACGCAGCCCATCCCCGCCCCGCGGGAGCGCGCATCTGCCCTATCGTGAGGGTCACGTGCGGGAAGGAGCTCACGTGATCACCGCGACCGCACCGCCGCCGACCGACCTCGTCGGCGCGTACCTGCCCGAGATCGTCTCGCTCGCGAAGCGCGGCCTCCTGTGGGCGGTGCTCTACGGCATGCTCACCCTCGCCTCGAGCGGCGGATGCCTGGGCTCCGCGTCCGGCGGAGACCAGATCTGCTACACCGCGACGCTGCGCCCGTCGCCCCTGACGTGGCTCGTGATGGCGCTCGTGTTCGTCATCGCCCTGAGCCGCGCCGCGAAGGCCACGACGACCGCCCAGATCACGCGCATCCTCCGGATCGCCGCGACCGCCCTGTGGGTGGTGCCGCTCGTGGCCTCCGTGCTCGGCATCGTGTCCTTCATCACGGCATCGCCCGACGCATGGCTCGACGGCGGCGTGCCCGCCGGCATCGACTTCCGGATCACGTCGAACTGACGGATGCCGCGGGTCGCCGCATCCGTGTTCTGAAAGCACCCGACCTCAGACGGAGAAGTACTTCGCCTCGGGGTGGTGGAAGACGAACGCATCGGTCGACTGCTCGGGGTGAAGCTGCAGCTCCTCGCTGAGCTCGACCCCCATCCGCTCGGGGCGGAGGAGCTCGACGACCTTGCGGCGGTCCTCCATGTCGGGGCACGCGGGGTAGCCGAGCGAGAAGCGGGCGCCGCGGTACTCGAGTTTGAAGAGGCCCGCCGTGTCGGTCGGGTCCTCCTGCGAGAAGCCGAGCTCGGAGCGGATGCGGGCGTGCCAGTACTCGGCGAGCGCCTCGGTCAGCTGCATCACCAGCCCGTTGAGCTCGTAGTAGTCGCGGTACCTGTCCTCGGCGAAGAGCTTCGCGGTGACCGAATCGATGTTCGCGCCCGCGGTCACGAGCTGCACCGGCAGCACGTCGACCTGGCCGGACTCGCGCGAGCGCACGAAGTCGGCGAGGCACAGGTGGCGGTCGCGGCGCTGGCGCGGGAAGTGGAAGCGCAGCCGGTCGGTGCCGAGCGTGCCGCCCGACCCGCCGTCGGGGGCGAGGAGGCCGGCGTCCCCCAGCGCTCCCGAGGGGTCGTCGCCGTGGTGCAGCACGACGACGTCGTTGCCTTCCGACACGACAGGGAAGAACCCGTACGCGACCGAGGCGTCGAGCATGCCCTCGGCGAGGATGCGGTCGAGCCAGTACCGCAGCCGCGGCCGGCCTTCCGTCTCGACGAGCTGCTCGTAGGTGGCGCCGTCCTCGCCGCGGCCGGGTTTGAGGCCCCACTGGCCCATGAACGTCGCGCGCTCGTCGAGGAACGCGGCGTAATCGTGCAGCGCGAGGCCGCGGACGATGCGGGTGCCCCAGAACGGCGGAGCGGGGACGGGATTGTCGGATGCCACGTCCGAGCGTGCCGGCATCGCCTCGGGCTCCGTGAGGGTGAGCTTGGAGCCCGCCGCATGCCGCCGCTTCTTCAGCGCCGGGAGTCCGACGGACGCCGGATCGGCGCCGCGCGCGATCTTCACGAGCGGGTCCATGAGCGCGAGCCCCTCGAACGCATCGCGGGCATAGCGCACCTCGCCGTCGAACAGCGAGGCGAGGTCGTCCTCGACGTACGCGCGCGTGAGCGCCGCACCGCCGAGGATCACCGGCCACTTCTTGCCGAGGCCACGCGACGTGAGCTCTTCGAGGTTCTCCTTCATCACGACCGTCGATTTCACGAGGAGACCGGACATGCCGATGACGTCGGCGTCGTGCTCCTCGGCGGCCGCGATGATGTCCGCGATCGGCTGCTTGATGCCGAGGTTGACGACGTCGTACCCGTTGTTGGTGAGGATGATGTCGACGAGGTTCTTGCCGATGTCGTGCACGTCGCCGCGGACCGTCGCCAGGATGATGCGGCCCTTGCCCGAGGCATCCGACTTCTCCATGTGCGGTTCGAGGAGGGCGACCGCGTTCTTCATGACCTCGGCCGACTGCAGCACGAACGGCAGCTGCATCTCGCCGGCGCCGAACCGCTCGCCGACGACCTTCATACCCTCGAGCAGGTGGTCGTTGATGATCTGCAGCGGCGCCAGGCCGCCCTCGCGGGCGAGGTCGAGGTCTGCCTCGAGGCCCTTGCCCTCGCCGTCGATGATGCGCCGCTCGAGCCGCTCGCCGACCGGCAGCGCGGCGAGCTCGGCCGCCCGCTGGTTGCGCAGGGCCGCGGTGTCGACGCCCGCGAAGAGGTCCAGCATCCGTGCCAGCGGGTCGTACGTGACGTTGCCGTCTGCGTCGTACTCGCGGCGGTCCCACACCAGATCGAGCGCGACCTTGCGCTGCTCCTCCGAGATGGAGGCGAGCGGCACGATCTTCGCGGCGTCGATGATGCCCGAGGTGAGGCCCGCCTGGACCGCCTCGTGCAGGAACGCGGAGTTCAGCACGCTGCGCGCGGCCGGGTTGAGGCCGAACGACACGTTCGAGACGCCGAGCGTCGTGTTGATGCCGGGGTACTTGGCCGTGATCTGCCGGATCGCCTCGATCGTCTCGATGGCGTCGCGGCGGGTCTCCTCCTGGCCGGTGGCGATCGGGAAGGTCAGGCAGTCGACGATGATGTCGTTCACCCGCAGGCCCCAGTCGCCCACGAGCTCGTCGATGAGCCGCGTCGCGATCTGCACCTTGCCCTCGGTGGTGCGGGCCTGGCCGTGCTCGTCGATCGTCAGCGCCACCACCGCGGTGCCGTGCTCCTTCACCAGCGGCATGATGCGTCCGAACCGCGAGGTCGGGCCGTCGCCGTCCTCGTAGTTGACGGAGTTCACGACGGGCCGGCCGCCGATCAACTCGAGCCCCGCGGCGATGACCGCGGGCTCGGTCGAGTCCACGACGAGCGGCAGCGTCGACGCGCTCGCGAGACGCGACACGACCTCGCGCATGTCCGCGGCGCCGTCGCGGCCGACGTAGTCGGTGCAGACGTCCAGGAGGTGGGCGCCGACGCGGATCTGGTCGCGGGCGATCTCGACGCAGTCGTCCCACCGCTCCTCGAGCATCGCCTCGCGGAACGCCTTCGATCCGTTCGCGTTGGTGCGCTCGCCGATCGCGAGGTACGAGGCGTCCTGCTGGAACGACACGTGCTGGTAGAGCGAGGCCACGCCGGGGTCGAGGTCGATGGCCCGGTCGCCGAGAGCACGCACGTGAAGCGCGCGCTCGCTGTCTGGGCCGGGTTCGGCAGGGTTCGTGTCGGTTCGCTCGCTCGACGACCGGAGGTGGGCCAGGCGCTCGACCACCGCGGCCAGGTGCTCGGGCGTGGTGCCGCAGCATCCGCCGACCAGTCCCAGCCCGAACTCGCGCACGAACTGCTCGTGCGCGGTCGCGAGCTCGACAGGGGTGAGCGGGTAATGCGCGCCGTTCGCGCCGAGCACGGGAAGCCCCGCGTTGGGCATGCACGCGATCGGCACGGTCGCGTGCTTCGACAGGTGCCGGAGGTGCTCGCTCATCTCGGTCGGGCCGGTGGCGCAGTTGAGCCCGATCGCGTCGACGCCGAGCGGCTCGATCGCGGTCAGCGCCGCGCCGATCTCGGAGCCCATGAGCATGGTCCCGGTGGTCTCGACGGTCACCTCGACGAAGATCGGAAGACGGATGCCGCGGCTCACGATCGCCTGACGACACCCGTTGATCGCGGCCTTGGTCTGGAGCAGGTCCTGACTCGTCTCGACGAGGAACGCGTCGGCGCCGCCGTCGATGAGGCCCTCGGCCTGAAGTGCGAAGGTCTGCTTGAGGTTGTCGTAGGTGGTGTGGCCGAGGCTCGGCAGCTTCGTGCCCGGACCCATCGAGCCGAGCACCCAGCGCACGCGCCCGTCGACGGCCTCCGCCGCCTCGACGCGCTCGCGCGCGATGCGCGCACCGACCTCGGCGAGCTCGGCGATGCGGTCGACGATGCCGTAGTCGTCGAGGTTCGACCAGTTCGCACCGAACGTATTGGTCTCGACCGCGTCGACACCGACCTCGAGGTACGCGTCGTGGATCGCGCCGACGACGTCGGGGCGCGAGACGTTGAGGATCTCGTTGCACCCCTCGAGGCCCTGGAAGTCGCCGTCGATCGACAGGTCGTACCGCTGGAGCATCGTCCCCATCGCGCCGTCGGCGATCACGACCCGCTCACGCACGCCGTCGAGCAGCTGCTGCGACCTCTCGGGTCGCGGAACCCCGTCGATGTCGAGGGCGAACCGGGGTACGGGCGGTGCTGCGGTCACCTCCGCGATTTTAGTCGCCGGTACTCCGGGGTCGCGGTTCGTGACGGATCCTCCGCTCGGCCCCCGCGCGCCACCGCCCCCACCCGCCGCCCCCACCCACCGCGAGAATCCATCGGGGCGACGAGACCCTGGGGCTCACCCGGGGTCTCGTCGCCCAGATGGATTCTCGCGGAATGAGCGAGGGACGCGGGACCAGCGAGGGACGGCGGGACCAGCGAGGGACGGCGGGACCGACGAGGGACGGCGGGAGGGGTCAGGCGTTCTTGGTGTCGCGCCAGCGCAGCCACGAGCGGATGAGGTCGTAGTCCCAGTCGGGGCCCTGGAATCCGATCGTGAACAGGCGCACGCCGGCGTCGTAGAGGCCGTCGGCGTGGGCCTCGTCGCGCTGGTGCAGCTCGTTCGAGATGACGAGGTTGGAGGTGTCGCGCTGCTCGCGATCGGCCCACCGCTCGATGACCTCGAGCTTGTGGGGCAGATCGCTCGCGCGCACGTAGCTGTGCCAGATGTCGGCGTGCCGGGCGACCAGGCGCAGGGTCTTCTGCTCGCCTGCGCCGCCGATCATGACCGGGATGTCGCGGGTCGGGGCCGGGTTGAGCTTCTGCCAGCGCGCCTCGATCCGCTCGAGCCCGGCGGCGAGGTCGTCGAGGCGCGACCCGGCGGTGCCGAACTCGTAGCCGTACTCCTCGTAGTCGCGGGCGAACCAGCCCGAACCGGTGGCGAAGATGAAGCGGCCGACGCCGTCCTTCGCCGAGATGTGGTCGATCGTGCGGGCCATGTCGGCCTGCAGGTCGGGGTTGCGGTAGCTGTTGCAGTTGACGAGGGCACCGAACTCGACCCGCTCGGTCTGCTCCGCCCATGCGGCGAGCATCGTCCACGACTCGAAGTGGAGGCCGTCGGGGTCACCGCTGAGCGGGAAGAAGTGGTCCCAGTTGAAGAGGATGTCGACGCCCATCTCCTCCAGCCGCAGGACGGCGTCGCGGAAGGAGGAGTAGGGCGCGTGCTGGGGCTGCAGCTGCACGCCGAGGCGCACGGGAGTATCGAGGAGGGGCATGGGGAAAGCGTACGGCCGCTCGAAGGGGGCGGTCCTCGTTCGAGGGAATGCGCCGAGATGCGGACCGCCCCCGGGGTTCGGTCCGCATCTCGGGCCAGGTCCTCAGCTGAGGACGCGTGACGACCCCCGCCGCGCACGCGCAGCCTTGAGTGCGGCATCCACCGTGTCCCAGATCGCGACGCCCGCGATGACGAAGCCGACGATGATCGAGATGATCTCGCCGACCTCGGCGCCGTCGCCGGGGATGATCGTCGGGAAGTACGCCGGGTTGATGAGGCGCCCTTCGAACAGCAGCCACAGCGCGGGCACCGCGATGACGAGATTCAGGATGCCGTTGGCCACCGCGAGTCCGACAGTCCAGCGTCCGATCGCGTAGACGACGACCGCGAGCACGGCTTCGAGGGCCATCACGGCGAACAGCGCCAGGATCCACCAGGGCCAGAGCCCCGGGTCGAGGAACGATAGACCGGGCTCCGTGGGCACGAAGCCGATGAACAGGTCCCACAGCACGACCCCGGCCATGATTCCGAGGAACGCCAGCGAGGTGATCATGTCGCCGAGGCCGACGCCCTTCTGGCGCGGTTCGGGGAGCTGGTCGGGCGTCCAGGGCTGGCCGGTCATCGGCTGGTGACCGGTGCGCTCGAGGATGACGAAGACCAGCGTGGTCCAGAACGCGAGGTGCACGACCACCGAGAGCAGCAGCGGCACGAGCGCGCCGATGATCTCGCCGAACGTGGCACCGTCGAGCACCATCGCGAGCGAGACGCCGAAGGCTGCGCACGCGGGCACGATGTACAGCAGCAGCTTCAGCAGCCGCCACCAGTCGAGGAAGTAGCGCGGGCCGACGAGCCACAGCGGGCGATCCGTGTACCCCGCGGCGAGCTTGTCGGGGTCGCCGAGCTCGGTGAGCACGGCGCGTTCGGCCGTGTCGCGCGGCTCGCCCTGCTCGAGGCGGGCTTCGACCTGGTCGTCGATCGACGCGCGCAGCTCGGCCGCGAGGTCGGCGCGCTGCGCCTCGGGCACCGTGCGCATCGCCGCGTCGACGTAGCGATCGGTGAGGGTGGCGGTGGTGGTCATGTCACTTCTCCTGGGGGAGGGCGTCGATCGCGACGGCGATCGCGCGGAAGTCGTCGGTGAGGGCGCCGGCCAGACGGAGGCCGGCATCGCTGGTGCGGTAGAACTTGCGGGGACGGGATTCGTCGGTGTTCCACTCGCTCGTGAGATACCCCTGCTTCTCGAGGCGCCGCAGCAGCGGGTACAGCGTGTTCGCGTCGGTGGGGAAGCCGCGCTTGCCGAGCTCCTCGAGCAGCCCGTACCCGTACCCCGGCGTCTCGAGGAGCCGCAGGCACGCGAGCACGGTCGTGCCGCGCCGCAGCTCCTGCAGATGCGTCTCGAGGATCTCGGTTTCGCTCATGCCTCACACCATACTGTGCGTCACACACTATCGTCAACGGCACTTTATAGTTCCGATCCGAACTGGGATGCTGGGGGCACCGCGAGACGGGAGGCCCCCATGTCCGAGAAGCCGAGTCGTTGGATGCGCCTGAAGTGGGCACTCCTCGGAAAGCCCGTGAGCCATGAGGAGTACCGGAATGCGCACTCCTCCTCGTACGTCGATGCCCGCGTGATCGGGCACGCAGAAGCAAGGAGTCACCGCTTCCAGGCCGGCAGCGGATTCTGACCGCGACGGGGCAGACTGAGCACGTGACCACGTCTGCCCCGCTCCCCCCGCTCGCCGAGATCCTCGACACCGCGCACGTCGTCGCACTGCCACTCGCGACGCGGTTCCGCGGCATCGACGTGCGCGAGGCCGTTCTCTTCCATGGCCCAGAGGGCTGGGCCGAGTTCTCGCCGTTCGCCGAGTACGACGACGCGGAAGCCTCCACGTGGCTGGCTGCCGCCATCGAGGATTCACGGATGCCGCGGCCCGCCGCCCTTCGCGAGCGCATCGGCGTCAACGCCACCGTGCCGGCGGTGGCGGCAGCATCCGTCCCGTCCGTACTGGCGCGGTTCGACGGCTGCCGCACGGCGAAGGTCAAGGTGGCGGAGCCCGGTCAGGTGCTCCCGGACGACGTGGCGCGCGTGCGCGCCGTGCGCGAGGCCATGGGGCCGGAGGGGCGCATCCGCGTCGACGCCAATGGCGCCTGGAACGTCGACGAGGCCGAGCACGCGATCCACGCGCTCGCCGAGTTCGACCTCGAGTACGCCGAGCAGCCGTGCGCGAGCGTCGAGGAGCTCGCTGAGCTGCGTCGGCGCGTGAAGTACATGGGCATCCCGATCGCCGCCGACGAGAGCGTGCGCAAGGCGGCCGATCCGGTGGCGGTCGCCCGGGCCGGAGCCGCCGACCTGCTCGTGATCAAGGCGCAGCCGCTCGGCGGCGTGCGGCGAGCGCTCGAGATCGTCCAGGAAGCCGGCCTTCCCACGATCGTGTCGAGCGCGCTCGACACGTCCGTCGGGCTGTCGATGGGCGTCGCGCTGGCCGCAGCCCTCCCCGAGCTCGACTACGACTGCGGACTCGGCACGGCGTCGCTGTTCACGGCGGACGTCGTCGATCCGCCGCTCGCGCCGCGCGGCGGGATGCTCGCCGTCGGGCGCGTCACGCCCGACCCGGCGCTGCTCGCCGCGCACGCGGCATCCGCGGACCGCCGCCGGTGGTGGCTCGACCGGCTCGCCCGCTGCTATGAGGTGCTGCGCACCGCGGGGTGATGCCTGCGGGACTCACCGCCTGCGGAAGGCTCGCGGCGTTTCGACTCGCAAGCTCGCTCAACGACCGGGAGGAGCGCGACTGCCGGGGGTCAGAGGGGGTCGACGAGGGCGGTGGCCACGCGCGCGGTGCGCTCGTTGACCAACTGGTGCATCTCGGGCACGCTCAGGCCGGTCATGACCGCGAAGGCCGACGTGTCTTCCCAGGTCTGCAGGATGAGGCCCGCGAACTCCTGCGGCGACAGGCGCAGCCTGAAGCGATACGTGAGCGCGAGCTCCTCGATGAACGAGCCGACGCGCTCGACCATGCCGGTCTGCCACGCGATGTAGGTCTCGGCGAGCCGCTGGTCGCGCATCGCGCGCGTGCGGATCTCGCTCGTGAGCAGGATGCCCTGCTTCTTGTCGAACGCCACGTCGAGCAGCTGGCGCACGAGGGCACCGGGCTCGAGATCCTCGCCGCGCTCCTGCAGCTGGGCGACGCGCTCGGCGACCTCGTCGATCTTCTCGCCGGCGACCCGCTCGGTCAGGGCGAGCATGAGCTCGTCCTTGGTCTCGAAGTTGGAGTAGAACGCGCCGCGCGTGAAGCCTGCGCGCTCGCAGATCGCTTCGACGGATGCCGCATCCAGGCCGACTTCCGCGAAGACCAGGGCGGCGGCATCCAGCAGCTTCTGCCGGGTCGCCTCCCGGCGACGTGAGGTGCCGGTCGCTTCGGCCACGGGGGTGTCGGTCATCGGTCCTCCATCTCGTCCAGTCTCACACGCATTACTCAGGTTGGGGCGACACGTCCGCCCTACGATACACTCATGTATCCGATACAGCGCTGTATCGACGGTTCCCGAACTCTCCACCCGTAACCGGAGGCGCTGTTGTCGACTCTTCTGTATGCGCTCGGCCGTTGGACCTACCGCCACCCCTGGCGGGTGCTGGTCTCGTGGCTCATGCTGCTCGGCATCGCCCTCGGGTTCGCGATCCCGCACCTGGGCGGCACCGACAACTCCTTCTCGATCCCCGGCACGGAGGCGCAGGAGGGCATCCAGCTGCTCGATCGCAGCTTCCCCCAGGCGAGCGGCACGAGCGCCCAGCTCGTCATCGTGACGGCCGACGGCGACCGGATCGACGAGGAGCCGTACACCGGCGCCATCGGCGACACGGTCGCGCACCTCGAAGACCTCGACGGGGTCATCGCCGTGACCGACCCCTTCAACGAGATGGTGACGGGCATGGTGTCGGACGACGAGTCCGCCGCGATCATCCGCCTGCAGTTCGACGGCCAGTCGACCGACGTGTCCGACGAGACGAAGGAGGGCCTCGAACAGGTCGCCGACGATCTGCGCGAGACGCTTCCCGAGGGCTCGCAGGTCGCCATGGGCGGCGACCTCTTCTCCACTTCGGTGCCTGCCCTGTCCCTCATCGAGGCGGTCGGCGTGCTCATCGCGCTGTTCGTCCTCATCGTCACATTCCGCTCGTTCGCGGTGGCGTGGTTCCCGCTCGTGTCCGCGCTCATCGGCGTGGGCCTCGCGATCGCGCTCATCTTCGTCGCCACCGCGTTCGTATCGGTGTCGTCGACGACCCCGATGCTCGCGATCATGCTGGGACTCGCGGTCGGGATCGACTACGCCCTCTTCATCGTGGCGCGACATCAGGATCAGGTGCGCGCCGGGGTCGAGCCCGAGGAGTCCGCCGCCCGCGCGACAGGCACGGCCGGTTCCGCGGTCGTCTTCGCCGGCATCACGGTGCTCATCGCCCTCATCGGCCTCGGCTTCGCCGGCATCCCCTTCCTCACCACGATGGGCATCGCCGCGGCGGTCGCCGTCGCGATCGCCGTCGTCGTCGCCCTCACTCTCACGCCCGCGCTCCTCGGCTTCTCGAAGCACCGCGTCGCCGGCTGGGGCCACGGCAGGAAGCGGCGGGGGATGCCTCTGCCCGGTGCCCGCCGCTCGGCGGCGCAAGAGGCCCGGACTTCGGACGCCGGCGTCGAGCCGAACGACGTCGTCGACGCGCCCCTCCCCTCCCACACGCCGACCAAGCGGACCAACCGCTGGGTCATGCTGGTGACCAAGCACCCGATCGTCACCACCATCGCCGTCGTGCTCACGCTCGGCGTCATGGCGATCCCGGCGGCGAGCCTCGCGCTCGCCCTGCCGAATGCCGGCCAGCAGCCGGAGTCGAGCCAGGCGCGTCAGGCGTACGACCTCACGGCCGAGCACTTCGGGCCGGGGTCGAACGGCCCGCTCATCATGACCGGGACGATCGTGACGTCGACCGATCCGCTCGGACTCATGGCCGACCTCAAGGCCGAGATCGAGAAGGTGCCGGGCGTGAAGGAGGTCGCGCTCGCGACGCCGAACGAGACCGCCGACACCGGGCTGATCCAGATCGTGCCCGAGACCGCGCCCGACGACCCGGCCACCGCCCAGCTCGTGCGCGACCTGCGCGCGCTCGCCCCGGAGCTCGAGGACGAGTACGGCGTCGACCTCAAGGTGACGGGATTCACCGCCGTCGGCATCGACATCTCGGACCGCCTGGGCGCCGCCCTGCTGCCGTTCGGCGTGTTCGTCGTGGGCCTGTCGCTCGTGCTCCTCATGATCGTGTTCCGCTCGATCTGGGTGCCGATCAAGGCCGCCCTCGGCTACCTGCTGTCGGTGATGGCCGCGTTCGGCGTCGTCGCAGCCGTGTTCGAGTGGGGCTGGGGCGCGGAACTGCTGCATGTGGACCGTACGGGCCCCGTGATCAGCTTCATGCCGATCATCCTGATGGGCGTGCTGTTCGGCCTGGCGATGGACTACGAGGTCTTCCTCGTCAGCCGCATGCGCGAGGACTTCGTGCACGCCCGCCGCGCCGCCGGCGGTCACGCGACGCGCGGCGGCCGCGATCTCGCGGTCGGCGCCGTGCGCTCGGGCTTCACGGCCTCGGCGCGCGTGGTCACCGCCGCCGCGGTCATCATGTTCGCCGTCTTCGCGGCCTTCGTGCCCGAGGGCGACTCCTCGATCAAGCCGATCGCGCTGGGCCTCGCCGTCGGCATCGCCGTCGACGCGTTCCTCGTGCGCATGACGCTCGTGCCGGCCGTCATGGCGCTGCTCGGCGACAAGGCGTGGTGGATGCCGCGCTGGCTCGAGCGGATCCTCCCCCACTTCGACATCGAGGGCGAGGCCGTCGAGCGCGAGCTCTCGCTCGCCGACTGGCCGGAGCCCGACACGACGGCCGTGGTCGTCGGCGACGGCGTCGCTGTGCGTGCGGACGCGGGCGGCTCGGCCGGCGAAGTCGTGCTGTTCGACGACGCCGCCTTCCGTGCGGAGCCCGGCGGCACGCTCATCGCGACGGGCGACCCCCGCGCGGCGCGGGCCTTCGCGCTCACGATCGCGGCGCGACTGGCCCCGACCGACGGACGCCTGCGCGTCGCCGGCCATCTGCTCCCCGAGCGCGGGGCCTGGGTGCGTGCGCACGTCGGGCTCGCGCTCCTCGCCGACGCCGACGACCGCGTGCCGGCGCTGCGCCGCGCCCTCACCGGGAAGGCGAGCCTCGTCGTGATCGAAGGCGTCGACGCGCTCGATCACGCGGAGCGCGACCAGGCCGCCGCGCTGCTGCGCGACGCCGCTGCGGCGCTCGCGGCGAGCGACAAGCGGCTGACGCTCGTCGTGACCGGCCGCACCGAGAGCGCGGCTCTCGCCCTCCTCGCGGACGCGCACCGCCCCGACGTGACCTCGATCACGCTGCGCTCCGCCACCGCTCAGACCACCCCCACCGCAGAGGTGAACGCATGACCCCGAACTGGATCACCACGGCCGTCGAGCGCGCGCGCTCGACCCGGCCCGTCACGTGGCTGACGCTGATCGGCGTGCTGCTGCTGCCCGTCGTCATCGGCGGCATCCTGGTGGCCGCGCTGTACAACCCCGTGGAGCGGCTCGACAACCTGACCGCCGCCGTCGTGAACGAGGACGAGCCGGTCACCGTCGACGGGCAGCTGGTGCCGCTCGGCCGCCAGCTCACCGCCGGGCTCGTCGAGGGCTCAGACGAGCTCGACAGCAACCTCACCTGGACGCTCTCGAACGCGGATGACGCGGCCGCTGGCCTCGCCGACGGCACCTACGCCGCCGTCATCACGATCCCCGAGAACTTCACGGCCGCCGCCCTGTCGACCCGCCCGGGCGAGACGCCGGAGCAGGCCACGATCGAGGTGACGACGCCTCCCGACAGCCTCATCGTGGACGACGCCATCACGGCGCAGGTCGCCTCCGCCGCCGCCTCGACCATGGGCACGCAGCTGTCGACCGTGTACCTTGAGAACGTCTTCCTCGGGTTCACAACGCTGGGCGACCAGCTCGGCACCGCCGCCGACGGTGCGCAGCAGCTCGCCGACGGCGCGACCCAGGCCGCCGACGGCGCGGCTCAGCTGCCCGACGGCATCTCGCAGATCGCCGACGGCAACGACCAGCTGGCAAGCGGGGCCTCGCAGCTCGCCAGCGGCGCCGGCCAGATCGCGGGCGGCGCGACGTCGCTGCAGTCCGGTCTGACCACGATCGCCGGCAAGACGCGTGAAGCCTCAGCTGGTGCGCAGCAGATCGCCGACGGCGTGAACGCCGGCGCTGCGGCCCTTGAGCAGACCGGGGTCGTTCCCACCACCGTGTCGGATTACCTCGACGTCGCGGCTGCAAGCACCGTCACGACAGCAACCGACATCGGGACACAGGCGGCGGCGCTGCAGCAGCTCTCGGCAGAGTGCACGCCGTCCGATTCGGGCTTCTGCATCCGCCTGGCGAACGCGGCGGCCGGAACACTCGCGGCCGCCGGGCAGGCGGGCACCGCCGCGACGGATGCCGGCACCGCGGTGTATGTGCTCGACCAGTTCAACAAGAAAGCGACGGCAGAGTTCGCAACGCAGTTCCGCACCATCGGCACCGGCGTCGGCACGCTGGCGGGCGGCCTCACCCAGCTCGCCGGCGGCATCGACCAGTCAGCGGCGGGCGCGGGGCAGCTGGCGACCGGCGTGACCGGCATCCAGAGCGGAGCGGACGGCCTCTCCGACGGCGCATCGCAGCTCGCCTCGGGCGCGACCCAGGCCGCCGACGGCGCCACGAGCCTCGCCGAGGGCGTGGCCCAGCTCGCGGACGGCACCGGTGAGCTCGCGAGCGGGCTGGCCACGGCATCCGATTCCCTCCCGTCGTACACCGACGACCAAGCCACCGACCTCGCCACCGTGGTGGCGAACCCCGTGGAAGCGGAGGGCGTGGGCACGTCGCTGTTCGGCGCCTCCGCGATCCCGCTTCTCGCGACCCTCGCACTGTGGTTCGGCGGACTCGGCACCTTCGTCGCGTTGCAGGCCGTCTCGCGTCGCGCGCTCACGTCGCGCCAGCCCTCGGCGCTGCTCGCGCTGCGCTCGTTCGCCCCGGCGGCGGCGCTCGGCGCCGTGCAGGGCATGCTCGTGGCCGGCGTCGTGCAGCTCGCCGCGTCGTACGCGTGGGCGGACTGGTGGGTGTTCGCCCTGGTGGCGGTCGTCGCCGGCATCGCGTTCGCCGCGGTGAACCAGGCCCTGATCGCCGTGTTCGGCGGTGCCGGGCGATGGATCGCCGCACTGATCGGCGTGTTCGCCGTCGCGACCGGCGTCGTCTCGACGGTGCCCGGTGTGCTCTCGAGCGTCGCGGCCCTGCTGCCCACCGGGCCCGCCTACAACGGGATGCTCGCCGCCCTCACCTCGGCGTCGGGACTCGGCGCCGCGATCGCCGGCCTGGTGGTGTGGACCGTGCTCGGCCTCGGCGCCACGATCCTCGCGGTGGCGCGCCGGCGCAGCACGTCGGCGAGAGCGCTGCTGAAGGCGGCCCCCGTCACCGCCTGACCCGCGCGTCGACGGAGCCCCGGCCGCCTCGCGGCCGGGGCTCCGTCGCGTTCCGGCGCCTCGGCCGATCGGCCCGAGATCCCGGCCGATCGGCCGATTGCCCCCGCGAAGGCGGCGCGTCAGGATCGGAGACATGAACGCTCCAGGGTCCGCTCCGCGTCCGGCCGGGCAGCCGCACGACCCCGCCCGGATCCCGCCGCGCTGGTTCATCCGCACCGCGTGGGTCGTTCATCGCGGGCTGTACCGGGTGACCGGCGGACGCGTGGGGCTGCGGCATCCGTCCCCCACCGTCTACGGGATGATGCGCCTGCACACCGTCGGACGCCGGTCGGGCAGCCCGCGCGTCGCGATCGTCGGGTACTTCGAGGACGGCCCCGATCTCGTCACCCTCGCGATGAACGGGTGGGGCGATCCGCCGCCGGCGTGGTGGCTGAACCTCAAGGCCCGGCCCGCGGCATCCGTCGACCTTCCCGACGGCACGCGCGCGGTGCTCGCCCACGAGGCGACGGGTGCGGAGCGCGAGCGGTTGTGGGCCGTGTGGCGCACCCTCGAGGGCGACGCGGACCTGGACGCCTACGCGGCGCTGCGCAGCCGCGAGACCCCGGTCGTGGTGCTCGCTCCGGCGTGACGGACGAGGAACGCGGTCGGCTCGGGCCTGCACCGCGACGGATGCTCGCCGGCTTCAGTTCAGGCCGGAGTAGGCGTGGAGGCCCTTGAAGAACATGTTGACGATCGTGAAGTTGAAGATCACCGCGGTGAAGCCGATGACCGACAGCCACGCCGAGCGCGAGCCGCGCCAGCCGCGCGTGGCCCGTGCGTGGATATACCCGGCGTAGAGGACCCAGATCACGAAGGTCCAGACTTCCTTGGTGTCGAAGCCCCAGTAGCGGCCCCACGCGTCGTTGGCCCAGATGGAGCCGGCGATGAGCGTGAAGGTCCAGAAGATGAAGCCGAGGATCGCGAAGCGGTAGGCCAGCGACTCGAGCGCCTCGGCGCTCGGGAGCGTCTTGAGGAAGCCCGGTCCGGTCTTCGCGGTGCCGGATGCCCCGCCCTCCGCCTTCGCGAGAGCCGCGATCTTCGTCTCGCGCCGGGCCTGCATGAGCTGCAGCACCGAGAGGCCGAAGGCGAGGGCGAACAGCGCCGTCGCGAGGGAGGCGACGAAGACGTGGATGACGAGCCACACCGACTTCAGCGGGTCCATGAGGGGCACGATGTCGGTGTAGAACCAGATGGCCGTGCCACCCAGCAGCACCACCACCAGGCCCGTGATGAAGGTGCCGAGGAATCGCAGGTCGTACCGGAAGAGCACGCCGAGGTACACCGCGACGATCAGCAGCGTGCCGGTGAGGGCGAACTCGTACATGTTCGACCACGGCACGCGCCCGGCCGCGATGCCGCGGGTGACGTCGCCGCCGAGGTGGAAGAGGAAGCCGAGCACCGTCAGCGACGTGCCGATGCGGGCCCACACGAGTCGCGCGCGCTTGCCGACCGGGGCGTTGAGCGCCTCTTCGGACGCCGTCTCCTGCGCGCGCATCTGCTCGATGATCCCGACACGCGAGCCGCCGCCGGCGCGGCCGGCTGCGACGAGTTCGCGCTCGCGCGCGATCTTGGCCGCGGCATCCTTCGCGTCCACGGCGACGGCACCGCGACGGGCCAGGTCGACCGCGTACGCGATGAACGCGAGGGCGTAGATCGCGATGGCCGTCCAGACCAGCAGCACCGAGACCGAGTCGAGGGTGAGGGGGGAGGCGTCGGGCATGGTCCTCAGTCTACGTCGGGGGTGGATTCGGGCTTCGTGGGGCGCTCGCCAGCGGGAGCGGGGTCGGCGAGCGAGGCGAGGTGGCGCTGGGCGAACTGCTCGACCGCGCCGTCGAGTGCAGGGTCCTCGCCGCGCGCAAGACCGGCGTATTCGAGGTGCACGGTGTGGCCCTGACGCGTCGCCTTGACCCACATGCGGCGACGCGGCACGAAGAGCGCGGCGAGCAGGCCGGCCGTCGCGAGCACGGCGAACACCAGCACCCACGTCGCCGCGGCGTCGCGATGGATCGAGAGCGACACGTACCGCTTGACCGAGTCCTGGAAGCCGGCCGCCTCCGGTGTCTCGTTCTCGAAGGTGATCGTGCCGAGGCCGTCCGGAAGGTCGACGGTGTCGCCGGGCTTCAGCTCGAGCGAGTCAGTGCCCGAATCGCCTCCCGCGAGCTGGGTCATCTCGCTCGGGTCGAGCGTGTACACCGACTTGGGCACGCCGCCGTCGATGCCGAGGTCGCCGGCGTAGACCCAGAAGGTGAGCATCGGGTACTCGAGGTCGCCGTACACCGAGGTGTAGGCGCCGTTCGTGAGCTCCTGCGCGGTGGGATAGAAGAAGCCCACGAGGCCCACCTGCTCACGGAGGCCGTCCGGCACCTTCACGACGCCCTGCGAGGTCATGTTGTTGTCCTGCGGCAGGAACGGGACGGACTCCGAGAAGACCACGTCACCGTCGCTGTTTCGGATGGTGATGGTCGGGGCATAGCCGTTGCCCATCAGATACACCTTGTCGCCGGCGATCTGCAGCGGGTGGTTGACGCGCACCTCGCCCGCTTCGGCATCGGCGTCCGGGAACTGCGTCGTCAGGTGCGCGACGAAGTCGCCGGCCTGCCCCGCGCCCTTCGCACCGGGGGTGACGTAGGAGAGCGAGAACTCGTCGAGCGTCAGCGCGTAGGGCTGGAGGGCGTCCTCGTCGACGAACCGGCCGGGATTGAACGACGTGTAGTCGAGCATCGTGTTCACCCAGGTGCGGCCCTCGATGATGACCGTCTGCCCGGTGTAGGTGAATCCGCCGCCGATGCCGACCGCGAGCAGCACGCCGACCAGCGCGGCGTGGAACACCAGGTTGCCGGTCTCGCGAAGGTACCCTCGCTCCGCGGACACCGACAGCGACGTCGCGCCGTCGTAGCGGGCGACACGGTACCCGGCCTTGCGCAGCTGCTGCTGCGCCGCCTCGATCGCGGTCGCGGCGGCGGCCGCGGCATCCGTGTCGTCCTGGAACTCGAGGATCTCGGAGCGGTGCGCGTCCAGGCGAGCCAGTCGGGCGGGCGTGCGCGGCGGCTGCGCGCGCATCGCCTTGTAGTGGTGCTTGGTGCGCGGGATGACGCAGCCCACGAGCGAGACGAACAGCAGGATGTAGATCGCCGAGAACCACGGCGACGTGTACACGTCGAACAGGCTCAGCTTGTCGAGCACCGGCGCGAGATCCGCGTTGTCGACGAAGTACTGGCGCACGCCGTTGGGGTCGGCGCTGCGCTGCGGCACGAGCGAGCCGGGCACGGCGGCGATCGCGAGCAGCAGCAGGAGCACGAGCGCTGTGCGCATCGACGTGAGCTGACGCCAGCCCCAGCGCAGCCACCCGACGACGCCGAGCGCGCCCCCGCCGGCTGCTCCGCCTGTCGAAGCATCGGGTGCCGGGGAGTCGGCGTGATCGGAGGGCCTCAGCGGGTCGGTCACGTCGTCGGTCACAGAGCCTTCCGGAGCATCAGAGCGGGGCCGGGACACTGGCGAACACCCCCTGGAGCTGGGCCATCACGGCGGTCCAGACGCCGGTCACCATGAGCAGGCCCAGCACGATGAGCACCGCGCCGCCGATGAGGTTGACGACGCGGATGTGGCGCCGCACGAACGACACCGAGCGCGTCGCCCACCCGAATCCCAGCGTGAGGAGCAGGAACGGGATGCCGAGCCCCAGCGAGTACGCCACACCCAGGAGCGCCGCGCGGGCGGCCGAGCCGGAGTCGAACGCCATCGTGAGGATCACGGCGAGGGTCGGGCCGATGCACGGCGCCCAGCCGATGCCGAGCGCGACGCCGAGGAGCGGTGCGCCGATGAGTCCGAGGTTGCCTCTCACCTGGGGCCGCGCGATGCGCTGAGCGAGGCCGAACCACCCGATGAAGACGAGCCCCATCGCGATGATGACGACACCGAGGACGCGGGTGATGAGGTCCTGGTACTCGAGCAGGAAGCGCCCGAGTGTGCCGCCGAGCATCGCCATGCTGACGAAGACCACGGTGAACCCGGCGATGAACAGGAGCACGCCCAGCATGAGGCGCCCGCGGGCGGGCGCGTCACCGTCCCGACCGGGCTTCGCGGTCGTCGAGCGAGCGAAGGGCGCGGTCGTCGAGCGCGCTTGCGAGTCGAAACGCGGAGTCGACACGCGCCGACTGTCCGAGATGCCCTGGGCCGCAGCATCCGTTCCCACGGGAACCGGCGCGGGTCGCGGCGAGACCGCGCCGCCGATGAAGCCGAGGTACCCCGGAACGAGCGGCAGCACGCAGGGCGACAGGAAGGAGATGGCGCCGGCCAGGATCGCGATCGGGATCGCGATCAGGAGCGACCCGTCGGCGACGAGGGCGCCGATGTTCACGACTCCTCCAGGGTGTCGCGCACGATGGTCTCGAGGATCGATGCCTCTTCGATCTGACCGACAAGGCGGGCGGCGACGCGGCCGTGCTTGTCGAGCACGATCGTGACGGGCACCGCGTTGAGCGGGGTCTCCCCCGCGAACGCGAGCTTGATCGAGCCGTCCTCGGTCGCCAGGGCGCTGGGGTACGCCACGCCGTACTTCTCGGCGAACGCCTGGGACGCCGCGGCGCCGTCGTACAGGTTCACCCCGAGGAACGAGACGCCCTGGCCCTGGAACTCCGCGTCGACCGCGGCCAGCTCCGGGGCCTCGACGCGGCACGGCGCGCAGCCGGCGTACCAGAAGTTCACGACGAGCACGTCGCCCGCGTAGTCGGCGCTCGAGGTCGTGCCGCCGGTGTCGAGCACGCCCTCGAACTCGACCGGTTCGGTGCGATCGGCGGCCGGGATCTCGACGACGCGGAAGCCGTCGGCCGCGACGAAGCCCTTGTTGTCGCCCGAGCGGTACTGCTCGGCGAGGGGGTCGCTCGTGCACGCGGCGAGACCGGAGATCAGCCCGACGACGAGGAGAGCGGATGCCGCCGCCCGCAGTCGCGCGCCGCGCGCGGGGCGCTTCGACTCGCGCGCTCGCTCAACGACCCGCTGAGTCATACCGCCCCCACATCCACTGCGCCGGCCGTCGACGCCGGTTCGGCGTAGGCGGTCTCGGTCCATTTGCCGTCGACCATCTCGAAGCTCGTCACGCTCGACAGCGCGCAACGTCGCGCGCGGGGGTCGTGCCGGAGCGGGAGTCCGGCGACCGCGAGGTGGGTGATCCAGATCGGGAGCTGGTGCGACACGATGACGACGTCGCCCGAGTCCGCAGCATCCCATGCGTGCGTCATCGCCGAGTTCATACGGCCCACGACGTCCGCATACGGCTCGCCCCAGCTCGGCAGCGCCGGCTTGCGGAGGTGTCGCCAGTTCCAGGGATTGACGAGTGCCCGCGCCATGCGCTTGCCCTCGAAGACGTTGGTCGGCTCGATCACGCGCTCGTCGAGGAGGGGCTGGAGGCCGAAGATCTCGGTGAAGGGCTCGGCCGACTCCTGCGTGCGCTCCAGCGGCGAGCACACGAGCGCCGACACGGGACGGTCGAGCGACTTGATGTACTCGGCGGCCTGCCGGGCCATGTGACGGCCGTCGGCGCTCAGCCGGTATCCGGGGAGTCGCCCGTAGAGCACGCGGGCAGGATTGTGGACCTCCCCGTGGCGCACGAGATGAAGGCGAGCGGCGGGCACCGGCCCAGTCTACGTGGGGGTCCTCTGTGGACCGGCTGAGCGTTCTCCCAGCTTCGGCGCCCGCCTCAGTCGAGTTCGGGCTCGGGACCGCGAGAGGTGCCACGGGACTCGAGCAGGGCACGGACCCGCACGTACAGGAACCATGCCACGCCGATGACGGCAACAGCGATCACGACGTACTGCAGGATCTCGGCGTACCGCTCGACGATGTGCCACGACTCCCCGAGGAAGAAGCCCGAGAGCACGAAGATCGAGTTCCACACCAGGCTTCCCGCCGCGGTGAGCAGCGTGAACCGCCACACGGGCATGCGGGTGATGCCTGCGGGAATGGAGATGAGGCTCCGGAAGATCGGGATCATCCGGCCGAAGAACACGGCCTTGCCGCCGTGGCGCCCGAACCACGCGACCGTGCGGTCGATGTCTTCCGGGTGAAGCAGCGGCACCTTGGTCGCGATCGCACGCAGCCGCGCGATCCCGAGCCACGCGCCGAGCCCGTAGAGAAGGAGCGCGCCGAGGACCGATCCGATGGTGGTCCACGCCAAGGCCTCGACCAGCGAGAACGACCCGCGGCTGGCCGCGAGTCCCGCCATCGGCAGGATCACCTCGCTCGGCAGCGGCGGGAAGAGGTTCTCCATCGCGATCGCGATGCCCGCTCCGGCGGGTCCGATCACGTCCATCAGGGAGACGGCCCAGTCCGCGAGAGCGGTGAGCCAGGAGCCGTCGGTCGTCGTCGCAGTCGTCATTCGTCGGATCCCGTCCGTCGGTGGCATTTTCGTGGCGGCGGCCGCGACCGGTCGGCGCGACACCGTCCACGCTACGGGGCGATGGTGAACGGAACCCGGGTGCAGACCCCCGGAAGCCGATGGACCTCGCGAGTTCCCGCTGGGATCAGAGGGTCGAACCCGGAACCGCGGCCGAAGCGACCATGAACGCTGCGACGAGCGACAGCACGATGAGGGCGGCTCCGGCGAGCGGAACCCAGAACGCGAGCCGTCGCTTGACCATCAGCACGATCGCCACGACGACCGTCGCGACGAGCATCACCCACGGCAGGATCATGCCCATCAGCCAGCCGAGGGTGATGAGGTCGACGTTACAGTCGCGGGCGCCGCACGAATCGGACGCCATTACGAGGAAGATCCCCATGAACGACGCGAGCGTCGCCAGCACCGCGTCGGCGACCAGCAGCACGATCGTGATCACGAGGTCGAGGACCTTCACCGGCGGCTTCGTCGGGGCTGCGCCCTCCGCGGAGGGCGTGTAGGCGGGGCCGCCCGGATAGGGAGGCGGAGCCGCCGCGGTCCAAGCCGGCGCAGGCTGCTCGGATTCCGGCGTGGTCATGCCCGCATGGTAGCGGTGGGTGCGGATTTCGGCGAGAAGGCGAGCGCGGCGCGTCCACGTAGACTTGTCGCTCGTGAGTGAACGCGTCCTCGTCAAGCAGCTTCAGGGTCTCGCCGACGGCCCGGTGTCGGTCTCCGGGTGGGTCGAGACCGTCCGTGATCAGAAGAAGGTGCAGTTCGTGATCCTCCGGGATGAGTCCGGCGCCGTGCAGCTGGTGAACCCCGCCACGCGCCCAGCAGAGGACGGCAGCGAACAGGATGCTGCGGCCCTGGCCCTCACGGACCTCATCTCGAACCTCGCCACGGGAACCTTCCTGACCGTGACCGGCGAGCTCAAGCACGACGAGCGCGTGAAGCTCGGCGGGGTCGAGATCAAGATCGCACGCCTGGACATCGCGGCGGCCGCCCTCCCCGAGACGCCCATCGCGGCGGACTCGGGCCTCGACAAGCGCATGGACTGGCGCTTCCTGGACCTGCGCCAGCGCCGCAACAACCTCGTCTTCCGCGTCCAGACCACCCTCGAGCACGCCTTCCGCTCGTACTGGATCGAGCGCGACTACATCGAGGTGCACTCCCCCAAGCTCATGGCCTCGGCATCCGAGTCCAACGCCGAGCTCTTCGAGGTGCCGTACTTCGAGGACAAGACCGCGTATCTCGCGCAGTCGCCGCAGTTCTTCAAGCAGATGGCGCAGGTCGCCGGCTTCGGCAAGATCTTCGAGATCGCCCCCGCCTTCCGCGCCGACCCCTCGTTCACGTCGCGCCACGCGACGGAGTTCACCTCGGTCGACGCCGAGATCAGCTGGATCGATTCCCACGAGGACGTCGCCGCGATGCAGGAGGAGCTCCTGCAGACCGCGTTCCAGGCCGTGAAGGACAAGCACGGCGCCGAGATCGAGGAGCTCTTCGGCCTCGAGGTGCAGGTGCCGGCGATTCCGTTCCCGCGCATCCCGTTGGCCGAGGCGCGCGAGATCGTGAAGAGCCGCGGCTACGAGATCCCCCGCACCGACGGCGACCTCGACCCCGAGGGCGAGCGCCAGATCTCGGCCTACGTCGAGGAGACCTACGGCCACCAGTTCGTCTTCATCACCGACTACCACCCAGAGATCCGCGCGTTCTACCACATGCGCGACGAGGAGACCGGGCTCACCAAGTCGTACGACCTCCTGTTCAAGGGGGTCGAGATCACCACGGGTGCCCAGCGCGAGCACCGCGTCGACGTGCTGATCGAGCAGGCGAAGGAGAAGGGCCTCGGGGCCGAGCACCTCGACTTCTACTTCGACTTCTTCCGCTATGGCGCCCCGCCCCACGGCGGGTTCGGCATGGGCCTCGCGCGAGTGCTCATGCTGCTGCTCGGGCAGGACTCGATCCGCGAGGTCACTTACCTCTTCAGGGGCCCGACGCGCCTCGCGCCCTGACCCGCCCCGGACGGTGCGGGCCGTCGGGCGTCGGCGGCTAGGGTGAATCGTATGGCGATCGAGGGACTGTTCAACTTCCGCGATACGGGCGGGATGCCGCTGACCTCGGGCGGCGTGATCCGCAGCGGCGTGCTCTACCGGTCTGCCGCGCTCAACGCGCTCACCGACGACGGGCTCGCGCAGCTCGCCGACACGGCGGTAGGCGTGATCGCCGATTTCCGCACGCCCGTCGAGCAGCAGATGGCTCCCGATCGGGTTCCGGTGTCACGCCCGTTCCGCGTCGAGTCGCTCACCCTCCTGGAGGGCGCGCTGCCCCAGCCGGCGGTCGGCGCCGACGCGACGGCAGTGCCGGAGTCGTTCGCGACCGTGCTGGCGCAGCTGCCCACGCTCGGCGAGCTGTACCTGTCGATGCTCGCCGCCGGCGCAGAGACCTTCGCGGGCGTGGCACGCCTCGTCGGCGCATCCACCGACGACGAGCCGACGGCGGTGCTCGTGCACTGCACCGCGGGGAAGGATCGCACGGGGGTGGCGGTCGCCCTGATGCTCGACGCCGCGGGCGCGGAGCGCGACGCGATCGTCGCCGACTACGCGTCCTCGCAGGACAACCTCGCCGGTCCCTGGGCCGAGGGCATGCTCGGCACCCTCACCTCGATGGGCGTGCCCGTCACCGACTCGCTGCGCACCCTCGTGACCAGGACTCCTCCCGCTGCGATCGAGCAGGCCCTGACCTGGGTCGACGGCAAGGGCGGGTCCGCCGCCTATCTGCAGTCGGGCGGCCTCACCGACGCGGAGCTCGACGCGCTCCGGACTCGCTTGCGGGCGTGAACCCCGGCATCCGCCACCCGGAACCCGGAGGACGCGGGTCCCTTCCGCGGCGACGCCGGCGCCGATAGCGTGAACGCGGCGACACGCCGGGACGCGGCATCCGTCCGCTTCCCACATGGACCGAGGGGGCTCCGATGGCGGGCAAGTTCGAACTGTGGACCGACAAGGGCGGAGACTGGCGCTTCAACCTGAAGGCGTCGAACGGACAGGTGATCGCGACCAGTCAGGGATACTCGTCGAAGGCGAGCGCACTGAACGGCATCGAATCGGTCAAGACGAACGCGCCCGGCGCGGAGGTCGAAGAGATCGAGAGGTGACGCCGGTCCGTCAGCGCGCAGTGGCCAGCGCCGCACGCAGGCGGTCGGGCGACACACGCCAGTGTCCGTGCAGCTCACCGTCGATGAGCACGACGGGGATCTTCTCCCACCACTGCGCATAGAGGGACGGGTCGTCGGCGATCGAGAGCTCCTCGACGTCGACCGCGTCCTCGGGCAGCTCCGCCACGACGGTCTCGACGACCTCGCGCGCCACGTCGCACAAGTGGCAGTCGGGCTTGCCGATGAGGGTGATGGTCCTCACGCGCGGCGTCACGCCTCGACCGGGAAGCCGGCCGCGATCCACTCGTTCGTGCCGCCGTCGACGTTGGTGACGTCGTAGCCGCGCGCTTCGAGCGCTTCGACCACGCGGCCGGAGCGGCCGCCGATCGCGCAGATGACGTCGAACGCGCCGTCGGGCAGTTCGTCGAGGCGACCGCCGATGACCGACATCGGGATGTTCACGGCGCCGGGCACGTGGCCCGCGGCGTACTCGTCGACCTCGCGGACATCGATGAGCGGCGTTCCGACGCGGTCGCGCAACTGCTGAACGGTGATGGACTTCATGACGGCCTCTCGGGTCGCGGGCTGCGCCGGCGGGGGCGCGGGATACACGAAGCGCCCGTCCGGAGACAGGCGCTTGGTGCGGATGCCGCTTACTTCTTGTTGCGGCGCTGGTGGCGAGTCTTGCGAAGCAGCTTGCGGTGCTTCTTCTTCGCCATGCGCTTGCGGCGCTTCTTGATGACAGAACCCACGGAAAACCTCACTAGATCGGGGTCTGGACGCGGCCTGGCCGCGCCCGGGAACGGGGCAAAAGGAAAATGCCTCGGGACAGTCTAGCCGACGTCGGCGATCGGCCGTTGCAGAGCCTCGGTGACCGCTGAGTCGGGCACGCGGTAGCTGCGGCCGAAGCGCACCGCGGGCAGCTCGCCCGAGTGCACGAGCCTGTACACCGTCATCTTCGAGACCCGCATCAGCTCAGCGACCTCGGCCACCGTGAGGAAGCGCACGTCCGGCAATTCAGCCATGTCGATCCCCCCTTCCCCAGAAGTGCTGCAGTCACTTTAGAACGCGGGCGACCCGCGTGTAAACACAGAGACTGGTGTGAAGCCTGTGACACGTGATGCCCGTGGGGTGATCACGCTTCCGGACGCTGCCGAGCGCGCCGATCACGCGCCTCGCGCGCGGCCTGACGCTCGAGCTTGTGGGCGTCGCGCAGAGCCTTCTCGGCCTCACGCACGGCCTTGCGGGCCTCGCGGAACTTCTTGTCGTCGGCGATGTCGGCGTCGTCGGGCACGACCCACGACTGCGGCCGTTCCGGGCGTCCGTCGGCTGTCGCGGCGATGTAGGCGCTGACCCCTTCGAGGCCGCGGGCGAGGGCGAAGGAGAACGGATCCGACTCGTCGAGGAACGCGCCCGCCTCGATCGCGGCACGGAGCTCGGGGTAGGCGTCGGCCGTGATCAGGGCGCGAAACATCGCGTCCTCGCTGCGGCTGATCGCCTGGCCGTCGACACCCCGCTCGCGCTCGACCCGCGCGTAGCCCGCGAGGACGGTGCCGGCCCAGTGCGCGGTGCCGGTGACGAGCAGCATGACGGCGAGGCGCTCGGTGTAGCTGAGGTCGGTGTCGGCGAGCGCGCTCAGCCCGGCGTCCATCCATGCGGCGCTGTTCGGCGTCGCGGGGACCCCCGAGATCGGGATGTCGAGGACCCACGGGTGCGTGAGGTAGTGCTGCAACTGCTCGCGGTAGAGCGCTTCCAGCCGCTCACGCCACCCACCGGCCGTCCGCGTCGCCTCCGACGGCGCACCGGTCGCCTCCTCCTGCATGAGCAGGATGAGGTCTTCCTTCGCGGTGACGTAGCGGTAGAGCGACATCGGAGTGAAGCCGAGGCGCGCTGCCACCGCGGCCATCGACACGGCACCGAGGCCCTCGGCATCCGCGATCTCCACCGCCGCCTCCACGATGCGCTCGACGCTCATCTCGCGCTTGGGGCCGCGCTGCGGGTTGGCGGCCACTCCCCACGCGAGGGCGATGCCCCGCGGGAGCTCGGGCTCGACTGCATCGGTCATGGCGTCAGTCTAAGACTGTTTATTACGTAAACAGTGTGTTAGCGTCATAAACAGTTACTGGCATAAACAGTTTCTCCCCTACACGATCTGACGGAAGGATGCCGCGATGATCCCCACACCTACTCCACACGCCGCTGGCGCGTCGCGCGGAGCCTCTCGGTACGTGGGCCCAGCACCCGCCATCGACGTCCGCGGGCTCGGCAAGAGCTTCGGACGCACCCTCGTCCTCGACCGCCTCGATCTCACAGTCGCGCGCGGCGAGATCTTCGCCCTCCTCGGCGCGAACGGCGCGGGCAAGACGACGACCATCTCGATCCTCACGACGCTGCTGCGCCCCGACGTCGGCAGCGCCCGGGTGGCGGGGCACGACGTCGCGACGCAGCCCGACGCGGTGCGCGGGCGCATCGCGCTCACCGGGCAGTCGGCCGCCGTGGACGACATGCTCACCGGGGTCGAGAACCTCGTCATGCTCGGGCGCCTGTCGGGTCTGTCGCGGCGGACCGCGAAGCTGCGCGCCGCCGAGCTGCTGGAGCGCTTCACGCTGACGGATGCCGCGACCCGCCGCGTGGGCACCTACTCCGGCGGGATGCGCCGACGTCTCGACCTCGCCCTCAGCTTCGTCGTGGTCCCCGAGGTTCTGTTCCTCGACGAGCCCACCACCGGCGTCGATCCGCGCAGCCGCCGTGAGCTGTGGGACGTCATCCGGTCGCTCGCCAGCGCCGGCACCACCGTGTTCCTCACGACCCAGTACCTCGAGGAGGCGGATCAGCTCGCCGGCCGCATCGCGGTGCTCGACGGGGGTCGCGTCGTCGCGACAGGCACCCCCGCCGAGCTCAAGTCGCTCGTGGGCACCGACACCGTCGTGCTGACCGGGGCCGGCGGCGAGGTGCTGCGCGAGATCGCCACCGACGGATCGATCGACGGCCTTCGCTCGGCGATGGACCAGCTCGGCGACGGGGTTGCCGGCGCCGAGGTGACGCTGCGACGCCCGACCCTCGACGACGTCTTCCTCTCGCTCACCGGCGCGTCCCACGCCCCTGCCGCCAAGGAGCTCGCATGACCACGACCGCCATCACCCCTCGCCCGCCGCTGCGCGGCTTCACCGCCGAGTCGGTGTTCGTCGGACGCAGTCTCACGCAGTCGCTGCGCGACGGCGAATCGCTCAGCATGTCGATCCTGCTGCCGGTGATGCTCATGCTGCTGTTCACGTTCGTGTTCGGCGGCGCGATCGAGCCCGGCGGGGCCTACGTCGACTACGTCGTCCCGGGCATCATCCTGCTCTGCGCGGGCTTCGGAGCCGCGACGACCGCGACCTACGTCGCGCGCGACATGTCCAGCGGCATCATCGACCGCTTCCGCACGATGCCGCTGCGCAGCGGCGCCGTGCTCACGGGTCACGTCGTGGCGAGCCTCGCCCGCAACCTCGTCGCGACCGCCGTCGTCATCGGGGTCGGGCTCCTCGTCGGGTTCCGCCCGCACGCCGACCTCCTCGCGTGGATCGGCGCGGCCGGACTCATCGCGCTGTACATCCTCGCGATCACGTATCTGTTCGCCTCGATCGGGCTGGCGGCCGGCAGCCCGGAGGCGGCATCCGGCTACGGGTTCATCATTCTCTTCCTGCCGTACCTGTCGAGCGCGTTCGTGCCGGTCGAGACCATGCCCGAGTGGCTGCAGTGGGTCGCCGACAACCAGCCGATCACCCCGATCATCGAGACCCTCCGCGGCCTCCTGATGGGTACCGACCTCGGCACCGAGGCGTGGTGGGCCATCGGCTGGTGCATCGCGATCGCCGCGATCTCGGCGGTCTGGGGCGCGTGGCTCTTCGGCCGCAAGAGCCGTCGCCACTGACCTCGCTCGACGGACGGGATGCTTCGAGCCGAGGCATCCCGTCCGTTTCTGTCGGTCAACGTCCGGGGAGTCGCTTGAGGGCGTTCTCGAGGGCGTGCTTCGCGGACGCGGCGGCGCGGCCGACGACCTCTGCCGCGTGCGCTGCCGAATCCGGCAGCGCCGCGGCGATGCCGTCGCCCTCGATGCCGCCGTCGTCGTCGAGGAAGGGCACGAGCCAGTCGTCGACCTCGTCGAGGGGTGCGGCCGAGAGGCTGTAGTAGCGGTGCTGGCCCTCTTCGCGCACCGAGACCAGGTGGGCGTCGCGCAGCACCTTGAGGTGCTTCGAGACGGTGGGCTGGCTGGCGCCGAGCTCGGTCACGATGTGCGACACGCTGGTGCCGCGCTCTCCGGCGGATGATCGATCGAGCAGCAGTCGCAGGATGTCGCGACGCGTTCCGTCTGCGATCACGTCGAAGATGTCCGCCATGTGCTCAGATTAGTCGGGAGCCCAGCGGAGTACCATGAGCGAGACCGCCGGGCCGCCCGCACGAGGACCGTTCGCACCAGGAGGAACCCCGTATGACGGATGGCAGGCGCGCCGCACCCGTCTCAGGCATGAGTGCGCTGCGCGCCGTCGGCCACGGGTTCATGGAGTTCTTCCGCGACCTGACCCAGCGCTCCCCCGCGCGGTTCGCGATCATCATCTTCCTCTCGCTGATCCTGGTGTTCACCGGACTGTTCTCGCTTCCCGTGGCGGCCGCGAACGGTCAGGTCACCCCCTTCGCCGACGCCTTCTTCACGGCGGTGTCGACGATCTGCGTCACCGGACTCGCGACCGTCGACATGGCGACGCACTGGTCGCCGTTCGGCCATGTGCTGGTGTTCGTCGGCGTCCAGATCGGTGCCCTCGGCGTGCTGACCCTCGCGTCCATCCTGGGACTCGTGATCTCGCGGCGGCTCGGCCTGCGCGCGAAGCTCATCGCCGCCAGCGACTCGAATCCCCTCCGCACCCACGGCGGCCCGGTCAACGAGGGCCAGACGGTTCAGCTCGGCCAGATCGGCAGCCTGCTCGCGACCGTCGCCCTGTCGACCCTCGTCATCGAGGGCGCGATCGCGATCCTGCTCTATCCGGGCCTGCTCGTCGCGGGTGTTCCGTGGAACGTCGCGTTGTGGGAGGCGCCGTTCTACGCCGCGATGTCGTTCACCAACACGGGGTTCACGCCGAACGCCGAGGGCCTCGCGCCCTTCCGGCACGACTACTTCTTCCTCACGGTTCTCATGGCGGGCGTGTTCCTCGGCTCCATCGGATTCCCGGTGATCTACACGCTTCTGCGTCAGCGGTGGCGTGTCCGGCGGTGGTCGCTGCACGCGAAGCTCACCCTCATCACGACGGTGACGCTGTTCTTCCTCGGCGGCGTCGTCTTCCTCATCCTCGAGTACGACAACCTGCTCACCCTCGGCACCAACGATGCGTGGGACACCACGTTCCAGGCGTTCTTCCTGTCGGCGATGACGAGATCCGGTGGCTTCGCCATCCTCGACATCGGGCAGCTCAACCAGTCGAGCCTCCTGGTCGCGTGCATGCTCATGTTCGTCGGCGGCGGCTCCGCGTCGACGGCGGGCGGCATCAAGGTCACGACGCTCGCGGTCATCGCGCTCGCGGTCATCTCCGAGGCCAAGGGTCGCGCGTCGAACCAGGCGTTCGGTCGCCGCATCCCGAGCGACGTGCTGCGCGTCGCGCTGTCGGTCGTGGCCTGGGGCTCGACGATCGTCGCGATCTCGACGATCATCATCACGCAGATCACGAAGGCCGATCTCGGAGACGTCCTGTTCGACGTCATCTCCGGCTTCGCGACCGTGGGCCTGTCGACCGGCCTCACCGCGCAGCTGCCGGATCCCGCCATCTACGTCCTGGCCATCACGATCGTCATGGGTCGCGTTGGTACAGTGACACTCGCCGCGGCGGTGGCCGCGTCATCCCGATCGCAGCTGTACTCGCTGCCGGTGGAAAGGCCGATCGTTGGTTGAGCGGATGAGGGGCGATGCGCCTGTTCTCGTGATCGGACTCGGGCGCTTCGGCGCCGCCTGTGCGGGTGAGCTGGACCGGCTCGACCGCGAGGTGCTCGCCATCGACGACAACCTCGACCTCGTGCAGAAGTGGTCGGAGCGGGTCACCCACACGGTGCAGGCGGACGCCCGCAACATCGACTCGCTCAAGCAGATCGGCGCACAGGACTTCTCGGTCGCCGTCGTCGCGGTGGGCTCCTCGATCGAGGCATCCGTCCTCATCACCGCCAATCTCGTCGACCTGAAAGTGCCGCAGATCTGGGCGAAGGCGGTGTCGCAGTCGCACGGCAAGATCCTCGCCCGCGTGGGCGCGAACCACGTGATCTACCCCGAGCGGGAGGCCGGCGAGCGCGTCGCCCATCTCGTCAGCGGACGCATGCTCGACTTCATCCGATTCGACGACGACTTCGCGCTGGCGAAGCTGTACCCGCCGAAGTTCATCCGCGGTGTCGGCCTGAACGAATCCGGCGTGCGCACGAAATACAACGTCACGGTCGTCGGCGTGAAAAGCCCCGGCAAACCCTTCCGCTACGCCGAGGCCAACACCGTGGTCACGAACCACGACCTCATCATCGTGTCGGGCACCAACTCCGACATCGAGCGCTTCGCCTCGCTCGAGCGCTGACGGCCTCCCCCCACACACCCCGCTTCCGCGCGGGCGGCTTCCGCCTGCCCGGAAGCGGCCACACGTGGATCCACGCTTTGATCGTTACAAATCGATCCTTGTTCGCGCTCACAGTGAGCGATAACATTCCGGCGGGCCGACCATCGCGAGTCGGCGCGTCCCGGCCGCTGATGACCGGGAGGGAAAGGATCTGCAATGAGGCACTCACGCCTGCGAAGAACAGTCGCAGGGCTCACGGCATTGGCACTCGGGGTCACCGGCGCCGTCGTCGCGACCCAACCCGCCTTGGCGGCGGAACCCCATCTCGTCGCGCACTATCAGCTCGATGAGACCTCCGGCACGGTGGCGACGGATGCCTCGGGGTCGGGGAGGAACGCGACCTATGTCGGCGGCCCGACACTGACGGGCAGCGAGGGCGCACGCTTGGACGGCACCGACGATTACGTCAGGCTGCCGAACAACATCCTCGCGGGCCTCGACTCGATCACCGTGAGCGCCGACGTGCTCGTGCGTGCGTCGCAGGCGACGCCGTACTTCATCTACGGCCTCGGAAACACCGACGGCTCGGGTGTCGGCAACGGGTACCTGTACTCGACCGGCAACACCTACAAGACCTCGATCGCGACCGGCAACTGGACGACCGAGCAGACCGTCAACAGCAGCGCGAACCTCGCCCGCGACGTCTGGAAGACGATCACCTACACGCTCGATGACGCGACCGACACCGCCCGCGTGTACCTCGACGGGGCGCAGGTCGCGCAGAGCACCGGCGTCACGATCAAGCCGGGCGCCATCGGCGGCGGCGTCACGACGGCGAACTACCTCGGCCGCTCGGTCTACACCGCCGACAAGTACTTGGCCGGGAGCCTGCGCAACGTGCGGATCTACGACTCCGCGCTGACGGAGACCGAGGTCGCCGGGCTCGCCCCGGCCGATGCGACGCGCGTGCAGCGCGATGCGGCGGCGCTCTCCCTCGGCAACCTGAGCGCGGTCACCGCCAACCTCGCTCTGCCGTCGACGGCGGCGAACGGGTCGAGTGTCGCGTGGGCGACCGGCAACGCGGGCGTGATCTCGGGGACGGGCGCCGTCACGCGTCCGGCGGCGGGCCAGCCGAGCGTCGACGTCACGCTGACGGCGACGCTCACCCGGGGTGCGTCGACGCAGACGAAGCAGTTCACGGCGACCGTGCTGCCGCAGCCGGGCAGCGAAGCGCTCGCCCAGGCCGACCTCGATGCGATCTCGATCCCGAACGCGAGCGACGTCCGCGGCAACATCACGCTGCCGGCGGCGGGCTCGAAGAACGGCAGCGCCATCACGTGGTCGGCATCACCGGCCGGCGTCATCACCACCACGGCGCAGGGCGGCAAGGCGGCCGGCGTGGTGACGCGCGGCGCGAGCGACACCGTCGTGACGCTCACCGCGACGGTCGCGGCCTCCGGCGTGCAGCGCACCATCCCGGTGACAGTGAAGGCCACCCCGGCCGGTCTCGACAAGGACTACTCGGCGGGCTACCTGTGGACGCACTTCGCGGCGCAGGGCGGCTACGAGAAGATCTTCTACGGCTACAGCGACGACGGCCTGCACTGGGACAAGCTCAACGACAACGAGCCGATCCTCGCGAACCTCGCCGGCGACCTGGGCGTGCGGGACCCGCACCTGGTGCGCTCCCCCGAGGGCGACAAGTACTGGATCATCGGCACCGACCTGCACGCCGAGGGCGGTGGGGCCGGCGGCTCCGGCTGGGACCAGCTGAACGCCAGCCAGAACATCGTGGTGTGGGAGTCGACCGACCTCGTGCACTGGAGCGACCAGCGCATCGTGTTCGCGGGCTTCGACCAGGCGGGCTGCGTGTGGGCGCCCGAGGCGATCTACAACGAGGCGACCGGCGAGTACTACGTGTACTGGTCGGCGCGCGACAAGACCGACAACGGCACGAACGACTGGGCGCTGCGGGTGTACCTCACCAAGACGCGCGACTTCACCACGTTCACCAAGCCCGAGATCTGGCTCTCGCTGAACGCCAAGGGCGACGGCGCGACCGGGCCGAACATCATCGACACGACCATCGCGAAGGAAGGCGACACGTACTACCGCTTCTCGACGTCGGACTGGCACACGGTCGTCGACACCGCCACGAGCCTGGACGGCCCGTGGACCACGGTGATCGCCCGCGGCGAGGCGGCGGCCCACGGCATGCGCGCCTCGATGGAGGGCCTCACGGCCTACCAGCTCCCCGACGGGCGCTGGGCGCTGATGGGCGACCAGAGCGGCTACTACGCGCAGACCGCCGACACCCTCGCGAGCCTGCAGTTCACGCAGCTGAGCGCGGGATCGGGTGCGAACCAGTACTCGTTCGACCAGGCCTTCCGCCACGGCTCGGTGATGCGGCTGTCGGCTGCCGAGGAGGAGCGCCTGCTCGCGGCGTACGGCGACGAGCCGGTCGACCCGACCGACCCGGAGGAGCCTCAGCAGGAGCCGATCGCGAAGTACACGTTCGACGACGGCACGCTGAACGACTCGATCGGCGCGGCGAACCTGACCGCGTCGGGCACGGCGGCAGTGGCGACGGATGCCGTCAAGGGCAAGGCGCTCAAGCTCGACGGCTCGACGAACGGCTTCGCGTCGTTCCCGACCGGCTTCTTCGACGGGCGCGACACCATGACCGTGTCGATGGACGTCAAGTCGGAGAAGACCAGCGGCAACTTCTTCTCGTTCGCCTTCGGCAAGGACTCCAACAAGTACTACTTCCTGCGCGTGCGAGGAGGTGATGTGCGCAGTGCGATCACCCAGGCGACGTACACGACCGAGTCCGCGGTGACCGGAACGGTCGCCTCGGGCCAGTGGCACCACATCGACGTCGTCTTCGAGGGCACGACGATGACGGTGTACTCGGACGGCATCCGGATGGGTCAGAACACGACCCTGAACACCAAGGTCAGCGACCTCGGCACGAGCCTCGCCGGGTACCTGGGCAAGTCGTTCTATTCCGCTGACGGCTACTTCCAGGGCTGGTTCGACAACGTGAGCGTGTACAACCGTGCGCTCTCGCCCGTCGAGGTGCTCGCGAATGCGGGCGTCACCGACCAGCTCCTGGACGTCTCGCTCGCGAACGCCGATGCGCTCAAGCTCGCGCCGATCGTCGACGCGACGGACCACTCGGTCGTGCTGCCCGTGAAGAAGGGGACGGATGTCTCGGCACTCGCCCCGACGTTCTCGACCGTTCCCGGGGCCACGGTCTCGCCCGCGTCGGGCACGACGGTGAACCTCACCCAGCCGAAGAGCTACACGCTGACGAAGCCGGACGGCTCGACCGTCACGTGGAAGATCGAGGCGCGCGTGGTGAACAGCCCGGTGCTGCCGGGGTACTACGCCGACCCGAACATCGCGGTGTTCGGCGACACGTACTACATCTACGCGACGACCGACGGGCTGCCCGGGTGGGGAGGCAACACGTTCTACGTGTGGAAGTCGAAGGACCTCGTGACCTGGGAGCGGGCGGCGCAGCCGTTCCTCACCCTCGACGGCGCGAACGGCAACGTGCCGTGGGCGACCGGCAACGCGTGGGCGCCGACGGTCATCGAGCGGGACGGGAAGTACTACTTCTACTTCAGCGGCCACAACCCGACGTACAACCGCAAGACGATCGGCGTCGCGGTGGCCGACAGCCCCGAAGGACCGTTCATCGCACAGCCCGCGGCGATGATCCTCAACAACGAGGCCGTCACGTCCGGTCAGGCCATCGACCCGGCCGCCTTCCACGACCCGGTGACGGGCAAGTGGTATCTGGGCTGGGGCAACGGGTCGCCGGTGCTGGCGGAGCTCAACGACGACATGGTGTCGATCAAGCCGGGCACGTACCAGCGGATCAACGGGCTGACGGACTTCCGCGAGGGCGTCTTCTTCAACTACCGCAACGGGCTGTACCACCTCACCTACGCCATCGACGACACCGGATCGGAGAACTACCGGGTCGGGTACGCCACCGCGACCAGCATGAACGGTCCGTGGACGTATCGCGGCGTGATCCTGCAGAAGGACCTGTCGCTCGGCATCAAGGGCACCGGCCACAGCTCGATCATCAACGTCCCGGGCACTGACGACTGGTACATCGCGTACCACCGGTTCGGAATGCCCGGCGGCGACGGAACGCACCGTGAGACGACGATCGACAAGCTCGAGTTCGGCGCCGACGGGCTCATCAAGCCGGTCGTGCCCACTCTCGAGAGCGTCGTACCGCAGACGATCCAGCTCCCGCCGACCGGCCCGGAGATCCGGGTCACGACCGCGGCTCGCTGCGTCGCCGGCAAGGCCGTGCTCACCGTGACGGCGACGAACCTCGACGATGTCGCAGCTTCGCTCAAGGTCGCGACCGCCTACGGCGCGAAGGACATCGCCTCCGTCGCCGCCGGCAAGGCCACGTCGCAGGCGTTCACCACGCGACTCGGAAACCTCGAAGGCGGCTTTGTCGAGGTGACCGCGACGGCGACGCTCGGCGGAGCCCCCGTCACGTCGACGACGACCGCGACCTACGCGGGCACCGTCTGCGGCTGACGCGCTGATCCGACCAGGAGGGGTGGCACGCGAGTGCCACCCCTCCTGCTGTGTCTGCGAGCACTCCGGCCGGGGCTCTGCCCGGGTGGATGCGGTTGTCCGGGGTTCGCGGGATACTCGCGGCATGACAGACCGGAACACGACGGAGGCGGCCGCCCGGCGATGGGTCGCGGCGTACGAGAACGCGTGGAAGACGAACGAGCCCGACGACATCCGAGCACTCTTCACCGACGATGCCGCGTACCTCACCCAGCCGTGGGGTGAGCCGTGGGCGGGTGCTGACGCGATCGTCGCCGGATGGCTCGACGCGCGCGACGAGCCGGGCACGTACGAGTTCGAATGGGAGATCGCGGGTGTCGACGGCCACCGTGTCTTCGTCGACGCCCGAACCGACTACGCCGCCTCGGGTGAGGAGCAGCCCGACGGTCGGACCTACCGCAACCTGTGGGTGATCGACCTCGACGAGGATGGGCGGGCTCGCGCGTTCACCGAGTGGTACATGAAGCAGCCCAGAGGCTGATTCGCACGAGTCGCTCACCCGCCCTGGGCGAGCTCTTTCGCACGGGCCAGCGCCGCATCGGTGGCTTCGGCGAACACGTCGTCGAGGCGGGCGTCCTCCAGCACCGCGATGGCCCGCTCGGTCGTCCCCTTCGGGCTGGTGACGCGTCGTCGCAGCTCGGCGGGATCGTCTCCGGATGCCTCGAGCAGCGCCGCAGCGCCGATGAAGGTCTGCTCCGCCATGAGCCGCGCCTCGGGCTGGGCGAATCCCTTGGCGACGGCGGCCTTCGTGAACTCCTCCACGAGCAGGAAGAAGTACGCAGGACCCGAGCCCGAGATCGTGGAGAGCGCGTCGATCTGCGACTCCGGCACCTCGACGACGGAGCCGACGGTCTCGAACAGCCGACGGACCGTGGCGACCGCGCCCTCGTCCGCGCGCGAGCCGGCAGCGAGGCCGGTGACTCCATGCCCGACGAGCGCGGGCGTGTTCGGCATGGAGCGGAGCACCGCGACACCGTCCCCGAGGATCTCCTCGAAGGTCGCGACGGTGACACCGGCGGCGAGGCTCACCACGATCGTCCCGGGCCGCAGCACCGGCGCGATCTCCCGCAGCAGGTCCGGCACCATCGTCGGCTTGACACCCACGAGCACGACGCCCGCGGCGGTCGCGGCATCCGTGTTCGCGGTCGACTGCGCCTCCAGGGCGAGGCTCGTGACGCCTTCGAGGCCCTCCAGCTCTGCGGCCTTCGCGAGGGAGCGGTTCGTCGTGGTCACTCCCCCGGCAGCGAGGCCCGATCGAGACAGACCGCGGGCGATCGCACCGCCCATGGAGCCGGCGCCGAGGATCGCGATGGGCGGAAGGGCGGGGGTGTCTGCAGCCATGGATCCGATCCTACGAGCCCACCCGTGTTCGCAATTCAGGATGGTTGCTCCACCCACACGCGTCGAGGCGCGGAAACATGTGGGTCGCACCCTATCCCGACGCCATCCATCCTGAATTGCGAACGGATAGGTCAGGATAGGTCTTGACTTATATAAGCCAGAGCGCAAACATGGTCCCGTGCACGCGCTCGACATCCTCGGCGACCCGGTGCGCCGACGCATCCTCGAACTCCTGGCGGAGGGCGAGCGCAGCGCCGGCGAGATCGGCGAGGACGTGCAGCGTGAGTTCGGCATCTCGCAGCCCGCCGTCTCCCAGCACCTGCGGGTGCTGCGCGAGTCGGGGTTCGCGACGGTGCGGCCGGAGGGCGCCCGCCGCCTCTACGCGATCGCGCCGGAGCCGATCGAGAACGCCGCGGCCTGGTTCGACCCGTTCCGGCGGTTCTGGCAGCCGCATCTCGACGCCCTCGGCACCGAGCTCGCACGGGGGCGCCGGGCCCGGCGTCTCGCGGCGGAACAGGACACCGCCGGCGACACCGACACGACCGAACCCCAGGAGGATTGACATGGTCGACGTGCAGCGCCAGCTCGCCGCAGTGAGCCGCGAGATCGCGAGCGAAGAGATCGACGGCTTCCCGTCGCGCGTGCAGACGCTCGCGCAGACCTATCCGTCCCCCATCGACGACGTCTGGGACGCCGTCACCCGCGCGGACCGGATCGCACGGTGGTTCCAGCCCATCTCGGGTGACCTCATGGTCGGCGGCCGCTACCAGATCGAGGGCAACGCCGGCGGCGAGATCCAGGAGTGCGCGCCTCCCGCGAACGGCGCCGCGCACTACAAGGCGACGTGGGAGTACGGCGGCGGCGTGACCTGGCTCACGGTGCGGCTCACGGCGGAGGGCGTCGATGCGACCCGCTTCGAGCTGGAGCACATCGCCCGCACCGACGAGGTGCCCGCCGAGTTCTGGGACGTCTACGGCCCCGGCGCCACCGGTGTCGGCTGGGATGGCGGCCTGCTCGGGCTCAATCTTCACCTCACCGGCGGCGGTGGGCCCAAGCCCGAAGACGCCGAGGCATGGGCGTTCACGGACGAAGGCCGCGCGTTCTATCGCGGCGCCGCCGATGCGTGGGGCGCCGCGCACGCCGCCGACGGCGCCGATCCCGCTGCCGCTGCGCGAGCCGCCGACAACACGTTCGCCTTCTACACCGGCCAGACCCCGCCCTCCACGGAGGACTGACCGGTCCCGCGCCCCTCCGCGCGCCGCCGGCGGGCGGAGGGGACCCCCCGGCGCGTGGGCCCGGCCGCGGCCGCGGCATCCCTAACATGAAACCTGATTCACAAGATCCCGCGGCCGGTCTATTCTCGTGAGTGGGCGGGGTCGCAGGGGCTTCCGCAGGACGTGGGAGGCACCCGAAATGACCCTCTTCGACGGCATCGCCGCACGCATCGTCGAGACGCCCGGGCTGTCGGTGAACGTGCTGGAGCGCACCGCGGACGACCCGGCCACACCGCCCGATCGCACCGTGGTGCTCATCCACGGCAACGTGTCGTCGTCGCTGTTCTGGCAGGAGTTGATGCAGGACCTGCCTCACGACCTGCGGGTTCTCGCGATCGACCTGCGAGGCTTCGGCGGAACGGAACACGCGCCGATCGACGCGACCCGCGGGGTCCGCGACTTCAGCGACGACGTGCGCGCGACGCTCGAGGCGCTCGGGATCGCGACGGCGCACCTCGTCGGATGGTCGATGGGAGGCGGCGTCGTGATGCAGTACGCGCTCGATCATGGCGCACTCAGCCTCACCCTGCAGGCACCGGTGTCGCCGTACGGGTTCGGCGGCACCCGCCGCGACGGCTCGCGCCTCACCGATGACGACGCAGGGTGCGGCGGCGGCGGAGCGAACCCGGACTTCGTGCAGCGCCTGATCGACCACGACACCACCGACGAGGCGCCGACCTCGCCTCGCAACGTCTTCCGCTCGGGCTACGTGGCCCCCGGATATCAGACCGACAACGAGGACGTCTGGGTGGAGTCGATGCTCACGACCTCGACGGCGACCGGCAACTACCCCGGCGACATGGTGAAGAGCGAGAACTGGCCGGGCTTCGGCGCCGGCGACATCGGGGTGCTCAACACCATGACGCCCGGTCACTTCGACGTCTCGGGCATCGTCGACCTCTCCGACAAGCCGCCGATCCTGTGGATCCACGGCACCGCCGACGCCATCGTGTCGGACGCATCCTTCTACGACTTCAATCACCTCGGAAAGCTCGGCATCGTCCCCGGCTGGCCCGGGGACGACGTCGCACCGCCGCAGGAGATGGTGTCGCAGACGCGCGACGTCCTGGCCCGGTACTCCGACGCGGGCGGCCAAGTCACCGAGCTCGCGCTCGAGGACACCGGGCACTCGCCGCACCTGGAGCGGCCGGCCGAGTTCCGCCACGCGCTGCTCGAGGTCATCGGGTACGTCGGGCACCCGCACGACCCCTCCCCGCCGACCGAGGCGATCATCCTGCGCTCGTCCGACTGATGCCGGAACCCGTCACAGGCCGCGGCCCGCGCATGACGCGGGTCGCGGCATCCGTAGACTCATCCGCATGAGTGCTTCCGGCGGCGGCAAGGCGATCCTCGCGGCGTTCCTGGCCAACATGGGCATCGCCCTGGCGAAGTTCATCGCGTGGTTCCTGTCGGGCTCGGCGTCGATGCTCGCCGAGGCGATCCACTCGGTCGCCGATTCGGGCAACCAGCTGCTGCTCATGCTCGGCGGGCGCCAGGCGAAGAAGAAGGCCGACCGCGAGCACCCCTTCGGCTACGGCCGCGAGCGGTACGTGTATGCGTTCGTCGTGTCGATCATCCTGTTCTCGGTCGGCGGCCTGTTCTCGATCTACGAGGGCATCGACAAGCTCACCCACCCGCACGAGCTCGAGAACGCGTGGATCCCGATCGCCGTGCTCGTCGTCGCGATCGTGCTGGAGTCGTTCTCGCTGCGCACGGCCGTCAAGGAGAGCAACCACGTGCGACCCAAGGGGCAGTCGTGGGTCTCGTTCGTACGGCACGCGAAGGCGCCGGAGCTCCCCGTGGTCCTGCTCGAAGACATCGCCGCGCTCACCGGCCTCGTGTTCGCGCTGTTCGGCGTCGGCATGACCGTCATCACGCACAACCCGGTGTTCGACGCGATCGGCACGCTCATGATCGGCACGCTGCTGATCCTCGTGGCCATCACGCTCGGCATCGAGACCAAGAGCCTTCTCGTCGGCGAGGGTGCGACCGATGCCGACCACGACCGCATCGTCGACGCCATCCACAACGGGCCCGAGGTCGAGAAGATCATCCACATCAAGACGCTCTACCTCGGCCCCGACGAGCTGCTCGTCGCGGCGAAGCTCGGGTTCGCGTCGGATGCCCCACTGGCGCACGTCGCCTCCGACATCGACCGCGTCGAAGCGCGCGTGCGGGCGGCCGTGCCGGCGGCTCGCGTCATCTACTTCGAGCCCGACATCTACCGACCGGGCGACGACGCCACTCCGCCCACGTCGGAGTTCGTCATCAAGTCGGCGGACTGACCGTTCGACAGGTTCAGCGACCGCCATGGAATACTGCATCTTCACCGAGCCCCAGCAGGGCGCCAGCTACGATGACCAGCTCGCCTTCGCTCAGGCAGCCGAGCGTCTCGGCTTCGACGGCTTCTTCCGCTCCGACCACTACCTGCACATGGGCGACGGCGACGGGCTTCCCGGTCCCACCGACGCGTGGACCACGCTGGCGGGACTCGCCCGCGAGACCTCCCGCATCCGCCTCGGCACGCTCGTGTCGTCGGTGACCTACCGTGTTCCGGGGCTTCTGGCGATCCAGGTGGCGCAGGTCGACGCGATGTCGGGCGGCCGTGCAGAGCTCGGCCTCGGCACGGGGTGGTTCGGTCGCGAGCACGAGGCCTACGGCATCCCGTTCCCGGCCAAGCGGTTCGGCCTCCTCGAGGAGCAGCTCGCGATCGTGACCGGCCTGTGGTCGACCCCCGTCGACGAGACCTACAGCTTCGCGGGCGAGCACTATCGGCTGACGGATGCCCCGGCCCTGCCGAAGCCGGTGCAGTCCCGCGTTCCCGTCATCGTGGGCGGCGGCGGGCCGAAGCGCACCCCCGAGCTCGCCGCGCGGTTCGCGACGGAGTTCAACATCGGCTTCCGGTCCGAGGCGGAGTCGGCGGAGAAGTTCGCCGGAGTGCGCGCCGCGTGCGAACGCGTCGGTCGCGACCCCGAATCGCTCAAGCTCTCGGTGGCGCTGCCGACGCTGGCCGCGGCATCCCCGTCGGAACTCGACCGGCGTGCCGAGAATCTCGGCCGCACCGTCGACGAGCTGCGCGGCGACGTGAACATCGTCGGCACCCGCGACGAGATCGTCGCGAAGGTCGAGCGGCTGGTGGCCATCGGCGCGAAGCGCGTCTACTTCCAACTGATGGACCTGCAGGACGTCTCGCACGTCGAGTACCTCGGCGAGGTGCTCCCCCACCTCCCCCGCTGACGTTCAGGGTGTGGCCCATTCCTCGACTCCCTGCCTCGTGGGGGCGCCGGATCCCGGAATCGGGTCGGGCACTTCTCGGTGAGTTGTGCCCCGTAACCGCTGATTGTCGCCCCGGGTCGACGCGCGCGCCAGAGGCTCCGGTGCCGACCGGATGCCTTCGCTCAGCGGCGCAGATCCGCGAACGGCGCACCCGGGTGGTCGTTCTCGTCTGCCGGCCAGGCTCAGACGGAGGTCGTGGCCCACAGCGGAGCCAGTGCGATCGCCACCATGATGAGGCCCGCCGTGGCTCCGAGTGCGACGAGATCGATGAGAGGCGGCCTCCGGGCGCTGATCCGCCCGACGACGCTCGCGAGCAGCACGACAGCCGCACCCGCTGCACAGATCAGCAGCAGCCAGCCGACGAGCCACGCGAACACAGCAGCGTTCTCATTCGCGTCCAGTGCTGCCGGGGTCCCGGTATTCTGCACCCAGAGCACGCGGTAGACCCATAGAGCGAGCACGGCGCCGGCTGCCGATGCGAGGGCGACGGCCCCGGCTGTCGTCAGCCGATCGCGCGACGTCGCCCGGTCCACACCGGAACCCTAGCGAAGCACCTGGGCGGTGTCGACCCCGTCTGCGTGCCGCACGCGTCGGCCGGCCACAGGGAGTGCGCTGTTCACTTCCCGGTCGTTCCGCCGACGGCTCATCACCGCTAGCGTGCAGGCAGGAGTTGCGATGACCACCGTGACGGTTGCCGGCGACGCACCGGCCGTACCGCGGCCGAAGAAGCGGACGCCGCTCCTGCCTGCGCTGATCGCGGGTGCGGTCGGGTTCGCCGCGGTCGCCGTTCCCGCGCTGATCGCCTCCTCGACCCCGCCGCCTTCGAGCTCGCCCGCCTTTCCCACGGCGGTCGCCACCTACTCGTGGTTCGTCTCGCACAGCGACCTCGACATGCCGGCAACAATGATCTACCAGAACGGCATCGGGGTTGAATTCATGGACTCCCCGCAGGCGGTCGCACTCGGCGTCGACGGCAGCACATACCGGCGCCTCGGTGCCGCCGAGCAGCGCTCTGTGCCGACCGACCAGGGCGACCCAGCCGCCATGGTGCTGTCAGCCGACGGCACGTTCGCGGTGATCGCAGGCGCGAACGGTCACGGCAGCGTCCTCGTCCGTTCCCTCGTCGACGGCACCGACCGAGAGGTATCGATCGGAGTCGGGCGCAGCGCCGTACCGTTGAGCATCGCCTCCGACGGAGACCACGTCCTGGTGCTGCTCGGCGACGGTGAGATGAGCCGGTACACCGACCCGCCGTTCAGCGGCACACTCGCCTTGCTCGACCTGTCGAGCGGCGACCTGCTCGAGTACTCGCTGGACGCGGTGACATCGGCGGCATTGGCCCCCGATGGATCTCGCGTCGTCGCGCAGGCGTCGCAGGGCGCCGTGATGATGGATGCCGCGGGGCACAGCATCCGCGAACTCCCCGCGGAGCTGACGGGGCAGGCGTTCGGCGACGACGCGTGGTCACCGGACGGCACCCGCCTCGTGACGCTGGTCCACAACCCCGTGTGGGTGGAGAAGCCCACGGGCAGAACGCTGACCAGCTCTGCGACGCTGCAGATCTCCGCACTCTCGGCCGGCACGACGCAGATGTTCGCGCTCGCGGGCGTCGAGTATGCGGCGGCCCTGGGCTGGCGCGACGACGACACCGTCGTGCTTCAGACCTACGCCGAAGACAACAGCTCCGAGTTCCGATGGGTCGACGCCGACACGGGCGCTGCGCAGACCTTCGCGACCTACGAATCGGGGTTCACCGCGGCATCGATCGGCTCCGCCGACCTCGCACGGGACCTGATCCGCGAGTGGGTGGTCGAGGACCGACCCGTGGATCAGGGGTGGACCTTCGGGATGATCGCCGGCATTGCCGTCGGTGCCGCCGCCGGGCTCATCGTGTGGGCTGTGACGCGACGTCGTGAGGGCTGAGCGCGCGTCGATCCCGACGGGCTCCGCGCGGTGTGCGGCGGCGCCGTCGTGATCCGGCGCTGAATCAGGGGTCGGCCCCGTCGGAGGTCAGACCGGCAGGCGGTACGAGGGCAGGCCCCGACGGCGGATCAGCCACTCGGCGAAGACGAGGTTCGGGAGCCAGCACAGGAACGGCACCGCGGCGTAGGCGTTCGCGAAGGCGGAGTCGAACTCCCACGGCTGCCCGAGCAGGAGCGGCGCCATCAGCAGCAGCGGCAGCCAGATGCGCAGCATGACGCCGGAGTAGGTCAGAGCGTAGTTGCGGATCATCCACGCCTGATGGCTCGGTACGTCGTGGCGACGGATCGCGCGGTACGCGCGCCAACCCGTGATGAGCCACAGGACGGCGAGCGCGCCGAACCCGAAGAAGCCGACGTAGCCGGCGGGGCTCGACGGCGCGATGATGAGTCCGCCGACCGCCCCGATCCCCACCGCGACCAGGTACACCCGGCCGATCCAGCGGTGCACGCGCGGCGCGCGCGTGCGCAGGCCCCGCCAGAACTGCAGCGGACCGGCGACGAGCGCCGTCGCCCCGCCGACGATGTGGAGGTAGAGGGCTCCCTGGACGAATGGGGGCACGGCGGCGTACGTCGGGGCGAGCCCCACGTCCTGCCCGGCGAGGTCGGCCAGCGATGCGGTGAAGTACGGCACGGCGGAGTACGCGACGATGGCGAGCGCCGTCAGCAGGACGAACGTCCAGCCGATGCGTGAGCGGATGCCGCCCGGCCGTGCGACGGATGGAGCGGTCCGGACCGGTTCGATGAGGCGGGTCATGGCCGTCACGCTAAGTCCGGGCGCGGGGCGTCCAGCAGGGTGCTGTCCCCCCGATCCGCCGGGGCTCACCCCCCGATCAGCGGCGGGCGTCGAAGAAGGCGCGAAGGAGGGCGGATGCCTCGGCCTCGCGCACGCCAGCGACGACCTCGGCGCGATAGGGCAGGCGCCGGTCGCGCACGACGTCGTACATCGATCCCGCCGCGCCGGCCTTCTCGTCCCACGCGCCGAACACGAGCCGCGAGATGCGCGACTGGAGCACAGCGCCCGCACACATCACGCAGGGCTCGAGCGTCACCACGAGTGTGCAGCCTTCGAGGTTCCAGTTGCCACGCGTCGCTGCCGCTGCGCGAAGAGCCACCACCTCGGCGTGCGCGGTCGGATCGTGCTCGAGCTCACGGAGGTTCCGGCCCTCGCCGATCACCGTGCCCGCGGCATCCGTCACCACGGCCCCTACCGGGACGTCGCCCGCACCGCCGGCCACCGCGGCGAGCGCCAGCGCGCGGTCCATCGCGGCGAGGTCGGCGGGGGCGGGAAGCACAGCACGAGCGTAGTCGCCCCCGACGAAGTCGCCCGGGGTTCCGGCACCGCGACGCACTAACCTGTCTCTATGCGCCTGCACGTCGCCGACCACCCCCTCATCACCCACAAGCTGACGGTGCTGCGCGACAAGCGCACCCCGTCGCCGGTGTTTCGCCAGCTCACCGAGGAACTCGTGACGCTGCTCGCCTACGAGGCGACCCGCAACGTCCGCGTCGCGCCGATCGAGATCCAGACGCCGGTGACGACGACGACCGGCGTCCGCATCGACGAGCCGCGCCCCCTGGTGGTGCCGATCCTCCGTGCGGGCCTCGGCATGCTCGAGGGCATGGTCAAGCTCATCCCGACCGCCGAGGTCGGCTTCCTCGGCATGGCGCGCAACGAAGAGACCCTCGAGCCGACGACATACGCCGAGCGCCTGCCCAACGATCTGAGCGATCGCCAGTGCTTCGTGCTCGACCCGATGCTCGCCACCGGCGGCTCGCTGGGCGCGGCCATCGACTTCCTGTTCGACCGCGGCGCACAGGACGTCACCGCGATCTGCATCCTGGGCGCCCCCGAGGGCGTCGCGGCGATCGAGAAGCAGGTCGCGGGTCGCGACGTCACGCTCGTGCTCGGCGCACTCGACGAGCGCCTCAACGAGAAGGGCTACATCGTGCCGGGGCTCGGCGACGCCGGCGACCGGCTGTACGGCACGGTCTGACCCGCGGCCGCCGCACGATCACACGATCGGCACGCGGCGCACATCCGACGCCACAGCGACCTCGGCGGTCGTGGCACCCCGCCCGACGACGGCGACCGGAGTGAACGGGCGGCCGTTGAATCGCGTCGCGGTGACCGTCGTGTACGCGCCCATCGTGGGGCTCACGAGAAGGTCACCCACCTCCAGCTCGGGCAGCAGCACCTCGCGCGCGATCACGTCCGACGAATCGCAGGTCGGGCCCCCGAGGGTCGCCCAGCGGTGGTTCGCCGCATCCGCCGGCGTTGCGGTGAGGTCTCGCTCGGCGAAGACGAGCGGGTGCACGTCTTCGGTGAGCACGTTCGAATACGAGCCGTAGAGCCCGTCGTCCAGGTAGTACCAGCGACCGTCGCCGCGCTCGGCGATGCCCACGACGCTCGTGACCAGGGTCATCGCGTCGGCCACCATCACTCGGCCGGGCTCGGCGATGATGTCGAGCCGCCGCGCGTGCGGCTCGAGCACGGGGCGGAGCGCAGCCGCGACGTCTTCGATGGCCGCTGACTCGGAGTCGTACGACGCCGGGAAGCCGCCGCCGATGTCCAGGGTGTCGAACTGCACGTTGAGACGCCGCTCGAGGATGCCCATGAGCTCGAGCGTGTCGGCGGCCGCGGTCGCGAAACGGGTCGGATCGTCCAGCTGGCTGCCCACGTGATAGCTGAAGCCGGCGACCGTGATGCCTGCGGCGTGCGCGCTCTCGACGAGACGCGCCGCCTCGAACGGCCCGACTCCGAACTTGCTCGACAGGTCGCTCTTCGCGTGCGGGCTGCGGTAGGCCAGACGCACCAGCAGTCGCGTGTCGCTCGGCGCACCCCGGAACTTCTCGATCTCGACGTCGTTGTCGACCACGAAGGTGCGCAGCCCCGCGGCCAGCGCCTCGGCGATCTCGGCGGGCTTCTTGATCGGATGCGTGTGGATGATGCGGGATGCCGCGACACCCCGGCGCGTCAGCATCGCCAGCTCCTCGCCGGTCGCGACGTCGAACCCGCAGCCGGCATCGTCGAGCACGTCGAGCACGGCGTCGTGGGCGAGCGCCTTGACCGCGTAGTGGAGCCCGACGAACGGCAGCGCGGTGCGCAGGTGGCGGTACTGCCGGCGCACGCGCTCCGGATCGAGCAGCAGCAGCGGTGTGCCGTGCACGGCGATGGCCGCGCGAGCCGCGACGGACGACAGCAGAGCGGATGCCTCGGCCCGCCGTCTGCTCTCGAGCGCCCGGGTCGTGCGGGGCTCGCGTCGGAGGGCCGCGAGATTCACCTCGTCACCTCCTTGGTTCCCCAGGGGCGACGTGCGTCGCGCAGGCCGGTCTTGGCGGTGACGGTGAAGGCGCCGGCGGCGACCGCGTAGAACACGATGTCGGCGGCGATCTTGCCGGCGAGCATGCCCCACAGCGGATCGGGGATGAGCCACACGCCGAGCATCAGCGCCGCGGGACGCACCAGGAAGGTGTCGAGCAGCTCGGCTGCGCCGAACTCCGCGACCAGCAGCACGGCCGTACGGGCGACAGCCCGTCGCCGTGTCGGCGCGTCAGGCGCCTGCTCGATGTAGATCGCGACCGCGAGCACGGCGTAGAAGCCGATGATCTCGCCGAGGAGGGCCGCCACGGCGATGAGCGGTGCCGCGTCGGTCCAGAGGGTGGCGAGGAGTCCCCCGACCACCATGGCGACGGTTCCTGCCACCTCGGCGGGCAGATAGCGGACGATCCAGAAGACGATCCCACGACGCCGGGGCGCCTCATCGATCGTCGTCTGCGTCTGGGCCGCCGCCTCCGGCGTGGTCGCGATGGTCGCGAGCGGCTGGTCGATCGTTGTCATGTCTTCCCCCTCCGTGTGTCAGAGGAGGAAGCACAGGCAGTGATACCGGAAACGGGGCGGCGCGGCATCCGCCCCTCGCCGAACGGATACCGCGCCTCTGCGCTTTTTACGACGCGTGGCAAGGCTACGTGGCCAGAATTTTTCGCCCAAAGGGGTTGACTTTGGCCACGGCGGCCGTCTAGCGACAACCCCGCGCTCAGTCGCGCAGCGGGGCGTCGCCTCAGTCGCCGAGCGGAGGCTCCTGCGGGTTGCGACGACCGGTTTCCCGCTCCCAGAACTCCAGCTGCTGGGTCAGCGCCTTCGCGAGCTCGAACACCTGGTCGGGTGGGATGCGGATGCGGCTGACGACACGCGCCGGGACGACCGTGTGGCGCTGGCCGGTCTCGGCGTCGACCTGCTCGCGCGGCGGCTGCGCGAGGGTGAGGAAGTCCATCACGAACACGGTCGGCGTGTGCCACACGTTCGCGAAGTCGGCGTAGTTGCCGCCGATGAGCTCAGGCGGGAGGTCGATCTCGAACTGCTGCGAGGCGTCGTCGGCCATGCGGGCTCCTGTTCGGCGGGTATCTCGTCCCTGACCGGTGCGAGACGCTCGGGGGCTGTCGTGTGCGACGTGTTCGACTGTGAGCGCGAGTCTACGCGGGGCTCAGCCCCGGCCGACCAGTCGCGCGAAACCGCTCAGACGTGCCACACCTTCGGGGGTGTACGGCAGGTCGTCGAGGAGCCCCGGCGAGTACACGACGAACGCCGTGTGCATCGCGCGCGAGATCGCGACGTTGAGGCGATTGCGCAGCAGCAGGAACTCGAGCCCGCGGGGCGCGTCGCGCCCGCTCGAGGCCGCCAGCGACACGATCGCGACGGCGGCCTCCTTGCCCTGGAACTTGTCGACCGTACCGACGGGCACATCGGGAAATCCTGCCGCGGCGAGGGCCGCCTCGACCGCGACCTGCTGGGCGTTGTACGGCGTGACGACGATGAGATCCTTCTGCTCGAGCCACCGCGGCGGGTGCGAGAATGACGAACCGTCGGAATCGTCGGTGGCGGCATCCGTCCACTCCCGACCGATCAGATCGGTGACGAGGCGGGCGACCTCCGCGGCCTCTTCGAGCGACTGCGTGGCGTTGCCGTGATGGCGCAGCGCGATCGGGACGAGGCCCGCAGGCACGCCCTCGATCCGCCGCAGCGCCGTCGAGGGGTGCGCCTCGAGCTCACCGCGGTACGAAAGCGTCGACACGGGCGCTGCGACCTCGGGACGCATGCGCCGGGTCTCGGCGAGGAAGTACCCGTACTCGTGCGGGATGACGTCGGCGCCGTCCATCACCCAGCCGAGCGCCGACGTGTCGACGGGGGCGGGGTGCGTGCCCTGGCTAACCTGCGGCAGCTGCTGCGGATCACCGAGCAGCAGCAGCCGGGGAGCGGCGAGCGACACCGCGATCGTCGAGGCGAGCGAGAACTGGCCGGCCTCGTCGACGACGAGGAGGTCGAGGCTGCCGCGCGGGACGCGGCCCTCGTGGCTGAAGTCCCACGCGGTGCCGCCGATGACGTAACCGGATGCCTCGTGCTCGGCCGTGAAGGCCGCCACGCCGTTCTTGGGCAGCACGGTGAAGGCGTGATCGGTCGTCGCGTCCTTCGGCGCCTTGCCCACCTGGACCGCCGGCACGCCCGCAGCGATGACGCGGTAGAGGAGGTGCTCGATGGTCGCGTGCCCCTGGGCGACCACGCCGACCTTGTACCCGTGATCGCGCACGAGCCGGGCGATCACGTGGGATCCCACATAGGTCTTGCCGGTTCCTGGCGGGCCCTGCACGGCCAGGTAGCTCCGGTCGAGGTCGCGCACGGCCCGCGCGATGGCGTCGACGGCATCCGCCCCCGCAGCAGGCAGATTCCCGTTCAGCGTGCGCGGCGGCCGGCGGCACAGGATGTCGGTGGCCGGGTCGGTGGGAAGGTCCGGCGCGGCAGCGATCACGGCATCCGCCCACGCGTCGATCGCCTTCTGCTGGTTGCCTGCGGCGGGCGGCGCCTGCGGGGTGAGCGCGAGCGGCAGGTCGTTCCAGGTCACGCCGTCGATGGCGGTCTCCTCGATCACGGCGCCGTCGTCGAGGACCTCCACGACGGTCACGGACCGGTATGCATGGATCCAGCGCGGCGACGCCTCGAACGGGAACGGTGCGGGCAGTTCGTACAGCGCGAACGGGTTGGTGCCCTCGCTGAGCCGTGTACCGGGGGCGAGGTCGCCGCGCAGCTCGACGATGCGCCGCTCGCCGCCCCTGCCGCTCTCGAGGAAGTGCCAGTCCTCGCGCACGCGGCTGCGAGCCGGGTCGACGGCCACGACGTCTCGGGTCTCGTCCCACAGCGAGACGGGCTCGCGCAGTCGCAGGAAATGCGTCGCCCAGAAGGACTTCGCCTCGCGCGGGTAGTAGTCGATCGCCGCAGCGCCGAGGCGCAGCGAGCGCGCCCCCACGGAGTCCTCGGGGTGGTCGAGCGCCAGCGCGTCGAGCACCGTCGCCCGAACCGACGGCTCGTACGCCCGCTCGTCGGGCTCGGGGTTCGGCGAAGGCACCAGCTTCGCCTCGCGGGCGCGGTCGACGAGCCAGTCCCGCAGGCGTCGCGTCGAGACGCAGTCGTAACGGTTGTAGTCCGCGAGGTCATCGAACACGAGGCTCGCCTCGGCCTCGGCGCCGTCGGCCTGCAGCGCACGCGCCTCGACGTAGCGGACGATCGAGTCGTCGCCCTTTTGCACGTCGCTGGTGCGCACCTCATCGCCCATGTAGAGCGGCTCGAGCTTCTTGATCGAGTACGAGCGGGAGCCGACCCGCAGCGCGCGGCGCACGACCGGGTACAGATCGACGAACACGCCGTCGCGCAGCAACCGGTCGACGTCGGCCTCGCGCGCGCCGTGGCGGGCCGCCATCGCGAGCAGGTGCGTCGGCTCGTACGGCGCGTAGTGATAGATGTGCATGCCGGGGAACTGCTGCCGGCGGAGATTCACGATGTCGAGGAATGCCTCGAGCGCGCGCTTCTCGTCGGCGAACGAGTGAGCCCACAGCGCGGTGTACTGCTCCCGCGTATCGACCCAGCCGAACAGATAGTCGATGCCCCACTGGGTGGGCTCGCCCGGTGCGGGCGGCTCGGTGTGCAGCGGGTCGCCCTCGAAGTCGAAGAACAGGTCTCCGTGGTCGGGTCGCGGAAGCGCGCCGAGCGCCTTGGGCGCCACCACCTCGAACACCGGGATCGGCGGAGCAGGAGCGGCCGCAGGAGCCTCGAGCACGGCGGCCACCGTCGCCTGGGCGAGCGTCGCGCCGTCGGCGGCGATCACGCTCTCTGCCACCACGATCTCGTGCGGCACGGGCTTCGGCGCGATGAGCGGCGGAGTGCCCGCCGGGCTCTCGAGCTGCAGGCGCGCCTGCGTCCGCAGCGACGCGAACACGTCGGGGTTCATGCCCGCCGGCCCGCTCGGCGCCCCGGCGAGCTGCTCGATCGTCTCGATGCCGGCGGCGCGCAGACGCTCGCGCTGCACGGGGCGCATACCCGCCACGAGCAGCAGATCGCGGGACGCCACGACCTCGGCATCGCACGTCGCGCAGCGTCCGCACGCGACGACGCCGAGCTCGCCGCGCGGGTCGCCCCACGCTATCGGCTCCCCCGCCGGGCCGAGGTCGAGGCGACGGTCGGCGGTGAGCGCGCCGAGCCGCTCTCGGCGCAGCGCGAACACGGGGAGCAGGTCGTCGACCTCGTGCTCGCTGACGCTGCCGTCGCCGAGCAGCAGCTGCACGCGGTCGGAGCGCGGCACCCTCAGACGGTCGAGCTGGTCGACGTATGCCGCGAGCTGCATGAGGGCGGTGACGCGCGCGTGGCGCGCCAGCTTGGTGTCCTGCACCAACCAGCGCCCGGCCTCGTCGCGCACGAGGAAATCCGCGAAGCCCACGAACGACTCGGTCGAGAACGCCGCCTGATAGACGACCTCGGCATCCGACGCGAGGGCGGCATTCGTCTGGGCCACCGCAGCGGCGAGGGCGGCAGCATCCGATGATCGCGTCTCGGGGATCTCGACCACGCGATCCCCGTAGCGCTCGATGTAGTCGGCGAGCACCCGGCGCTCGTGCACCGTGCCGAGGCGACCGGCGCGCTCGAGGGTGAGGTCTTCGGGATCCTCCACCGCGGCCACGCGGCCGAGTCGCGCGTCGATCGCGCGAAGCCACGCGAACTCGCACTCCGCAGCGGTCTTCAGATCGCTCGCGCTCCAGACGATCCGGCCCTCGTCCTCGATGTATCGCATGCCGCGCCCTTCTGCCCACTTCGACAGTAGCCGCGACGGCAGACAGCGCGCCCGTCCGGGCGCCGCGGGCGCCGACACGTCCGCCCTCATGCACCACCTGACAGACTTGACCCATGAGCCTGCCCTTCGACAGCGCGTACCGGCACGGGTTCGCCCGCATCGCCGCGTGCACGATCCCGGTCGCCATCGCCGACCCGGCGACGAACGCCGACGCCGTGCTCGAGGCAGCGCGGGTGTGCGACGCCGACGCGGTGGCCGTCGCGGTCTTCCCCGAGCTGTGTCTGACCGGCTACGCGATCGACGACCTCGTCATGCAGGACCCCGTGCTCGACGCCGTCGTCGACGCGATCGAGCGGCTGGTGGAGGCATCCGTCGATCTCCTGCCGTTGCTCGTCGTCGGCGCGCCGCTGCGCCACCGCAACCGCCTCTACAACTGCGCCGTCGTGATCCACCGCGGCGAGCTGCTGGGCGTCGCGCCCAAGTCGTATCTCCCGACCTACCGCGAGTTCTACGAGCGCCGCTGGTACGCGCCGGGCGACGACCGGGCCGGCCAGGACATCCGCGTGGGCGAGCTCGAGGCGCCGTTCGGACCCGACCTGCTGTTCGAGGCGCTCGATGTCTCCGGTCTCATCGTGCACGCAGAGGTCTGCGAGGACGTGTGGGTGCCGATCCCGCCGTCGTCGCGCGCGGCGCTGGCGGGCGCGACCGTGCTCCTCAACCTCAGCGGAAGCCCCATCACGATCGCGCGCGCGGAGGACCGCAAGGACCTCTGCCAGTCGCAGTCGCTGCGCTGCCTCGCCGCCTACGCATACGCCGCAGCGGGCGCCGGCGAGTCCACGAACGACCTCTCGTGGGATGGCCAGACCATGATCTATGAGGGCGGCAACCTGCTCGTCGAGACCGAACGGTTCCCCGACGGTCCGCGCCGCTCGATCGCCGACGTCGACCTCGACCGCCTGCGCCAGGACCGCCTGCGCCAGGGCACCTTCGACGACAACCGCAGGACGACGGGAGCGGATGCCTCGTTCCGCACCGTCCACTTCCGGCTCGACCCGCCGCGCACCGACGTGGGCCTGCGCCGAACGCTGGACCGGTTCCCCTTCGTGCCCGACGACCCCGCCCGCCTCGCGCAGGACTGCTACGAGGCGTTCAACATCCAGGTCTCGGGTCTCGTGCAGCGGATGCGCGCGATCGGCGGCCCGAAGCCGGTGATCGGCGTGAGCGGCGGCCTCGACTCGACCCACGCGCTGCTGGTGGTCGCGCGCGCCATGGACCTGATGGGGCGCCCGCGCAGCGACATCCTCGCGTACACCATGCCTGGCTTCGCCACGAGCGAGCACACGAAGTCCAACGCGATCGCCCTCGCCGAATCGGTCGGCGCCTCGATCGACACGATCGACATCCGGCCGCTCGCGATCGAGATGCTCGAGCGCCTCGGGCACCCGTTCGCCGACGGCGAGCCGGTGCACGACATCACGTTCGAGAACGTGCAGGCGGGTCTGCGCACCGACTACCTCTTCCGCCTCGCGAACCACCACGGCGGCATGGTCATCGGCACCTCCGACCTGTCGGAGCTCGCCCTCGGCTGGGCAACGTACGGCGTCGGCGACCACATGAGCCACTACGCCGTCAACGCCGGCGTGCCGAAGACCCTCATCCAGCACGTGATCCGCTGGGTGATCTCCGAGCGCGAGGGCGTCGACGACCGCGAGGCCGAGGTGCTGCAGTCGGTGCTCGACACCGAGATCTCGCCCGAGCTGGTGCCCATGGGTCAGGACGGCAAGATGCAGTCGACCGAGGACCGCATCGGACCCTACGCGCTGCACGACTTCGCGCTGTTCCACATCCTCCGCTACGGCTTCCGCCCGTCGAAGATCGCCTACCTCGCCGCGCACGCGTGGGGCGATGCCGAGGCCGGCGCCTGGCCCCCCGGCTTCCCCGACGAGGACCGCTACGCCTACGACCTGCCCACGGTCGCGAAGTGGCTGCAGGTGTTCCTGAAGCGCTACTTCGCGTTCGCGCAGTTCAAGCGCTCCGCGATCCCCAACGGTCCGAAGGTCTCGCCCGCAGGTTCGCTGTCGCCGCGCGGCGACTGGCGCGCCCCGTCGGACGGCAACGCCCGCGTGTGGCTCGCGGAGCTGAAGGCGGCCCTCCCCGATCTCGTGAAGGACTGAAGAAGCGGATGCTGCGGCCCGCGGCATCCGTTCCGCCGGCGCCTTCGGCGGTGCGCGCTGTCGCCGGGATCAGGAAGAACGGCGATTCCGGATGCTGCGGCTCAGGCGGGTGCCTGCGTGTACGCCAGCGTGATGATCCAGCTGTCGCGGGACAGGTCAGCGAGCTTGTAGAAGACCTTGCGGTCGGGGATCCAGCCCTTCGTCAGCGGGCTGTCCAGGCGCACGTGATCGGCGGCGACGCGAGCGCCCCGGCCGTCGGCATCGCGCACGGCCTGCACGCGGGTCCAGTGGGCGAGGAGCTTGCCGAGGTCGTTCTCGTCGAGCAGGTGCGAGTGCCGCTTCATGAGGTGCAGCTCTGCGTCGTCGGGGTGCGCGTCGCGCAGATCGAGCCCGAGGGAGGCGTCGGCATCGGCGACCGCGACGACGGTGGCGGCGCGGAAGTTGACGTTGCGGATCTTCAGCGGTACCTCGGCACCGCCCACCTCGGCGATCAGCTGGGTGTGGAACCCGAACGTGCGGGGGGCCTCGCGCTCGACGCGCACGTCCTTCGGGTCGACGCCGAGCTTCGTCGCGACGATCTCCTTCGCGAGTGCGCGTTTGCGGTCGTGGTCCGAGAGCTTGGGGTCCCAGCCGAGACGCGCCGTGATTCCTGCCGGAGTCTCGAGAAGCACCGATTGCATGATCCACCCCATTCTCCGCGGCCCGTCCGCACCTCCATCCTGTCGCGGCGGGAAGCGGTGAGGAAGATCGCCACGCCCCTTCGTCTCCACCCGATCGAGTCCCCGCGATCCTGTCGCCTGTGCGGACACGCGGGTCGGTGACGACGACGCGCCGATGACGGATGCCGCCTCCCGGCGTGTCGCGTCCCGCACCCGCCCTTTCGCGCGAGACGGGCCGTCAACCCCCCTCCCAGGACCGCGGGGCGATGGAAGGATGGGGCGCATGGCGAGGCGCGCGACGGTGATCGGCAGTGGCCCCAACGGGCTGTCGGCCGCGGTCGCGCTGGCGCGCGCCGGCTACGAGGTGCGCGTGCTCGAGGCCGCCGCGACCATCGGCGGCGGCGTCCGCACCGCGGCGCTCACCCTTCCCGGCTTCCGCCACGACGTGTGCTCGGCGGTGCACCCCGCGGCGCTGTCGTCGCCCTTCTTCCGGGCGTTCGGCATCCACGAGCGGGTCGGCTGGATCCACCCGCTCGCCTCGTACGCGCAGCCGCTGGACGGCGGGCGCGCGGCGATCGCGTGGCGCGACATCGAGCGCACGGCCGATGCCCTCGGCCCCGACGGCCGCGCATGGCGGGCGGTCCTGCGCCCTCTCAGCCGTCACCTCGGCGGCCTCGTGGACTTCACCGGGTCACAGCTGCTGCGGTGGCCGCGGCATCCGGTCACCACCGTCCGGTTCGGTTTGCGCGCCCTGCAGCTCGGGACGCGCCTAGGCCGCGGGACCTTTCGCACCGAGGAGGCGAACGCGCTGCTCGCGGGCGTGCTCGCGCACGCGAACACCCCGCTGCCCTCGCTCGGAGGGGCCGCCTCGGGGCTCTTCCTCGCAGCGCACGGGCACTCCGCCGACGGCTGGGCGTTCCCCCGCGGCGGCTCGCAGGCGATCGCGGACGCGCTCGTCGCCGATCTGGAGGCGCACGGTGGCGGCGTCGAAACCGGCAACCGGGTGCAGACCCTCGCGGGACTGGACTGGGGTGATCCGGATGCCGGCGACCTGCTGCTGCTCGACACCACGCCGCGGCTCCTCCTCACGCACCCCGACCTTCCCGCGCGGTACGCGCACGCCGTGCGGCAGTACCGCTACGGCCCGGCCGCCGCGAAGGTCGACTTCGCCCTCGACGGCCCCGTGCCGTGGTCCCATCCCGACGTCGCCCTGGCCCCCACCGTGCACCTCGGCGGCACACGGGAAGAGGTCGAGGCGAGCGAGAACGCAGTGGCGCGAGGCCGCCTGACCGACCGGCCGTACGTCCTGACCGTGCAGCCGAGCGTGCTCGACGGCACTCGTGCCCCCTCGGGCAAGCACGTGCTGTGGGCGTACATCCACGTTCCGGCGGGGTCGACGTTCGACCCCACCGAAGCCGTCGTGCGGCAGGTCGAGCGCTTCGCTCCGGGATTCCGTCACGGCATCCTCGCGAGCCACGCGATGACGGCCGCCCAGCGCGCCGCGTACAACCCCGCCGACATCGACGGCGACATCCTCGGCGGCGCGTTCACGTTCGCGCAGGCGATCCGGCGCCCCGTCGTCTCGACGACGCCGTGGCGCACCCCGCTGCGGGGCGTTTACCTCGCGTCGGCGTCGACCCCGCCCGGACCCGGCGTCACCGGCATGCCGGGGTGGTACGCCGCACGCCAGGCCCTGCACGATCGCGGGCGTCGTCGTGGCGACCGCCTCGAACTCGGGGATCTCTTCGGAGCGTGACCGGGTGGACGCTTTCGCCGCGGTCGACTTCGAGTTCGCTCGACAGGTGCTGCAGCGGGGCATCGCCGCCCTGTTCGTCATCGCGTTCGTCTCGTCGCTGAACCAGTTCCGCCCGCTTCTCGGCGAGCACGGCCTGCTGCCCGCGTCGGAGCTGCTCGAGTGGGTGCGAACCTCGAAAAGAGGGGCCCGGATGCTGCGCCCCACCCTGTTCCGTCATTTCCGGTACACCGACCGCAGACTCGTCGCCCTGTGCTGGACGGGCATCCTGATCGCCGCGACGCTGGTCGCGGGCCTCCCGCAGCTCGGTCCGCCGTGGGTGCCGATGCTGTGCTTCCTCGCGCTGTGGCTCGGGTACATGTCGATCACGAGCATCGGGCAGACCTTCTATGGATTCGGCTGGGAGATGCTGCTGCTCGAGGCCGGCTTCCTCGCGGCGTTCCTGGGCTCTGACGACCAGCCGCCGCCGGTCGTCGTGATCGTGCTGTTCTGGTGGCTGGTGTTCCGACTCGAGTTCGGCGCGGGCATGATCAAGATCCGCGGTGGGCGCGAGTGGCGCGACCTCACCGCGCTCACCTACCACCACGAGACGCAGCCGATGCCGGGGCCGCTCAGCCGCCAGGCGCACCTCCTCCCCCGCTGGTTCCACAAGGGCGAGGTGCTCGCCAACCACTTCGCGCAGCTCGTGGTGCCGTGGTTCCTGTTCGCGCCGTTCGCCGGGCTCTTCGTGTCCGGACCGGTGCCCGCCATCATCGGGGCGGTGGCGGCCGCGATCGTCATCGCGACGCAGGCGTGGCTCGTCGTCACCGGCAACTTCGCATGGCTCAACTGGATGACGATCGTGCTCGCCTTCTCGGCGATCGGACTGCCGGGCATGGGCGCAGAGTATGAAGGCGCGGCTGGGCCCACGCGCCTGGAGGCTCCGGCCACCGCGCCGGCGGTGACCGGCGAAGGCGTGGGGACCCTTCCTCCCGGCGTGTTCAGCGGGATCCCGGTGTACTGGCTCGTCATCACGTGCGCGGTCGGCGTGCTGTACCTCGTGATCAGCTGGTGGCCGCTGCAGAACCTGTTCGCGCGGCGGCAGCTGATGAACGCGTCGTTCAACCGGTGGCAGCTCGCCAACGCCTACGGCGCGTTCGGCACGGTCACGAAGGAGCGCATCGAGATCGTCGTCGAGGGCACGATGGACGACGATCCTGACAGAGCCACGTGGCAGGAGTACGGCTTCAAGGGAAAGCCCGGCGAGGTGCACCGCATCCCGCGGCAGTTCGCGCCGTACCACCTGCGCCTCGACTGGCTGATGTGGTTCCTCCCGCTCGGGCGGTCACTGGACGAGTGGTTCACCGCATTCCTGGTGCGGCTGCTGGAAGCGGATGCTGCGACCCTGCGTCTGCTCGCGCACGATCCGTTCTCGGGCGAGCGGCCGCGATGGGTTCGGGCCGTGTCGTACCGCTACCGCTTCACCACGCGCGCGGAGTTCCGCGAGTCCCGCGCCCGATGGAAGCGCGACCGGCGGCGCACGGTCATGGGACCGGCGTCCCTCCGCCGCTGACGGCGGCCTCGCGCTCGCGCGCGCTGCGGCGCGCGGTGAGGTCGACAATGGCCACCAGGAACGCGAGCGCGAGGAAGACCGCGACAGACAGCATCCCGAAGGCGTACGCGTCGTGGTAGACGACGAGGCTGTCGTGGGAGCCGGACTCGCGGTAGATCGCGGCGTAGAACAGCGACAGCGCGACCGCTGTGCCGACCGCCGCGCCGATGCGCTGGCCCAGCTGGCCGACGGAGCCGGCGAGGCCGCCCTGCTTGACTGGGATGTCGCCGAGAGTGAGCGCCTGGTTCGGGGCGATGACGAGACCGCCTCCGGCACCCCCGACGGTCATGACCGCGGCGGCGATGTAGGGGGTCCACGCGGGGTCGCTGTAGAGCGCCGCGAGCACCAGCCCGCCGACGCACAGCAGCATGCCGGCGAGACCCCACACCACGACCACGCGGCCGTGCGTGCTGACGAGGTTGCCGCCGATCCACGAGGTGACGGCGGAGGCGAGCGCGAATCCGATCGAGACCATGCCCGCGTACACCGGTGCGAGCCCGAGGCCGAGCTGCAGGAACAGCGTCGTGACGAGGAACATCGCCGGCGCCGCGGTGAAGTACGCCGTCTGCAGCAGCGTGCCGTTGCGATACGACGTGATGCGGAAGAGGCCGAGCGGGATGAGCGGGTTGCGGCCGCGCTTCGCGTAGCGACGCTCCCACGCGATGAAGGCGGAAGCGAACAGCGCGAAGGCGACGAGCAGCCACCACCGCGCCGGGTTGTCGGTGGGCGCGCCGGTGGTGAAGAGGAAGGGCCACATGAGCGAGATCACGCTCGCGCCGAACAGCAGCACACCGACCGGGTCGAGCTGCACCTTGCGCTGGGATCGCGTGCGGGTGTCGGGCAGGAGCCACAGCGCGAGCGCGATCGCGATGAGGCACAGCGGCACGTTCATCCAGAAGATGAGCCGCCAGCCGTTCGTCGGCCCGCCGAGGGCGATGAGCAGACCGCCGAGCGTCGGGCCGAATGCGGTCGCGATGCCGATCGTCGCGCCGAAGAGGCCGAAGGCGCGGGCACGCTCCTTGCCCTGGAACAGCTCCTGCGCCATGCCGAGCACCTGTGGCATCTGGATGCCCGCCGCCACGCCCTGCAGGAGCCGCCCGATCAGCAGCGCCTCGGCGGTCGGCGCGAGCGCGCACAGCACGCTGGTGACCGTATAGAGCGAGAGCCCTACGACGAACAGCGTCCGCCGCGAGCGCTGGTCGCCCAGGCGGCCCATCGGCACGAGCACGAGCCCGAAGGTGAGGACGAATCCCGACACGATCAGCTGCAGCTGGGTCGAGCTCGCTCCGAGCACCTCGCCGATCGACGGCAGCGCGACGTTGACCTTCGTCATGTCGAGGATGGTGATCGCCGCGACCGAGACGCAGACCCAGAATGCGCGCCAGCGGGCGCCGTGGGACAGGGGGATGACGGCGGTCGTGACCGGCACGGCGCGCGCCGGCCTCGAGGTTCTCTGCGGCGTCGGCTGTGGCTGGGACATCTCGCCCAGGCTAACCCCGTCCGCGGCGCGTCGGGCGCAGACTCCGGCGAGCGGGAGATGATGGGAGGGTGAGACTCCTCGTCGCCGCCCTCGCCTCCGAGCTCGTCGCGTTCCCCGACGACCTCGACGGATTCGACCGCCTCGTCACCGGCCCCGGCAAGCTCCAGGCGACATACGCGCTCACCCGCGCCCTCGACGCGAACGCATACGACGAGGTCGTGGTGGTCGGCACCGCGGGCGCGATCGACGCCCGGCTCGAGGCATCCGTCTACGAGATCGCCGCCGCCCTGCAGCACGACGTCACCGACATCGACGGGATCGTCGGTCAGCATGTGTCACTGCCGGCGCGCGTCGAGCTCGACGCCGACGGCGTGACGATCGCGACCGGCGACCACTTCGTCGACGACTCCGAGGCCGTGGAGGTCATCCGGCCGCTCGGCGCCGGCCTCGTCGACATGGAGACGTACGCCTACATCTGGGTCGCGCAGCGGTTCGGCGTGCCGATCCGCGTGCTCAAGGCCGTCTCAGACCGCGCCCAGGACGGCGCGATCACCGACTGGCGCACGGCCGTGGCTGCCTGCAGCCACCAGCTGCGCGACCGCATCCGCGCCGACTACGGCGTCTGACCCCGCCTCACGACACCCACTGCGTCTTCGCCCATGTGATGTTCGCCAGCGTGGCCTGGCCCGACAGCGACGGGTGGAAGTAGTCCCGCGTCGAGATGTCGGACTTCGCGAACGCATAGTTCGCGACCGCGTATCCGTCGAATCGGCACTTCGCGGTGGCTGCGCAGGCGGCCTCCAGCACCTTGTTGAAATCGGTCACCCGCTGCTGCACCAGCGTGCGGCGCTGCACGTCGGCGGTCGCGCTGCTGCTCGGGTTGGCGAGCATCGATTGGCAGGTGCCGAGCAGCGACCACGCGAGACGGGCGGACAGACTCGACCTGTTGATGTCGTAGAGGCGCTGCAGGCTCGGGATGCTCGCGACGAAGATCTCCGGCGCCGCCGGACTCGCTGCCAGGGTGGAGAGCGCCGCCTGCACGTTGGTCCGGAACGCATCGACCGACGTCATCTGCGCCACGGTCCGGGTGCAGGCGTCGATCGCGCCGATCTCGATCGTGACGTACTCTGCCCCCTGTCCGGCGGCCATCTGCGCCTGGGCGGGCAGCGCCGACGATCCCACGCCTGATTTGGCGTCGTTGAAGACGTTGACGAGGCCTGCAGACCCGGCCGCCCGCAACCGCTGCAGGTGCGAGTTGACCGATGTCGTGGTTCCGGTGGACCAGCTGTTGGCCGGACATGACGTGAGGCTCGAACACGTCATCGCCGCCTGGGTGATCGAGTCCCCGAGCGAGGCCATGCGGGTGATCATCGCCGGCGCGGGTGCGGCGTGCGCGGCGGAGGCGGCGCTGAGAGTGCCGGTGAGAAGAAGGGCGGATGCCGCGAACGCGGCGAGGGCGCGGCGCGCCCGAGAGGTGGAACGCATTTCGACTCCGTACGTCGTCGTAACGAGAGGGCGCGGCTGACGGCCGCGGCCGGACGAGCGCCGGCGGTCGGGCGGGATCGCGAATCCCCAGGAAGCGATCTGCCGCGAACGATACACCCGTGCATCGCCCCGGCGACAGGGGGACCAGCCCCACCACGGTGCCGCGCTGGATGGGCGGAGCCGAGCCCGTGGCTCAGACGCGGGCGGCGGCGTCCTGCCGGATGACGCTCGGCCCGGCCGGTGTCGCCTCGACCGCGAGCTGCGCGGGCAGCTGCTCCTTCATCGCGGCCACATGGCTGATGACGCCCACGGTGCGCCCGCCCTGGCGCAGCTCGTCGAGGGTGCGCATGGCGAGGTCGAGCGTCTCCTCGTCGAGCGAGCCGAAGCCTTCGTCGACGAACAGGGTGTCGAGTCGCACACCGCCCGCACGGGCGGTGACGACCTCGGCGAGCCCGAGGGCGAGCGCGAGCGATGCGAGGAACGTCTCGCCGCCCGACAACGACTGGGCCGGACGGGACTGGCCGGTGAAGGCGTCCATGATCTCGAGGCCGAGGCCGGACGCGGCGCCGCGCGCGGCCCGCGCATCGGTGTGCTGCAGCCCGTAGCGACCCGACGACATGTCGCTGAGCCGCAGGTTCGCGGCGGCCACGATCTCTTCGAGTTCGGCGGCGAGCACGAACGTCTCGAGGTCCATCTTCATCGTGTTGGGGGCGCGGCCCGCGACGGTGTCGGCGAGCCGTGCGATGGCCGCGGCCTCTGCGGCGCGTGCGGCGACGCCGGCGTACGCGTGATCGATCTGCATCGCGAGATCGCGGAGTCCCGCCACCAGCGTGCGCGCGTCGCTCTCCGCGCGGAGCGCCTCGGTGCGTGCCGCGTCGGCGGCCGCGAGCGCCGCCTGTGACGCATCGGTGTCGACGCGCTCGCTCGGCGCGCCCGCGAGTTCGAGCTCGAGCTCGAGCATGCGCGCCCGCGCGGCTCCGAGCTGCGTGTCGTGCGCCGAGATCCGCTCTGCGAGGGCTTCCACGTCGGGGAGTGCGGCGAGTGCGGCGGTCGCCTCGGCGACGTCGGCGAAGACGGATGCCGCGATCCTCTCGTCGACGTCGGTGCGCGCCTGCGCTGCCAGGGTCGCCGCGCGATGCGCATCGGCGCGGGCGTCGACCGCCGCACGGCCCGCGTCGCGGATCGAGGTGGCGTGGGCGACGCGGTCGGCGACGCTCACGTGCTCGCCGCGGGCCGCGTCGACCGCCTCGCGCGCAGCCGCGACCCGCTCTTCCAGCGCCGCGATCCGGGTGCGTGCCTCGGCGAGTCGCTCCGTCAGGGATGCTCGGGATGTCTCGGCCTCGTGGTCGAGCGCCGCCAGCTCGGTGCGCCGGGCCGCGAGCGCATCGCGGCGTTGGACGGCGCGCTCGGCGGCGGCCAGGTCTGCGGTGGCCGCGGCCAGCTGCTCGCGGAGCCGCTCGACGCCTTCTCCGCCGGCGCGGGCGGCTGCCGCACCATGGCGTTCCCGCGCGGTCTTCGCGACGTCCGCTGCGGTGCGCTCGCGCGCGACAGCCGCGTCACGCTGGGCCTCTGCCGCCGTGAGGAGCTCGTCGGTCACCGGCTCGTCGGCCTGCGCGGCCGGCGACGGATGTGCCGTCGCACCGCACACGGCGCAGGGCTCGCCCTCGACGAGCGTCGCGGCGAGCTCGCCCGCGTAGCCGTCGAGACGGCGCTGGAGGAGTGCGGCGACCCTCTCGGCGGCGGCGGCGGCCGCCGCGGCCGCATCGCGGTGGACGATCTCTGCTGCGCGCTGCGCGTCGGCGAGCCCTTCGGCCTCGACGGCGGCCGCAAGGCGCCCGGTGAGCTCGTCGTGGCGCACCTGAGCGGGATCGCGACGGGAGGCCGCCGCGCGCTCGGCCTCGAGCTCCGTGTCGATGCGCTCGAGCTCGGCCGGCACCTGCGCGCGCTGTGCATCGAGTGCCACGACATCGGCCTCGAGCCGCGCCGCGTCCGCTGCGGCAGCCGTCTTCCGCGTCTCGCCGTCGGCCAGGGCCGCCTCGTGCGCGAGGGCCGCGGTCCATACGGCCAGCTCGCCGGTGAGTCGCTCGACCACCGCGGAGAGATCGTCGGCGCTCGCGTCGTCGGTGCCGGCGACCGCACGAGCCCATGCCGCGTCGGCGGACGCGGCCAGCTCGGCCGACGTCGCCGCGCTGCGCTCGGCTCGGCGTGCCGTCTCGAGTGGCGCGCGCAGCACCTCTGCAGAGCGTGCCCGGTTGAGTCGCCGACGGTCGTCGGCGATCTGCGGGCCCGCCTCCTCGAGCGCGGCGAGCCGCTCCCGCGCGCGCGAGAGCTCTGCCTGCGCCTTGGCCAGCGCGACGCGCTCGGCGTGCGCAGCCTCCGCGAGGGTGCGGGTGTCGTCCGCAGCGGCGCGCTCGCGCGTCAGCGTGTCGAGGCGGTACGACGCACGCTGCTGACCGAGGTCGACCGCCGCGCGCCGCGCAGCAAGGTCGAGCGGCCTGTCGCCCTCGGCCTCCTCGGCCGGCACGAGCTCGTGCGCCGCGATGAGGCGCTCCGCCTGATCGAGCAGGGTGCGGGCCCGTTCGCCGAGCGCATCCAGCTCGTGCTGCGCCGCCTTGCTGCGCTCGCCCAGTTCGCGCGCGTACTCCTCGTAGCGACGCGTGCCGAAGAGCGCGCGCAGCAACGTCTGCCGCTCCGTGCCGGAGGCGAGGAGGAACCTCGAGAAGCGGTTCTGCGCCAGCAGGATCACCTGCTGGAACTGCTGGGCGTTGAGGCCGAGCACCTCGTCGAGGAACAGCCCGACGTCGCGTGGTTTCGCAGCGCGGCCGATCCACTCGCCCGCGACGAGCTCTTCGAGCTCGGCCCGCGTGGGCTCGGTGGTGAGCCCGCCGCCGCGTCTTGCAGGCCGCTGGTACTCCGGAGCGCGGGTGACCCGCCAGCGCCGGTCGCCGACGGTGAACTCGAGGCGGACCTCGGTGGGATCCTCGGGCGCGCAGTGGTCGCTGCGCAGGCGCTTGTCGCCCGTCTCGTAGCGGGGCACGCTGCCGTACAGCGCGAAGCAGACGCCGTCGAGGATGCTCGACTTGCCCGCGCCGGTGCGGCCGGCGATGAGGAAGATGCCGTCGTGCGAGAACGCCTCGAAGTCGACGCTCTGCCTCTCGAGGAAGGGCCCGAAGCCGGTGAGCTCGAGGTGGTGCAGCCTCACGCGGTCGCCTCCACCCGCGCGCGCTGCTCCAGCAGCTCGCCGACGAGCTCGGCCTCGCGGATCGACGCGCCCTCTCCCTCGCGCACATGGGAGAGGAAGGCGTCGACGAGCTCGGCGTCGTTGCGGGCGGAGCGGACCCGTTCGGCGTAGGAGCGCGCATCGTCGATGCGCGTCGCGACCGGCGCGTGACGCACCTCGGCGCAGAACGGGAAACGGGCGAGCAGTCGCCGCATCGGGTCGCGCTGCGGCAGTGGATCGGTGTATTCGGCGCGTACCCACTCGTCGGCGTGGGACGCGAACCGCTCGTCGGAGAGCAGCTCGTCGAGGGTCGCGGTCAGCGTGGTGAGGGCGCGCGGCACCGGCAGCGGGAGCCACTCGATGTCGCCGAGTCCCTCGGCGCCGAGTTCGACGAGCCATGCCCCGCGCGGCTTGTGCCCCTCGTCGAAGCTGTAGTGCAGAGGCGCCCCGGCGTATCGAACGCGCGGCGAGAGCTGCTGACGCCCGTGGATGTGGCCGAGGGCCATGTAGTCCACGCCGTCGAAGGCGGACAGCGGAACGATGTCGAGCCCGCCCTGCTGGATGTCGCGCTCGAGGTGGGGTGTCGGCTCGACCCCCGCCGCGAAGCAGTGCGCGACCGCGATCGAGCGCGCCCCGCGGGTCGCGGCATCCGTCCGCACCAGGTCCATCGCATGCGCGAGCACATCGGCCTGCGTGCGCACGCCGGGCCAGGCGCCGCGCAGGAGCACGGGCTCGAGGTACGGGATGCCGTACACGTGCACGGGGCCGTGCTCGTCGTGGACGGTGATCGGGGTCCCGATGGTCGCGGGATCGGTGATGACGTGGACGCCGTCGCGGAGGAGGCCCGATTGAAAGCCGAGCCGCGCCGCCGAGTCGTGGTTGCCGCTCGTGACCACGACGGTCGCACCCGCGTCGGCCAGGCCGCGCAGCGCGTCCGTCAGGAGCGTATATGCGCCCGCCGCGGGTGTCGCGGAGTCGAACACGTCGCCTGCGACGATCACGAGGTCGACGTCGCGCTCCGTCACCTGCGCGACCAGCGCCTCGAGCACACCGCGCAGCGCATCCAGCGTCGAGTGGCCGTGGAACGACCGCCCGATGTGCCAGTCCGAGGTGTGCAGGATCCGCATGCTCACACGGTACGTTCGGCCCCTGACATCGCCGGCGAGGCAGGCCGCGGACCGGCGAACCACCGGGGTTTCCGCGTCGGCGCGGCGTCTCCGGCGCGTACCCTCGAGCCATGTCCTTGCCCGAGGTCTGCGTGGTGTTCCTGCTGCGCCGCGGGGCGGACGGGGCCGAGGTGCTGCTGGGCCGCAAGCGCGCCGGGCTCGGCCGGGGGAAGGTCGTCGGCATCTGCGTCGAGGTCGACCCGGGCGAGGGCGCCGACGAGGCCGCCGTGCGCGAGGCTCGGAAGTCGCTCGGCGTGCGGGTCGAGGCATCCGATCTGCTGTTCGCCGGAACGGTCGAGTACCACTTCCCGACCCGGCGCGCGTGGTCCCGGCAGGCGACGGTGTTCGTGTGCCGCAGGTGGCGGGGCGACCCCGTCGAGCGCGACGGGATGACGCCGCAGTGGTACGGCCTCGACGCGGTGCCGTACGCGCGCATGTGGGACGACGCCTCGCGGTGGCTCCCGGGCTTGCTCCGCGGCGGCACGGTCGACGCGCGCTTCACGTTCGGGGCGGATCTCGCGACGGTGGTGCTCACCGCGGAGTGACCGCGGCGGCGTCGCCGCCGGCCGGGTTCGCTCCTCTTCCGGCGGTGCACCCTCCCTTCGGTCCTCCGCCGGACGTATCGTGGAACATGGCGCACAACGCAGACACCGCTCCGCGATCGACCGTGGTGGCGCTCGTCGGAGCCGACAGCGACGAGCTGCTGACCGGCCTCGCCGATGTTCCCGCGCTCGTCGCGCTGTCGTTGCGCGAGGCCGAGCCGGCCGTCGCCGCGCACCTCGTCGCCTCCGTCTCGATGCCCTACGTCGTCCACGACGCGGACCCGCTCGAGCACGTCGCGTCGGCCTGGGTCGAGCTGTACGAGGAGCGCGCCACGCTGGGCTCCCTCGAGGCGGAGGTCGGTGCGCTGCTGTCGCTGTTCGCGTCGGGCGAGGCCGTCATGCCCGACTACTACGTCGTCGCCGGACCCGAGGCGATCGAGGGCACGTGGCGGCACTGGTGGCTCGGTGCGCTCGCCCACCACGCCCCGTCGCGCGTGCTTCCGGTCGAGGCATCCGGCACCGCCCTGCGGGCGAGGCTGCGCTCCCTGCCCGCCTCACGGCCCTGGCCCGAGCCCGAGGCCTGGCTGCCGCGGGTGCACTTCGACATCCCCGATCGCGTCGGCCTTCGCGATCAGCCGGGCGCCGCCTGATCCATGACGGACGTGGAGAGATTCGCGCACGCCGGCGCGACACTGGTCGCGCAGCGGCGCGGACGCGGCGAGCGCGTGTACGTCCTCATCCACGGCATCGGAATGGGCCGAAGCGTCTTCGCCGACCTCGAGCGTCATCTGGGCGACGGCGAGGTCGTCTCGTTCGACCTCCCCGGCTACGGCGAGGCCCCCGAACCGCGCCGCGTGCTCACGATCGAGCGCACCGCCGATCTCGTCGCCGCGTACCTCCGGGCTCGCGTGCGCGCCCCCGCCGTCGTCATCGGGCACTCGATGGGCGCGCAGGTCGCGCTGGAGGTCGCCGTACGCCATCCCGCGCTCGTCGACGGCATCGTGCTCATCGGGCCGACCGTCGATCCCGAGGCCCGGACGGCACCGCGGCAGGTGTGGCGGCTGCTGCGCGACATCGCCGTCGAGAGCCCGGTGGTGATCGCGCGCGGCGCTCGGGAGTACGTGCGCGCCGGGCCGCGGCTGCGCGCCAAGTTCCGCGCGATGCTCCGGCACCGTCCCGAGGAGGCACTGCCGCGCGTGCGGATGCCGGCGCTGGTTCTGCGCGGCGAGGACGACATCGTGGCGCCGCAGCAGTGGTGCCGACAGGTCGCGGACGCGCTGCCCGACGGCCGGCTGGCCGAGGTGGCGGGGCACGGTCACGAGACGATGATCCGGGATGCCGCACCCGCCGCACGGGTCATCCGCGAGTTCGCCCGATCGGTGTGACGACGGCTCGCGACTGCCTGGTCCCGCCGGAATCCTGCCATCCCCGTCGCAGCCTGCAATGTCGGAACCCCCGCGTAGGTTTCACACTGTCGGAACCAACGGAGGAAACCATGTTCGCTGTATACGCCGCCGAACAGCAGTACCGCCACGACACCTGGTCGCGAGACCGCGAGCACGCGATCCTCGCCTCCATCCGCGAGCGGAGGACCGCTGCCGCCGTGCGCCGCCCGGCCCGCGTCATCGCCCGCCCGCAGCGCGTCGCGTGGGCGCGGCCGATCGGGCTGCACGTCTCGGAGCACGACCCCGCGGTCTGCGCGGTCGCGTAGCCCACGAGGTCAGGGCGTGCGCGGGTCCGGGGGAGCAGGCCCGCGCGCTGCGCCGGCGGCCTGCTGGGCCGCGCGGTCCTTCGCGACCGCATCGCCGATCATCTGGCCCCCGCTGCGCAGGAGGGCGCGACGCCACGGCAGAGTGCCTTCGATCTCGATCTGGATGGAGATCGACAGGATGGTCCGGATGAGCACGATGAGACCCAGGATGGCCGCGTCCTCGAGAGAGGGCTTGGAGGTGATCGTGCGGATGAGGTCCGCGGCGACCAGGACCTCGAGCCCGAGGAGGATCGCTCCGCCGAGGGTCGTGCGCAGTGTCGTGAACGCGGTCTGACCGCCTTCGTGACGCGCGAGCGACCGGCCGCCCAGAACGAGCGCGATCACGAAGCCCACGATCATGGCGGCGGCGCCGACGGCCTCGAAGCCGACGGCGACGGCCGTGAACACCGCCTCCATGTGCACGCGCCCAGCCTAGGGCCGGGTGCGTGCACATCGGCGGGCGAATCGCGGAGTCAGTCCGCGGCGTGGCGCCGCGGGTGCGCAGGGTCGTCGGTGTCCCCGACCGACACCTGTCGCGCGAGCTCCTCGATGTCGTTCTCCGGCAGCTCGATGCCGGACTGCGTAAGCCGCTGGCGCAGCACATGCGCGATGTGCTCCAGAGGATGCGTGCCGACGTCCTGGCGCGTCTGCGCGACGATGCCCGCCACCTTGTCGACGTCGGACGCGTTGTTCTGCGCCATCGCGGGAAGCCGCTGCTCCTGCTCGGTCCCGAGTGCACCGGGGGTGCGCTGCGCCTCCCCCGCGGTCTGGGTCGCGCGGGCGCCGTCCTGGCCGTGGTGGTCCCTGCCGTCTTCCACGACCCCGATGCCGACCGCCTCGTGGCTCGGCGGGGGCGCCGCCGGCACCCCGGGCTCGACGTCGGTCCGACCCGGGTCCCCCGTCGCGGATGCGGCATCCGGCGCGTCCGGCGCAGGCTCGCCCAGCGCGGGCGGTGCCGAGGGCGGCTCGTCGCGCACCGGTTCGCCCGGCGCCTGCGTGCCGCCGGCACCTGCGGCATCTTCTCGATCGGGGCGGTCGACCCCCGCCCGCTCGTACTCGTCACCGGTCGTGCTCATCACGGCTCCTCTCCTCGTCCGCTTTCGGTCGCAAGGTCGGGATCGGCACCCTGCCGCGCCGCCTCCCCCTCGACGGGGTCGTCGGGCTGCAGCGCGGCATCCGTGAGCAGGTCGGCCCCGCTCACCGCCGCGGTGCGCTCCCGCGACTCCGTGTCGTCGACCTGCTCCCAGCCGCCGGGCGGGTCGGCGTTCACGACGCCCTCGGGCAGGTCCTGGTCTCTCGCTCGATCGCGATCCATGGCGTGCTCCTCTCGTCCTCCCCCAGCCTCCGTCGCGCGGCCGCACGGCGACATGGGGTTGACAAGAAGTGCCGACGATGTCGGCGGGGCACACTGCGGCTACGGACGCGGATTCAGGATGCCTCGGCGCGTCGGGTTCGCATCGAACCAGTCCGCGACGTACCAGCACACCGGGATGACCTTGCGATCCCCGCGCGCCTCCAGCTCCTCGACCGCGCGCTCGACGAGCTCGCCGGCGTAGCCGTGCCCGCGGAAGGTGGGAACCGTATAGGCGCGTGTCATGGCAACGGTGCGTCCGTCGTCGCGATAGTCGAGCACGCTCACGAGATCGTCGCCGCGGTGCAGGGTGTACCGCGAGGCGTCGGGCTCTTTCGCGAAGCGGAGGTCGGTCACGCCGCCAGGCTACGCCCGCGGCGCCACGGCGGGACGCGTCGCCCGGTATGTCGCAGTGATCACCCAGCTGACACTCGGTCTCACCCGACGTGGGACTGAGCAATCTGTCACATTCCGAAACGATCTGGGCCCGGAACCCGTGCGATTTGACGTTTTTGGACAAAGTCGGTAATAATCGGGCTCATGACTGACAACGCGCTGTATCTGTCCGCCCGGGAGGCGAACAGGACTGCCGGCATGATGATGGCCGGCCGCGTTGTCATGTGTTGTCGAATGTGCCACTAGCACGGTGACCCCCGTCGGACTCCTCCTCCGCTTCTGAACACGGATCGTACGGAGTCCCCCGAAGCACCGGTTTCGTGCGTCGATCACGCGCACCCGGACCCGCTTCGCACACCGCCCAACGTCGGGCACAGGCCCCATCCGGCCTACGGCCTTTCTCGCCACCGACGACCAGGGCCGCAGCACATCATCCAACCCGGTCTCCGCCACACGGGTTCCTCCCGCAAGGACCATCATCATGTCGACCACCGCACTCCTCGACCGTCCCACCGCCACCGCCCCCGTCCGCCACCTCCGCGCCGTGAATCACCCGGCCGCGGTCGAGGCGCCTGCGGCCCCGGCCCCCGAGCCCGCGCAGCCGGCCGGGCGCGCCCTCCCCGCCGGCACGTCCCCGCGTGGCTTCGCCCTCTACGTCGGCATCGACGAAGCCAAGGCCGCCGCCTCCGGCGTGAACCTCGGCGTGCTCGTCGACGCCCTGCGCCGCACCCTCGCCGAGCTGGCCCCGTCCGCCGAGACCTACGCCACCGTCGCCCTCGCGCCGGTGGGCTCGGGCGGCCGCGACGTCGACGTCGTGCGCCTCGCGCTGCACGAGCCGTCGGCCGTCGCCCGCACCAAGCAGGAGGAGCCCGAGGACGAAGAGCCCGCCTCGGGCGGCGTGGTCGTCGACATCTCGCGCAAGCGCGTGCTCATCGACGGCGAGTCGGCCGCCTTCACCTTCAAGGAGTTCGAGCTGCTGCAGTACCTCGTCCTGCGAGAGGGCCGCACCATCGAGCGCACCGAGCTGGTGACGTCGCTGTGGCAGGGCGCGACCGACGAGGACGCCCCGGGCGAGCGGACGATCGACGTGCACGTGCGTCGTCTTCGCGCCAAGCTCGGCCGGTACGAGGACATCGTCCGCACCGTGCGCGGCGTCGGCTACCGCTTCGACCGTCACGCCGACGTCGTCATCCGCTACGGCCACGGCACCCCGTCGCCCGACCGCTTCTGATCGCATTCTGTCCATCTGTCGCATCGGGTCAGCCGCGCCGACCCTTCGCGACAGGCGAGCAGGATTCGATGTCGGAGGGCGGGGCGTAGGGTGGGCGGCATGACCACCTCGCTCTCGCGCATCCCTCGAGCGAGGGATGCCGAGCGCTTCGGTCCACGGGCGGCGACCCGCGATCCCCGGCCCGACTATGGCCGACCGCTCGAGACGGAGTACCGGCCGCGGCATCCGCTCGACCTCCGCCGCACTGTGCTGTATCAGCGACGCGGAGCCGGGGACCCGACGATGGCGGTCTCGGGCGCGGTCATCTGGCGGGTGAGCCGTACGCCGGCCGGCATCGCGACGCTCGCGATCCGGGAGACGCACCCGGGCGTGATCCGCGGCGCCGCCTGGGGTCCGGGCCGCGAGTGGGCGCTCGCGCAGCTTCCCGCGCTGTGCGGTGCGGACGACGAGCCCGGCGACTTCGATGCGTCGCGGCATCCACTCGTCGCCGACGCTCATCACCGCAATCCCGGGCTGCGCCTCTCGCGCACCGATCTCGTGTTCGACGCCCTGGCGAGCGCGGTCTTCGAGCAGAAGGTCACCGGCATGCAGGCGTTCGGAGCGTGGCGGCGCGTCGTGACGTGGTGCGGCGAGCGTGCTCCCGGCCCGACGCCGGCGCCGATGTTCGCCCCGCCGACGATCGACGGATGGCAGCGCGTCCCCTCGTGGGTGTGGCACCGCGCGGGGCTCGAACCGCCGCAGTCGAAGACCGTCGTGCGCGCCGCCCGCCGCGGCGACGCGATCGTGCGGGCCGTGCTCGCCGCCGACGACGGCGAGGCCGTCGACCGCGTGCTCGTGAGCCAGCCCGGCATCGGTCCATGGACCTCCGCGGAGGCTCGCATCAGGGCACTCGGCGACGCCGACGCCGTGAGCGTCGGCGACTACCACCTGGCTCACGAGGTCGGCTACGCGCTGACCGGCCATCGCACGGACGACGATGGGATGCTGCGGCTCCTGGCCGCGTGGCCGGGTCAGCGCCAGCGCGTGATCCGTCTCATCGGGGCGAGCGGTGTGCGCGAGCCCCGGCGCGGCGCGCGCCTGCACCCCGAAGACCACCGCGACCGCTGACTCTCCGCGCGTCCGCGCCGCGGTCGCGGCGTCCGCCGACACGATGGACGCATGATCGAGTCTCTGCACGGCCTGCCCGACGGCGTCATCGGGTTCCGCGCCATCGGCGCCGTCGACACATCGGACTACGTCGGGTCTCTCGACCCGGCGATCGACGCGGCGGTGGACGCCGGCCGCAAGGTCAACCTGGTCTACGTCCTCGGCGACGAGTTCGAGCGCTACTCGCTCGGCGCTCTCTGGCAGGACGCCAAGCTCGAGGGGAAGCCGGCCGACGTGTGGGGGCGCATCGCGCTCGTCACCGACCACAGCCTGATCGGCGAGGTGATCCACGGCATCTCGTTCCTGTTCCCCTGCGAGCTGCGGATCTTCGCGGTGTCGGCGCTCGACGACGCGATCGCGTGGGCGGCGGAGGGGCCCAAGGACACCTGACGCGGACCTCCTTGTGGATGTCGGAGGTCACGACGACACTGGGACGCGCCACGCGGCCGGGCGCGGCATCCACCACCCACTTCAGGAGTTCGACATGCCCAGCCTCAACCCGTATCTCTCCTTCAAGAACGAAGCCCGCGAGGCGATGACGTTCTATCAGAGCGTGTTCGGGGGCGACCTCGACATCTCGACGTTCGGCCAGTTCGAGGGGATGGTGCAGGACCCCTCCGAGAACGACCTCGTGATGCACGCGCAGCTCACCAGCCCCGACGGGTTCATCCTCATGGGCGCCGACACGCCCACCGGAATGAACTACGAGAGGCCGGCCGGCATCTCGGTCTCGGTCAGCGGTGACGACGAGGCCTCGCTGCAGGGCTTCTGGGACAAGCTCGCCGACGGCGGCACCATCACGATGCCGTACGACACCCCGCCGTGGGGCGGAAAGTTCGGCATGCTCACCGACCGCTTCGGCATCGACTGGATGGTCGCGGTCAACGCCCAGCAGGCGTGAGCCCACGGCGCGGACCCCCGCAGGAGCCGGGGTCCGCGCTCGCTCGACGCAGGGTGCCAGCGATCAGGCGTAGGCGCTGTCGTCTACGGGCGACGGCGCGGGCCCGAGTGCTTCGAGCTGGGTCCACACCTCGTCGGGGATCGGCGTCGCGGCGAGCTCGTCGAGCTGCGCGAGACGCCGCGCCGACGAGATGCCGACCACGGTCGAGTCGACCAGCGGCGACCGCAGCGAGAAGTGCAGAGCCACCGCCGGAAGGCTGACCCCGAACGAGGCGGCGACACGCTCGAGGCGCGACACCCACTCCTGCAGCTCGGGGGTCGCCGGACGGTAACCGTACATCGCACCCTCGCGCGCCCCGGTGGCGAGGATGCCGGCGCCGAACGGCGCCGCGTTGAACACCGTCATGCCGCGCTCGCGCGCGTCGGCGAACACCGGCGCGGCGGAGTGGTCGACGACCGTGAAGCGGTTGTGGATGAGCACGGCGTCGAAGACGCCGGTCTCGACGTAGCCGGCCATCATCCCGACCGGTCCCGCGGCCACGCCGATCGCGTCGACTCGACCCGATTCGCGCAACTCGATGAGTCCCTCGACCGCGCCGCCGCGGCCCATCGCCTCGTCGAAGGTGACGGTGTAGGGATCGTGCAGGTGCAGCAGCGGCAGACGCTCGACGCCGAGGCGCGCCGTCGTCTCTTCGAACGAGCGCATGACGCGGTCGCGGTCGAACGCGCCGGTCTCGGGGTCGCAATCGACCTTTGAGATGACGCGGGTCGCGGCATCCGTTCCCTTCCGTGCGATCGCGAGGCCCAGCACCGCCTCGGACCGCCCCCCGGAGTAGTTGTTGGAGGTGTCGATGAAGGCGTGGCTGCTGTCGAACAGCTGCTCTGCGAATCGGACGGCGGCGTCCTCTTCGGGGGAACCGGGCTCGGTGCCTCGTCCGAGAGGGGAGGTGCCGAGGGTGAGCGGGCTGACGTTGAGGGTCATGGCATCCGTTCCGTATGAGGTGGGTCCTTCCAACCTACCGAGAGCCTCCGGGCCACAGGCGGCCCACGGGCTCCGCCGCACCCCTAGGCTTTCGCCATGACCACGACGCGGAGAGGCTGGACGCGCGGGCACTCGGGCTGGGCGCTCGGCACGGCCCTCATGTTCACGCTGGGGATCGTCTTCGGACTCATCTGGGGCAACGTGCTGCTGGGGGTCGTGCTCGCCGCCGCGGTGTCGATCGGGTGGCTCATGGCCTACGAGTCCTGGCGCGGGCGCAGTGTCGGGCTCGAAGATCGCGACGACGACGGCGCCCAGCTGTAGGCGTCGCACCCGCTCACCCCTACCCCTGGCCGCCGCCGCGTCGTATGGTGAGCGCCAGGAGGTGGTCCGCCATGCAAGCGAGCGTCGGCGATCGCGTGATCATCCACGGCCGTGTCGTCGGTGCCGTGGAGCGCGCGGGTGAGGTCATCGAGGTCCGCGGCACCGGGGACAACCCGCTGCTCGTGGTCCGTTACGACGACGGGCACGAGGCGATCCTGTCGCCGGGAAGCGACTGCGAAGTCCGGCACGCGTCCTGAACCGCGTGCACAGAATCGGAGGATCCGCCCGCCACGCCGGGACGTGGCATCCGTCTTCCGGCGTGTCGAGGAAGACCTCCGACGGTGTGCTCGGCGCCGCGTGCTACCCCAGGAGTTCGTACCGCGACGGCTCCTCGCCGAGCACGTGCTCGCCGAGGAACGCGAACACCGTCTCGTACCAGACGACGGCGTGCTGGGGCTTGAGTACCCAGTGGTTCTCGTCGGGGAAGTACAGGAAGCGGTGCGGCATGCGCCCGTCCTCGTCGGCATGGTGCTCGGCGAGTTCCGACCACAGCCGCAGACCCTCGCCGATCGGCACGCGGTAGTCCTTGTCGCCGTGGACGACCAGCAGCGGCGTGCGGATGTCCCGCACGAACTGATGCGGCGAGTGCTCGGTCATCGCCTCGGGGGTGAAGATCCGCTGCCAGTACTCCGAGCTGTCGGTCGTGCCCGAGAACTGGTCGAGCGCCCAGAGGCTCGCGTGGGTCACGATCGCCTGGAAGCGGTCGGTGTGACCGGCGACCCAGTTGGCCATGTAACCGCCGAAGGATCCGCCCATCGCGGCGGTGCGCGTCTGGTCGATGTCGTCGCGGGCCTCGACGGCGTCGGTGATCGACAGCAGGTCCGTGTACGGCTTGCCACCCCAGCTGTTCCAGCCGCGAGCGATGAAGTCCAGGCCGTAGCCGGTCGACAGGGCGGGGTCGGGCAGCAGCACGGCATACCCGCGAGCAACCGCGAGCAGCGGTGCCCAGCGCCAGCTCCACGCGTTCCAGCTGTTGAGGGGACCACCGTGGATCCACAGCAGCAGCGGCGCCGGCGAATCCTCCGATGCCCCTTCGGGCAGCAGCAGCCAGCCGCGCACGCGGGCGCCGTCCTCAGCGGTGGTCTCGACCTCGGTGATCGAGCCCGGGGCGGCCGGCGTCGGCGCCGGCGTCGCGAGCGGGGTCACCGCGCCGTCGCGTGCGATGCGGACGGGGTGCGGCGGCACGACCCACGACGAACGGAGCGCCACGACATCCCCCGTACGGCGGTCGACCACGACGTTCGCGTACGCGAAGTCGTCGTCGGTGAGCTTCTCGGGCGCGCCGCCGTCGACGGGGATGCGGAACACCGGTGCGCGGCCGTCGTGGTCGGCGGTCGCGATGAGCGCCGTGTCGTCGGCCGCGAACTCCAGCGACGACGCCCAGTGGTCCCACTCGGCCGCGACGCGCTGTGCGCCGCTGCCGTCGATCCCGGCGACCCAGATCTCGCAGTCCGTGGGAGCGGCCGGGCTGCTCTTGACCGTGCGGAGGTAGGCGATGCGCGCGCCGTCGTGGCTGATCGCAGGCATCTCGTAGTCCACGCCGACCTCATCGAACAGCGTCGTGCGCTCGCCGGTCGCCGTATCGATCGCGACGATCACGCGGCGCCCGGCGCGCTGCTCACGGTGCTCGAGCGACACCACGAGCGTCGCCCCGTCCGGCGTGAGCGCGGCCTCCGCGTGGTCGAGCGACCGCACCGGCTTCGGCGTGAGGTCCCGCGGACGCGGCAGGGTCGCCGGGTACGGGTTCGCCTCGGTCCCGGATGCCGGGGCCCCGGCGTCCGCGGGGGTCGAGGCATCCGCTTCCGACGCGTCTGCTGCCGCCGTGTCCGCCACCGCCGCGGCGATGGTGTCCTCGAGGGCGTCGATGTCGATCGCGAGCAGGTGCGGCTCGGCGGGGCCGAGGTCGTGGTCCCAGTAGCGGACGGGGTAGGTGTCGTGCAGGATCGCCGACACCTTCTTCTCCTTGCGCTTCGCGCGCAGCGCCGCCTCGCCCTCGAGTGTGTCGGCGCCCGGCAGCAGGGAGGCCGAGATCACCAGCCGTGCGGAAGCGTCGGCGGTCGCGGCGATGCCGTCGACCCCGCCCGCCAGTCGCGTCACGGGCCGCGCTTCACCGCCGGTGGCGGGCAGCAGCCACAGCTGGCCGGACTCGTCGTCGGCGTCGCCGTCGGCATCGGGCCGGGCGGAGACGAACAGGATGTCGCCGCCGGCCGTGAACGCGGCGCCCGCCTCGCCCTTCGCCGACCGCGTCAGCCGTCGCGGCGTGCCGCCGCCCGTCGCCGGCACCGCCCACAATGACCGGTCGTAGCCGGTGCCGTCCTTCTTCAGCGCAGCGACGGTGAGCACGGCGGTCTTCCCGTCGGGTGAGAGGGCGAGCGCCTCCACCCGCGGAAGGGCGATGTAGTCGGTGAGCGAATCGAAAGCGGTGGAGTTCGAGGGGGACGCCATGCGCTCCACGCTAACCGACGCTCCTCGGCCCGCGGAATGTGGATCCGTCAGCTCCACTGCGTGAGCTTGTCGGGGTTGCGCATGATGTAGACGTCGGTGACCCGCCCGTCGCGCACCTCCAGCGACACCAGTGCGCTGGGCTCGTCGTCGATCGTCGCGAGGAATCCCAGCCCGTCGGGCGTCTCGATCGCGACGAGCACCGCGTCGGGCTCCAGCCGCGGCAGACCGAGGAGGAACCTCCCGACGCGGTCGGCGCCGCGCACCGGACGCAGCGCAGCCGAGACGCGTCCTCCGCCGTCCGAGCGCAGCACGACACCGGGATCGAGCACGGCGACGAGGGCGTCGAGCTCGCCGGTGGCGGTCGCCGCCGCGAAGGCGCGGGCGACCGCGTCATGCTGTTCCCGCGAGGCTGCGCCCGTGCGATGCTCGCGCACGCGCCGCCGCGCCTGCGACGCCAGCTGCCGAACGGCATCCGCGCTGCGCCCCACCGTCTCGGCGATCTCGGCGAACGGCACGCCGAAGACATCGTGCAGCACGAACGCGACGCGCTCCGCAGGGGTGAGCGACTCGAGCAGCACGAGCAGTGCCATCGAGACGGAGTCGTCGAGCGTGACCTGCTCGATCGGGTCGAGAGGGCCGGATGCTGCGAGCGGTGAGCCCTGCGGCACGGGCTCCGGCAGCCACTCCCCCACGTAGTGCTCGCGCCGGGCGCGCGCCGAGCCCAGCATGTCGAGGCACACGCGTCCGGCGACCCGGGTCAGCCAGGCGGCGGGGTTGCGGATCGCGGCCCGCTCCTCGTCCGACAGGCGGAGCCAGCGGACGTACGTCTCCTGCACCGCATCCTCGGCGTCGGCCACCGTGCCGAGCATGCGGTAGCAGAGGCCGAGGAGGGCCCGGCGTTCGCTCTCGACCTCGTCGGTGGGAGGCATCCGTGATCCCTTCTCGATGTTCCGGCGACGCATGCCCGGAGAATGTGAGCCGATTCCTCACATTCTCGCGTGCCGCATCGTCGGACTGTCGAGATCCCCGTTCGGGGAACGAGAGGAGTGATGTCATGAGGATCGCGGTCGCCGGAGGCACGGGTGTCGTCGGAAGCCATGTCGTGGAGGCGGTGCGGGCGGACGGACACGACCCGGTCGTGCTCAGTCGCGGCACCGGCGTCGATCTGACCACCGGGGCGGGTCTGGACGCCGCGCTCGACCGCGTCGACGCAGTCATCGACACCGCGAACGTCTCGACGCTGTCGGCGGATGCCGCCACGCGGTTCTTCGAGACCGCGACCGGCAATCTCGTCGACGCGGCCGCTCGGGCGCGCGTTCCGCACGTGGTGCTGCTGTCGATCGTGGGGATCGACCGGATGCCGCACGACTACTACGCAGGAAAGCTCGCGCAGGAGCGCGTGGTCGAGGCAGCGCCCGTGCCGTGGACCATCCTGCGCGCGACGCAGTTCCACGAGTTCGCCGGCCAACTGTTCGACCGGGCGAAGGTCGGGCCGCTGCATGTCGCGCCGAGGGCGCGCGTGCAGCCGGTCGCCGCGCGCGAGGTCGGCGCCCACCTGGCCCGACTCGCCGCCGGCGCACCCCAGGGCCGCGCCGCGGACCTCGCCGGACCGCGCGAGGAGCGGCTCGACGGGATGGTCAAGGCGTATGCCCGGCGCACCGGCCACGACGGCTGGATCCCCTCGGTGAGCCTGCCGGGCGCGCAGATGAAGGGCATGCGGGCGGGTCTCGCGCTCCCGGGCGACGGCGCGGTGCTGGGCGTCCAGACGTTCGCGCAGTGGCTCGCCGAAATCGGCTGAGCCCGTATCCGACCGGCGGCAGCGCGCCTCCCTCCGATCGAGGCGGTGCGCTCGTCGGGCCGCTCCGTGAGCGGCTCGGGTGCGCACTCTCCCCCGAGCGAGCCCGAGCCGCTCGTATCGTGCAGCAGGACCGAGCAGGTCTACGCTGAGCGGGGGTCGGGGTCACACGCACCAGGAGGATTCGTGAGACTCGCCATCGCCGGCGGCACCGGCATGACGGGCGGGCACATCGCAGAGATCGCGCGCGGGCGCGGCCACGATGTCAGCACCCTGTCCCGCCGCACGGGGGTCGAACTCCTGAGCGGCGCAGGGCTCGCGGGCTCGCTGGACGGGGTCGACGCGCTGATCGACGTGACCAATGTGACGACCGCGAAGCCCGACGTGTCGGTGATGTTATTCGCCGGGGCCACGAAGAGCCTCCTCATGGCCGAGCGCGCAGCGGGGGTCGCCCACCACCTGGTGCTGACCATCGTCGGCGCCGAGGCGGCCCCCGACGGCTACTACGCCGGAAAGCTGGTGCAGGAGCGGCTGGTCGCCGGCAGCGACGTGCCGTGGACGATCCTGCGCACGACACAGTTCCACGAGTACGCGGCGATGATGTACCACCGAGGCCACGCCGGGGCCCATGTCACTCCGTCCGGTCGCGTGCAGCCCGTCGCCGTGCACGAGGTCGCCGCGCACCTCGTCGACCTGGCCGAGCAGGGTCCCGCCGGCCGCGCGACCGACCTCGCCGGACCGCAGGAGGAGAGCCTCGCCGACATGGTGCACCGCTACGCCCGCGCGATCGGCCATCGCGGCCCGATCCCCGTCGTGAACACCCCCGGCGGCCTCGGCCGCGCCCTCCGCTCCGGAGCGCTGCTTCCCGGCCCCGATGCGCTGCGCGGCACCCAGACGTTCGCCGAGTGGCTCGACGCCCTCCCCGACGCCTGAACCGGAGCGGATGCTGCGACCCTGCGCGGTGCGCCGGGTCGCAGCATCCGTTCGGTCACATCTCCTCGTGGGTGTTCGGGTCGCCGTCCCACAGACGACCGCGCTCGAGCGCGCTGACCGCCGCGAGCTGATCGTGAGTGAGCGTGAAGCCGAAGACGTCCGCGTTCTCACGCTGTCGGTCGGCGTCGGCCGACTTGGGAATCGGCGTGCTGCCGAGCTGCGTGTGCCAGCGCAGCACCACCTGCGTCGGCGTCACGTCGTGGACCGTCGCGAGCTCGGTGAGGATCTGCTCCGTCAGCAGCTCGCTGCGCTTGGCGAGCGGGCTCCAGCTCTCGGTGCGGATGCCGTGCGTCGCGTGGAACGCGCGAAGCTTCGCCTGCGGGAAGTACGGGTGCAGCTCGACCTGGTTCACCGCGGGCACGACGCCCGTCTCCTCGATGAGCTCGGCCAGTTGGTCCTCGGTGAAGTTGGAGACGCCGATGGAGCGGACGAGTCCGAGTTCACGCGCCTCGATGAGGCCGCGCCAGGTGTCGACGTACTTGCCGACGCTGGGGTTCGGCCAGTGGATCAGCTGCAGGTCGATGCGGTCGAGGCCCAGCCGATCCAGCGAGCCCTTGACGCTGTCGACCGCCTCCTGCCGGCCGTGGTGGCGACCGGGGATCTTCGACGCGACCAGCAGTGTGCGGCGGTCGACGTCGCTGCGCCGCACGGCCTCGCCGACCTCGCGCTCGTTCTCGTAGTTGACCGCGGTGTCGAGCAGCCGGTAGCCGGAGCCGATCGCGCCGACCATGGCCGCGATCCCCTCCTCGCCCCGAAGGCCGTAGGTGCCCAGACCCAGCTCGGGGAACCAGGCGCCGTCGTTCAAGGTCACGGTGGGGATCGCGCTCATGGCTCCATCCTGGCCCTGCTGCCCCGCGCGCGCCGCGTGTCGCGCGCGGGGCGTCACGGACGGACGTCGGGTCTCACCTCTCCCAGCGCTCGCGCAACCAGTCCAGCGTCACGATCGCCTGGTCCCTCTGGAAGGTGCGCAGCGTTGGCATCCTCGGCGGCACCGGCCGCAGCGAGGACCCGAGGAACATGCCCGCGAAACCGGCGAGCACACGGGTCGCGGCATCGCGAGGCATGCCGTCGAAGATCGCGTGCCGCCCGATCAGGCGCTCGATGTCGGCATCGGGGTCGTAGTAGCGCACGTTGATGAGGAGCGACAGCGCGTCGAACCACGCCACGCCCCTCGCCGCCCACGGCCAGTCGATCAGCACCACCGACCCGTCTTCACGCAGCAGGATGTTGTCGGCGCGGGTGTCGAAGTGCACGAGCCGGTCGCCGCGCACGTCCGCGACGGCGCGGGCCGCGGCATCCGTCAAACCGTCATGGTGCGCCCGCACCCACGTGTCGAGTCCGCGTGGCAACGGGGGCAGGGTCACAGGGTCGATGCGCTGCCATTCGGCGGCGTCGCCCGCGATCGCGTCGGCGAGCGTCGTCACGGCGGCGTCCGCGGGCAGCGGCGTCGCCGTCATCGCGTGCAGCGCTTCGAGGACGGCCTCGAGTTCGCCAGGCTCCCACGGAGTGGACGGATGCCGCGCCTCGACGTCCTCGAGCACGAGGGCGACCCAGTCGTCGTGCTCGACGAAGCCGAGGAGTGCCGGCGCCGGGACGTGGGGCGGAAGTGCTGCCGTGATCGCCGCCTCTGCGCGGTGGATTCCCGGGGTGTCGGCGTTCAGCGACAGCCCGGCGCTCTTGACGAACGCGCGGCGGCCGGATGCCGTGATCACGCGGTCGGCGGACCCGGGCGAGAACCCGCCCGTCTGCGACAGCGCCTCGACCACGGGCTCGCCGAGCACCTCTTCCACCCGCGCGCGCAGCGGCGGCGGGATCTCGTTCCACGGGAGGCGCGTCATGTCGGGATCGGCACCGATCCGGGCGCGGCGCCGACGAGGGCCTCCGCCGCGCGGGCCGTGCGGGCGGCGAACCGGGTCGTGTCGGTGCCGCGCGAGAGGGACTGCGCGTTGAGTCCGTCGATCATGCCGATGAGCTGCCACGCCACCTCGCCGGGCTCGGTCGTCGAGAAGGCGCCGGCGCGGCATCCGTCCTCGATGATCGACTCCACGAGCGTCTGCCAGCGCTCCATCTGCGCCCGCACGGCACGCGCGAGGGCGTCGTTGCGGCGGGCCATCGCCCACCCCTCGACCCACACGACGGTGAGCTCTTCCCGCTCGCCGTCCATCAGGGTGTCGATGAGGGCCCCGAGCCGTGCACCCGGATCGGCGACCGCACCGACGACCCCCTCGACGTCGCGCACCTCCTCATCGACGAGGTCGGCGTAGACGCGCGCGACGAGGTCGTCCATCGAGGGCTGGTAGTGCGCCACGAGGCCGGAGGCGACTCCTGCACGCTCGGCGACTGCGCGCAGCGTGAGGGCGCTCGGTCCCTGTTCCCGCGCGATCGCGGTCGCCGCCGCGACGATCTCGGCAGCCCGTTCGGCGGGAGCCTTGCGGGTCCGCGGCCGTGACGATGTGCTTGACATGGTCTCGCCAGCATAGGTATCTTTCCTATTGATCGCTAGATCAATTACTTCGCGAGGCGCATCGACCGCCACCGCGACAAACACCGAACGAAGGGGCGCCGATGGCCTGGAGGATGCCGCACGAGGGCGATCCGCACGAGCGCACGTGGATGGCGTTCCCGAACGAGGGGCCGACGCTCGGCGACGACCCAGCCGAGCAGGAGCGCTTCTACGCGGCGTGGAGCGCGGTCGCCAACGCCGTCGCCGGCTTCGAGCCGGTCACGATGCTCGTCGATCCGTCGAAGGCCGAGCGCGCCCGGCGCATGCTCGACTCCGCCATCGACATCGTCGAGACGCCGGTCGACGAGTTCTGGTTCCGCGACCACGGTCCGACGTTCGTCGTGGACGACCAGCGTCCCGGCGCGCTCGGCGCCGTCGACTGGATCTTCAACGGCTGGGGCGCGCCCGAATGGGCCTCGTGGGAGAAGGCCGCGCAGCACGCCCGCTTCACCGCGGACCTCGTCGGCGCCGAGCTGGTGAGCTCGCTGCTCGTCAACGAGGGCGGCGGCATCCACGTCGACGGCGAAGGCACGGTGCTGGCCACCGAGACCGTGCAGCTCGACCCGCGCCGCAACCGCTTCGCCGACCGGGCACGCGTCGAGGCGGAACTGCACCGCACGATCGGCGCGACGAAGGTCGTGTGGCTCCCCCGCGGCCTCACCCGCGACTACGACGAGTTCGGCACGAACGGCCACGTCGACATCGTCGCCACCATCCCGACCCCCGGCCGCATCCTGCTGCACGCGCAGCAGAATCCCGAGCATCCCGACTTCGAGGTGTCGCGCGATCTGCGCGCCTTCTTCTCGGAGCAGACGGATGCCGCGGGCCGAACCTTCGAGATCATCGACCTCCCCGCCCCTGAGATTCTCCGCGACCATGAGGGATTCGTCGACTACAGCTACGTCAACCACCTGGTCGTCAACGACGGGATCATCGCGTGCGGGTTCGGCGAGGACCGCGCCGACGCGCAGGCGCGCGAGATCCTCGAGGCCGCGTACCCGGGGCGCCGCGCGCTGACGGTCGACGCCCGCCAGATCTTCGCGGGCGGCGGCGGCATCCACTGCATCACGCAGCAGCAGCCGACGGTGGTGGCGCGATGAGCCTTGGGCGCGCACAGAATCGGAGCGTCGCGGCGACGCGCCGAGGAGCGGATGCCGCGAACCGGCGAGTCGCCGAAGACCTCCGACTCCGTGTCCGACGGGAGATGGCCTGATGTACCCCGTGGTCGAGAAGACGATCACGGAGCTGCGCGAGGCCCTCGAGTCCGGCGCCGTGACGAGCGTCGAGCTCGTGGACGCGTATCTGGCTCGCATCGACGCGTACGATGCGCCCGGCACGGCGACGGCGCTCACCGCGGTGGTCGTGCGCAATCCCGACGCGCGGGCCGAGGCCGCGGCGTCCGATCTCCGTCGCGCCGGAGGGCGCGCGCTCGGGCCGCTCGACGGCATCCCATACACCGCCAAGGACTCGTTCATGGCGAAGGGCCTCACCGTCGCGGCGGGCTCGCCCGCGTTCGCCGACCTCGTCGCGCAGCGCGACGCGTTCTCGATCGAGCGTCTGCGCGGTGCCGGGGCCGTGCTGATCGGTCTCACCAACATGCCCCCGATGGCCAACGGCGGGATGCAGCGGGGTCTCTACGGCCGCGCCGAGAGCCCCTACAACGCCGAGTACCTGACGTCGGCGTTCGGGTCGGGCTCGTCGAACGGCTCAGGCACGGCGACCGCGGCGAGCTTCGCGGCGTTCGGGCTCGGCGAGGAGACGTGGTCGAGCGGCCGCGCGCCGGCCTCGAACAACGCACTGTGCGCCTACACCCCGTCGCGCGGCGTCATCTCGGTGCGCGGCAACTGGCCGCTCGTGCCCACGATGGACGTCGTCGTGCCGCACACCCGCACGATGGCGGACCTGCTCGAGATCCTCGACGTGATGGTCGCCGACGACCCCGAGACGCGCGGCGATTTCTGGCGCGCGCAGCCCTGGATCCGGATCCCGGATGCCTCCGCCCTGCGCCCGGCGTCGTACCCGGCGCTCGCGTCGGGCGATGCCGATGCCGCCGCCGCGACCCTCGCGGGGCGTCGATTCGGTGTGCCGCGCATGTACATCAACGCCGATCCGGAGGCCGGCACCGCCGCTGACGGCGGGATCGGCGGACCGACGGGCACCCGTGTCGAGACCCGGCCCTCGGTGCTCGCGCTGTGGGAGAAGGCGCGGCTCGACCTGGAGGCGGCCGGCGCCGAGGTCGTGGAAGTCGACTTCCCGGCGGTCACGAACTACGAGGGCGATCGCCCGGGCGCCCCGACGATCAAGACGCGCGGGCTCGTGACCGAGGCCTTCCTCCAGCGCGAGATCGTCGACCTCTCGGCGTGGGCGTGGGACGACTTCCTGCGAGCGAACGGCGACCCGGCGCTCGATCGACTCGACGGCGTGGACGGCGCGACGATCTTCCCGCACCCCGACGGTGCGCTGCCCGACCGGTACACCGGCTTCGACGACGACATCGCGACCTATCCGGCGCAGGTGCGCGAGCACCCGTACGCGTCGTTCGCCGACATCCCCGAGATCGCCGACGGCGTCCGCGGCCTCGAGGAGACGCGGCGCATCGACCTCGAGGACTGGATGTCGATCCTCGGCCTCGACGCCGTGCTCTTCCCCGCGGTCGCCGACGTCGGCCCCGCCGACATGGACGTGAACGCGGCATCCGCCGATCTCGGCTGGCGCAACGGCGTATGGGTCGCCAACGGCAACCTCGCGATCCGGCACCTCGGCATCCCGACGGTGACCGTGCCGATGGGCACGATGGACGACATCGGGATGCCGGTGGGGCTGACGATCGCGGGGCGCGCCTACAGCGACCCCGACCTGCTCGCCTGGGCCGCGGCGTTCGAGGCCCTGCGGCCGCGCCGCACCGCTCCCCCGCGCACGCCCGAGCTCGACTGAGAACCCATGGAACTCCGCACCTTCACGTCGACGACTCCGGATCCCGCCACGCGCGGCGCCGAACTGGGTGCGGCTTTCGCAACCCAGTACCGGCGCACGGCGCAGCTGTACCTCGCGCACTTCGCCGAGCTCGGCATCCCTTCCGATGCGGTGAGGGCGATCGCCGACCGCACGCACGCCTCGCTCGCCACCTGGGCACCGGGCCTCGGCGCGGAGGCCGACGCCATCGCCGCTGCGGCCGGCCTCGAGCCGTGGCGGCTCGCCGCCGTCGGCGGACGCACCGAGATCCTCGCGGTGGCACCACCGCCGAGGGAGGGCGAGTGCTCGACCGCGGTCCATGTCGGCCCGCGGCTCGCTGCCGAGACGCTGCAGACGTGGGACTGGCACGACTTCTTGGTGCCGGAGGGACTCCTGGTGGAGTTCGCCACCGCCGGCGGGATGCGCGTGAAGATGTTCACCGAGTTCGGCACCGCGGCGAAGATCGGCGTCAACAGCGCCGGGCTCGGCCTGCACTTCAACATCCTGTCGCACCAGACGGACTCGGACGCCGGCGGCGTCCCCGTCCACGCGATCGCGCGCCGCGTGCTCGAAGAGGCCCGGTCCATCGGGGACGCGCAGGACATCGCAGCGAGCGCGACGGTGAGCGCCTCGACAGTGCTGACGGTCTTCGAGACCGACGGTGCCGGGTCGCGGGCCGCGTCGCTCGAGCTTTCTCCCGCAGGTCTCGGCGCCGTCGAGCCCGCCGCGGACGGCTGGCTCTTCCACACGAACCACTTCCTCGACTCGGCGCTCTTCGCGGGCGACACCATGCCCGCCGACTCCACGACCATGGAGCGCCTCGCGCATCTCGAGGACGTGCGGGACGGCCTCGCCGGCCTGGATCCCACCGCCCGGGCGCTCGCGGCGTGCGGCGGACAGGGAGCCGCGGCCGAGATCTGCATGACCCCCGACCCGACCCTCCCCCGCATCGATCAGTGGGCGACCCTGCTCACGGTCGCCGTCGACACCCAGGGCTTCGCGCTCGAGGTCTTCCCCGGCCGTCCTGACGAAGCGGCTGCCGGAGGCCTCGCCCGCTTCTGACCCGCCGTGTCAGCGCAGGCCCGAGCGCAGGTCTTCAGCGGCCCCGCCGGTCACGTCGGTCCCGGATGTCGCCGGGGTGGCAGCATCCGCCCCCTCCTCGTCGGTGTGGAGCGACGGCGGGGCCGCGGAGTACGCGTCGGACAGCTCACGATAGGGCTTGGACACGAAGGCGAGCAGCACGACCAGCAGGAGCACCAGGCTCGCGCCGACGAACGCGAGCGCGATGCCGCGAGCCTCGCCCTCGCCGAGCAGCCAGCCCCACGCCTGCTGGCCCTCGGGCGAATTCATGTAGGGGATGAGCCAGAACTGCGCGATGGGTCCGATGAGGAAGGCGGAGACGGGTGCCGCGGCGGACTCCACGCTCGCGGCGAAGCCGAAGACGCGCCCCTGCTTCTCGAACGGCACGACGCGCTGCACGATCGTCTGCTCGGAGGCTTCGGCGATGGGCATGAGCGCCATGAAGATCAGGATGCCGAGCCCGTACAGCCACCACCACTCGCGGATCGCGAAGGTCATGCCGAGCAGCGCGATGCCGATGTTGACGAGCAGCATCGTGCGCACCGGGTTCTTGCCGAGGCCGAACCTCGCCACGAGTGCGCCGCCGATGATGAATCCGAAGCTCGTCACGCCGAGGACGATGCCCCACATCTCGACCGAGAAGAGCGTCAGTCCGTACGGGTCCATGAGGGCCATGAAGACCCCGCCCACGAGGTTGTTGAACGTGGAGAAGAGGATGAGGGCGAGAAGCCCCGGCACCGCCATGACCGCAGGGATCACGCCCTTGAAGCCGAAGCCCTTCGGCGCCTCCCCCTCGACGTGGGCGACGCCGCGCTCGGGGATCGGGACGAAGATGAGGTGGATCAGCGCGACACCGGTGGCAGCGATCGCGATGGCGACCGTCCAGCCCATGCCGAGCAGCCCGATCGACAGGCCGGAGAACACGCTCGTGACCATGAACGCGATGCCCTGCACCGCACCGACGAGACCGTTCGCCTTGTCGCGCCGGTCCCCTGGGACGAGCAGGGTCACCGTCGTCGAGAGCGCGATGTTGCGGAGGTTCTCGACGACCCCGCCGAGGAGGATGACGCCCGCGAACGCCCAGAACCACGGACCGGTCCAGTCGAGCAGCGCACTCTCGGGGAACGCCACGAACATGGCGCCGGCGACGACGTAGGCCGACACTGTCACGATGCTCGAGAGCAGCATGACCGACTTCTTCTTCATGTGATCGACGATCACGCCGAACACGACGCCGAAGACGGCCACGAGCAGCATGTACGACCCGCCGATGATCGCCGTCGCGAGCACCGACTTGGTCTCGAGGTACACCCAGAACGTCAGCGCGAACCAGAGGTAGCTCGAGGTCACGTTGGCGAGCGCGGTGTTGACGAGCACCTGGTAGAACGCGCGGAGCGTGCGCGCATCGGGGCGGTGCTGGACGGGATCTTCGGATGCTGCGGGCCCGGCAGGGCTCGGCTGGCTCATGACGGATTCCTTCGGCGTGTTCGTGGAACGAGCGGCGAGGGCGAGGGCCTAAAGTGAATGTGGACACTGTTCACATTCGGTTTTCATAACGTACACACCCGGCCGGGAGGACGCAATGACTTCGCCCGTGCGCGCCTATCATCACGGTGACCTCCGACACGCGCTGATCAGCAAAGGCCTGCTGCTCGCGCGCACCGGCGGCCCGGGCGCGGTCACGCTGCGCGAGGCGACCCGCGCCGTCGGGGTTTCACCCAATGCCGCCTACCGGCATTTCGCCGATCGCGACGCCCTGGTGCGCGCCGTCGCCCGCGAGGCGCAGCTGGCACTGGCCGACGCGATCACTTCGCGCGTCGCGGCCACGCCGGGCGACCTCTCCCCCGCGGAGGCCGCGATCGAGCGGCTGCGCCGCGTGGGCCTCGCCTACATCGACTTCGCGCGCGCCGAGCGCGGGTGGTTCGAGACCGCGTTCTTCACGCAGGACACCCAAGCGAACGAGGGCATCGTCACCCTCGACGACGAGATCGTCGCCCCGTTCCGGCTCCTCATGGAGACCCTCGACGCGATGGTGCACGCGGGCGCCCTCTCCCCCGATCGCCGCCCGTACGCCGAGTGGGCGTGCTGGTCGGCGGTGCACGGCTTCGCAGACATCGCCGTGCACGGCCCGGTGCGCTGGCAGCCGGCATCCGTCATCGACGCCCTCGCGGCCTCCGTCGTGGAGTCGGCCATCACGGGTGTCCGCGGCACGCCCGAGGCCCCGGCCGCCGACTGAGCTGCGCCCCTTGCCGTCACCCCGCGAACCGGCAAGACTCGCACCGACGGAGGGGATGGAGATGGCCGGTTCAGGGACCGCTGAGGACCCGTGGCAGCTCACCACGGCGCCGGGCACCAGCGAGTACACGATGTACCGCGACGAGGCAGCGGACCCGCCGGCACTCGTCTGCCAGGTGGGCTCGACGACTCTCAAGTACCACCTGAGCGCGATCGACGACCTCGCGGCGTGGCTGCGCGAGCAGGGCGACTGGGTGCCGCTCGGGGCCGCCGACGAGCAGAAGCCGGCGGCCGACGGCACGGTCGAAGCGTGGGGCCGTGACGAGGGCAACCCCGTCGGCGGCTGGTATGGACTCCGCAAGGGGTACCGCGGACGGTTCGGGATGTATCTCCCGCCGCTGCTGGAGGAGCTCGGGCTCGCCGAGCTGACGCACGACAAGCGCAGCAACAGCGTCCGCGCCGTGTGACCGGCATCGACACGAGCGGCACCGCGGGCGGCGGGGCTTCTAGACTTTCGCCCATGCCGCGCCCGCCGGAAGCGACCACGTTCGCGCGCCCGTCGATGGTGGGCCGCGGGTTGTCATGGGTCGCCGACTACGTCTACGCCGGGCGCCGGCAGCTCGCCGTGCTCTCGTTCCCATGGGCGATCGGGCGACCTCGCCCCGCTCCGCCGGCCTGGCAGCGTGGCGAGCCCGGGCTGCCCGAGGTGTATCTCATCCCCGGTGTGTACGAGCACTGGACGTTCCTGCGCCCCCTGGGCGACGCGCTCGCTTCGGCGGGCCATAGGGTGCGCGTGGTGCACGGTCTGGGTGTGAACCGGCGCACGATCGCTTCGACGTCGGAGCGCCTCGCCGACCTGCTCGCCCGCACGCCGGCGCCCGACGCCGGGCGCGTGCTCGTCGCCCACAGCAAGGGCGGCCTCATCGGCAAGCACCTGCTGGTCTCGTCCGGGGCCGCCGCGCGGGCCGCCGCAGCGGCGGCCGCCGGCGGCGACCCTGCCGAGGGCGCCGCGGCAGCGACCGACGGCGGTCGCCCGCTCGGCCTGGTCGGGCTCGTCGCCGTGGCGACGCCGTTCGGCGGCTCGCGGCTCGCCCGCCTCTTCGTCGTCCCGAGCATCCGCGCCTTCAGCCCCAAGGACGAGACCATCCTCACCCTCGGCCGCGAGACGTCGGTCAACGGCCGCATCGTGTCGGTGTTCGGGCCGTGGGATCCCCACATCCCCGAGGGGAGCGCACTCGACGGCGCGACGAACATCGCCGTCCCGACGTCTGGCCACTTCCGGGTGCTCGGCGCCCGCTCGACCGCGCGCGCCGTGCTCGATGGCATCGCCGTGCTCACGGGAACGGTACCCGCGGCCGACTAGCCCGGTCAGGCCTCGGGGCGGTGCGGCCACCAGTCCGGCAGCAGCGCGAGATACACCCGGAGGAAGTCCTCGACCCGCGGGGACGGATGCCGCAGCCACCCGTCGATGATCCCCACCGTGCCGTCCGCGAGGAAGCGCGCGGCGGCGTCCGAGACGCTCGCGGGGGTCGCGCCCGCGACCGGCACCGCGATCTCGACGCGCCCGCGGTCCAGCAGTGTCTCGGTGGTGCTGCGGAAGTGCCTGCTCAGCATCGCGTGCAGCGCTCCGCCGCCGTCCGCGAGCTCGCGGCGGTAGATGTCGACGTGCCGCAGGATGTGGTGCAGCACACCTTCGGTCACGGTCGCGACGGCGGTGGCGGCATCCGATCGGTCCTTCATGAGCTCGTCGCGCAGCACGTCGAGCTCGGCGGTGAGCGCCGCCTCGACCAGCGCCTCGGGCGATTCCGCGTGCTCGTAGAAGGTCGAGCGATGTACGCCCGCCGCATCGGCGAGCTGGGTGACCGTCAAGCTCGCGATCGGCCGATCCTCGGCGAGACGGAGTGCCGCGGCGTACAGACGATCACGACTGCGCTGTTTGCGAGGGTCCATGGCGCCTCCGGGAATCTTTTCGACAGGTGTAGGTTAAGTCATGTATAGCCGACAGATGTCGGAGAAGTGATCGGCGCCACGCGATGACGCCACCAACGGAGGTAATCATGGCTACGTACGATGTCGCGGAGCGTTCCGCCATCGTCACCGGCGCAGGATCCGGCATCGGCCGGGCGGTCGCCCTCACCCTCGCCGCGAACGGCGCGGCGGTCCTCGTCGCGGATGTGCGACAGGAGGCCGCGGACGCGGTCGTCGCAGAGATCACGGGCGCGGGCGGCACGGCAGCGGCGTTCGTCGGCGACGTGGCGGACCCTGCGGTCGGGCAGGCGGCCGTCGAGGCCGCAGAGGCCCTCGCTCCCCTGCGGATCGCGGTCAACAACGCCGGTATCGGCGGCGCGGCGGCACCGATCGGCGAGTACCCGATCGACTCGTGGCAGAAGGTCATCGAGATCAACCTGAACGCGGTGTTCTACGGCACGCGCGCGCAGGCGCCCGCGATCGCGAAGAACGGCGGCGGCTCGATCGTCAACATCTCGTCGGTGCTCGGCTCCGTCGGCATCCCCATGTCGTCGGCCTACGTCACCGCCAAGCACGGCGTCGTCGGCCTCACCAAGAACGCCGCTCTCGAGTACGGCACGCAGGGCGTGCGCGTGAACGCGGTCGGCCCCGGCTTCATCCACACTCCCCTCGTCGACGCGAACCTCGACGCCGACGCGCAGGCCGCGCTCGCCGCCAAGCACGCGCTGGGCCGCCTCGGCGACCCGCAGGAGGTGGCGAACCTCGTGGCGTTCCTCGCCTCGGATGCCGCCACCTTCGTCAGCGGCAGCTACCACCTCGTCGACGGCGGTTACGCCGCGCAGTAGCATCCGCCTGTCCGGAACCGGCGGCCCGCGTGCACCCGAAGCACGCGGGCCGCCTCCCATTCCGCGCGATGTCTACAGCTGCGGCGGGGTCCACACGAGAGTGTGGCCGGTCGCGGTGAACATCTCGTTACCGGCGAGCTTGCCGGTCGTGGTCGACTCGAGCACGAAACCCAGCGCCTCGTAGAAGTCGCGCGCGGCGTTGCCGTCGAGGACCTCGAGTTCGACCCGCCCGCCGGAGCGCGCGACGAAGTGCTCGACGAGTGCCCGGCCGACGCCGCGGCGGTACTGGCCGGGATCGACGTAGATCCAGGTGATCTCGCCGCCGCCGGGGCCGACGCTGCCGGCGATGAAGCCTGCGACCGCACCCTCGGTCTCGGCGACCCACACCTCGTCATCGAAGAGGCCCTCGTTCTCATACGTGGCGGCGAGGTCGAGGTACGCATCGAGGAGCCCGGCGGCGCGGAGCTCGTCGAGCCGGGCGGCGTCGTGGATGCGCTGGATGTCGTCCCAGTCGGCGCTGTCGTACGGACGGATGAGGACGGTCATGGTGTCTCACCGGGCACCGCGGCCGCGCCGCGCCACGCGGCGAGGACCTCGACATGGCGCAGCAGGAACGCGCGCTCGTCGAGGCGCTTGCGACGCAGCCACCCGGTCACCTCGTCGTTGCACTTGCTCGCGTTGCACGACCGGCACGCGGGGACGACGTTCTCGAACGTGTAGCGGCCGCCGCGGGAGATGGGCAGCACGCAGTCCTTCTGGAACGGACCCACCGTCACGCCGCAGTAGGCGCACGCGCCCCACGCCTCGACGAGGTCCTCCCACTCGTCGAGTGTGAGGTCGTTGTCGGCAGCGGCCACCCGGCGAGCGCGGCGTCGCGCGGCGCGCGCACGCCTGGTCTGACTCACCGCCATGCCCGAAGGCTACCGACTCCGTCAGGCGACGGGGTCGGGCACGCCGTCGAGGAGCTTCTCGATCGTGGTGATGACGCCGTGGTCGAGGTTCGACGGGGCGCGGAAGCGCGCCCTGGCCGCGACGAGCGGGTGCGCGTTGGCCATCGCGAATGACAGGGACGCGGCATCCATCATCTCGAGGTCGTTGAGGTAGTCGCCGAACACCGCCGTCTGCTCGGGCGTGATACCCGTCGCCGCCTGCAGCCGCCCGAGCGCGACGCCTTTGTTGACGCCCTGGTTCATCACGTCGATCCAGTGCTCGCCCGACACCACCACCTGGTGGGTCGCTCGCAGATCGTCGAGCGCCGGGGCGGTGGCCGCGGCCTCCGCGAAGTCGAAGATCGCGACCTTGAGGATCTGGTCGTCGACGGCGAGCAGATCGGGCACGGCCTCGAGCCGGGCGTAGTACTTCTCGGCCTCGGGGAGGAAGGCGTCGTCGGCGCGCTCGATGTAGGCGGACCGCTTGCCGCACACGACGATGCCGAGGTCACGCCCCTCGACGGCGAGCGCGCGCAGGCGCGTGACGAGCGACGCCGTGAACGCAGCGTCCATCGCGTCCGAGCTGATCTCGGCGTCGCCCTCGACGACGTACGCGCCGTTCTCGGCGATGAACACCATGTCGTCGAGGTGCTCGGCGAACGCGCGCTGCAGCGTCGCGAGCTGGCGTCCGCTCGCCGGCGCGAAGCGGATGCCGTCCGCGTGCAGGCGGTCCAGCAGCGGCCAGAGGGCCTCGGGGATGCGGCCGTGGCCGTCGAGGAGCGTGCCGTCCATGTCGACGGCGATCAGGCGGAGGTCGGGCGAGGGGAAGGGCATGGTGCTTCCACCCTACGGTCGGCTTCCTGAACGCCGGGCGGACGCCAGCCTCACAACAGCGGCGGGCCGTCGGTGAGTAACGCGTAACCAACGCGCGCACCCGCGCGGGTACCTTGGGGTGCGTGACAGCTCCCATCGATGCCACCACCACCTCCGCCTGGGCCGAGCTCAGCTCGATCCGCGACTCGTTCGCCCCCGATCTGCGCGACTGGTTCGCCATCGATCCGCGTCGCGCCGAGCGTCTGAGCTTCGAGCTCGCCGACCTGCACGTCGACCTGTCGAAGAACCTCGTGACCGACGAGATCCTCGCGGCGCTCGTGAAGCTCGCCGAAGAGACCGGGGTCGCCGAGCGCTACGCCGCGATGCTCGCCGGCGAGCACATCAACACCACTGAGGACCGAGCGGTGCTCCACACCGCGCTGCGGCGGCCCGCGGGCGCCGCGCCCGCGCTCGTCGTGGACGGCCAGGACGTCGACGCCGATGTGCAATCGGTGCTCACCGCCATGACTGCCTTCGCCGATCGCGTGCGCTCGGGCGAGTGGCAGGGCGTGACCGGCAAGAAGGTCACGCACATCGTCAACATCGGCATCGGCGGCTCGGACCTCGGTCCGGTCATGATCTCGGCGGCCCTCGAGCCGTATGCCACCGCCGGCATCCAGGCCCGCTTCGTGTCGAACATCGACCCGTTCGACCTCGCGAACAAGACGAAGGACCTCGACCCCGAGACGACGCTGTTCATCGTCGCGTCGAAGACCTTCACCACGCTCGAGACGCTGACCAACGCCCGCCTCGCGCGCGACTGGCTGTGGGCCGGCCTCGCGGCGTCGGGTGCGATCGACGGCTCGGATGAGGCGAGGACGGATACTGTGGCCCACCACTTCGTCGCCGTCTCGACCGCTCTCGACAAGGTCGCCGCGTTCGGCATCGACACCGACAACGCGTTCGGCTTCTGGGACTGGGTCGGCGGCCGCTACTCCGTGGACTCGGCCATCGGTCTCTCGCTCATGATCGAGCTCGGCCCCGACGTGTTCCGCGAGCTGCTCGCCGGATTCCACGCGGTCGACGAGCACGTGGCGAGCACGCCGCTCGAGCGCAACGTGCCGGTGCTGATGGGCCTCCTCAACATCTGGTACTCGAACTTCCTCGGCGCCCAGTCGCACGCGGTGCTCCCCTACGCCCAGCAGCTCTCGCGCTTCGCCGCGTACCTGCAGCAGCTGACCATGGAGTCCAACGGCAAGTCCGTCCGCTGGGACGGCTCCCCTGTCACCACCGACACCGGCGAGGTGTTCTGGGGCGAGCCCGGCACCAACGGTCAGCACGCGTTCTACCAGCTGATCCACCAGGGCACGCGCCTCATCCCGGCCGACTTCATCGCCTTCGCCAACCCCGCCTACGCGCTCGAGGACGGCGGCCGCGACGTGCACGGCCTGTTCCTGTCGAACTTCCTCGCGCAGACCAAGGCGCTCGCCTTCGGCAAGACGGCCGAAGAGGTCGAGGCCGAAGGCACCACCGGGGCCCTCGTCGCCGCGCGCACGTTCGCGGGCAACAAGCCGACGACGTCGATCTTCGCTCCGGCGCTCACGCCCGCCGCGCTCGGCCAGCTCGTCGCGCTGTACGAGCACATCACGTTCACGCAGGGCGTGATCTGGGGCGTCAACTCGTTCGACCAATGGGGAGTCGAGCTCGGCAAGCAGCTGGCTCTGCAGATCGCGCCGGCCATCGAGGGCGACGAGGCGGCGATCGCCGCGCAGGATGCCTCGACCCGCGCGCTCCTCGCCTACTACGCCGCGCATCGCGAGTAGGCCGCACGCCGTCGAGGACGATGCCGAACGCGTGCCCGGTCGGCTGGGCCGCGACGATCACCCCCGCTCCCGGCGAGAACACGGTGTCGCCGACCGGCTCGATGGCCGCGCCCGGGCCCGGTGACCCCGTCGGGAAGACCCATGATCAGGCTGCCGATGCCGATCGTGAGACCGCCGACGAAGCAGCCCACGAGCATGCGCGGATAGATCCGCTTGAACCGCAGATGGATGCGGTACAGCGACGGCTCCGAGATGCCGCCCAGCAGGCCTGCGGCGAGCGCGCCGGTCGCCGTCTGCCGCATCTGGGTGTCACGGTGGCGGAGCGAGAGCACGAGCACACCGGCGGTCGCACCGAAGCATGCGAAGTTCCACGCACCCATCGGGCCCTGGATGAAGTCGTACCCGAGCGTCTGGATGTTCAGGAGCATGATCGCGTTGATCGGCCAGTGCAGGCCGAGGGGCACCATGAACGGGTAGGCGGCGGCCCGGTATGCCCCCGGGCCAGGACTTTTCGTGGCGGATGCTCCCGCAGCTACGCCTGCAGGCGACCGGCGAGGCGGGTCGCCGTCATGTACGCGATGGCCTCGATCGAGATCATCGGGTTGACGCCGGAGGCCGTGGGGAACGTCGAGGCGTCCGCGACGACGAGGTTCGGCACCTCCCACGTGGCGCCGTCGGGGTCGACCGCGCTCGTGGAAGCGGAGCCGCCCATGCGCGCGGACCCCATGATGTGCAGCGCCGCCATGGAGCACCGGCCCGGACCGTAACCCGCCGCAGCGCAGCGCGCGATGAAGGCGTCGAGGGGCTCGCCGCCGGCGCGGGTCCACTCGATGCCTGCCTGGTGCCCCGAGAACATGCGCAGCGCGCCGGCCGCCTCGAGGATTCGGGCGGCACCCGCCACCCCTGCCTGAACGCGTGCGGCGTCGCGGGCCGACAGCAGGTAGTGCATCGTCGGCTCCCCGGACTTGTCGACACGCACCTCGCCCGCGTCCTGGTCCCGCGTGATCACGCCGACGCTCGAGTAGTGCGCGAGGCGCTTCATCACGTCGAGGTGGGGCCGCGCTCCCCGCCACGACTGGAACGCGACCGACAGCCCGGGGTTGGCCGCCGCGGTCTCGTACACGGCGCCGTAGCCCGAGCCGTCGAGGTCGGCGTGCTCGGCGGAGTAGCGCGCCTGCATGGCGCCCTCCCAGGGGCGCACCTCCTCGTCGAACTCCGCCCACACCGCCGTCGCCGGGTGCAGACGCAGATGCTTGCCGATGTTCGGGTTCGTCAATCCGGAGCGACGCAGCAGCGCCGGCGTCTGGACGGCTCCGCCGGCGGCCACGACCGCGCGGGCACGCACCGTGACGTTGTGGCCGGCGGCGGTGCGGCCCGACACGCCGGTCGCCCGCCCCGCCGCGGTGTCGACCTTTCGCACGTCGACGCCGGTGTAGAGCCGCGCACCGGCGGTCTCGGCATCCGTCAGCCACGTCTTGGTCACCGACTGCTTCGCGCCGATGCGGCACCCGTAGCCGCAGCGGCCGCACTCGGGGCCCGTGTCGCAGCCGACGACGTTGCGCTCGAGCACGCCGACGTGCCAACCGAGGTCGATGAGCCCTCGCTCCATGATGCGGTCGCGCGCAGAGGGCTCGCTGTAGGCGCCGTTGACGCCGAGCCGTGCCCACACCTGATCGAGTGCGACGTCGTACTCGGGCGTCGTGAACTGCGGCACCCCGTGCGCGGCCCACTCCTCGCGCACGTGGTCGGGCGTGCGGAACGAGGTCGAGAAGTTCACGACGGTGCCGCCGCCGAGGCATTGCGCCGACAGGATGCTGAGCTGCCCCTCGGCGGTGGCGGAAGGCCCGGGCGCGTAGAGGCGGGCGAGGCCGCCGAGCTCGCTTCCGTCGAAGTCGCGATCGTCGTAGTAGGCGCCCTTCTCGAGCACGATCACGTCGAGCCCCTGCGCCGCGAGCACCGCAGCCGCCGTCCCGCCGCCCGCGCCAGAGCCCACGACGACCACGTCGCACGCGAGCGCGAGGTCGGACTCCGGTGTCTGCGGGTGCAGCGGCGGCGTCGCCGCGTCGGCGCGGGGGCCGGGAGGACCTGGGTAGCCCATGGACGCCCAGAGGGGTGAGGCGCCGTCAGCTCCGGGGGCGACGTAGTACGACAGCATCGCCGCGGACTTCAGGTTCTGAAACAGCACGCGCTTGAGGGGCACGCGCGAGTCCGACAGGGCGATGAGCGCCGCCTCGCGCTTCGCGGCCGGCAGCGTCGAGAACCGGCGCGGGCCGATGCCGAGGAGCACGCCGCCGAGGGGCGTGTCCCACAGCGAGAGCACGCGGGCGAGGAGTTCCGCCTCCCCCTTGCGGGGATTCGCCTCGAGCATGCCCTCGGCGATCGCAACCGCACCCAGCCGGCTGGCCGAGGGGATTCCGTTGCCGTCGCCGGGAGCGAAGGTGTCGAAGATGGACTCGAATGTCGCCCGCTGCGCTGCGGTCAACGTCATGGGTGCCTCCAGGTGCGCCGTTGCTGCCGCCAGCATGCACCATCCTGCCGGCTCCAGGCAAGCTTTAAGTGAATCGCGATTCACAGTCTCCAGCACGCATTTAAGGCTCACCGAGGCTTCCGCGTGAGAACATTCTCATCCTCCGATCAGGCCTTTCCCGCAAAAGCGCTCTCACGTTCCGTCCAGGAAAACACCGGGAACCGTCCAGACACCATGAGGCAGACTCGGGGACTTGTGCGTCCGACCCGAAGGCGCGCAGGCGCCGATACCCGCGGCGCGAAACCCGAAGGATCGTACGTTCGTCATGCATTCAGACCAGTCACTCACGCCTGCCCGCCGTTCACGCCGCCGCTTCTTCGTGCCCGCCGTCGCCACCGGAGCCGCGCTCGGCGTGCTCCTCACGACGGGCCTCACGCTCGCTTCTCCGGCACTCGCCGCCGCCGCGCCGCTGGCCGCCTCGGCGATCGCGTCCGCCACCGCGCCCGAAGCGACCGCTGATTCGTTCCGCGATATCCGCTCCGATGCGCAGAGCACCCTCCTGTCGGCTCGCGTCGCGCTGAGCGACGCCGCCTCGGTCACCGCCGACATCGCCGCCGCAGGCCTCGACCTGGGCATCGACGACACCTCCGTCGCCACCGCCGGCCTCGAGCAGGCGGCCGACCGGCTCGCGAAGCTCGACCTCGTTCCGATGCTCCTCGTTCCGGGGCTCACCGCCGAAGCGAGCGGCGCCACCGAGACGGTGAAGGCCCGCGTGACAGAGCTCCGCGAGCACCTCGCCGCTGCCAAGGAGAAGAAGGCCGCAGAGGAGGCGGCAGCCGCAGCCGCAGCCGCTGCCGCAGAGGCGCAGCGCCAGGCGGAAGAGGCCGCCGCCGCGCTCGCCGCCGCGAACACCCCCGAGGGCGCCAAAGCGACCGCGCGCCAGATGGCCGCCTCGCAGTACGGGTGGGGCGACGGCCAGTTCTCGTGCCTCGAGTCGCTCTGGAACAAGGAATCGAGCTGGAACTACCAGGCCTACAACGCCGGAAGCGGCGCGACGGGCATCCCGCAGTCGCTTCCCGGCAACAAGATGGCCAGCGCCGGAGCCGACTGGCAGACCAACGCCGCCACCCAGATCGCGTGGGGCCTCGGCTACATCGCGGGCTCCTACGGCACGCCGTGCGCCGCGTGGGGCCACTCGCAGGCCACCGACTGGTACTGATCAGCCACTCTGAACAACGGATGCCGCACCCCGGCCGCAGTCGCGGGGTGCGGCATCCGGCATTCAGGCGTGCGCGTGCGCGCCCGGCCCGTACAGCTCCGCGACCTTCTGCGACGTGAACCATCCGTCGTATGCGTCGGTCTTCGGCCAGCCCTCGGGCGAGTCCTGCCATTCCTCCTGACGGCCGTACGGGAGCACATCGATCAGCGGGAACGTGTGGCTCAACTGCTCGGTGCCCCGGCCGTTCGTGTGCCACGTGCGGTACACGGTGTCGCCGTCGCGGAGGAAGACGTTCACCGCGAAACCTCCGCCGGCGGGCGCGTCGACGTCGGCGCCGAACGGACTCCCGGCGGTGGAGTACCAGTCCATGCGGTTGCCCGTGCGCTCCTTGTACTCGAGCGCTTCGTCGATCGGCCCCTGCGTCACGATGACGAAGCGGGCGTCGTACGCGTCGAGGAAGTCGAGCCGCGTGAACTGCGAGGTGTAGCCGGTGCAGCCCGGGCAGTGCCACTGCTTCCCCTCGAACCACATGTGGTTGTACACGATGAGCTGCGACTTTCCCTCGAACACGTCGACGAGGCGCACCGGGCCGTACTCGCCCATCAGCGTGTAGTCCGGCATCTCCACCATCGGCAGCCTCCTGCGCTGCGCCGCGATGGCGTCGAGCTCGCGCGTCGCCGCCTTCTCGCGCACGCGGAGCTCATCGAGCTCGCGTCGCCATTGCTCGGCATCGACGACGGGCGGAAGGGCGTTCTGGGTCGAGCTCTGCATCGGAACCTCCGAGTGTCGAGTGCGTATGTTGACACTGTACACATCTGAACGCCCCGGTCAAGGGCCCTCGTCGCCACCAGGCGAGGGCACTCAGGAAATCGATCACGGAAACATAACAACGACCTCTTGCCAGCGTTATCTGGCCGTTATAGAGTGCTTGCACGGTAGTTGTTTTGCTGTGGCAGCTACCGGCATGTGATTGCAGGACACTCTTGGTGCAAGGGACAAGGGCCGGTCGGTAGCCTCTCCGACCGGCCCTTCACTTTTGTCCGCTGGCCAGGACATCTGCCACGCCCGGTCGACCACTGGCGATGACCGTCGGCACCCGTGCATCCAGGATCCGGGCGCACCTGGGAAGATCACGAAAAGATCACAGAAAACGCTTGTCAGCGTTATCTGGCCGTTATAGAGTGCTCGCACGGTAGTTGTTTTGCTGTGGCAGCTACCGGCATGTGATTGCAGGACACTCTTGGTGCAAGGGAAAAAGGGCCGGTCGGTAGCCTCTCCGACCGGCCCTTACTCTTGCCCTTTGCTCTAGTGGCTGACCGCCTTCTCGGCGCCGATGCCGGTGAGCGAGCGGACCTCCATCTCGGACTGCTTCTTCGGGTCCTCCTGCGTCTTGTCGAGCACGCTCACGATCCAGCCCAGGAAGAAGGCGAGCGGGATCGAGATGATGCCGGGGTTCGACAACGGGAACCACGCGAAGTCGATCGCGTCGGTCTTCAGCATCGACGTCTCGGAGCCCGAGACCACCGGCGAGAACACGATGAGCAGGATCGCCGAGGCGAGACCGCCGTACATGCTCCACAGAGCGCCCTTGGTCGTGAACCGCTTCCAGAACAGCGAGTACACGATCGTCGGGAGGTTCGCGGAGGCCGCGACGGCGAAGGCGAGGGCCACGAGGAACGCGACGTTCTGACCGTTCGCTCCGATGCCGCCGATGATCGCGACGATGCCGATGATGACCACCGTGCGCCGCGCGACCTTCACCTCGGCGCCGGGTTCGGGCTTGCCCTTCTTGACGACCGACGCGTAGATGTCGTGCGCGAACGACGCGGCGGCGGTGATCGTGAGGCCCGCGACGACCGCGAGGATCGTCGCGAAGGCGATCGCCGAGATGAGGCCGAGCAGCAGCGGTCCGCCCAGCGAGAACGCGAGCAGAGGAGCGGCCGAGTTCGGGCCGCCGGGTGCCGCGGCGATGACCGCCGGCCCGACGAGAGCGGCGGCGCCATAGCCGAGGACCAGCGTGAAGACGTAGAAGATGCCGATGAGCCAGATGGCCCAGACGACGGACTTGCGCGCCTCCTTCGCCGTGGGCACGGTGTAGAAGCGCATCAGCACGTGCGGCAGGGCCGCGGTGCCGAGCACGAGGGCGAGACCCAGCGACAGGAAGTCGATCTTCGAGGTGTCCGAGACGCCGTACTTGAGGCCCGGGTCGAGGATCGCCGGGTTCTCGGCGACGGCCACGGCCTTGTCGAGCAGCGCCGAGAAGTCGAAGCCGTTGAGCGCGAGCACCCAGACCGTCATCACACCGGCGCCCGCGATGAGGAGTACGGCCTTGATGATCTGCACCCAGGTGGTGCCCTTCATGCCGCCGATGAGCACGTAGAGGATCATCAGCGCGCCCACCACCGTGATGACGACGGCCTGGCCGAGCTGGTCGCCGATGCCGAGCAGCAGCGACACCAGGCCACCGGCGCCCGCCATCTGCGCGAGCAGGTAGAAGAAGCAGACGACGAGCGTCGTCGTCGCCGCGGCGATGCGCACCGGGCGCTGCTTGAGGCGGAACGACAGCACGTCGGCCATCGTGAACTTGCCGGTGTTGCGCAGCAGCTCCGCGACGAGCAGGAGCGCGACGAGCCAGGCGACGAGGAAGCCGATCGAGTAGAGGAACCCGTCGTAGCCGGTCATCGCGATCGCGCCGACGATGCCGAGGAACGACGCCGCCGACAAGTAGTCGCCCGCGATCGCGGAGCCGTTCTGGCCGCCCGTGAACGAGCGACCGGCGGCGTAGTAGTCCGCCGCGGTCTTGTTGTTCCGGCTGGCGCGGAACACGATCACCATCGTGACCGCGACGAACGCGCCGAAGATCGCGATGTTGAGCCAGGGCTCACCGGGCGACGTGGTCGCCGCCTCTCCGAAGTGCCGCATCAGCGCGCCTCCCCTGCCTTCTCGAACTCGCCGGTCTCGATCTCGTCGCGGATCTCCTCCGCGAGCGGGTCGAGGCGCTTGTTGGCGTAGTGGACGTACCAGGTCGTGACGGCGAAGGTCGTGACGACCTGCGCCATGCCGAGGACCATCGCGATGTTGACGCTGCCAAACACCCGGATCGACATGAAGTCGTGGGCGTAGCTGGCGAGGAGGACGTACGCGAAGTACCAGGCCAGGCACGCGCCCAGCACCGGGAAGACGAAGCTGCGGTGTGTGCGCCGGAGCCGTTGGAATTCGGGTGATGCTTGGACCGCGCTGTAGTCGACCTCTGCGAGGTCCGTCGCGGCGCTGGGGGCTTCGTTGCCCATGGGCGTCTCTCCTTCGAGCGGGATCGGCGCGCCCGTCGGCCGCGCCGCTGCGTTGACAGTGCGACCATGCTCGTCTTCGGCCGGTGGGGCCGGGGGCCGTCGCCGTTCGTCGTCGGTGAGCGGCGCCCATGGTGCGACGAACGGCGGCCGACGGACGACGAACGACGGCTACGCTGGCCGCATGCCCGAGTCGATGCTGCTCGCCGCTGCCGCCGGCGTCGTCGCCGGGGCTCTCGCGGTCGGCGTCGTGATCCTGCTCCGGCGCATCGTGGTGGCATCGAAGGAGCTCGGCACCGACGTCGAGCAGGCGACGTACCAGACCCTCCACCTGGCGAGCCGGGCCGCCAAGCACCTGCGCGGGGGCATCGCCGAGGGCGACGCGACCCGCGCCGGTCGCCACCTCAGGGCCCTCCTCGGGTGCGACACGCTCGCGCTCGTCGACCCGTCGGGGCAGGTGACCGTCGAGGGCGACGACGCCGTGCGCGAGATCGCCGGGCGGCTGGCCGCCGAAGCCCGCGCGTCGGGCCGCACACAGATGCAACGACGGGCGCGGATCGGCGAACGGGAGACGGATGCCGTCGCCGCACCGATCCTCGCCGGCGGCGTGCCCGCGGGGGCCATCGTCGCGTTCGCGCCGCGCGTGCGGGCCGGGCTCGTGCGCGCGACCGGCGAGGTGGCGGACTGGGTGGCCGCCCAGGTGGAGCTCGGCGAGCTCGACGCGTCGAGGACCGCGCTCGCCGAGGCCGAGGTCCGCGCGCTCCGCGCGCAGATCAGCCCGCACTTCATCTACAACTCGCTCAACGCGATCGCCTCCTTCATCAACACCGACCCCGCGAAGGCGCGCGAGCTCGTCCTCGAGTTCGCCGACTTCACGCGGTACTCGTTCCGCCGGCACGGCGACTTCACGACCGTCGCCGAGGAGCTCCGCTCTATCGACAGCTACCTGAAGCTCGAGCGCGCGCGCTTCGGCGACCGCCTGAGGGTCACCCTGCAGATCGCGCCCGAGGTGCTGTCGACGGTGGTGCCGTTCCTGTCGATCCAGCCCCTCGTCGAGAACGCGGTCCGCCACGGGCTCGAGGGCAAGGAGGGCGGCGGACGCATCACGATCGAGGCCTCGGATCTGGGAGCGTTCGCCGAGATCAGCGTCGAGGACGACGGCGTCGGCATCGACCCGGTCGTGCTCGAGCGCGCACTCGCCGGCGGTGCGCCGGGCGAGCACGTGGGTCTGCGCAACGTCGACGCACGGCTCCGGCAGGTTTACGGCGACGAACACGGGCTGGTCGTGGACACGAACGTGGGTGCGGGAACGCTGGTGCGGATGCGGGTGCCGAAGTCGCAGCCCGGCCGGGTCGCGGCATCCACCGGTCCCGTGCGTGCGACGGCGACCCTCGAGCGGCCCGAGGGAAGGCGCGAACCGTGATCTCCGTCCTCATCGCCGACGACGAGCAGCCCGCGATCGAGGAGCTCGCGTTCCTGCTCGGTCAGGACCCGCGCATCGGCGTCATCCACCAGGCGCCCTCGGGGGCCGAAGCGATCCGGCTGCTCACGCGGGAGAGCGTCGACGCCGCATTCCTCGACATCCACATGCCCGGTCTGAGCGGCTTCGACCTCGCGCGCGCCCTGCAGCGGTTCGAGCGTCGGCCGGCCCTCGTCTTCGTGACGGCCGACGAGGAGAGCGCCCTCGAGGCCTTCGACCTCGCGGCGGTGGACTACCTGCTCAAGCCTGTGCGCACCGAACGGCTTCACCGCTCGGTCACGCGCGTCATCGAGGCGATGAAAGCGCAGGCTGCGCCGGCGACGGATGCCGCGGCCGCCGCCCAGCCGGAGCTCATCGCCGTCACGCTCGGCGGCACGACGCGCATGATCCGGCGCGACGAGGTGCGCTACGTGCAGGCTCAGGGCGACTACGCGCGGCTGCACACCGAGGAGGCGAGCTACCTCGTGCGCGTGCCGATGTCGGATCTCGAGCGGCAGTGGTCCGACGCGTTCGTGCGGATCCATCGCTCCTACCTCGTCGCGATCCCCCACCTCGCGCGCCTCCGGCTCGGGGGCGACCACCCGAGCGTCACGGTGGGCGGCGCCGAGCTGCCGGTGAGCAGGCGGTGCCTGCCGGCGCTCCGCGAGAGGCTGGAGTCGACGACGATCCGGCCCCGCTCATGACCACGAGCGACGCCGACACACCCTCCGACCGGCAGCCGCCCGCCCCGGGCCGGGTACGCGTCACAGCTCCGCACGCGGGCTCCCCTGCCGCATCCGTCGGTTCCGCGTCGCGGGAGGCGGATGGAGGACCCACGAGCGACATCGCCGGCGTGTACGTGCGCTCGCTGATCCGCTCGCAGCTGCGGCTCGGGATCGTGTTCGCACTGGGGTTCGTCGTCGCCACCGCCCTGTTCGTGCTCGCCATCGCGCTCGTGCCCCAGCTCGACACGACGTTCGTCCTCGGCGTGCCGCTGTCGTGGCTGCTGCTGGGGGCCGGCGTGTACCCGCTCGCCATCACCGTCGGCGGACTGTACGTGCGCACGGCGACGCGCAACGAGGCCCGGTACCGGGCGCTCGCGGAGGACGAGTGAACGCCGCGATCGGCTACGTCGCCATCGCCGCCGTTGCCGTCGCGTCGGCGCTGATCGGCTTCTACGGCCTGCGGGTGTCGCGCACGACGAGCGACTTCTACGTCGCGAGCCGCACCGTGCGTCCCTGGTGGAACGCGTCGGCGATCGGCGGCGAATACCTGTCGGCCGCGTCGTTCCTGGGCATCGGCGGCCTCATCCTTCTCACCGGCTCGTCGGCGCTGTGGTTCCCGATCGGGTACGCGGCGGGATACCTCATGCTGCTGCTGTTCGTGGCCGCACCCCTGCGCCGCTCGGGGGCGTACACGATCCCCGACTTCACCGAGGCGCGGCTGGACTCGCTGTGGGCTCGGCGCGTGACGAGCACGCTCGTGATCGTCATCGGGTGGTTCTACATCGTGCCCCAGCTGCAGGGCGCGGCCCTCACGGTGCGGATCACGACCGGTCTGCCCTCCTGGGTGGGGTCGCTCGCCGTCGCGGTCATCGTCGCGGTCGTGGTCGCGGCGGGCGGCATGCGCTCGATCACCTTCGTGCAGGCGTTCCAGTTCTGGCTGAAGCTCACGGCGCTCGCCATCCCGGTGGTCGCGATCCTCCTCCTCGCCGGCGGCGTCGAGCCCGCACTGCCTCCGGTCGAGGCGTTCCCGCCGAGCGCCGGACCGGGCGACCTCGAGGTCTACCGCACGGTGTCGCTCATGGTGGCGCTGCTGCTCGGCACCCTCGGACTCCCCCACGTGCTCGTGCGCTTCTACACGAACCCCGACGGCGTCGCGGCACGTCGCACGACCGTCATCGTGCTCGTGCTGCTGTCGGTGTTCTATCTGTTCCCCACCGCGTTCGGGTTCCTCGGCCGCGCGTTCGCGCCCGATCTCGCGCAGTCGGGCGATGCCGACGCGCTCATCCTGCTGCTGCCCGGCCGGCTCGTCGCCGGGCCTCTCGGCGATGTGCTGACGGCCCTCGTCATCGCCGGGGCGTTCGCGGCGTTCCTCTCCACGTCGTCAGGGCTCGTCGTGTCCCTCGCCGGCGTCATCAGCCAGGACCTGCTCGGCGGCAGCGTGCGCGGCTTCCGCATCGCGGCCGTGCTCTCGTCGTTCGTCCCCCTGGTCGTCGCGCTGGCCACCGAGCCGGCCGGGCTCGCCGGCAGCGTCGGCCTGGTCTTCGCGTTCACCGCGTCCACCCTGTGCCCCGTGCTGCTGCTCGGCATCTGGTGGCGGGGCCTGACGGCCCGCGGCGCGATCGCGGGCATGCTCACGGGCGCGATCCTCTCCGGCGTCGCGATCCTGGGCGGCGGCCTCGTGACGGCGGGGTTCCCCGTTCTGCGCCCGTTCCTCGAGCAGCCCGCCGCGTGGACCGTCCCCGTCGCGGTGACCGTGACCGTGGTCGTCTCGCTCGGCGATCGCCGCGGCATCCCGCGCGGGACGGACCGGTTCCTCACCCGGCTGCATGTGCCGGAACCGATGCCCTCTCACCCGCGCGACGGCTGAGCCGAGCGTCGTCTCCGAGGAGCAGCATCCCGGATCAGACGCCCCCGCCACCGCCTCCGCCACCGCCGCCGCCCGCCGAGCCGCCGCCCGACGACCCGCCGGACGTGGACGACGACGAGGCCGACGTCGACAGGTTCGAGATCCCGGCCGAGAACGCCGCCGCGTTGAATCCGGTCGATCCCGAGTACCAGCCCGGGGAGTTGCCCGAGCCGTACAGCACAGCGAGCTCCTCGGCCCACTTCTTCTCCTGACCGAACACCACGGCGTACGGCAGCAGGGTCTCGTACAGCTTCAGCTTCATGCGCGGGTCCGAGACGTCGACGCGAACGCGCTCAGCCCCCTGCGGAGACTGCAGCATGCGGATGCGGTCGGCCTCGGCCCACTCGATGAACTGCTTCAGCCCGAGCAGGTGGTCGCGCGTCTCGGCGCCGGCGGCGGTGAGCGGCTTGCGCGACACCATCCCCGCCACCAGCAGCACGACGAGCACCGATCCGATGATCAGCAGGATCGGCATCCACGCCGTCACGTAGCCCGCCAGCGCACCGATGCCGAAGAGCAGCACGAGCACCGCGGACACGATGGCGATCACGACCGGCCACACCCGCGCGCTGATCGGCACCTTGCGCCGAAGGCCCCGCGCCGACAGCTCCGACGCGGCCGCCTTCAGCACCTTCTGCGCGGTCGTCGAGAACCTCGTGTCGGAGCGGCCGAATTCGAACTCCTCGCCCGGCACGCCCGTCGGGAACAGGCCGGGCAGCAGCATCCGTCCGTCTCCGTCGGCGAGGGACGGGTCCACCAGCACGGCCTTCAGCTTCGTGCCGCCGAACCACTTGGGCGGGCCCTCTTCGATACGGATGCTGCCCACCACCGCCTGCTCGAGCACCTCGGCCGGGATCGCTTTCGTGGTGCGGCCGAGCAGCACGGCGCTCTCGAGGGCGTCTATGCCGCGCGGCGGCGTGTACTCCGCGATGATGACGGAGCGTCCGGGCTCGTCGCGCAGATGACGACGGCGGGTGACGGCAGCCAGCGCGACCGCGGTGCCGAGTCCGAGCACGGCCACCCCGCTCTGCAGCCAGCCCCACGGCGACACGAAGTAGCCCGGGTCGAATTCGGTGAACGTGTCGGGCTCGAACCCGATCGCGATCGTCATCGTCTGGTACGGCTGCACGTTCAGGGACGAGGCAACGGTCGTCCCGTCGGCATCGTCGATCGGGCAGGTCTGCGTCGAGCCTTGGTAGCCGACATAGCAGGCCTGCGCGCCGGTTCGCGCGGCCCCGAGGTCGGCCGGCATCGTCACGCGCGCGGTGATGCGGCCGAAGGGCTGCGGCCACTCGACGCCGTTGACGTTCCAGTAGAACTCGTCGACCCCGGTGTCGGCGAAGTGGTGCGTGACGTTCTGGAGCGTGTAGGTGAAGACGTACGTCTGACGGCCGTGGACGAAGTCGTCGGCTCGCGACGTCATCGAGTAGTAGCCGTCCTCCGATTCCGTCTCCTCCGCGCGGGGCGCGCCGGTCTCGTCGGTGATCGAGACGAGCTCGGGGTGCAGGGGTGCGCCCAGGTAGCTGTCGGGAATGGCGCGGCGCATGCCCCGGTTCTGGTCGAACTCGGGGAACAGCGCCACGAACGTCTCGACGACCGTCAGGGTGCTGGTGCCGTCCTCGGCACGGCCCAGCTGGTACTGCACGTCGAGGCTCTCGAACGAGAAGTCGTCGACGCCCGCGTGCGCCGGGCTCGGGTTCAGGCCGGCGAGCAGCACTCCGGCGAGCAGGGCGAGCACGAGCCCCACGGCTCCGAGACGATGCGTGCGCCACGACCCGACTGCAGAAGACGCCATGGGGCCAGCCTAGGGTCGGTGCGAGGCTCTAATCTTGACGCTATGACCGATCGCCGTCTCGCCATCGACGCGTGGGAGAGTCTCTTCCGCGCGCAGCACGAGGTGTTCGGCGACATCAACGACGATTTCGACGACGAGACGCTGAGTCAGGCCGAGTACGACGTGCTCCTGACGGTCACCCGCGCCGACGACCTCACCGCGCGCCTGCGCGACGTGACTGCGAACATGCTCATCAGCCAGCCGAGCGTCTCACGGCTCGTCGACCGCATGGTCGCGCGCGGACTGATCACCAAGTGCGCCGACCCCGACGACGGGCGCGGAGCGCTCGTGCACGCGACGGATGCCGGGGCCTCCTTGTTCCGCCGCATCGCCAGTGCCCACGGCAAGGCCATCGCGGAGCGGATGTCGTTGCTCTCGGACGACGAGCTCTCCCAGCTGCGCGACCTGACCGCGAAGCTGCGCAAGAAGCGGCCCAGCTGCTGAGCCGTCGGGCTACGGAGTCCGCCTCCGAAGGGTCAGCGACGCGAGGATCAGCGCGCCCACGGCGAACGCGACCACGATGAGCAGTGGACCGAAGACGTCCCAGCCCTCGTCGCCGTCGGTGACCGCGTTGATCGTGTCGATCGCGTAGCTCAGCGGCAGGATCTTCGAGATCTGGTACAGCGCCTCGGGCATGTCCTCGCGGGGCATGAACAGGCCGCCCAGGATGATCTGCGGGAACACGATGAGCGGCATGAACTGCACCGCCTGGAACTCGGTCCGCGCGAACGCGCTCGCCAGGAGTCCCAGCGCGGTGCCGAGGATCGCGTCGACGACGGCGACGAGGCCGAGCTGCCACAGCGGCCCGTCGACCTGGAGCCCGCACACCCACACCGCGAAGGTGACGGTGATGACCGCCTGCAGCGTGGCCATGAGCCCGAAGGCCAGCCCGTAGCCGACGATGAAGTCGGCTTTCGCGATGGGCGTGGTCATGAGGCGCTCGAGGGTTCCCGACCGTCGCTCGCGGAGCGTCGTGATCGAGGTGATCAGGAACATCACGATGAAGGGGAACAGCGCCAGGATCGGACCGCCGAACTGGTCGAAGACACCTTCCTGATCGCTGAACAGCCACGCGAACAGGCCGACGAGCAGACTCGGCGCCACGAGCATGAGCGCGATCGAGCGCGGGTCGTGGCTGAGCTGCCGTAACACGCGCCCGGCGGTCGCGAGCGTCAGCACACCGTTCATGAGGTGCTCCCCTCGTCCGCGTGGTGCGCATGCTCGGCCTGCTCGCGCGCCTCACGACGCGTGAGCGGGTGGGGTTCGGCAGGCTCACCGGCCGATGGCGCCGGTCCCTGAGCCGCTTCTTCCGGTCCCTGGGCTGGGCGAACGGCGTCGCGCTCGATGAGCGTGAGGAACGCGGCATCCGGGTCCGTCGTCCCGGTGTCGGCGAAGAGCCCGTCGGGGGTCGTGTCGGCGATGATCCGGCCCGCGCGCATGAGCACGAGGCGGTCGCACCGGAGGGCTTCGTCCATGACGTGGCTCGAGACGATGAGCGTCGCGCCGGCGTCGGCGAGGCCGCGGAAGACTCCCCACAGCTCGGCGCGCAGCAGCGGATCCAGGCCCACCGTGGGTTCGTCGAGCACGAGCAGCTCGGGCGCCCCGAGCATGGCGACCGCGAGCGAGACGCGGCTCTCCTGTCCCCCCGAGAGCGAGTCGATGGTCTGGTCACGCTGGTCGGCGAGACCGACCTGCTCGATGACGCGATCGACGTCGGTGCGGGGCGCGTCGACCAGACGCGCGAAATAGCGCAGGTTCTGCTGGATGGTGAGGTCGCCGTAGACCGAGGCCGCCTGCGTGTCGTACGCGACCTGCTTGCGCAGCGCGCGCGAACCGGCGGGTTCGCCGAGAACCGTCACCTCGCCGCCCGCCACCTTCTGCACACCCACGATCGATCGCATCAGCGTGGTCTTGCCGCACCCCGACGGTCCGAGCAGTCCGGTGATCTGCCCCCGCGGGATATCGAGATCGAGCCCGGTGAAGACCTCCGTCTTGCCGCGCCTGACGTGCAGACCACGCACGCTCACAGCATCCGTCTCCGCATTGTTCGTCACGAGATGAATAGTGCCCCTGCGGCTGGCACGCCGTCCAGGGGCGAGATCGCCGTCGCGCCGGCGCGCGATGACAGGATGTGGGGCATGCCCTTCGGGATGACGCGGAACGTGATGAGGCCGACGGACACTCCGCGCGCCGATCGGGTGACGTACATCGAGCTCTTCTTCGACCTCGTGTTCGTGTTCGCGCTGACGCAGCTGTCGGCCTATCTCTACGAGAATCAAAGCCCTCTCGGAGTACTCGAGGGCGTGATCATGGTGTGCGCGCTGTGGTGGGCGTGGGTGTCGACGACCTGGGTCACGAACTGGCTCGACCCGGTGACGCTGCCGGTTCGCGGCGCCGTCATCGGGCTCGCGTTCGTGTCGCTGGTCATGAGCGTCTCGATCGCCGAAGCCTTCGGCGAGCGCGCCTGGGCCTTCGCGATCGCCTACGTCATCCTCCAGGTGGGGCGAACGGCGTTCATCGTATGGGCGACCGCGCGCCATGACCCGGCCGTGTCGAGGGACTTCACCGCGGTGCTCGCCTGGACTGTCGCGAGCGCCGTGTTGTGGGTGGTCGGCGCGCTGCTGCCGCTGCCGTGGCAGCTGCCGCTGTGGGCGCTCGCGCTCGGGATCGAGCTCGCGGGGACGCTCCTCGCGTTCCCCGTCCCCGGCCTCGGCAAGGTGCGCCTCGACCGCTGGGACCTGTCGGGCCCCCACATCGCCGAACGGACCGCGCTCTTCGTGCTGATCGCGCTCGGCGAGGGCATGCTCGTCACCGGCTTCGTCTTCGCCGAGACCGAGTCGTCGCCGGCATCCGTGGCCGCGCTCGTCACCGCGTTCGCGACCGCGGCGGCGGCGTGGTGGATCTACTTCGACCACGGCGAGCGGGTCGGCGCCGAGACCATCGAGGCGTCGGACACGCCGGGTCGCCTGGCACGCACCGCCTACACGTGGATGCACCTCCCGATCGTGGCGGGGATCGTCGTGATCAGCGTGGGCGACAAGGACGCCCTCGCGCACCCGCACGACCACGACGTCGCCGCGGCGATCGCGGTCATCGGCGGGCCGATGCTGTTCCTCGCGGGCACGGTGCTCTTCCGCCACCTGCTCGAGCGGCGCTGGGCGCGCGCACAGCTCGCGGGGGTGCTCGCGCTCGCGCTTCTCGCGACCGCCGCGAGCGTGCTCGACACGCTCACCCTCTCGATCGCCGCGGGCCTCGTGCTGACCGGCGTCGCCGCCGGGGAGACGGTCGGCCGTGTGCGGCGAGGACGCCGCGCGGGGGGCTGATCCGCCGTCCTCGCTCCCCGGCGCCCATGGCGACCGTCGTTCGCGCGTCGTCTCATGCGCCTCGCGCAGAACCGGACATAGGGTGGCGGCATGCGTGCGACCAGGCAGTCCCGGCTACAGGTGGTGTGCGGTCCGATGTTCGCCGGAAAGTCGGAGGAGCTGCTGCGCCGCGTCCGCCGCGCGCGCATCGCGGGGCTCGAGGTCGAGGTGGTGAGCCACGCACTGGACGATCGGCGGGGCGCGGGACTGGTGAGCTCCCACTCCGGGCTGAGCGTGCCCTCGCGCTCGGTGCCCGACGTAGCCTCGCTCGTCGCTGGCGTCGAAGGCCGCGGGCTCGACCTCGTCGCCATCGACGAGGCGCAGTTCTTCGGGTCCGACCTCGTCCCCGCCGTCGACGGGCTGGTCGCCGATGGCGTGACCGTGGTGGTGTCAGGGCTGTGCGTCATGTTCGACGGCCGGCCGTTCGAGCCGCTGCCGGCGCTGATGGCGATCGCCGAGGACGTCGTAAAGCTCACCGCCGTGTGCGCGGTCTGCGGCGAAGACGCCGCGTTCCACCAGCGAATCGCCGAGGCTCCCACCGGCGATGCCGGCGTGCCGGCGCCGGCGCACGTCGGAGGGATCGAGTCCTACCAGGCCCGGTGCCGCAGGCACTTCACCGGAACCGCACGAGCGTAGACGACAGAACGGATGCCTCGCCGCCGCGTCGGCGGGGAGGCATCCGTTCTGGGATGGTCCTACTGCTCGATCGGCTGGGGCGCGTCGGACTCATGCGCCGTGATCGTCGGCGCGCCGCCCTCGGACATCACCTCGATCTTGCGCGGCTTCGCCTTCTCGCTGACCGGGATCGTCACGCTCAGCACGCCGTTGTTGTAGCTCGCGGAGATGCGCTCGGTGTCGATGCCCTGGCCCAGGTTGAGCTGGCGCAGGAAGCTCGCCGCCTCTCGTTCGCGCGTGATCCACTTGACGTCGTCGCCGCTCGTCAGCGTGCGCTCCGCGCGGATGGTCAGCAGCTGTCCGTCGACGTCGATGTCGACCGAACCCGGGTCGATGCCCGGAAGGTCGGCCGTCAGGATGTAGTGGTCGCCGTCGCGGTACAGGTCCATCGGCATGCGGCGGGGGCCGCGGCGCGTGTCGAAGAGACCGGCAGCAAGGCGGTCGAGGTCCCGGAACGGGTCGTTGGTGGCCATGATTATCTCCTCTCGTCGAAAGTTGAGCCGTACCGGCTCAACTGGGACCAGATTAGCACTCTCGACATGCGAGTGCTAAGCCGTGGAGCGTTCGCCGTGAACGAACGAGACCACCGCCGGCCTTCGGAGGCCAGCACTCGGCTTCAGCACTCGATGACGTTGACCGCGAGACCGCCTTCGCTCGTCTCCTTGTACTTGTGCGACATGTCGATGCCGGTCTGGCGCATGGTCTCGACCACCGCGTCGAGCGAGACGTAGTGCGAGCCGTCGCCGCGCAGGGCGAGGCGCGCGGCTGTGACGGCTGTCGACGCGGCGATCGCGTTGCGCTCGATGCACGGGATCTGCACGAGTCCGCCCACCGGGTCGCAGGTGAGGCCGAGGTGGTGCTCCATGGCGATCTCGGCGGCGTTCTCGATCTGCCGGTTCGTGCCGCCCATCACGGCGGTGAGGCCGCCCGCGGCCATCGCGCACGCCGATCCCACCTCGGCCTGACACCCGCCCTCGGCGCCCGAGATCGACGCGTTGGCCTTGAACAGAGAGCCCAGCGCGGTGGCGGTGAGGAGGAATCGACGGATGCCTCGGCGACGGTTCGCCTCCGCCACCTGCTCGTCGTCCCAGCCTGCGGCCTCCTCGGCGGTCGCAGCGTGCCCGTGATACCCGAGCAGGGCGCTGCCGACCAGCTCGCCGTACGGTGTCACCGCATTGCCGGCGCCGAGACCGGAGTCCGCCAGGAAGCGCCACCAGTACATCGCGACGGCGGGGACGATGCCGGCGGCGCCGTTCGTCGGCGCCGTCACGACACGGCCGCCGGCCGCGTTCTCCTCGTTCACCGCGAGCGCGAAGGCGCCGAGCCACTCGCCTGGGAGTTCCCGGCGGCCGTCGGCCTCGGCCGCCTCGAGCTGCGCGCGGATCGACGCGGCGCGGCGCTTGACGCCCAGCATCCCGGGGAGGAGGCCCCCGGCCCGCAGACCCGCCTCGACGCACGCGGCCATCGCGTCCCAGATCGCGTCCAGCCCCTCGGCGATGTCCTCGTCGGGGCGCAGCGATTCCTCGTTGATGCGCGCGGCCTCGGCGATCGTGATGCCCCGCTCGTCGCACACGGCGAGCAGCTCCTTGGCGCTGGAGAAGTCCAGGGGGAACGCGTGTGCGGGCTCCCCTGCGGCCGCTGAGCCGGGCGCAGCGTCACCTTCGCGGCGGATGAAGCCGCCGCCGACGGAGTAGTAGGTCTCGCGGACGAGGAGTCCGGCATCCGTCGCCGCCGCGGGTTCGAGAGCCGCAGACGAGCCCGTCTCGCGCACTCCGGGCGCGGAGAGCGCACGCGCAGGTCCGTCGCCGGGCGAGGTCCACGCTTGGAGGGTCATGGCGTTGGGGTGGCCGGGCAGCCTGGTGCGCGGCGCGAACACGACGTCGCCGCGCCGGAACGGGACCGCGTGCGTGCCGGCGAGCTCGAGCGCGCGATCGTCGGGCCAGGCGCTCCACGCGGAGCGCACAGCATCCGGATCCACCGTCTCGGGTTCGAGACCCTGCAACCCCGCGACGACGGCGTCGGGCGTGCCGTGGCCGATGCCCGTGGCTCCGAGTGAGCCGTGCAGCGTGCAGGTGACGCGGCCGACCTGCGGCAGAACCCCTCCTTCGCGCAGGCGGACGACGAAATCGTGGGCGGCCCGCATGGGACCGACCGTGTGGGAGCTCGAGGGTCCTACGCCGATGGAGAACAGCTCGAACGCCGAGACGTAGGCGCTCATCGCGACCAGGCTAACGCGACAGGAGCGTGCACTCTGACTCCCGTTACCGACTCGATACGAGCAGGATGCCTCATCTCACGGCCATCCGTCGTGCACCATGGCGCCCCTCAGGAGGCGACGGGCCGGAACGAGATGAGGCCGACGGTGTTGCCTTCGGAGTCCTCGACGAATGCCTGCCACTCGTCGTGACCTGCCGGTCCGAGGGTGTCGTCCTCGTGGGTGAAGATCACGTGCGGCGCCGAGACGACCTCGGCCCGATCGCCGATCCGCTCCAGGGCGGCGGCCACGTCGTCGACGTGCAGGTACAGCAGCGCGGTCGGGGCGTTGCGGTCCAGCAGCAGCCGCACGCCGTCGAGGTCGAAGAACAGCAGGCCCGGCGGATCGAACACCGCCGTCGCGTCGGCGCCGAGGAGAGAGCTGTAGAAGCCTGCGGCGCGATCGAGGTCATCGGCGTGCTGAGCAACCTGCACAAGTCTCATGGCGTCATTCTCGCGCCCACCCGAGTCCGATGCCAGGGACGGCGCCCCTCCCGCGACGGGCCGGTGAGGAGTATCAATGAGGAAGGCGATCCTGGAGGTTGGCGATGCTGCTCTTCGTGCTCTATCTGATCCTCATGGTCGGCGGGATGGTGATCCTGGGGCTGTCGTTCGCGTCACCGGTCCTGCCCGCGCTGGTGTTCGTCGTGGGCCTGCTCTGCATCGTGGCGGCCGTCGCGATTCCCGTCACCGCGGGAGCCTTCGAACAACGCAGGTAGGCGAGCGCGAGTGGGCGGCTCGCCTGCTCGCCGTGCACCCCACGACGCGAACCGCTAGGCTCGGGAACTTCATCTGTCCCGGCTGTGGAGGTTTGCCGTGTCTGTTGTGGAGGAGCCGATCTGGCTCACGCAGGACGCTCTGCGTCAGCTGCAGGAGGAGCTCGAACTGCTCGTGCGCGAGGGCGCCGAGGACGAGCAGACCCAGGTCCGCGCGCTGGAGCTGCGCGGCATCATCCGCCGCGCCCAGGTCGGCGAGCGCCCGGACGACGGCATCGTCGAGCCCGGCATGCGCGTGACAGTCGACTTCGACGCGGACCGATCGCGGGAGACGTTCCTGCTCGGCTCGCGCACCCTCCTCGGCGCGGATTCCGACTTCGCCGTCTACTCCCCCGATTCGCCGCTCGGCCAGGCGATCGCGGGCCTGCTCCCCGGCGACCGCTTCTCGTACGCCGCGCCGAGCGGTGCGACGATCGCGGGCGCAGTGGTGGACGCGGTCCCGCACAGCTGAGCATCGCTGCACACAGTCCCGGCGATCGCAGGGGCGGTCTGGCTGCCCTCGTCACCGGCTGAGGCTGTGCACGGCCAGGGTCAACTCGCTCGCGAGATCACGCGCCAGGTAGCCGAGACCGATGCGCTCGCCGAGCCTGACGCCCGCCCGGGCGTGCGCCCACGAACCCCACACGGCCGCTCGGGCAGGGTCCACGCCGCGCGCGGCGATTCCCGCGATCGCGCCGGCGAGCACATCGCCGCTCCCCGACGTTCCCAATCCGCCGTCGCCCTCGTCGATCCGCCACGTGCGCCCGTCGGCGCGCGCCACCACGCCGTAGCAGTTGACGACGGCATCGAACCTCCGGGCGATCTCGCAGACGTCGGCGACGTCGTCGGCGAGCTCGCGGCCGAGCAGGATCCTCGCCTCGTCCCTGTTCGGGTTGAGGATGACCTCATCGGGGAGGCCGCCCCGATCGATCTCGGGAAGCACCCCGAGGGCGAACGCATCGAGCACGATCAGGCGCGGACCCGTCGCAGCGACGGCGAGCAGCGTCGCCCGCGTCTCGTCGGCGTCGCTGAAGCCGGGTCCGACCAGCACGGCGTCGGCGGCCGCGACCTTCTCTCCCAGCTCTGCGCTCAGCGGCGCCTCGGCATCGTCGGGGAGCGCGAGGATGCCCGCTTCCGGAAGGGCGATGCCGACCTGGGCGTCGATCGACTGCGGCACCGCGAGCGCGACGCGCCCCGCGCCGACGCGCAGCGCCGACTCGCCCGCGAGGAGCACGGCACCCGGTGAGCTGCGCGAGCCGCCGACGACCACCACATCGCCGCGGGACTTCTTCGACTCGCCCGGGTCGGGCAGGCCCCACTCCCGAAGGAGCGATTCGGTCACCGCCTCAACGTGGCTGGACATCGGGATCCCCGGGATGAGCCGTGACGTCGGCACCCTCGCGCTCGAGGTGGGCGACATCCGAGAAGGCCGCGAGCTCCCAGCCGGCCTCAGTCCTGATCAGGTGGGTGATCGAGGCGTTCAGGACGGTGTGGTCGTCGGCGAAGCCCAGCAGCTCACCCTCCCCCAGCGGCAGCAGGATGTAGAGCAACAGCATCACCACCGCGTCGTGCACGACGAGCATTGCCGTCTCGGGACCGCCCTCGAGCGTCTCACGGAGGAACGACCGGAGCCGCAGCGCGACGTCCGCCCACGACTCTCCGCCCGGCGGCCGATGGTAGAACTTGCCGAGGTGGCGACGCCGGGAGAACTCTTCGGGGTGCAACCGGGCGACGCCCTGCCTCGTGAGCAGATCCAGGATCCCGAGCTCGCGGTCGCGCAGCCGCTCGTCGACGAAGATCGTCCGGCCCGCCGAGCCCTCCCCCAGGGCGATCGCGAGCGTCTCCCTGGCCCGGACATAGGGCGACACCCCGTACAGGTCGATGTCGTCGAGGTGGTGGGAGAGCCATCCGCCGAGCGCGGCGGCCTGCTCCTGCCCGGTGGGCGACAGCGGGACATCGGCGTCCCGCACGTCGAGCGGGATGGCGTCGAGGCCCTCGATCTCGGCGCGGGTGGCCGCGACGTTGCCGATGCTCTCACCGTGCCGGATCAGCCACAGCTCTCTCACTGCCATCGCCCCAGGCTAGGGACGTCGGCCAGGTCGCGGATCCCCATTGACAGCCGGCGACGGGCGGTGTCGCACAAGGGCTTCGGCAATCGTTCACGGCGCATCAGCCGGCGACGCTGGCGCCGACGCGGCGTGCGGCCCTAAGGTGTCGGACAGCGCGTCCAGGACAGCACACGACGCGACTTTGATCATCCGCAGCCGCCTGGGGCGGCGCAACAGATGGGAAGTCGAATGTCAGAGAGCAAGCCGACGATCGTCCTCGTGCACGGCGCGTGGGCCGACGCATCCAGCTGGAACGCCGTGAGCGTTCCGCTCCAGGCGGAGGGGTACACCGTCCTCGCCCCGCCGAACGAGCTGCGCGGGCTGACGTCCGACGCGGCGTACATCGCGTCGTTCCTCGCGCAGCGGACGACCGGGCCGGTCGTGCTCGTCGGCCACTCGTACGGGGGCGCGGTCATCACGAACGCCGGCGCACACGGCGGAGACGTGAAGGCGCTGGTGTACGTCGACGCGTTCATCCCCGACGAGGGCGAGACCGTCGTCGGCATCCTCGAGGGATCGGGCTCCGCGCTCGCGGTCGCGGATCCGACCACGGTCCTCGACGTCGCGGGCTACCCGGGTGCTCCGGAGGGCGCGGCCGAGGCATTCCTCAAGCCGCAGACCGTGCATGACGCGTTCGCACAGGACCTCCCCGAGGCCGACCGATGGACGATCGTCGCGACTCAGCGTCCGGCGTCGTTCGTCGCGAACGTGACGCCGTCGGCCGCACCCGCATGGAAGTCGATCCCCAGCTGGGCCGTCCTCGGCACCGACGACCGCGTCATCCCGATCGACACGCAGCGCCGCATGGCGCAACGGGCCGGCGCCACGATCACCGAGGTGGATGCGTCGCACGTCTCGATGGTGTCGCAGCCGCAGGCGACGCTCGACGCGATCCGCGCGGCGGCGGCCTCGATCAGCTGATCCTCCTCGCCACGCGCATCGCCGGTGCCGCACGCGGTTACGCCCGTGCGACACCGGCGATGTGGGTGTTGAACGGGAGGAACGGGGTCCGGATCCGGTAGCGCTCGATCGTCAGGCTCTCGAACCCGGCGGTTCGGACGGCCTGCTCCAGATCCCGTTCGCACGAGCAGCCCTCGAACGTCCACGCCCACGGGCGGCGCAGAATCCGCTGCGCGGCGCGGGTCGTCGTGCCCTCCGGGGCCGCGACGTGTTCGAGGAAGCGGAACGTTCCTCCCGGGCGGAGGATGCGCCGGATCTCGGCGAGCACGACGGCGGGATCCTGCACCGAGCACAGCACCAGCGAGGAGATCACGCTGTCGGCGCTGCGGTCAGGGAGCCCCGTCGCTTCGGCCATGCGTTCGCGCAGATCGAGGCCCACCCCATACCGCTGAGCCGCGTCTCGCAGCGGGCCGTGCATGGATCGATTGGGCTCGACGGCCACGAGGGTGCTGCCGGCCGCGAGGTATCGCAGGTTGGCGCCCACGCCAGGACCGATCTCGACCACCTCGGCGGGAAGGTCCGCGAAGACGCGCTGCTTGTGCCGGCGCAGGTTGTGCTCGATGTAGGGATCCATCACGCGGAAGAACGTCGCGTTGAACGCGCCGCGCGCGGTGTGCTGCGAGAACTCGAAAGCGGTCGTGCGGTCGTCAGCGGTCGTGGTGTCGGCCATGTCTCCTCCTGGGGTCTGGCTTCGCATGAGACCAGCCTGCGCGGCCACGCCCGCGCCGGCAGGCGTGGAACTACCTCACTTCGACGGCTCGGGGCCTTCACGCCGTGCGACGAACCAGGCGGCGATCTGCGCTCGCGAGGTGAAGCCGAGGCGCAACCGAATCCTTTCGACGTGCCCCTCGGCGGACCGTTCGTCGATGCCCAGCGTCTGCGCGATCTCGCGGTTGGTGCGCCCCTCGCTGATCAAGCCCGCGACCTGCGCCTGGCGCGGAGTCAGATCCCGCGGCGAGCGCCGCAGGCCGCGCTTTCCGAGGAACCTGCGGATCGGCGCCACGACGGCGTTCGCATCCCCGATGTAGGGCAGGTGCGAACGACCGGGCAGCACCACCAGTGTCGCGCCGGGGATGCCGTCGGCCAATGCCGCGGCCTCCGCCACGGGGGCGGCGCGGTCCTCGGCCCGATGGACGACCAGCGTCGGGGCGCGGACCTGCGAGAGGAGGTCGCTGATATCGAGGTCGTAGCTCAGCGCGAGGAGGGAACGCGCGGTCGCAGCGGAGGACGAGGCGCGCTGATACCGGCCGAAACCCTGTCGCATCGCCGACGTCGCGTCCGGCGCGAAGATGTCGGTGAGCACGTCGGCGCCGAGGCCCCAGTGCGACTCCACCAGGCCCAGCACGTGATCGCGCGCGTCGGGCGGCGAGATGTTCGCGCCCGAGACCCATCCGCCGTACAGCACGAGCCGCCGCACGGTCTCCGGGTGGGCCGCTGCCCACGCGACCGCGACGAGCGCGCCCATCGATGTCCCGACGACGTCGAAAGGCTCCGGGCCGATGAGATCCGCCACCGCAGCCAACTGCTCCAGCTCGTAGGCCAGCGAGGGCGGGCGATCGGAAGACGCGGACAGGCCGCACCCGGCGCGGTCGTAACGCACGAGCCGGCCGCCTTCGGCGAGGCTCTCGTAGAAGGCTCGCTCCTGCGGCATCTCCCAGCTCAGCTGCAGATGGCTGAGCCACCCGCCGACATACACGAGCGGGCGCCCCTCCCCGACCGAGGCGTACGCGATCTCGGTGCCATCAGCCGTCGACACCCGACCGATGCGTTGCTGCACACGCCCATTATGGCGACGAGCCCTCGCCGCCGCACCGGCACCGAGCGCGCCGCACCACCGCGGATCGAGGCTCTACGGTTCCTGCCACGCCAGGCGAGGCTCGAGTCCGAGGTAGCGGGCGCAGCGGGCCGCAGCATCCTGGATCGCGTCCTCCTCGTCGCAAGCGAGGCGCCGCAGCCTGCGGATCTCGAAGGTCACCGCCCGCCTCGTGAGCGTGCGCTTCATCCCGGCGACCACCTGCCCGTCGACGAGCGCCATGCCGATCGCCGTCTCGCGACCCCGCGACAGCAGCCCGTCGGCATCGAGCACCCAGCGAGAGTCCTGATAGCCGCGGTACATCTCGTCGAGCACCTGCAGCAGGTGGCCTTTCGGCGATACGGATGCTGCGGGCCGGCCGGGGGCGTGCCAGTAGGTCCGGTCGTCGTGATCGAACGACTCGAGTCGGTCGGCGGCACCCGCGAGCCCGCGGCGGGCATCGGAGAGGGTGAGTGTCGCCCAGTAGGCGAGATCGCGCGCGGTGGCGGGGCCATGAGAGGTGAAGTAGCGCAGCGCGAGCTCGACGAGCGCCTCCTCGCGATCCAGCTGCCGAGGTGCGTCGACCCGGTCGGAGAACAGCGCGTAGGTGTGCTCGCCGTCGCGCGGAACGCCGCTGCAGATCACGGCGTGCAGCTCCAGGTGGGCCGCCAGGAGCATGAGCTGCATGCCCGTCAGCTCGTGTCCGCGCTGCGCCAAGGCGTCGGCGAGGTCGGCGCGGGTGCGATCGGGCGATTCGGCGAGGGTCTCGAGCACCGCGTCGGCGACGACCCGCACACGATCGCCGAGCGGGACGAGTTGCTGATCCACCGTGGGCAGCACCCGATCGCGCGTCAGCTCGAGGAGCCACCGCACGTCATCGGCATGGACGTAGTGCCAGGTCGGACGCAGGACGTGCGTCCTGAGCACCCGCCCGCTCTCCAGGAGCCCGGAGAGGTCCGACTGTTGCGGGTCACGCGTGCGGGTGGCAACGGCCCACGCCGACTGCGACGGATTCTCCGCCTGCACGGCGAGGAGCGACCGCACGACGTCCTCCGCACCGTCGACGGTTGCCGCCAGATGCTGAGACTGCAATCGCCAGCGTGCGATGTCGCGATCGGTGAGCACACGACGAGCGTAGGCGGCGGACGCGCCCCGGTCGACGGCGCCTCGGCGAGCCCAGGGCGATGCGGGGGCAGCCCACGTGACCGGGGCATCGAGACTGCCCGTCCCCTATACTCCACTGAAGTATCCCCCCAAATACGACGCCGTATTCCTCAGATACGTCGACGTATCCCCGAAGCGGGCCCCACCCGCCGTCCATCGGAGTGCATGTGGTTCGAATGCAGCCGAACACGCCCGTCAGCAGTGATGCCCCCACGCGCGCGGCAGTCCGGGCCGCACAGCGGCGGCGGCGCTCGCTGCTGCTTCTCGGTGTCATCCTCGTCCTCGTCGTGGCGATCGCGGTCGTCCTCGGCATCTTCCTCACGGGCGGGACAGGCACCGAGCCCGACGACGAACCGGCCTCGACGGGCGGGTGCGTGCCTTCGAGCTTGCGCGTCACCGCGGATCCGGCGCTCGCGGAAGCGCTCGAGGCGATCGTCGCCGATCTGCCCGACACCCGCGCCGACTGCCTCGATGTGACCATCGTCGCCGAAGACAGCTCCGCCACAGCGGCGGCGCTGGCTGCCGGGTCCGCGCCGGACTTCGACGTCTGGGTGCCAGACTCCGCGATGTGGCCCGAGCGAGCGACCCGCCAGGCCGAGCTCACCGGCGTCGACGCGGCGGAGCTGGCGGTCAGTGCCCCCGTGGCCAGCACCCCGGTCGTGTTCGCGGCGACGGAGCCCACGGCGGCTGCGCTCGAGTCCGCGGGCGCGGGGTTCTCGAGCATCGCGGGGCGCGCGGTAGCGGCCGTGCTGCCGGATCCGGCGGCGGTCGCGGCGAGCTCCGCCGCGCTGCTCGCGCTGCAGACGGCCGTCGGCGGGGATGCTCGTGCATTCACGGCGCTCGTGCTCGGCCTCGACACCGGCGTCGTCCCGACCGCCGCCGATGCGCTCGCGGCAGTATCTGCAGCAGCGACGCCGACGATCGCCGTGACCACGGAGCAGGCGCTGCTGGAGTACGGCCGCGAAGCGCAGACCGCACTCGTGCCGATCTATCCGGCCGACGTGAAGCCTGTGCTCGGCGTGCCCCTCGTGACTCTCGCAGACACTTCGGCCGACACTCTCGACGCCGTCGAGATGTTCGCCGCCGCCGTCGCGGGCGGAAGCGACTACCTCGCCGAGCACGGACTGCGCGACGCGGCGGGGAATGCGCCGGACTCGCTTGCGGACTCTGACGACGCCGCCGTCGTCGCCGAGCCCACCGACAGCGCCAACCAAGCCGAAGCGCTGCGTACCTGGCAGATGCTGACCGCGCCGTCGAGGATGCTCTCCCTCAACGACGTCTCGGGTTCCATGCTCCAGCCGGCGACCGCCGACATGCGGCGGATCGACCTGTTCGAGCAGGCCGCCGTGCGCGCCGTCAACTCGCTGTCGGACGACTCGTATCTCGCGACCTGGGTGTTCTCGAGCCGACGGATCGGCGGACAGGACTGGCAGGAGATCGTCCCGTTCGGCCCGCTCGGCGATCCGGCGCACAAGCAGCGCACGATCGACACGGCCTACGGGCTCGACAGCCTCGTGGGCGGCGGCACGGGCCTGTACGACAGCGTGCTCGCCGCGGTGCAGTACATGCGCGACACCTATGTCCCCGGGCAGGTGCATCTGGTGCTCCTCAACACCGACGGGGTCAACGAGGATGACGAGGGCCTGGACCTGCCGGGACTGCTTGCGCAGCTCGAGACTCTGCGGGATCCGGCCAAACCCGTCGCCGTCATCGCGATCGGCTACGGACCCGACACCGACCAGGCCGCTCTGGAGCAGATCGCGGCCGCCACCGACGGCGCGGCGTATCAAGCCTTCCAGCCGACCGACATCGGCACCGTGCTGATCGATGCGGTCACCCAGCGCGGCTGCCGCCCGAACTGCGGCTGAGGGCCGCATTCCGGGCGGCGGCAGTCGCTAGCGCTGTGCCGGGCGGAGCGCCGCGGCGGTGAAGTGGGTTTCGTCTAGGAGTTGATCTGCTCGACGACGTCGTCCGCCGAATCCTCGATGGCCTTGCGCAGCTTCTCGTAGTCGTCCGCGTCGATCGCCTTGCTGATGCGCTTGTCCGACCGCTGGAGCGCCTTCTCGACATTGTCGGCCCAGCGATCATCGACGACGGCCACGACCGCCGAGGTTCCCGGGGCCAGGTACTCGTCGACGTCGACGCCGAACTGCTTCTCCTCGCGGTTCTTCTTGATCTTCCCGAGGATCGCGCCGATGCCGGCGCCGACCGCGGTGGCCGCCAGCAGCGGCGGTGCGAACAGGCCGACGACAACGCCGGCACCGGCACCCCACGCGGCGCCCTTGCCGACAGATCTGTCGCCGTGCTCCTCGACCTGGACCTTGCCGTCCTTGTCGCGGACAAGGACGACCGCGCCGATGATCTCGTAGCCGCCGGCGTCCTGGCCGTTTCGGAGGGCCTTGTAGTCGTCCGACGCGGCCGCGGTGTCGTCGTACGAACCGACCACCAGTGCGAGGTTCTCCGTACCCATCGATCTCTCCTTCGGTTGCACTCGGAGGCGACCGGCCGGCCGCTTCCGGACTCTGGGTCATCAGGGTGCTGCGATCCTATTGCGGGCAGTGCGCGCCGGCGAGGCTCAGGCGGGTGAATTCTCGCCGTCTTGTGCGTCGATTCCGTTCCACGACCTGCACGCTCGATCGGCGGGAGGTTGACGGGCACCGACCCGTGAGGAATAGTTAGGCATATGCCTAACTATTCGGGAGAGCTGGATACTGTGCTCCGAGCTCTCGCGGACCCCACACGCCGCGCCGTCGTGGAACGTCTGGCGAAATCCCCGGCCGTCGTATCCGACCTGATGGCCCCGTTCTCGATGGCGCTCCCGTCGCTGCTTCAGCATTTGCGGATCCTCGAGGACGCCAGAGTCGTCACCTCGAGCAAGCAAGGACGCGTCCGGACGGTGAGCCTGAGACCGGGCGCGCTCGACGTCCTGCATCTCTGGCTCGGCGAGCAACGAACCTCTGCGGAACGCCAGGCGGACCGCCTCGGCATCCACCTGGCCCGCACCACCCCGAAGGAGATCTGAAATGACCCGCGTTCGCGTCGACCTGTTCTCGTCACTCGACGGCTACACCGCTGCGCCTGATCCCGAGGCCGACAACCCCATGGGCGAGGACTGGGGGCCACTCACCGCGGCCTACGCGGCCACGCGCACCTTCCGACAGAAGGTCTTCGGCGACACGAGCGGCGCGGGGACGACGGGGCTCGATGAGTCGTTCGCCGCCTCGTTCTTCACGGGCGTGGGCGCCGAGATCATGGGCGCGGCCATGTTCGGTCTGCACGCGTATCCCGATGACCCCGACTGGAAGGGCTGGTGGGGCGACCAGCCGCCGTTCGGGTACCCCGTCTACGTGCTCACGCACTCCGCGCCGCGGCCGTCGATCCCGATGGCCGGCGGGACGACGTTCGAATTCCGCACCGGCGCGATCGAGGACGTGCTCGCCGAGGCGACCATCGCCGCGGGCGGTCTCGACGTTCGTGTCGGGGGCGGGGTGCGGACGGCGCGCGAATTCCTCCGCGCGGGACTCGTCGACGACCTCCACGTCGCGATCGCGCCGATCGTGCTCGGCCGGGGCGCCCCCGTATGGGACGACCTCCGAGGCTTCGAATCGACCCACAGGGTGCAGACCCAGGTCGCCGAGAGCGGCACGATCCACGTCACCTTCACTCGCTAGGACAACCCCGATGACGACCGACCGACGCCTCGCCCACTCCGGTTTCACTCTCACCCGCGACTACCCCGTACCTGTCAGCAGGGTCTGGCAGGCGTTCGCCGACGGGGAGCAGAAGCGTCGCTGGCTCAGCGACGGGGACGCGTTCGAGCCTGGCGAATGGACGTTCGACTTCCGCGTCGGCGGACGCGACATCGACGAGGCGAGGTTCCACGGCGGACCGCTCTCACGGTACGAGGCCGTCTACACCGACATCGTCGACCACGTCCGCATCGTCACGACCTACGACATGTGGCTCGACGGCACGCACATGTCCACGTCGGTGGCGTCGTTCGAATTCGAGCAGACGGACGAGGGCACCAGGCTCACGCATGTCGAACACGGCGTCTTCTTCGACAGGTTCTGGGCGGACGGCCTGAACCGCGAAGAAGGCACCCGAGGCCTGCTCGAAGCCCTCGCCCGTCACCTCGACTAGCGTCCGGGCGGCAGGATGCCGCGCCCTCGCGTCTTCGGACCAGACCTACCAGACGGTGCCGCCGCCGATCGAGATCCCGCCCCACGTGAGCGCGATGAAGATGGCCGCGAACACGACCGGCGCAATACCCGTACCGCCGCGTGCGAGGCCCTTGAGAAGGCCGATCACCGCGAGGACGGCAGCGACGATGGAAAGGCCGCCGCCCAGTATCAGCCCGATGAACAGCGGGATGGGCATGAGCACGAGGCCGGCCAGCGCGAACCAGAACGCGGCCCAGGCCGTCGGGTTGGAACGGCGTTCGACGGAGGAAGACATGGTTCCATCATCGCGTGCAGGGGAACCACCGGAGGCACGCGGCTCACCGCGAATGCGCGTGCCGGTCGCCCAGCGAGCCGCCGGGGCGGTTCTCAATCCAGGAACGTGGTCGGGTCGAATTCGCCGATCGGGATCACCCGGATCCGGGACAGCGGAGCGTCGAAGACCCGCGCGTCATACTCGAGGTCGAACTTCTCCAGACCGGCGAGCGAGTTGAAGCCGACGTTTCGGAACTCTGCGAATGAGACGACGCCGACCCGCCGTGGTGGACCGATCAGGCCCGCGATGTCTTCGATGAAGTCGCCGTCGTGGCTGACGAGCATCACGTCGGCAGAACGACTGTCGAGTGCGCGCAGTGTGCGCTGGATGGCGATGTCGACGACCTTCTCGTCTGGCTCGCCGGACAGCGGGACGACGATGTAGTCCATCGCCTTGAGCGCCTGGACGAACGCCATCGGGATACCCGATGACGCGTTGAGGAAGAAGACGCCCCGCGCCGACTGGGCCCACTCTCTCCCTGCGAATGCGAGGAGTCGATCCCATCGCGGCCGCTCGTCCGGCTGCGGCCGCCGGTTGAGAATCGAAGTTCCGAGAGTCGCGTCGATGTTCTCGCCGTCCACGAGCACCCATGTTGTTCGAGAGCCTGCCGCTGACAAATCCGTCTCCTTCGTGAGCAGTTCAGAGCGAATCATATGTGGCGCAAGGACGCGGCCTTCGCGGCCACGCTGCCGACTCGAGCCGCGTAGGCGACGAATCCGAGCATGCCGACAGCGGCGACCAGCACCCCGAGACTCACCACGGGCATGGGAACGGGGATCAGAGCGAATACGCCACCGAGGACACTCACAACTCCCGAGCAGACCGTCGCGCGTCGCGCTCGTACATGCGCGGCCAGCCAGGCTTCCTCGCTCGCCATCGTGCTGGGAATCCGGATCCCGGCGAGTCGATTCCGTTTGAGACGCCCGGACGCCGCCGCATTCGCCATCCAGATCAAGAGGACGCCGGCGCCCACCATGACGACGAACAAGACCAGCCTCGTCACCCACTCGTTCTCCACAGCTTCGACGCTATCCCGCGCCCGATCAGCCGCCCTACGTCGCTTCGGCGTTCCCCACTGCTTCGATCCAGTCCACGGCTTCGTCCGACAAGTACAAGCCGTCGGGACCTTCCTCACCGACCCACCATGCGTCGGACGCCACGTTCCCGCCGGCCGCAACCACCTTGGCAACGACATCGGCAGGCAGCGCCTCGCCATTATGCGCGATCAGCCAGTCTCTCGTCCCCGCGTCCAGGGACTTCCACCACTCGATACCCTCCACGACGGTAGGGTTTCACTTCACGGCTGCCAGCATAAGAGGAGCCCCTGTCCAAGGGTGGCCGCCCTCACGCACAGTGCCTATTCGGGACGCTTCTCCACCCAGGTCACCATGAGATACGGACTGTAGACGAACACGACGGTGTCGCCCTTCCAAGGGATTTCGATCAACCCCCTGCCCGCCTCCATCGCCGCGACGATTTGGGAACGAACCGTCTCCCACTCGCTCACGTCCGTGAAGCGGAACTTCCTGTAAGCCGTCTCCGGCCCGATGTAGAGCGTCACGTCCGATGCCATGCAACGGACTTTATCGACGTCACGCGCCAGCGTTGATGGAACGCGTCTGCCGATGAGGCGACGGTCGGAGACGACGTTCACGCGAGCCTCCTCGTGCGCCGATTTGCCTCACAGCGAACTGCGATCGCTCACGGCGCCCGCTCCGACAACGCGTCCGCCTGATTGACTGGTGCCTATGGACGCCATCGCGATGTTCCCGCTGGGCAGTGTCCTGTTGCCGTACACACCGCTGGTGCTGAGGGTGTTCGAACCGCGATACCTCACCATGATCGGGCGCCTGCTCGACGTGGAGGATCCGGAGTTCGGGGTTGTCCTCATCGAGCGGGGTCTCGAGGCAGGCGGTGGGGATCAGCGCTCCTCCGTCGGCACTATGGCGCGGATCCTGCAGATCGAGGCGGGCGCCGCGGACCTGTATGTGGTCGCCGTCGGCGGGGAGCGGATCATCGTCGACCGATGGGGTGAAGAAGACCCGCACCCGGTGGCCGACGTGTCGACGATGGCCCCGCTCGTGTGGGACGAGGCGCTCACACCACTCCACCGCGAGGCCGAGCAGGTCGTGCGCCGCCTCGCGACGCTCGCCTCCGTCCTCGATGAGGCTCGATGGGATCCCGGGACGGACCTTTCGGAAGACCCGGTGGAGTCGTCCTGGCAGCTCGCCGCCATCGCTCCGCTGGGCGAGTACGACCGGTTCCGACTGCTGAACTCGACCAGTCTCGGCGGCCTGCTGCGCGGCATCCTCGACCTGTGCCTCGAGGAGGAGCCAGCGCTCATCGCGCGCGTCGCCGATGCGCGCGACTCGGGTGCCGGCAACCCCTGACCAAGGCGGCGCAGAAGAACGACACGAAACTGCACGTGTCGCCCGCATCCTTGCTCCGGATGCTGAGGAGCCAGCGGCGGCCGACAGAGACGCCGCGGCGGCTTCCGGCGGAGCCGGTCCACACGCTCGGCGCGCGACTGCCGACGGAGATCAGGCGAACAGTTCGTCGAACGCGTCCGTACGCACACGCGGAGCCGCGACGGCCCGCCTGAGCGCCGGCTCGGGGGTGACGGCGGCGGTGCTGACCGGCTCCATGAGAGCGCGTGCGGTCTCGGTCAGGAATCTGCTGGGCTTGGCGGCGACATGCTTGGCCAGGAACGCAGTGGGGTGCGTGGGCAGCTGCGAGGGCACGTATACGTCGAGGGTGTCCCGTGCGCGGGTGAGCGCAACGTAGAAGAGCCGCTGCTCCTCGGCGAGGCCGGCGCGCGAGGTGAGTGCCATGTCCGAGGGCATCGCGCCATCGTTCGCCCGCATGAGGTGCACCGTGTCCCATTCCAGGCCCTTGGCGGAGTGGATCGTCGACAGGGTCAGCCAGTCCTCGTCGAGGTGGGGCTGCTTCGCCCAGTCGCCCGCGACGTTCACCGGGTCGATCGCCTGCTCGCTCACGAACATGCGGAGATCGCTCTGCCTGGCGGCGGCCTGCGCGATGCCGTCGGCTTCGGTCACCCGACGGTGCCAGTCTGGGTAGTGCGCGCGCAGCAACGGGTCCACCGCGCCTCGGCACGCCTCGACCAGCTCCGGCACGGCGGTCGTGGAGTCGACCGAGCCAAGCAGCGACAGGGTCGACGCGAGCCCTGTGCGCGCCTTCGCCGGTGCCGCCGCGACCGCGTCCGCCGCGCGGTCGACGCCCCCGTCCGCAAGGATCTTCGCCAGTCCCCGCGCACTCGCCTTGCCGATCGCGCGGTGCCGGGTGAGCAGGCGATACCAGGACACCTCGTCCGCCGGATTGAGCACCACTCGGAAACTCGCCAGCAGGTCGCGCACGTGCGACGTCTCGAGGTAGCCGATCCCGCCGAACTTGTGAAACGGGATCCCCCGCACCTTGAGCTCGACCTCGAGCTGCGCGCTGTGGGAGCCGGTGCGCATCAGCACGGCCTGCGAACGCAGGGGCGTGCCATCGACGTGAGCGGCGAGGATGCGGTCAGCGATCGTGCGGGCCTCGTCGTCGGCGTTGCGGCACGTGACCAGCGTCGGCCGGCCGCCCGGCTGCGCACGGTCGGCGACCAGCTGCAACCTCAGCTCGCCCGGCCGCACCTGGTTCGCGAGGTCGAGGATCGGTTGCGTGGAACGGAAGTTGCGTTCGAGGCGCACCAGCGTGGCGTCGGGGTAGGCATCGACGAGCTCGAGCAGGTGCCCGGCGCTCGCGCCCCGGAAGGCGTAGATCGCCTGTGCGTCGTCGCCGACGACCGTGAGCCCGCGGCCGTCGGGACTCAGCCCGCGCACGATGTCGACCTGAAGCTGATTGACGTCCTGGTACTCGTCGACCAGCACCCAGTCCCACCGCGCGCGCAGCCGTGCCCCGACGTCGGGATCGGCGACCAGCGCCCGCCAGGCGATGAGCAGATCATCCAGGTCGAGCAAGCCGCGCTCGCGTTTGCGGGCGCGGTAGTGACGCAGCAGGCCGGCGATCGCGTCGGCCTGCTCGAGCGCCCACGGGAACTGGTCTTCGATGACGGTGCGGGCCGGGGTCGCAGTGTTGATCGTGCGAGAGGCGATGTCTGCGATGGTGCGGGTCGTGGGCAGGCGAACCTCGGTGCCGTCGAGCCCGTGCTCGGCGCGCAGCAGGTCGATGAGGTCGATGACGTCGTCGGGATCGATCACCGTCATGTCCTCCGGCCCCAGGTGCTGTGCGTGCTCGGCGACCATGCGGTGCGCGACGGCATGGAACGTGCCACCGGCGATACGCTGCGCAGCCTGCGCGTCGCCGCACATCACCGCAGCGCGAGAGAGCATCGCGGCCGCCGCGCGCCGGGTGAACGTCAACAGGAGGACGCGTTCCGGCACGACCCCGGCCTCGAGCAGCCGCGCCACCCGAGCGGTGAGCACGCGTGTCTTCCCGGTGCCCGCCCCTGCGGCGACCACCAGCGGCCCCTCACCGTGCTCGACTGCCTGAAGCTGTGCCGGATCCAGCCCGGCAAGCGCATCGCTTACTGCCACGCAGGTGACGGTAACGAGAACCCCGGACATTTCAGCCAGCGGCCGCCAGCCCGGCGTGGCCTGTCGAAGTCCGCGAAGAGTGGGAGATCTCGCAGAGGCGAGGGACGCCGGAACGCCCTCAGGTACCGATGGTGGAGACCAGCACGCCGCCGTCGGTCGGCAGCACCCGCCAAACGCTGCCTTCTCCTTCGACCCGGAGCGTGCTGTCACCCACGATCAGGGCTGTGCGCTCGTCGATGCCGAGCCCACCCGCGACCATCCCCGACTCGACGGCGGCGACCAAACGGGACAGCATGCCGCGCTGGGCGACGTGCACCTCGATGGCCACGTCGACGAGGCCGATGCCGGCCTCGATCTCCAGCTCGTCCCCCGCTTCGTCGGGGTCCTCCGGTGAGACGACCACGCCGCCGATGCGCGAACCGCCTCCGAGCGAGCCCTCCGCCACGATCATCGCACCGGCCGAGACACCGAGGTACGGCACACCGCCGGCAACCAGCCGACGCAACTCGCTGAACACCGGCTCGAGCCCGGCGCGCACGTCCTCGACGACGCCGCCACCCACCGCAATGCCGTCGACGTCGGCGATCGCGCCGGGCCCGATCGGCTCGCCGTGGCGCCCCGCGGTCAGGTGCACGTCGATCGCGGATCCCGTTGCGGCCTCGGCCAGAAGCTCGCCGAGTGCCACCGCCTTCTCCGCTGCCTCGGGGTGCAGGGAGATCACCGCGATGCGCGGCAGCGAGCGGCCCGCGTCGGCCGCTCGCGCCACCGCTTCAGCGACGAACGGCGCATAGAGCGGGGCATCCGCAGCCGTGGTCGCGCCGCCGCCGATGAGGTGCACGCTCACGCGACACCACTCCCAGCTGCGGTGGCAAGCGATGGTGCCGCATCGCCGAGCTGGTCACGACTGAGGATTCCGTCGACGCCGTTGCCCGCGTCGTTCGCATCGAAGGTCATCCGGAGAGCCTACGCGGGCCGGGGGTCGAGCCCGGGGACCCGCGAACACGTGCATGCACGCCGATCACCGATCGGAAGCGGCCGGTCCCTCAGCGGATGGTCCACCCGCCGTCGACGACCAGTGTCTGGCCGGTGACGAGCGACGCCGCGGGAGAGCAGAGGAACAAGACCGCTCCTGCCACCTCTGTGGGCTTGCCGATCCGATGCAGCGCCGCGATCCGGTCGATGACGTCGGCGCGGAACGCGGGGTCAGACAGTGCGTCGGCCGTGCCGTCGGTTTCGATGAACGTGGGGGCGACCGCATTGACGCGGATGCCCCGGTCACCCCACTCGAGCGCATGGCAGCGAGTCATATGCAGCATCGCTGCCTTTGCCACGCAGTACGACGACTCGCCGGGCAGCGCCACGATGCCTGCTTGCGATGCGACATTCACGATCGCGCCCCCGGACGGCATCGAGCGCGCGACGTGCTGCGAGAGGAACAGCGCCGAACGGACGTTCAGCGACCACACCGCATCGAAGTCCGCCTCCGTGACGTCGATCGCCGGCGCGTTGATCCCGCCGCCGGCGTTGTTCACCAGGATGTCGAACGCGCCACCCTCCGATGCGGCGTCGACCGCTGCTCGGGCCTCATCGAGCCGCGTGACATCGAGGGCGATCGAGGATGCGGAACCGCCCTCAGCCCGAATCGCCCGGAGCGGCTGATCCGCGCTTTCCGGATTGCGGACCCCCAGCACCACGTGGGCGCCTGCGGCCGCGAGCGCGTGCGCGATCGCAAGACCCAGACCGCGGTTGCCGCCGGTGACCAGCGCTCGCCGGCCGGTCAGTCCGAAGTACTCCATGTCGCTCCTCAGTCATTCCCTCCGAAGCCTGTCCTCGAGTGCGCGACGCGCACCGGTGATGGCGTGGTCGTCAGCGGTAAGAGATCACCGTCACACTGTCGCTGAGCCGCGTGCGCTTCCCGCCTGCGACCTCGTCATCGGGGAACGTGAACGTCCCTGCTTCGATGCGAGTGCCTGTCTCAAGTGTGCTTCCGATACCCAAGCCCGCCCCACATCCCGTGTGCTCCCACTCTCCATCGCGGATGTGGATCAGGCACAGGGTGTCGTCAGTGCCGCGAGCAAGGTAGATATCCGCGCCTTCGACCTCGCCGACGTAGCGGGTGCTATCGGCGTCGACATCCTGCGAGTCAGCGCCGACCAGGAGGTCGCGATCTGTCTGCACCGCTTCGAACTCGGGAAGCGTCGTAGGCGAGCAACCCGCGAGAACCAAGGTGGAGAAAAGGGCCAGCACGGCCGTTGCTCGCGATCGCATCTCCGCACCATACAGCGGCTCATCGGCACCGGCGAGGCGGACCGCTGCGTCCCGGGCCCCTTGCGCGGTCGCTCTGCGAGCGAGCACGCCGCCGCAATCCGAGGGAAGCGCGGCTATCTTCGAGCGGTGAGGTTCGTCGACTCGTTGTTCGGACGTGGGCTACGCCACCACGCCCGCGACCTATGGACTCAGTCACGAGCTCGGTCAGGACCTCGCCGGATGGCAGGCCTTCTTCGAGCAGCACGCCGACCCGTTCGACGGGTGGGACAGCGACGCGAACCTGCAGAAGTGGTTGCGCGACGGAGAGTGGCTCGCCCGTCGCCTTGAGGAAGAGGTCCAGGACTTCGCCGACGTGAAACGGGAGTTCGGCGTCTGGCACGACACCAGATCGTGAGCTGGCGGGTGCTGAGACGGGCCTCGCACGTGCACCTGCGGCAAGCCGCGCACAATAGGTCCCATGGTCGAGATCTCCGACGCGGACTTCCAGGCGATGGTCGCCGAAGAGTACGACGCTCTGCCCGAAGACATGGTGAGAGGTCTCGAGAACGTGGCGATCCTCATCGCGAACCAGCCCGCGGGCGAGCGGCCGCGGCTGTTCGGGCTCTACAGCGGGCGCCCGCTGAAGACACGTGGCGTGTACGGCTACGGGGAGCTCCCCGACCGGATCACCCTTTTCAAGAACAACATGCAGGAGCACAGTCCGGATCTCGATGCCCTTCGGGCGCGTGTTCGGATCACCCTCGTGCACGAGATCGGACACTACTTCGGGCTGGATGACGCACGCCTGCGCGAACTCGGGTGGGCCTAGAACGCGGACGCGCCCGCCGTCTGGCGCGCTCCGGTCTGCAGCTGAGGGAGGAGGCACGGGGATGCCGCGGCCAAGGCGGTCTCGAGGGCACGCGTCACCACTGCTCGCCCTCGCAGTGCACCTGGCTGCTGCTGTTCGTGACGCTTCCTTGGCCGAACCCGCGCGCGCGGAGCTCCACGTACAGCGCCTCGCTCACGGCCAGGTCGACGGCACTCCAGTAGTTGAGATCGGGCAAGCGCGGATCTGTGATGGGTTCCGGTTCCTTCGCCTGTGAGTCTTCGATCACGTCGAGGTACTTCCCCATCAGCGGCTCGACCTCTGCCGACAGGTCGGCCTTCGCGAACCATTCGTCGATGACCCGATCGAGTTCGAATTGTCGGAAGGGGTTTGCGGCGACGAAGTTGCCCTGCCGCAGTTCGCACTGGCCCCAGGTCGGCGAGGTGTACGTGTAGCTGCGGTTCGACTCCATCCCCGCGCCCACAGCCACGGCGAGGACGCGGTCGCGATCCCCGCGCCGCCCACGAGCAGGAGCGAGAGGAGCGCCGCGGCGATGCCGATGCGCCGGCGCCGCGGGGGTTCACCTCCTGCGCCGCGGAGGCGATCATCGCCTGCAGGTCGATAGGATCAGCCGCGCGGACGGCGGGCGCGGACCGCTCGAGCCGAGCGTCCAGGGGATCGGGGGTCATGGCGCCTCCAGACGGGAAGTGGTTCTACTCCGTACCTGTCCGGCACACGCTGGTTCGTCCACACCAGGATCCAGCACTCCGGTCCCAACTCCTCGAAAGGAGGAATCACAGTTTGCCGGGACTGCCGTCGCCATACCGGGAGCGGTACCATGACGCGCAGGCGCTCCGCTGGGGGAGAGCGCAAGTCGCGACAGCGGCAATCAGACTCACAACGCGTCGCGGCGAGTCATTTTCTCTGCATTTGGAGCAGTGATGACGGACACGACGAATGGAAAGCTCGCCCACCAACGGCAAGCCCAGGATGAGCAGCCGGACTTCATCACGGCGGCCTTGAAGACCCACCGCTATCTGCGACTATCGTTCGTCTTCGCCGTCGCAGCCCTCTTCATCGGCGTGATCATCGCCTCGGTGGCCGGCGGCTACGTGAAGGGGTCGATCAGCTACTACTACTGGACCCCGGCACGGAACGTGTTCGTCGGCGTCCTGATCGCGGCATCCCTCGCGATGCTCGCCCTCAACGGCCGAGGAGGTGCGGCGAAGATCCCGCTGGGAAGGCGGACCCTCACACTCCCCAGCCCCTCGACGCTGCTCGATTTCGCTGCGATCTTCGGACCGCTCATCGCGATCGTGCCCACTGACGTGAAGGCCACTGAGCAGGGTCTGACCACGTTCACCTGCGAGGGCGAGGAGCAGAGCTGCCTGCCGAAGGCCGCATTTCCCGAGGTGCAGAACGCGGTCCTCACCTACATCCTCACCCTCGTGGTGGTCGTCGTGGTGATGCTGATCGTGCAGCGCAAGGAGAAGCGGAAGCGGTTCGCACTCGTTGTCCCCGTGACCGCCGCCGTCACCGCCGTCGCCCTCTTCCTCTTCACCTTCGTGGCGAACGGCGCGTTCCCGTACTTCCGAATCGGCCCGTGGAGCTTCAGCATCCACTACATCGCCACGTTCCTGTTCTTCGCCGCGTTCGCCACGGTGGTCTGGATCCGCGGCATCCGCGACAACGACCCGGAGGACCGCACCCCGGCGACTGACACCCAGAAGCTCTGGTACAAGATCCTGGCGATAGCGATGGCCGCCGACATCCTCTTCCTTGTCGGGCTGGCCGTTGTGGCGCAGTTCGGCATCGAAGACGCGATCCCTGGCTTCCCGGAGGTGCTGTTCGGCGAGGCGGTGGGGCTGACCCTGTTCGCCGTCTTCTGGGCCATGCAGACGCGACAGCGATGGAACGAGCGCATCACCACGCTTCCGGAACCGGGGACTGCTGCCGCAGCGCAACTTCGCCAGGACCTGGCGACCGCTGCGTAGCGACGTTCACCACCCTCGGCACGGCGATCGGGCGCACTCAGACCAGTCGTCGAGCGCACGCCAACTGAGTTCGATTGCGGTCCCAGCCAGACCGGTCCGGCGCCGAGCGACCTCCCAGGTGCGCAAGGTACGGTGATGGGGATAGGCGAACTTCTCATTCGTCTCGCCCCGGCCGTGTGGTAACGGTCGGGGCTTCTTCTTTGTGTGTGCGATCTGCGAGTCAGCGCGACAGGCCGCAGGCCCACCGGACGCGACGCTTCGGCTTACGGATCGAAGCCGGGTCCCTCTCTGCGACGCCGGATGACATCTCGAGGCAGAGCAGAGGGTCGACGAATTCCGGCGGCAGCTACCGTCGGGCTATGAGCGACCGCCTTCCGTTGAGCCCCGACGAGCTACTGACGACGACCCGATCCGTGCGACGACGGCTCGACCTTCGACGTCCCGTCCCTGTCGAGATCGTGAGGGAAGCACTCGAGGTGGCGCTGCAGGCGCCGACAGGGAGCAACGCCCAGACATGGCACTGGATCATCGTCACCGACGTGGAGAAGCGCCAGGCCATCGCCAGATTGTACGCGCGCTCGTTTGCCCGCTATCGCGCATCCGGTTCCCGGACTTACGCCGACCCGACGCGCCAAGCGGTTCAGCAGCGGGTGTCATCGAGCGCCGACTACCTGGCTGAGCACATGGGGGAAGTCCCGGTCCTCGTGATCGGTGCCATCTTCACGGGGGCCGAGGAGTTCGAGCCGGGAAGCCAGGCCGGTCTGTGGGGGTCGCTCCTCCCTGCCGCCTGGAGTCTGCAGCTCGCGCTGCGGGCTCGCGGCCTCGGCAGCGCCTGGACGACGTTGCACCTCGCGTACGAGCGCGAGATCGCAGAGCTGCTCGGCATCCCGTCGACCGTGCGCCAAGGCGTGCTGCTTCCCGTCGCGTACACCGTGGGAACCGACTTCCGAGCCGCGCATCGCGCGCCGCTCGACGACGTCCTGCACATCAACGCCTGGTGACGGTCGGGACGTCATCCCCGAACGCGCCGACCGATGCCGGTCCTCCTGGTGGGAACCGAGGACCGGCGCTGTGCTGATTGTCGGGCAACGTGAGCAGACGAACGAAGGAGCTTCCCATGTCCACACTGCCGTCCCGTCCCATTCCACCACGTCGCGGGCTGGTGTTCGGTGGCTCCGAAATCCACGTACCGGCGACTCATGAACTCGCGCACGATCCCCCACTTGGATGAGGAACGCGAACCCTGATCGATCGTCTGTTTCGTTGTCCGGGGCGGGTTTCGCAAGCGCGGGCTCAGGCACGACCTGCTGGCCGGTGCGACAGAACATGCGCGGACGGGCGGCGCGACGATCGTCGAGGGGTATCCGGTAGATACCGGCGAACGGGTCGTCAGATCAGCGGCTACGTCGGAACAGTTCACCTGTTCGAGGCCCACGGCTTCGTCCGGATACAGGCGACGGACGCCCACTCCGGCGGCGCACAGCGCTGGGTCATGCGACGGGAGCTTGCACCAGACGACCGACCGAGCTGACCGTTGGTCACTGTTCATGCCGTCGGTTCATGGCGGCGATCCGCCGACAGCTTGCTGATCACAAGGGACTCAACCCACCCCAGGAAACACGAAAACCCGCGGAGATCCGCGGGCTTTCGATAGCTACTGTCTCAACACAGTGCGCGCCCGAAGGGACTCGAACCCTAACCTTCTGATCCGTAGTCAAGCGGGACGCGGCGAACCTCCGCGTGATTCCGCGGATTTCGAGCCCTTGTGCACACATGCGTGCACACATCGCTATCGGCCTCAGGGGAGCAGGTCGAGCATCCGCGGACGCGCCTTCATGGCGTGGATGACGAGCTCGTTGCCACTGTCGAAGACAAGCACGACGGTCTCGAGCAGCCGCCCCTGGGTGTCGAACCCGAGCCTCAGCTGGCGGGACGGTTAATCCTCGTCGAGGTCCTCAATCCAGAGAGGCCAGGATGCCGCCTGCCTCGCGTCGTCTTCCGAGATGCCGTGTTTGAGCGCTGAGCCGTGGATGTTCACGCGGCGTAGGCGGCGAGCGCGTCTCGGATCAGCTCGGATCGCGTCTTGTGCGCTCGCGCTGCACGTGCGTCCAGCTCGGCAAGCTCCTCGCTCGTCAGCCGCAGTGCGACGACCTGCGACGGCTCTGCGCCGCGCCCGGGGCGGCCTCGTCCGCGCTTCTTCAGCGCGTCAACGTCGTAGCCGGCTTCGGCCTCCGCCGCCCACTCCGAGACCTGCTGCTCGGTGACCGGCACGCCATTGATCGTTTCGCCCGCGCTCATGCAAGAAGCGTAATACGAAAATCAGGAACAGGCCAGACGCGAACGGCGAAATCGCGCGCCCGGACGCCGGGCAGTGAGCGTTCGCAAGGCCGTCCGTGATCGGACATCTCAGCGTCCCGGTCATGGGTGCATGACCGTTAGCGGCGACCTCATCCACCATCACGTGGAGCGAGACTCCCCTGCGGCTCACCCCGAGGCCCGCCGATGGACCCTCATGCGAGCAGTGGTTCCGTTGCGGTGGCCGGGGGCGCGGTCGGGACGGAGGCCTACTCGCTCCGATTGGCGTGAGACGCTCGCGCATCCCGTCGGCGAAGCGCGCGAAACCAGATCCAGGTCGCACCCATAAAGACGAGGGCGGCTACTCCTCGACGTCCCCTTCAGATTCTTCGACGTCCCGAATGGATCAGGACTCGAAACCGCGCTCGTCAGCATGCAGGACCGATCCGATGAGGTTGCCGTGCGATTCACGCACGCGATCAACCAGGGGCGCAATCTGGCGTAGAGCCAGGAAACCCGGCCACACCTTGGGCGCCGCTCGCTGCCGGAGCCCCAACCGAATGCAGTCCGACCGGCACGCCACGCGCCTCAAGCGCGCACCGCCCTCGCGTCGACCGGCATCCGAACGCTGGCCGACGCGCGGTTCCGTACCGACGGCACGTGCCGCGCCCCAGAGGGTCCCGAGCACTCCCTCGAAGCATCGACCACGACCACTGCGCAGCGGCCACCTTCTAGTGCACACATAGGTGCACACATGCGAACGGCACCCCGTCTGATTCCAACGATGTCGCTCACGGCATCCGGGGAAAATCAGGGCTCGTCCGTCCGACCATGCTGATTCGCGGTCCGACGGCACGCCCGCGGAATCAGAAGGAAGTGAGCCACCCACGAAACACGAAAACCCGCGGCAGTCCGCGGGTTTTCAATGCTTACTGTCTCAACACAGTGCGCGCCCGAAGGGACTCGAACCCCTAACCTTCTGATCCGTAGTCAGATGCTCTATCCATTGAGCTACGGGCGCATGTTGCTCGCTCTCGCGCACAACGTCGTCAACAATACCTGACGGATGCGCGGCGCGCGAATCGGCGGTCGGATGCTGGTCGCCCGGGCGTGTCCGCGCACACCAGCGCTCCCCTAGCCACCGTCGAGAGCACGCAGCTGTCGTTGCAGCGCGATCTGTCGGTAGGACGTGTCGATGAGCTCGGCGAGGAGCACCCAGTCACCGGCATCCGGTTCCACACGCAGCGCGAGCCAGCCGTACGCCCCCTCGTACGGCGGCACGAAGACGTCGTCGCGCTCGAGAAGCGCGGGACGCTCCAGTTCGTCGGGGATGAACTCGACCGCGCCGACGTCGTCGTGGGCGGCGCCGACGATCGCGAACTGGCGCTTGCCGGCGCGGAACGTGGAACGCCCGTGCGCGAGGACCTCGGTGGCTTCCGGGAACGGCAGGCAGATCTCACGCACCCGCCGGGTCAGCGGATGATCCATCGGGAAGCGCATCGGAGGTGGTGGCGCGTCGTCGATCACGGGTCGAGGTTACGCGCCGCGTCCGGTGACGTCAGGACTCGAGCTCGCTGACATCGATGCCGGAGATGCGGGGCGAGTGTGCCGCGGGCTCGGCCGGGGGCGCAGCATCCGTCTCGGGATCGTCCTGATGGCGCTTGTGAGCCGCGAGACGCGGGAGGTCGACGAGGCGGATCGACTGCATGCGGGCGGCGCGCATGCGGTCGTAGTCGGGGTCGAGCTCGGGGCGCATGCCCTCGACGCGCAATCGCCGTTGGAGGTTGGCCTCGACATCCCCCCACGCGGCGTCGCGCGACTGCTCGATGAAGGTGCGCACGACGTGCGGGTCGTCGGCCATCGCGCGCAGGGCCTTCGCGACACCCGCGTACTGCCGGCCACGCTTACGGAGGTTGCGCGTGTCACGGTCGCGGTAGTCGTGGGTTCCGTCGGGGTCGGTGAACTTGCCCCACGCCTTCTTGCGCTGGCGTCTGACGAGAGCGGCCGCTTCGTCCTGCTCCGCCGCGAGGCCCAGCAGGGTCTCGCGTGCGAACGGCGTGAACGCGACCACGTCGAACTGCTCATCGTGCGCGATCGTCTCGACGAGGATGCGGTTGCGGATCGCGAGCCGCGCGGCGGCGGACGCGATGGACACCCCTTCGGCGATCGCCTCTGCGGTCTTGCCCATCGCACCTCCCCTCAAAGGCTAGCGTCCGCGGGGCCATCCCGAGTCAGCGAGAATCGTAGGCGCGGCTCGTCGACGGCGACGACCGGACCGAGAGGCACCACATGGCGAAGCAGCGACCCCTGGACGTGCGCGGGCGCACCACCGTCATCACCGGCGCAGCCGCTGGCATGGGCGCCGACGTCGCACGGCAGCTGGCCGCGCGCGGAGCGCGCCTCGCCCTGCTCGACCGCAACGCCGACGGCCTCGCCGCGGTCGCCGCGAGCCTCGACGGAACCGGGCACACCACGCACGCGATCGACCTCACCGACGACGCCGAGGTCACCGCCGTCGTGGCGGAGGTCGAGGCATCCCATCCGCGGATCCAGGCGCTCGTGACGTGCGCCGGATCGTCGATGCTCGGCGACATCGACCAACTGGCGATGGCCGAGATGCGCTGGCTCATGGACGTGAATCTGTGGGGCACCGTCAACGTCACGCAGGCGCTGCTGCCCGCGCTGCGGCGCGAGCCGGCCGCCCACATCACGCACCTGGTCTCGATCTACGGGCTCGCGGCTCCGGCGGGGCGCATCCCCTATGCGATGAGCAAGTTCGCGGTGCGCGGGTTCACCGAGTCGTTGCGGCACGAACTCGAGCGCTCCACGATCACTGTCGGCGCGGTCTACCCTGCGGGCGTGAAGACGGGCATCATCCTGCACGGTCGGTACGCCGCGGCGATCGACCCCGCGGTCGCCCAGCGCGCGGCGGCCGCGCAGGCCGCGATGTACCACACCGAGCCCGCAGACGCGGCGGCGCGCATCGTCGACGCCACGATCCGCCGGCGCCCGCGCACGATGATCGGCCGCGAGGCTCGACTGGTCGACGTGCTGGCACGCGTCACGCCGACCCACTACTGGGCGCCGATGCGCCGGCCGCTGCGCGACGCGATCGACACCACGACGCCGATCGGCTGACGCCTCACCCGCCCGCGCAAGCACCCCGCCGGCAGAGCGCGCCGGCCACCGCGGCCGTGCGGCGCCACCCAGGGCGGCAGCATCCATCCGTGTATCAAGCGCCAGGCGCCGAATCAAGCCCCTGCCCCGCCCTGCGCCTCGCGCGTAGCGTCGGTGTCATCCCTCATGAGAGGAGAGATCGATGGGATTCATGGAAGACGCGAAGGAGACGGCCGAGGCCGTCGGCGAGAAGATCAAAGACGCGTGGGAAGACACCACCGATCGAGTCGGGGACAAGGTCGACGAGATGAAGGCTGATGCCAACGTCAAGAAGGCCGAAGCGGAGCGCGACTCGGTGAAAACGCGCAACGACATCAAGGAAGACCTGCGGGACAGCACCTGATCCGCAGACGATGAAAGCGGAGCCGACCGGGGGGCCGGCTCCGCTTTCGCTGTGTCGCGCGTGCGGGAGACTCAGTCGATCGCGGCGATGCGCCACGAAGCGGTGACGGATGCCTCGGGCTCTATGACGATCAGCCCCGCGTCGTAGTCGTACGACTCGGCGTTGAACGCGTCGGGCGCGCACGTCATGGGCTCGACGGCGAGACCGAGGCGACTCTGTGCGGGGTCGGGCTTGTCGGCCGTGTGGATCTGGACCCACGGGCACGCCGCATCCCATGACATCTCGACACCCGAGCCCGCGGCATCCGTCACGCGCACCGTGGCGGTGCCATCGGAGTCGCGGATGAGTCCCGAGTACGCGTGGTCGATCTCGGCCGCGCCGATCTCGCGGGCGGAGCGGAAGTCGAAGCGCGGCGGGTCGTCGGCGTCGACGGCGACGAGGTCGGTCGGGATGAGGCGATCAGGCGTGACCGCGAGCACCTGAGCGGCGGGCAGCTCGAGCGTCCAGCCGTCGACGCGGCCGTCACCGGCGACGAGGTACGGGTGCGGGCCGGTGCCCCACGGGGCGGACTCGTCGCTCTCGTTGTGCGCCGTCACCGACTGCGTGAGGCCGTCGGGGCCGAGCGAGAACGTCGTGGTGACCACGAGGCGCCACGGGAAGAACGTCTGCGGCTGGATGACGGCCGTCAGCGTCACGTGGTCGGGGCCCTTGTCGATCGCCTCGAAGTCGAGCCAGGTGGCGAGGCCGTGCAGCGCGTGCGAACGCGCGGGCTCGGTGAGCGGAAGCTGGAAGTCGCGGCCGCCGAACGAGTAGCGTCCGTCGACCACGCGGTTCGGCCAGGGGGCGAGGGTCGCGCCGCGGTGCGCGGGACGCACCTCGTCGGCCTCGAACGGCACGACGAGGTCGCGGCCGCGATACGTGAGCGAGCGGAGCGTCGCTCCGACGCTCGCCACGACGGCTTCGTAGTCGCCGGCGCGCAGGGCGTGCTGGGTTCCGGATGCGGGGGGACGTGCCATGGGTTTTCGATCCTCTTCACGGGAGCGGGGACGTTGTCACAGTAGTTCGCGCGGCACGTGGCGGGCCAATCGGCCGAGGCGCCACGCGTGGTGAGGGGCTCGCGTCCGAAGACGCGAACCCCTCACGTGTGCGCTAGTTGCAGCCGGCTGCGGCGACCGTGACGGTGGACGCGTGGCTCCGGCCGTCCGCGGACTGGGCGGTGATCGACACGGTGTCTGCGGCGATCGAGGCCAGGCGCGTGGTGAACGTGGCGGAGGCGCTCTTGCCCGCGGCGACGGTGACCGTCTTCGAGCCGTAGGCGCCTGCGATCACGATCGTGGCTGCGACATCGTCGCGGTTGGTGACGGTCAGGACCTCGGTCACCTTTCCGGCGACGCACCGCGTGGTGCCGGTCGCTGTGATGTCGAGGGCGATCGACACCGCCGCCGACGTCGAGGTCTTCACGAGCCCGTCTGCGTAGCCGTCGTAGTGCGCGGTGACGCTGCCGACTCCTGCGGGAGCCGTGACGGACGCCGAGGCATCCTCCAGGTCGACCGTCTTGCTCCACGAACCACCCGAGAAGGTCACGGTGCCGACGACGTCGCCGCCGTCCGCCGCCTCGACCTCGGCCGTCAGCGTGCTGCCCGAAGCCGAGAGCGAGGTCGTCGAGGCGACGGCCTTCACGCCGGACCACTCGTGCATCGCGGTGAGCACCGACTGCGTGACGCTGACGAACGCTCCGTGGCGAGGGCTGGCGGGCAGTCCGCCGACGGGGCGGACGTTCCACGCGGCACGCTGGGAGAGCCGATCGGACTGCTGGCTCGACGCGATCGCCGCGCCGGTCGTCAGGAACGCCCGGTATCCACCCGCGCTGTAGTTGTCGACGAGGAACACGTACCCGTCGCCGGCGTTGTTCGGGTCGCCCTCGTTGAGCTTGATGATCTCGGGACCTTCACCGGCCTGGCCGGTCTCGAGGCTCGTCATGCGGGTATCGGTGAGCTGCCACGTCGAGTTCGGGTCGGCCGTCCAGCTGGACTGCGTCGTCGGCGCGGTGAGCACCTTCGAGCGCTCGAGGAAGATGTCCTTGCCTGCCTCGAGAGGGCCTGCGGCACCACCCTCCTCGTTCTTGGTGAACCGGTAGTAGTAGTCGCCGATCTTCGTGACGGTCGAGTCGATCCGGGCGTAACCGGTGTCCTGCCAGCTCGCCGGCGGGTACGTGTACGTCTTGAAGTCGCGCGTCAGGACGTAGAACATGCGGGCGTACAGCTTGTCGGAGTTCGTGTGGGTCGCGTCCGAGTACAGGCGCGAGGCGAAGAACACCACATAGGACTGCAACTCGTCGTCCCAGTACGCCTCAGGCGCCCAGGTCATGCCGGCCGCGGGCTGGTTGATCGTGATGCCCGTGTTCTCGCCGTTGGTGCGCTTCCAGTCCACCAGGTCGGTGGACTCCCACACCTCGATCTTGAGGCTGCCCTCAGACTGGGCCGGACCCCAGCCTGTTCCGCAGCTGATGCAGAGGTCGGTGGCGACCATGTAGTACTTGTCGCCGTCCTTGGAACGCAGGATGTAGGGGTCGCGGAGCCCCTTCGTGTCGGCCGTCGACGTGATCACGGCGTTGCCGCCGTTGACCGGCGAGAACGTGAAGAAGTCGTTGCCCGACGTCGCCGCCTGGTAGATCTTCTCGTCGCCGTCCGACTTGAAGTAGGCCGCCGCGTAGCCGGCGTCGGGAGCCCAGCGGCCCTTCTCCGCCACGGTCACCTCGAAGGTGCGCTCCGCCGTCTGGCCGTTGAGCGTCGCGCGAGCGGTGAGGGTGACCTCGCGGTCGCCCTCGCCGTACGCGGGACGCGTCACGATGCCGCCACCCGCGTACGGGTCTGCTGCACCGACGGCGGGCGCCGCGTACGCGGCATCCGTCTCGGTCACGAGGGCGTCGTCGGACGACGTCCAGGTGATCGCGGCGCCGTTGATCGCGCCCTTCGTCGCCAGCGGCAGGTTCTCGGTCGTGCGCGTCGCGAGCGAGATGGCATCGAGGTCTGCCGACACCGACGGCGCCAGCACGGTGACATCGAACGTCAGGGTCCCCAGCGACGTCGTCGCGGTGAGTGTGACGGGGGTGTTCTCGATGATCGAGCGCGAGACGACTCCGGCCGTCGAGACGATCGACGGCGCAGACGACGCCCACGAGAGCGCGACGCCGTTGACCGTCGACGGCAGAATCAGGTTGCTCGAGACGCCGTCGAGCGATGAGTTCGCCCCGAGCATCGTCGCGAGCACGTCTCCGCGCAGCAGGGCCGAGGTCGCAGCGGTCTTCTCCGCAGCAGTCGGCATGCTCGACGACACCTCCTCGGCCGTGAGCGCCACATCCCAGAACTTGACGTCGGAGACGTCGGCGCGCAGCAGCGGGTCGCCCTGGTAGAGCGACCGGCCCAGGTAGCCCAGCACGTCGCCGCTCGGGATGATCGAGCTCATCGCACGGGTGTGGGCGAGCGTCGAGATGACCGCACCATCGCGGTACAGCGTCAGCGTGTTGCCCGAGCCCACCATGGTGAGCGTGGTGAAGCCGGGGTTGAGGCCGCCGCCCGCCGGAAGCCGGCTCTCGCCGTTGTCGGTGCCCGACTTCACGCGGATGGCCGACAGCACCTGGTTGGTGTAACCACCCTGCGACGAGCGGGGGCTGAGGAAGATGTGGTTGCCGAGTTGGGTCGTGTTCCACGGTCCGACGCCGTCGCCGATGACCCAGCCGAAGTGGTTCGCCGATGTCTGGGTCGAGACCGTGTACTCGACGGTGAAGTTATTGTCGGTGCCCGTCACGAGACCCTTCGGCAGCGACGCGTAGCCGTCGGCCTTGAAGCGCAGCACGTCGTCGCCGCCGGCGTCGACGAACGACGCGTCGGTGAGGTTGGTGAGCGTCGCGTTGCGGCCGTTGCCCGACACGTCGATCAGGCTCGTGCCGGAGTGCGTCATGTCGTAGTGGGCGGAGGGCGCCGGCACGTCGGCCGCGTACGCCGCGACCGGAGCCGAGAGGCCGATCGTCGTCACAGCCAGCGCGCCGACCACGGATGCCGCGATGGTGCGCCGTGCGGTGGGCCGCCGTGTTCCGTTCCGAGGGAGGGTGGAGCGATGTCTCTTCATCGAGCTTTCCTGTTCGTTCGGGTGGCGACGTCGCCGGACGGGGCGCGTCAGTTCGGGTGCGGTGTTCGGTTGTGCGGTGGTGGAACGGGGATGCCGCGGGGCGCTCGGACCGGATCCGGACGCCCCGCGGCAGGTGGATCAGAGTCCTTGGGCGAGGCGGTAGTAGGCCTGGTTCCAGCGCAGCTCGCGCCGGAAGCCGCGGACGGTGGTGTCCTCGTCGATGACGACGAGCTCGGTGCGGGCGATCTCGGCGAAGTCGCGGAACACCTCGATGCCGACCGCGGTCGACATCACGGTGTGGTGCGCGGCGCCGGCCTCCAGCCAGCACGCGGCGCTGGTCGCGAAGTCGGGCTGCGGCTTCCACACCGCACGCCCCACGGGAAGGTTCGGCAGGTCGGGGGCCTCGACGTTGGTGACCACGTTCGCGACGAGCCGGAACCGGTCGCGCATGTCGCTCATCGCCACCACCACGGCGGGGCCGGGGTCGGCGGTGAAGACCAGGCGCACCGGGTCCTCCTTGCCGCCGATGCCGAGCGCGTGGATCTCCAGACGCGCCTTCGCGGAGCTCAGCGTCGGAGAGACCTCGAGCATGTGGGCGCCGAGGATCTTCTCATCGCCCGCGACCAGGTCGTACGTGTAGTCCTCCATCAGCGACGCGCCGCCGGGAAGGCCCGCGCCCATCACGTTCGCGACACGCACCAGGATCGCGGTCTTCCAGTCGCCCTCGGCGCCGAACCCGTACCCGTCGGCCATGAGGCGCTGCACCGCGAGACCGGGAAGCTGCTTCAGACCGCCGAGGTCCTCGAAGCTCGTGGTGAAGGCACCGAAGCCGCCCTCCTCCAGGAACGAGCGCAGCCCGAGCTCGATCGCCGCGCCGTCACGCAGCGACTGGTGCCGGGCACCGCCGGGCTTGAGCTCATCGACCACGTCGTACTCGTCGAGGTACACCTGCACCAGCGCATCGATGTCGGCGTCGGACGCGGCATCGACGGCCTCCACCAGCTCGTTCACACCCCACGTGTTGACCTGCACGCCGAACCGCAGCTCGGCCTCGGTCTTGTCGCCCTCGGTGACCGCGACGTAGCGCATGTTGTCACCGAAGCGGGCGAGCTTGAGCGTACGCGCGGCGGCCCAGCCGGCGGCGGCGCGCTGCCAGTCCTCGATCTGCTGCCGGACCGCCGGGTTCGACACGTGACCGACGACGGTCTTGCGGGCCACCCCGAGACGGGTCTGGATGTAGCCGAACTCGCGGTCGCCGTGCGCAGCCTGGTTCAGGTTCATGAAGTCGAAGTCGATATCGGCCCACGGCAGCTCCACGTTCGCCTGCGTGTGCAGGTGCAGCAGCGGCTTCGCCAGCGCGTCCAGCCCCGAGATCCACATCTTCGCCGGGCTGAAGGTGTGCATCCACGCGATCACACCGATCACATCGTCACGGCCGTTGACCTCGAGGGCGAGACGGCGGATCGAATCCGAATCCTTCAGGACCGGCTTCCACACCACCCTCACCGGCAGACCGCCGAGGCCGTCGACGACGGCCTGGGACTGCTCCGCGACCTGGCGGAGCGTCTCCTCGCCGTACAGGTTCTGACTGCCGGTGACGAACCACACCTCATACGAATCGAGCGTGGTGGAGAGGGGCGAGCGGGTCATGGTCTTCCTTCAGATCTGGCAGGGGTGGTGACCGGCGTCACAGCTTCGCCGCGATCGCGGCGCGCTCGATCGACAGGCCTGCACGGTAGCGGGAGAGGTACGCGGCGAAGCCGGGCACATCCTCCGCATCGGGCTCGAGGGAATCGAACCCGGCGTGCGCGAAGACGCGCTCCGTGAGGAACACATCGAGGTCCGAGTCCGCCGTGTCGACGGCGAACGCGGCGAGGACGGCGATGCCCCAGGCACCGCCCTCGGAAGCGGTGTCGGCCACCGCGACCGGCGCGCCGAGCGCGCCGGCGAGGAATCGCTGGGCGACTCCTGCCGTGCGGAAGACGCCGCCATGGGCGTACATCCGGTCCAGAGCGACTCCCTCCGCTTCGAGCACGCGCATGCCCAGTGCGAGCGTGCCGAACACGCCGTACAGCTGCGCGCGCATGAAGTTCGCAAGGGTGAAACGGCTGTCGGGTGTGCGGACGAACAGCGGGCGGCCCTCCGGCAGCCCGGCGATCGGTTCACCGGAGAGGTGGTTGTATGCCAGCAGTCCCCCGGCGTCGGGGTCGCCGTCGAGCGCCTCGCGGAACAGCACCTCGAAGACCTCGTCCGCGTCCAGGCCACCGCCGGCGATCGTGGCGAACTGCTCGAACAATCCGACCCAGGCCGCGAGCTCGCTCGCGCCGTTGTTGCAGTGGACCATCGCGACCGGGTCGCCGGCGGGCGTCATCACGAGGTCGAGCTCGTCGTGCGCTTCGCGCAGCGGGCGCTCGAGCACCACCATCGCGAAGATGCTCGTGCCCGCGCTGACGTTGCCCGTGCGCGGGGCGACCGAATTGGTCGCGACCATGCCGGTGCCGGCATCGCCTTCGGGCGGGCAGAAAGGGATGCCGGGGCGCAGCGCGCCCGACGGATCCAGAAGTCGCGCACCCTCGGCGCTCAGCTCGCCCGCGGGCCGGCCCGCGACGAGCACCTCGGGCAGGAGGGCGGAGACGTCGAGACCGGGCGCGCGGTCCGAGACGAGCCGGTCGAACTTCCGGAGCATGCCCGCGTCGTACCCGCGGGTCGCCGCGTCGATCGGGAACATGCCCGACGCGTCGCCGATGCCCAGCACCGCACGGCCGGTGAGCTTCCAGTGCACGTAGCCGGCCAGGGTGTTGAGGAACCGGATGTCGGCGACATGGTCCTCTTCGTTCAGGACGGCCTGGTACAGGTGCGCGATCGACCAGCGCAGCGGGATATTGGTGCCGAACAGCTCGGACAGCACCGCCGCGGCGCGCTCGGTCGAGGTGTTGCGCCAGGTGCGGAACGGCGTGAGCAGCTCACCCTCGGCGTCGAACGCGAGGTACCCGTGCATCATCGCCGAGACACCTATCGCCCCGAACGTCTCAGGCACCACACCGTAGGTGCCGCGGACCTCATCCACGAGCGCGGCGTACGCGGCCTGCAGCCCCGACCAGACGTCGTCGAGCGCGTACGTCCAGTTGCGGTCCTGCAGGCGGTTCTCCCACGCGTGCGATCCGGTCGCGTAGACGCGAGACGGGTCGTCGAGGTCGATCAGGCACGCCTTGATGCGCGTCGAGCCGAACTCGACGCCGAGCGCTGTGCGACCCGCGCGGATCGCCTGAGCCGCGGCATCCGTCATCATCGCTCGCCCTCCGCGTCCCGGCGCTCGTCCGAGGACTGGCCGTACACGTTCTGGTAGCGGTCGTACAGGCGGTCGATCGCATCCTGCGGGATGGGGATGAGGGGGCCGGCCTCACGCGCATAGTGCACGGTGCGGGCGACGTCCTCGACCATGACCGCGGCCTTGACCGCATCCTTGGCCGACGTGCCGATCGTGAACGGCCCGTGGTTCTGCATCAGCACCGCACGCGAGCGGTGCCCGGTCAACGTCTCGACGATGCCCCGGCCGATCGAGTCGTCGCCGATGATCGCGAACGGACCGACCGGGATCGGACCGCCGAACTCGTCGGCCATCGCCGTGATCACACACGGGATCTCCTCGCCGCGCGCCGCCCACGCCACCGCGAACGTCGAGTGGGTGTGCACCACTCCCCCGACCTCCGGCATGTTGCGGTACACGTACGCGTGCGCCGCGGTGTCGCTCGACGGGCTGCGGTCGCTGCCCGGCGTGCCGGGCACCACATTGCCGTCCAGGTCGCACAGGATCATGTTCTCGGGCGTCAGGTCGTCGTACGAGACGCCCGACGGCTTGATCACGAACAGGTCGGCACCCGGCACACGACCGGACACGTTCCCACCCGTCCACACGATCAGGTTGTAGCGCACCAGCTCCGCGTGCAGCTTCGCGACATCGGCGCGGACGGCATCGATCGACGCCTGAAGGTTCTCGTTCGACATCAGCTCGACCTCCTTCGCGTCAGCACCCGCTGCAGCAGCACGAAGGCGAGCAGCACGGCTCCGGTGATGATCGTCAGGTATTCGGGGTTGATGGTGCCGTCCTTGGTGATGATGAGACGCAGCGCCGCGATCACGAACACGCCGACGATCGACCCGAGGATGTAGCCGTAGCCGCCGGTCAGCAGGGTGCCGCCGATGACGACGGCCGCGATGGCGTCGAGCTCCCATCCGATGCCGGTGACGTTCTGCGCCTTGCCGCCGACCTCGGCGGTGTACACGATCGCCGCGAGCCCCGACAGGGCACCCGAGACGATGTAGATCCAGACGCGGGTCCGCGAGACGGGAAGGCCCATCAGCTGGGCTGAAGACTCGTTGCCGCCGATCGCATAGACGGTGCGGCCCATGCGGGTGCGGTGCATGAAGAACAGTCCGCCGAGCACCACCAGGACCGCGATGAGCAGACCCGGAGTGATCGTGAAGTCGTTGACCTTCGGACCGTCGATGAGCTTCCAGTCGGTGGCGAGGAGCAGGATGGGCGAGTCCTCGGGCGCGATCACCGGGGTGGTCGAGAGGATCGACGCGAGTCCGCGCGCGAGGAACATCATCGCGAGTGTCGCGATGAACGGCTGCACGTTGAAGTACTGGATCATGACGCCGGCGATGAGCCCGAAGACCGCGCCGAACACGATCATCAGCAGCATCGACAGCCAGCCGTTGACGCCGATGTTCATCAGCATCACGCCGGCGACCGAACTGAACGCGACGACGGCGCCGACCGAGAGGTCGATGCCTCCCGAGACGATCACGATGGTCATGCCGACCGCGAGGATGATGGTCGGCGCGAAGCTGACCAGCAGGCTCGACATCGTTCCCGCGTGGAACACGCGGCCGTACGCGATCTCCGCGTAGATGAGCATGCCGAACAGCAGCACCAGCGCCGTCAGCGTGGGGATGAGCGTCTGACTGCGCTCCCACAGCCGCGACAGGCGCGTGACGTTCTCCGCATTCTTGCTCTCGGGCAGATCGGCGACGGGCGGGACGGCTTCAGCGAGCGTGCGTGAAGTGCTCATGCCACGACCTCCTTCGAAACGGGGGTGCTCTCCGTGGCGGCCGGCGTCGCCGGTCCGGTCGGGGTGCCGGAGGATTTCGTGCGTGAGAACGCGAACGAGCGGACGCGCTCCGACTGCAGCAGCACCAGGGCGATGATGACGAGCGCCTTGAACGCCGGCGTCGCCGCGGCGGGGATGCCGAGGAACAGCACGGTCTTGTTCAAGGTCGCGATGAGCAGGGCGCCGATGGTGGAGCCCAGGATCGAGAACTTGCCTCCCGCCAGGGAGGTGCCTCCGATGACGACGGCGAGGATGGCGTCGAGCTCCATCAGGTTTCCGGTGCCCCCCACGCTCACCGTCATCACCTCGGAGACGCTGAAGAGGCCGCCGACCGCAGCGAGCGCCGCGGACAGGACGTAGACGCCGATCAGGATCGGACGAGGACGGATGCCGGCGAGACGGCTCGCCTTCGGGTTGATGCCGATCGACTCGATCATGAGACCGAGCGCGGTGCGTCGCATGGTCAGCGCGATGAGGACGACGATCGCGATGGCGAGCACGAAGCTGGTCGGCAGCCCGAGGATCTGGCCGTTCGCGAGCTGGCGGAACGGTTCGTTGGTCGCGTTCGTGTTCTGGCCGTCGGTGATCACGCGGGCGATGCCACGCGCGGCGAGCATCATGATCAGGGTGCTGATGAAGGGTTGCAGGCCCACCACCGCCACCAGGATGCCGTTGATCGCACCCAGCACGATCGCCAGCAGCAGCGCGAGACCGATCGCGGTGAACATCGCGCCCACCGAGTTCGAGTCGAGCGTGGACAGCGTCTGCATGGCGACGGCGCCGCCGACGGCCATCATCGACCCCACGGAGAGGTCGATGCCTTCCGTCGCGATGACGAACGTCATGCCCAGCGCGATCATGATGATCGGCGCCGAGATGCGCAGGATGTCGAGCACGTTGCCGGTGAGCAGGCCCGTCGTCGGGTTGACGCTCACCGCCAGGTAGGCGGGGTTCTTGATCGTGTTGACCAGCAACAGCAGGGCGATCCCGATGATCGCCCAGAACCAGGGCGTGCGGAACGCGGACTTCACGCGGCTCATGACGCGCTCCCTTCAACTCCAGTGGGCTCGTCGCCGGCGGCGACCTCTTCGGCGAGGGCATCGGCCTGCTCTTCGGCCTCGTCCCCCGTCTCGGTCGCGATGACCGACACGATGCTCTCCGCGGTCACCTCGGGACCGTTCACGACCTCGCCCACCTTCTGGTGGTCCTTGAGAATGACGATCCGCTCGGAGAGGCGGACGACCTCTTCCAGTTCGGACGAGATGAACACCACACCCATCCCGCCTTCGGCGAGCTCGGCCACGGTCTCCTGGATGTCGGCCTTGGCGCCGACATCGATGCCTCGGGTCGGCTCGTCCAGCAGCAGCAGGTCGGGGTTCGTCGCGAGCCAGCGGCCGAGGAGCACCTTCTGCTGGTTGCCGCCGGAGAGCAGCCGGATAGGCCGGTCGGGGTCGTTGGGGCGCACGCTGAAGCGCTCCATGTACGTGGTGACCAGCTGGTCGACCTCGCGGGCGGGCACACGGCGGAACCAGCCGCGGCGAGCCTGGACGGCGAGCATGATGTTCTCGCGGACGCTGAGGTCGCCCACGATGCCGTCGTCGCGACGACTCTCCGTCGAGTAGGCGATGCCCTGCGAGAGGCCGGCGACCGGAGAATTCAGCGAGACCTTCTTGCCACGGATGCGCACCGCGCCCGAGTCGGCCTTGTCGGCGCCGGCGATGAGCCGGGCGAGCTCGGTGCGTCCGGCACCGAGGAGCCCGGCGAAGCCGACGACCTCGCCGGCGTGGATCTCGACGTCGGTGGGCTCGATGGCGCCCTTGCGCCCGAGCGCCTCGGCGGCGAAGAGCGGGGTCTGGGTGCGGTCGCGCACCTCGGTCTGCCGATTGGAGCCCAGCGCGCGCAGGGACTCGAAGTCCTTGCCGATCATCTTCGAGATGAGCTGAGTGCGGTCCAGGTCGCGCTTGAGGTATTCGCCGACGAACTGGCCGTTGCGCAGCACCGTGATGCGGTCGCTGATCGCGTACACCTGGTCGAGGAAGTGCGAGACGAAGAGGATGGCGACGCCCTGGTCGCGCAGGCGCCGGATGACGCCGAACAGCACCTCGACCTCGTTCGCGTCGAGGCTCGAGGTCGGCTCGTCGAGGATGAGCACCTTCGAGTCGGTGACCATCGCGCGGCTGATGGCCACCAGCTGCTGCATCGCGATCGAGAGGGACGAGAGGGGCGCGCGCGGGTCGAGGTCGCCGAGGCCCATGCGAGCGAGGGCCTCGCGGGCGAGCGCGTGCGTCTTGCGCCAGTTGACGCCGGCGATGCCTCGCACCTCGTGGCCGAGCATGACGTTCTCACCGATGGTGAGGTTCGTGCAGAGGTTGACTTCCTGGTAGACCGTGGAGATCCCCGCGGCCTGCGCCGAGGCGGTGCCGGTGAAGTGGCGCACCTGGCCGGCGACGACGATCTCGCCCGAGTCGATCTGATAGACCCCGGTCAGCGCCTTGATGAGCGTGGACTTGCCGGCACCGTTCTCACCCATCAGGGTGTGGACCTCGCCGGGAAGCAGCCGGAAGCTGACGTCGTCGAGCGCCTTGACCCCGGGGAAGGTGATCGAGGCGTTGCGTACCTCGACGATCGCGATCGGTTCAATCATCGCTGGGTGACTCCTTATTGCTGCAGTGCAGACTTACGGGACGACAGGCGAAGACGAGCGGGGGCCGCCGAGAACGGCAACCCCCGCTCGCACTGCTCTACTCCTAGCCGACGCAGTGTCGGATCAGAAGCCCTTGCCCGCGTCGATCGCGGCCTGAGCGGCCTCGGGCGAGTCGAAGGTCTCGCCCGAGACGACGATCGTCTTCTCGACGGTCTTGCCCGCGAGCGCGTCGTTGACCGCGTCCACAGCCAGGTCGCCGAAGAACGGGTTGTACTGGGCGACGAAGCTCAGGTCGCCGGCAGCGAGGGCCTCCAGCGCCGGGGTGGTGCCGTCGATCGTGGCGATCTTGACGTCGGTGCCCGGAACCAGACCGGCAGCGGTCACGGCCGCGGCGGCGCCGATGCCCATCTCGTCGTTCTGCGCGAACACGAACTGCAGGTCGGGGTTCTCCTTCAGCACGGTCTCGATGACCGACTTGCCCTCGTCAGCGGTCCAGTTGGCGGTCTGCGCGCCGATCTTGTTCCAGCCGTCCTGGCCCTCGATCGCCGCGTCGAAGCCCTCGTTGCGCTCGTTCACGACCGACAGGCCGGGGACGCCCTCGAGCACGTAGTAGTTCGCGCCCTCCGGGAAGGTCTCGACGGCCCAGTCGCCGACGGTGCCGGCGACCTTCACGTTGTCGGGGGCGATGCGGGTGACGTAGAGGTCGTCGCTGGCGTCGACACCGCGGTCGAGCAGGATCACGGGGATCTCGGCCTCCTGGGCCAGCTCGAGCGAGTCCTCCCAGCCCGACGCCTCGGTGGCGGTGAGCAGGATCACGTCGACCTCGTCGTTCACGAACGTCGCGAACGCGTCGAGCTGCGACTTCTGGTCGGTCGGGCTCGCGGCGGGGGCGTACTTCAGGTCGAAGCCGGCCTCCTCCGTGAACGCGTCCTTGATGGCCTGCTCGTTCGCGTTGCGCCAGCCGCCCTCGGGGCCGACCGCCACGAAGCCGACGGTGGTGAGGTCGCTGCCGCTGTCGCCGCTGTCGCCGCCGTCGCCGGCGTCGCCGCCCGAGCAGCCGGCGAGACCGAGCGCGAGCACGCCCGCGCCCACGAAGCCCAGAACGCTCAGCATGCGCTTCTTGGTTGCCATCTCTTCTCCTCCTTGAGACTCCCCGACGCTCTTCGTCCGAGAGAAATCCATGTGTCCCCCAGCGGGACACCCTTAGGTGTGTGACCCCATTGTGCGCGCTAACAATCCTCTGGCGCAACTCCGTTCCGGGATTTCGTTACTTTTCCGTTACCGCGAACATTCCGCAGAACATCAGGGCGTGACGAAGCTCGGACGCACCGCGCGCGGCAGGCCGTCCGGAGACGCCGGAAAAGGCCCGACCGGCGTTCAGACGCGCGGTGCCGACGTCGACGATCGCACGATCAGGGTCGGCGCGATCATGTCGTGCTGAGCGCCGTCCTCCCCCTCGATCGCGTCGATGACCAGCTGGAGGGCCAGCGACCCGAGTGCGGCGAAATCCTGCCGGATGGTCGTGAGCGGGGGCAGGAAGTGACGCGAGTCGGGCAGGTCGTCGAAACCCACGACGCTGATGTCGTCGGGCACACGGATTCCACGTTCGGCGAGCCCGTGAACGAGTCCGAGCGCCATCTGATCGTTCGAGGCGAAGACGGCCGTGATGTCGCCGAACTCGAAAGTGCGGCCGAACTCGTAGCCGTAGTCCGATGTCCAGTCGCCGTTGATCGCGGGCACCGCGGGCAGACCCGCGTCAGCGAGGGCATCCAGCCAGCCCTGTTCCCGCTCGCGTGCGTCGTACCAGTCGAGGGGTCCGGCGAGATGAGCGATCGACCGATGCCCGAGGTCGATCAGATGTTTGACGGCCAGCGTCGCCCCGAAGCGCTGATCGACCGCGGCCGTGTGCCACGTGGCATCCGGTTCAGCCCTGATGACGATGGTGGGCAGACCCGTGCTCTGCTGGCGCAGCAGGTCGAGCGACGACGCCCGTGGCGCGATGACGCACAGCGCATCGACGCCCTGTGTGACCAGCTCGACCACGCCCGTGTCGATCTGCAGCTCGTCGTCTTCCGAGATGGAGAAGGCGCTGATCGCATAGCCCACATCGCGCGCGGCGCTCTCGAGCGCCCGCAGCGTGCTGTTGGGGCCGTACTGCACAGGGCTGTCGACCAGCACGCCGATGCGCATGGCGCGGCGCGTGGCGAGCGCCCGCGCGATCGAGCTGCGCGTGTAGTTCATCTCGTCGATCGCCTTGAGCACCCGCTCGCGCGTGGACTCGCGGATGTTCGGGTGACCGTTGAGGACGCGCGACACGGTCATGTGCGAGACGCCGGCATGCTTGGCGACGTCGTAGATGCTGGGACGCTGCCAGCCCCGCGTCGCTTCGGTCATGCTCGGTCACCTCGTTCGCTCCGGCGGCGCACGGACGGCTCGTCGGCCGACGGACCCTCCCCCATGGGAGCGCGTTCGCCACTGTCCACAGCGTAGGCGGTCGACGACGCCGACAGTGCGAGGGCCCGGCCCTGACGCGCCGTCCTCGCCTTGAGCGCGAACACCGCTCCGGCGACGAGCAGCGCGATGGCGATCCAAAGCAGAGGCTCGATGCCCACCATGCCGGTGGCGGGAAGATCGGTGCCGGGCAGGGAACCTCCGCCGCAGCCGGTCACGCATTCGAGGGGGTCGATCTGCACCGTGACCGAGACCGTGCCGCCCTCGATGCCGACCTCGTCGGCGCTCGCGGGCGTCGCGAGGAGAACGGATGCCGAGATCACGGCGAGCACGCCGGAGGCCAGGTGGCCGTACCTGTGCCTCACGCGATGCCCGCCGGGGTCTTCGCTTCACTGCGGCCCTGTTCGCGTCCCTCTTCGAGAGCCTGCGCCCGTGCTCCGTCGAGCATGGCGGCGAGCCGCCGGCGAGAGCGCAGGTGCCCCCACAGGATCGCCCAAACGATGAGCGCGATACCGGCGAGGAGCAGCAGCTGCGGCCAGGGCATGGCCCAGATGACGGCATCGGCGGTGACGGGGTCGAGAGTATCTGACGAGTCCGACATGGTCACGACGGTCGGCGCCAGGGTGACCGTCGCCGGCACGACGAACAGCGGCCACACGTCGTCCACGACGACCGTGATCGTGCGGGTGTCACCCGGCAGGAGCTCCTGGGGCGACTCGCCGACGCCAGGGAAGAAGACGGTGCGCCCGCCCGCCGAGACGGAGCCCTCGGCGAGCAGACGGGTGTTGCCCTCGTTGACGACGTCGAAGGTGACGGTCGCCTCCCCAGGGCGCAGGGGGTTCCACGACGTGGTGTATCCGCCGGCCAGCGAGGCGAGCGAGGCGGCGGGGGTGATCTCGCCGGACACGCGCGTGAGGACGCGGAAGCCTACCCGGCTCTCTACGCCGACACTGGTGCCGTCGTCGGCCTGCTTCACCGACAGAATCGACGCGGTGATTCCGGCGGCATGGTCGCCAGGCTCGGCCCGGTCGGGCACGGAGATCGAGAACGGCACGATGACCGTTCCGCCGCCGGGTACCGTCACGGTCTCGGGAAGCGAGATCCACGTGCCGGCGTCGACCGATTCCTTGTCGGCGGCGAGGATGTCGAACCGGCCGCTGCGCGTGTAGAAGCCGTCGGCGGCGGTGAGGGCGAAGACCACCTCTGCGTCGCCGATGTTGCGGACGGCGAAGCGATCCTCGATCGTCTCGCCGGGGTCCATCTCGATCTCGACCGCCCTTCTGCCGTCGGGCCCGGACGCATCGGCCGGCACGACCGACCACCGCACTTCGGAGTCCTCGTCGGTGGCCGCACGTGCGGCCGTCGGCCAGAGGGCAGACATGGCGAGGATCGTCAGCGCGGCGAGGAGTGCCACGACGGTTCGGACGGTCGGGACGGGACCGCGGAGGAGATGATGCACGGTGGGATCCAGATATGTCAGGGTCGGGGTCGCCGTCGACGACCCCGACCCGATTTCAGCACGAGTGGGCGTAGAACGCGATCAAGTTCAGTACGCGTCTTCCCACAGCGAGAGGGTGATCGTGCCCGAGTACGCGCCGGGTGCGACGGTCTTGGGCGTCTTGAGGAACAGATCGGCGTTGGCCGACCAGGTGCCGACGGTCGCCGCGTCACCCGAGTCGAGCGCCAACGCGAGCACGTCCTCACCGGTGCTCAGACCGATGTCGCCGTCGAGCACAGTGCCGACCTGGCCGCCCTCGGCGACCTCTCCGTCGCCCTCGGCGGTGAGCAGGCGCGGCGTCCAGCCGAGGTTGCCGGCGGCGATCGAGTTCGCACCCGAGGTCAGCGCGCTGGACTGACCGACGACGTACCAGAACTGCCCGACCGGAACCTCTTCGCGGTCATCGGACACCGTGACCGTCGGCAGCGTGCCGTTGAACTGACGGACGTCATCGTCGCCCGAGTCGACCTCGGCCAGGGTGGCGGATCCGGACGCAACGCTCAGCGTCAGCGCGCCCACCGGAGGCAGCGCCTCGATGTTCACGTTGACGTCGACCTCGCCGTTGTCGATCTCGTCGGCGATCGCCGCGCCGGCGCCGCCGAGGAGCAGCGCGCCGCCGACCACGCCGACTGCGGCGCGAGCGATGAAGCTCTTCTTGTTCATTTGCCTCTGTCTCCATTCCCGGCCGGCATCTCTGCCGCGCCGAACTCGCGAGCGATCGGTCCGTCCGATCGTCGGGTCTCGCGGGAATCCCGGCGTTCGCCGCGAGTCCCCCAGTGCACGTCGTTTGCGCCCGTCGCCCCCGCCGGATCCGCTCCCCCGGCCTGCGAAACACAGGCTCCTGGGCGAACTGCGTGCTGCTCGACCGCCGGCGCCGTGGCGAGTCGCGCCCGCGAAGGCGTCGTCGCTGCCCGGCGGGGGCGGTTCGTGAGAGTGAGCATCATGCACCTTTGCTCTGGATCCGGCTGTGGATCTTCGGGCTCGAATTGATGTTAGCGATAACGGTTAGCGAGAACAACCTTTTCGATAACCTTTTCGCTGTTTTCGGGTTGGTCCCCCGAGAGGATGCCTCCGTCCAGGCATCCCCCCGGGAAGTGTCAGCCGCAGACGAAGGCCGGGAATGCCACCGGAACCGCCTGCGTGGCCTGTTCGCCGCCCGCAGACCCCGTCGCAGTGACCGTGGCCGAGCCCGCCTCGATCTGCGTGAGGCGCGTCGTGAACGCGGCTGTCGTCGCCTTGCCCGGGGCGAGGCTCACCACCTGCTTGGAGCCGAACGGCGTGGCGATCGAGAGCGCCACCGGCACCTCGGAGCCGTTCACGGCCTGCACGGTCAACACGACCTTGCCCGCCACGCAGCGCGCGGTGGTCGTCGCGGTCACCTGCAGCGCGGGTTCGGGCTCGGCCCGCACGATCGAGATCGTGTACGTGGCGGTTGCGGTGTGGTCCTGCGCGGTCGTGCGCAGCGTGATGACCGTGGGTCCCTCCGCCGCGAGCGCCACCGTCCGCGGCTGAGTGTCGTCGATCAGCACGTCGCCGGCGTATACCAGCCCGCTCGGCACTGCCGGGTCCGCGTCGAAGGTCGCCGTCGTCGCATCCTCCGGGACGGTGGCCGTATAGGAGTACACGCCGTTCTTCAGCGCCGGGGAGAGCTCACCGTCGTCGAACGAGAGGCCCGAGAGATCGGCATCCTTCCCGAAGGTCGTCTTCGAAGCGGTGTAGACGCCGTAGACGCCGCCCACGTAGCTGGTGCCGTTGCCCTGGAAGCGCACGGTCACGATCGGGATCTTGTGGCCGTCGGCATCGAGCACGTACTGCCCCGCCTGGTTGCGCTTGTAGCTGTCCTTCGCCTGGATGCCCGCGAGCACGGATGCCGGGATCTCGTCGTACTGGACGTACCAGGTGTTCGCGCCCGCGGCGTTGGTGATGCGCTCGTTCTTCAGCAGCACGTCGTTGACGTACACGTTGAACGAGCGCCCGTTGTCGCCGCCGAAGTATCGCACGCCCAGGTAGTTCTTGGGCAGCGTCGGGTCGACGATCATGTCGTACTGGAAGTACGCATCCGTCGCCATCTGGCCGTCGCGGTAGCCCTCGCCGAGCCACACCCCGACTCCCGACTTGTTGTACTTGTAGTTCTTGTCGGCCTCGCTGTTGTTGTCATCGAACGACGTGAGCGAGTCGATCGTCGTCTCCGCGATGCGCAGCTGCTGCTTGTTCTTGAGGATCAGCGCCTGAGCCTGCGGGGAGTCGGGCTCGATCAGATCCATGTAGATCGCGTAGCGGGCGTTGTACAGGCTGTACCAGGGCTCGAAGGTCAGCGCCTCGGAGGCGGCATCCGCATTGCGCAGCTTGAAGCGCATGGTATCGATGCCGTTGAGATTCTCCCCATCCTCGATGCGCACGAGGTTGTCGGCGATGCCCGCCTTGAACGCCGCGGCGTCGTCGACGACGACGTCGTTGCTGACCGACTTGTCGGCGACGCTCATGCGCACCAGCACACCGGCGACGTACGTCGCGCCGACGTTCGTGCGGTTGAGCTCGGTCGCCAGCAGCACCGGACCGTAGGTGAACGCGACCCAGTCGGGGTTCTCGGTGCTGTCGTCCACGCGCACCTCGGCGGGCAGCACATACGTGAGCTCGTCGCCGGCCCCGACCTCGAGCACGACGTAGCCGTCCTGCGTGAGGGCGGCGACATCCTGGACCGCACCGTTGAGCGTCAGGGTCGGCGCCTGCGCCACCCAGCTCGGGATGCGCAGGCGCAGCGTGGTGCCCTCGGCGAGCTCGCCGCCGTCGATGGCGTCGACGGAGTAGGTCACCGTCTCGTCGGCCGGCACGTCGGCTGTCTGCGTCAGCCGCAGGTTGCGCGCCTCGTCGGTGTACACCGACGAGCGGAACATGTTCACGTAGACCGACGATCCCTTGCGGAAGTAGATCGAGTCGCCCAGCTTGGTGAAGCTCTCGGTCGCCGTTCCGTGGTCGCACCAGAACTCGTCCACCGGGTTGCCGAACACCTTCGCGTACCCGGCCTGCATCGGCTGGAAGTACGTCATCATGCCCGTCTCGGGGTTCTGCTGCGCGAGGATCGCGTTGATGTAGGTGTGCTCGTAGAAGTCGGGGTACTTGACCTCCGGGCTCACCTGGAACAGCGCCTTGGTCAGCTTGAGCATGTTGTACTCGTTGCAGATCTCGGATGTCGAGTTCTCGCCGTAGCCCGATGTGGTGCCGTTGGTCGCGTGCTCGTAGAGCTCGCCCGCACCGTGGAAGTGCTCGGACTGGCTGTTGCCGCCGTTCGCATAGGTGTGGTCGTCGACCACGATCTGCCAGAAGTTCTCGGCTGCGGTGCGGTACATGCCGAGGCTGCTCTTCTCGGCGGGGGTCAGCATCTCGTAGAGGTGCGGGTTGTCGGTGAACACCGTGTAGCGCTTGAGCGCGCCGATCAGCTTCGGGATGGTCGTGTTGGCGTGCTTGCCGTCGAGCACGTCCTGGCCGGCGGCCAGCTGCTGGAACAGGGTGACCTCGTCGAAGTACTCCGCCGCGCGCTTGTGCGCCGGGTCGGCCGTGATGCTGAACAGCTCGTACAGGGCCTCGTTCATGCCGCCGTACTCGGTGTTGAGGATCGACGCCGGGTTCGCCTGGCGCGCGGCCCAGGTGCGCACCCAGGTGCCGAACCCGCTCGCGACGGTGAGCGCCTTGTCCGAGACCGCTTCGGGTGCGTACTGGTGCGCGTCGAGGAGGCCCGCGAGTACCTTGTGCAGGTTGTAGAAGGGAACGAGCAGCCCGCCGCCGCCGCTCGGCAGCACCGAGGTGGAGAACGGCGAGACGTAGCCGGCGTTGCTCGGGTCGACGACGGCGTACGCCCGCTGAGCGCGGTCGAGACCGTCGACGGCCGTCGTGAGCTTGGCGAGGAGCGCGGCCTTGGTGGTGGGGTCGCTCTCCGTCGCGTACGCCTGCGACAGCGCCGAGACGTAGTGGCCGAAGAAGTGCCCCTGGAACCTCGTGCCGGTGGCGCGTTCCCAGCCCCCGTAGGGCTGGACGGTCGTGGGCAGGCCCGCCTGCGTATAGAAGGAGTACAGGAAGCGCTCCGGGTCGAGGCTCAGCAGGTACTGGACCATCTTCTGGTTGCCGTTGACCAGGTACGGGTCCTCGAGCAGCACCTCGCTCAAGTCGGTCTCCTCGACATAGATGGACGTGGATGCCCCATCCTTCGGCACGGTCACGGTGAAGGTCTTCGTCACGGGCGCGCTGCCGCCGTAAACCGCCGTGGCCGTGAGCGTGACGGTCGCGTCGGAGCCGGCCGGGCGGGTGACGGATGCTGCGGCGCCGTCGATCGAGATCACGTCGTCGTCGGAGGACGACCACGACACCTCGGCGCCGCTCGTGGTGGCCACGGGCAGGCCGAAGTCCACAGACGCGGTTGCCGGCACGCTCAGGGCGTCCAGCGCCGACTGCGCCACCGCGGCGGGATCGAACGCCGGGTTGTTCTCCTTCGTCAGCGCGACGACATCCGCGATCGTGGCGACGCCGTTGTACAGGGTGTAATCATCGAGGAGGCCGTTGGCGTGGGCTCCGTTGTAAGAGGGCCCGTTGTAGCCGAGGGTCTTCACCGTCGTGCTCTCGGAGCCCAGGACGCCGGTGGCCGCACCTGTGGCGGCGTACTTCACGGTCGAGATCTGGCGCACGCCGTTGCGGTAGAACGCGACGCTCTTGGTCGCCTTGTCGTACGTCGCGACGACGTGGGTCCACTGACCGGTGGGGAAGAAGTCGGCGCGGGCGCCGTCGACGGCGACCTTGTAGGGCTGGCCCGAGGACGGGCCGATCGAGAGGGCGAGCGGCGTGCCGTTGCCCTCCGACGTCAGGTACCAGCCGTCGGAGTTGTACACCGACTTGCTCCAGGCGAACACCTGCTCGCCCGACATCGCGGCGTTCGGCTTGTACCAGAACGACACCGTGAGGTCCGCGGGCTGCAGGTAGGCGGCGGTACCGAGGCGGATGGCGTTGGAGCCGTCGAGGTTGAAAGCCTGCCCGCGGACGCCCGCGCCGTACGCGGCGGTGCCCTTCTGCATCGTCACCGCCGCGGCGTTGGCGCTGGCGTCGGCGAGGTCGCCGTCGAACCTGAGGTCGAGCACCTTCGCTGAGGCGATCGAGATCGAGTCTGCGGCGACGGCGGCCGACGGCAGCCCGAACGCCAGCGCGCCGACGCCGAGGGCGACGGTCGTGCCGAGCGCGAGCGCGCGGCGGATGAGCGGATGCGGCTGCCTCGTGCCGCGGATGCTGTCAGTCGTCTTCGCCAAGGCTGCAGGGCTCCCTTGTCCTGTCGAGCGATATGCGCACTTGTTAGCGCTATCAGATGCTGTGGGTCCGATGTTAGCGCGAACTCCCGGGATGTCAAGAGGAGATGAAGGCCTCTTTCGCACCGTTGCCCGTCGGTGACGTGAGCGCTAACATTCAGTCGCGCGCTTCGCCGTCCCGTCTCGTGCACGAACAGACTCGACTGAGCAAAGGAGCTGGAGTGAACCCGGCACGATCCTCGACACGCACGAAGCCCATCTCTCCCCCACGGCGCGTCCGCGCGCTGATCGCGTCGGCAGCAGGCGCCGGACTGATCCTCGGCGCCCTGGCACCGCTGGCGGCCGCTCCGGCCGTAGGGCAGGTCACCGCGCCCACCAGTGGACTCCTCGCCGAGTACGTCTTCGACGAGACGGCCGGCTCCTCGGTGCCGAACTCCGCGGTCGGACCGATCGGCGCCGCCACCGTGATGAACGGCAGCGACAGCCTGTGGACCGGTTCGTCCCTGGTCTTCACCGGCGGCGCCAAGACCAGTCCCACCGCGAGCTGGGTGCGCCTGCCCGACAACCTGCTGGCCGGCAAGACCTCGGCCACGGTCACCATCGAGACGAAGCTCGACGCCTCGATGAAGAACAACTGGAACTTCCTGTGGAACATCGGCAGCGACTCCACCACGCAGTACTACTTCGCCTCGGTGCGCGACAACCCGCGCACGACGATCACGACGGGCGGGGGCGGCGGCGAGGTCAACGCCCGCTCCGGAACCGCACTGTCGGCTGACCGCTGGTACAGCCTGACGTCGGTCATCGACGGCGCGGCCGGCACGATCACCTTCTACGTCGACGGCGAACAGGTCGCGCGTACCGCGACGGCGTTGACACCGGCATCCATCACCGACCAGACGCTCAACGCGATCGGCCGCGCCCCGTACCCCGACCCGATGTACAAGGGCGAGGTGTCGACGTTCCGCGTGTACGACCGCGCACTCACCGCGGCCGAGGTCGACCAGGTGTCCGATGCGGATGCCTCCGTCCATGCCTCCTCGTTTGAGCAGGCCGCGCAGACCGTGCTCGACGGCGTCACGCCGGTGACGATCGACGAGCAGCGGACGACGCTGCCCGACTACGGCGGGCGCGTGGCGTGGACCTCCGCCGACCCCGCACTCGAGGTGGCGGCGGATGGCGTGACCGTCTCGGCGACCCAGCCCGCCACGGGCTCCGCCCCCGTGACCACCGCCCTCACCGCGACCGCCACGGTGCGCGGTGCGAGCGTGTCGAAGTCCGTGCCGGTGACGATCAAGCCCCTCCCGGGCGAAGACGACGCGTTCGGCTACGCGATGGTGCACTTCATCGAGGACTCCGCCGGCTACGCCGAGAAGATCTACCTCGACGTGTCGCGGGGCGACAACCCCGAGCATTGGGACCCCCTGAACGGCGGGGAGCCGATCCTGGCGTCGCAGCTGGGGACCACCGGCATCCGCGATCCTTACCTGACGTACAACCCCGAGAACGAGACGTACTACATCATCGCGACCGACCTGCGCGTCTTCGGCGGCGACCGCGGGGTGACCGGCTGCACCGAGTGGTGCTACTGGTCGTCGCAGGGCAGCACGAAGCTCAACGTGTGGGAGTCGAAGGACCTCGTCACGTGGAGCGACCTGCGTCAGTTCGACGTCGCCCAGTCCCCCGCGGGCACCGAGGTCGCCGAGCTCGGCATGGCATGGGCGCCCGAGGCCACATGGGTCCCCGGGTACAACGAGGACGGCAGCGGCGCGTTCGTCGTCTACTGGTCGTCGAACGTGTACGCGAACGCCGGCCACACGGGCTCGACGTACTCGCGCATCCTCTGGGGCGCGACGACCGATTTCACGCAGGACACCTACGAGTACGGCGGGGTCTTCATCGACGCGGGCGGCAACACGATCGACACCACGATCATCCAGGACGACGGCAAGACGTACCGGATCACCAAGGACAACTCCGCCGGCAAGGGCATCTACATGGAATCCACTCCCGCGGCGGATTGGTGGGCGCCCACCGCGACCTGGACGCAGATCCAGACCCGCATCGGCGCGGTGTGGTCGGGCGGAAACGCCGGGGGCGTCGAAGGACCGGCGGTGTTCCAGCGGCACGGCGAGGACAAGTGGTACCTCTACGTCGACGTCATCCCCTCGACCGGCTACCGGCCCATGCAGGCGACGGATCTGGATGCCGGTTGGGCGCAGCTCGTCTCGAGCAGCTTCTCGATGGCGCCGAGCACCAAGCACGGCGGGATCGTGCCGCTGACGTCCGGCCAGTACGAGACGATCCGCGAGGCCGACGCCACGGGTGCCGTCGCGTCCGATCTGGGCAGCGTCGACGTCGAGTCCGGCGCGACGGCCGATGCAGTACGCACGGCGCTGCCGGGCGAAGCCGAGGTCACGCTTGCGTACGGCCGCGGCACCGCGTCGCAGCCGGTCGCCTGGGACGTGGCGGATGTCGACACCGACGTCGCGGGCACCTACGAGGTCACCGGCGTCGTGCACACGATCGGCGCGAACCTCAACCAGTGGGTCGGTGCGGGCGGCTCGACGGCGTACAACGCCGCGGACCGGAAGCTGTTCAGCTCCACCGCGATCACGGTGACGGCCGAGGTCGTCGTCGCTGCGGCACCGCTCCCGGTGACGGTGACCACCGCCACGCGCTGCGTCGCCGGAAAGGTCGTGCTGACGGTGACGACCGCGAACGACGGCGATGCGCCCGTCGCCCTCGCGATCACGACGCCGCACGGCTCCAAGACGGTGGCGGCCGTGCAGCCGGGCAAGACCACGTCGGCCGCGTTCACGACGCGGCTCGCGGCGATCCCGTCCGGGTCGGCGGCTGTCGCCGTCTCGGCCGGCGGCGACTCCGCCGAGGAGTCGGCGCCCTTCGCCGCGGCCTCCTGCGGCTGACCGCCTCCGCGTCCCTCGAGCGCCCCGTCGGCTTCGGCCGGCGGGGCGCTCGACTGCACTGGGGACCGCGGCCCCTATGGGATTCGGGGGGCGCAGCACGCGGCATCCGTCGCGCGAAGCGGCGCGTCGCCCATCTGAACCGGCAGCGGACGCGCGGCGTGGGCACGACGAAGGGCGGCGGCACCGGCACGTCTTCGCCGTTGGTCACGGTGACCACCTGTACGACCTTGCCCGCCACGCATCGCGAGGTCATGGCGGCCGTCACGTCGAGATCCGCAGACTCAGCGACCGTGACCTTCGCGGTCACCGTGCGGTTCGCGGCGGCGAGCCACTCGGCATCCGTCATGTCGAGGATGAGGCTGCCGTCGTGGCGCGCGGACGTGGTACGGAACCGGGCGGCGCTCGCGCCGCCCGGTTCCGGGTCTTTCAGCCGCAGTTCGCCGCGGGATACGTCACCGCGGTCGTCACCGTGACCGGTGTGCCGCCGACCGTCGCGGCGGCGGTGAGAGTCACGGATCCGTCCGCGATCGAGATCTGCCGGGTCGTGAACGACGTCGACGTGCTCTTGCCGGCGGCCACGGCGCCGAACGATTTCGACCCGTAGGCGCCGGCCGCCGAGACCGTCACCGGGACGCCCTCACCGTTGGTCACCGTGAGGACCTGGACGACCTTGCCGGCCACGCAGCGCACAGTGATCTTGCCGGTCACATCGAGCTCGGGGGCGGCGACGGCCGTGACAGTGACCGTGGTCGACACCGTGCGGTTGTCGGGCGTGACCTCCTCATCCGCCTCCATGTCGAAGACCGGCAGGCCGTCAGCCGCCCAGTGCACGCGGCGGACGAACATGTCGCGGCCGCTCAGGCCGTTGTTGTCGGTGCGCGCGTGGAAGACGTAGAGCAGGTTGTCGTCCTCGTCGTGCGACCACATACCGTGACCGGTGCCGAGCTGCCAGTCGCCGTTGAAGACGCCGGACTTCTGGATCGGGTAGTTGAGCTTGCTCCACGCGGCGGGCGAGGTGAGGTCCACGCCCTCCCCCGCCGTCGCGGTCGCGAGACCGGTGGTGTACGTGTCGCCGACCGTCGAACCCGAATAGATCAGGTACAGCACGCCGTCACGGGCGTACACGTTCGGGCCCTCGGCGATCGTGTTGTCCCACGCGTACTCCGGCACGATGATGCGCACCGGTTCGGAGGTCAGGCGGGTCGGGTTCGCCGGGTCCATCTTCGCGATGAAGAGGGCCCCGAGCTGCTGCCAGATGTAGTACGACTGGCCCGAGTCCTCGAGGTACGTCATGTCGAGCGAGATGTTCTGCGACGGATTGAGGATGCCGCCGTCGGAGCGCAGCACCTTCTGCGCCTTCGTCCAGTTCGCGGGCACCGCCGGGTCGAGGTCGTTGCCCTGGGCGTCCTGCTTCAGCTGGATGATGCTCGCGCGGCCCGTCCACATGTCGGGCTGGCCGTTCGTGCCGTTGTAGCAGGGCATGAACAGGATCGACAGCTTCCCGCCGATGACGTGATACTCCGGTGCCCAGAAGCAGCCGGTCATGACGCCGCCGTCGGCGTCGGTGTCGCCCCTGCGCAGCAGGTCGATCTCGACGTTGCGCCCGGCGTTGACGGCCTCATCGGAGAGGTCCTCGATGCTGTCCGCGATGCGGATCGGCATGTGCGCGCCGCCCTGCGGGTTGATGTTGCCGCCGTAGATGTCCTCGGTCGCGATCATCAGGAACTTCTCCTGGCCGTTCCAGTCGTAGCGGAACACCGACGGGTCGGCGCGCTCATCGGCGAACGGCGTCGCGTACTCGGTGGTCTTGAGCGAGCCTGTGACCTCGTAGGTACCGGGGGTCGCCGTGTCGACCGCGGCGAGGGAGTCCGCATCCCATGCGATCACGCGCGAAGAGCTCGAGCCGTCGTCGTAAGACAGCTCCGCGCGCTTCGGCAGAGCCGCGGCATCCAGCTCCTCGCCCTGCTCGATCTCGACGCCGTCGAGTTCGCCGACGCCGGTGTTCGCGATGCGGCCGAACCGCCCCTCGAGCGCCTCGACGGTCTGCGCGTCGATGGGAAGCGTGTTGCCAGAGTCGTAGTTCGGGACGCCGTCACCGGCCGCGCCGGCGGTCGCCGACACCGCCCCGCGGCGCACCTCCCCCCGGGTCGCCGGGTCGGCGAGATCGGTGAACGTGGTGTACATCGAGGCCCCGGCATCCGATGTCCACGTCACGACGTAGCGGTCGGAGGCAGAGTCGTACACGGCCGCCGGCTCGTTGACGCCGCTCGTCACGCCGAGGTTCACCATGCCGACCTCGTCGTAGCTGCGCAGATCGCTGCTGCGGGCGAAGAGCACGCTGGAGGTCTGCGTGCCGTCGGCACCGCCACCGCGAGCGGTTCGGGTCGCGACCAGGCCGTAGCCGCCGTCTTCGAGTGTGAACAGGTGCGGGTCGCGGAGACTCCGGATGATGCTGTCGCTCGTGCCGTTCGCGGGAACCGCGACCGAGGTCTTCGCGAAGAAGATGCCGTAGTTCTCGTTGAGCGGACCCCACCCGTCGCCGTCTTCGAGGGCGAGGTGCATGCTGAGCGCGACGTCGGCGTTGTTCGCCTGCGCCACTGTCGAGGGCACGCGGCTGTAGGCGAGCAGCCGCGTGGTGGTGTCGGCGGGGAGCACGGTGACATCGAAGATGCGGGATGCCGCAACCCCGGTCGCGGCATCAGTCACCTCGACCGCGACCTGCCCCTCGACGGCGTCATCACCTGCGGCCACGATCGTCTCATCGACCGTGATGCCCTCGCTCGTCGAGGTGACGTCGACCTCGGTGCCCGCGGGGGCTGCGGGCAGCGCCGTGCCGGACTCGACGACGGCGGGGATGACGAAGAGCTCGGCCAGCCGGGTCGCGCGCTGCTCGGCGGTCTCGGACGACGGCAGCACGGTGACCGTGATGGACTGCGTGGCGGTGATGCCGCGGATGGCCGCGGTCGCGGTGAGCTCCACGTCGACGGCCGGCTGGCCGGCGAGCGGTGCGGCGACCGAGCCGTCCGCCGCGACGACCGCGGGATCGCTCGAGCTCCAGGTGACCTTGCCGCCCGACGTCGGCAGGTCGATGTCGCTCGAGGTCTCCCGGTCGGCGAGCGCGAGCGCGGTGAGGATCGCCTGGGCCTGCGCCTGCAGCTCGGTCGCGTGAGCCTGGGCGTCGGCGTCCGATCCCGCGGCGACCTCGACGGCTGAGAGCGCGCGGTCGTACACGCGGAACGACGAGATCGCGCCCTGGAAGAGCGGGTCGGGCCACGGGGCGCGGCCGATGGTGTTGAGCGACTGGTCGACGATGTTCGCCGGCGTGCGATCGACGCCGCCGTTCGCGACGCGGACGCCGTCGATGTAGAGGGACGCCGTGCCCGATGCGCCGTCGACGACCGACGTCACGTTCACCCACTGGTTCGCAGTCACGCCGCACGAGTTCGACTGCACGAGCCGCTCGACGCCGGCGGACTTGATGCCCACGAGAGGCGCGCGGCCGGAGGCGCAGTTGAGCGAGGCGAAGAAGTACTCTGTCGCCGAGGACTCGTTGCCGATGTTCCACAGGAAGTGGAAGCCGTTGAGCATCGCCTGCGAGGCCTTCACCTCGGCCACGACGGTGGCCGACGCCTTGCCGGCGAGGAGGCTGTCGGGCAGCTCCACCCAGTTACCGGTGGACGTCTTGGCGCCGCCGCGGAGGGTGAGCGCCGAGCCGGTCCAGTCGGCGGCCTGGACATTGCGGACCGTGGCGTCTCCGAACGCGGAGCCGGCGACCTCGTTGGGCACCGACGATCCGCTCGCGAGGTCGAACTCGTAGGACGCCACCAAGCCGTCCTCAGGGACGGCGGCGGCCGCGGTCGTGGCGGCGCCGAGGCCGAGGATCATGGCGCCGACGGCGGCGATCCCGATAGCGGCTCGGCGGTGGTGCAGGGACAGTCGCATTCCACTCTCCATCAAGTGACTGAACTTCGTCGAACAGGCTGTTATCGCTCACATTAGCGTCTCGCGCGGGATGCGCAACTTTTCGGACCGACATCCTGTTACCGATAACGCTTTGGGCCGCACCCTTCTTGACAGAGCCGCGCGCGGGGCCCTAGCGTGATCCGAACCCGGAATGTTCCCGGTAACACCATGTCCGTGGGCCGCCCCCGAGCGGTCAGAAGATTGCGCGATGACGCACAGCTGTCCGCCCGACCGAACGTTGGAGCGGAGGGACGCCTCGCCGCGATCGACGAGAGCGAGGAAACCGCGCATGAGAACGCGCACGAGGTCCCGAGTCCTATCCAGAAGCGCGGCGGTGACGACGGCGGTCGCCCTCGCGCTCACCGGCGCTCTCGCGCCCACCGCCGCGCAGGCGGCGATCGACGCCCAGCCGATCATCCACTACACGTTCGACTCCACCTCGGGCGCGACGATCCCCGACGTCTCAGGCAACGGCCACAACGCGACGCTGCGCCAATCGGGCGGCTCCGTCAGCAACGGCATCCTGGATCTCCCCGGCGGCGCCCGCGCGACGACCGCCTACGTCGAGGTCCCGACGACGGCCCTCGTCGGCAAGACGAACCTGACGATCTCCACGTGGATGTCCAACCGCACCGGTCCCGCCAACGTCGCGGCCGCCTTCATCGGCGCGCCCGTCGCTTCGGGCGCGTCGTACTCGTCGGCATACTGGCTGCTCAACCCGACCAACCCGAGCGGCTACGTGAAGTCCGTGGTCACCAACACCGTCAGCGCGAGCGCTCCGTGGGGCACCGAGGTCGGCGCCGGCGCGACCAACGCCGCGACCACCGGTGCGCGCACTCCGTCGGGGATGTCGCTCTACACGACCGTCATCGACGGCACCACCGGCCAGCTGCGCGTCTACGTCAACGGCTCCCGCATCTCGCAGACCGCGATCGCGCGCAACGTGTCGTCGTTCGGCTCGTCGCTCGTGTCGTACATCGGCCGCTCCACCTACAACGACGCCAACTGGAACGGACAGGTCGACGACTTCGCCGTCTACGGCCAGGCGCTCGGCGACGGCGACGTGCAGGCACTGTTCGCCGGTGAGGCGCTCGACCGCGCCGTCGCCTCCGTCTCGGTGCCCGGCAGCGCGACGGCGAACTTCACCGTCCCCACCACCAGCTACGGCGCAACGGTGTCGTGGACGTCCGACGACGCCGCGATCGCCGTGACCGGCGGCACCGCGAGTGTGACCCGTCCCGCCGCGGGCTCCGGCGACGCCACAGTGACCCTCACCGCGACCTTCACCGTCGGCGCAGAGTCGCGCACCCAGACGTACGACGTGGTCGTGCCCGAGGACCTCGCCGACGACGTGAAGGCCGACGCCGACCTCGACGCGATCGCCATCCGCGGCGCCGACAACATCCGCACCAACTTCTCGGTGCCGGCTTCCGGCCCCCAGGGGTCGACCGTCGAGTGGGCGGTCGCCTCGGGCGGCGGGAACGCGTCGCTGCGCGACGGCGTCACCGCCGGCTCGCGCACCGTGGTGGTCCAGCGCCCCGCCGCCGGAAGCGCTGCCGCCGAGGTCGTGCTCACGGCGACGGCCCGCAACGGCTCGGCCGAACGCACCCGCGAGTACCGCGTGAAGGTGCAGCCTATGCCCGGCGGAGACAGCAAGACCGAGGCCTACGTGTGGGCCTTCTTCACGGGTGAGGGCGCGGGCGCCGAGAAGGTCAGCCTCGCGGCCTCGAAGGGCAACGACGCGCTCGCGTGGAACACCCTGAACAACGGCCAGCCGCTGTTCACGTCCACCCAGGGCACTGCCGGGCTCCGCGACCCGTTCATCATCCGCGCGCCGGAGGGCGACCGGTTCTACATGCTCGCGACCGACCTCAAGATCGACGGGCTCGCCGGCGGCTTCACCACCGCGCAGATCTCGGGTTCGCGCTACATCGAGGTGTGGGAGTCGGACGACCTCGTCAACTGGTCGAACCAGCGTCACGTCAAGGTGTCGTCGGACTACGCGGGCAACACCTGGGCGCCGGAGGCGTACTGGGACGAGGAGCTCGACACGTTCGTCGTCTTCTGGGCCTCGAACATCTACCCGACCACGAACGCGGCCGACCGCACCGCCGTCACCTACAACCGGATGATGTATGCGACCACGGACGACTTCGTGACGTTCTCCGAGGCGAAGGTGTGGAGCGACGTGCGTCGCGGCACCGGCCTGGGGCTCATCGACTCGACCGTCGCCAAGGTGGACGACACCTACTACCGGTTCACCAAGGACGAGGCATCCATGACCATCCGTCAGGAGAAGTCGACCGACCTGCTCGCGACCATCTCGGGTGCGCTCCCCGGAACCACGGGCTCGGCGAACCAGTGGACGCTGATCAAGGAGCGCGTCGCCTCGGGCCTGCCGAACGGCGAGCCGGGCGGCACGTACTCGAGCGGCGAGGGTCCGAGCATCTTCCCCGCTAACGAGGGCGATGTGAACAACCTCGACTGGTTCCTGTTCATCGACCAGCCGAATTACCACGGCGGCCCGAACTACTACATCCCGTTCGGCTCGAACGACATCACCAACGGCGACTCGTGGCAGCCGCTCGGCGCAAAGCTGCGCGCCAACCTGCCGCAGAACTCCGACGGCGGCAAGCCGCGTCACGGCACCGTGATCCCGGTCACGCGCGCCGAGTACCAGAAGGTGCTCGAGGCGTACCAGCCGAACCTCGCGGTGGCCTCGGTCGGCGCGATCGATGTGAACACCCTGACCGGTGTCGCGCCCGTTCTCCCGCAAGCGCAGCTCACCAAGGCCGACGGCTCGAGCGAGACCGTCGCGGTGCAGTGGGCCGCAGTGGACGCCGCCGACTATGCCACGCCTGGCACGTTCACGGTGTCGGGCATCGCGCAGGATGCCTCGCGCATGCCCGTCGAGGCGACGGTGACCGTCGAGGCGGCCATCGACGTCGAGGTGACCGCCGAGACGCGCTGCGTCGCCGGCAAGGTCGTGCTGACGGCGAAGGTCGCGAACACGGGTGACGCCGCCGCGACCGTCGAGATCGAGACAGGCTACGGCACGAAGTCGGCGACGATCGCCGCCGGCAAGTCCGCGTCCTACTCGTTCACCACGCGCGCCGCGTCGGTCGCACAGGGAGAGGTCGCCGTCGAGGTGACCCAGGCAGGTGCGACCGGCACCGTCGCGGCGGCCTACACCGCGCGTTCGTGCGGCTGAGATGAACGGATGCCGCGGGCCTGAGTCCCGCGGCCGACCCGAGGCCCCGGCGGATCCGTTCCGCCGGGGCCTTCGTCGTGTCGCGTACGGTGACCGATCGGACCATGTCCCGGCTGACGGGTTGTGGCACACGGCATCCGTCCCCCATCAGCGTGTCGAGCCCACCAGAAACCCGGCCCGCGAGCACCTCCGGGGCGGACTCGACGACGCGCCGCACGCGCCCAGGCGCCCGGGCCAGGACCGCGGGCGGAAGTCGCGCGCGAGTCGCCAAGACACGCCTGACGGCCAGTGTCGCGCCCGGCGTGTTGTGGCGACTCGAGTGCGGGGAGGGGAGAACGAACGGCCCGCGGTCCGAAGACCGCGGGCCGTTCCCTCGTGCGTGCCGCGTCAGCCGCAGCTGTGCGCGGAGTACTCCACCGTGCCGGTGAAGGTGAGGTCGCCGGCCGTGCCGGTCACCTCGATCTCACCGTCGGGCGCGGCCGTCAGTCGCGAGTTGAACGTGCTCGTCACCGTCGCGCCGGCCTTGAGACCGGTGAGGGTCTTCGAGCCGTACGCGGTGGCGATCTGGACGTCCGCCGCGACATCGTCGGCGTTCTTCACCGACACCGCGAGGTACGCCTTTCCGGCCACGCACCGCTGGGTGACCGTCGGCTGCAGATCGAGCGCGTTCGCCGCGAGCGTGGGCAGCTCGATCGTGACGTAGTCCTCGATGTTGCCCGCCGCGTCCTGAGCCTGCACGTGCACGTAGCGGGGCTCCTCGGTGAGCTGCACCGAGAAGGGCTCTTCGTACGTCGCGTACATGTTGTTCAGCTCGCCGGTCGGCGACGAGTCGGGCCCGTCGGACCACACCGTGCGCGTCACGCCCGAGCCGGGCGCGGCGTCACTCGGCACCAGGGTGAAGGTGGCCGACGTGCCGTCGACGACGATCCAATCGATTCCGGTGACGGGGGCGACCGTGTCGACCTTGACCGTCTCGGATGCCTCGCCCACGGCGCCGTCCTCACTTGTCGCGCGTGCGCTCACCGTGACCTCGCCCTGCGCCGAGACCGCGAAGGGCGCCGTGTAGGCGGTCCACGTCTCGCCGTCGAGGCTGTACTCGATGCTCTCCACGGGGCTCGCGGTCTCCTCGGCCGTGATCGTCACGGTCGGAGCGGTGGTGTACCAGCCGCTGCCCTGCGGTGCCGCGTCGAACGACAGCGCCACGATCGGCTCGTTCTGGTCGACCGGCTCGACCACGAACACCGTCGCGATCGCGCCGGGAGCGTAGCCGTCCACCGCGCCCTCGACGTCGAAGATCGCGTCGACTTCGGCGTACGCAGCGGGCTCGATCGAGTCCCACTCGACGTCGACTCCGCTGGAGGCGGTGCCGTCCTCGTAGGTCGCGCGCACCGTCGCCGGCAGCACCGGCTCGACGCCGGCGGTCGTGATGGTCGCCGAATAGTCGACGCTCTCGATCTCGTCGGACAGGCTGTTCGCCACGTACACCGTGCCGCTCACCGTCTGCCCGTCGTACCCGGCGGGGTCGCCCACCACCTCGAACTGCCCCGGCGAGGCATAGCTCGACGCCGCGACGCCTGCCCACTCGACGTCCACGTAGCGCAGCGGACCGTTCTCGCCGATCACCCAGACGGTGTCGGGCAGCGTCGGCGCCGTGCCGGTGACGGTGCGAACCGCCACGGACTGCGCGTCGATGAAGGCGTCGGGGTTCTCGGGCTCCGGCTCGACGACCGGCGCATTGACGCCCCAGACCTCCCACTCGATCACGCTCGTCGCCTTGCGCTGGCTCTGGAACAGCTGCCGGTCGAGAACGAGCCGCACCGCGGTGGTGGTGACGGCGTCGAAGTCCGCCTGCACGACCGGCTGGGACGCGACCGGGGCGGCCGTGTTCAGAACCGGTACCGGGTAGGTGAGGCCCGAGCCGGTGACCGGGGCCCACTCCCCTGCGCTGGTGCGGTATTCGACCTTCCACGATGCCGGGATCATCACGCCCGAATCGCCGCCCGAGGTGAGGTGGTTCTGCCACAGGTACAGCTTCGACGAGCTCACCGTGACCGGACGCTCCCACGTGTATGTGGCGGTGTCCTGGGTCGGGCTGCCGGGCGCACCCCACGTTCCCCACATGGCGGAGAGCGTGTTCGTGGGGCCGACGACGCCGTTGTTGAGCGCGGCGGCGGAGTTCCAGCTGGGAACGTAGCTGACCTCGGTGACCGGCGCGTTCTCACCCGAGGCCAGGGCGAGGTTGAGCGGCTCGTCGGCGGCACCCGCCGGCGCAGCCACCGCTGCTCCCCCGGCGATGAGCGCCACGGCCGCGACCAGCGCGATCGCGGCCCTCTTCACTCCGGCTCTGCGGGCACGCGTGTGCATCGGTGTCCTCTCTGCGATCGACATGTCAGTTGCCCCCGTCGATCGGCGCACGGCCTGCGGCGAGGAGGATCCTCTGGCGGTTGCGGGCGGTGAGCAGCCCGGCCGCGACGTACGCCGCCGAGACCTCGCCGACAGCGCCCAGGAATGCGGACCGGTCGGCGAACGGCGCCCGCTCCCACACCTCGTCGAGCAGGGTCTTGTTCGACCGCTTCGGGTTGGCGACTCCCGCGTCCTGACCGGCGAACGTGACCGACGGCTCATTGCGCTGGAAGTACATGTGGTAGGCAACGTCGCGCCCGTTGTAGGCGGGCTCATACGACTGCGATCCGATCGTGAAGACGTTCGCCGCGGTCTTCGAGATGCCGCGGGTGACGTCACCCGACAGGTCCAGCCGGTCGGCGAGCGACACCTTCAGGTAGCTGGTCGACGAGCTCGTCGCCGTCAGCACCACGGGTCCGTACATGAGCGCCTGGATGTCGGGCCGGTCGATCGCGGCCTCCACCCGCACCGTGAGCGGGATGCGCACAGTGATCGTGTCGCCGGCCGCCCATGCGCGGGAGATGCGCGCGTAGGTGCCGGGCACGGCGTCGACTCCCGCCGGCGCGCCGTTGACCTGGACCTCGGCGCCCGACGACCAGCCAGGGATGCGCAGGTGCACCGTCAGCGGGCCCGACGGGGCGGTCTTGACCGTGAAAGTGGATGTCTCGCCCTCGGGGTACGACGACACCTGCTCGAGCACCAGCCCGGTCTCCTCCCACTCCAGGGTCGACGCGATGTAGAGGTTGACGTAGAGCTCGCTCTGATCGGCGGAGCGGAAGTAGATGCCCTCCTGGTACTTCACGTGACTCTCGAGCCCGGTCCCGCCGCAGCACGTGCCGATGTTGCCGTTGCCGTATTCCTTGCGGGCCCCAGGCTGCACCGGGAACATGTAGAGGTTCTCGGGGCCGGAGGTCGACTCCTGGTTGCGTCGACCGCCCAGGATGTGGTTCAGCACGGTGCGCTCGAAGTAGTCCATGTACTTCGGGTCCTGCTCGTTGAAGAACAGGTAGCTGGCGACCTTGAGCATGTTGTAGGCGGCGCACGATTCGGCGTTGCGGGGACCGATGTCGCCCGCGACGGTGTTCGCCGGTCCCCACAGCTCGCCTTCGCCCGTGCCGCCGTGCGCGTACGAGCGCCCGGGCACCACCATGTCGTAGAAGCCCTTCGAAGCATCCAGAAAGTGGTCGTCGCCGGTCTGCGCGGCGAGCTTGATGTAGCCGGGGAACTGCGGGATGTGCTGATTGGCGTGCTTGCCGTTGAGCGTGTCGGTGCCTGCGGCGCACGCGTCGACGAGCGTGTGCAGCGTGAACAGGTGCGCGGCATCGAGGAACTCGCTCTTTGCCGCATCGTTCGAACGCCAGTAGAGCTCGACCAGCACCTCGTTCATGCCGCCGTACTCACCCGCGATGTACGAGCCCCACATGCGGGCGAGCTGTGCGGACGTGCACTTCGACAGCCGGCTGTACACCCAGTGGCCGATGCCCTCGGCGAGTGCGAGGGCCTTCGTGCTGCCTGCCAGGGCGTGCGCGTCGAGGAGGCCCGCGAGGATCTTGTGCAGCGTGTAGTACGGCGCCCAGATCTCGCCGTAGGGTGCGAACTCCTCCAGCGCCGAGAACTGCCACTCGCCGTAGGCCGAGAGGAAGCCGGGGTGCGAGTAGCGCGGAGCGCCCTGATACTCCTGGGCCGCGAGTGCCGCGCGGCACTCCTCGAGGCCGTCGACGATCGCGTTGACCTTGTTGAGAAGGGCCACCTCGCCGGTGGAGGCGTAGGCCATCGAGATGCCGCTCAGGAAGTGGCCGCCATAGTGGCCGCGCAGGCATCCGCCCGCGCCCGCCGTGTTCTGGCCGCGCACGTACTCGCGCGGCCCCCAGCGCTGGAGGTCGGGGTTCGGGCCGAACTCCTCCCAGCCGCCGGGAGGTGTGGCGCCGTTCGTCGGGAGTCCGGCGTTGCGGCGGAAGACCGCGAGCACCTTGTCGACCGAGTAGGCGCGGTACAGCACGAGGTGCTGGTTGAGCGCACGGGTGAAGACACTCTGCCCGAGCGTGACAGAGGTGAGCGGGAACGGCCGGACGCTCCACGACTGGGGGTACACGAGTGTCTGCGCGGCGCGCACCATGCGCGTGGGGTACGCCGCCCCCGCGGTGCGCAACGCCGCCCCGGGTGCCGGCGCCGCAGCCTGCGCGCCGCCCGCGTCGAGGAGGCTGGTCGCCGCGACGGCACCCGCGATGGCGAGTCCGCCGCCGAGCACCCTGCGCCGAGTGAGCCCTGACGGGTTCTCTCCGATCATCACTGATCCTTTCGGTTCTTCTTCGGACCTTGGGCGCACCCGAGCACGGAAGATCTCGGCTGGCCCGCTTTGCACGTTAGCGGTACCAGTGAGCGCTAACAAGCCTTTCGAAAGTTTTCGGAAGTCTGCTTGACCGTGCGTCGGGGGACGGGCCATACTGAGCACTCCCGCGTGGTGTCAGTGCTCACGGCGCCCGTCGATCAAAGGAGACCACGACGTGCTCGCGAACCTCAACGGCTGGCATCTGCTGATCGTGCTGGCGGTGATCCTGCTCCTGTTCGGGGCGGCCCGTCTCCCTGCTTTGGCCAGGAGCGTCGGGCAATCGGCGCGGATCCTGAAGGGCGAGATGCGCCACGCCCCCAAGACCGCAGGCGATGAAGCGGACTCCCCCGCGATCGCCGACGATGCGCCGGCGGCACGTACAGCGGACACCCGCTCATCGAGTTGAGGCGCGCGCGGTGTTCTTCGGCCTCACCGTCGAAAAGGTTTTCTTGATCGGTGTGGTCGGGGCAGTCCTGCTCGGGCCCGAACGCCTACCGGAACTGTCGCGCAGGCTCGCCCACGGGGTGCGGGCGGCGAAGGCCGCACTGGCGCGCACGACCGCGCGCGTGCGCGACGAGATGGGGCCGGAGTTCGACGAGGTCGACTGGCAGAAGCTGGATCCTCGGCAGTACGACCCTCGCCGGATCGTCCGCGAGGCCCTGCTCGAGCCGGTCTCATCATTCCAGCCGCTGCCGCCCCCGCTGCCCGCGGCCGAGGACGCAGCCGTGGCCCTCGATGCGGCGCCCTCCGAGCCCGCCTCCGCGTCACGGGGCGCGCCTTCCGCGCCGTCGGCCGTCTGACCGTCGACCGCCCGACCGTCGGCCACCCGACCGTCGATCGCCCGGGCGTCGGCCGCCCGACCGACGCACCGACGACCCTCCGGAGTCCGGAGCCGACCGCGCTGAGCGCCGCACCCGCCGGGGTGGCAGTATCCGCTCTGCTCACTCCGCTCTGCTCACTCGCCATCCCCCGGCGCGGTGCAGCCCGTTCCGGTCGGACGACACCCGAGTGACACCTGCGAGCCCGCGTGCTGCCCCACACGAGCCCTTGTCGCGCGACACGCGAGATGACATCCACCATCGCGTGCGGCGGCACATGGAACACCGCTGCCGGGCCCCCTTCGGGACCCGGCAGCGGTGCGTCGGTCTTGCGGAGGCGGCGACGGATGACCGTCGCCGCCTCCGGACTGTGGATCAGCCGCAGGACTTCGCCGTATACGGCGCCTTCACCGTGGTGGTGGAGCCGTCGGCTGCGGTGGCGGTCACCGACACCTCGCCGGCGGTCACCGACGCGGCGCGCACCGCGAAGGCGTTGCTTACCGCCTTGCCGGCCCCGACACCCGTGACCTGCTTGGTGCCGTAGTCGGATGCCAGCGCGAGCGTGACGGGTTCGTCGTGCTCGTTGGTCGCCTTCACGACCAGCTGGATCTTGCCCGCCACGCAGCGGGTGTCGACGGTCGCCGACACCTTCGGTCCGGGTGCGACGCCGTCGCCCACCGTCAGAGTCAGCGTCGTCGACGTGGTGCCGGCGGTGCTGACGTACGACGGCAGGATCAGCTGACCGCGGACCTCGTAGACGCCAGGCGTCTGCACGATCGACTCGTCGAAGTCCCACTCGACGCCGATCGCCCGGTTGTCACGTGAGCCGTCGTTGTACGACACCGCGACCCGCTCCGGCAGCCACGGCAGCTCGCCGACCTCGACGGTCTGCTCGAACTGCTGCGCTCCCTGGATCGAGATGCCGCCCTGCGAGTTCTCCGGTCGCACGTACACCTGCGCCTGGGCGATGAGCCCGTACGCCGTGTTGGTGCCGAAGACCGTGAACGGCTCGACGTTGGTCTCGGCGACCTGCTCCGCGGTGATCGGCTGCCAGGTGAAGGGCACCGAGCCACGCGCGCCGCTGGCGAAGACCACATCCAGCTCACCCGGCAGCTGCGGGATCTCACCCACGACCGTGCGGACCACGACGGGCGCATCCACAGACGCGACAGTCTCGCCGTTGACCCGCCAGCGCAGCACGCCGGTGCCCGCGCCGCCGGTCTGCACGCCCGTGATGCGGACGCGCAGCTGGCTCGCCTCGATCGCCTCGAACTCGAAGCGGTTGAAGGCGTTCAGCTTGAGACCCGCCGCGTAGGTGGAGCCGTTGGTGAGCGTCACCGGGGTCCAGTTGGTGCCGTCGTTGGAGGACTCGATGACGTACGTGTCGGCCCGCGGTGCCCGCGTTCCGCCGTTGTCGTCGTACCAGTAGAGCTCCGTGGAGCTGATCCGCACCGGCGACTGCCACGTGTACCGCAGCCAGGCGGCGTTGGCCGCCGAAGTGCCGTTGGCCGTCTGACCCCAGGTGCCCCAGCCGTTGCCCGCTCCGGGGTTCGAGCTGGACGGCGTGGTCGCCTCGTTGACGCGGTTCTGGTTCTCCCAGGACGCCACCCCGCTCGAGGTGATCGTCGCGACCGCGCCGTACTCGGCCGACGTGGCCTTCTCGGTGAGGTTGAGCGACACCTCTCGCTGCGTCGTGAGCGCGCCGTCGCTCGCCTGGAGGCGGAACACGTACGCGCCGGCGACGGTGCCCGTCACCGTGGTGCGCAGTGCGTTCTGGTCCGAGAAGATGACGCCGGCACCGGCAGGGGCCGACACTGTCGACCAGCTGTACGTCAGCGTGCCCGACTCCGGGATGCCGTCGTCCGTCGCTGTCCCGACGAGCGTCGTCGAGAGGTTGCCGTCGCGGGAGCGGTCGGCGGTCGCGGTGACCACCGGTGCGTCGTTGACGACCGCCGGGACCTCGCGGCCCGAGTCGAAGACCTGGATCTCCGAGATCGCGGTGGAGAACGACGGGGTGTTCGTGAACGCGACGCGCACCTTGCTCGCGGTGACGGTCTCGAACAGCGCCTCGTTGAACTTCGGCCCCGGGATCTTCGGAGCCTTGAAGGCGTCGGGCACGGTGACCCACTCGCCCGCCCCGTTCTGCACCTGGATCGCGTAGCCCTGCGGCTCGTGGTAGCCCCCGGACTGACGGTCGCTGACGAACCACACCTTGACGTTGTCGAACGTCTTCGGCGCGCCGAAGTCGAGGTCGACGTAGCCGCCGGCCTCACCGGTGCCGTAGTTGCCCCAGTAGGGCTCGTTCGCGGTGATGCCGTCGGTGACGGCGTTCAGCGACACCGGCCGCTCGGTCTCCTTGATGGCGCCCGGCGTGTAGTTCATCGACCCCGTCGAGAAGCCCGGCGTGTGGAAGTTGCGCCACGCGGCGGGACGCGCACCCTGCTGGGTCGCCGACGACGACAGCGTGGCTCCGGCGGCCAGGTTGGCCGCGTCCTCCTCGAGGTCGATGCCCGCGGTCTTGAGATACGACACGACACGCTCGTCCTGGATCGGGGTGTCGACGGCCGTCGGCACGTCGGCACCGTCCTCGGCGACCACCTCCACATCCAGTCCGGCGTCCGCCTCGGCGATCTCGTTCGTCGCCGGGTCGTAGACGAACCGGCCGAGATCGTCGGCGGTCGCCTTGCGCTCGCCGTCGACGAACAGGCTGTAGCCGGCACCCAGGCCGTACTTCGAGCCGTCCTCGTCCCAGACGATCGTCAGGTCCTTGCCGTGGTAGTTCAGGTTGTTCACCATGAAGTTCCCATAGCCGAGGTCGATCGGCCAGAGCTCGATCTTGTCGTCCGCGCGGGGACGGATGCCGCCCATGTCCTCCACGTAGATGTAGTTCATGTTGCCGAGCATCACGTGGTTCGGGTTGTTTCGGTTGTACGTCTTCGTGGCGGGGTTCCAGTTCGAGTAGTACTCGGACTGGTTGGCCACGCGGGCATCACCGTTGGGGTAGATGCTCCACGCCATCCACTGCAGCAGGCGCTCGGCGTACTCCGGGGTGATGTACTTCTGCTCCGGGTCGTAGTCGCGCAGCGCCGCCCGCACCGCGCGGTACTGCACGGTGAAGTTGATGTTCGAGAAGTTGTTCGACCCGCCGATCCCGAACTTCGCCCGGTCGTACTGGTTGGCCGTGTAGAAGGGGAAGATCGGGAAGTTGTCGCCGTACCGGAGGAACCGGTAGCCGTCGACGTACTTCTCGGCGTCCTCCTTCGGAATGAGCCCCTCCGAGTAGATGTCGTAGAGGTTCGACTCCTTGGCCGGGATCAGATCCCGCTCCGCGGCGCTCAGCGGGTTGGCCCCGCCGTTGGAGGATGCGGCCGCCTGGGCTCCGTGCGAGGTGCCCGCGAGGAACATCCGCATCTCTTCGCTCCACAGCCGGTCAAGGACCTCGCTCTGGATCCCGTCGGCGGCGGTGCGCATCTCGGCGACCTTCGCCGGATCCGCGCCTGCCTGCTCGTAGAGCTGTGCGGCCGCGTCGAAGGCGCCCCACACATACGCGGATTCCGGGCGCTCGATCGTGCGAGCCCCCGCCGCCGAGGCGTTCGTCTTCGGGTAGCCGAAGGTGATGGCGTCGGAGTCGTTGCCGGGCATGTAGTTGGTGTCGTACGCGATGAGCATGTCGTCGTTGCCGTCGTAGTGCTCGAGCTGACCGACGCCGTCGCCCTCGAAGTACGACGCGAACTTCTCGGCGATCGCCGGGCCGCCGCCGTAGACGTTGTACGCCTCGAGGCCCGCGGTGCCGATGTACTGGGAGTAGTGGTTGTTCCAGCTCGTGTGTCCGGGGCTGTCCAGGAACGCCGACGATCCCGACAGCTCTCCCACGTTGAGGATCTGGCCGTACGCGAGGTACGGGTTGCGGATCCACTTGGTGTCCTGCAGGTGCATCGGCTGCGTCAGCACGACCGCGTTCTGGTAGAGGTTCGAGCCCTCGACCGTCGTCGGGTACTGGTAGACGTAGCCCGACTCGTTCGTGTCGAGCGCGTTGTAGCGCTCACCCCACCACCGGTAGACGATCGCCTTCTCGATCGCCGCGTCGGGCACATCGATGTAGGGGATGTCCTCGGCCCAGCGCTTGTTGAACTCGGTGACGCCCGTGCGGAACGCTTCCGCCGGCGCGAGACCGGCGTACGTCTGCAGCTGCTCCGCTCCGGCGGGCATGCCGTCGCTGGAGAGCGCTCCGACGACGGAGATCTCGACCGTGCCGCCGGCCGGAACCGTGATCTCGCGGTCGAGGTTCGAGCCTGACCGCGTGAAGCCGGGCGCCTTGAGCGCGATGTCGACCTGCGACCACGCCGTGTCGTTGAGGCCGTTGTTGGAACCGCTGGTGATGGTGCGCGTGCCGACGAGTTCGTCGCCTGCGTCACCGGCACCGGTCGCCAGCGGCGATGCGGCGCGAACGGTGAAGGTCTGTGCGGCGCCGCCCGGGTTCTGGAACGCGATCGTGGTGACGGCGACGTTGTCGTACGTGATGAACTTCTTCATGTCGGCCACCACGCCCGTGGTGCCGATGTTGTACCGCGACTTCGCGTGGCTGGGCGCGTTGAATCGCTGGGCGCCCACCTCGGTGATGGTCTGCCCGGGCACGATGACCGAGTAGAAGGATCCGAGGTTGTTCGGTCCGCCGACGTAGGTCGAGCCCGCGAAGCCCATGACGCCCCACGTGCTGCCGCCGCGCAGGTACAGCGAGCGACCGCGGGTCTGGAGCACGGCGTTGTTCGCCGTGCCCGTCACTCCGAGGATGCGGTCGAGGTAGTAGTCGGTGCCTCCTGCGGCGAGATCCTTCTCGAAGATCGCGCCATGCATGCTCTCCGCCGTCCAGTCCACGCCGGGAACGAGCTTCTGCTCGACCTCCGCGAGGTTGGTGTACGTCGGGTCGCCGATGTCCATCGTGTCGGTCTGGCCGTCCGTGTAGACGCCGACATCGGATTCGTTGCCCGGCACAGGGGCTCCGAATGCGTTCGTCGGCACGAACGCGAGTGTGGCTGCCGTCAGCGCGCAGATCGTCGCTGCGGCAGCCGTTCTTCTCCTGGTTGTAGGCGACATCGCCCATCCTCTCCATCGGGGAACGGATGACTCGGCGACGCCGCGCGTGGACGGTCGGGGCGAACCGGGTCCGCGCCAGTAAAGCAGTGACGAAAGCCGGAGCGCAATGCTTTTCGGAGTTTTCGTGTTACCGGTATCTATTCACCCTGCTTCAAGGCGAAAACCCTTGCGGCTCGTGGAGGGCTCGTCCGAGCGGCCAGGAGCTGCGCGAGCGACCCCCGGTGCCGGCCAGGACTGGCAAGCTGGACCCATGCGCATCGCCCTCACCGGTTCGTCCGGCAAACTCGGCACCGTCGTCGCCCGCGAACTTCGCGCGGCCGGTCACGATGTCATCGGCATCGACGTCGTCGGCACCCGCGGCCCGGACTTCGTCCAGGTCGACCTCACCGACTACGGTCAGGTCGTCGACGCCCTCGCCGCCGTGAACGACCGGCACGACGGGTTCGACGCCGTCGTGCACCTCGGTGCGATCCCGGCCCCCGGCATCCGTTCCGATGTCGCGACGTTCCACAACAACATGACGGCGACGTTCAATGTGTTCTGGGCGGCCGTGAGGCTCGGCATCCGTCGCATCGTCTACGCGTCGAGCGAGACCGTGCTGGGGCTGCCGTTCGACGTGCCGCCGCCGTACATCCCGGTCGACGAGGAGTACCCGCCGCGGCCCGAGTCCGTGTACTCGCTCGTGAAGACGCTCGAGGAGCGCATGGCCGTCGAACTCGTGCGCTGGCACCCCGACCTGTCGATCACGGGCCTGCGGTTCTCGAACGTGATGGTGCCGGAGGACTACGAGGCATTCCCGTCGTACGACGCCGACGCGCTGCAGCGCAAGTGGAACCTGTGGGGGTACATCGACGCGCGGGACGGCGCGCATGCTGTCGAGCGCGCGCTCGAGGTCGCTCCCCCGGGCTTCGAGACCTACATCATCGCCGCCGCCGACACCGTGATGTCGCGCCCGAACGCGGAGCTCGTCGCCGAGGTGTTCCCCGGCGTGCCGCTGGCTCGCGAGTTCGGCGAGCACGAGACGCTGCTGTCGATCGACAAGGCCCGGCGCCTCTTGGGCTACGACCCGCAGCACTCCTGGCGTGACGAGGTGCGCTGAGCAGGGCGACGCGCACCATGGCGACGTAAGCTCGACGCGGACCCCGGTACGCGAGGAGGTCGCCGATGTCCGAAGACCCACGCCTCGCCGCCGCGCGCTATCGCGCCGAGCACGACGACGGCGAGCGCCACGACGACGCTGAGCGGGCGGATGCTGCCTCTCCGCCATCGCGGGCAGCTCAGGCGTACTCGGCGGCCGATCGCGCGGCGGTCGTCGAGATGGCGATCCAGCAGGCGATCCGCAGGGGCGAATTCGACGACCTGCCCGGCGCGGGCAAGCCGATCCCGGGCCTCGGCGAGACGCACGATCCGGACTGGTGGATCCGCCGCAAGATCGAGACCGAGCAGCTCACCGGCCTAGGCCCGCCGGCGCTCACGCTGCGCGTCGAGAACGCCGAGCTCGACGCGAGGCTCGACGAGCTCTCGCGCGAGGCCGACGTGCGCGAGGCACTCGAGGACTTCAACCGGCGCGTCATCGAAGCGCGGCGGCAGTTGCTCGGCGGACCGCCGGTCGTGACGCCGACCCGCGACGTCGACGCCGAGATCGTCGCATGGCGCGCCCGCCGCGCGGCACCCGCCGCCGTAGCGCAGACGGATGTCGCGCCCCCGCGCCGCCACCCCTGGTGGCGGCGCCCCCGCCGCGCGGGATCGGAGGAGATCACGACGGACGAGGACGAGCCTCGCGAGACGGTCCTCTGATGGGCGGATCCCCTCTCGAACACCGGACGTGGCGTCCCAGACCCGGATCCTCCGAGTCTGGGACGCCACACCCTTCACGAGCTCACGCGCTCAGCGCGAGCCCTCACTGACAAGCGGTGGCCGAGAAGGCCGCCTCCGCCTGCGCCGTGCGTCCATCTTCCGCAGCGGCGGCGACGGCGATCGTGCCGCCGACGACCGACGCGGAACGCGTGGCGAAGGCGACCGAAGCCGACTTGCCCGGCTGCACGGCGAGCGACTTCGATCCATAGGCCGAAGACACGTCCACTTCGAGTGCCGTGCCGCTGACGTTCTTCACCACGGTCACCAGCTGCACCTTGCCGGCGACACAGCGAGAGGTCGCGGTGGCCTCGAGCTGCAGCGCAGGCAGCGCGACCGTCATCTTCTTCTCGAGCACGACGTCGCCGCGGACGACGCGCACCGTGTACTCGCCCGCGGCGAGGCCGGCGCCTGCCGTGGCCGTGAGGGAGCCCGCACCGCTGCCATCGGTGTGGATCGTGCCGAGGGCTGCCGTCCCCGGCTCGAGCGTGACCGCGTAGTCGGCGTCGGCCGCGCCACCGGTCAGGGACACCGGGAACTGCGAGCCCGCCGTGACGGCGGTGGCCGGCACCTCGATCGCGGGCGTCGCGGCCGGGGCCGCGGCGATGACCTGCCACTCGCGGATGCCGGTCGATCCGCCGCCCTCCGCGGCACCCCAGGACTGCGAGACGATCCGCAGCGACGTCGTCTTCACCGGGGCGAAGTCGACGCGGTCGAATCCGGTGCCGGTGCGACCGTACGACTGCCCGGCGTCCAGAGCGACGTCGCGCCACGTCGTGCCGTCGGCGTCGAGGTACTGCAGCACCCAGCTCTTGGGCGGGATCATTCCGGCGTTCGCGGTATCGGGGCTGTCGCGGTACCACCACACACCCACCGAGTCGACGTCGACCGAGAACGACCACGTCAGCCGTGCGGTCTGCTGACCCGCCTGGGGCCAGGTGCCCCAGCTCGTCGCGTACTTGGCCGCGGCGTTCTCGAACGGCGCGTTGGTGCCGTCCTTGAGGCCGTTGACGTTCTCCCAGCTGCTCGTGAACGAGGCGGTGGCAGTCGCGTACGACGAGATGTTGCCCGTGAGCTGGGCGTTCGGGTCCTTCGGGATGGTCACCGAGCCGTTGGCGGTGTTGCCGGCGACGTCGCGCACGCGGTAGGTGAGCTGGTGCGGCAGCCCGTCGGGTGCGGCGATCGCCGTACCCGCCGTCGCCGCGACCCACGCCCCGGCGCCGTCGAAGCGATACTCGATCGCGGCCACGCCGGATCCGGCGTCGGTCGCGGTGATCGACACCGTGCGCGCCGCCGTGTCGAGCGCGGCGTTCGCGGTCGGAGCGGTCTTGTCGATCTTGACGGTGCGGCTCACCTCGGCCGACACGTTGCCCGACGAGTCCTCGGCGCGGGCCGTGACGGTGCTCGTCCCCTCCGCGGTCACCGAGACCTCGGCGAAGCGCGCGTTCGGCGTCGCCGTCCAGGCGCCCGAGCCGATGCGCGTCGACACCGTGGTGAGGTAGTCGACCGCATCCTCAGCCGAGGCGCGCAGCGTGACGTTCGAGGCGAACCAGCCATCAGCACCCGAGGTCCCGGAGGCCGCCAGGGTGACGGTCGGAGCATCGTGGTCGGCCGGCGGCGCGGGCGGGTCGTCCGAGCTGACGATGACGTTCGCCTGGACCAGCCCCGCGGCGACACCGAGCGCGCGGCCGGTCGCCATGAACGTGCCCGTCTGTGCGTAGTCGGACGCCTTCACCGGCAGCCAGTTCACCGGCGCCCACTGCTGCGCCCCGTCGACCGTGATCCGCACGGCCGCGGGCAGCGAGGGTGCGACCCCCGGCTTGGTGTGGACGTCGACGGGTGCGGGAGCCGCGGCCTCGCGACCGTAGACCTCCCACTCGGAAACCGACACGGAGTTGAAGTACGCCCCGCTGGCGCGCCCCGCGAAGGTCGCGCGCAGCGCCGTGGTGGTGACGGGCGTGAAGCTCGCCGTGAGCCAGGTGTTGACGGTCGTCGGGTACGTCGCGCCCTCGACGGGCCGCCAGTCGCCCGCGGCGTCGAGGTACTCGAGCTTCCACGATGCGGGCGGGCGGATCCAGTTGGAGTCCTGGTGGAACTGGATGCCGACCGAGCCGGTGCGCACCGGCGTCGTCCACTGGTACGAGAGCCAGTCGGTCTCGTTCGCGCTGGTCGTTCCCCGGTAGTTGCCCCATTGGTCGGGCGGCAGCAGCGCCGTCGTGGCGCGGAATCCGTCGTTGACCGCAGTGGTCCGCATCGGCGGCTGCTCGGTGAAGGACGCCTTCACCTGTGCGTCGAGCGCGAGGTTCGCCGAAGGGGTCAGCTTGGGGTCCTTCGCGAGGGTCTGGGTCACCGGCAGGATCTTGGCGCCGTCCCACGTCACCTCGTCGATCGCGACGGAGCGGCGGAAGTGGCCACCGCCCACTGCATCCTTCGTGTGGTAGGTCAGGTACGACTTCCCCTTGAAGTCGATGAGCGACGGGTGCACCGTCGTCGCGGACGTGCCCGACAGGATGATGCCCTGGTAGTTCCACGGACCCGTGGGGCTCGTCGACGTCGCGTACGCGATGCACGCCTGATAGTTCGACGGCGTGCAGCTGCTGCCACCCGACTTCCAGTCGTACAGCAGGTAGTACAGCCCGTTCTTCTTGAACACCCACGGCGCCTCGTAGAACGAGGTGAGCCCCGACATCGTCGAGATCGCCCCGTCGAGCGCGGTCATCGACGACGTGAGCTTCACGACGCGCGCGACGCTCCACGAGCCCCAGTACAGGTAGACCGTGCCGTCCGTGTCGGTGAACACATGCGGGTCGATCACCTCCTGGCCGTTGGTGCTCGAGCCGAAGACGTCGGACCACCTCACGAGTGGCGCACCGATCGCGTCGGTCCATGGCCCGACCGGCGAGTCGGAGACGGCGACGCCGATCGCCATGCGGTTGGCCTGCGTCGTGTCCTTCGACTCCACAGGCACGTACCAGTAGTACTTGCCGTCGCCGCCCAGCACGGCATGACCTGCGTAGGCGGCGTTGCCCGAGGCCCACGAGAACACGGCGTCGGGGTCGAGTGCATTCTGATAGACGTCCCACTCGCCCGATGCGACGTCGTCGGTCGCCAGCACCGCGTAGTCGCGCATCGCGAACCCCGCCTGCTGCGCCGTCGCCTCGTCGTGCCCGGTGTAGACGTACAGGCGGCCGTCCGCTCCCACGAGGGGTGCGGCGTCGGCGGTGTACAGCGAACCGTCGGAGATGATCGGGTTTCCTGCGGATGTGATCGTGCGGGTCGGCGGTGGGGTCTCGGCGGCGGATGCCGGTAGGGCGCCGCCCGCGAGGATCAGCGCGACAGCTGCGGCAGTCGCCACCGCCGCCCGCGCCAGGACGTTGTCGTTCATGCGTGAATCACCTTTGTTTCGTCAGCGGCTGGTCTCGGCCGGGTACGCGACAGCGACTCGAGGAGCACCGAAACCGGTTGACACCACAGCAGCGATGTTGGCGCTCACAATTGGTGTTCTCGACGCTGGAATCCCGCGTGAGGGGCAGTTTGGCAGTGACCGACGCGCCAGCGCAATCGTTTTCGAGAATTTCGAAACTCCGAGCCGTCCATGACGGCACGGAGGGTCATCGACGCGGGATCGTCGACCCTCGGATCACGAGCCGCACCGGAAGATGGTGGCTTCCCTGGCCGATGTTCACGCCGTCGATCGCGTCGAACACCCGTTGCGCGGCCTGGCGCCCGAGCTGCTGCAGGTTCGCATCGATGCTGGTGAGCTGGGGGCGCGAGTTGGTCGCGAGCACCTCCCAGTTGTCGTAGCCGATCACCGCGAGGTCGTCGGGCACGCTGCGCCCGAGGTCGCGGGCGGTGTCCAGCGCACCGCGCGCGATCTGATCGGATCCGCAGAAGATCGCATCGACATCGGGATGCCGCTGGAGCAGGATCGCCGCGGCATCCCGGCCCCAGTGCTCTGTCCATTCCGAGAACATCGGCTCCCCCACGAGCTCCAGCCCTGCCGCGGCGAGCCCGGCACGGGCCCCCGCGACGCGATCCTGCGCGGCGGCGTATGCGGGATCGCCCGTGATGAGGGCGATGCGGGTCCGGCCGCAGGCGATCAGGTGCTCGACGGCGAGGCGCCCGCCTGCGTAGTTGTCGGGGGTCAGCGAGAGGTCGCGGGGGTCGTCGGACGGCGCATAGGCGTACACGACGGGAACCGGGAGGTCCTGGCCGAGCGATGGGCGGGGGTCGGTCTGGCGCCCGACGACGATGATCCCGTCGACGCGGCGGCTGAGGAGAGCCTTGAGATGGTGCTGCTCGCGGATGGCGTCGCCGCGCGCATCGCACAGGAACACGTTGATCTGCCCCGCCCCGAAGGCGTCCTCGGCGCCCATGAGGATCGGGATCATGAAGCGGCCTTCCAAGTCGCTCGTGAGCAGTCCCACGGTGCCGGTGCGGCCGGCGAGCAGCCCTTTCGCCATGGCGTTGGGGGTGAACGACAGCTCGTCGGCTGCGCGCAGCACGCGCTGCCGCGTCGCGACCGCGACGTCGTCGCGATTGTTGAGCGCCTTCGACGCCGTCGCAATCGACACTCCCGCACGCCGAGCCACGTCGCTCAGTGTCGCGGCGCGCGACCCGTTTTCGCTCGTTGCCACGGCCATCCTCCCTCTCGTGCTCAAACGTTATCGAAGACCATACTTGACGGTCTTGCAATGGCCACGATAGCTTGCTCGAAATGGATTTCGCCGATTTCGGTTTTCATCCATTGCACCCACTCGCAGCGATGCCGACCCGTCCAGCGTCATCCGCTCGAAGAAGAGCCAGAGGAGACAGTTGCATGATCACCACCCGACGTCGTGCCGCACTGCGGGCGGCGACCGCCCTCGTCACGGCGGGCGCCCTCATCGGCGGCCTCGCCGCCTGCGCCGGCAGCGACAGCCCCGCGCCGGCCGCATCCATTCCCGCTGAGGGAACGGACGACGGCTCGACGCTCACGCTGTGGACCCGCGCCCCCATGGAGCGGCAGGCCAAGCTCCTGGTCGAGGCATACAATGACAGCCACGAGAACGAGGTCGAGCTGACCGTCGTCCCCAACGACGACTACGTCGCGAAGGTCGGCGCCGCCGCCGGCTCGGGAGGCCTTCCCGACCTCTTCGCCGCGGACATCGTCTACGTGCCCAACTGGGTCGAGCAGGGCCTGTTCGCCGACATCACCGACCAGATCGACAGCCTGGACTACAAGGACTCGATCAACAAGGGCCACCTCGCGGCCGGCACTTACGAGGGCCAGGAGCACGTGCTGCCCTTCGTGCTCGACCTGTCGATGCTGATGTGGAACAAGGAGCTGTTCGCCGAGGCCGGGCTCGACCCCGAGAAGGCGCCTGAGACCCTGGCCGAGTTCGCCGAGGCGGCGAAGGCCGTGCAGGCGCTCGGCAAGGACGGCGTCTCCGGTACGTCCGCAGGCCTCAACTGCGGTGGATGCCTCGTCTTCACGTGGTTCCCGAGCGTCTGGGCGTCGGGCGATCAGGTGATGAACGCGGAGGGCACCGAGTCGCTGCTCAACGGCGAGGCCGCGCAGGAGGTCTACTCCACGTGGCAGGACCTCTACGACGCCGGGGCGGTCGCGCCGGGTTCGGCCGACGAGACCGGCGCCACCTGGGTCGCCGGATTCCAGGAGGGCAACGTCGGCATCATGCCGTACCCCGCGACCCTCCTGTCGGGCCTCGAGTTCGACGCGGGCGTCGCCGGCATCCCCGGGGTCGACGGTGGCGTATCGACGTTCGTCGGCGGTGACGGCATCGGCATCTCGAAGGACTCGAAGCTGTCCGCGCAGGCCTGGAACTTCCTCGCCTGGATGATGTCCGACGACGCGCAGGTGCAAGTGCTCGCCAAGGACGGGAACGCGGTCTCGCGCTCGGACCTCGCCAACAACGAGTACTCGTCCGAGGACCCGCGTCTGGTGACGATCAACGAGGTCGCCGGAGAGGGTGACACCCCCGTCGCCCTGCAGTTCCAGCAGGCGTTCAACGCGCCGGGCAGCCCGTGGCTGACCCTCGTGCGCAACGCGGTGCTCGAGGGCACCGACACCGTCGACGCCGACAACGACGAGATCACGGCCGTCCTCGACCAGTGATACACCCGCGGGGCGCATCGCCGGCACCCGGCCGCGCGATGCGCCCCGCACTCTTTCCCGCTCCTTGATCCCCAGCCTCGAACGAAGGACTGACGTGGCTTTCACGACCACTGCGCGCCGCGCGAGAGCACCGCGCGCGAACCGCCCGAGCCGGAGCGCCCTCGGCGGCCCCGTGCAGGGGTGGCTCTATGCCCTGCCGACGGCACTGTTCGTCGTGGCCCTCTTCCTCATCCCCCTCGTGCTCGTACTGCAGATGTCGGGCTCGGACTGGCCGCTGCTGCGCGGCAACATGGGATGGAACTTCCCGCAGAACTACGCCGACGCGGTCGACCTGCGGCTGTTCTGGGACTCGATCTGGTTCACCCTGAAGTACACGATCATCACGACGGTGCTGCTGATCGGCCTCGGACTCGGTCTTGCTCTGCTCGTGCAGGAGTCGAGCGCCTGGAAGGGGTTCCTCCGTACGTCGTTCCTGATCCCGAGCGCACTCGGCCTGGCCTCGGCCTCGCTGCTGTTCTATGTGCTCTACTCGCCGTTCGCCGGCCCCTTCGCCGACCTCATGCAGACGTGGGGCTTCACCTTCCTCGGCACTCCCGAGGGTGCGCTGTGGTCGACGGTGTTCCTCATCGTGTGGCGGTACGCGGGGTTCTACATGCTTCTCATGCTCGTCGGGCTCCAGGGCATCCCCGACGACGTCTTCGAGGCCGCTCGCATCGACGGCGCGTCGCGTTGGCAGACGTTCCGCCACATCACCGTGCCGCTGCTTCGCCCGACCTTCGCCCTGACCATCGTGCTCTGCGTGACCGGGTCGCTGCTGGCGTTCGACCAGTTCTACATCCTGACCAAAGGCGGCCCTGACAACAGCACCATGACCATCGTCCAGCTGATCTACAACGTCGCCTTCCAGGGGCGCAACGACCTCGGCATCGCAGCCGCGCTGTCGGTGATCGTGCTGCTGGCCCTCATCGTCATCAACGTCGTGCAGCTGCGCGCGTTCCGCAAGCCCGAGGAGGCGTGACATGACCCTCACCGACACCACCTCGACGCGCACGATCGTCGCACCCGACTACCGGCCGACGCGCGCGGGTCGCCCGCGCGGGCGCCTGGTCTACGGCATCCCGTACGTCGTCTTCACCGGCGCGCTCGCGATCATCTTCCTCTACCCGCTCGTGTGGACGACCGTGTCGTCCTTCAGCCCGCAGGCGGGCTCTGCCCAGACCGACGGCTGGGGTTTCGGCAACTACGAGTCGCTCGCGAACTTCCAGGCCGGCATCTGGGTCTACCTCGGCAACTCTCTGTTCGTGTCACTGCTCACCGTGATCCTGACGCTCGTGACGTCCTTCCTCGGCGGCTACGCGTTCGCGCGCTTCTCGTTCCCCGGCAAGAACCTGCTGTTCCTCCTGGTGCTCGCGATCCTGATGGTGCCGTACGCGACTCTGCTGATTCCGCTGTACGTGATCCTCAACGCGATCGGCCTCAACAACTCGCTGGTCGGCGTGGCGCTGGTGCTCACCATGTTCCAGCTGCCGTTCTCGATGTTCATGATGCGCATCTCGTTCGAATCGATCCCGAAGGAGATGGACGAGGCGGCGCTGGTCGACGGCTGCAACAGCTTCTCGGCGCTGTGGCGCGTGCTGCTGCCCGCAGTCAAGCCTGGCCTCATCACGGTGGGGCTGTTCGCCTTCCTCACGGCGTGGAACGACTTCATCGCGCCCCTCATCCTCATCACCGACACGAACCGGATGACGCTGCCCCTGGCAGTCGCGAACCTCCGGGGCCAGGTGATGGGCGTCATCGACTACGGCGCGACGGAAGCGGGAGTCGTCGTGCTCGCCCTCCCCTGCGTCGTCCTGTTCCTGGTGCTCCAGCGCCACTATGTCCGCGGATTCATGTCGGGAGCCTTCAAGGGATGACCATGCAGATCACCTCCACCGCACCTCAGGCGCCCGTCGCCCCTTCGAGGGGACGCCTGCGCCCGCTCGGCCAGAACGAGGTCCGCATCACCGGCGGCTTCTGGGGCGACCGGCAGTCCGTCAATGCCGCGGGAACGCTGCGGCACATCGGCGCGCGCCTCGAGTCCGAGGGATGGCTCCCCAACTTCGATCTCGCCGTGGTCGGCGGGCTTGCCGAAAGACGCCGCGGCCGTGAGTTCTCGGACTCGGAGGTCTACAAGTACCTCGAAGCGCTCGCCTGGGAGATCGGCCGCACCGACGACGCTGCGCTGGAGCAGCGCTTCCGTGAGGTCGTCGCGCGGGTCGCCGCGGCACAGGAGGCCGACGGCTACCTCAACACCAGGTTCGGCCGCCCCGGACAGGGCTCGCGGTGGTCCGACCTCGAGTGGGGGCACGAGCTGTACTGCCTGGGCCATCTGTTCCAGGCCGCGGTCGCGCGCGAGCGCACCCGGCCGGGGGCCGACGACGGGCTGCTCGGCATCGCCGTGCGCGCCGCCGACCTCGTGTGCATCGAGTTCGGCGCGCAGGGGCGCGACGCGATCTGCGGTCACGCCGAAGTCGAGGTGGGGCTCGCCGAACTCGCTCGTGTGACCGGTGAGCCTCGGTACCTCGAGCAGGCGCGCCTGTTCGTCGAGCGGCATGGCCAGGGGACCCTGCGCGACATCGAGTGGGGGCGCAGATACTTCCAGGACGACGTCGCGGTGCGCGACGCCGGCGCCCTGCGGGGCCACGCCGTGCGCGCGAACTACCTCGCCTCGGGCGCCACCGATGTGGCGATCGACACCGGTGACGACGAACTCCTCGCCTCGCTGCGTCGCCAGTGGGACCGCACCGCTGCGCGCCGCACCTACGTCACGGGCGGCCAGGGCTCCCACCATCAGGACGAGGCGTTCGGCGAGGACTGGGAGCTGCCCGCCGATCGCGCCTACTCCGAGACCTGCGCGGGCGTCGGATCGATCATGTTCTCGTGGCGGCTGCTGCTCGCCGGCGGCGACGCCCGCCATGCCGATCTCATCGAGCGCACGCTCTACAACGTCGTTGCCACGTCGCCCGCACCTGACGGTCGCGCGTTCTTCTACGCCAACACGCTGCACCAGCGCGTGCCGGGCGTTCCCGCCGATCCGGAGGCCACCTCGCCGCGGGCGTCGTCCTCCTTGCGCGCCCCTTGGTTCGAGGTGTCGTGCTGCCCGCCGAACGTCGCACGGACGCTCGCGAGCCTCGACGCGTACATCGCGACCGCCGACGACGAGGGTGTGCAGCTTCACCAGTACGCTCCGGCGCGCGTGCGCACCGCGCTCCCCGACGGTCGCGTGATCGCGTTCGACGTCGAGACGGACTATCCGGTGTCGGGCCGCATCCGCGTGATTTCGAGAACGGATGCCGCCCCCGGCGCCGAGTGGACCCTCACGCTCCGCGTGCCCGCGTGGGGCGATGGCGCCCGCGTGCGGGTGGTGCCTGCCGACGGCGGCGCTGCCGAGGAGCGGGATGCAGCTCCCGGCGCAGTCGAGGTGCGACGCGCGTTCCGCCCGGGCGATGTGGTGGAGCTGGATCTGCCCATGGCTCCCCGGCTGACCGCGCCCGATGAGCGCATCGACGCCGTGCGCGGATGCCTCGCCATCGAGCGAGGCCCGGAGGTGTTCGCCCTCGAATCGGTGGACCTCGCCGTCGCCGGCGTCGACGACGTGGCCCAGGTCGCACTCGCACCCCGCGCCGCGCCCGTCGATCGCGACGGCCGCGTGTGGATCGATGTCGTGCGGCACAGCGGGAGCGACGCCGGCTGGCCCTACGGGGAACGGGTCGACGAGCGCGGGGGCGCAGCATCCGTTGCCGTCCCGCTCGTGCGGTATCACGAGTGGGCCGAACGGGGACCCTCCACGATGCGTGTGTGGATCCCCGCCGCGACCTGACTCAGGGGCTCGGGTTGGTCGCCTTGCCGTCGAGCCAGAGCGTGTTCGACGGGTCGGAGTGGGTGGTGCCGGTGCCCACGTGCTTGTCGCTGATCTGCGGGCCCTTGGTGATGACGTGCACGAGGGCCATCGCGTGGCCGCGTCCGAGACCGTAATCGGACGCGAGCCACTCGACGATCGGCGTCGCCTTGGTGTTCTCGTCGAATCCCTTCTCGTGCGCCTTCTCGATGAGCTGACGCGGCGTGAGCCCGGTCTTCGTCTCGATGCTGTCGAGGTATGCCTGGAACGTCATGTGTGATCTCCTCAGCTGCCGGTCGTGGGGATGTCGAGTACTCCAGGAGCATCCTGCCACTCCTGGATGATGCGGTCGGAGGCGTGGATGCACAGCACCCGCAGCCGCCCGGCACCGCTGTTCTTGAATCCGTGCCACGCGCCCGCCGGCGCGGTGGCCGTGTCCCCGGCGACCGCGTGGAGCGTCTCGCCGTCGACCGTGATGCGCGCCTCGCCCTCGAGCAGCACCCAGGTCTCGGGATAGGGATGGCGGTGGATGTCGGGACCCTGTCCGGGCTCGTTGTCGACGAGGAAGTACGACACGGCGGCGCCGTGCTCGGCGCCGATGAAGCGGCGCAGGCGCCCCGTGCCGACGCGGGTGTCGGCGGCCGGCACGATGTCCGGGATCGCGATGCTCATGGAGTGCTCCGTCCTGTCGGTGGTGTGATCCCAGCCTCGTCGCCGGCGCATGCGGACCCTATAGTTTCGATGTGGATCGAAAGTTCGTCGACTTCCAGCTCGCGCCGGACGACCTCACGGCGATCCGGTTCGGGATCTCGCCCGGCCACGAGCTCTGCCACGCCGTGCGCGCGATGCTCCGGCCCGACGAATACCCGCTGCAATGGGGATGGATGCGGGCGACCCGTGGTGCGATCCCGCGCGACGACTTCGAGGTGCTCGCGCTGCTGATCCGCGACGAGGGCTACTTCCCCGACTTCCTGACCGCCACCCCGACGTGGGAGCTCACCCCCGAGGCGGAGGCCGCGCGCCTGCGCGACATCGACGACGAGCGCTTCGCGGTGGACATGGCCAAGGTGCTCGTCCGCAGCGAGGGCGCGCGCCGCGCGGCGGTGCAGCGGATGCTCGAGCAGCCCGACCGTGCACGGGCGATGATCGCCGAGGCGTGGCTGTCGGTGTGGAACGCCGGCATCGCCCCGGTCTGGACGCAGCTCGAGCGGCTGCTGCGCGCCGACATCGCGGTGCGCTCGCGCCGCATCGCCGAGAGCGGCATCGGCGAGATGATCCGGGGCCTGCACGACCGCGTCGCGTGGTCGGACGGAGCCGTGCGCGTCACGATGCGCATCTGGAGCGAAGTGGTCGACTGCCGCGGAAGCGGACTCGTTCTCGTGCCGTCGGTGATGGGTGCCACGGGATGCTTCGTCCTCACCGAACCGCCGGCGCAGCCGACGCTCTTCTACCCGGCGCAGGGGGTGACCGCCACCTGGGCACGCGATCCCGCCGACGTGGCGTCGGCGCTCGGCGCGCTGCTCGGCCCCGCACGCGCGCGCATCCTGCTCGACGCTCACGAACCGCGCACGACCTCGCAGGTCGCGCGAGACACCGCCCTCGCACTTTCGACGGCGTCGCACCACCTCACCGTGCTGCGCGACGCGGGCCTGGTCGCCAGCGCGCGCGACGGCGCCCGGGTGCTGCACCGGCGCACCCCGCTCGGCGAGGCGATGGTCGGCGCTGTGCTCTGACCCGGGCCGGCCGGCGTTCGGGGGGCGCGCCGTGCGATCGGGGCGCGCGCCGTGCGATCGGGGCGCGCGCCGTGCGATCGGGGCGCGCGCCGTGCGCCCCGAACGCGCGCGATGCGCCCCGAACGCGGAGAAGTCAGGGCGTAGGGCCCGGCCAGGCCTTGCCCAGGTGGGCCGCGGTAGACTCTCCGTGCCCATTTCGATGTGCATCTACCTGTCTGCGGCTTCCGGCTGCGCACAAGGCGGCACCAACAGCCGCCGACCCTCGGCGCATGGCCAGGAGCAAGATGCACACGACACTCGTCGAGACCGACACCGCTGCGCGCGCCGCCGTCCGGCGCCCGAGCCTCATCCGCGAGGCGGGCTACGCCTACTTCCCCGTCGCGCTGATCGCGCGCCTGCCGTTCGCGATGATGGTGGTCGGCATCCTGACGCTCGTCGTCTCGGCGCGCGGTTCGCTCGCGCTCGGCGGCGCAACGAGTGCCATGACCGGCCTCGGCACCGCCCTCGTCGGCCCGCTGCTCGGAGCCGCGGCCGATCGCTTCGGCCAGCGCCGTGTGCTGCTGATCGCCGGCGCGGCGAACAGTGCGATGCTCGCGACGATGGCGTGGCTCGCTTTCGCGCCGGTTCCGGATGCTGCGCTCCTCGCCGTCGCGTTCTTCATCGGCGCGACCATGCCCCAGGTCGCCCCGCTCTCCCGCAGCCGCCTCGTCGGCATCATCGGCCGGGCGTACCCGAAGGGGCGTCGCACCCCCGTGGTCAACGGGGCGATGGCGTACGAGTCCGCCGCCGACGAGATCGTGTTCGTCTTCGGCCCGGTGATCGTGGGCCTGCTCGCAACCACCCTCAACCCCGCCGCGCCGGTGATCGGCGCCGCCGTGCTGGGCCTGGTCTTCGTGAGCGCGTTCGCGCTGCACCCCACGGCGCAGACCGCCACTGCGGCCGTCGGTGCCGCGCGGCCGGAGCAGGCGCCCGTGCGCGAACTCTTCCGTCCGCGCGTGCTCGCCCCGGTCGTGGGGGCGCTGGGCATGGGCCTGTTCTTCGGCGCGATGCTGACCTCGCTCACGGCCTTCATGGCCGAACGCGGCGTGCCCGAGCAGGCCGGACTCGTCTACGGCGCGATGGGCATCGGCTCGGCGGCCCTCGCGCTCGGGGTGGCGCTGTTCCCTGCGCGCTTCACGCTGCGCGCGCGGTGGCTGACGTTCGCGTCGATCCTGGTCGCGGGCACCATCGCGCTGCCGTTCGTCGGCAGCATCGGCGCGATCGCGATCTGCCTCCTCGTGATCGGCGTCGGCATCGGACCGACCCTCGTCACCCAGTACAGCCTCGCCGCGGCGTTCAGTCCGCGTGGCCGCTCCGCCACCGTGATGACGATGCTCGGCTCTGCCATCGTCGTCGGTCAGTCCGCGGCATCCGCGCTCACCGGTCTCGTCGCCGACGCCGCCGGAGCCGGCACCGCACTCGTCGCACCCCTGCTCGCCGCATCCGTCGTGCTCGGCGCGGGCATCTGGAACGCGTTCGCCTCGCGCCACTGACCATGCGTCCGCTCCGCCTCGGGGCTGCTAACGGGTCGCGTCGGCGAGGAGCCGGCGCATCTCTGCCATGGTCTCTTCCGACTGCGCGAGCAGCTCGCGCAGTCGCTCGACGGTGTCCTCGGGGTTTGCCTCGCGGACCTCGGGCTCGAGCCCGGGTGATTCCGGCGTGCCCGCGATCGGCGCTCCCGGGCCGCTCCCCTGGCCCGCGGTCGCCCCGGCTTTCACGGCGCCCACCACGGCTCCCGCCGCGACGCCCTTCGCGGCGTGATCGGCGATCGACGGCGGCGCGGTCGCGGTGGCCGCGGCCGGGCCGTCGGTCGTCGCCGGGGCCACAGCATCCGTCTCCGCATCTTCGTCGGCCTTGCGAGGACCGAGGAAGAGGTTCGCGAGGTAACCCGTGAAGGTGCCGAAGATTCCGACGCCGACCACGATGATGAGCGTGCCGATCATGCGGCCGGCGTTGGTGACCGGGTACTGGTCGCCGTAGCCGACGGTGGAGATGGTGACGATCGTGTACCAGAGCGCGTCGGAGGCGGACGTGATGTTGGCGCCGTCGGCGTCCTCTTCGACGTACAGGATCGAGATGCTGCCGAACTGCAGCACCAGGATGCCCATCAGCAGCAGCGTCATCAGTGCGCTGTTCGCGCGGTCGTGGATGAGGGTGGTCCAGACCGTCCGGGGCCCGAGTTCGCGCAGCAGCCTGAAGACCCGCAGCAGGCGGAACAGCCGCAGGATCTTGAACTGCGGGAACGGGAGGCTGGCGAGCAGATCCGCCCAGCCGAAGCCGCGGAAGAAGTAGCGCGACGCCTTCGGCGCGGTCGAGATCCGGTAGATGAAGTCGCCGAGGAAGATCGCGCTGAACAGCGCGTTCATGACCGACAGCACGAGTTCCAGCGCTCTGTCGCCGGCGATCGCGTACATCAGCACGAGGTTGAGGATCGACAGGATCGACAGCGCGCCGATGAAGATCTCGTACGCGGTGTTCTTGAGCTCGGACCGCGCCTCGGTGCGGGCCTTGGCGCGTGCGCGGGACCGCTCGCGCATCTCGGAGAGGGAACGGGCCATGGCGAGGCTCCTCGGGTCGGGCGAAGCCGGACGCGCTCCGGCTGTGGCCCCATTGTGCTCGCACCCCGCCCCGGGGTGCGAGCACCACTCTCAGGCGAGTTCGGTCGCCCGCTCCCCTGCTTCGACACGGACTGCGAGGCGGTTGTTCGCGGGCGGGAGGGGGCACACGTAGTGGTCGCTGAACGCGCACGGCGGCAGGTACGCCTGGTTGAAGTCCACGGTCACGGTGCCGTCCGCTGCGGGCGCATCGATCTCGAGGAACCGGAACCGGTAGGCGTCGACGTTGCCGGTGGCATCGGCGATGACCGCGCTGAGTCCCTGGGCGGGATCGCCCGTGACCGTCAGCTCGACTGGGGCCCCGTCGACCTCGAGCGCGATCGTGCCCACCGCGGGCTCCTCGCGCTCGTAGCCGTCGACGCTGCGGATGACGTTGATCTCGCCCTCGGCGGCGGGGCGGAAGAGCCCGGGCAGCGCCCACGCGTCGTCATGAGGGAACGAGAGGATGCCGCGCAGTCGCGTGCGACCGGGCGTCTCGGGGTCGAACACGCGCAGCGCCGGCGAGCCCTCGCGGCTGATGGCCCTCAGCCTGACGCCGCCCGCATCGAGGTGTTCGCCGGGGGCGAGCACGATGTCGTCGACCGGAGCACCGGGCGCGTCGGCGCGAAGCCCCGTGCCCGCGACCTTGCCGTCGACCGCCCGCCACACCCCGGGTGCCCCGTCGTACGCGCGCGGCTCGGTGTCGAGCCAGTGCGTGTGGCGCAGTGCGGCGATGCCGTGCTCGCTCGACACGGCGCGCCAGCGCGCGTCGGTGACGGTGTCGGGGGTGCTCGCGGGGAGGGTCATTCGATTCCTTCGTCCGGGGAGGGGCGGTTCGCCCTTCCATCCCAACACGGCGCGGGCGACCGCATTCCCGCGGTGAGCCCCTCGGCGACGCGGGGTGTCACGCGGCGTCATCGGGCATACCTTGCGGTTCAAGGTAACTTGTACTTCTATGTACCTAGAACTTCTAGGCATGGAGGCGACGTGAAGATCGGCAAGGACCTGGTCGCCGCCGCGGCGACACCGATGGTGCTCGGCATCCTCGCGGAGGGCGAGTCGTACGGCTACGCGATCCTGCAGCGGGTGGGCGAGCTGTCGGGCGGAGAGCTCGAGTGGAGCGACGGCATGCTGTATCCCCTGCTGCACCGACTCGAGCGGCTCGGGCACGTCGAGTCGTCGTGGGGCGCGTCCCCGAGCGGGCGACCACGCAAGCACTACCGGCTCAGCCAGACCGGCCGCGCGGCGTTCGCCGAGCAGCGGCAGCAGTGGGCCGTCGTGAGCCGGGCACTGCAGCGCGTGTGGTCGGACCGCGACGGCGGCACCGACTTCGCCGGCATCCCCGCGTTCGGAGGGGCCTGACATGACCGAAGACCTCGACCCGCGCATCGAAGAACAGATCTCGACGTGGCGCGCGTACGTCTCGCGCCCGGAGGCCATCGACGGCCGCGACGTCGACGAGCTCGAAGACCATCTGCGCGGCCAGATCGACAGGCTCGAGGCATCCGGTCTCGACGGCGACGAAGCCTTCCTCGTGGCGGTGAAGCGGCTCGGCGGGCTCGACGACCTCTCGCGCGAGTTCGCGCGAGAGCACTCCGAGCGACTCTGGAAGCAGCTGATGTTCCAGGACGAGCCGCGCGCCCGACGGACCGGTGGCGGACTGCTGCTCGCGGTCGGCCTCGCGGTGGGCGCCGCGCTGGCGGTGAAGATCCCGGCACTGTTCGGCATCCAGTTCGCAGAGGACGGCGACTTCTACGGTCGCTGGTACGCGCTGCTCGTGCTGCCGTTCCTGGCGGCGTACTTCCTGGTACGGCGCAAGGCGGTGCTGCCGACCATCGCGGTCGTGGCGGTGCCGTTCGTCGCGGCCGCCGTCGTGATGGCTGTCTACCCGTTCGCCCCGGGCGGCGCGACGCTCATGCTCGCGGCGACGCACCTCGTCGTGGCGCTGTGGCTCGTCACCGGCATCGGCTACGTCAACGGACGCGTCCGGTCGAGCCGCGCCCGCATGGACTTCATCCGGTTCACCGGCGAGTGGGTGGTCTACCTCGCGCTGATCGCCCTCGGCGGCGGAGTGCTCATCGCACTCACGATGGGGGTCTTCGCCGCGATCGACCTCGACGCGGGCTGGTTCGTCGAAGAAGTCATGATCCCGTGCGGCCTCGCAGGCGCGATCATCATCGCGGCGTGGCTGGTCGAGGCGAAGCAGAGCGTCATCGAGAACATCGCCCCGGTGCTCACGAAGCTCTTCACGCCGCTGTTCACGCTGCTGCTGCTCGCCTTCATCGTCGCGGGCTTCATCCAGGGCAACCTCATCGACGACAGCTCGACCGAGATGTTCGGCCAGCGCGACCTGCTCATCCTCTTCGACATCGTGCTCGTCGTCGTGGTCGGCCTGCTGCTGTACGCCCTCTCGGCGCGCGATCCGCTGACGCCGCCCTCCTGGTTCGACCGGATGCAGCTGCTCATGGTCGTCGCGGCGCTCGTCGTCGACATCATGGTGCTCGTCGCGATGATCGGACGTATCGCCGAGTGGGGCGCGAGCCCCAACAAGCTCGCGTCGCTCGGGCTCAACATCATCCTGCTCGCGAACCTCACGGGCGCCGCATGGCTCCAGCTGCGCTTCGCGATGCATCGCGCTCCCTACGAGCGCCTGGAGCGATGGCAGACCGGCTTCATGCCCGTCTACCTCGCATGGGCGGCGATCGTCGTGGTGGTCTTCCCGCCGCTCTTCGCGTTCGCGTGAGGGATGCCTCGGGGCGGCGAGTACGCGCGGGTGTCGGCGTCGGCGCCTAGTCTCGTGTCATGCGCCGGTCGCGAAGGACGGGATCGTGAGCGACATCGCCGCGCCCGCACCGCGGCGCTGGGTGCTGCACGTCGACCTCGACCAGTTCATCGCGGCCGTCGAGATCCTTCGCAACCCCGAACTCGCGGGCAAGCCCGTCATCGTGGGCGGCCGCGGCGATCCCACCGAGCGCGCGGTCGTCTCGACGGCGTCGTATGAGGCGCGCGAGTTCGGGGTCGGGTCGGGGATGCCGCTGCGCATCGCCGCGCGCAAGATCCCGGATGCCGTCATCCTGCCGGTCGACGCTCCGCTCTACCTCGCGGCATCCGAGGAGGTCATGGCGACCTTGCGTGCGCAGCCAGGCGCGGTCGTGCAGGTGCTCGGATGGGACGAGGCGTTCGTCGGCGTCGAGACCGACGACCCGGAAGGATACGCCCGCCGTCTGCAGCAGGATGTGCTCGACCGCACCCGCCTGCACTGCAGCGTGGGTATCGGCGACAACCTGGTCCGGGCGAAGAACGCCACCGACTTCGGCAAGCCGCGCGGCACCTTCCACCTGACCGCCGACAACTGGCTCGAAGTCATGGGCCACCGCCCCACCATCGCGCTCTGGGGTGTGGGCTCGAAGATCTCGAAGCGGCTCGCGCTGCTGGGAGTCGAGACGGTGTCAGAGCTCGCCGTCGCCGACCCGGACGCCCTGATCCGTGAGTTCGGGCCGAAGATGGGGCTCTGGTACCGCCAGCTCGGTCGCGGCGACGGGTCGAACGTGGTCGACGACACGCCGTGGGTCGCGCGGGGCCACAGCAAGGAGACGACGTTCCAGGTCGACATCGTCGAGCCGGACGAGATCGAGGCGGCCGCCCGCAGACTGCTCGACGAGGTGCTCGACGAAGTCGCCGCCGACGACCGCCCCGTCGTCGGGCTCGGGCTGAAGGTGCGCTACGCGCCGTTTCTCACCAAGACGTTCACGAAGAAGATCCCGTCGACGTCCGACCGCGAGGTCGTGCTGGCGCGCACGATGGAGCTCGTCGCGAAGATCGAGGCCGGCCGGCCGCTCCGCCTCCTCGGTGTGCGTGCCGAGATGGCGATGCCCGACGATGCCCGCGACGGCCACACGCCCACCCGCGGCGGCTGGTGACCCGAGCGCCCGCGCACAGCGCATGCCCTCTGGCGCCGATCCCGTCGAAGGTGCATCATCTGGGTAAGTCTCGCCTTGCTGGGGGGATCGGATGTGCGATCTGCAACGGCCCGCGCCCGTCGTCGGCGCGTCCTTCGAGGCCGCGGTCGACGAGCGGGTCCGCGCCGACGGGGAGAGACGATGAGCGCGTCGCGACTGTCGTTCGACGACCTCGAGCTCCGCTTCGACCCCGAGCAGGACGGGACGTACCGCGTCGTCGTCACATCGAGCGACGGCCCCGCCGCCACGGGCACGTTCTCGATTCCCTTCACGAGCGAGGAGCTTCATGCGTTCGTGCAGCGGGTCGGCCTCGTCCGCAGCCGAAGCACCGTCGTCGACCGGGACGCCGAGATGCGCGCGTTCGGGGCCCGACTGTTCGACGCCGTCATGACCGACCGCGTCGGCTCGCTCTACCAGGCGGCGCAGTCGAGGGCGGATGCGAAAGACGATCGGGGGATGCGGCTGACCCTCCGCCTCTCGGGGGCCCCTGAGCTCATGCGGCTTCCGTGGGAGCTGATGTACCGGCATCCGCGATTCATCGCCCAGTCGGAGCGGACCCCGCTCGTCCGCACCCTCGATCTCCCGTCGGCGCACAAACCACCTCCGCTCACCGGGCCGCTGCGGATCCTCGGGATCATCAGCCACCCCGCGGGCTACGCAGAGCTCGACTCCGAACGCGAACGTCGCAATCTCGAGCAGGCGATCGAGCCGCTGACGAGCCGCGGGCGTGCAGAGCTCACGTGGCTGGACCGCGCGACGATCGCCGATCTGGAGCAGCGGATCGCCGAGCCCGACGACATCCACGTGCTGCACTACATCGGACACGGGGCATACGACGAGGCGACGGATGCCGGCATCCTCGTACTCGAGACCGCGCAAGGGCGCGCCGACGACGTGAGCGGCCAGCGCCTCGGCACGATGCTCCAGGACGAGAGAAGTCTTCGGCTCGTCGTGCTCAATTCGTGCGAGGGCGCCCGCACCTCGGTCGTCGACCCGTTCTCAGGCGTCGCGACGCGTCTGCTGGAGTTCGACATTCCGGCGGTCGTCGGCATGCAGTTCGAGATCACCGACGCGGCTGCCATCGCCTTCAGCCGGAGCCTCTACACGGGCATCGCCAACGGCGCCTCGATCGACGCGGCGATCGGGCCGGCGCGCCGCGCGATCGACGCGGCCGCAAGCAGTTCCGAGATCGGCACCCCGGTGCTGTTCCTGCGCAGCAAGGAGACCCGTCTGTTCGACGGCGCCGCCCCGGTCGCGGATCCACCCGCGCCGACCCCACCGGAGCCCGCCCCGCCGCAGGACTTCTCCCCGGGCGGCGGCTCCGGTTCCGCCGGCGGCTCCGGTTCCGGCACACCGCCGCGCCCCGTTCCTCCGCCGGCACCGTCACCGCCCGTGCTCCCGCCGTCCCCCACCGGCGGCGGCCGCACGACCCCGCCTACACCGGGGCCCGTCCGTGCTCTCTGGGCAGTCGTCGCCGTACTCGCGGTGGGTGTGGTTGTCTTCTTCGGCTCTCTCGTCGTCCAGAACGTGTTCGGGGTGGATCTGCCGTGGATCCCGGGCACCCCCGGCAACTCGCGGGTCACGCCGACGGATGACACACCACCCGACGAGGTGCCCACGGAGGGCACGGTGCCCGACGTCACGGGGTCCGCTGTCGACTTCGCCTTCAACACGCTCCGCGAGGCCGGGTTCGTCAACATCGCCGCCGAATACGTCGAGTCCGACCAGACAGGCAACACCGTCGTCTCGACGAACCCACCGGCCGGCACCACCCTGGGCTTCGACCAGGTGATCACGGTGCAGGTCTCGAACGGCTTCGGCTGACCGGACGACGCCCCGACGCCCCGACGCCCGCGGCGGCAGGTGACCCCGCACAGGCGCCCTGACGGGCACTCGCAGAGCCTGTCACCGCGGCATCCTGCGACGTAGCGTGGAGTCATGGCTGACATCCGCGCCGAAGTCAAGGAGTTCCTGAGCTCCCGCCGCGCCCGGCTCACTCCGGAGCAGGCGGGGCTGCCCGCGTTCGGCGGCAACCGCCGGGTCGCCGGCCTCCGCCGCGAAGAAGTGGCGATGCTGTCGGGAGTCTCCGTCGACTACTACGTGCGCCTGGAGCGCGGCAATCTCGCCGGCGCGTCGGAGGGCGTGCTCGACGCCGTCGCCCGCACGCTGCAGCTCGACGAGGCCGAGCGCGAGTATCTGTTCGACCTCGCGCGCGCCGCCGGCCCCGGGCGCAAGCCCGCTCGCCGCCCGTCGGCGACGGTCAGACCGGCCGTCCAGCAGGTGCTGGACGCATTCACCGAGGCTCCGGCCTGGGTGCGCAACGGCCGCCACGACATCCTCGCGGCGAACCTGCTCGCCCGCGCCCTCTACTCCCCCGTGTTCGACGATCCCAGACGTCCCGTGAACACGACGCGGTTCGCGTACCTGAACCCCGCGGCCCGCCAGTTCTGGCGGGACTACGACCAGATCACGCATGATTCCGCGGCGATGCTGCGCATGGAGGCGGGGCGCAACCCGCACGACCCCGACCTCATCCGCCTCGTCGGCGAGCTGTCGACGCAGAGCGAGCTGTTCCGCGACCGCTGGGCCTCGCGCGACGTGAAGTTCCACCGCAGCGGCCTCAAGCGTCTCCACCACCCCGTGGTCGGCGACCTCGAGCTGAACTACGAGTCGATGGACCTGCCCAGCGAACCCGGACTCGTGCTGAACGTGTACACCGCCCCGGCGAACTCCGCCTCGGCCGATGCGCTCAAGCTCCTGGCCTCGTGGGCGGCCACTCAGTCCGCGGAGTTCGCGGCCTACGACGCGTCCGCCACCGCGGCCGCTGCTCGCTGAGCAAGGGCCACCGCCGACGCGGGGTTCGGCGCCGCCGCGAGGGCGCGGCCGCTTCGACCCGCGATCAGGCCGGCATCACGAGCAGGGTCGTGCTCGCAGCATCCGTTCCTGTGATCGCGCCGACGGGACCAGGCCCGTAGCGGTCGTACTTCGCGTGCAGGGCGGCGTCGACGGCGGGCGCCACCGCCTCGTCGGCCGGCTCGAAGGTCACGTCCTTCGAGACGCCGGCCGCCGTCACACGGCCGGTGCCCGAACGCAGCGCTCGGCGGAACCATCCGTTCTCGGGGCCGTGCGCCGACCGGATGTAGAGGGCATCGCCGACGGCTGCGTGCCAGATCGTGACGGCGGGGCGCAGCGTCCCGTCGGGCCGCCGCGACGAGATGCGCAGCTCGGTGGCCGCGCCGATGCGGCGCAGCTCCATCGCATCCCAGGCGGTCACGACGCGCCTCCCGAGGGGTACTCGGCCTCGGTGAGCTTGTCGCCCCACTGCGTCTCAGGCTCGGCGGCGTCGGGGGCGGGCGCCTCCCAGAGAGCGAGGTGGCACATGAACTGGTCGACGGCGGCGCCGTGCCAGTGCCACTCGCCCGCCGGCGTGTACACGGTGTCGCCGGGGCGCAGCTCGATCAGCTCCTCGCCGCGCGTCTGCACCCAGCCCACGCCCTCCGTCACATGAAGCGTCTGCCCCACCGCGTGCCGGTGCCAGGCCGTGTGTGCGCCGGGCGTGAACCGCACCAGATTCAAGCGTGTGCGCGACGGCTCCTCACCGCGGTAGTACGCGTTGAAGTAGACGTCGCCGCTGAACCACTCGGCGGGTCCCTTGACCGTCGCGGCCTGCGGCTGCCTGCTCGTGCTCATCGTGCGCTCCCTTCTCAGAGCCCGACCATCGCCATGCCGGCGTCGTCGTAGCGGTTGCCCGCCACGACCGCGGCGAGCGCGTCGAGCGTCGCGATGTCATCGGCCGACAGCGCGACGGCGGTCGAGCCGGCGTTCTCGTCGACGCGCTCCCGACGGCGGGTTCCCGGGATCGGGACGATCGACGGATGCCTCGACAGCAGCCACGCGAGGGCCACCTGGCCGGGCGTCGCCTCGCGTGCGACAGCGACGTCGCGCACGCCGTCGACGACGGCCTGGTTCGCGCGGAGGTTTTCGGGCTGGAACCGCGGGACACGGCCGCGGATCTCGCCCGCGCCGAACGTGGCGTCTGCTGTCACCGTGCCCGTGAGGAACCCCTTGCCCAGCGGGCTGAACGGCACGAATCCGATGCCGAGCTCGATGCACGTCGGCAGCACCTCGGCCTCGGGGTCGCGGGTCCACAGCGAGTACTCGCTCTGAACGGCCGTCACGGGGAAGACGGCGTGCGCGCGACGAATGGTCGCGGCTCCCGCCTCGGAGAGCCCGAAGTGCTTCACCTTGCCCGCCGCGACGAGCTCGCCGACCGCGCCGGCGACGTCCTCGACGGGCACCGCGGGATCGACGCGGTGCTGGTAGAACAGGTCGATCGCATCGACGCCGAGGCGCTGGAGCGACGCGTCCGCGACCCGCCGGATCTGCTCAGGGCGCGAGTCCGTCCCGACCATCTTGCCGTCGACGATGTCCCAGCCGAACTTCGTCGCGACCACCACACGGTCGCGGATCGGGGCGATGGCTTCGCCGACGAGCACTTCGTTGTCGTACGGGCCGTACACCTCAGCGGTGTCGATGAACGTGACCCCTTGATCCACCGCGTAGCGCAGCACGCCGATCATGTCGTCGCGGTCGCCGGGGTTCGGGCCGTAGCTCATCGACATCCCCATGGCGCCGATGCCGATCGCCGAGACCTCGAGGCCCTGGCCGAGCTGTCTGGTGTGCATGGTTCCTCCTCGCGTCGCAGAGCGCTCGCCCGCGGCATCCTCCATCTCACTCCCGACAGCCTGCTCGCGGGAGACCCCGGTGTGCCAGGTACCGCGAGAACCCCTCCCGCCGGCGTCAGCGGATGTCGGCGAGCGCGCGGTGGACGGATGCCACCGCACTGGAGCCCTCGCCCACTGCCGCGGCGACGCGCTTCATCGAGCCGCGGCGCACGTCGCCGGCGGCGAAGATGCGAGGTACGGACGTCTCGAACGGCAGCGGTTCGCGACCCATCCCCTGCCAGCGCTCCAGCGACTGCACCGAGACGTCCGTGCCGGTGCGGAGGAACCCGTCGGCGTCGCGGTCGAGCTCAGCCAGCCAGGAGGTCGCCGGCTCGGCGCCGATGAAGCAGAACAGGCCACGGGCCGCGACGTCGCCGATCGAGTCGATGCTCACGCTCTCCAGGGCCGACCCGCCGCCGAGCGCCGTGACGCGGGACCCGGTGTGCACGTCGATCCGCGGGTCTTCGAGCAGCCGGTCCACGAGGTACGACGACATGCGGCTGCCGAGGTCGGAACCGCGCACCACGAGGTGCACGGGGCACCCGTTCGCGGCGAGATACAACGACGCCTGTCCTGCGGAGTTCGCCCCACCGACGACGACCACCGGCGACTCGAACACCTGCCGGAGCTCGAGCGGCGTCGCGGCGTAGTAGATGCCGGCACCCTCGAACTCGTTCCAGCGCTCGAGGTCGAGCGTTCGGTATGCGGCTCCGGAGGTCACGATCGCCGTGCGCGCGCGGATGACGCGACCGTCGGTGAGGGTGACGTCGAGGTCCCTCCCCGCCGGGCGGAGGTCCGCCGCCTCGCAGGGCGCATAGACCCGCACCCCGAACTTGAGCGCCTGGAGCGACGCCTGGCCGATGAGGTCGCCACCGCTCACGCCGAACGGGAAGCCCAGGAAGTTCTCGATGCGCGACGTCGCCGCCGCCTGCCCACCGGGGGCCACAGCATCCAGCAGCACGGTGCTCAGCCCTTCGGAGGCGCCGTAGATCGCGGCGGCGAGCCCGGCGGGTCCGCCGCCGACGACGACCAGGTCGACCACCTCGTCGGCGCGGCCCTGATAGCTCAGTCCGAGCCGTTCGGCGACCATGCCGGGCGTCGCGTTCTTCATCGCCTCACCTTGGATGAAGGCGACCGGCAGGTCGTCGAGGCCGATGCCATGCTCGCCGAGCGTCCAGAGGTCGCCCGGAGCCAGCTCGATCGCCGTGTGCACGAGATCGACCCGCTCCGCGAAGCGCCGCAGCGCCAGGAAATCGCGCGACGATCGGGGTCCGACGAGCTTGAGGGTCAGCGCAGCGGGACCGGTGCGGAGGATCTCGCGACGCGCCCACAGCGCGTGGAGGATGATGTCGCACAGCTCGTCGTCCTCCGCCATCAGCACGCGAAGCCGTTCACGGCTGACCCGCAGCATCCGTCCTGCCTTCGTCGCCCGTGCCGACAGGAACGCGCCCTGCCCGTTGAGCAGGCCGAGTTCGCCGACGAAGCTGCGCGGACCCATCGTGCCCACGTGGGTCTCCCCCACCCAGCCGAAGGCGACGCGGACGATCTCGAGCTCACCCGTGTCGACGAGGATCAGGTCGTAGTCCAGGTCGCCGGCCTCGAACAGGTATTCGCCCGCCTCGACGTCGTGCGGCTCACCGAACGACAGCAGGCGCTCCCACTGGGCGTCGGTGAGCGCGGGCTTCATCATGCGCTCGAACTCGCGCTGCGTCATCTTCGCGTTGCCCATCGCAGTCCCTTCCTCAGCGGTGGATCAGCTCGCGCCAGTCGGCCGGGACACGGCCTTCCGGCCCCGGCGACGGCTGCGTGGCGGGCCGCGACTCGGGCGGAGAGAGCCGTGGCCCGTCGACGTAGTCCTCGCCGACGTAGTCCCAGAACCATTCCTCGCCCGGCTCGAAGCTGCGGACGTACCGGTGACCGGTCGCGCGGAAGTGCGCCGTCGCGTGCTGCGCGGGCGAGGTGTCGCAGCACCGCACATCGCCGCATACCGCGCAGCGCCGCAGGTGCACCCACCATCCGCCCACGTCGTCGCAGTCGGCGCAGCCCTCACCCGAGGGCGGCACGGTGGGGTCGATCTCGCTCAGGCTCATGCGCCTGCCTCTCGTCGCTCGCGTTCCGTCGGTGCGATGCTAACGCGCCAGGGCGGGAGCGGGGTCGGTTAGAGTGGCCGCGATGATCGAGGTCGCCGAAGGAGTGCTCGTCGCCACGAGCCGCGTGATGTCGACGACCTCGACCGTGCTGTGCCGCGACGGCGAGGCACTGCTCGTCGATCCGGCGTGGATGCCCGACGAGCTGGACGCCATCGCCGATGAGCTCGACGCGCGCGGTCTCCGCGTCATCGGCGGCTTCGCCACGCACGCCCACCACGACCACCTGCTGTGGCACCCGCGCTTCGGCTCCGCGCCCCGCTCGGCGTCGGAGGCGACGGCGGCGCTCGCGCGCGATGAGCGGGAGGCTCTCGTCGCCGCACTCGGAGCCGATTTCCCGGCCGAGCTGGTGCAGCTGATGGGTCGTGTGGACGGCACGGATGCTGAGATCCCGCCCTCGTCCGTTCCTCGAGGCTTCGCCCCCGAGCTGGTGGTGCACGACGGCCACGCTCCCGGACACACCGCCGTGTGGCTGCGCGAACAGCGGATGCTGATCGCCGGCGACATGCTCAGCGACCTCGAGCTGCCGCTCCCGTTCGACCCCGACGACCTGCCGGCGTACCTCGCGGCGCTCGACCTGCTCGCACCGCTCGCCACCCAGGCCGACGTCGTGATCCCGGGCCACGGCACGCCCGGCTCCGACGCTGTCCGGCGCCTCGACGCGGATCGCCGCTACCTCGACGATGTGGTCGCCGCGCGCCGGCCGGATGACCCGCGCCTCGCGAACCCGGGGATGACGGAGGAGTACGAGCGCCTCAAGGTCCTGGTCGCCGCCGCGGGCTCCTGATCCTCAGGCCTCCTCGACCAGGACCGGCGCGGCGCGCCTCCCCCCGATGAGCGGCGCGACCATCGCGGCGATGACGACGAACACGAGCGGGATCAGGAGTGCGGCGCGCAATCCGTACTCGTCCCCGACGAAGCCCAGCGCGGGCGGTCCGACGAGGAAGGCGACGTAGCCGGCCGTCGCCACGAGCGACACGCGTGCCGCCGAGTCCGGCCCTGAGTCGCCGGCCGCGCTGATCGCGACCGGGAACCCGAGCGAGGCGCCCAGTCCCCACAGCAGCACCGCGGCGGCGGCCACGACCTGGCTGTCCACGAAGATCACGAGCGCGAGGCCGACGGCGGCGAAGACGCCGCTGGCGCAGAGCACGGCCGGGCGGCCGAACCGCTCGATGAACCAGCCGCCGGCGAAGCGGCCGATCGTCATCGCGGCCGCGAAGACGGCGTAGATCGTCGAGCCGAGGGCGGGATCGAACCCGTGGCCGTCGACCATCACCAGCGGGAGCCAGTCGTTGGCGGTTCCCTCGGCGAGCGCCATCGCCAGGATGATCACGCCGATCAGCAGCAGGCGGGAGTCCTTCCAGAGCGCGCGACGGTCCTCGCGCACCGTCGTCGTCTCGCCGCCGTATGCGCGACCGGTGTGGGGCGGCAGCGCGGGCACCGCCAGCACGACGGCGACCAGCGACGCCGCCCCGACGAGCACGAGGTGCCAGACCACCGGGAATGCGGCGGCCGTGGCCACGATGCCGACCACGGCGCCGACGACGGTGCCGAGGCTGAAGCATCCGTGCAATGTCGGCAGGAAGGAGCGTTCGGTGACGCGCTCGACGTCCGCACCCTCGATGTTCATCGCCACCTCGCCGCCGCCCATGCCTGCGCCGAAGAGGAAGAGTCCGGCGGCCACGGCGAACGGGGCCCCGGTGGCTGCGCCGATGCCGATGAGGGGCATGCTGAGCACGATTCCGGCGGCGCCGACGGCGATCACCGGGCGCGCGCCCAGCCGCGCGACGAGTGCCCCGGAGGAGAGGATGCCGATCATCGAGCCGAGCGAGAGGCCGAACAGCACCAGCCCCATCTCGGCGGTCGATGCCCCGAGCAGATCACGGATGTCGGGAGTGCGCGTCACCCACGACGCGATCGCGACGCCCGGGACGAAGAAGAGCGTCGCGAGGGCGAGACGGCGCGCGCGGAGAGACGTGGGCATCGGCATCCTTTAAGTATGTACGATCGTACACAAGCGATCTGTACTATCGTACACAACTGTTGATCGCGACGAGATGAGGTTTCGGATGGTCGCACGCGGCGCCAACGACCCGGACCGACGCGAGCGGATCGTCGCGGCGGCGCTCGAGGTGATCGGCGAGCGCGGTGTGCACCAGACCAGCCACCGCGTCATCGCTGCACGGGCGGGGGTGCCACTCGGCTCCCTCACCTACTACTTCGACGGATTGTCCGACATCCTCGAGCAGGCGTTCGCCTCGCTGGCGGCCCGCATGGCGCAGCAGTACCGCGCCAGTCTCGAGAGCGCGCAGTCCCGCGATGAGGCATGCGCGGCGGTGGTCGACCTGATCTGCGGGTCGTACGCGACGACCGACGAGGTGCGCGCGCTCTTCGAGATGTACTCGTTCGGCAACTACGACGCGAAGGTGCACGACCTCTGCCGCGACTGGCTGCTCGTGAGCCGCGCGAGCCTCGGCCTGCACTTCACCGAGCCGACCGCCCGCGCTCTCGACGCGCTCGTAGAGGCCTTCCCGATGCACCAGGCGTGGGAGGGTGAGCCGCTCGACCGCGACTACGTCGCGGCGGTCGTGCAGGCGCTCGTGGACCGGTTCGAGCCGGCACGCGACGTCGTCTGATCTCGCCGGGTCAATCGAGCTCGATCGCGGTGTCGCGCGGGTAGATGCCGCCGGCAAGCTTCACGAGCTGGGCGTGGGCGTACTCGCACACGAGCGCGTGCCGGTAGACCATGCGCGGAACGTCGACGTTCGAGTCCATCCACAGGCTCATGCCGGCGAGCTTCCAGTGGCGGAACGTGTCGTCGCCGGTGACGAGGGCGAGGATCTCGAGGAACGAGTCGTCGAACCGGATCGAGTGCACCGCCCGCCGGTACTCCTCCACGGTGAGCGCCATCGAGAAGGGGATGTTCATGAAGCACAGCGCGGTCTGGATGTCGAGCCGAAGGTAGCGTCGGCGCCGGCGTTCGGCGTCGAGGGCCGGGATGTCGAGCTGCGCGAAGTCGAGCGTCTGCGGCCGCGTGAGCGGAACACCGTCGAGGGCGATCAGGACGTCGTACACATTCACGTCGTGCTCGACGACGGCCGAGTCGCCCAGCCCTGCGAGGGTCTCCGGCCGGAGGGTCACCGGTGCCATGTCGACCGCGGTGTTGCGGATGATGAAGTTCACCAGGTTCGTCTCGACCACGAAGTGCCGGATCAGCAGCTCGACCGCGCCCGGCGAGACGAAGCGCCGAAGGAACCAGACGCACAGCGCATCCATCGTGCTCAGCGGCATCCATCGGAAGGGCAGCACGCGCTTCACGATCGAGATCACCGCGACGAGCACGCGGGAGACGATCCGCGCGATCGGGTAGAGCCAGCGCCGAGACAGGCGTCGCTGGTCGTTGATGATCTGACGCACCAGCGCACGGTCCAGCGGCACCGAGGGATCCGCGTACACCGCCTCCCACATGCTCGGGTCGGAGCGCACGAACTCCGGCATGCTCGGTCGCGGCGCCGCCACGTCAGCGGTCCAGTTCCTCGAGCTGCAGCGCGTACAGGCGCGCCACCACCTGCGCGCAGCGGACGATGTCGTCGGCATCGCGGTCGTCGATGATGCCGGAGGTCAGGATCGCCTCCATGTCCCCGGTGTGCGCGGCGTCGGCATCCTGGTGATAGCGCATGAAATGCACCTGGCTGTCGGCGAGACCGAGCACCTCCTGGAACCGCGCCGCCCATCCCGCCGCGCGCTTCGCGCCCAGGCCCTCGATGATGAACATCGCGCCCAGCAGCCCGACGGGGTTCGGCTGACCCGCATAGTGGAACATGTAAGCCGACAGGGCCTCGGACCCGATGTTCTTGCGTCCGCGGCGGAGCTCCTCGAGCGAGCCGCCGATCGCGACGTAGTCGCGCTCGAGCATCAGGTAGTCCCGGTGCTCCTCCTCGGCATGGCGGATCGCGGCCGCGCGCAGCTCGAAATGCTCGATGTCGAAGCTGGACGCCGCCCGCGAGATCCAGGGCGACCCGTCGACCACCTGCTGACGCAGGTTGAACAGCAGACGTCGGTAGTCCTCGAGCGTTACCGTCCCGTCGGCGAGGCGCGCGAGGACGGGCACCTGATCCAGACGCTCCTCGAGTTCGACCCAGACGCCAGCGAGCCGCTCGAACAGCGTCTCGGTGCCACCCGGGGTGGTCTCGGCGGAGACGGTCGTGGTGGTGCTCATGTCGGTGCTCCTTGCTGGTCGCGCGGCGCGACCACGGTGAGATGGGCGAAGGCGAACGAGAACCGGCCCGACTCGGGCACGGCGAGAAGAACGGTCTCCCCCGGCGCGAAGCGCCCCGTGTGCCATGCCTCTTCGAGTGCGATGAAGATGCTCGCCGAGCCCGTGTTGCCGCGGGTCTCGAGATTCGAGAACCACCGATCGGTGTCGAGCGTCGGGATGCGACGCCGCAGCGCCTCGAACGCGACGTCGCGGAACATGTTCGTGCTGTAGTGGCACACGACGTGGTCGAGGTGGCGCACGTCGACGAGCCCGATGTCGACGAGTTCCTCGAACTGCCGGATGCCGGCATCCGCGAGGTCGTCGAGCATGCTCACGTTCTGCCGCAGCAGGAACATGCCGGCCGCGTCCCCCTCGGCGATGCCGACGTCCTGCCAGGTTCCGCCGACCACCGGCTCGGCGCCGACCATGCCTGCTCGCATGCACACGTCCTGCTCGTGAGCGAGCGAGACGTGCCGCACCCAGTCGACCCGCAGCGACGGCTTGCTCGGGTGGGGCTGGAACTCGACGACGACCGCACCGGCTCCGTCCGAGAGCATCCAGCGAAGGAAGTGGGCGTCCATCCCGGCACGGATGCCTTCGTAGCGGCGCTGCCGGAGGCTCCGGCTCGCGAGCTCCGAGCCGACCACGGCCGCGCGCGGGTGATCGCCGAGCCGGATCTTGCTGACGACCGCATCGAGCGCCACGAGGCTGGACGCGCACACCCCGGATGCCGACAGCAGCTGCATCGGCCCGCCGCCGAGTCGCCCGTGCACCATCGACGCGAACCCGGGAACGAGCACGTCGCCCATCGTGGTCGCGCACGCCAGCATGCGGATGTCGTGGGCGTCGATGCCTCGATCGTCGAACGCCGCGCGGAGGGCCTTCACCGCGAGCTCCTCGTTGAGCTCGGTCGGCTCGCCCTGCTCGTCGAGCGCGTAGTGCCGCTGCCGGATCCCGTTCGAGTCGAGGATGCGCCGCCGGATGCGCTGGGTGACCGCGTCGTCACCGCCGAGGCGCGCCGCGATGCCGTCGTTGTCGACCGGCTCTCCCGGCAGGTACCGGCCGAACCCGGTCAGATAGGCATTCGCCGTCGCGCCCATGGTGAGAAGACTAAAGGGAAGACACGGATGCCGTGCCCCGCAGCATCCGTCATCCCGTCCGTGGCGTCCGATTCAGGGGCATCATCGCCGTCACAGGGACCCGGTCCGCTTTGCGCCGGGAAGAACTAAGGTGTGCGCAGAAGGGTCGTGCTGCGGCGGACGAGTATCGACGGAGATGGCGCCATGGAAGACACGAACGATGCGGTCGTGACACTCAGCGAAGAGCAATGCTGGAACATGCTCGCTCGCGGCGAGCTGGGCCATCTCGCCCTGGATGCGGACGGCGATCCTGACATCTTCCCCGTGAACTACGTGATCGACGGACCCCGGGTGCTGTTCCGCACCGCTCCCGGCTCCAAGCTCGCGGAACTGTCGCAGCACCCTCGGGTCGCGTTCGAGGTCGACGAGTACGACGACACGTACGCCTCGAGCGTGATCGTCAAAGGCGTAGCAGAGCGGCTCGAACTGCAGCGCGAGATCGACGAGGCCGACGCGCTCGGGCTCCGCCCTTGGATCCCCACCCTCAAGTACCGGTGGGTGCGCATCGTGCCGACGCAGATCACGGGGCGGTGGTTCGCACGAACTCCGGAGCCTGACCGCTACAAGGCCTCGTCGAAGGAGGGCGCGTAGGCGCTTCGCGGGGTCGACGCCGAGCGATCTCGACCGCCCGACATGCATCCGTCGGCTAACATTCGGGGATGACGAATCCGGCGCCGATCGATGACGTCCCGATCGGCGGCGAGAGCATTCGCCTCGGGCAGTTCCTGAAGTTCGCCGGCCTCTTCGACTCCGGCGGCGAGGTGAAAGAGGCCATCATCGACGGCTTCGTCCTCGTCAACGGCGAAGTGGATCGCCGCCGCGGGCGGCAGCTCCAGGTCGGCGACGTCGTCAGCTTCGAAGGACGCAGCGTGCGCGTCCACCCGTGACGGGCGCCACCCGCCATCGGCTGCGTCAGGTGACCGGTTCGCGACCGGTGGCCACGGACTCGGGGATCTCGCCGGGCAGGTAGCGGGGAAGTCGGCTGGCGGGCACGATGGCGAACGCGCTCACGCCGGAAAGGATCAGCAGCCCCAGCTTGAGGGCGCTCAGGCGGGCTTCCTCGTTCAGCGCGACGGCCGCATCCACCTCGGCCGGCGAGGCATCCGTCTGCTCGTCGAGCACACTCTTCAACTGGTCGTTGCTGACGAAGTTGACGCGGTCGAGATCGATCTGCGACACGAGCTCGGGTGACAGCTCGGGGTGCTCGGCGAGAGAGGAGATGACATTGACGCTGAGGATTCCCACCAGCAGCGCCCCGGCCACCGCGGTCCCCACCGCCGACGCGAGGTTCTGCGTCGTGCCGCGAACGGAGCCGACGTCGCCGGCGAGCTCTTTCGGGGACGCCGTGACGAGCACGTTGAACACGAGGGTCACGAGCGCTCCCTGGCCGACGCCGAAGACGAACAGTCCCAGGATCGTGGGCAGCGTCTCCCAGTTGTTCGTGACGACGAAGGCCAGCCAGATCAGCGCGACGGTGGTCAGCCCGAAGGAGAACATGCCGATCGTGCGGGGCGGGAACCGGCGGTAGAAGCGGACGACCAGCATCGCGGTGAAGAACACGGTGAGGTTGAACGGGAGCATCGCAAGCGACGTGTCGAACGGTGTGCGCCCCTGGACGATCTGGATGTAGAGCGGGATCGTGAAGTTCAGCGCCGCCTCCATCCCGACGACGATGAACATCGCATAGACCGCGGCGCGCTCCCGGGATGATCCGAAGACCGACAGGCTGACGAGGGGGACCTTGCCCGCCGCGGTGCGTCGTCGGGTCCAGAGGAAGAACAGCTGCACCAGCACCAGGCCGATCAGGATCAGCAGCGGTGCAGGCGAGAGGCCGAGGATGTCGAAGGGCGCATCCGGGCGCGCCATCAGGATGCCCCAGCGGTTCAGGTTGTTCACGCCGAGCGTGAGCGCCACGATGCCGAGGCCGATGAGCGCGGCGGCGACGAGGTCGATCTTGATCCCGGGGTTGCCTGGTTCGCCGCGCAGCCGGAAGCTGAGCACGAACACCGCGATTGCGAGCAGCAGCACGACGACGAAGACCTGCCGCCACCCCACCAGGGTCGCCAGCGTCCCGCCGATCAGGAACGCGCTGACGCCCGCGAGAGCGCGCGCCGAACCGAGCGATCCGATCGCGGTCGCCTGCTGGGCGCCGTGATAGTTCTCCGCGATGAGGGCGACCAGCGAGGGGACGATGATCGCAGCGGATGCCCCGGCCAGCGCCTGCGCGAGGATCACGAACCCGACGGTCGGGGCCGCGATCATCAGCACTGCCGAGGCGGCGAACAGCGCGATCACGATGCGGAACATCAGCACCCAGCCGACCCGCTGCCCGATCTTCGCGCCGACCATCACCAGCGCCGCGACGACCAGTCCATACGTCACGATCGCCGTGCTCACGTCGGTGGGTGGCACCCCGAACGTGTCCACCATGCCGCCCAGTGACACCGGCAGCGCCGAGACGTTGTACGACATCAGGATCTGAGCGAGGAACAACCCGATCATCGGGACCCAGGAAGCACGCCGGATGCCGGTGGCCTCGGTCGTGGGAGCGGTCATTCGTGGGTCCTTCCGGAGTAGTGGGAGTCGGACGCGAAGATGTTCAGGCCGAGCGCGCGGGAGAGGTACGCGGTCGCGACCTGTCCGCGAACGCTGTTGCCTGCGGAGTCCAGGCGAGGCGCGTAACTGCCGATCCCGACCTTTCCGGGGGCGACGGTGATGAGTCCACCGGCGACGCCGGACTTTCCGGGAAGACCGATCTCGAACAGCCACTCCCCCGAGCGCTCGTACAGGCCGCTCGCCGTCAGCATCGCCAGCGTGTCGCGACAGACGTCGGCCGAGACGACCTGATCCCCGGTCACCGGGTTCACGCCGCCGTCCGCCAACGTCGCAGCCATGACCGCCAGGTCGTGGGCGTCCACCAGCAGCGCGCACTGCCTCGTGTAGACGTCGACGACATCCAGCGGGTCTGTCCGGATCCGGCCGTAGCTCTCCAGCAGCTGCGCGATCGCCCGGTTGCGGTGATTCGTGGCGGCCTCGGAGCGGTAGACCTCCTCGTCGACCGCGAGCTCGCGGCCGGCGAAGCGCGACAACCCGGTGCGTACGGCATCCCATTTCTCCTCTGCCGTGTTGCCGGGCATGAGAGCGGTGGTGGCGAGCGCTCCCGCGTTGACCATCGGGTTCATCGGATGCCCGTCGTTCAGCTCGATCGCGACGACCGAATTGAAGGCGAGGCCGGTGTTGTTCACGCCCACCAGGTCGAACACCGCCTCATGGCCGACCGCGTCGCACAGCAGCGCGTAGACGAATGCCTTCGAGATCGACTGGATCGAGAACGCGTGCCGGGTGTCGCCGACCTCGTGGCCGCCGCCGTCGACGTCGACGACGCAGATCCCGAATCCCTCGGGGTCGGCCGCGGCGAGGATCGGGATGTAGTCCGCGACCGTTCCCTCGACGTGCGTGAGCGCGCGATGATATGCCGCGTCCAGAAGCTCATCGATCCGATCGCCAGGCGGCACCGCCCCGGTCTCCACCGCTGCGCCGATGTCATCGATGCCCAGCTCGCTCGCCCGCATGTTGTCAGATTAGGGCCGAATCGCCGACGGATGCCAACACGCGCATGCGATCGATGCGACCGGGGGAATTGCCTCCTGACGCGCCTGTTCTCGACGTGAACCTGGACTGCTTCTGCCGTCCGTGGTGCAGGATGAGCCCATGGAACAGTACCTGTGGGTTCTCAAGGACAAGGAACTCGATCTCATCCGTGAGCTGGAGCCGGACCGCATCTCGCAGCTGGATGAGGATGGGCTTCTCGCGCTGCACAAGAGGGTTCGCCGTGCTCGCAACAAGCACACCACCAACTACCGTCGGGGTGCCGCCGAGAAGGTCGCCGCGGCGGGCGGGCGCGGCACGGCGGCCGCCGGGTCTGATAAGGCCAGGGCTCGCGCGTACGTGTTCGAGGAGGCGCTCGCCGTGGTGAGTGCGGAGCTGGCGCGTGTCGCGCACGAGGAAGCCGAAGCGCTCAAGGATGAACGCCTCGCGCGTGCCCGCGCCGGAAAATGGTCGGGCCCGGAGTCCACCGCCCCCACTGCCGAAGGAGTGTCGTCCGGGCGGATGAAGGAGCACCAGAAGACGACAGGCGGTGCCAAGCGCGACGCGTCGAGTCAGGCGCAGGGTGCGCGGCGGCAGGCGAAACGCGACGCGCGCTGACGACCCGGTGCACGCGCCGCGGCGGGTCCTATTCGAACAGAGTGGGGTCGGCTGTCAGCGACACGTACGCCCAGACGTCCATGCCCAGCGTGCTCAGTGCTCGTTCGATCGCACGCCGAACCTCGTCCTCCGCCGCGACATCCCACGCCGCCCCGTCCACGGTGAAGTCGACCTCGACGTAGAGCTTCCGACCCACCTTGCCGGCCCGGACCAGCGGCTCACCGAGTCCGAAGTCCGCGCGAACGAGGTCGACGGCCTCGTGGATGCGCCCTGTCAGATCGCGGGACGGTGCGCCTTCGAGGAGCTCATTCAGACCCGCCGCGATCAGCTGCACGGGAATGTATGCCAGCACGGCGCACGCGACGAGGACCAGGACCGGATCGACATAGTTCGCGACGGATTCCAGACCTGCCGCGACCAGGGCAGCCGCGGCGACGGCTCCCGCGAGCATCACGGCACTCAGCACGGCTCCCGCACGCCATTGGGCGCACTCGGCGGCCACCAGATCCGATGTCGGTGCCCGCCGTTTGAGGAGGATCGCGATCGCGAACCCCGCGAGGGCGGTTGCAGCGCCGTAGACGGCGATTACGATCGGATCGACCGGAGATCCACCAGAACCGATGAGGACGATCGCATCCCCCACGGCGTAGATCAGCGTGCCGGCGATGGCGAGTCCCTGAATGGTGACAACGAGAGGCGTGAGGGCGTCCCGGCCGAAGGGATACCGTCTGTCCGGGCCCGCGCCCACCATGACGGCGGCGCGCAAGGAAGCCACGGACAGCACGAGGCCGATGGTCATGTACGCCCCGTCGAACACGATGATCCGCGTCCCCGTGGCGACACCGAGCACCAGGGCGCCGACAGCGATCACCACCGTCGCCCAGATGCTGATCCACAACGCGTTGCGTTCCGCCCGCTGGGCGGAACGCACTTCGTCTCGTGGAGGGATCGCTCCCGTCACTGCGACCCCCTTCGTCCGCTGGCGGGCAGAATCGGTTGCCGTCACGATACCGTCACGCCGCAGCGCCGTCGCGGTGCGAAGGGATGTAACCCGCCGCGCGGTACCTCGGGGAGTTCCGCGCCATGCCGCGCTCGACCACCCTGGTCGCCGTCGCGCCGGCCGGCGTGGTCGGTGCCGTGGACTTCCATGCGTCGCAGCGCCAGGGAGTCGGCCGCGCGCTCATGGCGGCCCTCCGCGATCGAGCGACGGCGGAAGGAATCGCGGCTCTCACGCTGATCACCGACCGCGACATGCCGGCGTTCGGGTTCTACGCCGGGCTCGGATTTCGAGAGGGCTCGACCCAAGTCTTCATGATCGGCTGACCTGACGCGGACGCATCGGGTGCGGAGGTGCTCCCCGGCTGCGGCGGATCTCAGCGACCACCGGGGTCGTCTGCGGTCGGCTTGCCTGCGGAGGTGGGCTCAGCCTCTTTCGTCTCCCGCTTGAGGATGCGCACGGATTGGCCGACGCCCTTGGCGAGCGCGGGCAGGCGCGCCGCTCCGAAGAGGAGGAGCAGGACTGCCAGCAGCAGGATGAGGTGCCAGCCGCCGATGTTCGCGAGCATTTCGGAGACCTCCTGATCAGATGTGGTCGCCGACCAGCGCCAGGCACTGGATGGCGGCGAGTCCGTACTGGGCGCTGGCGTTGGTGCTGAACGGGGCCTCGTCGACGGGGTTGAGGACGACAGGGCCTTCGATGTGGGTCGCGGTGAATGCGAGACCCTCGGGGTAGCCGGCGTGGCCGGTGCGGAACTCCCTCCATGCCCGCTTTGCGAGTGCCGCGTCGCCGAGGCGGGACGCGGCGTACGCGGTGGCGCGCGAGTACGCCTGGCGCAGGTTCTGACTCCCCCACGACACACCCGTCACGGCGGCCTGTTCGGCGGACGTGCCGTTGTAGAGGCGGCAGTAGTTCACCCACTGCTCGGTGACCTTCGGGTCGTCGATGAGGTCGATGAGCTCGGTCATGAGCTCGATGAGGCCGAACACGGAGTCGAGCGAGCCGACTTCGACGGTGCGCTGGGTCTCCTCGCCGTACGAGCCGTCGGCGAGGTTGTAGCGGAGGGTTCCGCCCTGTGCCCAGCCGTTCGGCATCGCGGCGATCGTCTTGGCGCCGTTGATGAGCTTGGTCTGCGCGATGGGGTCGCCGTTGCGCTCCCATTCGGCGAGCCACGCGAGGGCGAGCGCGCCCCAGTCGGTCGTGTTCGAGACGCCGAGGGCGTCGGGCTGCGGCGTGTACTCGTCGGTGCGGATCTTGCGGGCGGGGTCGAGGACGAGGAACGTCTTGTCGGCGTCGACCAGGTCGTGCATCAGGTCGCCGACCCGCTCGTCCGCGGTGAGGAAGTAGTAGAAGCGGCGGTAGCCGGCATTGCTGATCCGCTGCTGCTTCGCGCTGTCGGCCCAGTGCATGATGCCGTGGCGCGTTCCGAGGTCGCGGTACTTGCCTAGGTGGTAGACGTCGACTTCGCCGGTGTGCCGCGTCATCGCTTCGGCGAAGCGGAATGCGGCGGCATCCCCGGTCCGCAGGTAGTGGTACCAGAGCCACATGTCGGTGCTGAGCTCGGAGTTGTCCCACGCGTAGCCGCCGATGTCGTACCGCCAGACATGACGGTCGCGGTCGAACTCGTGCATGACGTCGCCGTAGTCCCAGAACCCGTACCAGGACCGCTGGTCCACCTGGTTCACGTAGTGCTGGTGCATGAAGGCGAGCTTGTCCTCGATCGCGATCTTCGCGACGTTCGACCGGTCGACGGGCGCCCACGAGCCGAACACCCCGGTGGAGTGGTTGTGCTCCGGGGTGCTGACGAGCAGCGGCGGCGTCGCGTTCGCGTCGGCGAGGGCGCTGAAGTCCGCTGCGGTGGGCGTTGCGCCGAGCGCCCAGAAGCTCAGCTCGGTGGTGCGGGCCACGCCGTAGGGCGAGCCGAAGCCCGGCTCGTAGTCCTCGTAGGTGATCTCGAGCGCGTCGAGCTGCTTGGCGTAGGTGTCCTGTCCCAGGCCGTCGTGATAGAAGCGCAGGTCCATGGCGCCGGCCCTCGGCGACCACATCCATGCCGTCGCCGTCGCCCTGTCGGTCGCCGCACCGGAGATCTCGAGCTCGGTGGGGTGCAGCTGCCAGAAGTTGCGCATCCCGAACGCCAGGCCGCCGCCGGGGCTGCCGACATACGCGAGCCCGCGCGCCCGCCGGCCCGCGTCGACGCGGATCCACGAGTGCCCCGCCGACGTGCGCTTGCGGATCTCGAACCCGTGAGCCGTGAGCTGGCTGAGGCTGTAGTCGCCCCACGCCGGGATCCACTGCAGCCGCGAGGTCACGCGCTGGTCCCACGTCGCAGGATCCGGTGTCCACGTGCCCGCGATCTGGGCCGCGCGCGCAGCCGCACCGGGGTCGCGACGGAGCCCCGTGATGCCTCGCACGGCCTCGCCCAGCACACCGGCGCCCTCCCCCGCGAACCGGACGTGCCGGTCGTGCAGCTGCGCCGACAGCGGGACCGAGAACGAGAATCCGATACCCGTGATGAAGTCGGCCGTCTCATCGCCGTCGAAGACGAAGCTGTGGACGACCCTCACCCCGTCCGACCCGGCATACAGGTAGAACCGCACGTCGAACGGCAGCCAGTTGCGGTTGCCCTTCTTGTGCGTGCCGGTGACCCGCACGACCGCGCGCACGGGACCGCGCTGCTCGACCTCGACCCGCGACACCTGGCTCCGGAACTGCTCGCGGGCGACCTTCTCGGCCCCATCGGAGTCGGGCTTGTCCTGCCGGGAGGCGACGAGCCTGCCCTCCTCGGCGATCACCGTGTCGCCCCGGCGGATCGACGAGACGAGGTTCGCCCCGTTCTTCGGGAACTCGACCCGGATGACGCCGGTGTCGACGACGACGCGCCCCGGATTGTCGGAGACCGATATGGCGGATGCCGGTGCGGCGGGCGTGCCCGCCTGCAGCGAGTAGCCGCCCGCACGGCCGGATGCCCCGCTCGCCGCGTGGGCCGTCCATTTCACCGATCCGTCCGGCCACCACCCCGTCGGCCAGCTCTGGACGGGGACGGATTCTCCCGAGTCGGTGAGCAGCGCGAAGGTCTGGTCCGGGCTGAGCGCGCCCCGCGGCCACGGAACGCCCCACGTCGTCCCCGCAACGAGCTGGGCCGGTGTCGCGCCTTCGAGCCAGCGCAGCGAGATCGGGCCGTGCCCGGTCAGCGCCTGCGCGACGGACTGACCGAAGGCGCCTCGGACGGCGGGTGCCGCGTGAGCGGTGGAAGGGGATGCGAGGGCCGCGGCGGCTCCGGCCGCGACCGTCGACTGCAGCAGCGTTCGACGACTGATCTCCATGGCGATGACTCCTCGATGAATCCGCGGAGCCGTCGCTGGCCCCGACCGCCACCGAAACTAGGCCGGAAGATCGGGCGCGCTGATCAATCGGACAAAAACGTTCAGCCCGGACGATCGGCCGCGCGCGCGTCGGCGCGCTCGACGATCACCGTCGTGCCGCCGTGCTCTCCATAGCGCGCGAGCTCTCGCATCACCGCGGGGTGCAGCACTCCTCCGGCGGGCATCACGACGAAGATCGATCGGGGGCGCTGCCCGCGGAGCCGGAGGATGTCGTCGGCCGCCCGCTCGTCGTCGAGGGCGCAGACGTTGACGGTCGCGGCGCACCCGTCGCGTTGCGCAGACCGATGGATGCGTGTGGCCACATCCATCACGACGGTGTCGAGGAGTGACTCCACCACGATGGCCACGGTGTCAGACAGGCGGCGCGCCGTCGCCTGCGCCCGGAGGTCGACCGCGTACCCGAGCCGCAGCGCCGCGTCCCGCACCAGACGCTCGTTCTCGGGTCTCACGCGCCGAGTCGAGCCGTTCAGCACGCGCGACGCGGTCGACTGCGACACGCCCGCCGCGCGCGCGACGTCTTCGAGCGTCGCCTCCGTCGCGACGGGCATGCCGGCGGCCATCAGCGGGATCGAGCCGCGACCGCCCGAGTCGCGAGCACCAGCATCCCCGGGACGAGCACGACGAGCGGTGCGAACATCCACACGATCAGGGCGCTCAGCGCGAGCGCCAGGAGCAGCAGCAGCGAGCCTGCGATATCCCGCGCGGACTCCTCGGCCGCCTCCCGGATCAGCGGGCTCCAGCGGGCGGAGGGGATCCAGCGTCCGGCTGCGCGCAGGAGCACGACCGCCGCCGTCACCCCGATGATGCCCGAGGCCGCCCGGAACAGCCCGGCCCCGGGCATCCCATCCAGGGCCGCCGTCGTGAGCGTCAGGGTGATGGCCCCGAAGCCGACCGCGGTGCCCGCGCCCCACAGCCAGCCGGTGCGCAACGCCCTCACGAAGTCTCGTCCCAGTTCGGGGAGCGAATCCGATTCGCCGTCGACGTGCCGACGGAAGTGCGCCGCGCCGGCCGCCATGGCAGGAAGAGCCGTCACGGCGGGTATGGCGAGGACCGCCACCGCGAGGCTGACGACGATCGTCTCCGAGAAGAGTGCCAGCCCGCGGCTCGACAGCATCCGCGCGATCCGCTGCGGCGCCGGTCGCGACGGCTGCGGGCGCTCGGCGCGGGGGATCGTGTTCACGTGCGTCATCGTCGTCAGCCCTTCAGGCCCTGGGTCGCGACACCGTCGACGAGATACCTCTGGAAGATGAGGAAGAAGAGGAACACGGGGATCAGGGCGAGCACGGCCATGGCCATCTGCGCGCCGTAGTCCGCCGACGAGCTCTGGTCGACGAAGAGCCGCAGCGCGATCGGCAGCGTGTACAGGTCGGGGTCCTTGAGGTACAGCAGCGGCCCGAAGAAGTCGTTCCACGTCCAGATGAAGGTGAAGATCGCACTCGTCACGAGAGCGGGCTTCAGCAGCGGGAGCATGATCGCGCTGAACGTGCGGTAGTGCCCGGCACCGTCGATGCGTGCCGCTTCGTCGAGCTCGCGCGGCAGGCCGCGCATGAACTGCACCATGAGGAAGACGAAGAAGGCCTCGGTCGCCAGGAACTTGCCCAGCAGCAGCGGCGTGAAGGTGTTCACCAGTCCGAGCGCATTGAACATGATGTACTGCGGGATGATCACGACGTGGAACGGCAGCAGCAGCGTCGCGATCATGATCCCGAAGTAGACGTTGCGTCCGGGGAAGCTGATGCGCGCGAACGCGTAGGCCGCGAGCGCGGAGGACAGCACCACCCCGATCACGGATGCAACCGCCAGGATGGTGGAGTTCTGGAAGAAGGTCCAGAAGGACACCCCGCCGATGCCGCTCAGCGCTCTCTCGTAGTTCTCCACCGTCACCTCGCGCGGCAGGAGCTGGGCGTTGCCGACGATCTGCGACGACGGCTTGAACGTCGACAGCAGCATCCAGGCGACGGGGTAGAGGATCACGACGAGGAGGGCGAGCACCACGACGTGGAAGACGATCTCCTTCCCTGTCCAGCGGCGCCGCGGCCGGCGGGCCTTGCGGCGGTCGGCGGTCACAAGCAGTTGTGTGGCGCTCATCGTCCTTCGTCTCCTGCGTAGTGGACCCAGAATTTCGAGCTGCGGAAGAAGATCACCGTGATGAAGGCGATCACGAGCACGAGGACCCAGGCCATGGCTGACGCGTACCCCATCTGGAAGTCCCGGAACCCCCGGAAGTAGAGGTACAGCGTGTAGAAGAGCGTCGACCGCGCCGGTCCCCCGGTGCCGCCCGAGATGATGAACGCCGATGCGAACACCTGGAAGGCGTTGATCGTCTCGAGGAGCAGGTTGAAGAAGATGACCGGCGACAGCATCGGGATCGTGATCGCGCGGAACTTGCGGATCGGGCCGGCGCCGTCGACGGAGGCCGCTTCGTACAGCTCGTGAGGCACCTGCTTCAGACCTGCGAGGAAGATCACCATCGGCGCACCGAACTGCCAGACGGCGAGCAGGATCAGCATCGGCATGGTCTTGTCGGGGTCGCCGACCCAGCCGCCGGCGGGGAATCCGAAGAACTGCTGGATGCTGTCCACCGGGCCGTCGTCGATGAACATCGCCTTCCACACCACCGCGATCGACACCGACGCGCCGACGAGCGACGGCAGGTAGAACACCGAGCGGTAGAAGCCGCTGCCGCGGAACGCGGCGTTGAGGATGAGGGCCACCCCGAGCGCGGCGGCGAGCTTGAGCGGCGTGCCGACGAGCACGTAGACGGCGGTGACCTTCCACGCCTGGAGGTAGTCCGGGTCGCTCCACAGCCGCACGAAGTTGTCGAAGCCGATCCACTGGGGCGGGCTGAAGAGGTTGTAGTCGGTGAACGCGAGGTACAGCGACGCGACCATCGGTCCGGCCGTGAGCAGCACGAAGCCGATCAGCCAGGGCGCGAGGAAGACGTATCCTGCGCGGATGTCCTCCCAGCGGCGCCTCGGGCGGCGCGGCGCGGGAGGCGCGAGCCGCTCCTCCGGCGGCGCCGGCGGGGCGAGTGTTTCAGCGGTCATGGCAGTGCCTCTCCCGGATGCGGCGGGCGGCGTGCATCGCTGCACGCCGCCCGCGTCGTGATCACTTCAGTGCGTTGCCGGCCTCGGCGAACCACCGCTCGGCGGCTTCGTCCGGCGTGGCCGCGCCGTAGGCGACGTCCTGGCTGATGGCCACGAAAGTCTGCTCGAGGGTTCCGAGTCCCTGCACGGCGGGCGGCGCCTGGCCGTCGAGCTGATCGGCGACCGACTCCTGGTAGGCGAGGATCTTCTGGTCGAGCTCATTCGCCTCGATGCCGGCCGCCGCGGTCGCGGAGGCCGGGACGCCACGCGACATGCCGAAGATCGCGCCCACTTCGGGGTCGTTCACCAGGAAGTCGATGAACGCGGCCGCCTGCGCGGGGTGGTCGCTGTTGGCGCCGATCGAGAGCATCAGGCCGGGCTTGAGGAACATCCCGGTGTTGTCCGCGTCATCGTACGGCGGGATGGCGAGCGAGAGCTCCGGAGCGGCGGGACCTTCGCTGAAGCGTGCGAGGAAATTGGCCCAGCTCACGTCGCTGGCGATCTCACCTGCGCCGAGCGCGTCGACACCCTCGAGCTGCGACTGCCGTTCGGCGGGCATGGCGGCCGCGGACTCGTGCAGCGGCGCGCTGCGCGACCACCAGTCCGCGAGGTCGCTCTGCTCGAAGCCGAGCTCACCGTCGTCGATGAGGGACAGGCCCTGCTGCCCGAGCCAGATCTGGAACAGCCAGAAGTACTGGGTGTAGTCCAGCGAGCCGTACACCACCGGGTCGTTCGCGGCACCCGCGGCGGAGACGTCCGCGAGGAACTCGTCGTACTCGTCCCACGTCAACGGCCCGTCCGGCACGTCCACACCGAGCTGTTCGAGCAGAGGTCCGTTGTACAGGGTCGCGAGCGTGCTGCTGGACGATGCCAGACCGAAGATCCGGTCGTCCACGGCACCGGCCTCGACCAGCGACGGCTCAATGCCGTCGGTCGCGATGGCGTCACCCAGGTAGTCGTCGAGGGCGAGCACGTGGCCGAACCCGCCGTATTCGGCGAGGTAGGCGAGATCCATCTGGAACACGTCCGGGAGGGTCCGGCTCGCGGCCTCGGTGTTGCGCGCCGTCCAGTAGTCGCCGAAGCCCGCGTAGCTGGTCTGGATCGTGATGTTCGGGTTCTTCTCTTCGAAGAGATCGATCGCCGCCTCGTACCGCTCGGCGCGACTGGCGTCGCCCCACCACGCGAAGTTGAGCGTGACCTCTTCGTCCGGGTCGGCCGTCGCTGCGGGTGTCCCGCCGCCGGAGCAGCCCGTGAGGACTGCGAGTGCGCCGACCGCGAGGGCGGCCCCCGTGATGAGTGCGCCGCGCCGGGCGGTGGACCTGGTCGCACTGATGAATGCTCGGGATGTCATCGGAGCCTCCTTGCTCGTTGCCTCTCGTCGCCCGCACGGCGAGGTCGCGCCGGGAGCGTGCATCGACACGGTAGATCGACGTTCCGAGCGTTCGTGCCCAAGTGGACAAAAACGATCACGCCGTGGCCCCGCACGACTCCCGGATCGTGAGCCTGGGCAGCATGGTGATGTGGCGCGCTGCCGTCGCGACGCGGTCGGGCGCCGCGATCCGCTCCGTGACGATCCGCAGCACCTCCTGGCCGAGATCGCGCCCAGGCGCGGTGACGCTCGTGAGGGGCACCATCGCGAGTCCCGCGGTGTCGTCGTCGTACGCCACGATCGCGAGATCGCCGGGAACACGGATGCCGCGATCCGTCGCCAGCTCGACCAGCCGGGCCGCGTGCACATCAGTGTGGACGATCGCCGCGCGCGTCCCGGCGGCGATGCAGGCCTCGAGGAACGCGATGAGCGCGTCATCGAGCGAGTCGACGTCGCCCTCCTCGCCCTTCGGCAGCGCGGCGTGCGGCGCGGGGGCGAGCCCGAGCCTCGCCGTCGCGGACGCGTGGCCCTCCCGGATGAGCGGCGCCGTCGGAGTCCGGTCGAACAAGGCGAGTCCGACCGCGGCGTGGCCGAGGGCCGCCAGGTGCTCGACCGCCAGCTGCGCGCCGCGCGCGTGGTCGGTGCGGGCGCTGTCGAAGGCCGCGAGGGCGGTCGACTCCAGCCGACGCTCCAGGAACACCACCGGCACCGGCACGGTGCGCACCCAATCGGCGAGCTCGATCTCCGTGCGGCCGCGCATCGTGGGGGCCAGGATGATGCCGGCGACGCCGACATCGACCAGCCGCTCGACCTGCCGCTGCTCGAGCTCCTCCCGGTACTGCGAGGTCGCGAGCACGATCCGTGTGCGCCCGCCCCGGGAGGCGGCGTCCATCCCCCGCACGATCTGCGGGAAATGGCTCACCGACGAGGGCACCACGACGCCGATGTTCGCCCGGGCGGGCTGCGCGACCGGCGGAGCGCCGAGAGCGATCGCCCCGCCGTGGACGCGGGCGAGCCTGCCGGCCTGCTCGAGCTCGACGATGTCGCGCCGGACGGTCACCTGCGAGACGCCGAGCTGCTCGGCGATGTCGGCGGCGCTGACGCTGCCGTGAAGCTCGAGCTGCCGCAGCAGGTGCTCGTGCCGGGTTCTGGGCAGAGCGTTCTGTCCCGTCATGTGCGAAGTCCGTTCGTCGCCGTGTGATCCGCCTGCCCGTTCGGTGATCGAATTTGTCCGAATGGGCGCATGGGTACAGGAGCGTACTGCACGATCGACGGGTGACGACGATGTACCCGGATGCCGCGGCGACGCCGCCGACCGCACGCGACCGGTGGCAGCACGTCGCCGACGAGCTGCTGCAGGCCGTCGGCCGGCATGCGTCTGCGAGCGGTGCCCTGATCTCCTTGCCGGGACCGGTCAGCGCCTCCGGGAAGTGGAGCGACGGGCTCGAAGGCTTCGCCCGCACATTCCTCCTCGCCGCCTTCCGCACGCGGGGTTCCGGCGGCGAAGACCCCTGGGCGATCCTCGAGCGATATGCCCGGGGTCTCGTCGCCGGCACGGATCCCGCAAGCCCCGAGCGCTGGCCCACGATCGCCGAACGCCGGCAGGCTGTCGTGGAGGCGGCATCCATCGCGATCGCCCTCTCGGAGACCCGGCCGTGGCTGTGGGATCGACTCGACGGCGCCGCGCAGGACCGCGTGGTCGCCTGGTTCTCGGGTGTGGTCGGCACCGGCGGCTACACGAACAACTGGATCTGGTTCCAGAACGTCATCGAGGCGTTCCTGGCCTCGGTGGGCGGCCCTTGGCGCCAGGACGACCTGGACCGCAACGCCGAGATCCAGGAGAGCCTGTACATCGGCGACGGCTGGTACTCGGACGGCACCGGGCCCGACGGCGTCCGCCGCAGCTTCGACTACTACGCCGGCTGGGCATGGCACGTCTACCCGTTCCTTCATGCGCGCATCCGGGGCGTCGATCTCGAGCCTCTCCACCGCGACCGGCTGCGGGCGTTCCTCGAGCAGGCGCGCGATCTGATCGGCTCGCACGGCGATCCGCTCTTCCAGGGCCGCTCGCTCACCTACCGCTTCGCGATGTTCGCGCCGTTCTGGGTGGGCGCCGCGGCAGACGCCACGCCGCTGGAGAGGGGCGCGACCCGTGCCCTCGCCGATTCGGTCCTCGACCGGTTCCTCGCCTCTGGCAGCGTCGACGAACGCGGTCTGCTCTCGATCGGGTGGCATCGCGAGTTCCCGCTGATCCGGCAGGTGTACACCGGCTCGTCCTCTCCGTACTGGGCGAGCAAGGGGATGCTGGGACTCCTGCTCCCTCCCGAGCACCCGGAGTGGTCGACCGCGGCTCCGCCTCCCGACCGGGCCGCCGTGAGCGTGCGCGCGCTGCGAGCGCCCGGGTGGCTGGTGGTGCGCTCCGAGCGGGACGGTGTGGTGCGCGTGCTCAACCACGGGTCCGACGGCTTCCGCGGACCCACCGGGCTCCCCCGCGCCGACAACCCGTTCTACCAGCGCGTCGGCTACTCGACGTCGACGTCACCCGCGCTCAGCCGCACGGGCGTCGCGCGGCCGTTGGAGTCCCACGTCGCCCTCCTCGACGCCGGCGGGCACCCGTCGCATCGCGACGCGATCGAAACGATCCACGTGGCGGGGCGCGTCGCGGTGTCGCGCTCCCGCGTGCACTGGCTCGACCGCGGGACGGATGCCGCATCCGCGGACGTCGCCGGGTGGGCGTCGCTGCGGCGCGGGCCGTGCGTCACCGTCGCGTCCGTGGTGAACGGCGTGCACGAGCTGCGCCTGGCCTGGTGGACGCCCTCACCCGAGATCGCGGCGCCGTCGGCGGCCGCCGACGCCGACTCCGTCTGGCCCGCCGATCCGGGACCATGGACCTTCCGCATCGGCGGCTGGCCCCTGCCCGTCGAGGCCGGCGAGTGGACCGGCGCCGACGGTCACGCGACCAGGCCCGACGGGCTGACCACGACGGTGCGGGGCGTGCGCCGTCTCACCGACACGGGCCTGACCCATCGCACGGACCGCGACGCCTTCGCACCCGGCACCGTCACCCCGTGGGCCGCCGACCCCGCGCCTGTGGCATCGGGCGACGTGGTCGCCGCGCTCATCGCGCTGGGCACCGTCGGCGCCGGCCTCGACCTGACCATCGAGCCCGCCGTCGAGGTGCGGTCGGATGCCGTCGTCGTGCGCTGGCCGGACGGCGCTGTCGATGTGGTTCCCACCGGCGGCGAGGTCACCGCGTGACCCGGCCGCCCGCGCTGCTGGCGATGGAATCGCCCCAGCTCGCGCTCGATCTGTTCGGCGCCCGCGCTCGTGAGGACCTCGACCGCATCGTCGACGTCCACGGCGAGGTGCTGACTCCGCGTGCCGTCGCCGTCCCCGCATCGACGGCTGATATCGAGATCCTCATCACGGGCTGGGGCGCGCCGCGCCTCGACGAGGCGACGCTCGCCCAGTGGCCGCGACTGCGTGCGGTGGTGCACGCAGCCGGCTCCGTGAAGCGCCTGGTGACCCCGGCCGTCTGGGAGCGAGGTATCCGCGTGTCCAGCGCCGCGGGCGCGAACGCCATCCCGGTCGCCGAGTACACGCTCGCAGCGATCCTGCTTAGCGCGAACGACGCGCTGCGGTCCGCCCGCGATTTCTCGCTCGCTCACGACATGGTCGCGGCCCGCCCGCGCGGCGACGTGGGCGCCTTCGGCATCACCGTGGGCGTGATCGGCGCCTCCCGCATCGGCCGACGGGTGGTCGAACTCCTGCGCCCCTTCGACGTCGACTGCCTGCTGTTCGACCCCTCCCTCACCGACGCCGAGGCGACCGCGCTGGGAGCGCAGCTGGTGTCGCTGCCGGAGCTTCTCGCGCGGTCACGCGTCGTGACGATACACGCTCCCGCTCTGCCCGAGACGTATCGCTTGATCGGGCGCGCGGAACTCGCGCTCATGACCGATGGAGCCACCCTGATCAACACCGCCCGCGGCTCCCTGGTCGACACCGACGCCCTCGTGGACGAGCTCAGGGCCGATCGGCTGCGCGCGGTGCTCGACGTCACCGACCCCGAGCCGCTGCCGCAGGGGCATCTGCTCTTCTCTCTGCCCGGCGCGACGCTCACGCCCCACATCGCGGGTTCCATCGGCAATGAACTGCGCCGCATCGGCGATCACGTCGTCGCCGAGGTCGAGCGATTCGTGCGCAGCGGCGTGCTCGCCGATGAAGTCACTTCGCCCGACCTCGCTCGCATCGCGTGAGCACCGGGCCGGCCGCTAACCGCGGCCTTCCGTCGACGGCGGAAGAAGCACGCGAAGCTGCTGCGCGATCTGCTGGATGATCTCATCGACACTGGAATCGACATTCACACTCGCCGCCATGCTGAGGAACATGACTGCGGAGACGATTCGCGCCGATGCCGCCGCACGGATCTCCTCGATGCCGCCCGCGCGCTGGAGCGTCGTCGCGACCACCTCTTCCGTCTTGGCCACGATGTCCAGCGCTTCACGGTGACGGGGCTCGTCGGGATCTCCGAACACCATCTCGCGAAGATAGGTGCGCCCGTTGTCCACCTGGGCGCGGTTGCACTCCACGATCGGGCGGATCAGAGCCAGGACGGCTTCGACGACGCCGGACTCCGCTGCGGCATCCTGCGTGCCCTGGTCGAGCGCGGCGGCGTAGGCGTCGTTCTGCACGAGGAGGAGGAGCTCGCCCTTCGTCTTCGCGTAGAGGAACAGGGTCCCCGCGCCGATGTCGGCCTTCTCCGCGATCTGCTGCGTCGTGACCTCGTCGACGCCGTACTGGGCGAACAGTTCGCGAGCGGCATCCATGATGCGGTCGAGCTTCTGCTGCTTGTTCCGTTCACGTCGCCCAACCGGCGAGGATGCGAGAGTCATGTGTTCTCCTCCGGCTGTCTGGGATGTCGGCGTGCGGCAGGAGGCGCCGTCACCGCCTCACCGACGTGAGCGCGCCGGGCACCATTCTCCCCTGACTGCGGCTGCCTCTGGCAACCGTTACTCCTCGTACTGAGGGAGAATCCGGCCGTCTCGGACGTACGTCAGCGCGGCCGCGACGACGTACGCGTGAACGGCAGAGGCGAACGGGACGATGGCATCGATGCGCTGGGCGTCGATGGTGTCGTGCCCATGGTGAATCCCCTCGCCGCAGTGGCTGTCGTGACCGCAGGGTTGAGTCTGGGTCTACTTCGCGAGGAACGTCGCGGCAACGGGTGCGAACGTCTCCCAATACTGGAAGATGCCGCCGTGCCCCGAGTTCGGGTAGATGATCAACTCGCTGCCGGCGATCCGTGAGTGGAGGTCGCGCGAGAGCACAGACGGGACCATGCGGTCGTTGTCGCCGTTGGCGATCAGCGTCGGCTGGGTGATCCTCGACAGGTCTGACGGCTGAGAGCGACCGAAACGCTGGATGGCCTGCAACTGCGCTCGGAAAGCTTTCGTGCTGATGGGCTTGTCCCGGCCGGTCGTCCGCTCTTCGAGTCGCTCCACGAACGCCTTGCCCGCCTTCTTTCCGACCTCGTCGCGGTTGAAGAACAGGAACTCCTTCGGATCCGACCGGGTGAGGACCGAGCGAAGGATGTCCCAGTAGGTCACGCGGACCACCTTGTCCATGTCCTTGCCGCCTCGCGGCCCCGTGCCGGTCAGGATCAGCTTTCGCACCAGTGTGGGGTGCGCCACGACGAGGTCCTGCGCGATCATGCCGCCCATCGAGAACGAGAAGATGTCGATGGTGTCGAATCCGAGGGCGGTGATGAAGGCGTACGCGTCGGCGGCGGCCTCCTCGATCGTCGGCGGCACAGTGCCCGACGAGGCGCCGACCCCAGCGTTGTCGAATGTGATCACATGGCGGGTCTGCGCGATCGGATCGACGATGCGAGGATCCCAGTTGTCCAGCGTTGCGGCCAGATGCACGAAGAATATGACGGGGATGCCGCCCTTCGGGCCGAGCTCGCGGTACGCGTAGGTGGTGCCGCCCGCGGTGATGGTCTTCGTCGGCGCCTGCGCATACGACGTGACCAAGGGTTCGCTGTTCGTCGAGCTCATGATGAGACCCTCTCGGATCGGGTGTCGGTGATGGAGTCGGGGGCTGCGGGCACGTCGGCGATCGAGATGACGGCTTTCCCTCGAATGCGAGATGAAGGGAGGCCGGCGAGCACCTGAGGGGTGTCGGCGAACCCGTGGACGTGTCCGACGACAGGACGCACCGCGCCCTGGTCGATGAGCGCGGCGATGCGTCGCAGTTGGTCGCCGCTCGCGCGCATGAAAAGGAATTCGTAGGAGACGCCGAGCTTTCGAGCCTGGTATCGGATCCGGCGGCTCACCCCGGCGATCGCCAGGCGCAACAGCGGGTTCAGGCCCGCAGTGCGCGCGAAGGCAGGATCCGGCGGCCCCGCGATGCCGATGGCCTTGCCACCGGGCGTGAGCACCCGGAGGGACTTCTCGAGGTTCTCGCCTCCGAGGCTGTCCAGTACCAGGTCGTAGCCGTGGAGAACGTCTGCGAAGTCCTGCGTCTCGTAATCGATGACCTCGTCGGCTCCGAGCTCGCGGACGAAATCTGCGTTCGCAGCCGACACCGTGGTTGCCACGTGCGCACCGAGGTGCTTGGCGAGCTGGATGGCGATCGTGCCCACACCCCCGCTGCCACCATGGATGAGGACCTTCTGCCCCGGCTGAACGTCGCCTCGCTCCACCAGGGACTGCCAAGCGGTTAGCGCGACGAGCGGCAGGGATGCCGCTTCCACGGCGCTGATCGAAGACGGCGCGAGCGAGACGTCGGTCTCGTCGATCGCGATGGCCTCGGCGAAGGCTCCGATGCGCCCGTCCCGGGGGCGCGCGTAGACCAGGTCGCCGGGGCCGAAGCCGTCGACCTTCGACCCGACACGGATGACCGTACCCGAGACGTCGTGACCGAGCGCCAAGGGGAATCGATACGGGAGGATCTGGCGGAACTCACCGGTGCGGACCTTCTCATCCAGCTGATTGACCCCAGCGGCCGCGACGCGCACGAGGACATCGTGCTCGCCGACAGCGGGTTCGGCCACGTCCGCCTCGTGAAGATCGCCCTTGTACCTGTCGATGACGAACGCTCGCATTGCCCCACTCCTCCGATGTCGATCGCAAGCCTCTCTCCGCTCGCATTTTCTGAGTATACTCATGTTTGAGTACTCTCACAAATACCAGCCTCGAGAAAGCGGCCCAATGACATCTCTCAGCAACGCCGTCGTCCTCGTCACCGGCGCCAACGGCGGCATCGGGACCCAATTCGTCCATGGCGTCCTCGCCCGCGGCGCAGCCAAGGTCTACGCCACCGCGCGCCACCCCCGCGAGTGGAACGACGATCGCATCGTCCCCCTCGCGCTCGACGTCACCGACGCCGAGTCGATCGCCGATGCGGTCGCTACGGCCGGGGACGTCACCGTGCTCATCAACAACGCCGGCGGACTGCCGCAGACCGCCAGCATGCTCGACGTCACTGACGCCGACCTGCGACAGGTGATGGAGATCAACTTCTTCGCACCTCTCGCCGTTGCGCGCGCGTTTGCACCGACCCTCACCTCCGCGACGAACGCTGTGCTGATCGACATGCACTCCGTCGCAAGCTGGTACGCCTTCGGTGGACCGTACAGCGCCTCCAAGGCCGCGCTCTGGTCTGCGACCAACTCCCTACGGCTCGAGCTGGCACCGCGCGGGGTGCTCGTCACCGGGGTTCACGTCGGCTACGTCGACACGGCGATGGCGGCCCACGCCGACGGCCCCAAGATGAACCCGAGCGATCTCGTTGCCGCGGTGCTCGACGGCGTGGAGAACGATGCCTACGAAGTCATCGCCGACGAGCTCAGCGCACAGGTCAGGTCGGCGCTCGCCGCGCCGATCGAGGTGCTCTACCCCCAGCTGCGCGGCTGACGGCCGACTCGCGGGCGCAGGCGGGGCCGCGCTGTCGCGCAGCCGGAGGATCGGGGCCACGTCGATCTCGGACGCTCGTCGGGACGAGCACAGCGCCCGGCAGGCGCGTGGCCGATCAGCCGATGGCCGCGCGAATGGCCTCCGTCGCGAGCGCGTGGTCCTCCTCGGACGAGAGCCCCGAGATGGTGAGGGCCGCGACCACCCCTGCGCCTCGGACGCGGATGGGGACCGAGCCGCCGGTGACGGCGTAGTCGGCCGCGGTGAGCCATCCCACTTGCGTGGGGTCGAAGCCCGCCGCGGCCATGCGTGCTGCGAACAAGGCGGAGCTGGTGTCGAAACGGAACACCACCGCGCTCTTGCGGCGCACCCAGTCGTCCTGGTCGACAGTCACCCCGGCGAGTGCGGTTCGGAAGAGGATCATGCCGTTGACGCGTCGGATGTCGATGGTGACGCTCTGGCCGCGCTCGTGCGCGATCGCTCTGACCGCGTTGCCCAGCTCCCAGGCGTCGTCGACTCCGAAGCGGTCCCATTCCAGCTCGGCCTCTTCAGCCTGGAGGGCAGTGAGATCGTCGTCCATCATTCCTGTCCTCGATCGAGTGCGGACACGCCGACGGGGTAGTCCACATAGGCGAAACGCGTGCCGTCGGGTGACCAGCTGTTCACGTTGATCGTGCCTTGCCCGCCGGCGAGCTCGACGGCGATCGCGCTCCGCGCCCACGCCTGCGGATCATGTGGCGCGTCGACCAGACGCAGTTGCACAGCTCGATCGGCGGGATGACCCTGCGTTCCGGGAGGGAAGCTGAGATACACGGCGCTCCGGCCGGTCGGATCGATGTGCGGGAACCAGTTCACTCGCTCGTCCGACGTCAGCTGCTGCAGATCCGTGCCGTCGGGCCGGATTCGGGCGATCTGGGCGTGCCCGGGTTTGTGGCTGAATCGTTCCGTGTTGAAGTAGATCCACTCACCGTCGGGTGCGTACTCCGATCCGTCGTCCGGCCCGCGGCCCACGGTCAGGGGCGCATCCCACGTTCCGTCGGCGTGGATGATGTGGATCGTGCCACTGTCCCAGCCCTCTTCGGGATCGAGCGCGACATAGGCGAGGTGCTCACCGTCGGGGCTGACACCGTGGAGGAAGTGCCAGTGGGGCGCTCCATCAACCGTCACCCTTCGGACCGCCATCGTCGAGAGGGAGGCGGCGTAGATGTGCCCGTCGTTGGCCGAGGCGTAGATCGTGTCGGCGTCGGGGGCGAGCACGTGGTCGTTGTTCAGCTCCGGCAGTTCGCTCAGTTCGATCGGCCTCGGGTGCTGCGACCCATCGGCCGGCATCCGCCAGAGAGTTCCGTCGCCGTTGAGGATCAGGTCGCCGCCGGCCGTCCAGTTGGGCGCTTCCAGCAGGACCTCGGCGTCGACATGGAGGAGTGTGGCTTCCCCCGTGGTCACGTCGTATACGTGGACGCGCGCCACTTGTCGATCCGCGAGTGTGCGGGCGTATCCCATCAGCGCGCTCCCAGCTGCCGGCGTGCCTCGTCGATCGTGGTGAGGATGGAGACGGTCTCGGCGTGAGTGTGCAAGGGGGACTCGCCACGCCCTTCGCCGACGTAGCCGGCGAGTGCCGTCGCCTCCCAAGCAAGTCCGTCCATGAGGGACACGCCCGTCGTGTCGGACCAGACGACCGGCCTCTCGAAGAGGTCGAGGGACCGCAGGGCGAAGCCCGTCGGAATGTGGAACGGGCCGTCGATGTCGATGCGCGCGTCCGTTCCGCAGATCGACGCCACGGTGGGTGTGCGGGTGAGGAGCGATGTCATCAGCGTCGACTGCTCGGAGCCGTGTCCGAGGACGATCGTGGACGAGGCGTCGACGCCGGTCGCCGTCAGCGAACCGACAGCGGTGATCGACGCCGGCTCACCGAGCACCATCGAGTCGAGCTGGATCGGGTAGATGCCGAGGTCCAGCAGCGCGCCACCGCCGGTGCCGGCTTCGAGCAGCCGGTGGTTCGGATCATCGGCGAGCGGCTGGCCGTGGTCGGAGATGACACTCCGCACCTCTCCGAGGATCCCGTCATCGATGAGGCGGCGGATCACCAGCGTCTGCGGCAGATAGCGCGTCCACATCGCCTCCATGAGGAAGACCCCGGCGGCACGCGCCGCGTCGACCAGCCGTTGCGCGTCGGCGGCATTCGTGGCGAGAGGCTTTTCGATGAGCACGTGCTTGCCGGCAGCGATGGCTCGCAGTCCCAGCGAGAGGTGCTCGCTCTGCGGAGCCGCGATGTACACGACATCGATGCCAGGGTCGTCGAAGAGCGCGTCGACGGCGGCGTGGGCAGTCGGGATGCCGTGGGCTCGGGCGAAGCTCTCCGCCCGAGCGCTGACTCGCGCAGCGACGGCGACCACCTTCTGGGCAGTGTGCGCCTGCACGGCGGCGACGAAGAATCCTGCGATCCATCCGGCGCCGACCACGCCCCAGCGCAAGACCGGTTCACCCCGCTCGGGGAGGTGGAGATCCGGTTCGGGCAAGGTTGTGGGCAGCATCAGCGCTCCTTCGGTCGTCTGCGACACGGTGACTTTAGCATCGTAAAAGATTCTGTCTTGACCATCAAGATAATCTTTGACAATGCTAAAAACATGCTGCTAGCTTCTCCCGCCAGGGAGGTCCATCGGCGGATCGCCCCCTACGAAGGGACCAAGGATGTTCCGATGGAAGGCCACAGCAGCCCTCGCGGTCGTCACGTCGCTCGCGCTCGCGGGGTGTGCCGGCGGTGACGCGGGAGGCGGCAGCTCGGCCTCGGGCCGAGCCGATCGGCTCACATTGATCGCGATCGCCGCACCGACCAGCTACGACGTGGGGCAGGGCGCAGAGTACGGCAACCGCAGCGTCTTCTTCCAGGCAGTGTTCGACACGCTGCTGCAGAAGAACCCCGAGGGCGAGATCGAGCCGTGGCTGGCGACCGCGTGGGAGTACAACGACGACAACACCGTGCTCACGCTGACGCTGCGCGACGACGTCGAGTTCACCGACGGCACCAAGCTCGACGCCGAAGCAGTCGTCGCGAGCCTCGAGCGCTTCCGCGACGGGACCTCGCCGCAGGCCGCGACGCTCGCCGGCAAGGAGTTCGCCGCCGTCGACGCCACGACCGTGACCATCACGCAGGACGCGCCCGACCCGTCCCTGGTCAACATGCTCTCGATCGCCCCGGGCCTCATCCAGGCGCCGTCCACCTTCGACGACCCGGACTCCGCCACCGAGCCGATCGGCTCCGGCCCGTACGTGCTCGACACCGCGTCGACCGTCACCGGCACGACGTACGTCTACACGGCCAACCCGGACTACTGGAACCCGGACGCCGTCACCTACGACAACCTGACCATCAACGTCATCGATGACCCCACCGCAGCGCTCAACGCGATGAAAGCCGGCGAGGCCAACGGATTGCCCCTGGTCAACAACGATGCGATCGGCGAAGTGGAGGCGTCCGGCTGGAGTATCGCGTCCAACGAGCTCGACTTCCACGGCATCCTGCTGCTCGACCGCGACGGGACGATGGCGCCCGAGCTCGCCGACGTCAGGGTGCGCCAGGCGATCAACATGGCCTTCGACCGCGAGGCGTTGCTCGCCGCACTTCAGGACGGCTACGGCACGCTGACCGAGCAGGTCTTCCCTCCGACTTCAGTCGGCTTCGACCCGGCGCTGGACGACACCTACTCCTACGATCCTGAAGCAGCCAAGGCGCTCCTGGCCGAGGCGGGCCACCCCGACGGCTTCACACTGAACATGATGACGACGCCGGCGTTCCAGACCACGTTCGACCTGGTCGGACAGCAGCTCGCCGACATCGGGATCACCGTCAACTACACCGACCCCGGCACGGGCAACTTCATCACCGACATGCTGGCGCCGAAGTACCCCGCCACCTGGATGTCGCTGGAGCAGAACCCGGACTGGCAGCTGATCAACTTCATGCTCGCCCCCGACGCCACCTTCAACCCCTTCCACACCCAAGACCCGAAGGTCGACGAGTACATCAGCACGATTCAACTCGGCACTCCCGAGGAATCCGATCAGGCGGTGAAGGACCTCAACGCCTACATCACCGACCAAGCGTGGTTCGCTCCCTGGTACCGCAAACAGGGCAGCTTCGCACACGACAACGCCACCACCGTGGAGATGTGGCCCACCAACTCCTACCCGTCGCTGTTCGGCTTCTCCCCTGCGAACTGACCAGCGGCAGAGCGGCCCCGGCGTGTCGGTGACGCCGGGGCCGCTCTGTGTTCACACCGGAGAAGCGAGGCCTTTGCGGAGCGAGGTCAACAGCGGCACGGACTCGTCGCCAAGGCGGACCGTCGGATCGTCGGCGAGGGAACGCAGAGCCTCGACCGCGCCCGCCAGCAGCGCCACCGCATCCACCCGCTCGTCCAGGAGCGCCTGAAGCTGGACCCCGTCGGATACCGCGATCAGCCTCTGCGCCTCGTCAGCAGGATCAAGATCGGCCGGGATCAGACCTGCCGCCTGCTCTGCCGCGACCGACTCGGCGATCCCCTGCGCGACCTGCTCGTATCGCTCGCGGAAGAACGCATGCGCTTCGTGCCCCGGTGCGATAGCCTCCGCCGAGAACGAGTGCAGCAGATGCACCAGCCCGGGCACGTACAGATTCAGGCGCACGTGCTCCACGAGGAAGTCGAGTGGACGGTCAGGATCAGCCTCCGCTGCGCGCGCGACCTGAGTGTCGGCATCCCACCGCTCGATCACGGCTCGCAAGAGTCCGTCCCTCGATCCGAAGTAGTAGACGAGATGAGCCGACTGGACACCGCTCTCGCGGGCGATCTCGCGCAGGCTCAGCCGCCGAAAGCCGGCGCCCGCGATCGCGTGTATCGCGGCCTCGAGCATCTCCTCGCGGCGCGCCATGCCCTTCGCATACGACGGCTCCCTCACCTGTCCAACTCTATGACGCGCCACGACGTCGCCCTAAGGGACACCCCATTTGCAGGGTGGTGTCCCCCACACGAAGTAGCAGAGCGTCCGTCAACGGTGCAAGCGAATGCGCGGGTGACTGGTCTCACCGGTCACCCGCGCAATCGAGAGCGCTGTCGCTAGATGGCCGCCACCAATCTGCGCGGACCGACAGACGACGTGTATCCGGGTCCGGTGAAGGTCACCTCATACACATGGAGCCCTCGCTCAACCCCCGACGCGGTGAGCGTGAGAAGGCCGCTAGCGTCCGCGGACAGCGTCTGGGTCGTCACCGGGCGTCCGTTGTCGGCGAGCGTGACCTTCCCGACCGGCGTGCTGCCATCCGCAGCGCTGACCTTCACGGCGAGTCGGACTTCACCGTTCCGCTTCACGAAGTGCCGATCGACCGTCACCCTGGTGGTGGTCTTCACCTCTGTGGCGGGGGCGAACTCATACTCCTGCACTGCGCTGACGTTTCCGGCGGCATCGATGGCGCGATAAGCGACGCGGGCCTTGGGTTTGTCGATGCCTATGGGCGCCGTGTAGGTCCTCCACTTCTTGGGCTGCTCGCCGGGTTTGGTGATGATCGCATATTCGATCGCGGCGACACCGGATGTGGCATCGGTGGCGGCGAGGGTCACGTGCTTCGGATTCGCGGTGCCCGTCGCCGTCACCGCGGGCGCGGTCTTGTCCAGCTTCCCTGCCCAGGTCACGGTCTCCGAAGTGTTGCCGGCGGCGTCCGTGGCGCGCACCGAGACGGTGTGGTCGCCATCGGCGGTCAAGGTGACCGGTCCGGTGTAGGAGGTGTACTCGGCGCCGTCCAGGGAGACCTCCGGACTCGGCGCCGTGTCGACATCGTCGGTGGCGGCGGCGGTGAGGGTGAGGTCGTCGATGTACCAGCCGTCGCGTCCGGTCGGATCCTTCGGGTCCGCGTCGATCGTGGCGATCGGGGCGGTGGTATCTCTCGCGACTGAGGGGGCGTTGATGTCGTCCACACTGATGTGCCCCCAGCCTCCGGCGGCACGGTCGACGATCTCGATGTAGAGTTCCTCGCCCAGATGCGCGGACAGGTCGAGGCTCTGGCGCTGGTACTGCGCGCGCAGTCCTTCCTGCTCGTTTCCGGTCACTTTGCCGAGCACTTCCCCGTCGGAGGCTCGGATCGCCGCGACGTAGAGGTTGTCCGGGTCGTATCCACCCGCGGTCAACAGGTCCACGATCCCGTCGCCGGCGAGTGTGAACGTCGTCGACCGGATCGCGCCGGTGGCGGCGTCGCCGACGGATTCGTCGAATCCCCACAGATGGCAGCGGTCGCCGCTTCCCCACGCGTTCGCCTGTCGGAACGGCCCGCCCCATCCCCAGTCGTCACGCTCGGTGACGGTGGCGTCGGTGAACGCGTTGCCGTCCAGGACAGTCCAGCCGCTCAGGTCGCAGCTCTGGAAGTCGCCGTTGGCGAGGCCTTCGGCGGCGGGCGGCCGCGGCTGCTCGAACTGGGAGGGGGCCACATCGCCGTATGCGCCGTCGAGGTTCCAGATCTTCAGCGACTTGACCTTGACGGTCTCATCACCGATGACACGCACACCCACCGCGTCTGCGAGAGTCGGGTAGACCCGGCTGGTGAGCGACTTCTCGCCGTTGACGTACGCCTCGACGACGGAGCGGTCGATGTAGGTGTGTACGGTGACCTTGCCGTTCGGTCCTACCTCGAGCGCGCCCTGATGGACGCCCTTGCGGGTGTCCGGGTCCAGCGAGGAGAACGTCCGGTCGATGCCGATCGTGTCCGCAGCCTGGTCGACGGTGATGGCGGTGCGTTCGGTGCCGTCGGTGCTGCGACGGACCTCCAGCCCGGCGACGGACTGGGTGTTCTTGAGCTGGAGTTCCAGCTCCACTTCGAGCAGGTCGGTGAGGCGGCTATGCCGGGCTTCGAGTGTTGCGTTGGCCTGCGCGACCGTCTTGTTCTTCAGGTCGACGACCTTCTCGTCGCGCAGCGAGCGGAGTTCCTCGATGGGCTGGATGCCGACGTCGCCGTCGGGCAGCAGCCCCAGGCTCACCGGAAGGCCCATGGAGTGCGCCCAGCCGGCGTCATAGTGATCGCCCTCGCTGCGGCCGTCCTGCGTGATCGTGAAGAGGATGGCTCGGCCGTCGGGGTCGACCATCCCGGACGGGCCGGTGAAGTGCTCGCCGTAGTCCCACATGCGCGGTTCCTCCTGGTCGGGCGTGAAGGTGAGGGTCTCCTGGTCCCACTCCCCGACCCAGTAGTAGGTGTTCTTGGCCGTGTTCGGGTTGTAGCCGTCGAACCAGGGGTTCACGACGAGGACGTGCTTCTCGACGCCGTCGACCGCACCCACCGGCAGCAGCACGGGCAGCTCCCAGACCTGGCCGGTCTTGGGATACTTGACCGCGTCCCCGATGAACAGCGGGTTGTGGTACTCCCAGTTCACCAGGTCACGCGAGGTGTAGAGCAGGGCCGTGCCGCCCACCCGTGTACCACCGTCGACGATGCCCGATCCGACGATCTGGTACCAGATCGGCTTGCCGTCCTCGGCGGTCTCCTTCCACACGAACGGGTCTCGGAACTGCCCGAACCAGGGCCGGCCGACCGGAGAGGTGAGGTCCGGCGTCTGCGTGGTGACCGGCTTCGGCTCGAGGATCCAGTCGGTGAGGTCGGAGTCGCCCACGTCCGCGGGCCAGGCCAGCCCGGTGGCCTGGTTCGGCACGGCGGCGTCGTTGCCTGCGGTGTAGAACAGCACCGGCCTCCCGTCCGCGTCGAGCGTCGCACTCCCCGACCACACCCCGTCGGGGGTCACCGGCTGCTGTGGGGAGATCGCCACCGGCAGGTCCTCCCAGTGCACCATGTCCTCGCTCACGGCGTGACCCCAGTGGATCTGATGCCAGTACGGTCCCTGCGGGTTGTGCTGGTAGAAGATGTGGTATTTGCCGTCGTAGTAGACGGGGGCGTGGGGTTCGTTCATCCAGTGCTCGGCGGGCAGGAAGTGGTACTGGGGGCGATAGCGGTCGCCGTCGAACCGGGCACGGTCGGGCTGGATGTCCGGTGCCGACGGCTCCGCGCCGGGGTCGGCCGCGGCGGCGATGTCCTCCGCGGACCACGCGTCATCGGTCACCGTCAACTCGTCGATCGCCCCGTTCCACATGTTGGCGCGGAAGGTGCCGTTGATGACCGCGGCGTTGTTGTGGCGGCCCACCAGAAGGGGCTGATTCGCGGCGGCGAGGATCCGGGTCCCCTCGCCGATGTTCTCCTCGGCGACCACTTCGCCGTTGAGGTAGAGCCGCATGAGCCCGGACGCAGCGTCGTACGTGGCCGCGACGTGACTCCACTCGTAAGTGGGCAGCGCGGCGTCGCCGTCGGCGCGGATGGTGTGCCAGTTGACGCCGTCGCCCAGTTCGAGTCCCCAGGCTCCGTGCCGGTACATGCCCAGCAGGTATCCGGTCTTGGCTTTGGCGTCGTGCTGGTTTACGATCGCGGATGCCTGACCGAGATCTCCCCATTCGTAGGAGCGGGGGGCGACCCAGGCGCTGATGGACAGCGTGCCGCTGGGCGTCATCGCTTCCGCGGCGGGCCGTTCGATGTACGTGGAGTACCCGTCGAACAGCAACGCTCCGCCGACGATGCCCTTCGTCCACAGCGGGTCGCTGTCAGGTTTGAACGCCGCGTCGTTGAAGACGTAGGCGACGGGGTCGGCGTGGGAGGCGCCTCCGTCAGCGGTCGCGCCGGATGTCTCGTCGAACTTCCACTGCATGGGCGTGTTGACGAGTGTGCGGATGCCGTCCGCGTTCAGGTGACCCTCGGTCGAGGCATCCACCAGGCGCAGACGCGCCATCTGACCGCGATGCTCGGAGACGTCGAGGCTGACGGCGGTGTACGGTTCGCCAGTTGCAGGCAGCAGGGACCGTGCGATCTCCGTGGTCCCGTCATCGGAGACCACTGCGATGTAGATACCCGGGTCCGCGGTGCCGCTGGCCAGCAGTTCGATCTTGCCCTGCCCGCCGATGCGGAATCGGGGGGACTCGAGCGTCCCGACCGCGGTGTCGTCCTGCAACGCACCGCCCCAGAGATGGAATCGGCCTTCGGCGTCGAACGGATCTCCGTCCGGCGTGGTGGTCGACTCGCTGACATGCTGGGGAGTGAACGCGTCACCGACGGCCGTCCAGCCGTCGAGGGTGCCGGATTCGAAGCCCGCGTTCGCGAACTCATAGCCGACGACTTCGACGGTGGTGTCGAATGCGTCGACGTTGATGTGACCCCAGCCGCCGGTCGCGTTGTCGACGATCTCGAAGTACAGGTCCTGACCGAGGTGGGCGGAAGCATCCCAGCGCACCAGGTTGTAGGCCTCGGAGTCGGCGAAGCCGGTGTTGGTCGCCCGCATCAGTTCGGCGCCGTCGGACGCGCGGTGCAGTGCGACGTACAGGTTGTCGATGTCGTTGCCGCCGCCGATCAGGAATTCGATCGTTCCGGTGCCGGTCAGGGTGAAAGTCGATGACCGCAGCGCGCCGGTCGGCGCATCGCCGCCCGTGCTGGCACCCCACAGGTGGTACGTGCCGTCATGGTTGAACGGGCCGCCCCATCCCCAGTCGGTGGCGTCGCTGACGTGGGCGTCGGAGAATGCATCGCCGGCGGTCACGGTCCAACCGCTGAGGTCGCCCGTCTCGAAGCTCGGGTTGGTGACGTTCGCGATCGATTGTTCGGTGAAGGTCCTGAAGTCGTCGACGTTGATGTGTCCCCATCCGCCGGAGGCGTTGTCGACGACCTCGAGGTACAGCGTCTCGCCGAGTTCGGCGGACACGTCCCACACCACTCGTGTGAGCCGTTCCGAGTCCGCGAAGGCCGTGTTCGTGGCACGTCGGATCTCCGAACCGTCCGATGCGCGGTGCAGGGCGACGTACAGGTTGTTGATGTCGTTTCCGCCGCCGATGAGGAAGCTGACCTCCCCGATGCCGCCGAGTGTGAACTCGCTGGAGCGGAGGATCCCGGTGGGCGCGTCGCCGCCCGCCGCCGCACCCCACAGATGGTAGGTGCCGTCGGGGTTGAAGCAGCAACCCCAACCCCAATCGGTGGCGTCGGAGACGTTGGCGTCGGAGAACGCCTCCCCTTCCACCGACGTCCAGCCGGTGAGGTCGCCGGATTCGAAGCTCGGGTTGGCGATGGTCGGGTCGGCGGCCTGCGCGGTGGAGGGCACCGCGATCAGGGTTGCGGCGACGAGGGCCGCGACCACCGTGGCGGCAGCCCCCCTCCACCGTCCAGCAGCGGGATTGTTCATTACGGCATCTCCTTTGATGGCACTGCGTCGGTCAGTTGCTGGATGGTTGAGCGGCGGGCGCGTGTGTGCGCAGGTGGTCGAACCGGCCGTCGGTGACGCGGAGGTCGCCGTCGCTGCCCCACGACACCGGGATCGGGTCGGAGAGGGCGCCGACGAACTCGCCGTCGGCGTCGACGTGATGGAACGCGAACAGGAACCAGTGCCCGGAGCGGTGCTGGATCAGTCGTCCCGCATACAGCGATTCGTCGGTCAGCCGCACCGCGCGATCGATGGGGAACGGACCGTTCGGGTCGTCGATCGTCACCGCCCAGACGCCGCCGCCGCCGTCGATGCGGCGTGCGGAGCTCATCTCATTGGTCAGACAGCTGAAGATCAGCACCTGACGCTGGTCGATGGTCGCGAGCTGGGGCACTTCGAGCTGCCCGAATCCCGCGCCGGATGCCGAGAGCGGCGGCTGCACCGTCCAGGTGTCCAGATCCGTGGAGGTGGCGTGGCCGATCACGCCACGGTTGTCCGCGTCTCCGGTGTTGGCGCGTGCGGTGATGAGCATGTGCCATCGGTCTGCGTCGCGGTAGACCCAGGGGTCGCGCCATGCTTCGTCGAACCATTGTCCGCTGCCGAATTTCTCGTACCAGCGCGGGTCGGCCTCGGTGACCGCGCCGTCGCGTTTGGTCCACGAGTACAGGTCGGGTGAGGAGGCGGCGCCGATGCGCTGCACCACCCCCGTCTCCGTACGCGAGGTGCCGGTGTAGAACATCCGCCACTCTCCGTCGTCGTCACGGACGACGGAGCCGGTCCAGGTGGTGTAGTCGTCGAATGCTGGTTCGTCGGAGACGATCAGCGCGTCCGGCACTTCTTGCCACGTGCGCAGATCGTCCGAGATGGCGTGGCCGATCGTGACATGGAAGTGGCGGCGGTTCGGGTCGCCGAGCGCGCGCGAGGCTTTGAGGTAGAAGACGTGGTAGTCGGTGCCGTCGTCAGCGAACCACATGTCCCATGTCCAGACGTCGGGAAGCGTGAATGGCATCAGCCTTTTACTCCTGAGGATGCGATCGAGTTGATGAACGATTTTTGGAATGCGATGAACAGCGCCACGACGGGCACAGTGATGAGTGACGAGTAGGCCATCACCTGCCCCCATGACACGTTGAGTTGGAAGAAGTACTGCAGCCCCACCATCACGGGGCGCAGCTCCTCGCTTTGGATGACCATCAGCGGCCACAGATAGGAGTTCCACGCCGGCAGGAACGTGAGGATCGCGACGGTGGCGATCGCCGGCCCGGACAGCGGCATGACGATGCGGGCGTAGATGGTGAACCATCCGGCGCCATCCACTCGCGCCGCCTCGTCGAGCTCGCGGGGAATCGAGGAGAAGTACTGGTAGAAGAGGTACACCGAGAATGCGTTCGCGATGAACGGAATGATCTGCACGTGGTAGGTGTTCAGCCATCCCTGGCTGAAGGCCAGGCTGAACCCGTCGGCCTCGAGCGAGGGCAGCTTGTTCACCCACCACAGCAGCGGCAGGGCGAGCGTCTCGAACGGGACGATCAGCGTCGCGAGGATCAGGGTGAGGACGATGCCGCGGCCCCGCCAGCGCAGCCGGGACAGCGCGAACGCGGCCATGCTGTTGATGAGGATGCCGAGGACCACCGTGGTGGCGGAGATGAATACCGAGTTGGCGAGGAACTGCCAGAACGGCACGCGGTTGAAGACGCCTTCGTAGTTGTCGAGCGACACGTCTCCGACGGGCAGGAAACGCGCGCCAGGATCCAAGGTCGGCGAAGATCTGCAGGTCCGGCTTGAACGACGAGACGAGCATGAAGATGATCGGCAGCGCGAAGCACACGGCCAACACGATGCGGGAGATCGTGATGACGACGCGGCTCGTTCGCGCGGGGCGGCTCCCGCCGCCGGCGACCGGGGTCTCGACGTCGGGGATGACGACGGCTTCGGTGGTGGTCACAGTGCTCAGCTCCGTTCTCGGGTGAGGTATCGCTGGATGCCGGAGACGATGAGCACCATGACGAAGAAGACGAGGGAGATCGCGGAGGCCAGGCCCGTCTGGAGCTGCTGGTAGCCGGTGCGCACGGCCTGATAGACGACAGTGGTGGTGCTGTCCAGGGGACCGCCCTGGGTCATCACGGCGATCTGGGTGAACAGGCTGAACGACGCGATCGTGATGGTGACCAGGATGAGGGTCGCGGTCTGGCGCAGTCCGGGCCAGGTGACGAAGCGGAACTGCTGCAGTTTGCTCGCGCCGTCGATCTCTGACGCCTCGTACAGTTCCGCGGGAATCGTCTGCAATCCGGCCAGCCAGATCACCATGTGAAATGCCACGCCCTGCCAGACCGACATGAACATGATCGCCGGCATGGCCCAGAGCGGATCGTTGAGCCAGTCGATCGGGGTGTACGCGCCGCCGGTGATCCCGCTGAGGAGCTGGTTGATGAGGCCGTTCTTCTGGTACATGAACCGCCACAGCAGCGAGACGACGACCATCGACGTGACGACGGGCAGGAAGTAGACCGTGCGGAAGAAGTTCGTCCCGCGGACCTTCGCGTTCACGAGCAGCGCCAACAGCAGCGCCACACCGGCCTGGACGGGCACGACCACGACGGCGAAGTAGAAGGTGTTGCGCACCGACGCCCAGAACACCGGATCGGTGAACAAGTAAGCGAAGTTGTCGAAGCCGACGAACTGCCCCGGTCGGGGCGAGATCAGTCGGGTGTCTGTGAACGCGAGCCCGAAGGCGAGCACGATCGGGATGATCAGGAACAGCGTGAACAGCACCAGTGCTGGGCTGATCATCCACGCGGCCGCCGAGCGTTCGCCTTTCAGCGCTCTCGTACGGCCCGTGCTTGGCCGGGCGGGTGGTGCCGTCTGCGCGCGCGCAGGACGGACGGTTGGAGTGGTCATCGTGACTTCCTGGGTTCAGTGGGCGCGGCGCAGTGTGCCGACGCCGCGCCCACGTTGGCTACGTCCTGGGAATCAGAACGTGTAGCCGCCGTTCTGCTGGATGTCCCGGTCGATGTCCGAGACCGCCTTATCGAGGATCGCCTGCGCGTCGCCACCGGCCAGGATGTCCTGCGTGGCCTTCTGGAATACCGACGAGATGTACGGGTAGGCGGCCGTCTCCGGCCGCACGACAGCGAACTGGTCGGCCAGCTCGAGGTAGATGCGGTTGTCGCCACCCTCCGCGTACGCGGGCACGTCGTCCGCCGCAGCCAGGGTTGCGGGGATCAGGCCGGTTGCCTCGGCGTAGTCCACGAAGTACTTGGTGTCGTGCGCGAACTCGAGGTACGCCTGGGCGCCCTCGACCTCGTCGCATCCGGTGGTGAGTCCCCACTGCCACGACCCGGCGCCGATCTTGGGGCCGTCGCCGAAGTTCGGCGGCGGCAGCACCACGGCATCGTCGAATGCCTCACGCACCGTCGCGTCAGCCCAGTTGCCGGTGTAGAGGATGCCGCTGGTGCCGTTGACGAAGTCGGCCGTCGCGTCCTCGCCGGATGTCTGGGCCATGTAGCCGTCGTCCACGAGGCCTCGGAACCAGGTCGCCCACTTGAGCGCTTCGGGCCCGTTGAGGGCACCGTCGGCGGTCTCGAAGGTGGAGCGGTCGATGAGATCGCCGCCGAAGCTCTGCAGGAGTGGCGAGTAGGCGTAGGGGATCCACTCGCCGCCGCCACCCGTACCGAAGTCGACGGCGTATTCGTAGCGGTTCAGCGCATCGATCTTCGCCAGCGCATCGTTGAACTCCTCGCCCGTCCACGGCTCGTCGACGGTGGGGATGCGCACCCCGGCGTCGTTGAGCGTCGACTCGCGGCTGAACATCGCCAGTGCGACATCGAAGAAGCCGTACGCATACACCTCGTCGTCGATGACGCCGAGAGTGCCGGCGAGCTGGCCGTCGTAGGTGTCCTCAGGCAGTCCGAGCGGCTGGATGTAGCCCGCCCATGCCCAGTTGGCGACGTTCGGGCCGTCGATGTCGACGATGCACGGCAGATTGTTCGACGTCGCGGCCGCGACGACCGCGTCGTTGTAGGCCTCCTGCGGGAAGTCTGTGACCTTGACGGTGTAGTCGTCCTGGCTGGCGTTGAAGTCGTCGACGATGGTGTTGATGACGCCGAGCTCCGCCTCGTTGCCGCCGGCGTGGGTCCACAACTCGATGGTGGTGCCGTCACCGGCGTCGCCGCCGGATCCGCTTGCTGCGCATCCTGCAGTTGCGGCGACCGCGAGGGTCGTTAGGCTAGCCGCAACGATGCGACCGATTTTTCGGGACACTGATCTACTCCTGTTCGGGTGGTGATGGTTCTTCGGTTCATCGACCGATCAGGCGTTGCCGCGCCTGTCGACCGGTTGGTGCTGCTCTCCCGGGGGTGAACCCTGGGAGGGCGGCGCTACCGAGTCGCGGTGTATGACCGGTCCTCGGATGCGTTTCGTCGGCGCCGCGCTGTGCGCTCGGCCCGTCGAGATCTGCTGAAAGAGCTGTTCCGCCGCCCAGACACCCATGTCGTAGTGCGGGAGCTCGACGGTCGTGAGGCCCGGATACAGGCCCGCCGCGATGAAGTCCTGGTTGTCGAATCCGACGATCGACACGTCCTGCGGGATCCGCAGGCCCAGTTCCGCGGCCGCACGGTAGACGCCCATCGCCAGGCGGTCGTTGAAGCAGAACACGCCGGTCGGCCGGTCGGCCTGAGCCAGCAGGCTGATCGTCGCCTGGTATCCGCCCGCGGGGTCCGCCTCGGCTCGGACCACGCGAAGGTCTTCCTGCGTGAGACCCCAGGCCGCGGCACGGCGACGGAATCCTTCTTCGCGGCCGAACGTGGCGGGAACCTCGTGCACGTCGTTGATGAACGCGATCTTCCGGTGCCCTGCGGCGAGCAGCACCTCCGCCGCGTCTTCACCGCCGGCCGCCTCGTCCGGCACGGCCCACGGCACCGTCGGGTCGGCGCACGAGGCGTTGATGAGCACGGTGGGGATGTGCGCGAGCTTGGCGGGCAGCTCGACCGGGCGGTGGTACATCGCCGCGTAGAGGATGCCATCCACCTGCCGACGCAGAAGCGCGTCGATCTCGCGATCCTCGACTTCGCTCTGATAACCCGTGTTGACCACGAAGACCACGGAGTCGTGGCTGGTCGCGACGTCCTGGGCGCCGAGGATGATCTTGCCGGCGAACGGGGTCGTCGCGATCTCGTCGCCGATGAGGCCGATGGTGTGGGATCGCTGCGTCCGCAGGCTCTGGGCCAGGATGTTCGGCGCATAGCCGAGCCGGTCGGCCTCGGCCAACACGCGCTCACGAGTCTCGGGGAGGATCCGCTTGCCGGGCACCTCGTTGAGCACGTGCGACACGGTCGTGATCGACACGCCAGCCGCTGCCGCGACCTGCTTGATCGTCACTCTGCCTTGCGCCATTGCTCTGCCCAATCGTTTTGCCGCACTTAGTATGTGCGCTTCGACTCTGGTTCGTCAAGTGCCCGACGAACGGAAGCAGGATCGTTACGACGCCGTAATCTGCGCACATCTCAGGTAGTCCGTCGCGTCGGCGCAGACGCGTCGCACGGTGCCGTCAGGGCGGTCATCTCCCCGTCTCATCGCGCTCCGCGCGGTCGCCCTGGTGGCGTCTGCGCCCAGACGGGGCGAGTTGTGGTTGCGGACAGGGCGCGCGGGCTTACAGCTCTCGGGCCCAGGGCAGATCGGCACCTGCTCGCGACACGGTGATGGCTGCCGCGTGCACCGCGTCGGCGCCGAGGCGTTCGAGTCCGGCGCGGTCGCCGATGGTGGGATCGTGGAGCAGCGAGTGGATGAGGGATGCCATGAACGTGTCGCCTGCCCCGATCGTATCCACCGCCGCGACGCTCACTGCGGGGATGCGGACGCGGTCCTGGCCCGATGCCACTATGGCGCCCTCGCTGCCCATCGTGATCGCCACCAACCGGGGCCCGTGGCTGAGGACGATGTCGATCACCTCATCGGGCGACAGGTGCGGGTACAGCCATGCCGCGTCTTGGTCGCTCATCTTCACGGCCGTCGCCAGAGCGGCCGTAGCTTCGAACACCTGCAGCGCCTCGGGGTGTGGCGGCATCAGTGCAGGCCGGATGTTCGGATCGAACGTGATGTGCGCGGCGCGCGACGCTTGCAGCGCGAGACGCACGCTGGCCGCCCCGGGCTCGAGGAACGCGGCAATGGAGCCGGTGTGCAGCACCCGCGGCGTCGGCACGTGCACGGCGGGGAGGGCGTCCCAGATGAGGTCGAACTCGTACTGGGCCTGGCCGTCAGTCGCGATGTGCGCCACCGCCGTCGACGTGTGAGGCAGTGTGAACGACGCGGAGAGCACCTGCACCCCCGACTCCTCCAGGTGGTCGACCACGGCAGCCCCGCGCGGATCTTCCCCGAGTTGCGTGAGAAGGGCGCATCGCACGCCTCGACGCCCCAGTCCGAGCGCGACGTTCGCGGGGCTGCCGCCGACGTGCTCTGTCGCCCAGGATCCTGTCTCCACGATGTCGATGAGTGCTTCGCCGATCACCAGCACGTCCAGCCCTGAGTGCGATGCCATTTGATTCCGATCCTCGTCGTGAATGCCGCGATCACCCTACCGGGACGATCGCGATGACTTGCCGCGGTCTGCGGATGCGTGGGGAGCGTCCGTTCTAGCCCAACGCATATGCCTCGATCTCGCCGCAGTCGGCCCGGATGCGCAGCGGAGCGGAGCCGAATGTTGTCGCGACGCCCAGCAACCCGCCTGCGGATGACACCTCCAGCAGGGGCCCGTCGATCACCACTCGCACGTTCCCGGAGACGGGGACATGATGTTCCGCTCCCCGGCCCTTCGGGGATCGCTCGGCGACCACGAGTTCCCGGTGGTCTCGCCGGATGCTCACTCGCGAGTCGCCGGATTCGATCGTGAGCTGCGCGCCCTCCCCTGCGGTCCACACGACATCCGCGGCGGACCCGTCAACCTCACCGATGTCGATGGACGGGCCGCGATGTTTGTCCACGTCGGGGTGCACGGTGGCTACCAGCCGGTCGTTGTCGAGCGTGAGCAGGTACGGGATGCTGTGGGCGCCCGTCCAGCCCGTGTCCGGGTCGGCGACCCCGCGCATCCAGAACAGGAGGCACGGGCGCCCGTCGGCGTCGGTGAACAGCGACGGCGCGTAGTAGCTGTCGCCGAACGTCAATCTCCCCCAGCCTTCGGCGGCGAACTCTCCGTCGTCGTAGGAGCCGACGGCGTATCCGGCGTAATGGAGCACGTCGTCGTCCCACACGGAGGAGATCATCACGGCGCGGCCGTCGATGGTGAGAACCTGCGGGCACTCCCACAGGGCGCCCATCCAGACGGGCTGGGTCTCGGCCGTCGATCGTTGCAGCGCGATGCCGGCGTACGCCCAATGCCGCAGGTCGTCCGAGGTGTAGGAAAGCGCTGCGGCGGTGCCGTCGCGAAGTGCCGCGCCGACGAACATCCGCCAACCGTCTCCCTCTCGGCGGACGAATGGGTCGCGATAGGCGATGAGGTCCAGGTCGTCAGGTGCTTCCACCACGACATCGCCCTTGACCCACGTCAGCCAATCGTCGTCGCCGGGTGTCGCGATGCGGATCCTGCCGACGCCGAAGTCGGGGGTCGAGACGGAGGTGTAGAAGATCCTCGCCTCGTCCTGATCGTCGACCACGAGGCATCCGGTCCAGATGCCGTCGTCACCGTCTCCCGGTGTGATCGCGACGGGCAGTTCGCGCAGGCTGAGCAGATCAGGGCCCACGGCGTGGCCCCAATGGCAGTTGGGTCCCCACACCATCTGGCCGGGAACGTACTGGTAGAAGACGTGGTACTGCCCGTTCCGGTAGGTGATTCCGTGCGGATCGTTGATCCAGCCGGTCTGGGCGGTGAAGTGGTTGGTGGGTCTCATGCGGATGCTCTCTGATTCGGGGGTACGCGCGCCTAGCGGTGCGGGGCCCGGCGTTGTGCGCCTGCGGGCAGCCGCCATGGCGCCCCTCAGGGGGCTGGGGCTCTCAGGCGAGGGTGCCCGGGCGGGGGGACGCGACGGATTCACGCTCGACGAGGGGGCACGCCAGCACCGTCGGGTGTGCGGCCAGCAGGGTTTCTTCGCCTTTGCCCTGGATGAGCGCGGACAGCGTCGCCACCGCCCAGGCGCCCATCTCGTAGTGCGGAAGAGAGACGGTCGTAAGCGTCGGGAACAGGCTGTCGGGGATCGGTGCCTGGTCGTCGAATCCGACGATGGACAGGTCGGTCGGGATGACGAGCCCGCGCTCACCGGCCGCGCGATACGCGCCGATGGCCATGCGGTCGTTGTAGCAGAACACTGCGGTGGGGGCACGGTCGAGCAGGGCGACGGTGGCGCGGTACCCGCCGCGCGCGTCGGCAGTCCCGGCCACGACGAGATCGTCTGTGGGCAGGCCCGCCGCATGCATGGCATCGAGGTAGCCGAGCAGGCGGCCTCGAGTAGCCGGAACGTCTTCGGCGCTCGCGGCGAATCCGATCCGTCTGTGCCCCGCGCGCGCCAACATCTCCACGACGGACGCCGCTCCAGCCCGCTCGTCCGGCAGTACCGCAGGGATGGATCCTGCGGAATCGCGAGCGCCGATCAGTGCCGCCGGGCGGCTCCGAAGGTTCTCGGGGGCAATGATCTCGTCGTGATAGACCGTCGCGTAGATGATGCCGTCGACTTGTCGGTCGAGGAATGCCTGGATCGGTGCGGAACCCACTTCCGGGTCCGGGTTCAGTTCGGAGTTGATGATCGCGAGCGTGAGGTTGCGCCGGCTCGCCTCCTCTTGCGCTCCGAGGATGATCCGACCGGCGTGCGGTGTCGTGGCGATCTCCTCGGTGAGCAGGCCGATCATGTCGGACGCCTGGGTTCGCAGCCCGCGGGCGAGTCGGTTTGGTCGGTATCCCAGTTCCGCGGCTGCCGCACGCACACGGGCGGCGGTGTCTTCGCTGACCCGAGTGTGGGGCGTGGCATTGAGCACGTGAGACACCGTGGTCTGCGAGACGCCGGCGTGTGCGGCGACGTCTCGGATCCCGGCGGTCTTCTCTGTCACCCGGCTCCCCGTCATTATTTCTCTCTCACGTTCGTACCACTTTTCGTGTCGATTCGTCCGGCGAGGTCGCAGCGAGTGCGATCGACGGTGTGGCACGGACGGCGTTCATGGTCGGGTCCAGCGTGAGCTGATCGTCGCGACCCGAGTCCAGGATGGTGTTGCGGGTCGATTCGGCGTCGACCCACACGGCAGTGACGGGCAGTGTCCGCGACGATCCGGTCGTCAGCAGTGCGTCGACCTGCGCTTCGAAGGCGGAGTCGTTCGAGGTCGCGGCGACGTCCAGCGCGACGATGTGATTGGTCGCGATGTAGTTGCCGTCACCCGCTGTCAGCCTGATGATGACGGGGGCCGCGCCCGCCGGGCGCACGCTGCGCGAATCGATGACCTCGGAGAAGTGATTTCCGATGATCGAGTTGTCGCTGCCGTCGATGGTGAGTAGCCCGGTGAGGTCGTCGAGCCCGTTGTCGACACCGAGGAACGGCGTCCAGGGTTCGTGGTCGCGCAGGAAGTGATTCGTCGACACGAGGTTCTCCGAGCTGCCTGCGGCGAGCACCACCATCCCTGGGTAGAAGGCGTGAAGCCGGTTGTTGGTCACGCTGGAGCGGGTGACGCCATGGAGGTGGACGCTGCTCGCGCCGCGGGGGAAGACGTTGTTCGCGGTGATGAGGAGCCCGCCGTGGTTCTCGGCGTAGATCGACCGCCCCTGAGGGCCGGCCCCGATCAGGTTGTCAGTGATCTTGGACGCCTGCCCCCAGCCTCGCAGTTCGATGCAGCTGCCGCACTCGGCGATGAAATTATCGTGGATCGACAGCGCGTCCGCGTTGTGGATCGTCAGCGCGTGCTCGAGGTAGACGAATCCCATGCCGGTGACCCGGAACGAGTCGTTCGCATCCTCGACGTAGATACCGGTCTTGCCGTTGACGTACGAGTTCTCCGGGTTTCCTCCCGGCTCGTCGCCGGTGAAGTGGAGCCCGTCGATGCAGAAGCCCGAGAACTCGATCGAGCTGATGCGAGGGCTCCCCTCCCGCGCCACCCGGAACGCGGCGCCGTCGGACTGCCGCCCGTCGCTGCCCGAGACATCGACAAGGATGCGGCTGCCTCCGGGCCACAGCTCGTGCAGCCCCGACCACTCCTCCTGCAGTATGTTGAATCGGATGCTCGACGAGGTGAAGCCGTGCCCGGCGCCCTCGATGCGCAGGAAGCTGATGTCGATCAGCACCTGGGTGCGAAGGCGGTAGTCCCCGGGCGGGATGTGGATCACGGCGCCCGGCTTGCCCCCGTCGTCGGCATCGGAATCGGCCTGGCGGGCCTTGACGTCGGCGATGATGCTGTTGATCACCTCCCCGATGTCCTCATGAGGGTCGCCGTGAGACCAGGTCGTGACGTCGTAGCTGTTGGCACTCGACATTAGGTTCCTTCGTATCGCGAGTTGTCAGCCCTTGACCGCGCCGAGCGTGAGGCCGGCGACGATCTGCCGCTGCAGGAAGAGTGTGAGCAGGATCACGGGGATCGAGTAGACAGCAGCGAGTGCCGTCATCCCTCCCCAATCCAGACCGAACTGGCTCTGGAAGTTCGCGATCACGACCGGAGTGGTCTGCGCGCGCACCGAGGTGAGCAGCAGCGCGAACAGGAACTCGTTCCAGGATGCGAGGAACGCGAAGATCGCCGTCACGGCGAGGCCGCCGGACACGACCGGAAGCACGACCCGCCACATGGCCTGGAGGCGGCTGCAACCGTCCACCTCGGCCGCCTCGCTCAGCTCGTCCGGGACGGCTTCGAAGAAGCTGGCCATCAGCCAGATCGACAGCGGAAGCGAAATGGTCGTGTGCGCAAGCGCGAGCCCGAACGATGTGTCGGTGAGACCGAGCGTGCGCATCACCTCGATGAGCGGCGCTCCCACTGCGATGGTCGGCACCATGCGGGTGACCAGCGCGGCGACGATGAACACGCGTCCGCTGGGGGTGCGGAACCGGGTGATCGCGTAGGCCGCGGGCACCGCCAGCACCAACGACAGCACGGTTGAGATGACGGCTGTGACCACGCTGTTGATGAGCGCGGCCGGCACGCCTTCCCGAGTGAGAGCGGATACGTAGTTGTCGAGCGTCCATGTCTCCGGCCACACCGACGGCGGCACGGCGATCGCGTCCAGCGGGGGTTTGAACGACGTCAGCAGCAGGTACAGGAACGGGAACCCGTACAGGATGATGGCGGCGGCGAGCAGCACCCACAGCAGAATGCGGCTCTTGCCCCGGGTTTCGAGCGGATTCATCGTGTGCTGCTTCCTGGACGCCAGATCAGCATGATCGCCGCGATGGCCACGACCAGCATGACGATGAGATAGACGGTTCCCATGGCACTGGCCAGCCCCGGATCCCCGAACCGGGTCATGGTCCGGTAGATGAGAAGGCTGAGCGTGGTGGTGCTGCCCTGCGGGCCGCCATCGGTCTGGATGAGGATGATGTCGAACGCCCGCGCTGCGTCGATTCCGCGCACGATCAAGGCGACCGCGATCACGGGCCGCAGCAGCGGGATGATGATGCTGAACAGGATCCGCGGGTACCGCGCCCCGTCGATGCGGGCCGCTTCGATCACGTCACCGGGGACGTTCTGCAGTCCGGCGAACAGCACCAGTGTGATGAACGAGGTGGTCAGCCAGATGTCGGGCAGCGCGACCGAGAAGAGTGCGATGTTCGGGTCGCTCAGCCACTGGATCTGGTCGGGGCTCGAGAGGATGTGCGCCTCGTACAGCAGCTGGTTGACGATGCCGAAGTTGTCGATGAGCAGGAACCGCCACAGCAGACCAGCGACCACCGGTGCGATCATCAGCGGGTACATGAAGACCGTGCGGAACACGGCCGAGCGGCGGCCGAGTGCGGTGAACAGCAGGGCCACCGCCAGGCCGAGCACGAACTCAGCGGTCACGACGAACACGGTGTACACGACCGTGCGCACGGACGCCGACTGGAACGCCTCCGACGCGAACGCCGTGGCATAGTTCGCAAAGCCCACGAACGTCCGGGGTGCGCCGGCGAACGGGGAGATCTCGAAGAAGCTGTCGTAGATGAATCGGATGAGCGGCCACAGCACGAAGGCGGCCAGGAACAGGGCTGCCGGCGCCATGAGCAGCAGCGCGAACCGGCGGTCGCCGCTGTCTTTGCTGCGGTGCTTGCGCGGGCGGGCGGCCTCCCTCGGTGGGGCGGCCGAAGCCACCCCACCGCGGGCTGCGGGAGCAAGAGTCTCCACGGAGTACCTTCTGTAACGGATCGGATCGTCTACTGGACGATCGACTCGATCTGGGACTGGGCGTCCGACAGGAGCTGAGCGGTGTCAGCTCCGGGCTCGACGGCCTTCTGGATCATCGGCACGAGCACCGAGTCGACGATCTCCTGCCACTGAGGCGTTGCGGGTCGAGGCAGCGACTGCGGGGCTTCGAGGGTGGTCACCAGCGCGGGATAGTTCTCGAATCCGGCCTCGCCTTCCTTGCTCTCGAACGCGCTCTTGCGTGCGACGAGACCCAGGGAGGTGTCCGCGGCGAGGTCGTTGTGCTCGTACGCGAATGAGATGAAGTCCTTGGCCGCGTCCTGGTTGTCGCCTGAGGCCGGGACCGAGAGATACCAGGCGCCGGGGACGCCCGCCACCCCACCGGGGCCGCCGATCATCGGCGCGACGCCGATGTCTTCCTTGACAGGCGAGTCGTCGGGTGTCTGCCGGTAGGCGTGGCCCCAGAACCTCATCATCGCGAGCTTGCCCTGATAGAAGAGGTTCTGCGCCCCAGCCCAGTCGAGCTGCGCCGCGCCCGAGGGTGCGAACGGCAGCAGGCTGACGTAGTAGTCGAGAGCCTCCTTGTGGGCGGCATCGTCGATGGTGACCTCGCCGCTGTCGGCGTTCAGCACCATGTTCTCTTCACCGGCCTGCGACACCGTGGCCAGCCACTCCGTCTCGACGGCTCCCTTCACGTCGGTGCCGTAGAGGTCGATCGCGCCGTCTCCGTCGGTGTCCTGCGTGAAGAACTCCGCGACGTCCTGGTACTGCTCCCAGGTGGTCGGCGCCGCCAGGGGGTAGCCGTACTCGGCCTCGAAGGCCGCCATGTTCGCCGGGTCCTCGAAGAGGTCGGTGCGGTAGAAGAGGATCTCCGAGTTGGTCCATACCGGCATGCCGACGAACGTGTCGTCCACTTTCGACTCGCTGACGAGTCCGCCGAACAGGTCGGACTCCACGTCGTCCGTGAACAGATCGTCCAGGGGGGCGAGGCCCGGCGCGAAAGCGGGGAGCCAGATCGCGTCCAGCGCGGCGATGTCGAAGGAGGGCTTGCCCGCCTGGAGTTCTGAGGAGATGCGGTCGTAGAGTCCCGCGTACGGGAGCTCGACGAGGGTCACCTCGGTGCCCGTCTCTTCCTTGTACAGGTCGGCGATGGGCTGCAGTTCCGCCTTCCCGCCGCCCTCGACCACGACGGTGAGCCCGGCGCCGTCCGTGGCGCTTGTGCCAGTGCCCCCGGCGCCGCACCCGCTGAGGGCGATACCGGCAACGGTCACCGCGGCGATCGCGATGAAGGCACGGCGTCCGCGCCTCGTCGCTTGATTGCGAAGCTTCATCACTTCGACTCCAGTTCTTTGATGTGTGCAGGATTCAGGATTGCCAAGACGATTTGCCAAATCGTCTTGGCACGAAGATAGCTGGCTCCAGATGTGACGTCAAGTGAGCGCCGGCGACCTGAACACTGGGCTGAGTCCGGTCTGTCGATCCGGCCGATCGCGCAGCACCCGGGCTGGGGAGGGGCAACCGGGGCCAAGCTCGCCGGCCCAATGGGATGCCGCCGCGTCCGGGTCCCCCCTGAAAACATGCGACGGATCCTCAACGCCGTGCGGGGCGGGCGCATCGGCGAGACGGCGGCAAGCTCTCTCCGCGCACGACACACACTCCACCGAGTGATCACGGGCATGAAGCCTCGGGCCGCCATCTCGCTCACGCCGTTCACTGACGAAGAGCAGGCGCTGCTGCATTCACGACGCACCCAAGCATTCGACCCGATAAGCGCCGGAGTTCAGCAGATCCCCGCTCAACCGGGATTCATCGGCATGGACAACACACCCTTGTCGGCAGTCACCTACCCGCCGCTGACGACCATCGGCTAAGACGTGGCGCGGCGGCGCACGCACTCATCACGGTGACGCTTTCGGGGCTCGGCGAATCCGTTGACGAGAGACCATCGTCGGATCCGGGGTTCACGTGGCCGCGCTGGCGATTGCTCGGCGAACTGCGCTCACCGGCCGAGCGCGTCCAGGATCTCGTTCGTGGTCGCAACCTGCGCGAGCATCGGAAAGATCCGCTGGATGCTGTTCTCATGCGTCTCCGAGCGGAGATCAGTGACAGCATCCGAAGCGATCACGAGCTCATAGCCGAGATCGTGAGCTTCCCGGGCCGTGGACTCGACGCCGATGCTCGTCGCGACACCGGCGAGCACAAGTCGCGTGATGCCGTGGTCGCACAGCAGCCCGTCGAGACCCGTCCCGGCGAAGGCGCTCCACGCAGGCCTCGTGACACGGAGGTCATCGGGCTGCGCGTCGAGCACCGCGAGCGGTTCGCGGAAGCCTTCCGGCTCCGCCCTCTCGGGCCGCCCGTCGGCACCGGCGCGGCTCAGCGCGAATGTCGCGATCACGACGGGCAGACGTTGACGGCGGAACGCCGCCGTGAGTTCCCCCGCACGCTCGCCGACGGTGTCAACGGGGTTGAAGAACGGGTTGCTTGCGGTCCCCTGCTGGAGGTCGACCACCACGAGTGCCGTGTCGGCGAGGGTTGTGGTCAATGCCACGGTGCACGCTCCTTGAGGCTTTGGGGTGTCAGTCGAACGTGACGACGATCTTGTCGGCGGCGCCGGGGGTCTTCGCGAGTTGAAGGGCGTCGAGGGTCTGCTCGAACGGCATCGTGTGGCTGACGATGAGGGCGTACTTCTGCCAGTTCTCGATGATGTCGTCGGTGACCTCGAAGATCTCGGTGGGGTACCCCATCGACCACACGAGGTTCAGCTCGCTGGTGAGGATGCTGCCGAAGTCGAGCTCGACGGGCTTCTTGTGGACCGCGACGATGCCGAGTGTCGCGCCGTGCTTGGCCATCGCTGTGACGGTCTGCGGCACGATCGAGACGCCGGCGGCGTCGAGATAGATGTCGGTGCCGGGACGGATGCCGCGGTTCAGCGGCGTGGCGCCGTCACCGTGCAGCTCGACCAGGCGGGCGGCGACATCCTCCTCGGCGGAGTTGATGACGGCGTCGGCGCCGATCTCGAGCGCGGTCTGGAGCCGGTTCGGCTGGATGTCCACCACGACGATGTGCGAGGCCCCGCGGCGACGATAGCCGAGCACCGCGCCGAGGCCGATGGGGCCGGCGCCGAATACGACGACCTTGTCGCCGGGCTTCGGGTCGGTGCGGTTCACGGCGTGGTAAGCGACCGCCATCGGCTCGTTGAGGGCGGCCACGTGCCACGGGATGTGGTCTGGGATGACCCGCACCTGACGGCCCGGGGCGGCATCGCGCACGACGATGTACTCGGAGAATCCGCCCTGCGCTCCCCCGGAGCCGAGCAGTCCGTCGGTGAAGGCCATGGTGTCGATCACGACGTGGTCGCCGACGGCGAGGCCTTCGACGTCGTCGCCGACCTCGGCGATCTCGGCGGCCGGCTCGTGACCCAGCGGGGTCGCACCCTGCCGCGGAGGGATGCCGCCGAAGTGGGCGTACATCGCGTCCGAGCCGCAGATGCCGCAGGCCTTCATCTTCAGCAGGACGTCGGCCGATCCGATCGCCGGCTTGTCGACCTCGACCCAGGACTCGGTGTCGACACCGGTGACATGGACGGACTTCATGAGCTCTTACCTCCAGCGGGAACGGCGGGCGCGCGGGACGACGATGTGGCGCAGCATCCATCACTAATTCGAATTAGTTCACGATAGCCTCATCTGGAGGGAAAGGCGAAACGAGATGGCGGAGCGGCGGGCGACCATGAAGGATGTCGCGCGTGCGAGCGGGGTCTCGCCCGCCACCGTGAGCTTCGTGCTCAACGACACACCCGGCCAGACGATCCCCGCCGAGACCCGCGAGCGTGTGCGTGCGGCGGCCACTGCGCTCGGGTATCAGCCGCACGGTGTGGCGCGGGCACTGCGCGAGGGACGCAGCCGCGTCGTGCTGCTCGGCATTGGAGGGCTGCGCGGCGGCCGCAGCCTGCAGGGCTTCGTCCGCGGGATGAGCGCCGAACTCCGGACGCAGGGGTACGGACTTCTCGTCTACCCCGGCCCATCGACCGACCCCGGTCACGCTGACCTGGTCCGCGACCTGCGGCCGCACGCGGTGATCGACCTGGCCGAGATCTACGCAGCACGCACCGCCGCGGACGACGGCGGCTGGACTGACGGCCTCGCCGCCCACACGATGACCCAGCTGGCGCACCTGGTGGACCGCGGGCACCGGTCGATCGCGTTCGCCATTCCCGCCGAACCCGACCTCGACGGCCTTGCGGCCCTGCGGGCGAAGCTCGCCGGGGAAGCCGGACGGCGACTGGGTGTCGGCGCGTTGCCTCTGGTCTCGATACCGGAGCCGCCACAGGCCGCCCGTGAGGCGGTCGGTCTGCTTCGTGACGACTCCCCCGACGTCACTGCCGTCGCCGCGTTCGACGACGAGATCGCCCTCCGCCTGCTCGGCGGTCTCTCCGACCTCGGCGTGCCGGTGCCGGATGAGATGGCCGTGATCGGCTTCGACGACAGCAGCTTCGGCGTGTCATGGCGTCCCCCGCTCACGACGGTCCGAATCGATGGCGAGATGTTCGGTCGCCGCGCCGCGCGTACGATCCTCGGCACGGACTCAGCGCACCGGCCCGGATCCGCGGCTCGCGTCATCGTGCGCGAGACGACCTGATTTCGGCCCGGTGCGGCGACACCACACGGAACCGGCCCGATCGACACGGAACGAAACCCCGGAAATACGCCTCAGAACGACGTCAAATCGGGCGAAAAGTGCGGAGACGGAGGGATTTGAACCCTCGGTCCCCTTACGAGGACTCCACCTTAGCAGGGTGGTGCACTAGGCCTGACTATGCGACGTCTCCAGGCATCCGGCCGCGAGAGCGCGGATGCACCCAGCAATCATAACCGAGACCGGGACCGCTTCTTGCACGCGCGGAATCAGCAGCCGGGTATCACACGCGGTCGCGGCTCGCTCATCCCGGTATGCCGTTCACACAGTACGGAGTGCTCAGCGGAACCCTCGTGTCGCACGAGCGGGACGACCCGGACGAGTTCGGGCGGTGGTGGCACGTCAACCTGAAGCTGCGCAGCGGGGCCCGCGACTTCCGCGTCGCGGTCGACGTCGACAGCAAGAACTCCGCCGCGGGGGTGCAGTGGAAGACCATCCGCACCACGGGCGCGAGGCTCGGCTGGCCGGCGCCGCCGGCTCCGGCCTTCACGAAGCTCCTCTCCTCCCCCGCCTCTGGCGCCCTCGACGTCATCCGCCATCGCGAGCTGCGGGTCGTCGGCATCCGCTGGTTCCTGCAGTGGCTGCTCCGCGCACGGGATGCTGTGGCCGCCGACCGATCGCCTTTCTGGGTGCCGTTCCTCCGGTCGTGGCGCTCCGGCGACCAGCTCCAGGCGTCGCAGGCGCTGGAGGCGACGCTGCGCGTCGGGGCGCTCACGCTCGTGTGGGGCGAGCCGTTCCCCGAGGGCGCGGCTCCGGCGTCGGTGCAAGGCATCCATAACGTCCATCAGAACCAGGGCGACCCCGCCGGGTCGCAATGGTTCCCCGAGAACGGGATCTGGCAGGACGGCGGGGTCGCGACGCAGCAGCCCGACGGCAGCTGGGTCGTGTTCGTCTCGAAGTTCTCGACGCAGTCCGACCGCACCGACAGCCTCGGCCACCCCGTGTGAGCCGGAACCCACACGGCCGAATCAGCGCGGCCGAGCGGCTACCGACCCTCGGGCTGCGTGCAGGTGGTCTGCGCCGCGGTCTGCCCCGCGATCGCCGACGGCAGCTCGACCCGCGTCTCCGCCGCCGGAGTCTCAGCGACGGGGGCCTCAGCCGCGGGCGTCTCGCCGGCGGCCTCGGTCGCGGCGGGCGTCGGAGCCACCTCCGGCTTGACGGCCTCGCCGGTGACTTCGACGCCGTAGCCCTGGCTCGCGTCGCCCGTCAGCGTCAGCGGCTGGTTGGCCTTGAGCGCGTCGAAGAGCACCGTCGCGGCGTCCTTCACCGGCATGACCCGGCTGGCGCCGTCGCCCGAGGCGTAACGGGTCGGGTACTGCACGAAGACGATGTCCTCGTAGGGCACGTCCTTGACGGCCATCGCGATCTGCACCATGAGCGTCGGGTTCGTGAGGCCGGAGCTCAGCACGAGCTGCTCCTGCTGCACCTGGCTGATCGCGGTGGTCGCGAGGTTCAGCAGCGTCGCGGGGTTCGCGAGCACCGAATCGGACTGGAGCTTGCGCACCATCGACGACATGAACTGCTGCTGGTTCGAGATGCGGCCGAGGTCGGAGCCGTCGCCGATGCCGTGGCGGATGCGCAGGAACTGCAACGCCTGCACACCCTGCAGCGTGTGGGTTCCGGCGGTCAGCTTGAGTCCGGTGTGCGAGTCGCTGATGTCGCCGGCGACACACACGTCGACGCCGCCGATGGCGTCGGACATGTTGATGACACCGGTCCAGCGGATCGCCGCGGCGAAGTCGATCTGGTCGTCGATGAGGGACTCGATCGTGAGCACGGTGCACGCGAGCCCGCCGTACTGGTAGGACGCATTGAGCATCTGCGACGACATCGCCGAGTAGCTGCCGCTGCCGTCCTCCTTCGGGCACGACGGGATCGGCACGAGCATGTCGCGCGGGAACGACACCACGGTCACGCGACGGGGCTCGTCCGAGATGTGCACGAGCATCGTGACGTCGTTGCGCTCACCCTCGGTCGCCTTGGCCTGACACGCCCCCGACAGCGCGGCGTTCGCGCCCTCGCAGGAGTCGGTGCCGACCATGAGGATGTTCACGCCGCCCTCAATGGCACCCAGCGACGGCGGCAGGGGCTTGTCCTCGTCGAGCACGACGGCGTTCGCGGTGATCGTCTGCGTCGCGTCGAACAGGTTGTACGCGGCGATGCCGGCCGCGCTCACGCCGAAGACGCCGAGCACGACGCCGAGCATCGCGACGAGAGTCATGAACGGATGCCGCGACTTCAGCACTCCGTGGCGCGCAATGGGCGTCTGGCCCTCTCTCGAGGGCCGCTTGTCCGACGCCATCAGCCGTTGGACCTGACGTTTCCGGCGGAGCAGGTCTGCTGAGCGGCGTTCTGTCCCGGGATGTTGTTGGGGAGTGCGACGGCGGTCTCGCTCGGTGCGGGCGTCGCCGAGGGATCGGCGGTCGCCGTGGGTGCGGGGTCGGCGGGCGCCTCGGTGGGCTGCGGGTCGGCCACGATCACTCCTCCGGTGAGGTCCTGGTCATGCGTGACCTCGAGCGACTCGTTCGCCGCGAGCGCCGCCCACAGCTGTTCGGCCGAGTCGTAGTCGGGCACCACGCGGTTGACGTCGGCGGGGTCGGTCAGCACCGGGTACTGAACGAACACGATGTCTTCGAACGGCACGTTCTTGACGGCCAGCGCGATCTGCACCAGCGTCATCGGGTTGGTCAGCGACTTGCTCGGCGTGATGTTGTCGACCGCGGTCGCCGCGAGCTTGTACAGCGTCGCCGGGTTCGACAGCACCTCGTCGCTCACGAGCTTGCGCGCGAGGCTCGACATGTACTGCTGCTGGTTGCTGATACGCGCCAGGTCGCTGCCGTTCTGCAGGCCGTGGCGGGTGCGCAGGAACTGCAGCGCCTCGACGCCTTGGATCGTGCGGGGTCCGGACGGCCAGTTGATGCCGGTGTACTTGTCTTTGATGCCGCCGTTGCCGATGCAGACGTCGACGCCGCCGATCGCATCGGTGATGTTGATGACGTTGCCGAAGCTCACCTTCGCGGCGAACGGGATGTTCTGGCCGCTGAGCTCCTTGATCGTCTTGGCGACGCACGAGAGTCCGCCGTAGCCCCAGGCCGAGTTGATCTGCGTCTTGCTGGTCGCCGACGTGGTCGAGCCGTCCTCGCGGGTGCACGACGGGATCGGCACCATGAGGTCACGCGGGAACGAGACCACCGTGACGCGTCGCGGGTTGTCGGAGATGTGCACGAGCATGTTGACGTCGTTGAGCTGTCCCTCGGCGTCTGCTCCCGTGCAGCGGTCTCCGAAGAGGTACGCGTACTCTTCTTCGCACTCGTCGGTGCCGACGAGGAGCACATCGACGCCGCCCTCTATCGCGCCGATGTCGGGCGGGACGGCGCCCTGGCCCTCGAGCTCGACGGCGCCTTCGGTGAAGCTCGCCGTGAAGTCCGTGGCGGCGTACGCGGCGACGCCGGCGCCCGACACCAGCACGACGGCGGCGACGATGCCGACGAGCTTCAGGATGAAACCGAACGGGCTCGGAGACGACAGCTCACCGTGACGGGCCACCGTGCGGCGGCCGCGCCTCGTGGGCTTGTGCGTCGAGCTCACTCGATTCCTTTCGGGGACTGCTTCTCACCTTCGCGCCCCCCGGGCACATCTTCTGCGGAGGGTGTGGGATTCGAACCCACGGGACATTGCTGCCCACTGGTTTTCAAGACCAGGTCCATCGGCCGCTCGGACAACCCTCCCGACCGATGCCGCCCCGGGGGGAGGCATCCGTCGAACAGGCGTCGAGTCTAGCCGACAGCACTGTCGGCCCCATTCTTCCAACGACGCCTGGCAATCATCTGAGGGACGCGCGCTTTCCGCCGCGCGTCGGAGCGGCGGGGTGACCGCCCGTCAGAGGCGGCGGAGCACCGCGGCCACGCCGCCCTCGTGCACCGAGTCGGTGATCTCGCCGGCGGCGTCGCGCACTTCCTGCGGCCCTTGCGCCATCGCGACCGCGCGGCCGCCGTTGTCGAGGGCCCAGCGAAACATGCCGACGTCATTCCGGCCGTCGCCCATGACGAGGACGTGCGCGGGGTCGATGCCGAGCTCGGTGCGCACCAGCTCGAGTCCGGTGCTCTTGTCGACGCCCTTCGGCGCGATGTCGAGCCAGGCGGTCCAGCCGACCGCGTAGGAGACGTGGTTGAGGCCGATGCGCTTGACGAGGTCGACGAAGTCCTGCTCGCCCTTGTCGGGAGAGACGACGACCACACGGCACACCGGCTGCGCGCCGAGCTCCTCGAACGGGACGCGCCGCGCGTGGACGAGGTTCCAGTCCTCGAGGTACTCGGTGTACAGGCGCTGCCCGTCGGCGAGTTCGACGAGGTAGCGGGCGTCGGGCAGATGCACCCGCAGCTGCTCGAGCACCTGGCGCGGGTCGAACGTCTCGACGTGCCAGCGGTCGTAGCTCAGCTCGTCGGCTTCGAGACGCTTGAGCACGACGGCGCCGTTGGAGCACACCACGAACTCGGGGGCGATGCCCAGCACGCGCACGATGCCGCGGGTGCCCTCCCAGCTGCGCCCGGTCGCGACCATCACCTCGTGTCCGGCGCGATGCGCATGCTCGACGGCGTCGACGACACCGGGGCTGAGCGATTCGTCCTCGAGGAGGACGGTGCCGTCGATGTCGAGGGCGATGAGAAGCTGCTCGGTGGCGACGGCGGGGTTCTCGGTGTCGCGCGCGACCTGCTCGACGAGCTTCGCGGCCTTCTTCGGCGCGACGACCTTGATGGAGCCGGTCTTCGGCAGGTGCGCTTCGCTCACGCGATGGGCTCCATCACCTCGAGCCCGCCGAGGAAGGGCCGCAGCACCTCCGGCACCGTGACGGAGCCGTCCTCTCGCTGGTGGGTCTCGAGCAGTGCGACGATCCATCGGGTGGTCGCGAGCGTGCCGTTGAGCGTCGCGACCGGCTGCGTCCTGCCGCCTTCGGGCCGGTAGCGGATGTCGAGCCGGCGCGCCTGGTATGTCGTGCAGTTCGACGTCGAGGTGAGCTCGCGGTACGCGTTCTGCGTGGGGACCCAGGCCTCGACGTCGTACTTGCGGGCGGCGCTCGAGCCGAGGTCGCCGGCGGCGACGTCGATCACGCGGTACGACAGGCCGAGGTCCTGCAGCATGCCCTCCTGCATCGCGACGAGGCGCAGGTGCTCCTCCTCCGCCTGCTCGGGCGTCGTGTACACGAACATCTCGAGCTTGTTGAACTGGTGCACGCGGATGATGCCGCGGGTGTCCTTGCCGTACGAGCCGGCCTCGCTGCGGTAGCAGGTCGACCATCCGGCGTAGCGCTTCGCACCGCGCGACAGGTCGAGGATCTCGTCCATGTGGTAGCCGGCCAGCGGCACCTCGCTCGTGCCGACGAGGTACAGGTCGTCGTCTTCGAGGTGGTAGACCTCGGCGGCGTGCTTGCCGAGGAAGCCGGTGCCGCGCATGACCTCGGGGCGCACGAGCGTCGGCGGGATGACCGGCGTGAAGCCCGCCTGCAGCGCGCGGTCGAGCGCGAGGTTCATCAGCGCGATCTCGAGCCGGGCGCCGATGCCGGTGAGGAAGTAGAAGCGGCTCCCCGACACCTTGGTGCCGCGCTCCATGTCGATCGCGCCGAGCTTCTCGCCGAGCTCCAGGTGATCGCGCGGCTCGAAGCCGAACGCCGGAACGTCGCCGTGCGTGCGCAGCGTGACGAAGTCGTCTTCGCCGCCCGCCGGCACGCCCTCGATGACGATGTTCTCGAGCGCTCCGAAGGCTTCCGCGGATGCCTCCTCCGCCGCGGCGACCGCGTGCTGGGCCCGCTTCACGCGCTCACTGAGGTCCTTGGCCTCGGCGACGAGCGCGGCCTTCTCGTCCTTGGGAGCCTGCGCCACCTTCTTGCCGTGCGCGTTCTGAGCGGCGCGGAGTTCCTCGAAGGCGGTGATCGCGGCGCGTCGCGCGCGGTCGGCCTCGACGGCGGCGTCGACGGTGTCGGGTGATTCGCCCCGCGCTTCCTGCGAGCGCTTGACCAGCTCGGGATTGTCGCGAAGCAGCACGGGATCGATCACCCTGCAAGCTTAGTCGGGGACCGCGAATCGGCACCCGATCGGGTACGTCCACGTCGTGTGCACCCGCACACCGCTTCGGGTCCTAATCTTTACCTCATGGCGGCACCCGGATCCAGCGACGGCGATCGCCCCGACGACCTCACTCCCCACCCCGCCGACAAGATCTACGCCGACGGGCCCGACACCTCCGAGCTCGACCTCGCCGTGGTGCAGCAGGAGATATCGGATGCTGCGCCCCTGGCCGTCGCGTCCGCGTCCGGTTCCGCCGCGCCCGGCCCCGCGAAGGCCGAGGCAGACGACATCATCCGTCAGCCCGATGACGTCGAGCCCGACACAGCAGACGGCCAGAGCGGCCACGCGCGTCGTGTCGGCCCGGGGGGCGCCACCCGCCCGATCTCCGACGACGGCGAGCGGCCCTCGCCGAAGGCGGCGCTGGTGTACAACCCGATCAAGGTCGACGCCGAATCGCTGCGCGACACGGTCGCACGCCTCGCGGCGCACGCCGGATGGTCGGAGCCCCTCTTCTACGAGACCACGGTCGACGACCTCGGCGACGACGTCACCCGCCACGCCCTCGAGGAAGGCGTGGATGCCGTGCTCGTCGCCGGCGGCGACGGCACGGTGCGCGCCGTCTCCGAGGCGATGAGCGGCACCGGGGTGCCGCTTGCGATCGTTCCCAGCGGCACCGGCAATCTGCTGGCGCGCAACCTGAAGCTCCCGCTCACCGAGCCCGGCGCCATGGTGCGCGCCGTATTCGACGGTGACACGCTGGCGATGGACGTCGGCTGGACCGAGATCGCGCGTCCTGACGGCACGACCGCCGAGCACGCGTTCGTCGTGATGGGCGGCATCGGCCTCGACGCCGCGATGATCGCGAACACGAACCCGCAGTTGAAGAAGACGGTCGGATGGGTCGCCTACGTCGACGGTGCGGCGCGCTCGCTGCCGAAAGCGAAGCCCTTCCGGGTCGTGTACGAGCTGCCTGGCCATCGGCTGCACTCGTCGAAGGTGCAGAGCGTGCTGTTCGCCAACTGCGGCAAGCTCCCTGCCGGACTCGACCTCATCCCCGAGGCATCCGTCGCCGACGGCGCGCTCGACATCGTCATCTTCCAGCCCAAGGGACTCTTCGGCTGGCTCTTCGTCTGGCGACGCGTCGCGTGGGACAACAGCTTTCTGCGCCGCTTCCGCGCCGGCCGCCGCGTGCTCTCGCTGCGCACCAAGGACAACGCGGTCGTCTACTCGCGCGGAGCCGGCATCGAGCTCGCGACGCACGAGGCGCGCCCCGTTCAGCTCGACGGCGACGAGTTCGGCGAGGCGCTCTCTGTCAAGACCCGGGTCGAGGCCTCCGCGCTGCTCGTCGTGGTCCCCAAGGGCCACAGCACCGACGGCCTCTGACTGCGCCTCAGCCCTTCACGGCGCCGCCGAGTCCCGCGGAGCGCAGGAACACGGACTGGAAGACGAGGAACATCGCGATCGGAATGAGCGTCGCGATGGCGAGCGCGGCGAGGAACACGTCGAGCTCGGTCTGCGACTGTACGTCGGGAAGGCGCACCGACAGGGGCTGCACCGCGGGGTCGGGGAGCACCAGCTTCGGCCAGAGGTAGTCCTTCCACGCCGCGATGATCGCGAACACCGAGACGACGCCGAGGATCGGCTTCGACATCGGCAGCACGATCGACCAGAAGAGCCGGAACGGGCCGGCGCCGTCGGTCTTCGCGGCCTCGAACACCTCGCGCGGCAGGTTGTCGAAGAACCTCTTGACCAGGAGGATGTTGAACGCGTTCGCCGCCATCGGCAGCCACACCGCGAGGTAGCTGTTGAGCATGCTCGCGTCGCGGCCGAGCAGCGGCGGCGACACGATCGTGAGGTACAGCGGCACCAGCAGCACGATGCCTGGGATGAACAGCGTCGCGAGCACGAGCGCGTTGAGCACCGGCGCGTACCTGGGACGCAGCACCGACAGCGCGTAGCCCGCGGTCGTCGCGATGAACAGCTGCGAGAACCAGGCCCCGACGGCGATCACGATCGTGTTCCAGAAGTACTGGTCGATGTGGATGTCGTTCCACGCCGTCGACAGGTTCGCCCAGTCGATGCCGTTGGGCCACAGCGCGAACGGCTGCTGGAGGGTGTCCTGCGTCGGGGTGACCGCGGACTTCGCGAGCCAGAGGATCGGCCCGAGTCCGGCGATCGTGAGCGAGACGAAGAGGAAGGCGTGGGTCAGCGACATCCCGAACCGCGTGCCTGGACGCCGGCGCTCCGAGGCCGAGACGATCGACCGCTCGGCGAGATCGTCGATGGAGCCGCGCTTGCGCCCGCCGCCGGCCCCACGACGCGAGAGGAAGCGCCGCATGCCCTCCCGGCGCTCGGCGTTCGTGATCGTGGTGGTCATGAGGTGCTCCAGCGGTTCGTGAGCTTGAAGTACAGCCAGGACAGGATCGCGAGCACGACCGCGAGCAGCACCGACACCGCGGTCGCCTCTCCGTAGTCGCCGCCCAGGCTGTTGCGGAACGCCTTGTCGTAGATGTAGAGCAGGATCGTCCTGGTCGCGCCCGCAGGCCCGCCGCCCGTGAACAGGAACGGCTCGAGGAACACCTGCGCGGTCGCGATGACCTGCAGGATCAGCATGATGAAGAGGATGCCGCGCAGCTGCGGGATCGTGACATGCCAGACCTTGCGCCAGATGCCGGCGCCGTCGACCTCGGCCGCGTCGTAGAGCTCCGGCGGCACCGACAGCAGGGCGGCCAGGTAGATGATGATCGATCCGCCCGCGGCCGCCCACGTCGCCTCGAGAACGAGCGACGGCATCGCCTGAACCGCGGAGGAGATCCACGGCTGCGGCGCAATGCCGAACCAGCCGAGCACGGTGTTGAAGACGCCCGACGGATCGGCGCTGTAGAAGAACTTCCACAGCAGCACCGCCACCACCGGGGGGATCACGACAGGCAGGTACGCGAGGGCGGAGTAGAGCCCCTTGCCGCGGCGCACCTCGCTCATCAGCACCGCGACGAACAGCGGCAGCGGGAATCCGAACAGGAGCGCCAGCAGCGCGAAGTAGACGGTGTTGACGACCGCGCGGCCGAGCTGCGGGTCGGTCAGCACCGCCACGTAGTTCTCGAGGCCGACCCACTCCGAGACGAGCAGGTTCGTCTTCTGCAGGCTCATGACCACCGACTGCACGATCGGCGACCACGAGAAGAAGAGGAACACGAACACCATCGGCAGCACGAACAGCAGGTTCGCGAGCCCTCCCCCGCGGTACCAGGTCAGCGGAGTGCGTCGGGTCTTCCGCCGGGCGGGAGGTGCGGCGGGCGGGGGCGCCGCTGCGGGGGCGGGACGCTCCGGAAGGGTCGCGGTCATCTTCGGCCTTGCTGTGTCGTGGTTCTGCACGGGTCCGGGGCGTTTCGTCTCGCTTCGATTGCTCAACGACCGAGACACCGGTCGCGAAACGAAACGCCTGGGGACGGATGCCGCGACCCGGCGGCGAGGCCGGGTCGCGGCATCCGCTCGTCCCTTACTCGTCGAGCAGCGCCTGCGCGTCCGCCTGCGCCTGCGCGAGCAGCGCGTCGATGTCGGCGTTCTCGTCGGTGAGGACCGTCTGGACGACCGTGTCGAGGAGAGCGTAGACCTCCTGCGTCTTCTTCTTCGGCTCACCCACGGGCGTCTGGTCCCAGATGTTGTCGGTGAACGACGTCATCTGGTCACGCGGCACGTTGATGTACGGCTCGATCCAGGTGAGCGACTCCTCGTACAGCTCGCGGCTCAGCACCGGCAGGACCGGCGTGCCGACGGCCTGGTCGGACTCGGCGAGCGCCTTCGCGTCCTGCACCGCGGCATCCTCGTTCAGCAGCTTCTGCATGTAGTACCAGTCGATCCAGGTGACCGCGGCCGCCTTGGTCTCGTCGTCGACCGTCGGGCTGATCACCGCGATGTCCCCGCCGCCGGGGGTGCCCGGGTCGTCGCCCTCGATCGGCACGACGCCGAGGCCGTAGACGGCGGGGTCGAGGCCGAAGTCGCGCACGAGGGCGGTGTAGACGTCGGAGCCCGACGTGTACATGCCGATGTTGCCGGCGGCGAACTCCTGGTTGATGGTGCCCCAGTCGAGGTCGACCTTGGCGCCGAACGAGTCGTCCTCGAAGCGCAGGTCGTGCAGGAACTCCAGCGTCGCCTTGGTCGCGTCGTTGTCGATCGTCGAGGTGGCGCTGCCGTCGGGCTCATCGGTCTGCGTGCGACCGCCGCGGGCGACGGTCTGCGCGGTCAACTGCCAGCCGCCGGTGTTGTTGATCGCCATCTGCGCGTACCCGGCCTTGCCGGTGGCGTCGTGGATCTTCTCGGCGTACTCTCGCACCTCGTCCCACGTCGTGGGCGGCTGGTCGGGGTCGAGCCCTGCCTGCTCGAACAGGTCGCGGTTGTAGTGCAGCCCCATCGCGTAGGCCTGGCGCGGGAAGCCGAAGATGTTCCCGTCGGCGTCCTTGACGCCGTCGAGGATGATCGGGTTGAAGCTGTCCTCGTAGCCGAGCTCCTTGACCTCGGCGGTGACGTCCATGAGCTGGCCGTTCTCGAGCAGCGTCTTCGAGTCGGTGAACGGCACGGTGAAGACATCGGGGAGGCTGCCGCCGGCGAGCTGCACGGCGAACGTCGGGCCTTCCCACTCGTACTCGACACCGATGATGTCGATCTCCGGGTGCTCCTTCTCGAACTGCTCCTCCTGGGTGGCGAACGCCTCGTACGCCGCGGCGTCGGCGCCGGGCGGGAAGGTCGCGACGCGGAGCTCGAGCTTGCCGTCGCTGTTCTCGTCGCCGCCCGCCGCAGAGCAGCCGACGAGCGCGCCGACGGTCGCCAGGGTGGCGACACCGGCGAGCAGGACCCTTGCTGGTGACTTCATCGTCTTTCCTTTCTGAGGGGAGTTCCGCGTCAGCCTCTCGGCGCGGACGTCTCCGGGGTGTTGGTGCGGGTGTGGGATTCGGTCCCCACGCCTTCTCCACGCATCGCTGACGCGCTGCGCGGAGCCTCCGGGCGCGTGGGCCCAGCCGCGCCCTCGAGCCGCAGCCAGGCGGCGGCGTTGCCGGGCAGCGGGCCGGCCTCGAGGGGCGAGCTGGTGAGGAGGATGGTCGCACCGGGGGGAAGCGCGACCGGGTCGTCGCCGGTGTTGACGACGCACGCGAAGCGGTCGCCGCGCCGGAAGGCGAGGATGTCGGGGCGGGGGCCGTTCGCGGCGGGAATCGCCCCATCCCACCACTCGAGCGGCCCGTCGCCGAGCTCGGGGAGCTCGCGGCGCAGGCGGAGCGCGTCGCGGTAGAGGTTGAGCGTCGACGCCGGGTCTGCGTCCTGCTCCGCGACGGTGAGCCCGCTCCACCCCTGCGGCTGCGGCAGCCATGTGCGCGTGGCCTCGGGGCTGAACCCGAACGGAGCACGGTCGCCCGACCAGGGCAGCGGGACGCGGCATCCGTCTCGTCCCGGGTCCGTGCCTCCGGAGCGGAAGTGCATCGGGTCCTCGATGAGGTCGAGAGGCAGGTCCTCGACTTCGGGGAGACCCAGCTCGTCGCCCTGATAGATGTACAGGCTGCCGGGGAGCGCGGCGACCAGGAGCGCGGCCGCGCGAGCGCGGTGCAGGCCCAGCTCGGGGTCGGTCGGCACGCCGAACCGCTTCCTGAGGAACGCGAACGCCGTGTCTTCGCGCCCGTACCGGGTGACAGGACGAGTGACATCGTGGTTGCTCAGCACCCACGTCGACGGTGCGCCGACGGGCGCGTGGGCCTCGAGCGTCGCGGTGATCGACTGACGGAAGGATGCCGCACCCCACGGCCGCGCGAGGAAGTCGAAGTTGAACGCGGTGTGCATCTCGTCGGGGCGCAGGTAATTGGTGAACCGCACGATGTCGGGCACCCAGATCTCGCCGACGAGCACGCGCGTCCCGGGGTACGAGTCGGCGATCGCGCGCCACGAGCGGTAGATGTCGTGCAGCTCGTCGCGGTCCTCGGTGGGGTGCTGACCGGCGCCCTGCTTCTCGCCGACCTCGGGAAGCTCGGGATCCTTGATGAGCAGCGCCGCCGAGTCGATGCGCACGCCCGCGACGCCCCGGTCGAACCAGAACCTCAGGATCTCCTCGTGCTCGCGGCGCACGTCGGGGTGGTTCCAGTTCAGGTCGGGCTGCTCGGGCGTGAACATGTGGAGGTACCACTGCCCCGGCGTGCCGTCGGGGTTCGTCGTGCGCGTCCACGTCTCGCCCTGGAAGCTCGACACCCAGTGCGTCGGGATCTCGTCGCCGTTCGGCCCCTTGCCGGGGTGGAACCAGAATCGCTCGCGCTCGGGGCTGCCGGGACCGGCGGCGAGTGCCGCCTGGAACCAGGGGTGCTGATCCGAGATGTGGTTCGGGACGACATCGATGATGGTACGGATGCCGAGGGCCAGCGCCTCCCGGATCAGCAGCTCCGCCTCCTCGAGGGTGCCGAACCGCGGGTCGATGTCGCGGTAGTCCTGCACGTCGTAGCCGCCGTCGGCCAGCGGGCTCGGGTACCAGGGGTTGAACCAGATGGCGTCCACGCCGAGGTCCTTGAGGTAGCAGAGGTGCGCCCGCACGCCGGCGAGGTCGCCCGTGCCGTCGCCGTTGCCGTCCGCGAAGCTGCGCACGTAGACCTGGTAGATGACGGCCGACCGCCACCACAGCGGGTCGTCGCTCGCAGGTACGGCTTGGGGGCCACGGGTCAGGACCTCGGTGTCCACGGGTCTCCTCATCGATGGGAAGGACGTGATGCGATGAATGTATTCGGATCGAGTGAGTCGTGCAAGTCTTTGACAGGATTATGCAAGATTACGATTGCGTCCCGGTGTAGAAGGATCGCGGTCCGCCTCCCGGGATCGCCGCACGGCAGCTGCCCGGCTCGATGGTCGGTCCTCGTTCGAGGGGCTGCGCCGAGATGAGGGGCGAAACCGCTGTGCGCGTCCTCAGCTCGGCTCTGACCCTCAGATGAGGACGCGCCGCGGGGTGCGGCGGTGGGGGCGGGGTGCGGCGGTGGGGGCGGGGTGCGGCGGTGGGGGCGGGGTGCGGCGGTGGGGGCGGGGATGGTGCGGGGCCGGAGGTCAGGCGGCGGCGGGGCCTGTCGAGGCGCGGAGCACCAGCTCGGGCTCGAAGAGGAGCTCGTCTCCCGCCTCCGTCGTGCCGGCGATCTGCGAGAGGAGCAGGTCGATGACGGTGCGGCCCATCGACTCGATCGGCTGGCGGACCGTCGTCAGCGGCGGCTCGGTGCAGCTCATGAGGAACGAGTCGTCGAAGCCGACGACGCTGACGTCGGCGGGCACCCTGAGGCCCGCGCGCCTGGCGGCCCGCACGGCGCCGAGGGCGAGCGGGTCGCTCGCGCAGACGATCGCGGTCGCACCGGCCGCGAAGAGGCGGGATGCTCCGGCCTGACCGGATTCCAGCGAGTACAGACCCCGCACCACGAGCGAGTCGTCCAGCGGCGAGCCGAGGCGCTCGAGCAGCGGGCGCGCGGCGGCGAGCTTGCGCTGCGACGGGATGTGGTCGAGCGGTCCGAGGAGCAGGCCGATGCGGCGGTGACCCAGCTGATGCAGGTGCTGGATCGCCTGCTCCGCGGCGGCCGCGTCGTCCGTCGAGACGGTGGCGAAGTCGAGCGAGCCGATGCGGGCGTTCACCAGCACTGTCGGCAGGTTCACCTGCCGGATCCTGTCGTAATGCTCGTGCGGGGCATCCGCCTGGCTGTAATTGCCGCCGAGGAAGATCACTCCCGAGACCTGCTGCTGCAGGAGGAGGTCGACGTAGTCCGACTCGGTGATGCCGCCCGCGTTCTGGGTGCACAGCAGCGGCGTGTAGCCGTTCTGCGTGAGCCCGCCGCCGATGATCTCGGCGAGCGCGGGGAAGATCGGGTTCTGCAGCTCGGGGAGCACGAGGCCCACGAGACGCGCGCGCTCGCCGCGCAGCTTGGTCGGCCGCTCGTAGCCGAGCACGTCGAGCGCGGTGAGCACGGCCTGGCGCGTCGCCTCCGAGACGCCCGGCTTGTCGTTGAGCACACGACTGACGGTGGCTTCGCTGACACCGACCTTGCGCGCCACTTCGGCGAGACGCTTCGACATGCGCTCAGTGTACGCAAGAACTTGCAGGATCGCGCAAGTCAGTGCAAGCGCCCGCGTCGAACGTGTCGACGGGCTGTCAAGCCCCGTTCGTGCAGGCGTGCGCCCGGCAGGATGGGTCCATGGCCCGACCGTCGATCGTGTGGTTCCGCGATGACCTCCGTCTCGCCGACAATCCTGCGCTGCGCGCGGCGATCGACCGCGGCGAGCCCCTCATCCTGCTGTACGTGCTCGACGAGGAGTCCCCCGGAATCCGCCCGCTCGGCGGCGCCGCACGGTGGTGGCTGCACCATTCGCTCGCATCGCTCGACGATCGGCTCCGCGAGCGCGGCGCGACCCTCGTCCTGCGCCGCGGCCCCGCTGAGCGCGTGGTGCGTGAACTGGTGACGGATGCCTCGGCCGGAGCCGTGTTCTGGAACCGGCGCTACGGCGGCCCCGAGCGCGAGGTCGACGCCGCGCTCAAGGCCGGGCTGCGCGAGGAGGGCGTCGAGGTCGCCTCCTTCGCCGGCTCTCTGCTCTTCGAGCCGTGGACCGTGAAGACCGGCGCCGGGACGCATTTCTCGGTGTTCACGCCGTTCTGGCGCGCGTGCCTCGCGCTGCCGGCGCCGCGGGCACCGCTGCCGGAGCCGCGCGAGGTCGACGGCGTGCGCGGGGGTGCAGCATCCGATTCCCTCGACGATTGGGGACTGCTCCCCCGCCACCCGGACTGGGCGGGCGGGTTGCGCGACACGTGGGAGCCGGGCGAGGCCGCCGCACGACGGCGGCTGCGTGAATTCCTCGACGACGACCTCGCCGCGTACGACCGGGCGCGCGACGAGCCGGCGGCCGGCGCGACATCGCTGCTGTCGCCGCGACTTCGGTGGGGCGAGGTGAGCCCGCACACGGTGTGGCACGAGACGGTCGAGGCCGGTCACGGCGGGCGCTTCCTCTCGGAGCTCGGCTGGCGCGAGTTCGCATGGCACACGCTGTTCCACTTCCCGCAGCTCGCGACGAAGAACCTGCGGCCCGAGTTCGACGCGTTCCCGTGGCCCCGGCTCGAGCCGACGCACCTCGCGGCGTGGCAGCGGGGGCGCACCGGCGTCCCGCTCGTCGACGCGGGCATGCGGGAGCTCTGGAGGACCGGCTACATGCACAACCGGGTGCGCATGGTGGCGGCATCCTTCCTCGTGAAGAACCTGCTGATCGACTGGCGGCGCGGCGAGGAGTGGTTCTGGGACACGCTCGTCGATGCCGACGAGGCGAACAACCCGTTCAACTGGCAGTGGGTCGCCGGCTCGGGCGCCGATGCCGCACCGTACTTCCGGATCTTCAACCCGCAGCTGCAGGCGAAGAAGTTCGACGCCGACGGGCACTACCAGCGCGCGTGGGCTCCCGAGTCGCTGCGCGACGATGGGCCCGAGCCTCTCGTCGATCTCGGCGAGACCCGCAAGGCGGCGCTCGCTGCGTACGAGCACGTCAAGCGGGCCGCGCGCTCCTGAGCGCACGACCCGCTCGATGCGTCACCACGCGTAGGCCTCCGGCGCCTGCCCGCCCGGCCCGGGGAACAGCTGGTCGAGGGCCGCGAGATCGTCGTCGCTCAAGTGGATGTCCAGCGCCGACACGGCCGACTCGAGCTGGGCGACCGTGCGGGGTCCGATGATCGGGCCGGTCACACCGGGCTGGTGCAGCAGCCAGGCGAGGCCCAAGGCCGACGGCGTCCAGCCGCGTTCCCGGGCGAACCGCTCGTACGACTGCAGCTGGTCGCGGCGCTGCTCGCGCTGCGACGTGATGCGTTCGGATCCGGACCGGGCTGCGGCATCCGTCGATCCGCCGCTGAGAAGTCCGCCCGCGAGCGGCGACCAGGGCAGGATGCCGAGGCCGTAGTTCTGCGCCGCCGGGATCACCTCGAGCTCGATCGAGCGCTGCGCGAGGTTGTACAGCGACTGCTCGCTCACGAGCCCGAGGAAGTGGCGCCGGGCCGCGATCTCGTTGGCCTGGGCGATGTTCCACGCCGCGAAGTTCGAGCTTCCGGTGTAGACGACCTCGCCCTTCGCGACGAGCACCTCCATCGACTGCCAGAGCTCCTGCCACGAGATGTGCCGGTCGATGTGGTGGAACTGGTACAGGTCGATGCGGTCGGTCTGCAGGCGCTTGAGCGACCCGATCGCCTCGCGCCGCACCTGCCACGCGGACGCGCCGCGGGCGTTGACCACGTCGCCGTCAGGGGTCGGATCGACCATCGGCGAGTGCACCTTGGTGGCGAGCACCACGTCGTCACGGACGCCGGGACGGGCGGCGAACCAGCGCCCGATGATCTCTTCGGTGGCGCCGCGGCCGCCCGAGCCGCCGTAGCCGTTGGCGGTGTCGATGAAGTTGACGCCGAGCTCCAGTGCGCGGTCGAGGATGGCGAACGAGTCCTCCTCCGAGGTGCGGTCGCCGAAGTTCATGGTTCCGAGCACGATCCGCGAGACGGAGGTGCCGGTTCGTCCGAGGTGGGTGTAGTCCATGCCCACATCGTCACACGGACGCACGCTGCGGCGGGCCGAATCACGAAAACGTTTCCTGGATGTCCTCCGATGACAGGAATACGGAATGGGATGCTGCGCCCCGCGGTTGCGGGTCGACATGACCACGATCGGAATCATCGGTGCAGGACACATCGGCAGCGCGCTCGCGCGGGCATTCTCGGGACTCGGCTACGACGTCGTGATCTCGAACTCACGCGGACCCGAGAGCCTCGCGGGGCTCGTCGACGAGCTGGGGCCGAAGGTGAGCGCGGCGACCGCCGCCGACGCGGCCGCGGCCGCCGACATCGCGGTGGTGACCGTGCCGCTGAAGGCCCTGAAGGACGTGCCGGTCGAACCGCTCGCCGGGAAGATCGTGCTCGACACGAACAACTACTACTTCGAGCGCGACGGCCACATCGACGCCCTCGACCGCGGAGAGACGACGACCTCGGGGCTCCTCCAGCAGCACCTGCCGACCTCGAAGGTCGTGAAGGCGTTCAACCACCTGTACGCGTCCGACATCAATGCCGGCGGCCTCGCTGCGGGCGACCCGCAGCGCCGTGCACTCGGCACCGCGAGCGACGACGACGAGGCGATCGAGTTCGTCACCGGCGTCTACGACGCGCTCGGCTTCGACACTGTGAGCGCGGGTCCGCTGAGCGAATCGTGGCGCCTCGAGCGCGACCGCCCGGCCTACGTCGTCGCGCAGACCGCCGACGAGCTTCGCGACAACCTCGCGAAGGCCAACCGCCTCCCGTAGCCGGTGTCTGCTGATCCGGAATTCGGACTTTCCGCCGCTTTCCGGCGCTCGGGGCGGTCGTTGCTCCGGAGACGGGAGTGCTGTCCCAATTCCGCATCCGCGCGCTGACGGCAAAGAGACCGGCCGGATGCGGAATGCGGATGCCGGGGCGCGGGGTTGCAGAAGACGATGAGCACTGCGACCCCTGCCCCGGCCCTGTCCGTTCTCGACCTCGTTCCGGTGCGCACCGGGCAGACCAGCGCGCAGGCGGTCGCGGCATCCCTCTCCCTCGTGGACGCGGCGGATCGGCTCGGCTATCGCCGCTACTGGTTCGCCGAGCACCACAACATGCCGGCCGTCGCCTCGACGACGCCGCCGGTGCTCGCGGCGGCGGCCGCCGCGCGGACGTCGCGCATCCGGCTCGGGTCGGGCGGCGTGATGCTGCCGAACCACTCTCCGCTCGTCGTCGCCGAACAGTTCGCGGCGCTCGAGGCACTCGCGCCGGGGCGCATCGACCTCGGCCTCGGACGGGCGCCGGGGTCGGATCCGGTCATCACGCAGCTGCTGCGCCAGAGCGGCACGACGAGCGACGTCGAACGTTTCCCCGACCACGTGCGCGACATCCTCTCCCTGGTCGCCCCGGACGGCGCCTCGCTGCGCTTCACGTCCGGCGGGACCTACGACGTGCGCGCGACGCCCGCCGCGACGACGACTCCCGAGGTGTGGCTGCTCGGGTCGAGCGACTACTCCGCACAGCTCGCCGCGTCGTTGGGCCTGCCGTACGTGTTCGCGAACCACTTCTCGGGCGAGGGCCTCGAGCGCGCGCTCGATCTCTACCGCTCGGCGTTCGTGCCGTCCGAGTCGCTCGCCGCCCCGCGCACCTTCCTCACCGCGAACGTGCTCGTAGCCCCGACGCACGACGAGGCCGAGGCCCGCGCCCTGCCCAACCTCCGCATGACGGCGCGCCTGCGCACCAACAAGCCGCTCGTGCCGCTCGAGACCGTCGAGCACGCGCTCGCCAACGCGGCCGACTTCGCCGGCCTCGGCGACACCTTCATGGCCTCGGCCCGCGCGAAGTGGTTCGTCGGCACAGCCGGGGCCGTGGCATCCGATCTCCGCTCCTTCGCCGCGAAGCACGGCGTCGACGAGGTGATGATCTCCCCGATCGCCGGATCGTACGAGGACGAGCCGATGGATGCCGCGCCCGGCCGCCTGCAGACCCTCGAGCTGCTGGCGGGCGAGCTCGGCCTCTGACCCCGGCGGGGCTCGTCAGTCCTGCACTTCGGGCTCTCCGGAGATGAGTCCCCGCAGCCAGTCGCGCGCCTCCACGAAGACGTCGTCGGCGTAGCGCTCCGGGTAGCGCACGACGGCGCGATCGGCGCGCGGGTACGACCCGAGGAACGTCACGCGGGGGCTGAAGCGGCGCAGGCCCATCAGGGCGTCGGCCATGCGCTCGTCCTCGAGGTGCCCGTCGGCGTCGACGACGAACCGATAGCGGCCGAGCTCGTCGCCGATCGGACGCGAGGCCAGCAGCGACAGGTTGATGCCGCGGGTGGCGAACTGCTCGAGCATCTCGAGCAGGGCACCGGGGTGATCGTCGGGCAGCTCGACGATGAGCGAGGTCTTGTCCGCGCCGGTCGGCGGCGGCGGCACGACGGTGCGGCTCACGAGCACGAACCGGGTCACCGCGTTGGGGTTGTCGCCGATGTTCGAGGCCAGCAGCTCGAGCTGGTGATGCTCGAGGATCCCGGGAGGCGCGATCGCCGCATCCGCGTCGCTCGATCCGTCCAGCAGGCCCATCGCACTCGCCACGTTGCTCGCGGCCGGCACGTGAGCGTGAGCGGGCAGCGCGGCCGAGAGCCATTGCAGGCACTGCGCGTACGCGACGGGGTGCGCGGCGATGAGCGAGATGTCCTCCAGTCGCGCGCCGGGGCGTCCGACGAGGACGAATTCGACAGGCACGAGGTACTCGCCGACGATGCGAAGCCCCGGCACCGTCGCGAGGGCGTCCTGCGCGGTCGAGACTCCGCCGTCGACGGAGTTCTCGATCGCGATCATCGCGGCGTCGGAGCGGCCCTCGACGACGTCGGCGAGCGCCTCCCCCACGTTGCGCACCGGGCGCCACTCGTGGCCGCGCGCCTCCGGCACCTGGGCGAGCGCCGCCTCGGTGAACGTGCCCGCGGGGCCCAGGAAGCTGTACGTGCGGCGGACGGGAACGGATGCCTCGGCAGAGGCGACCTCGGAAGTCACGCGTGCCAGCCTAGCCCGGGCCCCGTGGGCCCGATCCCGTCCGTAACTCAGGATGGAGGTCGCGCGACATCGACCCCGCCCGCGGAATTCCGGGGGCCGCGCCCACGGCGCGGCGCACCGGTCCTGAATTGCGCACCGGCGCAGGGTGTCACGGACCGTGCGCGGCAGGCGGAGGACGTGCAGACTGGGACGCATGACTCGCGCAGGACAGCCGGCCGAAGCATCCGACCTCATCGACATCGATGAGCTGATCGCCGCTTACTACGACCTCAAGCCGGACCCCGCCGTCCCCGAGCAGCGCGTCGCGTTCGGGACGAGCGGGCACCGCGGCTCGTCGCTGTCGGCGAGCTTCAACGAGACCCACATCCTCGCCACGACGCAGGCGATCGTCGATTACCGGAAGGCTCAGGGCATCGAGGGCCCGCTGTTCCTCGGACGCGACACGCACGGCCTGTCGCTTCCCGCCGAGCGCAGCGCCATCGAGGTGCTCGTCGCGAACGGCGTCGATGTCCGCGTGGACTCGCGCGACTCCTGGGTGCCGACCCCCGCGCTCAGCCACGCGATCCTGACCTACAACCGCGGGAAGGATGCCGCGGACCCGACCCGCGCCGACGGCATCGTCGTGACCCCGAGCCACAACCCGCCGCGCGACGGCGGCTTCAAGTACAACCCGCCGAACGGCGGTCCCGCCGACACCGATGCCACGGGCTGGATCGCGAACCGCGCGAACGAGCTCATCGCGGCGGATCTCGAGGGTGTCGCCCGCACGCCGTTCAAGGACCTCGACGGCGAGAAGCTGGGCGACTACGACTTCCGTGACGCGTATGTGCGCGACCTCGCGAACATCATCGACGTCGAGGCCATCCGCTCGGCCGGCGTGCGCATCGGGGCCGACCCGCTGGGCGGCGCGTCTGTCGAGTATTGGGCGCTCATCGCCGAGGTGCACGGCCTCGACCTCACCGTCGTGAACCCCGACGTCGACCCCACGTGGAAGTTCATGACCCTCGACTGGGACGAGAAGATCCGCATGGATCCGTCGTCGCCGTCGGCGATGGCCGCTCTCGTCGCGCGCCGCGACGAGTACGACATCCTCACCGGCAACGACGCCGACGCCGACCGCCACGGCATCGTGACGCCCGACGCCGGGCTGATGAACCCCAACCACTACCTCGCCGTCGCGATCGACTACCTCTACTCGCACCGGCCGGACTGGCCGACGGATGCTGCCGTGGGCAAGACCCTCGTGAGCTCGATGATCATCGACCGCGTGGCCGAATCGCTCGGGCGCGAGCTGCTCGAGGTTCCGGTCGGGTTCAAGTGGTTCGTGCCCGGACTGCTGGACGGATCCGTCGCCTTCGGCGGCGAGGAGTCGGCGGGAGCGTCGTTCCTCCGCAAGGACGGCTCCGTCTGGACCACCGACAAGGACGGCATCCTGCTGTGCCTCCTGGCCTCCGAGATCCTCGCGGTCACCGGGAAGACGCCCTCGCAGCGGTACGCCGAACTCGAGGCAGAGTTCGGCGCTTCGGCGTATCAGCGCGTGGACGCCCCGGCGTCGCCCGCGCAGAAGGCCGCGCTGGGCAAGCTCGCCCCTGAGGCGGTCACCGCGACCGAGCTCGCCGGCGAGCCCATCACCGCGAAGCTCTCGCACGCGCCGGGCAACGGTGCCGCGATCGGCGGCCTCAAGGTGCAGACCGAGCACGCCTGGTTCGCCGCGCGTCCGTCGGGCACCGAGGACGTCTACAAGCTCTATGCCGAGTCCCTCCGCGGACCCGGGCACCTCGCGCAGGTGCAGGCCGAGGCCCGCGACGTCGTGTCGCAGGCCCTCGCGGGCGCCTGACCCGCGGTCGCACACAACGACGCCCGGATCCGTGCGAGGGAGCGCACGGATCCGGGCGAAGTGTTGTGCGTGAGAGCCCGGGGCAGCCGGTCAGACGCGGTTGACGCCGCGGCGACGCGTGACCAGGACGTAGATGCCCAGCACGATGATCGCGCCCAGGATCGAGCCGATGATACCCGACGGCTGCAGGAAGCCACCGTTGGGGTCGCTTCCGAACAACAGGAAGCCGAGGAACCCGCCGACGAACGAGCCGACGATTCCGAGGACGATCGTCAGCAGGATGCCCATGCTCTGCTTGCCGGGGATGATGGCGCGAGCGATGAGGCCGGCGATCAGGCCGATGATGATCAGGCCGAGGATGGTCCAGAGCATGTTCTTCTCCTTCTGTCTCGCGGACGCCGCGGGGGGTGCGGGGTCTCGTATGATGACGAAGACGCTATCGCCGCCGCGGCGCGTGGGGATGCCTCTACCGCTCCAGCCTCGGGAGCGGTACATTATGCGTCCGCGCGAACAATGGGCAAGCGTTTTCCATGGATCTGGGCCACAATGGGACCGTGACCGACCTCACCCTCCGCCTCGAACAGACCGATGTGACCGTCATTGCCGCCGGCGTCGATATCGCGCGCTACGCGTTCGAGCCGGGTGGCGAGATCTCCGAGGGCCCCAAGCCCTTCCTCCACCCCCTGCGAGCGCTGGATGGTGCGCTGCTCACCGGCTTCCGCCCGTGGGACCACCGGTGGCACAAGGGCCTCCAGATGACCTGGACCCACGTGTCGGGTCAGAACTTCTGGGGCGGGAACACGTTCCGTCCGGAGCACGGCGACTACGCGCTCCTCGACAACGTCGGCACCATCCGCCACGACGGCTTCACGACGGTGGCCGATGGCGGACCCGAGGTCGCCTTCACCGAAGAGCTCACGTGGATCACTCAGGGCGGCGAGGAGTGGCTCTCCGAGACCCGTACGCACCGCTTCCACGGCGTCGACACCGACCGCGGCCTCTGGATGCTCGACTTCTCGACGACACTGCGCAACGTGTCGGGGCGCGAGCTCGAACTCGGCAGCCCGACGACCGAGGGACGACCCGGCGCCGGCTACACCGGCTTCATGATCCGGATGCCTCGTGCCTGGACCGGCGGCCGCGTGCTGGCCGGCGGCTTCCCCGATGACGCCGGCGACGACGGCGTGATGGGCCACGTCGCGCCGTGGGTGGCCTTCTCGGGCGAGCACGACGACATCGACGGCGGCGCCACCGTGCTCGCGTTCGCGGGCACCTCGACCGGAGCGCCCCCGATCCGCTGGTTCGTGCGCAGTGAGCCGATCCCGGTGCTCGCGCCGTCGCCCTCGTTCGACGAGTACGTCGTCCTGGACCCGGGCGCGGAGCTGTCGCTCGCGCATCGTCACGTCTTCGGCGACCGCATCTGGACTCCGGACGAGACGCGGGCTCTGGCGGAGGAACTCGCACCGTAGTCGAGCAGGACTGCGTTCCCGGCTCCTCGCGCGTCGTCCCTCCGACAGGTCAACCGGGCTTCTACAGGAGCACGTGCACCGAAACGCCCCTGCAGGAGCCCGGTTGACCTGTTGAGGACGGGCGGCGTCGGCTGCCAAGCCCGCAGGGTGGGATGCCGCAGCCTCAGCCCGCAGTGACCTCCAGATCAGCCCGCACGGGCAGATCCCACGCCGACGGCCCCGCGGCAACGGTGTACGTCCCGGGCTGCACGCGCAGCGCACCATCGTGGAGCCAGTCGTCGACCGCGCCGGGGAGGCGCACGGCGTCGTCCCACACGGCGAGGCGCGCGGGTGAGAACGTCAGCTCGACGTCGCGGACTTCGCCAGGCGCGAGCCGCGCGCGGCGATAGGCCACGAGCAGGCGCCGCGGCGTCGGCAGCGGCAAGCCCGACGACAGCGCGTAGAGCTGCACGAGCTCCTCGGCATCGCGGTCGCCGGTGTTGCGCACCCGCACCACCGCGTTCACGACGGTCTCGTCTTCCCGCGGCGCGAAGCCGGCGTGGCGGTGGGTCGGCGCGGGCGCGGGGACAGCGGCATCCACAGTCACCGACTCATAGGCGACCGTCGTGAAGGTGAGTCCGTGGCCGAACGCGAACGTCGGCTCGTCGGGCTGATGGCGGTAGGTCGCCCCCTGGCGCAGGGTGTCGTAGTCGAACAGGTCGCCCGCCTGCGCCTCGGTCGCGGGCCAGCTCTGCGAGAGACGGCCCGACGGCTCGACGTCGCCCGACAGCACGTCGATCACGCCGTGTCCCAGCTCCTGGCCGCCGTGGCTGGACCAGACGACGGTCTCCGCTTCGACGCCCGCGAGCACATACGGGTAGCTCGACACGATCGTGAGCACCGCCCGCGGGTTCGCCTCGCGGGCCGCGCGCCACACCTCGGCCCACGCGTCGGGCAGCCGCAGGTGCGGACGATCCTCCGTCTCGCGACCGTTGAGGTGGGGGTCGTTGCCCACCGCGACGACGACGGCGTCGGCACGCGCGGCCGCCTCGGCCACCGCGGTCGCGCCCGATCGCACCACGCGCACGCCGAAGCGCTCGGCGGCGTCGAGCGTCACGGCCTCCGCGGCGAGCAGCCCGGAATCGCGGAACACCCGCAGCCACCGGCCCGACCCGAGGTGCAGCAGCGACCACGTGCCGTCGGCGTGGAGGTGCTTGCGGAAGCTCTCCTGCACCACCCATTCGCCCACGCGCGTCGCGTCCGCGCGCATCGGCCACTTCGCGCCGGTGAGGAGCAGACCGCTCGCGTGGGAGCGCAGGGTGAGGATGCCGTCGCCCCAGTCGGTCACGTCGAACAGGGCGTCGTCGACGGCGGCATCACCGGCCGCCTCGACCACCGAGCCGTCGGCGTTCGACACGACGTAGCGGCCGTTCGACGAGGCACGGAGCGCGATCGTGTCTGCGCCGGTCACGACCTCGGCCTCGCCGAAGCGCTCGGCGGCAGCGGCGCCGAGCCCGACCACGTAGGGCGGAGTGCCGGCATACCAATCGGTGAGCACGAGATCGGCGAGCGGCCCGACGACCGCGACCCGTGACGCCCGGGAGAGCGGCAGCACGTCGGCGTCGTTCCGCAGCACGACGACCGAGCGCGCCACCGCCTCCCGGGCGAGTTCACGAGCCCCGGGCGCGTCGATGGCGTCGGCGCCGATCCCCGCGTACGGGTCGTCGTCGCCGTCGAACTCGCCCGTCCGGATGCGCAGCTCGAGCAGTCGCAGCACGGCCTGGTCGACGTCGTCCGAGGTGAGCAGGCCCTCGGCGAGCGCCTGCGTCACATAGCCGATGGTGGGCGCCGCGTTCGCGTCGTTGTCGGTGAACGAGTCGAGGCCGGAGGTCACGAGGGCTGCCGCGGCGTGCACATGGTCAGGCTGGGTGCGCTGGGTGGTGACGAGGAAGGTCGGAGCGCCGGCATCCGAGACGACGGCGATCGACTCGTCGGACCAGCTCCGAGCCTCCGCGACCAGCTCGGGCTGGGTGTGCGCCGGGATGCCGTTGACGCGGTTGTACGCGAGCATCATGCCACCCGCGACGCCCTCCTCGATCGCTGCGCGGAATGCCGGGAGCTCCTCCTCGTGCAGCGTGCGCAGGGACATCTCGGACGAGGTCACCGAGCGATCGGTCTCGTTGTTGTAGGCGAGGAAGTGCTTGAGCGCGGGCACGGTGCGCCACACACGCGGGTGGTCGCCGCGGAGGCCCCGCGAATAGGCGGTCCCGAAGACCGCGGTGATGTGCGGGTCCTCGGAGTAGCCCTCCTCGTTGCGTCCCCAGCCCGGGTGGCGGAGCGTGTTGACGACCGGCGCCCAGACGTTGAGGCTCACCATCGGGTTCTCGGCGCGCTTGGCGCGCACCTCGACCGCGGCGACCTCGCCCACCTTCTCGACGAGGTCGGTGTCCCACGTCGCGGCGAGTCCCACGGACTGAGGGAACACCGTCGCCCGCCCGAGCCACGCGACGCCGTGCAGCGCCTCGCATCCGGTGTGCCACGCCGACACCCCGAGCCGTTCGACCGCGGGCGCCGCCTGATGCAGCATCGCGATCCGCTCGTCGGGCGTCAGCCGGTCGAGCAGGTCGCGGGCACGTGCCGCGAGCGGCTGGTCGACCTGCCGGAAGAGCGGCCGCTCAGACGTCTCGTCTTCGGCGACCGCCCGGGTCGCAGCATCCGTTGCAATGTCGGTCATCGCGCAGTCTCCTCATCGAGTTCGACACGGATCTCTCCGGATGCCTCGGCCCGGACGATCCGGTCACCCACCTGCAGCGCCCACGGCGCGTGCGCGTCGTCCGTCGACGCGATGATCGCGGCGCCCTCACGGCGCACGCGGAACGTCGTCGCGCCGACGCCGTCGATGGATCCCTTGCTGTCGTGGCCCGGCACCCGCGTCTCGCGGTCGTAGCCGTCGGGCAGTTCGAAGCACCGGAGCGTGACGCCGTCGGACCAGTCGTAGTCGGGGCGGCTGTCATCCGCGCCGAAGGGCAGCACCGTTCCCGGTCGCACCCGCAGCGGCACCGAATCGTAGCCGTGGGTCTCGGAGATCCACCGGCGGCCGTCGACCACGGATCCGTCGAGGAGGGAGGTCCACTCCCCCTCCGGCACGTAGTACTCGACGCTGCCGTCGGCGGTGAAGATCGGCGCGACCAACAGCGCGTCACCCAGCATGTACTGCGTGTCGGCGTCGAAGCCCGAGCGGTCCCCGGGGAACTCGAGCGCCATCGGGCGCATCATCGGCGTCCCGCAGCGATGCGCCTGTTCGGCGGCGCCCGCGAGGTAGGGCATGAGCCGCATCTTGAGCTTCGTGAACGAGCGGGCGATGTCGACCGCCTCCTCGTCGAAGGCCCATGGCACGCGCACCGATGACGAGCCGTGCAGACGCGAGTGCGACGAGAGCAGGCCGAACGCGAGCCAGCGCTTGAACAGGCCCGGGTCGGGCGTGCCCTCGAACCCGCCGATGTCGTGGCTCCAGTACCCGAAGCCCGACATCGCGAGCGACAGCCCGCCGCGGAGGGACTCCGCCATCGACAGGAACGTCGAGTCGTTGTCACCGCCCCAGTGCACCGGGAACTGCTGCGAGCCGGCGGTCGCGGAACGGGCGAACACGACAGCGTCGCCGACGCCGTGATGCCGCTCGAGCGCGCGGAACACGACCTCGTTGTACAGCTTCGCGTAGTAGTTGTGCATGCGGTGCGGATCCGACCCGTCGTGCCACACCACGCCCTCGACGGGGATCCGCTCGCCGAAGTCCGTCTTGAACGCGTCGACGCCCTGGTCGAGCAGGCCCTGCAGCTTCTCGACGTACCAGTCCGCCGCGTCGGGGTTGGTGAAGTCCACGAGGCCCATGCCCGCTTGCCACATGTCCCACTGCCACACGCTGCCGTCGGTGCGCTTCAGCAGGTAGCCGCTGTCGGCCGCTTCGCGGAACAGCGCCGAGCGCTGCGCGATGTACGGGTTGATCCAGAGCGACACGTGCACGTCGCGCTCGTGCATTCGCGCGATCTGCCCGACCGGGTCGTGGAACGCGCGGGAGTCCCACTCGAAGTCGCTCCACTGGTACTCGCGCATCCAGAAGCAGTCGTAGTGGAAGACCGACAGCGGGATGTCTCGCTCAGCCATGCCGTCGACGAAGGCGCTCACGGTGTCCTCGTCGTAGCTGGCGGTGAACGACGTCGTGAGCCAGAGCCCGAACGACCACGCGGGCACGCGTGCGGGGCGCCCGGTGAGCGCGGTGTAGCGGCGCAGCACCTCCTTCGGCTCCGGGCCGGCGATCACGTAGTACTCGAGGGACTCGCCGCCCACCGAGAACTGGACGCGCGAGTTGACCTCGCTGCCGACCTCGAACGAGACGTTCTCGGGGTGGTCGACGAACACGCCGTAGCCGCGGGACGTGAGGTAGAACGGCACGTTCTTGTACGCCTGCTCACTGGAGGTGCCGCCGTCGGCGTTCCATGTGTCGACGACCTGGCCGTTCTTGACGAACGCGCCGAAACGCTCGCCGAGCCCGTACACGCGCTCGCCCGGCTCGATGCTGAGCTGCTGGTGCACCCACGTCGGCTTCGTGCCGCCGGCGGCCGTACCGGCGGTGCCGGCGGTGCCGGCCGTGCCCGCGGTGCCGTTCTTGCCCGTCGTGTCGGTGTAATGGCCGATCGACCGCGGGAGGGAGCTGGTGAGCACGCGTCCATCCGCCTCGAGGAAGTCGATGCGCCACTGGCCCGCCGTGCGCGCGACCCGCGCCTTCAGCGGGCCGGCGTCGAGGATCCCCTCGTTCTCGTCGACCGTGATGTCGGGCCGGAAGCCCTCCGCGCCGAAGATCTCGAAGTCGGGTCCTCGGTGCACGGCGCCCGCGTGGCGCTCGACGCGCACCTTGACGACGCCCGGCGCGGGCGCCGAGAACGTGACCGTGAGCATCGCGCGGTTGAGGGTGTCGCCCCGGTCGCGGATCGCCGCAGTCGGGGCGTACACGGTCATCGTGCCCGCTGCCTCGTCGACGCGGATGTCGTCGACCTCGACCGCGTACAACGGCGCGAGGCCGGGCCTGGTCAGCCAGTAGCCATCGGTGAACTTCACTCTGCGTGCCTTTCGATGAGCACCATGGCGGCGCCGGAGGCCAGCGTCAGCTGCCCCTCGACGTCCGCGTCCGACAGGAGATCGCGGCGCGGGCCGGGGAGCGTCATCCGCCGGTCCTGTTCGCCGTGGTTGAGGAGGAAGAGGGCTTCGCCGCGCTGGACCGCCTCGACGCCTTCCGGCAGCGCGCGGCCGGGCAGGACGCCCACGACATCGGCAGCGTCGAGCGCGTCGTCGAGCACCGCGGCGAGCGCGTCGTCCGAGACGATCGCGCCGAGGTACCACGCGGTGCCGTCGCCGACGCGGTGCCGGGTGATCGCGGGTGCACCGGACAGGTGTCCGGCGCCGAAGCGGGCGAGCACCTCGGCCCCCTCGGCACGGAGGCGCTCGCCGAGAATGGATGCCTCGGCCCGAGGCGGTGCGGTGGCCCAGGCGGGGTCGGCCGCGACCGGCGTGGGCGCGTCGGGCAGACCCACCCACTCCTCGCCGCTCACACCGAGGAGGTCGCGCAGCAGCACCGGCGAGCGCCCGGTGAGGATGCCGGCGTTGCCGTCGGCCACGCCCGAGAACGGACCGACCACGAGGCTCGCGCCGCGCTCGACCGCCGCGCGGAGGGTGGCGGCAGCATCCGGCTCCACGATGTACGTGTGCGGCACCAGCACCGTGGCGTACGTCGAGAGGTCGGCGCCCGGACGGACCACGTCGACCGCGATGCCGCGGCGCCAGAGCGCGCGGTGCCACCGCTGCGCCTGCTCGAGCGTGTCGAGCCGCTGGGTCGGGCGGCCCGGTTCGTCCGCTGCCCACCGCGACGGCCAGTCGAAGACGAGGGCGACGGATGCCTCGACCCGCCCGCCGGCCAGGGGGCGAAGTCGGCGCAGGTCGGCGCCGAGCGCGCACGTGGTCTCGAAGACCTCGGTGTCGGCGCCGGCGTGCGGCAGCATCGCGGAGTGGAAGCGCTCGGCGCCGGTGCGGGCCTGTCGCCACTGGAAGAAGCAGATCGCGTCCGCCCCTCGGGCAACCGCCTGCAGCGAGTCGAGACGAGCGCGGTCGCGGCTCTTGGGCAGGTTGTGCGGGCGCCACGAGGTCGCGCTCACCGCCTGCTCCATGAGCACCCACGGCCGCCCTTCGCCGAGCGAGCGCATGAGGTCCTGCACGAGCGCGATGTCGGACGACGACGTGGCGCTCGCATGGTCGGGGTACTGGTCGTCAGCGACGACGTCGACGTCTTCGGCCCACTCCCACAGGTCGGTCAGCGGCTCGAAGCCCATGAAGTTGGTCGTGATCGGCTGGTTGGCGCCGGTCGCGCGGATGGCGTCGCGCTGCTCGGCGAACACCCGCTGCAGCGCCGACGACGTGTACCGGCGGAAGTCGAGCGAGTGGGCGGGGTTCACGAGGTACGGCATGCGCCGCGGCGGCACGATCTCGTCGAAATCGCGGTACCGCTGCGACCAGACGAGGGTTCCCCAGGCCTCGTTGAGCGCGTCGATCGAGTGGTAGCGCTCACGCAGCCACAGCCGGAACTCGCGCGCCGCCTCATCGCCGAAGTCGATCTGCCCGAACTCGTTGCCGACGTGCCACATGCGCACCGCGGGGTGCGCGCCGTAGCGCACGGCGAGGGCGGTCGCGATCGCCAGGGCGTGTTCGCGGTAGACGCGCGAGGCCGGCGTGAACTGGTTGCGGGACCCGGCTGCCAGGCGCACACCGTCGGGGTTCACGGGGAGCGTCTCGGGGTGGAGGACGCCGAGCCACGGCGGCGGCGAGGCGGTCGGGGTCGCGAGGTCCACGGCGATGCCGTGGGCATGCAGCAGGTCGAGCACCTCGTCGAGCCACGCGAAGTCGTACTCGCCCGGCGACGGCTCGAGGCGCGCCCAGCTGAACACCCCGACCGTCACGAGGTTGACACCCGCGCGCACCATGAGCTCGGCGTCTTCCTGCCAGACCTCTCGCGGCCACTGCTCGGGGTTGTAGTCACCGCCGAAGCAGATGCCGAGGTCACGGGTGATCTCGGAGAACGCGTCGATCCGACGCGGGTCGGGCGTGGTGGCCATGGAGCGGGGAACCTCTTCGCTGAGTTTCGATCGGACGGTCACGGGTTTGTGGGCGAGAAGAGCGTCGAACTTTCGAAGCGCTTCAACACTGAGACGGTATACTACGACTGTGACGATGTCCACGCGCCGCGATGATGCGGTCCCACCTCCGCCCGGCTCGGACCCTGAGCTCGCCGAAGGGCTTCACACGCTGCGCTCCTCCGCGCCCGCCTCACGGTGGCTCGAGGCCTACCCGGTCGGCAACGGCGTGCGCGGCGCGATGTGCGCGGGGCTCGCCGGCGGCGAGCGGCTGTGGCTGAACGACATCACGGCGTGGTCGGGGCGCGCAGACGCCGACCCGCTGGAAGGCGTCGCGGATCACGGCCCCGAGGCACTCGAGGCCGTGCGCGCGGCGATCGACGCCGACGACGTCGACTCCGCCGAGGCACTCCTGCAGCGCATGCAGGCACCGTGGGTGCAGGCCTACCTGCCGCTCGGCTGGGTCGAGCTGACGGTGGAGACGGATGCTGCGCACTCCGGGTCGCAGCCGGGTCCGGGGCGCTTCGACCCGGTCGCCGGCGCTCCCTCGCTCGACGAGCGAGGGTCCGGCTCCGAACCGGCCGTTGAGCGAGCGAGGAACGAGCCAGTCGAAACGCCTCGGGTCTACGGGCGGCGCCTGGATCTCGCCACCGGCGTCGCGACCCACCACTACGCGCTCGGCGACGTCGACGTGCGGCACCGCACGTGGGCGGACCTCGTGACCGGCGCGATCATGCACGAGGTCACCGCGAACGAGCCGGTGCGCGTGCACCTCGAGATCGGGTCGCTCCTGCGCCCGCGCTCGGCCCCGCGCTCGGCGGGCGGCGATCTCGCGACCGAATGGTGGCTCCCGGTCGACGTCGCACCCGGTCACGAGAGCCCCGCCGAGCCCATCCGCTACGACGAGGAGCACGGGCGCCATGGCGCGATCCTGGTCCAGGCGCGCGGCGCCTCCGAGGTCGTCGACGGGGTCCTCGTCGGCGCGCCCGCGACGACGCACCTCTTCGCGATCGCCACGGCCACTTCGCCTTCGCTGCCCGGCGACCCGGCCGATGCCCGCGATGCGGAGGGGCACGCGGCGGCGCTGCTGCGCGGCATCCGTGGCTCCGTCGACGTCCACGCGACCGCAGCCGACCTGCTCACCGCCCACGAAGCCGCCCACGGTGAGCTCTACGCGCGGTGCGCGCTCGAACTGCCGGCACCGGGCGGCGTGGAGGCACTCGACACCGTAGACCGGGTGCGTCGCGCGCAGGAGCGCGACGACCCCGCTCTCGCCGCCATCATGTTCCACTACGGGCGGTACCTGCTCATCGCTTCGTCGCAGCCCGGCGGGCTGCCGGTCACCCTGCAGGGGCTGTGGAACGCCGAGCTTCCGGGGCCGTGGTCGAGCGCGTACACCCTCAACATCAACACGCAGATGGCGTACTGGCCGGCCGAGACGACCGACCTCGCCGAGTGCCATGAGCCCCTCCTGCGCTTCACGCGGCGGCTCTCCGAGACGACGGGCCCCGCCGTCGCGCGCGAGCTGTACGGCGCGGACGGCTGGGTGGCCCATCACAATTCGGATGCCTGGGCCTTCGCCGCGCCGGTCGGCGCCGGCTACGGCGACCCGGCGTGGGCGAACTGGTCGCTCGGCGGGGTGTGGCTCGCCCTGCACCTGTGGGAGCACTACTCGTTCGGCGGAGACCGCGCGTACCTGCAGGGCGAGGCCTGGCCGGCGCTCGCCTCGGCCGCGGCCTTCGCGCTCTCGTGGATCCAGACGGACGGCGAGCGCGCGTGGACGAGCCCGTCGACCTCGCCCGAGAACCACTACCTCGACGCCGAAGGGCACGAGCGCGGGGTCGCGGTGTCGGCGGCGATGGACGTCGCCCTGCTGCGCGAGCTCGCCGCGGTCTGCCGCGCCGCCGCGGCGGTGCTCGACGTCGACGACCCGTGGATCGCGGCGCTGACCACGCTCACGGATGCCCTCCCCGACCCGCAGGTGTCGGCACGCGGCGATCTCCTCGAGTGGGACCGTGAGCGCGTCGAGGCCGAACCCGACCACCGCCACCTCTCGCACCTCATCGGCCTGTTCCCGCTGGCGCGGATCACGCCGGCCGCGACACCCGGCCTCGCGCGCGCAGCATCCGAGTCCATTCGCCTCCGCGGTCCGGAGTCGACCGGCTGGGCGCTCGCCTGGCGTGCCGCGATGCAGGCGCGCCTGGGCGACGGCGCGGCCGTGCACGCGCAGCTGCGGCTGGCGCTCCGACCCGCGGAAGAGGGCTCCGATGCTCATCGCGGCGGGGTCTACCCCAACCTCTTCAGCGCGCATCCGCCGTATCAGATCGACGGCAACCTCGGACTGACCGCAGCGATCGCCGAGGCCCTCGTGCAGTCCTTCCTCGAGCCCACACGCCCTGTCACTTCCGGGTCTGGGGCGCAGAACCTCCGTTGGGGCGCAGAATCTGCGCCCCAACGGAGGAATGACGCCCCAAACCCCGTCGACGACCGGGAGGTACCCAGCGTCACGCTGCGGCTGCTGCCCGCGCTGCCGCCGGAGTGGCCGGATGGCCGGGTGCGCGGCATCCGTTCCCGTGGCGATGTGTCGGTCGACGTCGAATGGGCCGGCGGACGACTCGTGCGGGCGCGGCTTCGCGCGCGGGCGCGAGCAGTCACAATGAGTGTGCACGGGCCGGACGGTTCGATCGGAACATACGAGCTCGCACCCGGAACCACACGGGTGATCGAACGAGGAGAGCGGGGGATCTCATGGTGACGATCGCGGACGTCGCGCAGAAGGCGGGCGTGTCGATCTCGACGGTGTCGTACGTCATGAGCGGCAAGCGGGCCATCTCGCAGGAGACGCGCGACCGGGTCGAGAAGGCGATCGACAGCCTCGGCTTCAGCCCGCACGCGGGCGCGCGCTCACTGGCATCCCGCTCGACCAATGTCATCGGCCTGCAGGCTCCGCTGCGCACCGGCGTCGACGTGCACGTCGTGATGCAGATCGTCACCGGCGTCGTCACGCAGGCGCGCAAGCACGGCTACGACATCCTGCTGCTCGCGAGCGACGACTCGAAGGCGCTGCAGCGTGCGGCGAAGGGGTCGATGGTCGACGCACTGCTGGTCATGGACGTCGAGTCGGACGACCCGCGCATCGACACGCTGTCGGGGCTGGGGCATCCGAGCGTCCTCATCGGTCTTCCCGAGGGGCGTCGCTCCGTGCCCTGCGTCGACTTCGACTTCGAGGCCGCGGGCTGGCTCGCGGTCGACCGGCTCGTCGCACTCGGCCACGAGCGCATCGCGCTCATCGGCTCGCCGCCCGAGGTGATGTCGCGTCACACCTCGTACGCCGACCGGCTTGCACGCGGGTTCCTGGCGGCGTGCGAGGCGAACGGCGTGACGGGCAGCGTCCACGCGTGCCCGAGCACGTCCGAGTCCATCGCCACTGTCGACGGCGTGATGACGGAGGACCCGGGCATCACGGGCTTCTTCGTGCACAACGAAGGCGCGCTCCCCCACGTCGCGACGACGATCACCCAGCGCGGCGTCCGGCGCGGGGACGAACCCGCGATCGTCGCGCTGTGCCCGGACGACGTGGCGCGCTCGGTGCCGGGTCTCGCCGACAGCATCGCGGTGCCCGCCGAGGCGATCGGCGCGGCCGCGACCGACATGATCTGCGAGATCCTCTCCAGCGGTGCGAAGCCCGCCGTGCGCCTGCTGCCGCCGGCGCTCACCGGAGCACCCACGGCGCCGCGATCGTGACGCACGCATGAGGATCGATCCCGACAGCCGCGCGCTCGGCGGCTTCTCGACGTTCCTGACGTTCGTCGCGCTCAACCTGCTCTACATCCTCGTGTGCCTGCCGATCGTCACGATCGGCGCGGCCACGAGCGCGCTGTACGAGGTCACGATCCGCTACTCCGACGATGAGAGCGGACGCCCCCTCAAGGACTTCTTCCCCGCGTTCCGGGCGAACTTCGGCCGCGCCACGGTGTTGATGCTGTGCCTGCTCCTGCCCGCCGCGCTGCTCGGATTCTCGAGCGTGTTCTGGTTCGCCTATCCCGCGCTGTTCGCCGGCGTGGCCGGGGTGGTGGCGGTGATCGGCGCGGTGTACCTCTTCGCGGCGTTCCTCTACGCGATGGCGCAGGTCGCTTACCTCACGGGGCCCGTGCGCCAGACCCTCAAGAACTCGCTGCTGCTCCCGGCGGCAGAGCCGGTGCGCACCCTCGGCGTTCTCGTGATCCCGGTGACCGCGGTCGCGCTGACGATCCTGTTCCCTCCCGTCGCGATCCTGATCGCCACCATCGGCTTCTCCGTCGGCGCCTACGCCACGGCCTTCCTCTTTCGCAGCGTCTTCGCCCGCCACGAGGTCTGACCCCTCCGGGCTTCGCGGTGACGGATGCCGCGGCCCGCAGCATCCGTGATCCTCAATCGAGGACGAGTGCCCCGCTGCGGACCCCTCCCGACGCCGGGCTCCTCATCTCGGCAGACCTCCTCGGATGAGGACGCGCGCGCGAGCAGCGGACACGACGAAGGGCTCGGGATGCTGCATCCCGAGCCCCTCGCGTCGTACCGGTGCGGCTAGTTGGCGAACTCCTTCGCCACGGCCACGCGCGCGTCGTTCTGCGACTTCGCGTTGGTCATGTCGAACTCGAGCACCTTGTCGTAGCCGAGGCCCTCAGCGGTCTTGATCAGCTCGTCGCGGAGCGAGTCGAACTGTGCCTCGTTCGAGGCGAACACCATCTGCCACGAGTACTGCTTGATGATCTCCTTGACCTGGTTGCGCAGTGTCTCGATCTCGGAGTCGTCGGCCGGTGCCGCGTAGCTGGCGCCCGGGGCCACGAGCACCTGGTCGTTGGTCTGCAGGTACTCCATGGTCGAGGTCGCGTCGCCCATGTTCGCCGACCAGTCGACGGTCAGCGGGTTGGCGATCGCGGCCTGGTAGGTGGGCCAGAACGTGTAGCTGTACGGCAGGCTCGTCTCGGGGTCGGTGTCGATCGGAAGCACCGCGCTGAGGTTGAGCGCCGAGACGCCGTCGGCGTACTCGCCGCCGCCCCACTCCTCGGGAACAGTCGCGCCGCCCTGGAGGAAGACCTCGTTGCCGAAGTCGGTGAGCTCGGGCTCGCCGGCGTCGTTGACGTCCCACGTGAGGCCCTTGGGTCCCGCCGATGCACCGGTCTGGCTGCTGTTGGCGTACGCGCCCTCGGGCGAGTAGAGCCAGTCGATGAACGCCGCGATGCGCTCCGGGTCCTCGGCCTTCGAGCCGATCGCGAACACCTGCTTGCCGCCGTACGCCTCGGCGCCGTACGAGAAGATGTTCTGGTCGGCCAGGGGCACCATCTCGAAGCCCTTGCCGGCGGCCATGTTCTCCTCGGTGTTGAAGGCGGACTGGCCCAGCCACGGCCACCACGAGAACAGCACCTGGCCGTTCTGGAACTTCGAGAAGAGGGTGTCGTAGTTCTGCGTCGTCGACTCAGGGTCGACGAGGCCGAGCTGGTTGGCGTCGAAGTAGAGCTTCAGGTTGCGGATGTACTCGCCGTCCGGGTCGAGGATGCTCTGGTAGTCCGAGCCGTCGGCCTTGGCCAGCACGAACCCGATCTCGTCGTAGCCGTAGAAGCAGGCGGGCTGCTTCGCGGTGACCATCATGTTGCCGTCCCAGTCCTTGAACAGCGAGAAGGCGTAGGTCGGCTGACCGTTGTCGGCGGTGGGGTGCGCGGCCTGCATGTCGGCGAGCACCGGGAGGAGGTCTTCGAGGGTGCCGATCTCGGGGTAGCCGGCCTCCTTGTAGTAGTCCCAGCGCAGGTACGGGCCGAAGGTGGGGTTGAGACCCTCGGAGGGCTCGGTCGGCTTGAGCGACGAGACCGCCGACGGAAACCCGTAGACGCCGTCCTTGCCGTCGTTGAGGTGCTCGACCGCGGCGTCGAACTTCGCGAGGTTGTCCATCGCGCCGTAGTAGTTCGCCGAGTCCTTGACCAGGCCGCCCTCGATGAGCTCGTCGAGCTTCTGGCCCTTGTCGGTGATGATCAGGTCGCCGAGGTCGCCGGCCGCGACGCGCGTGTTGTAGAGGGTGTCACCGCCGCCCGCGACGTTCGGGGCGATGATGTTCAGCTTCATGTTGAACTTGTCTTTGACGATCTTGGCGAACCAGCCCTGCTGGACGCCCATGTAGTTGGCGAGACCGTCGAACACGTCGATCGTGATCTCCTGGTCCCACTTCTCGGGGAACTGGTCGATCGCGCCCTGGTCGTCGCCGCCGCCGGCGCTGCAGGAGGCGAGCGAGCCCGCGGCGAGCAGCGCCACGAGAGCCAGGGACACCTTCTTTCGAAGCGTCATTGCTTTCCTTTCTTGGTGGTTCTGTGGTGGTTCGTGGCCGCCGTCAACCCTTGACGGCGCCCAGCATGATGCCCTTCACGAAGAAGCGCTGGAACAGGGGATAGATGAAGATGATGGGCAGCACGACGAGCACCGAGACGGTCATGCGTATCGAGGTCGGCGTCTGCTCGGTGGCGAGCCCGGCGATCTGGCCGATGTTGCCGCCGGCGTTCTGCGCCGCCTGAGCGAGGCTCGATGCCTGGTTGATGAACATGTAGAGCAGGTACTGCAGCGTGTACAGGCTCTGGTCGGTGATGTAGATCAGGGTGTCCTGGAAGCTGTTCCACTGCGTGACCGCGCTGAAGATCGCGATCGTCGCGAGGATCGGCGTCATGTTCGGCAGGTAGACCTTGAAGAAGACCTGCAGGATGTTGGCACCGTCGACCTCCGCCGCTTCCTGCAGCTCCTTCGGCATCGACTCGACGTAGGTCTTCGCGAGGATGACGTTGAACGGCTGGACCACGAACGGGAGCACGTAGACCCAGAAGTTGTTGGTGAGACCCAGCGTCTTCATGATGATGAACACCGGGATCAGGCCCGCGCTGAAGTACATCGTGATGATGAGGAAGCGGTACCAGAACTTGCGGCCCCACATGCGGGTCTGCGTGAACATGAACCCGAGGAAGGCGGACGCGAGCACCGTGAGGGCCGTTCCGATCACGGTGCGGCCGATGCTGACCACCGTCGCCATCGGCAGACCGGGCAGCTGGAACACCTGGGCGTAGTTCGACAGGTGGAACCCGACCGGCCACAGGCGCACGTCGCCGAGCGCCGAGATGTCGTTGGCGCTGACGGAGTTGATGATCAGGTAGTAGAAGGGGTACGCGCAGATCAGCGCGAAGAGGAAGAACAGCGCGTAGTTCGCGAGGCGGAACACCACATCGCCGACGGTCCCGCCATAGCGGGCCGAGGTGTCGCCCTTCTTCGTCGTGGTGAGCGTCTTCGTCATCGTCGTGGTCATGTTTTGGCCTCTCAGACGATCGATTCGCCGCGGACGCGCTTGGAGACCGCGTTGACGGTGAGCAGCAGGGCGACCGAGATGAGGCTCTTGAGCATGCCGATCGCGGTCGCCATCGACAGGCTGTTGCCCGTCATGCCGATGTTGTAGACGTAGAGGTCGAGCACCTGGATCCACTGCTTGTTGAAGGCGTTCTGGAACACGTAGTACTGCTCCATGCCGTTGTTGAGGATGTTCGCGATCGACAGCAGCAGGAGCACGAGATAGGTCGGCATCAGCTGGGGAACCGTGATGTACCGCATCAGCTGGAAGCGGCCGGCGCCGTCGATGCGGGCCGACTCGTACAGCGACTGGTCGATGCCCGCGATCGCGGCGAGGTAGATGATCGCTCCCCAGCCGAGCCCCTTCCAGATGCTCCAGAGCGTCATCGTGATCCACACGTTCTGGTCGGTGTCGAGGAACTTGATCGGCGCCGTGATGAGTCCGGCGTCGTTGAGGACGTCGTTGACGAGGCCCGAGCTCGAGAAGAGCGAGAAGGCGATCATGTAGACCAGCACCCACGAGATGAAGTTCGGGAGGGCCGTGAGGGTCTGCACGGAGTTGCGGAACCAGGGCGCCTTGATCTCGTTGAGCAGGATCGCGAAGAACAGCGGCAGCACGGATGTCGCGATCCCGAGGAAGCTGATCGCGAGGGTGTTGAGGAGCACCTGGCCGATCTGCGCCATCTGCGTGGGTGAGCTCACCAGCATCTGGAACCACTGCAGGCCCACGAACTCGCTGCCCTCGAGGCCGAGCGCCGGCTTGTAGTCGTACAGCGAGTAGATCCAGCCGTACAGCGGCAGGTACGAGAACAGGAACGCCAGAACCAGGAACGGCACGATGCAGAGGAACAGCGTGAACGACGTCCGGCTGCCCGCCGGACGCAGGCGTCGGCCGCGCCCCTTCTTGGCGTTGTTGTCGAGGTTGTGAACCGCCGCCTCCTGGAAGACGACCTGCGACTGCGCCTGAGTGGTCATCGGAGCGTGCCCTGGTTCGCGGCATCCGCCGAGGGGACCGCCGGGTGAGCATGCCGTTCCATGTCACTCCTTCGTGTACGTGGCTGCCGCTCTGTCGAGGGGCGGGATCCGAGGTTCGTTCGTCGAACCGCTTCGATTTCGAACCGCTTCGATTGAAGAGTAGGCGGCACTGCTCGATTCGTCAAATGTCTCCTCGTAACGCGGGGGTAACGATCGACCCCGTCGCCGGGACTCTCCCGCGGTCAGGAAAGCGCCTACCATAGTCGGATCGGGCGCGCGGGGGCGTCCGGCCCGGACCCGTGCCGGGTGAAGATGACGGGACGAACGACATGAAGCGAGTCGGCATCCGCGATGTCGCCGAGCGCGCGGGCGTCTCGATCAGCACGGTCTCGAACGCGCTGAACCGCCCTCACATGGTGAGCGAGCGCCTCGTCGACCGGGTGCGCTCGGCCGCAGACCAGCTCGGCTACGTGCCGCTGCAGGCCGCCCAGCAGCTGCGCGCCGGGCGCTCCGGGCTGCTGGGGATGACGGTCATCAACATCGCCAACCCGTTCTTCGGCGACATGGTCGCCGGCGCCGAGGACGCCGCCGCGGCAGCCGGGATGCGCGTCCTCGTCGGCAACTCCAGCGACGACGTCGGCAAGGAGCGCGACCACCTCGAGCTGTTCGAGCGGGTGCAGGTCGAGGGAGCGCTGGTGAGCCCGTTCGGCCCCCTCGAACCCTGGCTGCAGCGATTGCGGGGCCGCGGCATCCCGGTCGTCCTCGTCGATGCGATCGACGACACCGGCGAGCTGCCCTCGGTGTCGTTCGACGACGTCGCCGGCGGTCGGCTCGCCGCCGAGCACCTGCTCGCGACGGGACGCCGGCGGCTCGCCTTCGTGGGCGCGCGCGAGGAGGTGCGACAGGTGCGCGAACGCCTGCAGGGCACACGGCTCGCCGTCGCCGCCCAGCCCGGCGCAACCCTCGAGCCGATCTGGACCGCGCGCACGACGTCCGAGCTCGGCGTGGCGTTCGGAGAGCAGCTGGCCGCTCGCTCCCCCGCCGATCTCCCGGACGGGATCGTGACATCGAACGACCACCTGGCCATCGGCCTGGTGCACGGACTGATCTCGCGGGGCGTGCGGGTGCCGGACGACGTCGCCGTCGTCGGCTACGACGACATCGAATTCGCGGCGATCGCGGGCGTTCCCCTCACCTCCGTGCGCCAGCCCGCCCGCGAGATGGGACGCACCGCGGCCGAGCTGCTGCTCGCGCGCATCGGCGGCACCGCTGGTTCCGACCTCGGCAATGTCGTCTACCGGCCCGAACTGATCGTCCGCGCCAGTACCATGTCTGCATGACGCAGAAAGCGTTTACCGGAGCCATCCGCATCATCTCGATCGCCCAGAACCCCCGACCGGGCCGCTCTGTGCTGAAGCTGCTCGCTCGTCGGCCCGGACGCATGACCGTGGCGATCCTCGCGTTCGCGTGCAAAGAGATCCCGCTGTGGTTCCTGCCCGTGGTGACGGCGAAGATCATCGACATCGTCGCGACCGGCGGCGAGGTCTCGACCGTGCTCATCTGGTTCTCGGTCGCTGCGGTGCTGCTCGTCCAGAACTACCCGATGCACATCGTCTACACGCGCAACTTCATGACCGTCGTGCGCGACACCGGCGCGGACCTGCGCAACGCGCTCGCGGCGCGGCTGCAGAGCCTCTCGATCGGCTACCACACGCGGGTGAGCTCTTCGATCGTGCAGACGAAGGTCGTGCGCGACGTCGAGAACATCGAGCTCATGCTCCAGCAGGTGACCCACCCGCTGCTGTCGGCCACCATGGTCATGATCGGCGCCATCTCGATGACCGCGATCACGGTGCCGCAGTTCCTCCCGGTCTACGCGCTCGCGATCCCGATCGCCATCGGCATCCGCTACGGGCTGCGCAACCGCTCGCGTGAGCGCAACGAGGTGTTCCGCCGCGAGGTCGAGACCCTCTCCGCACGGGTCGGCGAGATGGCCTCTCTCATCCCCGTCACCCGCGCGCACGGCCTGGAGCAGACCGCCGTCACCCGCGTCGCCTCGGGCGCCGACGGCGTGCGCCGTGCCGGCCTGCACCTCGACATGCTGAACGGCCACGTCGCGTCGATCTCGTGGGTCGCGATGCAGCTGCTGGGCGTGGGATGCCTCGTGCTCGCGGCCGTCTTCTCGCTGACGGGCTTGCTCCCCATCACGCCCGGTGAGGTCGTGCTGCTGTCGACCTACTTCACGCTGCTCACCGGCGGCCTGACGCAGCTGCTCATGCTGATCCCGGTCGGAGCGCGCGGCCTGGAGTCGATGCGGTCGATCTCGGAGGTGCTGCAGGAGCCCGACCTCGAGCAGAACGAGGGCAAGCGCGCCGCCCTGCACGTCGGCGGCCATCTCGAGTTGCAGCACGTGTCGCACCGCTACGACGAGGCGGAGCGGGATGCCGTGCACGACATCTCGCTCGACATCTCGCCCGGCGAGACCGTGGCCTTCGTGGGCTCATCCGGCTCGGGCAAGTCCACGATGCTCAACCTCGTGCTGGGCTTCGTGCGCCCGACAGCGGGCCGGATCCTGCTCGACGGCGTCGACATGCAGGACCTGGACCTGCGCACGGTACGGCAGTGGGTCTCGGTCGTGCCGCAGGAGTCGGTGCTCTTCGAGGGGACGATCCGCGAGAACATCGCGTACGGCCTCGACGACGTCTCCGACGACCGCCTGCGTGCCGCCCTGCGCGACGCGAACGCCGCGGAGTTCGTCGACCGGCTGCCCGACGGGTGGGACACGGTCGTCGGCGAACGCGGCGCGCGACTGTCGGGCGGCCAGCGCCAGCGGCTCGCGATCGCCCGGGCTCTGGTGCGCGACCCGCGCATCCTGCTGCTCGACGAGGCGACCTCGGCGCTGGACCCCGAGTCGGAGGAGCTCGTCAAAGAGGCGCTGAACCGCCTCATGAAGGGCCGGACCACGCTCGTCGTCGCCCACCGCCTGTCGACCATCCGCCAGGCCGACCGCATCGTCGTGCTCGAGCACGGCGAGGTCATCGAGGTCGGCGGCCACGACGCGCTCGTTGCCGCTGGGGGCCGCTACGCCCACCTCCACGCGACCCAGGCCGGCCTCCCCCGCTGACGTCCACACGTCTTCCCCCGCTCGCCGGCTCGCGCACCGGGTGGCGAGGTCAATGCCGAGCCGATCCGGAATTCGGAGATCCCGAGGTTTCCGGACCCACGCGTCCGCCCGGGCCCGGAAAGGGCGCGCGAGTCCGCATTCCGGATCCGCGAACGCCGCGAACGACGCGGGGGCTGCGGCGGGATAGCGCTTTCCGTCTCGACCGCCTACCCTGGAGGAGCGGATGCCGCGGGGCTGCAGCATCCGTTCGCGATCCACCCGAAGGAGCCACCGTGACCGAGACCCTCCGCTGCGCCATCGTGGGCACGGGAGCGATCGCCCACTCGCATATCCGAGCCATCGCCGCCTACCCGCACGCCGAGCTGATCGCGGTCACCGATCTCAGCCGCGCGTCGGCCGACGCATTCGCCGAGACGTACGGCGCGCCCGCCGTGTACGACGACCTCGAGTCGCTGCTCGCCGCCGAGCACCCCGACGTCGTCCACATCTGCACTCCCCCGGGCGCGCACACCGCGCAGACCCTCGCGGCGTTCGCGGCCGGCGCGCACGTGGTGGTCGAGAAGCCGCCGGCACCGTCCCTCGACGAGCTCGAGCAGATGACGGATGCCGCGACCGCCGCCGGACGGCAGCTCGCGGTCGTCTTCCAGCAGCGCACCGGCACCGCGCCCGCCCACGTGAAGCGCCTCCTCGACTCCGGAGCGCTCGGGCGACCGCTCGTCGCGCAGTGCCAGACGCTCTGGTACCGCGACGCCTCGTACTTCGCCGTGCCGTGGCGCGGCAAGTGGGAGACCGAGGGCGGGGGCACCACCCTCGGGCACGCCATCCACCAGCTCGACCTCCTGGCGTTCCTGCTGGGCGACTGGACGCGCGTCGAGGGACGGCTGTGGCGGCTCGACCGCGAGACGCAGACCGAGGACGTGTCGACGGCGACCGTGGTGTTCGAGGGCGGCATCGTCGCGCAGGTCGTCTCGAGCACGCTGTCGCCGCGCGAGACGAGCTCGATCCGCATCGACACCGAGAAGGCGACGATCACGGTCGACCACCTGTACGGGCACGGCCACGAGAACTGGCGCATCACACCGGCTCCGCACGTCGACCCCGCCGACGCGGCGACGTGGGACATCACCGGCCCCGAAGAGCGGAGCGACCACGTGTATCTGCTCCGCGACGTGTTCGACGCCCTGCGCACGGGAGCGCCGCTGCCGCCCACGGCAGCGGCGCCGGCGCGCTCGATCGAGCTGGTCGCCGCGATCTACGCGTCGGCCGACGCCGGTGGCGCCGTGGTGACCCCCGCCGACCTCGCCGCGCACCCGACGCACCGCAAGAGCTTCGCGAGCGCCGTGATCGACCTGCGTCCGGCCCGATGACGGTCGACGCGTCACTCGACCCCGACGCCGCAGCGCCCCGCGAGATCTACCGCGATCCCGTCTACGACGGCGCGACCGATCCCGTCGTGGTGCGCGACGCCGACGGCTGGTGGATGTTCTACACGCAGCGCCGCGCCACGCATCCGCGCCCCGGCGACGGGGTCGCCTGGGTCCACGGCTCGCGCATCGGCGTGGCCCGCAGCGAGGACGGCCTGCGCTGGAGCTATGCCGGGACGCTGGAACCGGATGCCGCGGGCCTCGGCCTGGCGGACGGGCCGCCGCCCACGGCGGTCGGTGAGACGCATTGGGCACCCGAGATCATCCACGACGGCACGCGCTGGCGGATGTACCTCACGGAGATCGACGGCGTGCCGACCCGGTGGGAGGGGCACACGCGGCGGATCGTCGAGTACCTTTCGGACGACCTGCGCACCTGGAGCCGCCGTGGTGTCGTCCCGCTCGCGAGCGACCGCGTGATCGACGCCGCCGTCACGCGCTGCCCCGATGGCCTGTGGCGCCTCTGGTACAAGGACGAGGCGGCCGATTCGACCACGGCGGTCGCGGTGTCGGATGATCTCGACTCGTGGCGGCTCGACGGCACCGCCGTCGGCGGGCGCCCGCACGAGGGCCCCTTCGTCTTCGCGCTCGACGGCACGTGGTTCCTTCTCACCGACGAGTGGCGCGGCATGGCCGTGCACCGCAGCGCCGACGCCGTCACGTGGGAGCGGCAGGGCGGGACGGATGCCGTCATCCTGGGCGAGAGCGGCGCTGCGCGGGACGGCATCCAGATCGGACGGCACGGCTCGGTGGTGGTCCTCGGCGACGAGGCACGGCTGTACTTCTTCACCCACCCCTGGTGGGACGGCAGCGAGCTCGCCGACACCGGGGAGCGCAGTCATCGCCGCAGCGCCGTCCACGTCGCGCGCCTGCGCGTCGTCGACGGCACGCTCGTCGCCGAGCGCTGACTCGAGGCATCCCTCCCCCGCCCTTCCGCTCACCCTCCTTCAACAGGTCAACCGGGGTTCCGCACGATCCGGGAGAGCGAATCTCTCCTGCAGAAGGCCGGTTGACCTGTCGGAACCGGGCGGCGGCGGCGCGTCGAGGGCTGGGACCGAGCACAGTCCGTAATCACCCCAAGATCGCTGCTGTTACTGAATCGTTTAAAAAACTCATCCGAACGCCTTGCGAAACGTTTTTAGACGGAGTACCGTAGCGGGCAAGCGCTTTCCAGCATCGCAGGATCTGCACCACAGAGCGCCCCACACCGCACACACAGACGACGAACGTCTCACGCGGAACAGCGAACGCAGACGTTCACAAGGAGGACAAGGATGTTCAGCAAGAAGCGGGCACTCGCCGTCGCCGCGGTCGCGGCCGGCGCCGCCCTCGTGCTGGCCGGCTGCGCCGGCGGCAGCGACGAGACCCCCGACGCCGCACCCACATTCGACCCCGACGAGAAGGTCACCCTCGACCTCGCATTCTGGGGCAACGACGTCCGCGCCGGGCTCTACAACGAGGCCATCGCGGCGTTCAACGAGGAGTACCCGAACATCACGGTGAACTCCACGTTCCTGACCTTCCCCGAGTTCTGGGAGAAGCGTCAGACCGAGGCCGCCGGCGGCAACCTCCCCGACGTCATGCAGTTCGACTACTCGTACCTGCGCCAGTACTCCGAGAACGGCCTGCTGCTCGACCTCGACCCGTACCTCGGCAACATCATCGAGACCGACCCGCTGCCCGAGAACATCCTCAACATCGGCGTCGTCGACGACACCACCTACGGCATCACGACCTCCACCAACGCGTGGGGCCTGTTCACCAACCCTGTCCTGCTCGAGAAGGCCGGCGTCGAAGAGTTCGAAGGCGGCAGCTGGGACGACTACACCGACTGGATGGGCGAGGTCACCGACGGCTCCGGCGGCGAGTTCTGGGGCGGCGGCGACTACACCGGCCGCATCCAGAACTTCGAGCTGCAGCTGCGCTCGGAGGGCAAGAACCTCTTCAACGAGGACGGCACGCCCGGCTTCGACGAGGAGCGCCTCACCGAGTTCTGGGAGTCCGGCGCCCCGATCCGCGAGGACGGCATCGGCATCCCGCAGCAGCGCGTGGAAGAGGTCGCCCCGAAGGGCGCCTTCGACAGCGCGCTGACGGCGAGCGAGCTGACCTGGGACAACTTCGGCGCGGGCTACCTCGCGGGTCTCGGCGCGGACTACACCGAGCTCGGCCTCATCGCTCCCCCGGTGACCAAGGAAGGCGCGAAGGACCTGTACCTCAAGCCGTCCATGCTGCACACGATCTCGGCCAACACCGAGCACCCCGAGGCGGCGGCGGCGCTCGTCAACTTCCTCGTGAACTCTCCCGAGTCCGGTGAGATCTTCGGCACCAACCGTGGCCTCCCGGCCTCGGAGACCGCCCTCGCGGCTGCCGAGCTCGACCCGCTGAGCCAGCAGGTCAAGGACTACGAGGCCTCGATCGCAGACCGCCTCGGCGACGCCCCGCCGGTTCCGATCGTGGGCTACGGCACGCTCGAGGAGAAGTTCCGCCAGCTCGGCACCGAGCTCAACTTCGGCACCGTCACGGTCGACGACGCGGTCTCGCAGTTCTTCGCCGAGATGGACGTCGTCCTCAACCAGTGACAGCTTCCGGGTCCGGGCGTACGATGCGCCCGGGCCCGGAGAACCACTACTCCACAACCCGTATCGGAGAGTCTCGTGAGCACCACAGCGACCAGAGTCATCGTGACCGGTGAGAAGTCCTCACGCCGGTCCCTGTTCCGCCGGAGCAGCCCTGAGCACGTGAATCGGCCGGGTCAGCGCCAGCGTGTCATGAAGGAGACGCTGGCCGGATACGGGTTCCTCGTCCCGTGGATGGTCGGCTTCTTCGGGCTCACGCTGATCCCGATGGCGTACTCGCTGTACCTGTCGTTCACGAAGTACAACATCTTCGCACCGCCGAAGTGGATCGGCTTCGACAACTACATCCGGATGTTCACCAACGACCCGGCGTTCATGCAGTCCGCGCAGATCACCCTGATCTACGTGCTGGTGGGCACCCCGATCACCCTCGCCGCGGCCCTCGGCGTGGCGATGCTGCTGAACTACCGCGACAAGGGCGCCGGGTTCTTCCGCTCCGCCTTCTACGCCCCCTCCCTCATCGGCGGCTCGGTCTCCGTCGCCATCGTGTGGCGGGCGATGTTCGCCTCCGACGGTCCCGTCGACAACGCCCTCTCCGCGATCGGCATCGACCTGGGCGGCTGGATCGGCAACCCCGCGCTGGTGCTGCCCGCGATGATCCTCCTCGCGATCTGGATGTTCGGCGCCACCATGGTGATCTTCCTCGCCGGCCTCAAGCAGATCCCCAAGGAGCTCTACGAGGCAGCCGAGATGGACGGCGCCGGACCCTGGCACCGCTTCCGCGCGGTCACCCTGCCGATGCTGAGCCCGGTGATCTTCTTCAACCTGCTGCTCGGCCTGATCGGCGCGTTCCAGGTGTTCGCGTCGGCCTACATCATCAGCAACGGCACCGGCGGCCCCGCCGGCATGACCAACTTCATCACCCTCTACCTCTACAAGCGCGGCTTCAGTGACGGGCAGATGGGCTACGCGGCCGCCATCGCGTGGGTGCTGCTGATCGTCGTCGCCGTCATCGCCTTCATCCTCTTCCGCACCCAGCGCAGCTGGGTCCACTACGCCGGAGACAACCGATGAGCACCACAAGTTTCGGCGAACCCGCCATCGCCACCCTCGAGAACCAGGTCGACGCCACCCCGCAGCAGCCCCGCCGCAAGGTCAAGCGCGGCACGTGGCAGACCGTCATCTGGTTCGTCGTGCTCATCGCGGTCACCGCGGTCGTGCTCTACCCGCTGGTGTGGCTGCTGTTCTCCACGTTCAAGCCCAACAGCGAGTTCGGCTCCAACATGGGGCTGCTTCCGAACAACCCGACCATCGCCAACTACGCGAAGGTGATGGAGGGCATCGCGGGTGTGCCGATGTGGCGGTTCTTCCTGAACAGCTTCATCATCGCCGCCGGCTCCGTCATCGGCGTGCTGCTGTCCTCATCGCTGGCCGCCTACGCGTTCGCCCGCATCCAGTTCAAGGGCCTCGGCATCCTGTTCGCCGCGATGATCGGCACGCTGCTGCTGCCGTTCCACGTGGTGATCATCCCGCAGTACATCATCTTCCAGCGCCTCGACATGATCGACACGTTCTGGCCGCTGCTGCTGCCGAAGTTCCTCGCCACCGAAGCGTTCTTCGTGTTCCTGCTGGTGCAGTTCATCCGCCAGATGCCGCGCGACATGGACGAAGCCGCCCGCATCGACGGCGCCGGCCACATCCGCATCTTCTGGTCGATCATCCTGCCGCTGATCAAGCCCGCGCTGATCACCTGCTCGATCTTCGCGTTCATCTGGGCGTGGAACGACTTCCTCGGCCCCCTGCTGTACCTCACCAGCCCCGAGAACTACCCGCTGCCCATCGCGCTGCGCCTCTACAACGACCAGACCTCGGTCAGCGACTACGGCGCCACCGTCACCGCGTCGTTCATCGCGCTCCTGCCCGTCCTCCTCTTCTTCCTGGTGTTCCAGCGCTTCCTCGTCGACGGCGTCGCCACCCAGGGACTCAAGGGCTGACGGCCCGCCGAGGCTCACCGCAACGACAAGGACGAGGACATCCCATGGACCGCCGAGAACTCCGCGCCGCACGTCGCGCCGACGCGTCCGGCGCCGGGCCGACCCTGGACGAGCGGGCCCCGGCCCGCTACCCGGGCGCCAAGGGAGCCTTCGCCCTCTTCGGGGAGGTGCTGCTGACGGGGCTGCTGGTCACCGCGGCAGGCCTGCTCGTCGTGACACTGCCCGCGGCGCTGGCCGCCGGCATCCGTCATCTGCGTCGCTACGTGAACGCGGAGCAGTCGCACGTCAAGACTTTCTGGCAGGACTGGCGTCGGGCGCTGCCCGGCGGTCTGGTCGTCGGCCTCGCCGCGGTGCTCCTGACGTTCGTGCTGACGCTCGACATCTACCTCGCCAACTCCGGGGTCCTCCCCGGAGGGGCGCTCATCTCGATCGTCGGCTGGGCCGGGCTCGTCGTGGGCGCGGTGGCGCTGCTCGTCGCCGCGGGTGCGTGGACACCCGAGGCCGGCTGGCGCGCGGCGGTGCGCAGCATCCCGTCGTCCCTCGCCGCCGATCCGATCGCCGCACTGTACCTCGCGGCCGCTGCAGTGCTGGTCGGCGTCATGACGTGGATGCTCGTGCCGCTCATCGTCGCCGGGCTCGGCTGCGCCGCATTCGCGGTCGTCGCCCTCCCGGCGCGACGCGGCCGCCGCTGAACCCACCCCCCTCTCGAAGCAACACCAGCCAGAAGGAGCTGCTCGACGTGCTGTACGGCGCCGATTACAACCCCGACCAGTGGCCCGAGGAGGTGTGGGACGACGACGTCCGCCTCATGCGCGAGGCCGGCGTCAACATCGTCAGCCTCGGCATCTTCGCGTGGTCGCGCATCCAGCCCGCCGAAGGGGTGTGGGACTTCGCGTGGCTCGACACGGTGATCGACAAGCTCCACACCGGCGGCATCGCCGTCAATCTCGCGACAGCGACCGCCTCTCCCCCGCCGTGGGTGAGCAGGACGTACCCCGAGACGCTTCCGGCGAACGAGTCCGGCGCGTCGTACTGGCCGGGCAGCCGCCAGCACTTCGCCCCGTCGTCGCCCGTCTACCGGCGACTGGCCGGCGAGCTCGTGCGCCGGCTGGCCGAGCGCTACGCGCACCATCCCGCCGTGGTGATGTGGCACGTCGGCAACGAGTTCGGCTGCCACCTCTGGATGGACTACTCGGATGCTGCGCGCGACGCTTACCGCGATTGGCTCCAGAAGCGGTACGCCACCGTCGACGCGCTCAACGACGCCTGGGGCACGAGCTTCTGGTCGCAGCGCTACGGCTCGTTCGACGAGATCTTCCCACCGCGCCTCGCCCCCTACAGCCACAACCCGTCCTCGATGCTCGACTGGCGCCGGTTCACGAGCGACATGCTGCTCGAGTGCTACCTGATGGAGCGCGAGATCCTCCTCGAAGCCGGCGCGACGCAGCCGATCACGACGAACTTCATGGGTCCGTTCAAGCCCGCGGACTACCGCAAGTGGGCGCCGCACATGGACGTCATCGCCGACGACTGCTACCCCGACCCCGCCAACCCGAACCGCGTGCGCGACGCCGCGTTCCAGCGCGATCTCGTCCGCTCGCTCAAGCCCGGCGTGCCGTGGCTGCTCTGGGAGCAGGCGACGGATGCCGTCAACTGGCGTCCCGCGAACCCCGGCAAGCGCCCGGGGGCCCTGGTCGCCGAGACGGCGCAGTCGGTCGCACGCGGTGCCGACGGCATCATGTTCTTCCAGTGGCGGCAGTCCCGCGCCGGCAGCGAGAAGTTCCACTCGGCGATGCTCCCCCATGCCGGCACCGACACCCGCACCTGGGACGCCGTCACCGAGCTCGGCGCGCGCCTGACGGCGCTGCCCGAGCTCCCGGCGCCAGGCCGCGATGCGCAGGTGGCGCTGGTGTTCGACTGGGAGAACTGGTGGGCCGTCGAAGAACGCGACCACCCCACCGAGATCGACTACCTCGCACTCGTGCTCGAGTGGTACGGCGCCTTCCACGGGCGGAACATCCAGGTCGACATCGTGGGGCCCGAGGAGGTCGACCACGGCTACGCCCTCGTGGTCGCGCCGGCGCTGTACCTGCTGCGCGACGAGGGCGCGTCGGCGCTCGCGCGCTTCGTCGACGACGGCGGAACGCTCCTCACCGGTCCGTTCACCGACATCGTCGACGCGCACGACCACTTCCGCGACGGCGGCTTCCTGACGCAGCTCGGCCCGGTGCTGGGCCTGCGCTTCGAGGACTTCGGCGCCCTCGCGGGCCAGTCCTCCGGCGGCGCGGGCGTCGGAGCCCTCAGTGCCGACGCCGTCCAGGCCGCGCGCGACGCCGCCGGCCGTGGCGCGGTCGCGTTCGACTTCGACGGGGCGGAGCTGTCCGGACGCCTGGTCGCCGAGGCGGTGCACGCCACCGGCGCGACGGCGGTCGCCAGGTTCTCCTCGGGCCTGCAGTCCGGCTCGCCGGCGCTCACCCGCCACCGCTTCGGCTCGGGCGAGGCCTGGTACACCGCGACCCAGCCCGGTGCCGACGCGATCGACGCGATCGTCGCAGCCGTGGTCGAGGCATCCGGTGTCCGTCCCGTCGTGGCCGACCTGCCCGCAGGCGTCGAGGCCGCGCGCCGCGGCGAACTGGTCACCCTCATCAACCACGGCGACGCGCGCGTCGAGATCACGATCGACGGGACGGATGCCGAGACCGGCGTCGCCGTCGAGCGCGTCGTGCTCGACAGCCAGGGAGTCGCGTTCGTGTCGGCTCCCGTCGACACCGCGGGGACCGCCGCGCACTCCGGACGCGCCGCCGTCGCCGACTCCTGACCCCCATCAGAACAGAAGACTGGAGCATCTCCATGCCTGCACCCCGCACCCTGCTCGCGGCCGCCGCCCTGACCGCGGGCGCCGCACTCGTCCTCTCGGGCTGCTCCGGCGGCGCCTCGGACGACGCCGCCGCGTTCGACCCCGACGAGAAGGTCACCCTCGACTTCGCCTTCTGGGGCAACGACGACCGCGCGAGCCGTTACAACGACCTGATCGCGGCGTTCAACGAGGAGTACCCGAACATCACGATCAACACGTCGTTCACCGACTTCCCGAGCTTCTGGGAGAAGCGCCAGACCGAGGCGGCCGGCGGCGGGCTCCCGGACGTCTTCCAGTTCTCCGACAGCTACCTCCGCCAGTACGCGGAGTCGGGGAACCTGCTCGACCTCGCCGACGTGTCGGACTACATCGACACCACCACGTTCGAGGAGTCGCTGCTCGGCACGGGTGCTCTGGACGGCGTGCAGTACTCGCTTCCGACCGGCTACAGCCTGTGGGCGAACTTCGTGAACGACGACCTCGTAGCTCAGGCCGGGGTCGAGGCGCCCGAGGGCGGCACGAGCTTCGCCGACTTCGACGACTGGATGGCCTCGGTCACCGACGCCACCGGCGGCGCCGTGTACGGCGGCACCGACTACACGCAGCGCATCCAGGTCTTCGAGCTGCAGCTGCGCGCGAATGGAGGCAACCTCTACACCGAAGACGGCGAGCTCGGGTTCACCGAGGACGATCTGCGCGAGTTCTGGGAGTCCGGCGCCGAGATCCGCGACGGCGTCACCGTGCCGCAGCAGAAGCTCGAGGAGCTCTCTCCGAAGTCCGGCTTCGGCGCCGCCATCACGGCGAGCGAGATGAGCTGGAGCAACTTCCTCGGCGGCTACCTCGCCGACTCGGGCGCGTCCTCGATCTCGCTCGTGGCCCCGCCCACCGCCAAGGAGGGCTCGAAGGACCTGTACCGTCAGGCCGGTCTCCAGGTCGCGATCGCAGCGAACACCGAGCACCCCGAGGCCGCGGCCCTGTTCCTCGACTTCGTGGTCAACAGCCCCGAGGCCGGCGAGATCTTCGGCACCACGCTCGGCTTCCCCGCGTCGTCGTCGAAGCTCGAGGGCACGACCCTCGAGGGCGCCGACAAGCAGGTCGCCGACTACATCGAGTCGGCCGCAGACCGCATCGGCGACGCCCCGCCGGTGCCGGTCGTCGGCTACGGCTCGCTCGAGCAGGCCTTCTGGGACGCCGGCAAGTCGATCGGCCTCGGCGTGCTCTCGGTCGACGACGCCGTGACGCAGTTCTTCGCCGAGGCGGACGCCATCCTCGGCTGACGCCGGACCGAATGACGGAGACGGATGCCGCGGCACGAGGCTCGTGCCGCGGCATCCGCTTCTCCCATCCGAGAGGACTTCCCATGACCGACGCCACCGCGCGGCTCGATCCGCACTACGAGATCGCCGACATCGACCGCCGCCTCTTCGGCGGCTTCGTCGAGCACCTCGGCCGCCACATCTACGACGGCATCTTCGAGCCGGGGCATCCGTCCGCCGACGCCGACGGCTTCCGTACCGACGTCATCGAGCTCGTGAAGGAGCTGGGCGTCTCGACGATCCGCTACCCCGGCGGCAACTTCGTGTCCGGCTACCGCTGGGAGGACGGCGTCGGCCCGGTCGCCGAGCGCCCGCGCCGTCTCGACCTCGCGTGGCACTCGACCGAGACCAACGAGGTCGGGCTGCACGAGTTCCAGACGTGGCTCGACCGCGTGGGGAGCGAGCTCATGCTCGCCGTCAACCTCGGCACCCGCGGAACGCAGGAGGCGCTCGACCTGCTCGAGTACGCCAACGCCGACACCCAGACCGCCTGGACCGACCAGCGCGCCGAGAACGGCCGCGACACGCCGTTCGGCGTGAAGATGTGGTGCCTCGGCAACGAGATGGACGGCCCGTGGCAGGTCGGTCACCTCGATGCGGAGGACTACGGCAAGCTCGCGTCGCGCACCGCGAAAGCCATGCGGATGATCGACCCGGGTGTCGAGCTCGTGGCCTGCGGGTCGTCGGGTCGCGGCATGCCGACGTTCGGCTCGTGGGAGCGCACCGTGCTCGAGCACACGTTCGACGACGTCGAGTTCATCTCGTGCCACTCCTACTACCAGGAGCACGACGGCAACGCGCAGGAGTTCCTCGCGTCGGGCGTCGACATGGCGCGCTTCATCGAGTCGGTGGCGGCGATCGCCGACACTGTCGCGGCGACCAAGAAGAGCGACAAGCGCATCATGATCTCGTTCGACGAGTGGAACGTCTGGTACCTCCACAACGCCGACGGCAGCGAGTCGGGCCACGAGTTCAAGGGCGGCGCCTGGCCGGTCGCGCCGCGACTGCTCGAAGACAAGTACCACGCCCTCGACGCCGTGGTGTTCGGCGACCTCATGATCACGCTGCTGCAGCACGCCGACCGCGTGCGCTCGGCGTCGCTCGCGCAGCTCGTCAACGTGATCGCGCCGATCCTGACCGAGCCGGGTGGGCCGGCATGGCGGCAGACCACGTTCTTCCCCTTCTCGATCACCTCTCGCCTCGCCCACGGCCGCGCCGTGCGCGTGCCGGTGTCGGCGGGCACCTTCACGAGCGAGAAGCTCGGCGAGGTCGAGACCGTGAACGCCGTCGCCACGATCGACGACGAGGGCGTGTCGCTGTTCGTCGTGAACCGTTCGACGACGGATGCCGCAAACCTGCGTGTCGATCTCGCTCCGCTGGTGCGGGCGCTCGGCCGCGAGGTCGCGGTCGTCGAGTCGCACCTGCTGCACGAAGACGATTTGTACGCGGCCAACACGCTCGAAGACCGCGAGCGTGTCGGCGTACGCGAGGCCGAGGCATCCGTCGACGGCGAACTGCTGTCATTGGCGCTGCCGGCCGTGTCGTGGACGGCGATCCGGCTCGCGTGAACCGCGACGGGCGGAGGAGATGTGACCGGCGGAGGACCCTCGGCCGGCATTCTCTCGTGCGCTCCTCGCATTCCCTCCTTTCCTGACCTGACCCACTGAACGGACACGCGGATGCTGCAAGCCGACGCCACGGGAGCGCCCCGCGAAGCGCTCCTCCCTGCCATGGCCAACACGGAGGACGTGCGCCGCGGACTCGCCCTCACGACCCGCGCGCTCCTGCGGGACGGGCGACCGTGGCTGCCGGTGTCGGGCGAGCTGCACTACACGCGCGTGCCGCGCGAGCGGTGGACCGAGCGGCTGCGGCTGATGCGCTCCGGCGGAATCTCGGTCGTGTCGACCTACGTGTTCTGGCTGCACCACGAGCCGGTACGCGGCGAGACCCGCTTCGACGGGCGCTACGACGTCGCGGCATTCGTCGACGCGGTGCGCGCGGAGGGCCTCGAGATCATCCTGCGGATCGGGCCGTGGGCTCACGGCGAGATGCGCAACGGCGGGTTCCCCGACTGGGTTCAGCAGATGCCCGTGAAGCATCGCACCGACGACCCCGCGTATCTCGAGCTGGTCGCGGAATGGTTCGCCCGTCTTGCGTCCGCGCTCGACGGCCGCTGCAACCCCGAGAATGTGCTGGGCATCCAGCTCGACAACGAGCTGTACGACCAGCCCGGCCACCTCGTCACCCTCAAGCGCCTGGCGCGGGAGGCAGGGTTGTCCGCTCCGCTGTGGACCGCGACGGCATGGGGCGGCGCGGATCTTCCCGACCCCGAGGTGCTGCCGCTGTGGGGCGGGTACGGCGACGGCTTCTGGGTCGACCCCGGCGAGCCGTGGGACCCGACCTTCCGCACGCACTTCTTCTTCTCCGACACCTGGGACGACCCCGGCATCGGCGCGGACGTGCGCGGCGAGGAGGCCGGTCACCGCGCCGAGCTGTCGCCGTGGTTCCCCGCCGCGACGTGCGAACTCGGCGGAGGCATGGCCACGGCCTACCACCGCCGCCCGCGCCCCGACGCGATCGACATCGCCGCGGTCGCGCACGCCAAGCTCGGCAGCGGATCGGCGTGGCAGGGCTACTACATGTACGCCGGCGGCACGAACCCCGGGCCGGGGCTCGAAGAGACGCAGGCCACGGGTTACCCCAACGACATGACGCGGCTGAGCTACGACTTCCACGCGCCCATCGGCGAGTCCGGCCGCATGGCGCCGAGCCACGCGGCCCTGCGCCTGCAGCACGCGTTCATCGAGACGTTCGGCGAGCGGCTCGCACCGATGGCGTCGTACCTGCCAGATGTGCGACCGTCGGGCGTCGACGACGCCGAGACCCTGCGCTGGGCGGTGCGCGCCGAGGAAGGCTCGGGGTTCGTCTTCATCGGCCGGCACCAGCCGCACGTGCCGCTGCCGATGTATCGCGGCGCACGCCTCCGCGTCGGCACGCGCCACGGCACCCTCGAGCTGCCGAGCGCACCGGTCGACATCCCGCCCGGCACCCTCGCGCGCTGGCCGCTCGGGCTCGAGGTCGGCGGCGTCACGATCGACTGGGCGACGGCGTCCGCGGTCACCGTGCTGCCGGGGTCGGCGAGCGCCCCGCCGACGCTCGTCCTCATCGAGGACGCGGGCATCCCCGTCGAGGTCGCGCACGACGGCGTCGCCGGCACCGTCACGCCGGGCGCCGCGGCGGTGCGGATCGACGAGGCGGAAGGTGCCGCGCTCGACGTGCTCGTGCTCCCTTCCACGGATGCTCCGCGGGCGTGGGTCGTCGACGCCGCGGCGGGGGGCCGACGCCTCTTCGTCGGATCCGGCGAGCTGACGTGGGATGGCGCGGGCCGGGTGTCGGTGCGCACGAACGCCGCGGTGCCCGACGTGCGGGAGTACGTCGACGGCGCCTGGCACACGCCCGAGTGGGAGCATGTGGACAGCGCCGCGGCCGCAGCCGGACCCACGCGCCCAGATGCTCCGCGCGGCCCGTCTGGGCCCCCGCAGCCGGAGGCTCCGCTCGACGCGCCGGCGCCGCGCGGAAGGGGCGTGGGGGCCGTCCCCCTCAGCCTCATCCGCGAGGCGACGTCGCCGTCCGGGGACTACGGCTCGCGCGACGGCCGGCAGGCGGCGCCCGACGACGCCGTGGTCGACGCCCACGCGGGGGTGTACCGGCTCGAGGTTCCCGAGGGGCTCGATGACGATGCCGTGCTCCGCGTGCGATGGGCGGGCGACGTCGCGCAGCTGCGCGTAGACGGCGTGACCGCGACCGACCGGTTCTGGGACGGCTCCGAGCTCGTCGCGAACCTCCGTGACATCGGCGTCGGGCCCGGCGCGAGCGTCGAGCTGCACATCCTTCCGCTGCGGCGCGACACAGGCGTGCATCTGCCGGAGGACGCCGCGGCCCGCCTCGCGGCGTCCGCCGACGGGCTGTGCGAGCTCGACGACGCCCGCATCGACCAGCGCGCCCTCTGGCGCGAGATCCGCTGAAGAGTCACGACAGGAAGACGAGACAGCGATGACGCTGCGAAAGACCGCCGCCCCGCCGATGGGCTGGAACAGCTGGGACTCCTACGGCACCACCGTGACCGAGGCCGAAGTGCTCGCCAATGCCGAGTTCATGGCCGAGCACCTGCTCCCCCACGGGTGGGACACGGTCGTCGTCGACATCGACTGGGCCGATCCCACCGCCCGGTCGCACGGCTACAACGAGTCCGCGCCGCTGGTGATCGACGAGTTCGGGCGCGTCCAGCCGGACCCGGTGCGCTTCCCCTCGGCGTCCGGCGGTGCCGGCTTCGGGCCGCTCGCCCAGCGCATCCACGAGCTGGGACTGAAGTTCGGCATCCACATCATGCGCGGCATCCCGCGGATCGCGGTCGATCGCGACCTGCCCGTGCGGGGCGCCGAGGCGACAGTGGCGGGCATCGCAGATCCCGCGAACGTCTGCGAGTGGAATCCGCACTACCTCGGTCTCGACCACCGCGGGCCGGGCGCGGCGGCCTACTACCGCTCCCTCGCCGAGCAGTACGCGCAGTGGGGCGTCGACTTCATCAAGGCGGACGACATGCTGTGGCCGTACCAGGCCGCCGAGATCGAGGCCCTCTCGACTGCGATCGAGGCCGTGCCGCGCGAGATCGCACTGTCGCTGTCGCCCGGCCGCGACCTGTCGACCGCCCACCTCGAGCATCTTCGCGCGCACGCCACGATGTGGCGCATCTGCGACGATCTGTGGGACCGGTGGGAGGACGTCGAGGCGAACTTCGCGCGACTGGCCCGCTGGGCGCCGCTCGCCGGCCCCGAGGGCTGGCCCGACGCCGACATGCTGCCGCTCGGCCGCATCGGCATCCGCGCCGAGCGCGGGGAGCCGCGCGAGGGCGCGCTCACGCTCGCCGAGCGTCGGACGCTCGTCACGCTGTGGGTCATGGCGCGATCCCCGCTCATGATCGGCGGCGATCTGCCGACGAGCGCGCCAGAGACGATCGCGCTCTTCCAGAACGACGACGTGCTCGAGATCCTGCGCGACTCTCACGGCAACCGCGAGCTGATGCGCGAGCGAGACCTCGTGATCTGGACCGCCGAACGCGGCGATAGGCGCTGGGTCGCCGTCTTCAACACCGCCGACGAGGCGCGCGAGGTGCCCTTCGACACCCGCTCCCTCGGGCTCGGTCCCGAGCCGGCGGTCGTCGTGGACGTGTGGAGCGCGACTGCGCCCACACGGTCAGAGGCTCCGCACGACGCCTCGGCAGCATATGAAGGGGCTGGGACGATTCCGGTCGAAGCCGTGCACGAGCAGTCCGATGACGCGCGCGGCGTCGCACCCGGCAGCTCGGTCGTGCGGGTCTCGCTCGAGCCTCACGGGTGTGTGCTCTTGCGCGCCTGACCAGACGGTGGTCGGATGCTGCCGGGAAAGCGCTTGCGCCGCACCCGATCCCGTGTCACACTATTGGAAAGCGTTTACCCGCTCCTGGTCCCGACGCCGGAGCCGGGTACCCACAGCCTTCAGAGCAGAAAGCAGGACCCCATGACTGACACGACTCTCGCCCCGGCTTCGGCCGAGGCATCCGTCCGTCCCACCGTGCGTGAGATCGGCATCATCATGAACGGCGTCTCGGGCCGCATGGGGTACCGCCAGCACCTGGTGCGCTCGATCCTCGCGATCCGCGAGCAGGGCGGAATCGAGCTGCCCGACGGCACGAAGGTCACGGTGAAGCCGCTCCTCGTCGGCCGCAGCGAGGCCAAGCTCGCCGAGCTCGCCGCCAAGCACGGCATCGAGGACTACACGACCGACCTCGACGCCGCCCTCGCCGACCCGCGCTGGGAGATCTACGCCGACTTCCTCGTCACGAAGGCCCGCGCGTCGGCGCTGCGCAAGGCGATCGCCGCCGGCAAGACGATCTACACCGAGAAGCCCACCGCCGAGACGGTCGACGAGGCCCTCGAGCTCGCGAAGCTCGCGCAGGAGGCCGGCGTCAAGACCGGCGTGGTGCACGACAAGCTGTACCTCCCGGGCCTGCAGAAGCTCAAGCGCCTCATCGACTCGGGCTTCTTCGGCCGCATCCTCTCGGTGCGCGGCGAGTTCGGCTACTGGGTCTTCGAGGGCGACTGGCAGCCCGCCCAGCGCCCGTCGTGGAACTACCGCGCCGAGGACGGCGGCGGCATCATCGTCGACATGTTCCCGCACTGGAACTACGTGCTCGAGAACCTGTTCGGCGAGGTCAAGACCGTCTACGCGCAGGCGGCCGTGCACATCGCCGACCGCTGGGACGAGAACGGCGAGCACTACACCGCCACCGCCGAGGACGCCGCGTACGGCATCTTCGAGCTCGAGGGCGACATCGTCGCGCAGATCAACTCGTCGTGGACCGTGCGCGTGAACCGCGACGAGCTCGTCGAGTTCCACGTCGACGGCACGCACGGCTCGGCCGTCGTGGGCCTGTTCGGCGCGAAGATCCAGCACCGCAACGCCACGCCGAAGCCGGTCTGGAACCCCGACCTGGCCGACGACCACGACTACGACGCCGACTGGGCCGAGGTTCCCACGAACGACGTGTTCCAGAACGGCTTCCGCCAGCAGTGGGAGGAGTTCCTCGTCTCGTACGCCCTGGGCACCGAGTACGAGTTCGACCTGCTGTCGGGCGCGCGCGGCGTGCTGCTCGCCGAGGCCGGCCTGCAGTCGAGCCGCGAGGGCCGCAAGGTCGAGCTGCCCACGCTGTCGCTGGACTGATCGGACGACGGATGCCGAAGCTCACCCTTCTCTCCGACGCCGGGGCCCTCTCCGCCGTCGAGTTGAACGAATCCCCGGGCTACACCAGGCCCGAGGGCCCGCTCCAGAGCCGCGTGGCGTACGCCGCCGCGCACGTCGTGCCGAAGACGTGGGCCGACAACACGCCGGGCCAGCCGGCCGAGGTCGACTGGGACGCGACGCTGGACTTCCGCCGCGCCGTGTACTCGTGGGGCCTCGGCGTCGCTGACGCCATGGACACCGCCCAGCGCAACATGGGCCTGGACGCCGCCGCGACGCGCGACCTCATCGCGCGGTCGGCCGAGGTCGCCCGCGAGGAGGGCGGCTCGGTCGTGGTCGGGGTCAACACCGATCACGTCGAGGCCGAGCGCATCTCCCTGCAGGAGGTCATCGACGCCTACAAGGAGCAGCTCCACTTCACCGAGGAGCAGGGCGCCGGCCCCGTCCTCATGGCGTCGCGCCACCTGGCGCGCGTCGCGGAGTCGGCCGACGACTACCGCCGCGTCTACCGCGAGGTGCTGCAGTCGGCGACCGTGCCGGTCGTCCTCCACTGGCTGGGCACGGCGTTCGACCCGGTGCTGGAGGGCTACTTCGGCTCGCCCGCATGGCGCGAGGCGTCGGCGGTCCTCCTCGAGATCATCGGGGAGAACGTCGACAAGGTCGCGGGCGTCAAGATGAGCCTGCTCGACGCCGCATCCGAGGTGTCGGTGCGCGAGCGTCTGCCCGAGGGCGTGCGCATGTTCACCGGCGACGACTTCAACTACGTCGGCCTCATCGGCGGCCAGGACGTACCCGACGCGACGCAGCCGGAGCGCAACCCCGAGAGCCCGCGTCAGCACTCCGACGCCCTCCTCGGCGCGTTCGCGGCGATCACGCCGGTCGCGTCCGCCGCGATCCAGGCGCTCGACGCCGGCGACCCCGCGCGGTACCTCGAGATCCTCGGCCCCACCGAGGAGCTCAGCCGCCAGGTGTTCGCCGCGCCGACGTTCTACTACAAGACCGGCGTCGCCTTCCTGTCGTGGCTGAACGGCCACCAGCCGGCGTTCCAGATGGTCGGCGGACTGCATTCGGCGCGGAGCCTTCCGCACCTGTCGCGCATCGTCGAGCTCGCGAACTCGTCGCTCGCTCTCGAGCGTCCCGAGCTCGCGGCGATCCGCTGGCACGGCATGCTCCGCCACAACGGCATCGATGTCCCCGGGGTGATCGCGTGACCGCGGGCACCTCCTCCGCCTTCCGAGTGTGGTCGCCTGCTGGCGCGTCGGCGGCCACGCTCGGAGCACGCCTGAAGGAGGGCCGCGCATGAACGCCCCCGACCCCCGCCTGTCGATCAACCAGGCCACCATCAAGCACGCCGACCTCGCGACCGCGCTGCGCGTGACCGCCGAGGCGGGCGTGCGGGCGATCGGCCTGTGGCGCGAGCCCGTGCAGGAGGTCGGCCTCCGGACCGCGGCCTCGATGCTCACCGATTCGGGCCTGCGCTTCACGACGCACTGCCGCTCGGGGTTCTTCACGATGCCCGAGGGTCCCGCGCGCCGCGCGTCGATCGACGACAACCGCGTCGCGATCGAAGAGGCGGCCACTCTGGCAGCCGCGGGCGCTGAGGGGTCGACCGCCATCCTCGTGCTCGTCGCCGGGGGGCTGCCGGAGGGCTCGCGCGACCTCGTGGGCGCGCGCGAGCGGGTGCGCGACGCCATCGGCGAGCTGGCACCGGATGCTGCGGCCGCGGGCGTCACGCTCGCCATCGAGCCGCTGCATCCGATGTACGCCTCCGACCGCTGCGTCGTCTCGACGCTCGGACAGGCGCTCGACATCGCCGCGGACTTCGACGCCGCCGTCGTCGGCGCCACCGTCGACACCTTCCACATCTGGTGGGACCCGGACGTGCTGTCGTCGATCGAGCGCGCGGGCCGCGAGGGCCGCATCGCGACGTACCAGGTGTGCGACTGGAAGACGCCGCTCGCGGCGGACCCGCTGCTCAGCCGCCACTACCCGGGCGACGGCGTCATCGACTTCGCGTCGCTGACCGATGCCGTCGAGACGACCGGCTACGACCGCGACATCGAGGTCGAGATCTTCAACGAGGAGATCTGGGCCACCGACCCGCTCATCGCCGTGCAGCGCACGGCCGCCGGGTTCGCAGCATCCGTCTCGCCTCACCTGCGCACCCGCGTCGCGAGCTGACGACCGCCGCCGCGAGCACAGAAGCGCTCGCGGGGACGCCGATCCACCGGCGTCCCCGCGGGCGCTTCGTCGTTGCGCGCCCGGCGAGACGCGCATCGGCGGGGGTGGCGGACCGCCGCGGGGCGGGGCGGAGCATGTCGCCGCTCAACTGGGGAAAAAGCTGAGGGAAATCGCTTGCCAATCTATCGCCGCAACCGGACACAGGCTCTAGACTCTGGCCTGTGAGCGACATCATCGCGCCTACCCGAGGCGCCGCCACCCTTCACGATGTCGCGCGCGAGGCCGGGGTCTCGCTCGCGACCGCGTCACGGGTGCTCAACGGCTCGACGCGAAAGGTGGCCGAGAGCTACCGCGAACGCGTCGAGACCGCCGCCGAGAAGCTCGGCTACACGGCCAATCTCTCCGCCCAGGCCACCGCGCGAGGCACCTCCGCCATCGTCGCGCTGCTGGTCGCCGACATCGCCGACCCCTACTTCGGCCAACTCGCCTCCGGCGTCGCGCGCGGCGCCGACGAGGCCGGCCTCGTCGTCACGATCGCGATCACCGAGCGCGATCCGCAGCGCGAGGTCAAACTCGTGCGGGCCCTCCGCGGACAACGACCGCGCGGCCTGATCCTCGCGGCCTCCCGCGTCGAAGGTCCCGATGCCGCCGGGCTCCAGGGCGAGCTCGAGGCGTTCGCGAGCATGGGCGGCCGCGTCGTCGTCGTCGGTCCCGGCGGCGGTACGGCCCGTTCGGTCGCGGTCGACAACCGTGGCGGCTCCGCGGCACTGGGCACCGAGCTCGCGAAGCTGGGCTATCGCGAGGCGATCGCGGTCGCGGCATCCGAGGGCATCCGCACGTCCGATGACCGCCTCGAAGGCTTCACCGAGGGCTTCACGGCCGCGGGCGGGAGCGTCCGCGAGGTGCGGCGCACGGGGTTCACGCGCGACGCCGGCTACGCCGCCACGTCGGAGCTGCTCGAAGGCGACGTGCCCGCGGGCACCCTGATCTTCGGCATCAGCGACGTCGTCGCGATCGGCATCATGTCGGCCGTGCGCGACGCCGGACGCCAGGTCGGCACCGACATCGCCGTCGCCGGCTTCGACGACATCGCCACGGGCCGCGACATCCGTCCGGGCCTGACGACGGTGCGCGTGCCCCTGGAGGATCTGGGCTACCGCGCCCTGCATGCCGCCACCGACCCGGAATGGGATGCGGCCGAGCCGCAGCTCCCGCTCGAGGTGATCGTGCGCGGCAGCACGCCGCCGCGCACCTGACACGCGGGGAGGTCACCGCCGGCGGCCATATATGGCCGGGTGAGGAAACGTTTCCGGGTAGGCTGAGCGCGCCGAGACCCAGGGAGACACGGATGCCTCGACCGCCCCGCGCCGATCGCTCGACGCGCGTCACCATCGCCGACGTCGCCGCCCGCGCGGGGGTGTCGCTGTCGACGGTGTCCCGCGCCCTCAACGGCAACCCCACCGTGGATCCGGCGCTGGCCGAACGGGTGAAGGCTGCCGCCGCGGAGCTCGACTACACCGCGAGCCCCGTCGCGCGCAGCCTCGTACTGGGGCGCACGCAGACCGTCGCGGTGGTCGTGCCGGACCTCGGCAACCCGACGTTCCAGGCCATCCTGCGGGGGCTCAGCCACGCCGCCGCGGCCGACGACTACCACGTGCTCGTCGCCGATTCGGCGGAGTCGGTCGAAGCGGAGCGGGTGCTGGCCGGCGCGACCCGGCGGCGCACCGACGGCGTCATCCTGTGCGCGCCGCGCCTGCCGCAGGACGAGCTCGACAGGCTCGTGGGCGGGCTGCGGCCGGTGGTGCTCATCAATCGCGCCGCGGGCGACGTTCCCCACGTGCGCGCGGACTACCGCACCGCCCTCGCGGCCGAGCTCACGCACCTCCACGGGCTCGGGCATCGGCGCATCGTCTTCCTCGCCGGCGCGCCGGGCAGCGTCGCCAACACCGCGCGCCTCGAGGCGATCGCGTCGTTCGTCGCCGAGCACCCCGACACCCAGGTCACCGAGATCCCCTGCGGCGTCGACTTCGAGGCGGGTGCAGCCGCGAGCGCCGCGGTACTGGAGTCCGAGGCCACCGCCGCCCTCGCCTTCAACGACCTCGTCGCGATGGGCCTTCTGAGCGCCGTGCAGGAGAACGGATGCCGCGTGCCCGAGGACCTCTCGATCGTGGGGTTCGACGACATCCCGTTCGCCCGGTACACGACTCCCCCGCTGACGACGGCGGCCGTGCCCGCGACGGAGATCGGCGGGCAGGCCTGGGCGCGCATGCGCGAGCTGCTCGAGGGCGCCGAGCCGGGGCATCCGCTGACCGTCCTTCCCGAGCTGACCGTCCGCGGCACGACCGGACCCGCCCGCGGCTGATCGCACCCGGTGGCGTCCCCGACCACTGTCGCGCGTGCAGGAGCAGCGGGACAATGTTCGCAAATGGACCCCGCCGTCATGGAGCTGGAGATCGGGCCCGGACCCGAGCCGGGCTCGTACGTCACGCGCGTGCTGCGCTCGGTCGGCGGGGGCGAGCCGAGCGAAACCTTCCGCCTCGACCTCGACGAGCTCGTGGATCGCCGGCCGCTGCTCGAGGCGAGCGTCCTGGCGTCGGCGGTGTCGGCCCGCCGGGTGATGTCGGACACCGAGGCGGTGCTTCAGGACGTCGGACGGCGGCTGTTCGAATCGGCCTTCACGGGAAGCGTGGGCACCGCCTACCGGACCAGCATCGCCGTCGCGTCGGAGCGCGGCCTGAGCGTGCAGGTCGCACTGCGGCTGACCGCGCCGGGATTGGCCGCGCTGCCGTGGGAGGCGCTCTATGACGCCGCCACCGAGCGCTATCTGTGTCGCAAAGAGCCGCTCGTGCGGAACGTGCCCGCCGCGCACACCCCGGTCCTTCGGATCACACCGCCTCTGCGAGTGCTGGGCATGATCTCGTCGCCGCGCGGCCTCCCGATGCTGGATGTGGAGCTGGAGCGCGCGCGGCTCGAGGAGGCACTCGGACCGCACATCGCCGACGGGCGCGCCGAGCTCAGCTGGCTGGACGACCTCACGTGGGACGGGCTGCACGCGAAGCTGCTCGCGGGAGTGTGGCACGTGCTGCACTTCATCGGCCATGGCGCGTACGACACCACGACCGACGAGGGGGTGCTCGCCTTCGTGGGTCGCGACGGGCGGGCGGACCACGTCACGGCATCGGCGCTCGCGGATCTGCTGGACGAGGCCGAGCCGACGCCGCGCCTGGTGGTGCTGAACTCGTGCCAGTCAGGCGCGGGCGGACCCACCGATCTGTTCTCGGGCACCGCCGCCGCGCTCGCGCACAGCGGCATCCACGCCGTCGCCGCGATGCAGTTCTCGATCAGCGACACCGCCGCGCTCGCCTTCTCGCGAGGCTTCTACACGGCACTGGCCCACAACCGCGGGATCGACGAGGCCGTGCGCAGCGGCCGGATCGGCATCCTCGGCGCGGGCCGCGGCACTCTCGAGTGGGTCACGCCGGTGCTCTATCTGCGCGGCGATGCCCACCTGTTCGACCTGGAGCCGCTGCCGGCGGACCAGGCCGCGCAGCCGCGCGCGCCCGCGAGGGGCGACACGACCGATCAGCGGCTGCTCGCCGCACCCCAGCGGACCGCGGCGGAGGCCACGGCCGAGCCCGCCGACGGGGAGGCCGGCGCCGGGGCACGTTCCGCGCGCCCGAAGAGGCGGAGGAGATGGGCGATCGCGGGGGCGGTGGCCGTGCTCGCGATCGGTGCGGCGGCGGCCGCGGCCGCGCTCGGGCTCGATCTCTTCGGCGCCGACCCCGGCGGGTCCGGCGACCAGGGAAGCACCGCCGAGCTCGCGGTCCCCCTCGACGTGGACTGGGTGGACGTCGGCCTGTACTGCACGCTCGGCGACGAGTTCGTGATCGAGGTGAGCGGACGCGGATGGCTCGACGAGACGGCCGATTCGCAGATCGGCCCGGAAGGCCTTCCCGGCGACGAGCGGCCCGAGACGCGGGTCCTCGCCGACGCCGGCACGGGGTCGGTCATCGGAAAGCTGGACACGACGCCGGAGATCTTCGCCGTCGGGGCCGGAACGACCTATCCGTGCCCGGCCCAGGGCGGCCTGCTGCTCGGGATCAACGACACCGACCTGGCGAACAACAGCGGCGAGTTCGGGGCCTTCGTCACTCTGAACCAGTAAGGAGGGCAGGCATGGGCACGAACCTGGTGGAGTTCCCGCTCGGCGACGGCGGGTCGGTGGTCATCGCTGCGGGCGGACCGGACAGCGGCCGGGACGCTGACGGGCCGGTCTTGCGCGGCCGCGTCTCGGAGGCGGTGGTCACCCAGGCGACCGAGTCGTTCGAAACCGTGGTGCAGCGGGTGCAGCCTGCCGCGACGGCCGTCCTCGAGGCGATCCGCTCGGGTCCGCACCCGCCGAGCGAAGTCACCGTCGAGTTCGGAATCGAGATGTCGGCGGACCTCGGCGCGGTGATCGCCTCCACGGCGGTGCAGGCGAACTTCAAGGTGTGCATCACCTGGCAGCGCGAGGCATCCCACTGACGCCGCTTCCGCTTGCGGCCCAGCGGCGCTGACGGACGCCGACCGGATGTCGCATGCTATTCTGAGAAAACGTTTCCTGAAGGAGTGAGATGAGCCACCGCCGGTATGCCCTCGTCGGCGCGGGACACCGCGCCCAGATGTACGTCGACGCGATCATCGGACGCTACGCCGACGATGCCGCACTGGTCGCGATCTGCGAGCCGAACCCGGTGCGCGCGCAGTTCTACGTCGACCGGGTCGTCGAGGCCGGCTTCGCCGCTCCCGCCGTCTACGGGCCGGACGACCTCGAGACGATGGTCCGCGAGCAGCGGGTGGACCGCGTGGTGATCTGCGCCCGCGACGACCTGCACGCCCCGCTCATCGTGCGGGCGCTCGATGCCGGCGCCGACGTCGTCGTCGAGAAGCCGCTCACCATCGACGGACCGTCGGCTGCGGCGATCGAGGACGCCATCGACCGCACCGGCCGCGAAGTCGTCATCACGTTCAACTACCGCTACTCGCCGCGCAACTCCGCCCTTCGTCAGGTGATCCAGGACGGCACCATCGGCGAGGTCACCTCGGTCGACTTCTCCTGGGTGCTCGACACCAAGCACGGCGCGGACTACTTCCGCCGCTGGCACCGCGAGAAGGAGCACTCCGGCGGGCTGCTGGTGCACAAGGCCAGCCACCACTTCGACCTCGTGAACTGGTGGATCCGCTCCGTCCCGCGGCGCGTGTACGCGTCGGGGGGGCTGCGGTTCTACGGCGCCGACAACGCCGCCGCCCGCGGCCTCGGCGACCGCCCTGCCCGCGGGACGCACGACGGTGGCGATGCCTTCGAGCTCGACCTCCGCGACGACGAGCGCCTCAAGGCGCTGTACCTCGACGCCGAGCAGCACGACGGATACCTGCGCGACCGCGACGTGTTCGGCGAGGGCATCACCATCGAGGACAACCTCGCCCTCGTGGTCGACTACGCCTCCGGCGCGACGCTGAGCTATTCCCTGAACGCCCACTCGCCGTGGGAGGGGTACCGGGTCGCCGTCAACGGCACCCTGGGCCGGGCCGAGCTCGAGGTCGTCGAACGCGGCGCCGTGCTCGCCGACGAGGGGCTGCACCCGGTGCTCGACCCGTCCGCCAGCGACGCCGGCTCCACCGGATCCCTCCGCCCCGAGGGCGAGCGCCTCATCGTGCAGCGCCACTGGGAGGCCGCCTACGAGGTGCCGCTCGCGGGCAACAGCGACGGCCACGGCGGCGGCGACGCCCTGCTGCTGGCCGACGTGTTCGAGGGCCCCGGCGACGACCCGCTCGCCCGCCCCGCCGACTGGCGCGACGGCGTCCGCTCCATCGCGGTCGGCATCGCCGGCAACCGCTCCCTCGAGACGGGCCTCCCGGTGCAGGTCGCCGATCTCGGCATCCGCTTCCTCGCCGGCGACGCGGCGCGCGCCGAGGCCGTCCGGTCATGACGCGCATCGCCGTCACCGGCGGCGCCGGGCGCCTCGGCCGCAGCCTCGTTGCGGGACTCGCCGCGGCCGGGCACGAACTGGTGTCGCTCGACCGCGCGGTGTCCGAAGCGGGTGAGCTGCAGGGCCTCCAGCAGATCGCCGTGGATCTGACGGACACGGATGCCGCCACCCGTGCGATCGCCGGCACCCGGGCCGACGCCCTCATCCATCTCGCCGCGATCGCGGTGCCGTTCAGCGCACCCGAGGACGTCATCCTCCGCACGAACGCGACGATGGCCCTCAACGTGATGTCGGCCGGCGTGGCCGCGGGCATCCCGAAGATCGTGACGGCGTCGAGCCCGACCGTGCTCGGGTACAACTCGCCCACGGGCTGGCTGCCCGACCGGTTCCCCCTCGACGAGGAGACGACGCCGAAGCCGTGGAACGCGTACGCGCTGTCGAAGCACCTCGCCGAGCAGACGGTCGCGATGCTGGCGCGCCAGACCGGCGATGCCACCCGCTTCGCGGCGTTCCGGCCGTGCTACGTCATCGCCCCCGAGGAGTGGCAGGGCGCATTGACGCAGCAGGGCCACACCGTGCGCGAGCGCCTCGCCGACCCCGCGCTGTCGGCGCCCGCGCTCTTCAACTACGTCGACGCGCGCGACGTCGCGACCTTCGTCGACACCCTGCTGGTCGCGCTCCCCGAGATCCCGAACGCCGAGGTGTTCTTCGTCGGCGCCGACGACGCGCTCGCGCGCCGTCCGCTGGCCGAGCTGCTGCCTCAGTTCGTCCCCGGCACCGACGACCTCGCGGCGGAGCTCACCGGCACGGCGCCCGCGTTCTCGAACGCGAAGGCCCGGCGCGTGCTGGGCTGGCGCCCGGCCCACACCTGGCGCGGCGAGCTCGGCGAGCCCCTCACCGACGCCTGCCCTGCGAACGCGAAGGGCTCCGACTCCACCCCCGACTCCGCCCCCACCCCCGACTCCGCCCGAAAGGACGTGCTGGCGTGAACTTCGACGGCATCCTCTTCTTCCCCGTCACCCCGTTCGACGCCGACGGCCGCGTCGACGAGGGGCTGCTGCGGCAGCACCTCGACACGACCCTCGCGCACTCCCCCGGCGGCGTCTTCCCCGCGTGCGGCACGGGCGAGTTTCACGCCCTGTCGACCGACGAGGCGACGCGCGTCGTGCAGATCGCGGCCGAGACCGTCGCGGGCCGCGTGCCCGTCGTCGCCGGCACGGGAGGTCCTCTCGGCCACGCGACGACGCTCGCGCGTGCCGCCGCCGACGCCGGAGCCGACGCGCTGCTCGTGCTGCCGCCGTACCTCGTCGGCGGCCCGCAGTCAGGGCTCGTGGCCTACGTCGAGGCGGTGGCGGCAGCATCCGATCTTCCCGTCGTCATCTACCACCGCGGCACCGCGCAGTACTCGGTCGACTCGGTGCGCCGCCTGGCGCAGAACCCCAAGGTGGTCGGCTTCAAGGACGGCGTCGGCGACGTCGGCCTCGCGCAGCAGATCGTGCGCGCGGTCCGTGCCGCGGGGCGCGACGACTTCGCGTTCTTCAACGGACTGCTCACCGCCGAGCTCACGCAGGGCGCCTACCGCGGCATCGGCATTCCGCTGTACTCGTCGGCGGCGTTCGCGATGATCCCCGAGGTCGCGAACGCGTACTACCGCGCGTACGTCGACGGCGACGAGGCGCGTCGCGCCGACCTGCTCGACGGCTTCTACTCGCCGCTCGTCGCGCTGCGCGACGAGACCCCGGGATTCGGCGTCTCGCTCATCAAGACCGGCCTGCGCCTGGGCGGTCTGCCGGTCGGGTCGGTGCGAGCACCCCTCGTCGACCCGACCCCGGCGCAGGAGGCGCGCCTGGCCGAGATCCTCGAGGCGGGACGAGCGCTGCTGTGACCCCCGCTCCGGCTTCGGCGGGCCCGCCCCGCACCACGATCGCCTCGTTCGACGCGCGACTCGTGCGCGTGCCGCTGACGCGGCCGTGGGCGGCCGACGTGACGTCGGTCGGCGTGGTGGCCACGCATGTCGTGCGCTCGGACGGCGCCGAGGGCTGGGGCTTCTCGTGGACGCCGCAGATCGGCGCCGAAGCTGTGCATGCGCTGCTCGCACATGACATCGCGGCGTGGGCGATCGGCCGTTCAGCCGAGCCCGGCGAGGAGTGGCTGCCGCTGTGGCAGCACCTGCACGAGGCGGGTGGCGGCGGGATCACCACGATCGCGATGGCCGGGCTCGACCTCGCGTTGTGGGATGCCGCCGCCCGCGCCGACGACCGGTCGGTGGTGCAGTGGCTCGGGCCGCAGCGCGAAAGCGTGCGCGCATACGGGTCCGGTGTGAACCTGCACTACTCGCTCGACGAACTGGTGGCTCAGGTGCGGCGCTGGGTCGATTCGGGCTTCGACGCCGTGAAGGTGAAGGTCGGCAAGCCCGACGTCGCCGAGGACCTCGACCGCATGCAGGCTGTGCGTGACGTTCTCGGGCCCGACCGGCAGCTCATGATCGACGCGAACCAGCGATGGGACCTCGACCGCGCGACGAGTTCGCTCGAGGTGCTCGCTGCGGTCTCGCCCGCCTGGATCGAGGAGCCGCTGCGCGCCGACGACCTGTACGGCCACTATGAGCTGTCCAAGCGCCTGAGCGCGTCGAGCGCCATCCCGATCGCGGTCGGCGAGAACCTGCACAACGTGTACCGGTTCGACGACTTCCTGCGCACCGGCGCCGCGCAGATCGTGCAGCCGAACATCGTCCGCGTCGGCGGCATCACCCCGTTCCTCGGGATCGCGGCCATCGCGGGCGTCTACGGAGCCGCCGTGCACCCGCACCTGCTGCCCGAACTGTCGGGCCAGCTCGCCCTGTGCCTGCGCTCGGTGCCCGGCGTTCCCGAGCCGATGGCGGAGGATGTGGAGGACGCCGGCTTCGGCGCCCTCGGCGCCCTCCGCGACCCGTCGCCCGTGCGCATCGCCGACGGCACCCTCACCGAGGTCCCCCACGTCGGCCTCGGTCTCCGCTTCTCCTGAGGATTCACCCGCACGTCCACCCGGTACGAAAGGACTCCGACATGACCACCAGCCCTGCAGAACTCGACGCCCTCGCGCAGGCCGCTGCCGCCGCCGCTCCCGTCTGGCGGGCGACGGATGCTGCGACCCGGGCGTCGTGGCTGCGCGCCGCCGCCGACGCCCTCGACGCGAACATCGACGAGCTCGTCGAGATCGCCGACCAGGAGACCCGCCTGGGCGAGACGCGCCTGCGCGGCGAGGTCGGACGCACCACCGGGCAGCTGCGCCTGTTCGCGACCGTCGTCGAGGAGGGCTCGTACCTGGAGCTGACGATCGACGACGCCGACCCGTCGTCGACCCCGCCCCGCCCCGAGCTGCGCCGCATGCTCACCGGCGTCGGCCCTGTCGCGGTCTTCTCGGCGTCGAACTTCCCGTTCGCGTTCTCGGTCGCCGGCGGCGACACCGCGTCGGCCCTCGCGGCCGGCAACCCCGTCATCGTGAAGGCGCACTCGGGCCACCCCCGCCTGTCGGAGCGCACGGCCGCCATCGTCGCCGGGGCGCTCGTCGAGGCCGGCGCCCCCGTGGGCTCCCTCGCGCTCGTCGAAGGCCGTGAAGCGGGCAACGCGCTGGTGCAGCATCCGTCCATCCAGGCCGCGGGCTTCACGGGCTCGCTCGGCGGTGGGCGAGCCCTGTTCGATCTGGCGTCGGGGCGTCCCGACCCGATCCCGTTCTACGGCGAGCTCGGCTCCGTGAACCCGGTGGTCATCACGCCGGCCGCCGTCGCGGCACGCGGCGAGGCGCTCGCGCAGGGCCTCGCCGGATCCTTCACACTCGGCGTCGGTCAGTTCTGCACCAAGCCCGGAGTCGTGTTCGTGCCTGAGGGCGCCGGCTTCGAAGACCTCGTCGCCGGCTTCGCGACCGATGCCGCGGGCGGCCCCCTGCTCACCGAACGCATCACGGCGGCCTTCCCCTCGGGCATCGAGCACCTCGAGGCCGACCCGTCGGTGTCGGTGGTCGCCGAAGGGCTTCCGGCGGAGCCGGGGTCGGCGCGGCCGGTCGTGCTGTCGACGGATGCCGCGGCCGTCGCCGCGCGCCCCGAGACGCTGCTCGAGGAATGCTTCGGCCCCGTGACACTGCTGGTGCGCTACGCCTCGGACGAGGAGCTGCACGCCGCGCTCGAGGCGGTCCCCGGGTCGCTCACCGCGACGCTGCACTCCGAGTCGGGCGACGACGTCACGGCGGTGCTCGAGGTGCTCACCCGCAAGGCCGGGCGCGTCCTCTTCGCGGGCTGGCCGACCGGCGTCGCGGTCACCTGGTCGCAGCACCACGGCGGCCCGTGGCCCGCGACGACGTCGCTGCACACCTCGGTCGGTGCCACCGCGATCCGCCGGTTCCTCCGGCCTGTCGTGTTCCAGGACGCCCCCGCGACGCTCCTTCCCGAGGTGCTGCGCGACGAGTCGCTGGCTCTCCTGCCGCATCGGCGCAACGGCGTGCTCCACACCGGCCGCTGACGCGGTTGCGGGTCACGGGTCGTGCGCCAGGTTCGGGGCGTTTCGACTCGCTCGCTCGACGACCGGGACCTTGCCCACCCGGTCGTTGAGCGGAGGGCGCTCTGGCGCCCGAGGTCCGAAGCCTGAGCCCTGCGAGAGCGTCGTGCCCTCGCTTCAGCGGAGATCGAGGTCGCGGGCGAGCTGCGCGCCGGCCTCCTCGAGCCACCACGCGGTCTCGGCCATCGCCGCATCACCCGAGCCGGCCAGCTCGGTGAGCGAGGCCGTCGCGGCGAACGCAGAGGTGTCGGCTTCGGCCGCGATGCGGCCCCCCACCAGGGCGACCGGCACGCCCGCCGCCGCGGCGACCGCGCCCACGTGGGCGGGCACCTTGCCCGCCGCGGACTGACCGTCGTACGATCCTTCGCCCGTGACGACGACGGATGCTTCGGCCACCGCTGCGTCGAGTCCCACCAGCTCCGCGACCGCGGCCGAACCGGGCACGAGGCTCGCGCCCCACACGAGCAGGCCGAACCCGGTGCCGCCCGCGGCGCCGGCGCCGGGAGTCTCGGGGTCGGCGTCGACCAGCCGGGCGAGTCGCGCGAGCCCGGCGTCGAGCACGGCGATGTCGCCGCGGAGAGCACCCTTCTGCGGGCCGAACACCGCCGCAGCCCCGCGGGGTCCGAGCAGCGGGTTGGTCACATCGCTGAGCACCGTCACACCGCCCGGCGGCAGCGGCGCCAGCCCCGAGAGGTCCGCCGCCGCCACGGAGCCGAGCCCGCGTGCGCCGGCGGTGACGGGCCGGGCCGCAGCATCCGTGAATCGCGCTCCGAGCGCCGTGAGCATCCCGGTGCCGCCATCCGTCGACGAGCTCGAGCCGATGCCGAGCACGAGTCGCGAGACGCCGTGCGCGAGGGCGTCGGCGATCGCCTCGCCGAAGCCGCGCGTGTGCGAATCGAAGGCGCGCAGGCGCGGCGGAGTGCCGAGCAGCTCGATGCCGCTCGTGTTCGCGAGTTCGACCACCGCGGTGCCCTGCGGTGCGTCCGGGGTCGGCGGCAGCAGGACCCACGACGCCGCGACCGGCTCATCCTCGGGGCCTGTCACGGTCACCGGCATGCGCTGCGCGCCCAGGACCGCAGCCGCGAAGGCGTCGACGGTGCCCTCGCCGCCGTCGGCCATCGGCATCAGCCGGAGGTCGCTGTCGGGGCTCTCGCGGCGCCACCCCGCGGCGAGGGCGTCGGCGGCGGCCGCCGCGCCGATCGTGCCCTTGAACGAATCGGGGGCGATCACGACGGTGCGGGCCATGGCGTCATTCTCCTCGGGCATGCGCGGTCTTGTCGTTATCCGACCCGAGCCCGCGCGGGAAAGCGTTATCCTGCAGATCATGGTAACCATGGACCGACCGGAAGCCGAGCCCAGCCCCCGCCGTGCGGTGATCGCCACCGGAACCGGCCGCTACGCCGACCCGTGGCATCCGTTCCCCGCCACCTCCGCCCGCATCGCCGATGCGCTGCGCGCGGACGGCTGGGAGGTCACGGTCGACGACGATGTCGACCACGCGCTCTCGAACCTCGACGGGCTCGATCTGCTCGTCGTCAATGCCGGCGACCCGTGGCGCGAGGGTGCGGCCGAGCTCGGACATCGCGCCGACCCCGCCGCCGATGCCGGCCTGCGTGCCGCGATCGCCCGCGGTATCGGGCTGGTCGCCGTGCACGCCGCGCTCTCGAGCCTGCGCGACCACCCCGCCTGGCGCGAGGCCATCGGCGGCGAATGGCAGCCCGGAGTCTCGTGGCATCCCCCGATCGGCGACGCCCGGGTGCGGGTCGTCGACGGCGATCACCCGGTGACCGGACCGATGCCGCACCTCGACGTCTTCGACGAGCGCTACAGCGACCTCGTGGTCGACGACGGCGCGCGCGTGCTCGCGGTGCACGACGTCGACGGCGCCGAGCACCCCGCGGTGTGGGTGCAGGAGGAGCCGACGCGCGCCGTCGTGTGCTCGCTCGGACACGACGAGCGCGCGTACGACTCCCCCGCGCACGTGGCGCTGCTGCAACGCGCTGCGCGCTGGGCGGCGCAGGTCTGAGGGCTTCGGCGGGCTGCACGGAATCGGAGCTCTCGTGCGACACGCCGGGAGACGGATGCCGCCACCCGGCGTGTCGGCCGAAACCTCCGACGCCGTGCACGCCGACCGCCCGGCCGACAGCGGATTCGAGGCATCCGTGCGACCGGGCAGAATGGAGGCGACGCCGCTCGGCGTCTCCGCCTCCACCTGAATCCGGAGTGACATGTCCTGGCTCGTGACCGGAGGCGCCGGCTACATCGGCGCCCACATCGTCCGTGCGCTCGCAGATGCGGGCCTGAACTCCGTCGTGATCGACGACCTCTCGAGCGGGCACGCGTCGTTCGTGCCCGATGGCGTGCCGTTCGTGCAGGGCTCCATCCTCGACGGAGAGCTCGTCGAGCGCACGCTCCGCGAGCACGAGGTCGTGGGCGTCATCCACCTCGCCGGCTTCAAGTACGCCGGCGTCTCGGTGCAGCGTCCGCTGCACACCTACGCGCAGAACGTCGAGGGCACCCGCGTGCTGCTGGCGGCGATGCAGGCGGCGGAGGTCGCCAACCTCGTGTTCTCATCGTCGGCCGCCGTGTACGGCACCCCCGACGTCCCGCTCGTCACCGAGGACCTGCCCAAGCGTCCCGCCTCGCCGTACGGCGAGTCCAAGCTCATCGGCGAGTGGATCATCCGCGACCAGGCGATCGCGACGGCGGCCTCCCCGCACGCCCTCCGCTACACCGCGCTGCGGTACTTCAACGTCGTCGGCTCGGGCGACCCGTCGGTCTACGACAGCAGCCCGCACAACCTCTTCCCGCTCGTGTTCGAGGCGCTGCTCGCCGGCAACACGCCCCGCATCAACGGCGACGACTACGACACCCCCGACGGCACGAACGTGCGCGACTACGTGCACGTCGCCGACATCGCGGCGGCCCACGTCGCGGCCGCGCAGCGCCTCCTCGCGAACCGGCCGATCGAGCCCGCGTACAACCTCGGCTCGCAGAACGGCCTGAGCGTCCGCGAGATCATGAACGCGATGGCCCGCGTCACCGGGATCGACTTCACCCCCGACATCGCACCCCGCCGCCCCGGTGACCCCGACCGCATCGTCGCCACCGGCGAGCTCGCGGCCCGCGACCTGGACTGGAAGAACCGCTACACCGTCGACGAGATGGTGCGCACCGGCTGGGAGGCCCGCCGGGCCGCAACCCCCGGTCGCTGAGCGGAGGGCGCTCTCGCGCACGACGACGAAACGCCTCGGACCCGCGGACTGCGCCGGGTTCGAGGCGTTTCGTCTCGGTTCGCTCGCTCGACGACCGGAGGTCGGCGCGGGCGCACCGCTCTCGCTTCGCTCGCTCAACGACCCGAGGTCGGCGCGGGCGCGGTGCTCTCTCGCACGACGAGCCGCGTCGGCACGGTCACGAACGCCGCCGGCGCGCCGGCCTCGATCCCGTCGACGAGGGCTGCCACCGCGCGCGAGCCGAGGGCGTCGAAGTCCTGCCGCACGGTGGTGAGAGGCGGACGGTAGTCGGCGGCATCCGCCACGTCGTCGAAGCCGACCACGCTCACGTCGCCCGGCACGGCGCGCCCCGACTCGGTGACGGCACGCAGCACACCCAGTGCCATCTGGTCGTTGGCGGCGAAGACGGCGGTCGCGGAGTCGAGAAGAACGGATGCCGCGGCGAAGCCCGATGCGGACGTCCAGTCGCCCCGCACGACGGGCGGCACAGCGGCGCCGGTCGCCGCGAGCGCCTCGCGCCAGCCGCGTTCACGCTCCGCCGCGGCGAACGAGCCTTCGGGTCCGGCCACGTGGTGGACGGTCGGGTGCCCGAGCGCGAGCAGGTGCTCGACGGCCGACCTCGCACCGCCGGCGTGGTCGGTCTCGACCACGCCGAACCGGTCGTCGCGCGGCGAGTCGACCACCACGAGCCGGAGCCCCGTGGCGCCGACATCGGCTCCACGGACGCGAGCCGTGGCCTCGTTCAGCACGATCGCCCCGTCCACGCCCTGCTCGGCGAGCCGTTCGAAGGCCGCAGCGACGCCGTCGGCGCCGAGCGTCACCACCGTGAGCGCGTAGCCGCGGGTGGCTGCGGCATCCGCCACCGCCTGCAGCATGCGGGAGTTGCCCACCGAGGCGAGCGTCGAGACCACGAGCCCGATGGTCTGCGTGCGGCCGGTGCGGAGGGCCCGCGCGGCGCGATGCGGACGGTAGCCGAGCGCGGTCATCGCCGCTTCGACCCGTGCGCGGGTCTCGGGGTCGACGCGGGGGCTCGCGTTCACCACGCGCGACACGGTCTGACCCGAGACGCCCGCGCGCTCCGCGACATCTGCCATCGACACGCGCCTCGCCGTCATACCCCACCCCGCTCCGCTGGGATGCCGGCGTCCCGAGGCCGGGATCCGGCATCCGTGTTGACGATAACATAGCCGAGTTGCTACCGTGTTGACGTGAACATGCCTCAGGACGACACCGTCGTGTCCGCCCAGGACCTTCCGGCCGAGACCCTCGGCGCGGGCGTGGTGAAGCGCACGACCCGCCTTGCCGACGGTCGCGAGCTGATCTACTTCGACGACCCCGACACGGCCCTCGGCCCCGACCGCGCGGTCGACGCGCGCGACCTCGCGCCGCGACCCGAGACCGCGACGATGCGCCGCGACGCGCTGACCGGCGATTGGGTGTCGGTGGCCGCAGCACGCCAGAACCGGGCGTTCCTGCCCCCGGCCCACCTCGACCCGCTCGCCCCGCAGACGCCGACCAACCCGTCCGAGATCCCGTCGCTGTACGACGTGGCCGTGTTCGAGAACAAGTCGCCGTCGTTCGGACCCGCGCTCGCGATCGCCACGGGCGACGCGCCCTCCGGGATCGATGCACCGCGCGACCTCGACGACCTCACCGCTCCCGGTCTCGGCCGCACCCGCACGAGCGTGGGCCGCTGCGAGGTCGTGTGCTTCAGCCCCGAGCACTCCGGCTCGTTCGGATCGCTCTCGGCGACGCGCGCCCGCACCGTGATCGAGGCGTGGGCAGACCGCACGGCCGCGCTGTCGGCGCTGCCGGGGATCGAGCAGGTCTTCCCGTTCGAGAACCGCGGCGAGGCGATCGGCGTCACGCTCCCCCACCCCCACGGACAGATCTACGCCTACCCGTACATCACCCCGCGCACGACGAGCCTGCTCGCGTCGATCGATCGCGAGGGACCCGACCTGTTCTCGCGCATCCTCGAGTTCGAGCGGGCCGGCGAGCGCGTGATCCTCGAGGGCGAGCACTGGACGGCGTTCGTGCCCTTCGCGGCGCGCTGGCCGATCGAGATCCACCTGCTCCCGCACCGCCACGTCGCGGACTTCGCCGAGGCGACCGATGCCGAGCGCGACGAGCTCGCTCCGCTCTACCTGCGCCTGCTCCGCGGCGTCGACGCGCTGTACGACTCCCCCACGCCCTACATCGCCGCCTGGCACCAGGCGCCGGTGCACCGCGGCCGCGATACGGCGCGCCTGCACCTGCAGCTGACGTCGCCGCGCCGCGCGGTCGACAAGCTCAAGTTCCTCGCCGGATCCGAGGCCGCCATGGGCGCCTGGATCGGCGACGTCCCGCCCGAGACGGCAGCGGCGAAGCTGCGCGACGCCGTCGCATCCATCCCCGAGGAGACCCTGTGACCGCCACCGACATCCGCACCGCCGCCATCGCGCGTGCCCTTTTCGCTGCCCGCTTCGGTGCCGACCCGGTGGGCACGTGGTCCGCACCCGGACGGGTGAACCTCATCGGCGAGCACACCGACTACAACGACGGCTTCGTGCTGCCGTTCGCGATCCAGCACCGCACCCACGTCGCCCTCGCCCCGCGCGCCGACGGCGTCTTCCGCGTGCGCGTCGCCTCGACGTTCGACGATGCGACCGTCGAGGTCGCCCTCGGCGCGCTCGACGCGCTCTTCCCCGAGCAGCGCGACGACGTCCCGGAGTGGGCGCGCTACCCGCTGGGCGTCGCATGGGCGCTGCTCGCGGCATCCGGAACCGACCCCTCGACCGTGCCCGGCGTCGACCTCGCCTTCGCGTCGGACGTGCCGGTGGGCGCCGGACTCTCGTCGTCCGCCGCGATCGAGGGTGCGACCGCCGTCGCCCTCGCCGACACGTGGGGCATCGACCTCGACCGCGTCGCGCTCGCGAAGGTCGGCCGTCGCGCCGAGAACGAGGCCGTCGGCGCGCCCACGGGCATCATGGACCAGATGGCGTCGCTGCTCGGCCGCGCCGACGCAGCGATCTTCCTGGACTGCCGCTCCCTCGACGCGCAGGTGATCGACCTCGGCTTCGCGGACGCGGCCCTGGAGCTCGTCGTCATCGACACCGGAGTGAAGCACTCCCACGCGACGGGCGGCTACGGCGAGCGCCGCGCCGCATGCGAGCGCGGTGCGGCGGCCCTCGGCGTACCTGCGCTGCGCGACGTGAGCGTCGGCGACCTCCCGCGCCTCGCGGAGCTCGTCGACGACGTCACCTTCCGACGCGTCCGCCATGTCGTCACCGAGAACCAGCGCGTGCTCGACACCGTGCGCATCCTGCGCGAGCAGGGCCCGACCGCGATCGGCGATCTCCTCGTCGCGTCGCACGCCTCGATGCGCGACGACTTCGAGATCTCGGTCCCCGAGCTCGACACGGCGGTCGAGGCCGCCCTCGCCGCGGGCGCCGTCGGGGCTCGCATGACCGGCGGCGGCTTCGGCGGCGCCGCGATCGCACTCGTCGCCCACGACAAGGTGCAGGCGGTGACGGATGCCGCCACCGCCGCGTTCGCGGCCGCCGGCTTCGCCGCTCCCACGATCTTCACCGTGACGCCGTCTGCGGGGGCCGCGCACGACTGACGGTCTGGCGCCCGGGCTGCTCGAAGGCCCGACGCGCTTCGTCTCGCTCGTTCCTCGCTCGCTCAACGACCGAGGGCTCCGCTCCCGCTGAACGCCGTGTGAACGCTCGTGACGTGCCAGGGCAAGACACTGGCGAGGACGGATGCCGCGGCCTAGCGTCGAACGCAGGGTCGCGGCATCCGTTCGCGGTCCGGAAGGAGCGATCGTGGCGTACATCACCGTCGGGACCGAGAACTCGGTGGACATCGACCTCTACTACACCGACCAGGGCCCGTCCGATGCCCAGCCAGTCGTGCTGATCCACGGCTTCCCGCTGAACGGCGAGTCGTGGGGCAGGCAGCAGACGGCGCTGCTGGACGCCGGGTACCGCGTGATCGCGTACGACCGCCGCGGGTTCGGGCAGTCGAGCAAGGTCGGCTCGGGGTTCGACTACGACACGTTCGCCGGTGACCTGCACGCGCTGATCGAGGACCTCGACCTCCGCGACGCCGTGCTCGTGGGCTTCTCGATGGGAACGGGCGAGATCGCTCGCTACCTGTCGCGCTACGGCAGCGGCCGCGTCGCCAAGGCGGCGTTCCTCGGCTCGCTCGAGCCGTTCCTGCTGATCACCGACGACAACCCCGACGGGGCGGGCCCGCAGGAGTTCTTCGACGGCATCGCGCAGTCGGTGCGCGAGGACCGCTACGCCTTCATCGCCGGGTTCTACAAGGACTTCTACAACCTGGACGACACGCTCGGTTCGCGCATCTCGCAGGAGGCGCTCGACGCGAGCATCCAGGTCGCGACCTACGCCGGCAACACCGCGATCGCCGCCGCGCCGCTGACCTGGCCCACGGACTTCCGCGCCGACATCCCCTCCGTCGACGTGCCCGCGCTCATCCTGCACGGCACCGCCGACAACATCCTGCCGATCGACAAGACGGCCCGGCGCTTCAAGGACCTCCTCCCCGACGCGACCTACATCGAGATCGAGGGCGCCCCGCACGGCCTCCTCTGGACTCACGGCGCCGAGGTCAACGAAGCGCTGCTCGCCTTCCTCAACAGCTGAGACAGACGACGGATGCCTCGGCGCCGCGCCCCGCGAGGGGCTCGGCGCCGAGGCATCCGTTCTTGCGGATCAGTCCTGCTGCGGGGCGTTCGCCATCGCGAGGAGGCCGTCGACCATCTCGGGGCCGGCGGCGGCGCCGTCACCGGCGAGCGCGCCCATCATGCCGATGCGGCCGATCGGGAACGACTCCATCATCTTCGACATGTCGACGCCCTCGGGCATGATCGACGCCGCGCCGTCGCCGAGGCCCCCCATCATCTGGGCGATCGCGGCCTGGACCACCGGACCCGCGACGGGGTGGCTCAGCACCTCGCCCATCGACGACGTGCGCGACAGCGGCAGCGTGAGCTCATCGCCCGCAACCGCCACCAGGACGGACGAACGGATGTCCCGGCTCGACGCCGCGACATCGACGGTGTAGTCGCCGCCCTCGACGACCCAGCGGTCGGCACGGATGTCCCAGTAGGCGAGGTCCTTTCGACGCACGGTCAGCGTCACGACCTGGGTCTCGCCTGGTTCGAGGGCGACCGATGCGAACGCCTTCAGCTCACGCGGCGCGCGCTGCACCGACGATCCCGTCAGCGACGTGTAGACCTGGACGACCTCGCGGCCCGCCCGGTCGCCGGTGTTGGTGACGGCCACCGTCACCTCGATGTCGCCGTCCGCGTCGACCTGAGCCGCGGCATCCGCATACGAGAACGTCGTGTACGACAGGCCGTGGCCGAACGGGAACGCGACCTCGAGCCGGCGCGCGTCGTACCAGCGGTAGCCGACGAACAGGCCCTCGCCGTAACGGGTGTGGGAGAACTCGCCGGGGAAGTCGAGGAAGGCGGGGGTGTCCTCCAGGCGCACCGGGATCGTCTCGGTGAGCTTGGCCGACGGGTTCACATCGCCGAACAGCACGTCGGCGGTCGCCCCGCCGCCGGCCTGGCCGAGCAGCCAGCCCTCGAGGATCGCCGGCACCCTATCGGCGAACGGCAGCGCGACGACGCCGCCGTTCGACAGGATCACGACGGTGTTCGGGTTAGCCGCGAGCACGGCGTCGACGAGTGCGAGCTGCGCCGCGGGCAGGTCGATGTCGTCGCGGTCGTAGCCCTCCGACTCGAGGCGGGCGGGCAGGCCGAGGAACAGCACCGCGGCGTCGGCGACGGATGCCGCGGCCACGGCCTCGTCGCGGAGGGCCGACGTCTCGTCGGCCGAGACCACGAGCGCGTTGCTGAAGCCCTGCGCGTATGCGACCTCTCCGGCGGCGAGCGCGCGGATCTCGTCGAGCGCGGTGTCGAGGCGCGTCGGGTTGATCATCGACGAGCCGGCGCCCTGGTACCGCGGCTTCCCGGCGAACTCGCCGATGACCGCGAGCTTCGCGTCCTTCTTCAGCGGCAGGACGCCGCCGTCGTTCTTCAGCAGCACGATCGAGCGGCCTGCGGCCTCGCGGGCGAGGGCGTGGTGCGCGTCGATGTCGAGCGGACCCACGGCGGCGCCGGCACCCTCGGTCGCCTTGCGCACGAGGTCGAGCACACGGCCGGCCGCGACGTCCACCACCGACTCGTCGAGCGAGCCGTCGTGCACCGCGGCGACGATCTGCGCGTCGGTCACGCCATTCGACGACGGCATCTCGAGGTCCATTCCCGCGGCGAGGCCCGGCACACGGTCGTTGACGGCGCCCCAGTCCGAGACCACGAGGCCTTCGAAGCCCCACTCGTCGCGCAGCACCTGGGTCAAGAGCCACGGGTCCTCCGACGCGTACACGCCGTTGATCCTGTTGTACGAGCACATCACGGTCCACGGCTGGGCGTCCTCGACGACGCGCTGGAACCCGCGCAGGTAGATCTCGCGGAGCGGGCGCGGGTCGACGTCGGACGACGACCGCATGCGGTCGTTCTCCTGGTTGTTGGCGGCGAAGTGCTTGAGCGAGGTACCCACGCCCTTCGACTGGATGCCCTGGACGATCGCGGCGCCGAGGACGCCCGAGACGATCGGGTCCTCCGAGAGGTACTCGAAGTTGCGGCCGCACAGGGGCGAGCGCTTGATGTTGATGCCGGGTCCGAGCAGCACCGCGACGTCCTCGATCGAGGTCTCGGTGCCGAGCGCCTCGCCGACGCGGTGGACGAGGTCGACGTCCCACGACGAGCCGAGGCCGACGGCCGGCGGGAAGCAGGTGGCGGGCACGCTGTCGCCGATCCCGAGGTGATCGCCGCCCTCGCGCTGCTTGCGCAGACCGTGCGGGCCGTCGGTCACCATGATCGCGGGCACGCCCAGGCGCTCGACCGGCTTCGTGTACCAGAAGCTCGCGCCGCTGGTGAGCGACGCCTTCTCTTCGAGGGTGAGTTCCGTGACATCGGGGATGCTCATGGAGGTCCTTACATGCTGAGGGATGGCGAGCGCTCGGCGGTGAGCTCGCTCGCGAAAACCTTACGTTATTTGGTTTTGAGAAATCAAGCGATGTTCGGGTTTACTTTTCTCATGACAGAGAGCGGGCCGGGGCGACGAGGCTCCTATGCGAAGGGCGTCGCGAAGCGCGAGGAGATCCTCACGCGCGCACTGGACGTCATCGCCCGCGAGGGCTACCGCGGCGCATCGGTGAAGGAGCTGGCGGATGCCGTCGGCCTCAGCCAGGCCGGACTCCTCCACTACTTCGACAGCAAGGAGGAACTCTTCACCGAGATCCTCCGCAAACGCGACGAGCTCGACTCCGTCGGCCAGGGACTCGGGGGCGACCTCCAGCAGGGACTGATCGCAGCCCGGACCGGCGAGCCGCTCGACATCCGCTCCGGCTACCTCGACATCATCCGTCACAACGCCGACGTCCCCGGGCTCGTGCACCTGTTCGCCCGGCTGTCCGTCGACGCGGCCGATCCGGAGCATCCGGCCCACCAGTTCTTCGTCACCCGCGGCGAGAGCCTGCGCGGATTCTTCGCCGAGGCGGTCGCTGCGAAGCAGGCCGCCGGCGAGATCACCGACCGGGTCGACTCCGAGACGATCGCGCGCCTGTTCCAGGCCGTCGCCGATGGCATGCAGCTGCAGTGGATGCTGGAGCCCGACGTCGACATGGCCGCCACCGTGGGCGCGCTGTTCGAGCTGCTCGCTCCGGGGAAGCAATGACGACCCCCACGCTCTATGCCGAGGCCGAGACGACCGCAGGACGCGTGCGCGGCTTCTGGCGAGGCGAACCGGGAGCCGGAGGATCCGCCGCGTTCCTCGGCATCCCGTTCGCCGAGTCACCGGTGGGCGAGCTGCGGTTCGCGGCTCCCGTGCCGGTCGCCCCTTGGGACGGCGTCCGCGACGCGCTCGAGTACGGGGCGACAGCGCAGCGCGGAGACACCGGGATCACGCTGATACCCGAGCCGTCCGTCCCCGGGGATGCGACGCTCAACGTGAATGTCTTCACGCCCGCACCCGGCGCGCCCGGCGCCCTGCGCCCCGTGCTGGTCTGGATCCACGGCGGCGGCTACGTCTCGGGTTCGCCGGCCAGCCCCTGGTACGACGGGCGGACGTTCAACCGCGACGGCGTCGTCACCGTCACGATCTCGTACCGGCTCGGCTTCGACGGCTTCGGCCACATCGACGGCGCACCCGCCAACCGCGGAGTGAGGGACTGGCTCGCCGCCCTCGAATGGGTGCAGGCGAACATCGCCGCGTTCGGCGGCGACCCCTCCCGTGTCACGATCGCCGGGCAGTCCGCGGGAGGCGGCGCCGTGCTGCGCCTGCTGGCGATGCCCACCGCCCAGCACCTGTTCCACTCGGCCTGGGCACTGTCCGCAGCACTCGCGGACGTCTCGGTCGAGCGATCCCACGCACTCTCCGGGCGCCTCGCGCAGCTGCTCGGGGTCGAGCCGACACGGACGGGCTTCGCTTCGGCACCTGAGGAGGCGATCCGCGACCTGCAGCGCAAGGCAGCGGCGCCGGAGTCCCGCGACCGGCTCGCCGGCGTGCGCGCGGTGCTGGGTGACGGGCTCTCGCTGGGTCCGGCGATCGACGGCGACCTGATCACCCAGCCCACGATCGCCGCGCTCCGCGACGGCGTGGGCGCGGACAAGCCGCTCATGCTCGGCTCCACCGACGACGAGTTCACGATGGTGACGGACTCCGCGCGCGGCGTGCTGCGGTTCGTGCCTGCGGGCTTCGCACTGGCACGCCTTCATGTGCCCCGCGAGCGCCGGCGTGCCTGGCTCGCCGACAACCGCGCGCAGCGCCGGCTCGGCACTGCGGCGGTGCTCGGGCGATTCGCGACGGACACGGTGTTCCGTTCCACCGTGGTCAGGGTCGCCGAGGCGCGCGGCGCAGCGCCGACCTGGGTGTATCGGTTCTCATGGCCCTCGCCGACTCGGCGGTGGTCGCTGCACTGCCTCGACGTGCCGTTCTGGTTCGATGGGCTCGACGAGCCGCACGTCGCCGCGATCGCGGGCGATGCGCCACCGAAGGGCCTCGCGGCCGCCATGCACGGCGCCGCCGTCGCGTTCGCGCGGGCCGACGATCCCGGCTGGCGGCGGTGGGGGGACTCCCCCGGCATCACACGCGTGTTCGGGGGCGCGGCATCCGTCCCCGACATCGACGCCGACGGCTACCGCAGCGTCCGCGCCCTGCTCTGACACCGCGGGGAACTCGGGAAGAGCCCGGGCTGGATCACCGAGAGGCCCCGCACGCAGGGCGCCTGGTGCGGGCGGCGCTCGCCGGTCTGCGGAACAGTCGGCACGTCTCAGCGGCGATCCGGCCCGGAGTCTTCACTGCGTCAGGACAGCGCGGCGACGACCTCGCGCTCGAACAGCTCAACGCCCGAGAGGTCGTAGGCGGCCTCGGGGAAGTAGTGGATCGCGTAGGCGATGCCGTGGCGCTCGCGCTCGGCGAGGCGCTCGGCGACCTGCTCCGGCGTGCCGAAGGCGGGTGAGGTCAGGTAGTCGTGCTCGATGTGGTCGGCGCGCTCCTGACCGACGTGCGGCAGCAGGCGCGCCTTGACGGCTGCGAGCCGATCGCGCGCCTCGGCCTCGGTGGCGCCGACGATCGTGTTGAAGTTCGACGTGCGCGTGATCTCGGAGAAGTCCCGGCCGAGCGCGTCGCAGTGGCCCCGGAGGATCGCGCTCTTGCGGTCGATGTCTTCGAGCGAGCCGGCGTAGTTCGTGTACGACGCGTACTTCGCCGCGATCTTGAGCGTGACCTTCTCGCCGCCGCCGGCGACCCAGATGGGGATGCCGCCGTCCTGAAGCGGCAGCGGCTGCACGATCGCGCCGTCCACCTGGTAGTGGGCACCGGCGAGCGTGGCACGCCCGGTCGTCCAGGCCTGCTGCATGATGTCGACGCCCTCGCGCAGCATCCGGAGCCGCTCCGGCACGGGCGGGAATCCGTAGCCGTATGCCTCCCACTCGTGCTCGTACCACCCGCCGCCGATGCCCATCTCGGTGCGTCCGCCCGAGACGACGTCGACGGTGGCGGCGACCTTGGCGAGGTACGCGGGGTTGCGGTAGCCCATGCAGGTGCACATCTGGCCGAGACGGATGCGGTCGGTCGATGCCGCGAAGGCCGCCATGAGCGTCCACGCCTCGTGCGTCGCCTCCTCGCTGGGCACCGGCGTGGTGTGGAAGTGGTCGTAGACCCAGAGAGACTCCCACGCCCCGGCATCGGCGCGCTGCGCCAGTCCTTTCATCACCTCCCAGTGCTCTGAAGGATCGATGCCGACGAGATCGAATCGCCAGCCCTGGGGGATGAAGGTTCCGAAGCGCATGGCCCCAGCCTAGGGAAGCGTTTGCTCGCCGACCACGCCGAACACCCGGGCGTGCGGCATCCGTTCGCGCATCACCGCGATCGCGGCGGCGTTGTGGTCCACGAGCACGGCGTCGCGGCCCAGCGTCGAGGCGACCGCCCCCGTGGTGCCGCTGCCGGCGAAGAAGTCGAGCACGCGATCGCCCGGGCGCGACGAGGCCTGCACGATGCGCCGGAGGATCCCCTCGGGCTTCTGCGTGGGATACCCGGTCTTCTCGCGGCCGGTGGTCGGCACGATGGTGTGCCACCAGACGTCGGTGGGGAGCTTTCCGCGCTCCGCCTTCTCGGGCGTGACGAGGCCGGGGGCCATGTAGGGCTCGCGGTCGACGGCATCCGAGTCGAACCAGTACGCCTTCGGATCCTTGACATACACCAGGATCGTGTCGTGCTTCGTCGGCCAGCGCTTGCGGGTCTTCGCGCCGTAGTCGTAGGCCCAGATGAGCTCGTTGAGGAAGCGCTCGCGCCCCACGAGCGCGTCCATCAGCACCTTGGCGTAGTGCGCCTCGCGGTAGTCGAGGTGGAGGTACAGCGTGCCGTCGTCGGCGAGCAGCCGCCACGCCTCGAGCAGTCGCGGCTCGAGGAAGCCCCAGTAGTCGTCGAAGGTGTCGTCGTACGCCCGCAGGTCTCCACGGATGCGCTCGTACTCGCGCCCGTGGAACCCGCGCCGCACGACTCCCGACGGCGTACTCGCCGCCGCACCGCGCTGAGACCTCGGTTCTGCGTCGAAACCGTCGGTTGCCGCAGGGGTTTCGGCGGGCGAGCGGGGTTTCGGCGAAGACTCGGCGACGGAGGGCGACGGATGCCGCGACCTCGCGGTCTCGATCGAGCGCTCCTGCGGCCGGCCGGTGTTGAACGGAGGGTCGAGGTAGATCAGCGTGAACGATGCGTCGGGCAGGCGCCGGATCACCTCGAGGTTGTCGCCGTGATGGATCTCGACCGACCCCGCGGCGGGCGCGGGAACCGGTGCGGCGGGGTCAGCCGTCGGCGCAGGCGCGACACCCGGAGCCGACGCAGGCGGCGGCTCGCTCACGGAACCCGGCGCAGCCACGCGTCGGTGGCGAACTTCGACGCCACGAGCGCCTCGGCCTCGGCGTACTCGTCGTGCGTGATGTGCCCGGGGACCGCGCCGTAGAGGTTCGCGAACGTCTCCTCGAGCTTGGCGATGATGGCCTCGCGCGGCAGCCCTGTCTGGCGGCGCAGGGGGTCGACGCGCTTGGCCGCCGACGTCGTGCCCTTGTCGCTGAGCTTCTCGCGACCGATGCGGAGCACCTCGGTCATGACCTCGCCGTCCATGTCGTAACTCAGGGTCGCGTGATGCAGCACGCCGCCGTTGGCGAGGCGCTTCTGCGCGGCGCCGCCGATCTTGCCCTGCGGCGAGGCGATGTCGTTGAGCGGCTGATAGGTGGCCTCGATGCCGAGAGACCGCAGCGCCTGCAGCACCCAGTCGTCGAGGAACGCGTACGAGTCCGCGAAGGTGAGGCCGGCGACGAGGGATGCCGGCACGTACAGCGAGTAGGTGACGATCGAGTTGGCCCCCATGAGCATGGCGCCGCCGCCGGAGATGCGGCGGACGACGTCGTATCCGTGCGCGGCAGCCCCGTCGGGGTCGACCTCGTTGCGGAGCGACTGGAACGAGCCGATGACCACGGCATTCTCGTCCCACTCCCAGATGCGCAGCGTGGGGCGCCGGCGGCCGTCGCCGACCCGGCCGGTGAGCACTTCGTCGAGGGCGAGGTTCATGCGGGGTGATACCGGCTTCTCGTGCACGATCTCCCAGTCGAAGTCGCGCCAGCCCGGCGCGGTCACGAGCGCGCGGCGGACCGCCGTGCCGACCGCCTCGGGCGTGAAGCCGAGAAGCTGGGCCCCGTCGGGCAGAGCCGAGCGCACGGCGGCGGCGATGGCCGCGACATCCGCCTCGATCGGGAGCCCGTTCACGGCGGCGTCGATGTCGGCGAGCGCATCGTCGGGTTCCAGGAAGAAGTCCCCCGCGAGGTGGAAGTCCGCGATGCGGCCGTCGCGCTCCTCGAGGTCGACCACCACGAGCTTCCCGCCGGGCACCTTGTATTCGCCGTGCATGGGCTTCAGCCTATTCGCGCGGCGAGCACGGGCGCCGAACGGTCGGGCGCCTCCGCGCTCAGGCGCGGTCCGCGATGTGCTTGTCGAGCCAGGCGAGCAGGTCGGCGCGGACCTCGGCCTGCATGACCTCGTTGAAGATCTCGTGGCGGGCCCCGGGGTACACGAGCGTCGTCACATCGGTGAAGCCCGAGCGTGTGCGGTACGCATCGGCCAGCCGGTGGACGCTGCGCGGGCCGCCTACGGTGTCGTCGCGGCCGATCATGAGGAGGGTGGGGATGTCGACGCCGAGGTTCTTGCGCGGCCTGCCGTACATGCGCAGGGAGTCGATCACGCCGATGAGCTTGATCGGATCCTCGCTGGTGGTGAGCGGATCGTCGAGGAACGCCCGCCCCACCGACAGGTCGCTCGACAGCCACTCGGTGCCCATGGCGCCTGGACCGTTCCAGGGCTTGTTGAGGCCGCTGGTGTGGATCGACCCCGGCATGCGCAGCGCCGTGCCGGTGAGCACGAGTTCGTCGTACGCATCGGGGTGCTCGTTCACGAGCATCTGGGCGAGCACCGAGCCGCCCGAGTGGCCCAGCAGCACCAGCGGCAGCCCCGGGTTCTCGGCGCGGATCTGCTGAGTGAACTGCCACATCGTGGCCAGAGCCCCCCGCAGGCCGCCGGGACCCAGGTGGCCGAGGCGGGAGACGTCACCGCCGTGCTGCGTCATCCCCGTGCGGCCGTGGCCTCGGTGATCGGCGGCGTAGACGATGTACCCGGCCCCGGTGAGAGCGGCGATCAGCTCGCCGTACCGTCCGGCATGCTCGCCGACGCCGTGCAGCAACTGCACGATCGCCCGCGGCTCCACCTGCGCCGGATGGACGTCGTAGTAGATCGTGATGTCGTGCGCATCGATGAACTCGGGCATGCCGAGAAGTCTAGGGGGACGCTTCCCACGCCCCGGCGTTGCCCCGGCTCGCGGCATCCGTCCCGTGCAAACTTTCTTTAGCAAGACTAATGAGCTATGCTAACTAATCGGATGAGCAGCAACGAGACTTCAGAAACCGATCCCGGCCCCGACGCCGGGAACCCCGCAGACCTCTCCCCCGCGGCCTCGCAGCTTCGCATCGCGACGTTCCGTCTCGCTCGGCGCATGCGCACGCAGCGCGCCGTCGACTCGATGAGCGACGGGCAGTTCGCGGTGCTCGCCGCCCTCAAGGTGCACGGCCCCCACACCCTCGGCGAGCTCGCCGAGCGCGAGCGCGTCTCGGCCCCGTCGATGAACCGCACCGTCAACTGCCTGCAGGACTCGGGCTACATCGTGCGCGGTGCCGACGAGCGCGACGGCCGCAAGGTCGTCATCTCGCTCACGCCCGAGGGCGTGGCGGTCGTCGAAGAGACCGCCCGTCGCCGCGACGCGTGGGTCGAGTCCTCTCTCGCCGAGCTCACGCCGGCCGAGCGCGAGACGCTCGCCGCTGCGGCCGAGATCATGGAGCGGATGGTGGCCCGATGAGCGCCATGTTCCGGTCCTTCTCCGCCTTCAACTACCGCGTGTGGTTCATCGGCGCGCTGGTGTCGAACATCGGCGCGTGGATGCAGTCCACCGCGATCAGCTGGGTGGTCCTCACCGAACTGACCGACAACGACGCCGCCGCGATGGGCGTCACGATGGCGCTGCAGTTCGCTCCGCCGCTGCTTCTCGTCGGCGTCACCGGCCTCGTCGCCGACCGCTTCGACCGGCGCAAGCTGCTCCTCATCACTCAGAGCCTGCTGCTCCTGCTCGGCGTCGCGATCGGCGTGCTCATCTTCGCCGGCGCGATGACCCTGCCGATCATGTACGGGTTCGCGCTCGCACTGGGCGTCGTCGCCGCGTTCGACAACCCGGCGCGCCAGGCCTTCGTGTCCGATCTCGTGGCCCGCGAGAACGCCTCGAATGCTGTCGCACTCAATGCCGCGTCGTTCAACGGCGCCCGCATGATCGGGCCCGCGGTCGCGGGCATCGTGATCGTCGCGATCGGCACCGGCTGGGTGTTCGTCGCGAACGCGGTGACCTTCCTCGCGATGCTCGCCGCGCTCATGCTGATCCGCACCCGCGAACTCGTGCCGCGCGTGAAGGCGCCGCAGTCCTCGCGCCTCGCCGACGGGTTCCGCTATGTCGCCGGCCGCCCCGACCTCATCGTCACCTGCGCGATGGTGTTCCTCATCGGCGCGTTCGGCATGAACTTCCCCATCCTCGCGTCCACGATGGCGGTCGAGTTCGGCAAGGAGGCCGACGGGTTCGGCCTGCTCAGCTCGATCCTCGCGATCGGCTCGGTCGCGGGTGCCCTCCTGGCGGCCCGCCGGGACCGCGCGCGGCTGCGGGTCCTCATCATCGGCACCGCGATGTTCGGCATCGCCGCCGTCGTCTCGGCGTTCATGCCGACGTACTGGCTCTACGCCGTCACCCTCATGTTCACCGGATTCTCGGTCGTCACGATGATGACGACGGCGAACGGCTACGTGCAGACCACCACCGACCCGGTGCTGCGAGGTCGCGTGCTCGCCCTGTACATGGCGATCCTCATGGGCGGCACACCCATCGGCGCGCCGATCGTGGGATGGGTCGCAGCCGAGTACGGCCCGCGCATGGCGATCCTCGTGGGCGCTGTCGCCGCCTTCGTCGCCTTCGCGATCGGCGCCACCTGGCTGCTGTGGTCGGGACGCCTCCACCGTCACGAGCAGAAGCGGTTCCGCCTCACGCTCGACGAGACGCGCCCGCTCACGATCGTCGCACCCGAGGAGTTCAGCGACGAGGTCGCCGGCACCACGCCCATCCGCGTGCTTCCGAGCGACGAGGAGGACAAGCTCCGCGCCCGCGCCCGCGCGAGCTGACGGATCTCCGGCCGGGATCGCGAAAAGGGGAGACCCTCGCACATGTCATGTGTGCCGAGATCTCCCCTTCGCGTTTCCCGCGGGCCGGGCGTCAGGAGACGGTGAGCGAGACGGATGCTGCGGCCAGGCCGTCGGTCGTCACCGTCACCGTTGCCGATCCCGGGCCGGTGGGCCGGACGATGGCGAGGGCGCGCCCGTCGTACGTCGTGACCGAAGGGCCCGCGAAGGACTCCTCGGTGCGGATGCGGCCGGTGCCGAGCCCGACGAGCTCGGCGTCGCCGTCGACCCTCACCGTCACGAGCCGGTCGGCGTCGACCGCGACGACGCCATCCGCGTCAGCCAGCGAGATCGCGACGAACCCGAGACCGTCTGCGGAGATCTCGGCCTCCTCGACGGATGCCGCGAGCCCGACGTCGCCGGCCGTGCGCAGCGCCGAGCGCCCCACCTCGACTCCGCCGCTGCGGGCGATCGCAACCAGTTCACCGGGGCGGTACTCGGTCTCGAACCGCGCGCGGAAGGCCTTGTCCGCACCGACCGCGGTGACCCCGAGCGAGACGCCGTCGAGCTGCAGCTCGATCTCGTCGGCGGGCGCGTACACGTCGACCGTGACCGGCGCGCCGGGTTCGGCACCCCACGTCCACGACGACACCGAGTCGTCCCACGACCACGGCGTCGTCGCGGTGGGCCGGCCGTGGTGCCGGGGCGGATGCACCGCGAGGTAGGGGTCTGTGCGCAGTCCGAACACGATCTCGCGGTAGTACGAGACCGGGCGACGGAACCCCGTGATGTCGATGTCGCCGCAGCCGGCGAGCAGGTGCGGGTAAGGGCCCGCGGTACCGGTCGGCGCGTAGCCCGGCTCGTCGGTGTAGTCGACCCGCCCGATGCCGGCCTCGCCGAGGTAGTCCCAGCCGGTCCACGTGAAGTCGCCGACGACGTGGTCGAGCCGCTCGACGAGCTCCCACATCTTCTCGATGCGCGACGGAAAGGTCTCGGATCCCACGATCACGCGGTTCGGGAACAGCTCACGGTCGAGCTCGTACCGCGACTCGGCGTAGTTGAAACCGACGACGTCGAGCACCGATGCGGATTCCTCGGTCGACGCGGTGACGAGCTCCGACGCGTTGGCGCGCGCCATCACGTCGCCCATCGTCGCCATCATCGTGTTCGGATCGGCCGCTCCGGTCTCGCCGGAGTCCTCGGGGCGGCCCATCTTGTCCAGGTTCGCGATGATCCCGTTGATCCCGTTCGTGACGAACCGCGTGTCGTCGGCCTCGCGAATGGCCTCGGCCAGGCGCCGGCTCCAGGCGGAGCCCGCCGGCGTCGCGAGCTCGAGGATCTCATTCCCGATGGAGTACATGATGACGCTGGGGTGGTTGACGTCCTTGGCGACGAGTGCCTCGACGTCGTGGCGCCACCGGCCGGGGAAGCTGGCAGCGGCGTCGAACGCGACCTTCGAGCGGGTCCAGGTATCGGTGAGCTCGTCCATCACGAGTACGCCGTACCGGTCGCACGCGTTCAGCATGGCTCGACTCATCGGGTTGTGCGAGCTCCGGAGCGCGTTGAAGCCCGCGGCCTTCAGCAGGCGCACCCGCCGGTCCTCGGCCGCGGCGAACGTCGCGGCGCCGAGTGGTCCGCTGTCGTGGTGCACGCACGCGCCGCGAAGCTTCACGGTCTCGCCGTTGATACGGAGGCCTCGGGCCGCATCGACCTGCAGGCGACGGATGCCGAAGGCCGCGGCATCCGTGTCGATCACATCGCCGTCCTCGCCGGCGAGGGCGGTTCGCGCGCGGTAGAGCGCGGGCGCGTCGACGCTCCACAGCGACGGCGTCTCGACCGCGAGGCGCACGCGCGCCACGGCGCCGGAGTGCGGAAGGACCGTCACCGGCGCCGTTCCCGTCGCGACGTCGGAGCCATCGGGCGCCTCCACGGTCCAGGTGAGACGCAGAGTGCGGGTGTGGCGCGTGGTGTTGCGCACCGTCGTCGCGATCTGCACGACGGCGCGGTCAGCGTCGACGTCCGGTGTCGTGATGCGGGTTCCGTCGAGCGGGATGTGCACGGGATCGGCGACCACGAGGTGTACCGGACGATAGATGCCCGCACCGGAATACCACCGGCTGTCGCGGTGCGCACGGGCCTCCACCGTCACGCGGTTGGGCTCGCCGTGCCGCAGGTACGGGTCGAGCACGGCCTCGAAGGCGTTGTAGCCGTTCGGCTCGTGCACCACCGCGTCGCCGTTGACGAACACCACGGCATCGCGGTAGACGCCCTCGAACTCCAGCCGCACGGTCTTGTCACGCCAGTCGTCGGGAACATCGAACGTCTTCGCGTACTCGAAGACACCGCCGGGGACGTAGCCGGTGTGCACGCCCTGATCGCTGTCGGCCGAGCGCTGCAGGTCGCGCACAGCATCGTGCGGCAGTCGCACAGGTCGGGGGGCGGACTCCGGCGTGGGCGCCTCGAAGGCGCCGAGCTTCGGTCCCGCGGTCCAGCCCTCGAGGAACGGCTCGCGGATCATGCAGGCTCCTCCGTCCGCCTCGGCGCGGACTCGCCGTCGGGCGTCGCCTCCGCGTCGAGCACGTCGAGGGCGTTCTCGATCCCGACGAGGTCATAGCCGCGGATGAGGCTTCGGAAGACCTCGTGCAGCGCCTCGGCCATGTCGGTCGACTCCGGATCGAGAAGCCACTGCACCTGCAGGCCGTCCATCAGGGCGATCGTGGCGACGGCAGCCCGTCCCGGATCCACGCCATCAGCCAGGCGCCCGGCGGCGGCCGCGCGTTCGAACGAGCCGGTCACGCTCGTGCGGACGTAGTGGTAGCGGTTGACGAAGTAGTCGTGGGCGGGGTGCGACGGCGCCGTCGCCTCCGCCGACAGCGTGGTGTACAGCTCGACGATGCCGGGCTGCGCCGCGTTGAAGCGCGCCAACTCGGCGAGCGCCCGCAGCGCCTCGACGCCGTCGGGGAGGTCGAAGTCGACGCGGGCGCGCGAGAGGTCGTCGCGATGGTCCAGAAGCGCCAGCAGCAGTGCGCTCTTGCTGCGGAAGTGGTGCAGCAGTCCCGCCTCGCTCATGCCGACACGCTCTGCGACCTCGCGGAGCGAGCCGGCGCGATACCCGGACTGGGAGAACACCTCCAGGGCCGCGTCGAGGATCGCCGTGCGCGTCTCCTTCGACTTCGCGTACTCGCCCCGCGGCTTGCGGGTCCGCGTGGGAGCGGTCCCCGCCTCTGTCGGAGCGGGAGTCGTCTCGGTCATCGTCACACCGTATCCCCGCATCAGCCGGGGCACCTCCATCGGCGCCTGTCGGGGTCCTCTCCCTCCGTTCTATAACGAATTCCTAATGCTCGCTAGTTTTTTGGACCAAAAACCTAGCGGCCACTAGAAATTGCTGTTAGCGTCTCCCGGCAGTAGGCGATCCGCAGGGGCATCGCCACCTAGGAAGGGACCAAGGATGTTCCGTTGGAAGGCCACAGCAGCCACCATCGCGATCGCCGCTCTCGCCCTCACCGGCTGCGCCGGTGCCGGGGACGAGGGTTCGGGCGGAAGCGACTCCGGCCGAGCAGACCGGCTCACGCTCACTGCGATCATCGGGCCCACGAGCTACGACATCGGACAGGGAGCGGAGTACGGCAACCGCAGTCCGTTCTTCCAGGCGGTGTTCGACACGCTGCTGCAGAAGAACTCCGACGGTGAGATCGAGCCCTGGCTCGCCACGAAGTGGGAGTACAACGAAGACAACACCGTGCTGACGCTGACGCTGCGCGACGACGTCGAGTTCACCGACGGCACCAAGCTCGACGCCGATGCCGTCGTCGCGAGCCTCGAGCGCTTCCGCGACGGGACCTCGCCGCAGGCCGCGACGCTCGCCGGCAAGGAGTTCGCCGCCGTCGACGCCACGACCGTGACCATCACGCAGGACGCGCCCGACCCGTCCCTGGTCAACATGCTCTCGATCGCCCCGGGCCTCATCCAGGCGCCGTCCACCTTCGACGACCCGGACTCCGCCACCGAGCCGATCGGCTCCGGCCCGTACGTGCTCGACACCGCGTCGACCGTCACCGGCACGACGTACGTCTACACGGCCAACCCGGACTACTGGAACCCGGACGCCGTCAAGTACGACAACCTCACGATCAACGTCATCGAGGACCCCACCGCGACGCTCAACGCCCTCAAGGCCGGCGAGGCCAACGGCGCGAAGATCGTGAACAACGACACGATCCCCGAGATCGAGGCATCCGGCTGGACGATCGAGTCCAACGAGCTCGACTTCCAGGGCCTGCTGCTGTTCGACCGCGCCGGCACGATGGCGCCCGAGCTCGCCGACGTCAAGGTGCGCCAGGCGATCAACATGGCGTTCGACCGCGAGGCGCTCCTGAAGGCGCTGCAGGCCGGTTACGGCACGGTCACCGAGCAGGTGTTCCCCGCGACCTCGGTCGGCTACGACGAGGCCCTGGACAGCACCTACGAGTACGACCCCGAGGGCGCCAAGAAGCTCCTCGCCGAGGCCGGCTACCCCGACGGGTTCTCGATCGACATGATGTCGACCCCGGCGTTCCAGACCACGTTCGACCTCGTCGCGCAGCAGCTCGCCGACATCGGGATCACGGTGAACTACACCGACCCCGGCACCGGCAACTTCATCACCGACATGCTCGCCCCGAAGTACCCGGCAACGTGGATGGCGCTCGAGCAGAACCCGGACTGGCAGCTGATCAACTTCATGATCGCTCCCGAGGCCACGTTCAATCCGTTCCACTCGCAGGACCCGAAGGTCGACGAGTACATCTCGACGATCCAGCTGGGCACGAAGGACGAGGCCGACCAGGCCACGAAGGACCTCAACGCCTATCTGGTCGAGCAGGCCTGGTTCGCGCCGTTCTTCCGGGTCCAGGGCACGTACGCGACCGACGCGAACACGAACCTCGAGTTCTGGCCCACCAACGCCTACCCGTCGATCTTCGACTTCTCGCCGAAGAACTGAAATCTCTCCCCGTCCGCCCGCACGCCGCGGGCGGGCGGGGAGACACCACCCACGGGAAAGCGACATGATCTCATTCATCCTCCGGCGCGTGCTGTCGGGCGTCATCCTCATCGCGGTGATCTCGTTCCTCGCGTTCGTCCTCCTGTACGCCGCGGGCGGCGACATCGCCCGCCGCATCCTCGGCGAGAACGCCACCGCCGAGACCGTCGCCAAGAAGACCGAACAGCTCGGGCTGGACCAGCCGCTGCTGCAGCAGTACTGGAACTGGGTCACCGGCGCCCTCACGGGCAATCTCGGTCGCAGCTGGTTCACCGGCGAGCTCGTCTCGACGAGCGTCAGCAACCGCCTCGCCGTCACCCTCGCGATCGTGATCGGCGCGACCCTCGTCTCGGCGATCGTCGCGGTGGTCCTCGGCATCCTCGCCGCCCGCCGCGGCGGCTGGGTCGACGGCAGCGTCCAGGTGATCGCGCTCATCGGCTTCGCCATCCCCGGCTTCCTCATCGCGCTGGGCCTCGTGCTCGTGTTCGCGATCAACCTGGGCTGGTTCAAGGCGACCGGATACGTGCCCCTGACCACCTCCGTGTCGGGCTGGCTCTCGTCCGTGACCCTGCCCATCGTGGCGCTGTCGATCGGCGCGATCGCGGCGGTGTCGCAGCAGATCCGCGGCTCGGTCATCGACGCGATGTCGCGGGACTACGTCCGCACGCTCCGCTCCCGCGGCCTCAGCACGAACTCGGTCGTGTACCGCCACGTGCTCCGCAACGCCGGCGGCCCCGCACTGGCGGTCCTCGCCGTGCAGTTCATCGGCCTCCTCGGCGGGGCCGTGATCGTCGAGCAGGTCTTCGCCATCCCCGGCATGGGCCAGCTCACCGTCCGCGCCACCACCCTGGGCGACATCCCCGTCGTCATGGGCGTCGTGATCGCCTTCGCGATCATCGTCGTCATCGTGAACCTCCTCATCGACCTCGCCCAGGCGGCGCTGAACCCGAAGGTGCGACTCTCATGACCGCCATCGACGTCCCCCTCGACGTGCCGGTCGCACCGGTACGCGTCTCGCTCTGGCGCCGGCTGCTGCGCCGGCCGATCGGCCTCGCATCGCTGGTCTTCCTCGCGTTCCTCGGCCTGATCGCAATCATCGGCCCGTGGATCGCCCCGCAGGACCCGAACTACGCCGACATCCGCAACGTCCTCGCCCCGCCCAGCGCCGCGCATCTCCTCGGCACCGACGGCAGCGGCCGCGACGTGTTCTCGCGCCTGCTGGTGGCGACCCAGACGACTGTCGCGGCGGCGCTCCTCGCGCTGGTCGTGGCGCTCGTCCTCGGTGTGATCAGCGGTCTCATCGCCGGCTACTACCAGGGCTGGTTCAACAGCGCAGCCACGTGGGTCACCGAGCTCAACATGGCCCTGCCCGGCATCGTGGTGCTGCTCGCAGCACGTGCCGTCCTCGGCCCGTCGGTGTGGATCTCGATGTTCATCTTCGGCATCCTGCTCGCACCGGCGTTCTACCGGCTGGTGTATGCCTCCGTGACCGCCGTGCGCACCGAGCTCTACGTCGACGCGGCCCGCGTATCGGGCCTCAGCGACACGCGCATCATCGGCCGACACGTGCTCTCGGTGGTGCGGGCTCCGATCATCATCCAGTCGGCGATCATCGCCGGCATCGCCATCGCGATCCAGTCCGGCCTCGAGTTCCTGGGCCTCGGAGACATCGCCGTTCCCACGTGGGGCCAGATGCTCAACGACGGCTTCAAGAACATCTACAAGGAGCCGCTCCTGATGCTCTGGCCGTCGCTCGCGATCGCCCTGACCTGCATCGCGTTGACGCTCCTGGCCAACGTGATGCGTGACGAGCTCGAGCGCACCGTCTCGGTGCGGCGCAAGCGTCGTCGTGCGGTCGCGACCGCGACCGGTTCGGTGGCCGCTGTGACGACGTCGGTGGGACTGAGCGGAGGAGATGTCGTCGACCTCGACGAGCCGCCCGTCTTCGAGACCGACGGCGTCATCGTCCACAAGGGCGACGCGCGCACCAAGGCGACCGAGAAGGTGCTGGACGTCCGCGACCTGCATGTCGGCTACGACCAGCCCGACGGCTCGCACATCGAGGTCGTCCACGGCGTCTCGCTCGACATCCGCAAGGGCGAGGTGCACGGTCTCATCGGCGAGTCCGGCTCGGGGAAGACGCAGACCGCGTTCGCCGTGCTGGGCCTGCTCCCCCGCGGCGGCCACGTCACCGGCGGCTCGATCCTGTACGAGGGCACCGAGATCGCCGACGGCGACGACCGCACCTATGCCGGCCTGCGTGGCAAGCGCATCGGGTACATCCCGCAGGAGCCGATGTCGAACCTCGACCCGTCGTTCACGATCGGCAGCCAGCTGGTCGAGCCGCTGCGCAAGAATCTCGGGCTCTCGAAGAAGGCGGCCACCGACCGCTCGCTGGAGCTCCTCGCCCGGGTCGGCATCCCCAACCCGAAGCGGACCTTCGACGCATACCCGTTCGAGGTCTCGGGCGGCATGGCGCAGCGCGTGCTCATCGCGGGCGCCGTGTCGACCGACCCCGACCTCATCATCGCCGACGAGCCGACCACGGCCCTCGATGTCACGGTGCAGGCCGAGGTGCTGGAGCTCCTGCGCGACCTGCAGGCCGAACGTCACATGGCGATGCTCCTGGTGACCCACAACTTCGGCGTCGTCGCCGACCTGTGCGACCGGGTGACCGTCATGCAGAGCGGCCGGTTCGTGGAGCAGGGGCCGGTGCGCGCGATCTTCAACGACGCGCAGCACCCGTACACGCAGGCACTGCTGGACGCGATCCTCGATGAGGGTCCCGCCCGCGGTCCGCTCGTCACGAAGGGAGCACGAGCATGAGCGCTCCGCTGCTGGACATCAAGGACCTCGTCGTCGAGTACCCGGGCAAGGGCTTGCGCGCCCAGCCGTTCCGGGCCCTCAAGGGCGTCTCGCTCGACATCCTGCCGGGTGAGACCGTGGGTCTCGTCGGCGAGTCGGGGTCGGGCAAGACCACGCTGGGTCGAGCCGCGCTCGGTCTCGCGCCGGTCACCGAGGGCTCGATCGTCTACGACGGCAAGGACATCTCGCACCTCAAGCGCCAGGAGCGCCGCGCGCTCAGCTCCGAGATCCAGGTCGTGTTTCAGGACCCTTACTCTTCGCTGAACCCGTCGATGACGATCGAGCAGATCCTCACCGAGCCGCTCACCGCGGCGGGCGTCTCATCGAGCGAGGCGAAGTCGCGGGTGCGCGACCTCCTCGATCAGGTGGGCCTGCCCGCGGACGCCCGCGGTCGCCTCCCCCGCGAGTTCTCGGGCGGCCAGCGTCAGCGCGTCGCGATCGCGCGGGCCCTCGCGCTGCAGCCGCGGCTCATCGTGTGCGACGAGCCCGTGTCGGCACTCGATCTGTCGACCCAGGCCCGAGTGCTGGACCTCTTCATCGACATCCAGAACCGCACCGGCGTCGCCTACCTCTTCGTCACGCACGACCTCGCGGTGGTGCGCCACATCAGCCACCGCGTGGCCGTGATGTACCGCGGCGAGATCGTCGAGACGGGCGACGGCGACCGGGTGACCTCCGCGCCCGAGCACCCGTACACGCAGCGGCTCTTCATGGCCGCACCCGTGCCCGACCCCGACAAGCAGGAGGAGCGCCGCATCGCGCGGCGCGCGCTCCTCGACGCCGAGGCGGCCGCAGGCGTCATCTGACGACACGGATGCTGCGGCCCGGCGTGTGAGCGCCGGGCCGCAGCTGGGCCCCGCCCCCAGAGGCTTCACCCGCGAGCAGCGCGTGGAGTGGGAGCGGGGACCGCCCCTCTGACCCTCCTTCCGAGAACGGAAACTCCCCGATGACCGAGACCGCCACCTCCACGCACACCGACTCGGTGCAGCACCTCGTGCCGCTGCTCGATCGCCTCACCCTCGAGCAGAAGGCGGCCCTCGTCCAGGGCGCCGACTTCTGGACCACCGTGCCGCTCCCCGAGATCGGGCTCCGGGCGATGACCCTGTCGGACGGCCCCGCCGGCGTCCGCGGTCCTCGCTGGGACGAGCGCGAGCCGTCGCTGAACCTGCCCTCGGGGTCGGCCCTCGCCGCGTCGTGGGACGTGGACCTGGCGTACCGGTACGGGGCTGCCGCGGCATCCGAGGCCCGTCGCAAGGGTGTCGACGTCGTTCTCGGGCCGACCATCAACCTGCACCGCTCGCCGCTCGGCGGCCGGCACTTCGAGTGCTTCAGCGAGGACCCGGAGCTGACCGCCGAGCTCGCCGCGGCGTACGTTCGCGGCCTCCAGGACAACGACGTCGCGGCGTGCCCCAAGCACTACGTCGCGAACGACTCCGAGACCGACCGCTTCACCGTCGACGTGCGCGTGGACGAGCGCGCCCTGCGCGAGAACTACCTCGCGCCCTTCGAGCGCGCGGTGGACGCCGGCGCCTGGACCATCATGAGCGCCTACAACGCCGTCGGCGGCGTCACCATGACCGAGAACGACCTCCTCGAGACGCCGCTGAACTCCGAGTGGGGCTTCGACGGCGTCGTCATCAGCGACTGGACCGCAGTGCGTTCGCTGGATTCCGTGCCCGCCGCGCAGGACCTTGCGATGCCGGGCCCCGCCCCCGCGTGGGCGGACCTCGTCGCCGCGATCCGCGACGGGCGCCTGAACGAGGCCGACCTCGACCGCAAGGTGCTGCGCGTGCTGCTGCTCGCCCAGCGCGTCGGCGCCCTGGGAGAGCGTGAGCCCCGCGAGCCCGCTCCGCTCGACGGGCCCGCGTTCGCCCGCGAAGCCGCCATCGAGGGAACCGTGCTGCTGCGCAACGAGGGCGTTCTCCCGCTGGATGCCTCGTCCCTCGGCCGTGTCGCCGTCATCGGCCAGAATGCGCGCGAGGCGCGCACGCAGGGCGGGGGCAGCGCCACCGTGATCCCCGAGTCCGTGGTCTCCCCGCTCGACGCGATCCGCGCCGCGGTCCCGGGCGCCGACGTCGGCTTCGAGATCGGCGCGGTCGTGCAGGAGGGGGTCGCCGAGATCCCGCTCGCGCATCTGACCAACCCCGCGACGGGGGAAGCCGGTATCCGTGTCGCGTTCTTCGACGCCGACGGCACCGAGCTGTTCGCCGAGAACCGCCGCTCGACCGCGCTCGTATGGTTCGGGGGCGACGCCCCCATCGCGGCGAGTGCCACCGTCGTGTTCGAGACCCTCTACACCCCCGCCGAGACCGGCGACATCGAGCTCGGCTTCGCCGGCGCGAACCCCGGAAAGCTGTACGTCGACGGGCAGCTCGTGCTCGATGACTCGCCCGTCATCGAAGGCACCGACCTCGGTGCGGCGTTCCTCAATCCGCCGTCGATCACGGCGACGGTCGCCGTCGAGGCGGGACGCGAGACCGCGGTCCGCGTCGAGTTCTCACGCGAGAGCCACGGCGCCCTGTCGGGAGCCCTGAGCGCGACGCTCGGCATCGCCCCCGAGCGCACCGACGCCGACGAGCTCATCGCGCGCGCGGTCGCGGAGGCCGCGGCATCCGATCTCGCCATCGTCGTGGTGGGCACCAACTCGAAGGTGGAGTCCGAGGGCTACGACCGCACCAGCCTGGATCTGCCCGGCCGCCAGGACGACCTGGTTCGCGCGGTCGCGGCCACCGGGACACCGACGGTCGTCGTGGTCAACGCGGGCTCGCCGGTCGTGCTGCCGTGGGCGGAGGACGTCGCGGCCGTGGTGCAGGGCTACTTCGGCGGACAGGAGTTCGGGCACGCGATCGCCGACGTCCTCACCGGCGCCGCCGAGCCCGGCGGGCGCCTGCCCACGACGTGGCCGGCGGCGCTGGCCGACGTGCCGGTGACCGAGGTCGTCCCCACCGACGGCCGCCTCGAGTACCGCGAAGGCCTGCACATCGGCTACCGCGCGTGGCTGAAGGCGGGTGCCGTGCCCGCGTTCGCGTTCGGCCACGGTCTCGGGTACACGACGTGGTCCTGGGGCGCCGCGCAGCGCACGGGCGACACCGTCGAGGTGACGCTTGCCAACACCGGCCATCGCCGCGGCAAGCAGGTCGTGCAGGTCTACGCCGAGCGCCCCGAGTCCGCCGTGGAGCGCCCCGAGCGCTGGCTCGTCGGCTTCGCGACCGTGCACGCGGCCCCCGGCGAGACGGTCACGGCGACCATCCCGGTGCCGGCGCGCCGCCTCGCCCACTGGGCGGGCGAGTGGACCGTCGAGTCCGGAGCGTACACGCTCCGCGCCGGCGCCTCGGTGGCGGATCTGCCGCTCTCGCTCGAGTGGCGCATCGCGTCCTGACACCCCGCAGGGCAGAACTCCTCAGACTTCGCCCGACGGGCGCCGCAAGGGTGTCCGTCGGGGCGGATGAGCCCCGAATCTGCGGAGTTCTGCACATCGCGACATCGCCCACCCCACCGCCGAGAGGAACCCGATGCAGCACCTGACCACCGCGCGCCTCCGAGGGCACGCCGATACCCGCCTCGAAGAGGTCGCCGGGCGCCTGGACGGCCTGCTCGCCGCCGACCCCGACCTGTCGTTCCAGGTCGCGGCATTCCACGAGGGCCGGCCCGTGCTCGACGCCTGGGGCGGACCGCATCTGGCGGAGGACTCGGTGATCGTGCCCTACTCGGTCACGAAGAACACCATCGGGCTCTCGATCGGCCTGCTGATCGAACGCGGCGAGCTCGATCTCGACGAGCGCGTCGCGACCTACTGGCCGGAGTTCGCCGCCAAGGGCAAGCAGTTCGTCACCGTGCGGCAGCTGCTGTCGCACCAGGCAGGTCTGCCGCAGGCCTCACCCGCTCTCACGTGGGACGAGCTGCTCGACCACCACGCCGCAGCCGGACGCCTCGCGGCGAGCCGGCCGTTCTGGCACCCGGGCAGCGCCTTCGGCTACCACGCCATCACGATCGGGAACCTGGGCGACGAGCTCGTCTTCCGGGTGACGGGGCGGACGCTCCACGAGTTCTACGAGCAGGAGATCCGCGTCCCGCACGGCATCGACTTCTTCCTCGGCCTGCCGGCCAACCTCGAGGACCGCCGCGCCGACGTGCTTCCGATGATCAGACCCGTCTCCGACACCTCCGCGCCGACCTTCTCGGCGCTCGGCCCGGTCGTCTTCGGCTCGATGGGCGGCGACGTGGACCTCGGCAACTCGCGGCGCAGCTGGGAGTACGGCCACCCGGCAGGCTCCGGCACCGGCACCGCCCGGGGTCTCGCCCGCCTGTTCGCGGCGGCCGTCACCGGCGTCGACGGCGCCGACCCCTTCCTGAGCGCCGACACCGTCGCAGAGATCGGCCAGCAGCAGATCCGCGGCTACGACGAGGTGCTGCACCAGCAGGACCGCGCCCACGCGATCGTGTTCCAGAAGCCGTCGCAGCAGCTCGCGTTCGGCGGCCCGCGCTCGTTCGGCCACGACGGCGCCGCCGGCGCGCTCGCCTGCGTCGACCCCGACACCGGCCTGGCCTTCGCGTGGACGGTCGCGCGCGGCCCATGGCCGGGCGGTGCGGACCCTCGTGCCGTCGCGCTCGCGCGGGAGCTCGGCATCCTGCTCTCGTCCTGAAAACCCCGGAGGACCCTCGTGACCACGCTCTACAACCCCCTGATCAACGGCTTCCACCCCGACCCCAGCGTCGTGGCGGTCGACGGCGTCTACTACCTCGCGACCTCGACGTTCGAGTACCTGCCGGGCATCCCGATCCACCGCTCCACGGACTTCGAGACGTGGGAGCTCATCGGCCACGTCGCGACCAGGCCCGGGCAGCTCGGCGTCGAGGAGGTGCCCACCGCCGGAGGCGCCTGGGCGCCGACGATCCGTCACCGCGACGGCGTGTTCCACCTCGTCATCACCGACGCGATGGGCCGCGGCATGCTGCACTTCACGGCGACGGATGCCGCGGGCCCGTGGAGCGACGGCGACCTCATCCTGAAGGCGGACGGGTCGGAGTCCGTGGACGGCATCGACCCCGACATCGCGTGGGACTCCGACGGCAACGTGTACATCACGTTCTCGGGCCTCATCCTCGGCGGCGAGAACGTCGGGCAGCACCTGGGCATCCAGCAGGTGAAGGTCGACCTCGATCGTCACCTCGCCCTCGAGGAGCCCCGCTCGCTGTGGTCGGGCACGGGCGGCCAGTTCCCCGAGGCGCCGCACCTCTACGACGTCGACGGCCGCTGGTACCTGATGATCGCCGAGGGCGGCACCGAGCGTGGGCACGGCATCTCGATCGCGCGCGGCGACTCGCCCGAGGGCCCGTTCGAGACGGCGCCGCACAACCCGCTGGTCTCGGCCCGCTCGACGATCCGCCCGGTCCAGAACACCGGACACGGCGACCTGGTGATCGGTCCGGACGGCGACTGGCTGTGCGTGCTGCTGGGGGTGCGACCGCGCAGCATGACCAGGGCGTTCTCTGCGCTCGGGCGCGAGACCTTCGTCACGCCCGTGCGCTGGGAGGACGACGGCTGGCCCGCGATCGATCCGGTGCTGCTCAACCCTCGACCCGGCACGCGCGTCGAGGTGGACTTCGCCCCCGACCGCGCGCTCGACGGAGAGTGGATCGCCGTCCGCTCGCTACCCGCCGACCACGCCGATCTCTCGGCGCGGCCGGGCTGGCTCACGCTGCGCGCGGAGGGCTCGACCCTCGACGATGCGCACCCGGTCTTCGTGGGACGCCGCCAGGAGCACCTCACCAGCGCCGTGACGGTGACCGTGGATGCCTCCGCCGGCGTCGGCGGCCTGGCCGTGCGCTACGACGAGCGCTTCCACGTCGAGGTCGAGGCGGGCGGCGGCGAGGTCGTCGGTCGCGCCGTCCTCGGCGGCCTCGTGCAGGAGTGGCGCGCGCCCTACGGCGGCGGCGTGCTCGATCTGCATCTCGAGTCGCGGGGGCCCGAGCCGACGCGCGGCTTCCCGCGCACGAGCGACGTCTTCCACCTCGGCTTCACCGCGGCCGGAGGCGAGCGTGTCGAGCTCGCCGAGGTCGACGGCCGCTTCCTGTCGTCCGAGACGACGGAGTCGTTCACCGGTCGCGTCCTCGGTGTGTACGCCGCGGACGGCGAGCTGGCCGTGCGGCGCTGGATCGCCGAGGGCGACGACGACTGACGGCGCGGCGAGACAGGGGCTCGGCGACGAGACCGAGGGCTTCGCTCCTCGGTTCGGCGAGGATCCCCTGTCTCGGCGAACCTGGCACCCGCACCGGGGGCGCTACCCGGCGGCGATCGTGAGGATCACTCGCTGGTAGGCGTGGAGCGGCAGCGGTGTGCGGGGGTCGGATGCCTCGGCCACCACGTGGATCGTGTCGCCGGGGCGCGCATCGCCGGGAACCCGGACGGTGACCTCCGAACCCTCGGCGGGCTCGAGCACGACGTCGGCTGTGCACGTGCCCGCTTCGCGGTGGATCCACCAGCGCACCTGCGCATGCGCGCCGCCCGGTGCGCCGACCACGACCGAGAGCCGGGTGTCGGAGCCCGCCGCGACCTCCAGGTCGACGCCCTGGTCGACCGTCAGCGTGGGGTGGTGGTCGGCATCCTCGAACCGCGGGGTCACGCTCCACCGGAGGCGGGCGGCGAAGTCGGCCTGTGCGTGGGCGAACCACCGCACCACCGATCCCTCGTCGCCCGCGGGGGTGCCGTCCGCCCACTCGGCTCCGCCGGGCCGGAACGCGGCATCCGCGAGACCCCATGTGTCGGCGCCCTCGTCGGTCCGGACGTAGCGGCCGCCCCAGCCGCCGTACGACGGATGCTCGTGGGCGCGCAGCCCCGGCGCGAGAAGGTTCAGCATGTTCGTGGTGTCTCCCTCGGAGATCCACTCGCCAGCCGGCTGCGGGTCCATCCACACCTGGTAGCCCCGCGCCCGCAGTTCGTCGGCCGAGAGGCCGGAGAGGTGGAAATAGTCGGTGAGGTCGCCGGGCACCATCTGCCGCCCGTCGCCCCACACGCGGTAGAGCGCGCCGAGAGGACCGACGCTCGTGACGTTGTCGCGCATCCACTCGGCGCCGAGCAGGTGCTGATCGTGCGCCGCGATCGTCTTGCGCGCCATGTACCCCCAGGCGAGAGTGGCCACTTCGATCACCCGGATGCCGGGCCACGTCGGCGCGATGTACTCGTCGTAGGTGGCGTCCTGAGAGGCGAACTTGGTGATGACGGCCTTCGCCGACACCTCTTCGCGGATCCGCTCCCAGTCCGCCGTGCCCGCGAAGCGCTGCTCGATCGACAGGAGGGCGCGCGCGACGGTACTGGGCCCGGCCCACAGCTGCAGGTGGAGCGGCCCGGGACGATCGTCGAGGAGCGCGTCGGCGATGAGCCGTGAGCCCGGCGACTCCGACGAGATGTCGCCCTCGAAGTCGACGTTGCCCTCACGGATGAGCGAGCGCAGGTGGGACGGATCCGGATACCGCGGATCGTGCACGACGAGGTTGTCGTACACCTCCGCGTAGGCGTCTACGGCGTCGTCGATGAAGCGCTCCCCCGGCGCCCAGCGCCACGAGGTCTGTGGCGCGTCGTACTCGCGATCGGGCAGGAAGAACTCCGTGCCGGCGCCGTCGCCGCGCCAATGGAACCTGCTGCTCGCGTAGACGAGGCCCTCGATCTCGACCTCGTTGCTGAACAGCAGGAGCCGGATCATCGAGTTGAGGTCGTCGAGCTCGGGGTCGGCGGTGACGATGGTCCGGGGCCGCGAGACGGCGTTCTCCGGGGCACTCACGAGCCCGCCGCCTGCCATCGGCCGAACTCGGCCAGCTTGACGTAGAAGTCCTCGAACATGAGTCGCGTGTCGACCCACGTGTAGACCCTCATCGGTCTGGCACCGGGGACGTCGACGTACCCTCCGTCGTCGCTCAGGGCAGGGGTCGGGCGCTCGACGTACCGACTCGAGGACGGGTCGGCCTCGAACACCGACTGCAGCGCCGTGAGCAGCACGAGCGGCGAGTCGCCGAGGGCGTAGGTCTCTGCTCCGCCGCCGACGTGGGTCGCGACCATCCGCATGACGAAGGCCACCTCGTCGTACAGGTAGCGCCCGAGCGGACCCGCCTCGGCGACGCGCACGCGCAGCTCGGCATCCGAGACGAGGCACTGGCGGTACACGTCGCGCGGCACCTGCCACAGCGGGATCGGCGAGTCGCCGAAGATGACCTGCCCGGCGACCGGGTCGATGAGCAGGTTGTACTCGATCGGCATGGCGCTCGGCGGCGGCACCGCGAGCCCCTCGTGCTCCTCGCCGCCGATCCACACGAGCGTCAGCCGCTCGGCGACGCGCGGCTCGACGAGGTAGGCCGAGGCGATGTCGGTCAGCCCGCCGCCGGCGACGTAGAACAGCGGGGTGGACACGTCGTCGCGCAACGCCTCGGCGACGATCGCGTCGACGGCAGGCGACGGGCGCGGCGTGCTCCGGTCCGCCAGCGGCTCGTCGGAGCCGACCACGATCACCTCGGTGGATGTCAGGCCCATGCGGGCGAAGACGTCCTTCGCGATCACGGCGGCGTTCTGCGCACTCCGGCCGGAGGGGTCGAAGCCGTCATCGGCACGAAGGTGCGAGGCGACGACGAGGCGCACCTCGACGCTGGGCGACAGCAGGTGGTGCACGAGCTGGTAGAGGTCGTCGGGATCGCCCGAGAAGTCGTTGTCGATGATGATCCTCGCGCGCGGAGCGCCCAGCGGGGGCAGCCTCTGCCACGGCGTGGTTCCGAGGCTCCAGCTGCGCGCGGCGCGGTCGGTCGGGCGGGTGTCCCCGCTCGGAATCTGCGTCATCTTCGACTTTCCCTTTCGCCGCGGCGTCACGAACGATCTCCCGGTCACTGTAACACCGGTTGACCAATTCAGGATCGACTCCTGCCATCTGTGACGCGCCCGGCCGCGCGGGTCAGCGGGGGGCGCGGACGCCCAGGCGCTCGAGGTGGGCATTCGAGAAGCGGCCCTCGGGGTCGAGGCGCTCGAACACGGCACGGGCGTCGGCCAGGCGCGGGTGCACGCGCTCGATCGCGGCGCGGTCGAACCCGTGGAGCTTGCCCCAGTGCGGGCGCGCGTCGAACGGCTCGAGCGCGGCCTCGACACGTGCGACGGCGGCGGCGACCTCGTCGGGGTGGTTGTGCCAGGTGAAGTGGATGATCACGACGTCACGGCGGTAGGCCGGGCTCAGCCACAGTTCGTCGCGAGCGGCGGTGCGCAGCTCGGTCCAGATGAGATGCGGACGGATGCTGTCGCCGAGCGTCCGCACCGCCTCCAGCGCCGCCCGGGCATCCTCGCGGGCGACGAAGTACTCGCTCTGGATCTCGTCGCCGAACGACGGCTCCGCGTCGAGGCGGAAGTGCGGCAGCCGCAGCATCCACGGCCCGGGCACACCGGCGATCTCGGTGATGTTGTCCTCCACGCCGAGGGGCGAGTCGCCCCCTGTCGCGCGGACGCCGTCGAGGATCGTGTCGGGCACCGGGTCGTCGTCCGCGTCCAGGCGCGTCTTCAGCCACACGTAGCCGACCGACGGCTCCTCCCAGCGCGAGAAGACAGAGACGCTGTACCCGGCGGAGGTGAGGGCGTCGTAGTCGGCGAGCGCGGCATCCCACGTGACGCCGGTGTAGATGTCCTGGCGGACACGGAATGCGGGCACGACGTCGAGGGTCAGCGACACCACGATGCCGTAGGCGCCCAGGCCCACGACCAGTGCGTCGAAGTCGGGCTCGCCGCGGCGCACCTCATGCACCTCGGCGTCGGCTCCGACGTAGCGGAGCGCCCGGACGGATCCCGAGAGCACCCGATTCGCGTCGCCCGAGCCGTGGGTGCCCGTCGCCGTCGCGCCGCCGACGTTGATGTGCGGCAGCGACCCCATGTTGCGAAGCGCCCACCCGCGGTCGTCGAGCCACACGGCGAGCACGCCATAGCGGATGCCGGCGGGAACGGTGACGGTCTCCGCGGCCTCGTCGAGCTCGAACTCGGCCGCGAACCCGGTCACGTCGACGAGGGTGCCGGCGGTGTCGGGGAGGTCGGTGAACGAGTGACGCGTGCCGAGCGCGCGCACGCGTCCCGGCTCACGCAGCACCCGCTGGACGTCGTCGACCGACGTCGCCTCGACGATCCGGGGCGCTGCGTACTCGTAGGTTCCAGCCCAATTGCGCGGCATCGCGCCTCCTTCGGACGATGCGGTTCAGGGTGCGGCTTCGGCCGCCAGGCGCTGCGAGGCGGTCGCCATGTGGAGGGCCATCGCCGAGGCGGCGGCATCCTCGTCCTCCGCCTCGATCGCTTGGAAGACGGCGTCGTGCTCGTCGATGGCGATGCGGGCCTCGGCCTCGTCGTGGACGGCCCGGTCGGCGTACACCTGCAGCAGCGACCGCACCACGTGCAGCAGGTCGATCAGCGTGTCGTTTCCCGCGGCCGCGGCGAGCGCGTTGTGGAAGTCGAGGTCCGCGCGCGCGAAGGCCCTGAGGTCGCCCACGCCGCTTCGCATGCGCTCTAGCGATCCTGCGATCGCACGGAGATCGGATGCTGCGGCCCGGCCCGCGGCGAGTCGTGCGACGTAGATCTCGAGTCCCGAGCGCAGCTCGAGCAGTTCGGCCGTGTTCTTCTGGCCGATGAGGAGGCCCCAGCGCAGCGTCTGCGGCAGCAGCTCGCTCGCGGTGCCGCGGAGGTACGTGCCCGAGCCGGGACGGACGTCGACGATGCCGAGGATCTCGAGCGCGGCGAGTGCCTCTCGCACCGCGGACCTCCCGACGCCGAGCGTCGCCGCCAGCTGTCGCTCCGGGGGCAGGCGGGTGCCCGCGTCGAGGTCGCCGCTGGTGAAGAGGTCCATCAGGCGGCGCGCGACCTCCGAGACCGGCGTGCCGGCCGGAAGCGCGCCCAGCGCCGCCGTGATCTCGGCCGAGCGGTCGTCGGGGTAGGCGGGCATGCGAACAACTTACGGCAGTCGTGGCGATTCCGGGATTGCTTTCGGTCAACCGGTTTGTCAGACTGTGGAAAGGCGACGTCAGTCGCCTTTCTCACGGCCAACCGAGAAAACGTTTCCTGATGCTCGAAGACGAGAGGTCGATCACAATGAAGTTCCGAAACAGGGGAGTCATCGCGGGAGTGGCAGGGGTGGCGCTGATCGCCCTCGTCGGACTCACGGGCTGCGCGTCCGCCGCCCCCGCGAGCAGCCAGCCGACCCTCGACCCCGACGAGGAAGCCTCGATCACCTTCACGTTCTGGGGCAACGACGTGCGCGCCGAGCTCTACAACGAGGCGATCGCCGCGTTCGAGGAGCAGCACCCCAACATCGATGTCTCCGTGCTGTTCCTCTCCCCCAACGACTATTGGGAGAAGCGCCAGATCGAGGCCAGCGGCGGCGGCCTGCCCGACGTCGTCACGATGGATCTCGCCTACATCCGCCAGTACTCGCAGAGCGGCTCGCTGCTCGACCTGGAGCCGTACCTCGGCAGCATCATCCAGACCGACCCGATCGAGCCGTCGGTGCTCGGCGCCGGCGTGGTCGACGGGGTCACCACGGCCGTGCCGATCTCCACGAACGCGTGGTCGATGTTCATGAACACGACGATCCTCGACGAGATCGGCGTCGAGCCCTTCGCCGGCGGCACGTGGGACGACTACTACGAGTGGGTCGCCGAGGCGACCGACGCCGCGCAGGCCGCCGGGGTGCAGGACGTCTGGGGCGGCGTCGACCCGTCTTCGCGCTTCGTGAACTTCGAGATGCAGCTGCGCGCCGAGGGCAAGGACCTCTTCGATGACGAGGGCAACCCCGGCTTCGACGAGGAGCGCCTCACGGAGTACTGGGAAGAGGGTGCCGACGCGCGCGCGGGCGGCGCCTTCGTGCCGCAGCAGCGGGTCGCCGAGGTACAGCCGCTGACGGCGTTCGATGCCGGGCTCGGCGCGAGCGACACGCAGACCGACAACTTCCTCGCGGGCTACCTCGCGAACCTCGGCGAAGGCAACGAGGTCACGCTCCAGGCTCCGCCGCTGTCGGTGGACGGCGCGAAGGACCTCTACCTCAAGGCGTCGCAGATGTACTCCATCGCGGCGAACTCGGAGCACCCCGCCGCAGCCGCCACGCTCATCGACTTCCTCATCAACTCGCCGGAGTCGGGCGAGATCTTCGGCACCAACCGCGGCCTGCCGGCCTCGGAGACGGCACGCGAGGCCGCCGACCTCGACCCGGTGAGCCAGGACATCGTGGACTACGAGGCGTCGATCGCCGACCGGCTGGGCGAAGCGCCGCCGGCGCCGATCGTCGGCTACGGCTCGCTGCACGAGAAGTTCCGCGAACTCACCGAGGAGCTGAACTTCGGCACTCTCACGATCGACCAGGCCGTCGAGCAGTTCTTCGCCGAGATGGACGTGGTGCTGAACCAGTAGCCCGTTCCGTGCGGCGGCCGACTCCACGCGACGTCGGCCGCCGCACCTCCCGTTTCACCCTCCGAGGAGTCTCCCCGTGCCCGTCGACGAATCCGCCGCCCCCTCACCCGTCTCCACCCCGCCCCGTCCGTCGCTCGGCATCCAGGGGCCGGTCGTCGCGTTCCAGGATCCCTGGGCGGGAGCCGCCTCGGACGAGATCATGCGCACGGGAACCGGCATCCCCATCCCGTCGCAGGATCCGCCGCCGACGCCGCGCGAGTTCGTGGGCGCGCTGCGCGATCTCGGCGCCGACTTCTACGTGCACCACGTCATCCCGACCCACGCCGACCACGGCGCACTGCTGGGCGACCTCGCCGACGCCGGCATCGACCTCGTGCTGGGCAACGAGTACGGCAACATCAACGGCCCCTTCGTCGACGGCACGAACCGGTACGACCTCCCGGCCGGGCTGATCCGGGATGCTGCGGCCGCCGGCGTGCTCGCCGGCGTGCTGTACGACGAGCCCGAGCACCTCCAGATCCACGCCGATCAGTACCGGCACGACGCCCACCTGCCCCACTTCGGGCAGACCGAGGGCCTCGGGCCGGACGAGGCCGTCGCGGTGATCGACGACACCGTGCGCGGCATCGTGCGCGAGGTCGACGCCGCGACCTCCGCTGCGGGCTCCGCGTCCGTTCCGGTGCTCGCCGAACAGGTGTTCCCGGTGATGTTCCACACACTCGCCCGCGCCGGGATGACGCCGGCGCCCAAGGTGATGAAGGAGTCGTTCCAGCCGCTGCAGCTGGGCACCGCGCTCGGTGCGGCCGTCCAGTACGGGCGCGAACTGTGGATCTGCGCGGATCTGTGGGGCCCCGACATCGGGCCGTGGCTCACCCGCGCCCCGGGCTTTCCCGGGCACTCGCCCGCCGAGTTCGCCTCGGCGCTGCGCCTCGCCTACCTGTTCGCCCCGACGCGGCTGTTCGTCGAGAACGTCGACGTGCTCGTGCGCCACCGCGGTTCGGGAGCGTTCGAGCGCACCGCCCACGGCGAGGTCTGGCGGGAGTTCGTCAGCGACTTCGTGCCGCGGCATCCGCTTCGCTGGAGCCATCGCGATGCCCGCGCCGACATCGCCCTCGTCCATGCCGACGACAGCGACTTCGGTCGCGGCGCGCGGCCGTTCGGCAACCGTGCGGCGACGGCGCCCGATACCTCCCGCAGCGTCTTCGAGGCCTGGCACGCCCTCAGCCACGGGCGGCTTCCCGACCACGGGAGCTGCCTCCACATCCCCGGCTACGACTTCCCCCGCCACGAGCTGAACGGCATCCCCCGGCCGCAGTTCCCGCTCGACGCGGGTGCAGCCGAGCAGACCGTCATGCACGGGCTGTTCCAACCGACCCGCAGCGTGCTCGTGTTCGACGAGCACGTGCGCGCCGATCAGCTCGCCGACGCGGGTCTCGTCGTCGTCGCGGGCAGCCGGCTCCCCCGCACGACCCTCGATGCGCTGCACGCTCGCGCTCGGGCCGGCGCGACCGTGCTGATCGCGGCGTGGCTGTGCGATCCGGAGCGTTCGCGGTCCGCGCGGGTCGAGCGCGGGAGCTGGGTCGTGTACGAGACGCTCGACGACCCCGCCGCGCACGACGCGATCGCCGCCCACTCGGGCGAACCCGACGTGTGGACGCAGCGCTTCGGCGACGTCGAGCTCCGCATCCGCGCGACGGCCCCCGGCGGCGAGACGCTCGAGTTCGAGATCGCGGATGCTGCGGCCCGCCGCGTCGCCTGAACCCGGACTTCCTCGCGCGCCGGCGGGCGGACACCTCGGGGCGTGACGCGTCGGTGCGGACGAGGCATCCGTTCTCACTTGCAATTGGTCAACCGGTTTGTCACAATGGTCGTCGGAAACCACCTCGATCACCGTCGATGAGCAGGAGTCACCGTGGACCAGAACCAGACCGCCGCAGAGGCGCCCCCCATCGCGCGATCCGCCATCCGCAAGGTGTCGATCCGTCTCGTGCCGTTCGTGGCGCTGATGTTCTTCATCAACTACCTCGACCGCACCGCGATCGGCTTCGCCGCCCCCAACGGCATGAACGAAGACCTCGCCCTGAGCGCCGCTCAGTTCGGCTTCGCCTCGGGCGTCTTCTTCATCGGCTACATCCTTCTCGAGGTGCCCTCGAACCTGGCGCTGCACAAGTTCGGCGCCCGCCGCTGGCTCTCGCGCATCATGGTGAGCTGGGGCATCGTCGCGCTGCTGTTCACCTGGGTGCAGAACTTCGAGCAGCTCGTCGTGCTCCGATTCCTCCTCGGCGTCGCCGAGGCCGGCTTCTTCCCCGGCGCCATCCTCTTCCTCAGCCTCTGGGTGCCCGCGCAGTACCGCGGTCGCATCCTCATGCTCTTCTACCTCGCGCAGCCCCTCACCACGGTCATCGGCGCTCCGCTGGCCGGCTGGCTCATCCAGCAGCACGAGGTGTTCTTCGGCCTCGAGGGCTGGCGCTTCATGTTCTTCGGCGTCGCGATCCCGGCGATCATCGTCGGTGTCATCGCGTGGTTCTACCTCAAGGACAAGCCGGCCGACGCCAAGTGGCTCACCCGTGACGAGCAAGTCTGGCTGACCGACGCGCTCGACCGCGAGAAGGCCGCGACGCAGAAGAAGGAGCACGGCCACGTGTCGGCGCGCTTCGCCTTCAAGAGCGGTCGCGTGTGGGTGCTCTCGTTCATCTACTTCGGCTTCATCTACGGCCTGTACGCGCTCGCGTTCTTCCTTCCCACGATCATCGAGGGCTTCCAGAGCCAGACCGGTCAAACCTTCGACACGCTGCAGAAGGGCCTCATCACCGCGATCCCGTACCTGCCGGCCGCCGTCGTCATGTACTTCTGGTCGCGAGACGCCTCCAAGCGCGGCCTCAAGACGTGGCACATCGCGGGTCCCGCGATCGCCGGTGCCGTCAGCATCCCGATCGCCCTCTTCACCGGTTCGCCTGCGGCCACCATCGCGGTCATCACGATCACCGCGTGCGCGATCTTCGCCGCCCTGCCGAACTTCTGGACGCTCCCGACGCGCTTCCTCACGGGAGCCGCGGCTGCCGCCGGTGTCGCACTGATCAACACGATCGGCAACCTGGCCGGCTTCTCGGCCCCGTTCGTCACGGGCTTCGTGCACGACTGGACCGGCGGCTACGAGGTGCCGATGTTCATCGTCGGCTTCGTCATGCTCGTCTCGGCGGTGCTGATGGTGCTGCTCGCCCGCAGCAACCGCATCAACCCGGTCGTCGTCGACGACGCGGATGCTGCGCCCACCGTGGACGCGGAGGCCCTGCGCGCCGCGGCCGACCCCAAGGGGGATGCGCGATGACGCGGCTGTGGAACGAGCCGGCGGACTTCGCCGACGAGATGATCGACGGGTTCGTCGCGGCGAACGAGCGGTACGTGCGGCGGGTTCCCGGCGGCGTGGTGCGGTCGACGGTGTCGCCGGCCGGTCAGGTCGCGGTCGTGGTCGGCGGCGGCTCGGGCCATTACCCCGCGTTCGGCGGGCTGGTGGGTCCGGGGCTCGCTCACGGCGCCGCGATGGGCAACCTGTTCGCGTCGCCCTCGACACAGCAGGTGTACAGCGTCGCGAAGGCCGCCGACAACGGCGGCGGAGTGTTCTTCTCGTACGGCAATTACGCCGGCGACGTGCTGAACTTCGACGCCGCGCAGGAGCGGCTGCGCGCCGAGGGCATCGCGTGCGAGACGGTCACGGTCACCGACGACATCGTCAGCGCCACGCCGGCGGACAAGCACAACCGCCGCGGCATCGCCGGCGACCTCACGGTGTTCCGCATCGCGGCCGCCGCGGCCGAGGCCGGCGCCGACCTTGCCGAGGTCAGCCGTCTCGCCCGCCTTGCGAACGAGCGCACCCGGTCGTTCGGGGTCGCCTTCACCGGCTGCACGCTGCCCGGTGCCGTCGAGCCGCTGTTCACGGTCCCGGAGGGACGGATGGCGATCGGTCTCGGCATCCACGGTGAGCCGGGCATCGACGAGACCGACATCCCCACCGCCGACGGGCTCGCCGAGCTGCTCGTCGAGAGGCTCCTCGCCGAGGTGCCCGACGGCGTCGAGGTCGCCGGCGCCCGCGTGGTGCCGATCCTCAACGGCCTCGGGTCTCTGAAGTACGAGGAGATGTTCGTCGTCTACCGGCGCATCGCCCAGCTGCTCACGGACGCCGGCCTCGAACTCGTCGACCCGCACGTCGGCGAGTACTGCACCAGCTTCGACATGGCCGGCACCTCGCTCACCCTGTTCTGGCTGGCCGGTGCTGGTGAGGAGAGTGAGCTCGCCCCGTTGTGGGACGCCCCCGTCGACACGCCCGCCTACCGCCGCGGCTCGGTCGCGCCGCAGCAGCGGGTACTGGTGACCGATGCCACGGCCGACCTGGTCGCGGAGATCCCCGACGCCGACGAGGCATCCCGTGCCGCCGCCCAGACCGTCCTCGCCGCGGTGCGCACCATCGTGGACACCGTCGACACCCACGTCGACGAGCTCGGACGCATCGACGCGATCGCCGGCGACGGCGACCACGGCATCGGCATGCAGCGCGGCTCGCACGCGGCCCTCGCCGCCGCGACGGCCGCCGTCGACGCCGGTGCCGGCGCGCGCACCACGCTCGCGCGCGCCGCCGATGCGTGGGCCGACAAGGCCGGCGGCACCTCGGGGGCGCTGTGGGGCGTCATCCTGAACGCGGTCGCCGCGAAGCTCGCCGACGAGGGCCGCCCCGACGCGGCCGCCGTCGCCGCGGGCGTCGCCGCCGGCTCACGCGGTGTCACGGACTACGGCAAGGCCGAGGTCGGCGACAAGACCCTCGTCGATGCGCTGGTGCCGTTCAGCACCACTCTCACCGGTGCGGTGGATTCGGGCGCGGGCCTCACCGACGCGTGGCGCGCGGCGGCGGATGCGGCGACCCGCGCGGCTGCCCGGACCGCAGAGCTCCTGCCCCGCATGGGCCGCGCGCGCACGCACGGCCAGAACAGCGTGGGCACCCCCGACCCGGGCGCGATCTCGCTCGCGCTCATCGTGACAGCCATCGCAGAGACACTCGCCGCCGAGACGCGCGCGACCGACGACAACGAGAAGGAGAGCGCGAATGCCTGAGCTCGAGACTGCCCAGCCACTGCGAATCGTGATCGGCGCCGATGACGCCGGCTTCGACTACAAGGAGATCCTCAAGAAGGACCTCCTCGCCAACCCCGGCGTCGCCGAGGTCATCGACGTGGGCGTGGACGCCGACGGCCACACCCCGTACCCGAAGGTCGCCATCGAGGCGGCTCAGCAGGTCGCCGCCGGTGACGCCGACCGCGCGCTGCTGATCTGCGGCACGGGCCTGGGCGTCGCGATCGCGGCGAACAAGGTGCCCGGCATCCGCGCCGTCACCGCCCACGACTCGTTCTCGGTCGAGCGCGGCGTGCTGTCCAACAACGCGCAGGTGCTCACCATGGGCCAGCGCGTCGTCGGCATCGAGCTCGCCCGCCGCCTGGTGCGCGAGTGGCTCACGTACCGGTTCGACACCACCTCGGCGTCGGCCGACAAGGTCGCCGTCATCGACGAGTTCGAGACCACCGGGAGTTGCTGATGCCCTCCGAAGATCGGACAACCGCACCGGATTCGGAGGATCCCGCGCGGAACCTCCGAGGTTCACGCGAAACTCCGAACTTCGGATCGGCCCGCGTCACCGTCGGGGTCAGCCTGAAGACGTACTTCGGGCACGAGCGGGCGCGCGCGTGGTTCGCCGACGTCGCGCAGCGCGCGGCCGAGCACCCCGCCGTGGCCTCGGGCTCCGTGCGGCTGTTCGTCATCCCGACGTACCTGCAGATCCCCGCCGCCCTCGCCGCGTTCGCCGGCACCGGGGTGCTCGTCGGCGCGCAGGACGTCTCGGAGTACGAGCCCGGCGCCTACACCGGCGAGGTGACCGCAGCCGAACTGGCCGAGGTCGGCGTCGCGGTCGCCGAGATCGGCCACGCCGAGCGGCGCCGCCTGTTCGACGAGACCGACACCGTCACCGCCGCCAAGGCCGCCGCCGCCCTGACCCACGGCATCACGCCGGTGCTCTGCATCGGCGAGGCCGAGCACCTGGGCAGCCCCGCCGCGGCACTCGCGAACGTCGAGCAGCTCTCGGCCGACCTCGAGGGCGCGCCCGAGGGACCGGTCATCGTCGCCTACGAGCCGGTCTGGGCGATCGGCGCCGCCGAGCCCGCCCCCGACGCGCACATCGCCACGGTGACCCGCGCCCTCCGCGCGGCGATCGAGGCCGACCCGGACCGCGCCGGCAGCGTCGTCATCTACGGCGGATCCGCCGGCCCCGGCCTGCTGACCCGCCTCGGCGAAGCCGTCGACGGCCTCTTCCTCGGCCGCTTCGCGCACGACCCCGACGCGCTCGTCGCCGTGCTGGACGAGGCATCCTCCCTCGCCCTTCACCGCTCCCCCGCCCCCACCGCATCCCCCGCCCCCACCACCCCCGCCACCACCGCGAGAATCCATCGGGGCGACGAGACCGCGGGGATCACCCAAGGTCTCGGCCTCCAGACGGATTCTCGCGGAGACAACGGGGAGGTCGACGCATGATCGGGCTCGGAACCTACGCCTACTTCTGGCAGCACTCCGACCGCGTGCCCGAGCCGCTCTCGCTCGTCGGCGCGTTCGAGGCCACCAAGGAGCTCGGCGTCGACCTGTTCCAGATCTGCGACTACGCGCCGCTGGAGGCCATGACCGGCGCAGAGCTCACCGATGCTGCGGCAGCCGCGCGCGACCTCGAGCTCACGATCGAGCTGGGCACCAAGGGCATCGAGCCGCACCGGCTGACCCGGTTCCTCGATCTCGCGAGCGCCTTCGACACCACGCTGGTGCGCAGCATGCTCTACTCCGCCGAGACCCGTCCCACCCTGGAGCAGGCCGAGGAGTGGCTCCGTGCCGTGCTCCCCTCGTTCGAAGCGGCCGGCGTCGACCTCGCGCTCGAGACGTACGAGCAGGTCGCCACGGCAGACCTGGTCAGCCTGGTCGCCCGCATCGGCAGCGACCGCCTGGGCATCTGCCTCGACCCGGCGAACGTCGTCGCCCGCCTCGAGCGTCCGCGCGACTGCGTCGAGCAGACCGCCGCGCTCGTCAAGAACGTGCACGTCAAGGACTTCGCCTTCGCCCGCCAGCCGGGCTGGGTCGGCTTCACCTACGGGGGCGCGCCCATGGGCGAGGGCCTCCACGACTACCCCCACCTCCTCGAGACCGTCCGCCCGCGCGAGCGCGGGATCAACGAGATCGTCGAGCACTGGCTCTCGTGGCAGGGGGACGCCGAGACCACCGTCCGCACCGAGCGGGAATGGACCCGCCGAACCATCGAATATCTGAGGAGCACGACATGAGCACGACCACCACTGAGACGTACAAGATCGCCGTCGTCGGCGCCGGCGGGAAGATGGGCATGCGCGTGTCCAACAACCTCGTCAAGACCGACCACACGGTCTGGTACGTCGAGAACTCGCCCGCCGGCCGGCAGCGCACGATCGACGCGGGTCGTGAGCTGACGGATGCCGCCACCGCCGTCGCCGACGCCGACATCGTCGTCCTGGCCGTGCCCGACCTGGCCCTCGGTCCCGTCACCGCCGAGCTGGTGCCGCAACTGAAGTCGGGCGCGATCGTGCTGACGCTCGACCCGGCCGCCGCCTACGCCGGCCTGCTCACCACGCGCGAGGACGTCGTCCAGGCCGTGGCTCACCCGTGCCACCCGTCGGTGTTCCTCGAGCGCACCACCAAGGAGGAGTGGGCCGACACGTTCGGCGGCATCGCCGCGCCGCAGGACGCGATCGCCGCCGTCGAGAGCGACGACCCGGCCCACAAGGCCATCGTCGAGGCGACCGTCCGCGCGATCTACGCCCCCGTCATCGACGTGCACTTCGTGACCGTCAAGCAACTCGCCCAGCTCGAGCCGACCCTCGTCGAGACCGTCGCCTGCATGATCGGCGCGCTCCTGAACGAGGCCCTCGACGAGGCGATCAACACCATGGGCGTTCCCGAGGCGGCGGCACGCAGCATCCTCTACGGCCACACCCAGGTGGCGCTCGCCAACGGTCTGCGCGGCGACAACCCGTTCTCGGACGCGTGCCTCATCGCCATGGACTACGGCCGCGAGTCGATCATCAAGGACGACTGGAAGAAGATCTTCCGCGACGACGAGCTCGACAAGAACCTCGCGCGCATGCTGCACCTCGACCACATCGAGCGCTGATCCATGGGACAGCTCGAGGGCAAGACCGCGCTCGTCACGGGCGGGGCACTCGGCATCGGCCTGGCGGTCGCGACGCGGTTCGCCCGTGAGGGCGCGCGGGTGATCCTCGCCGACCGCAACGGCGAGGGCGCGGCCGCGGCCGCCGCCGGGATCGGTGAGAACGCCCGCGCCGTCACGATGGACATCTCGAACGAGGACGCGGTCGCCGCGGCCTTCGCCGAGCTCGAGGCGGCCGGCTGGGCGCCCGACGTCGTGGTGGCCAACGCCGGCGTGCAGCTGTTCGGGCAGGACGCCCCGGCGGCCGACCTCGACCTGGACGTCTGGCGACGGACGATCGACATCAACCTGACCGGGACGTTCCTGACGGTCAAGCACGCGCTGCGCTCGATGGTGCCGCGCGGGGGCGGGTCGATCATCCTCACCGGCAGCCCGACGGCGGTCAACGGCGAGGGCAAGGACTTCACCGCCTACAGCGCGTCCAAGGCCGGCATGCACGGCCTCGGCCGCACGGTCGCCGCCGCGTACGCCGACAAGGGCATCCGCGTGAACACGGTGCAGCCGGCGTACACCGAGACGCCGCTGGTGGCCGCGATCAGCGAGGACCCCGAGTCCCGCGCCGCGATCATCAGCCGCATCCCGATCGGTCGCGCCGGCACCCCCGACGACGTCGCGGGCATCATGGTGTACCTCGCCAGTGACGACGGCGCCTTCGCGACCGGCGCGACCTTCCAGGTCGACGGCGGCATGACCTCGCTCTGACCTGAGTCCCCTCGGGTTCGGGGCGCATTTCGTCCGTTGGGGCGCATCCTCTGCGCCCCAACGGAGATTCTGCGCCCCAACCAGGGGGGACGAGGGTCGAGGACCACGAACGTTGCGCAGGACTCACTGCGGAGGACGAGGATGGGACGATGACGCACCTGTGGAACGGCGAGCCGGCACGCGAGTGGCGCAGCGGCCCGTGGTCGCTCGAACTCCGTGACGACGAGCTCGCCGACATCGCGTACCACGGCCGCTTCGTGCTCCGCTCGGTGCGCGCGGTCGTGCGCGATCGCAACTGGGACACCGCCGGTCTCGTGGTCGACCGCATCGACTCGTCCGGCATCGCGCTGACGCTGCACGTGCGCTCCACCGGGCTCGGTTCCGACCTCCGCGGCATCGTCCGCGCCGAAGTGCGCGGCGCCGGGCGTCTGCGTGTGCTCGCCGACCTCGAGTCCGCCTCGGAGTTCGAGACCAACCGCACCGGCCTCGTCGTGCTCCACCCACCGGTGCTCGCAGGCTCCACGATGCACGTCCGCCATTCCGACGGCGAGGTGGTGCGCTCCCGGTTCCCGGCCGGCATCAGCCCTCATCAGCCGGCGTTCGACATCGCGGGCCTGTCCTGGACGCACGACGGCCTCGACGTCGACGTGCGCTTCGCGGGCGACGTCTTCGAGATGGAGGACCAGCGCAACTGGACGGATGCCTCGTACAAGACGTACAGCCGTCCCCTCGCGCTCCCCTTCCCGTACCGGCTCGCCGCCGGTGAGCGCGTCGTCCAGTCGGTCGACATCGCGGTGTCGGGAACGCCCGCCGCCGTGGTCGCCGACCCGGTGACCCGCATCCGGCTCGAGGAGGGGACCGCGCTGCCCTCGATCGGGGTGTCGGCGTCGACGGCCCCGGACCCCGCGCCGGACTTCGCCGCCATCGGCGAGACGGTGCTCGTCGAACTCGACCTCGCGACCCGCAACTGGCGCGCCGCGTTGGACCGGGCCGCGGCATCCGGACTCCCTCTGGACGTGAGATTCGTCCTCGCGGACGCCGACCCGGCCGCCATCGACCGCGCGGTCCGCGCACTTCGGGGCCTGTCGGTCGCGCGCATCACCGCGTTCCCGCCGACGGGTCCCGCGCGGCATGTCTCGGACCTCGATGCGATCGGCGCACTGCGCCACGCCCTCGCCGAGGCCGGGATCGAGGCCGAGGTGGTCGGCGGCGCCCGCTCGCACTTCACCGAGCTCAACCGCGAGCACCATCGCCTTCCGCGTGGCCTCGATGGGATCGTGTTCAGCAGCACGCCGCTGTTCCACAGCCTGAGCACCGCCCAGCTGGTCGAGGCCCTCGGCATGCAGCGGGTCGCCGCAGGGCAGGCCGTGCGCCTCGCCGGCGGGCTGCCGGTGCACATCGGGCCGATCTCGCTGCGCCCCCACTTCAACGACGTGGCGACGACCTCGCCGCCGATGCCCGACCACGACGACCTGCGCGACGGCTACGGCTCGGCCCTGACGGACGCCGTCGACGCGCGCCAGGCCGCCCCGGAACTGGCCGCGTGGACCGTCGCCAGCGCCGCCGCCTTCGCGGTCCCCGGCGTCGCGACCCTCGCGTACTTCGAGGAGTGGGGCCCGCGCGGGCTGCGCACGGTCGACGGCACCACCCTCCCCGTCTTCGACGCCGTCGCTGCTCTCGCGGCGCTCGCGGGCGAGCCGGGCGTCCGCGGCGACTCCCCCGACGGCCTGGTGTGGGCGCTCGGCGCCCGCACCGCCGGCGGCGACGTGGTGCTGGTCGCCAACCTCGACCGCCGCTCGCGCACGGTCGAGGTCGAGCTCCCGGGCGGCGAGTCCCGCACCGCCGACGTCGCACCCGGCACCTTCACCCGCCTCTGACTTCCGCATCTGCCCACCCCGCCGGCGCCGAGTCGGCCGCACGTGCCGCTTCCGGCGTACGGTCCCCCGCATCGGGCCGGCCCGGCCTGAGCGCTGGTCAGGCCTCGCGCCAGACGCGGACGTCCCACGGCGCGAGCGTCACCTCGGCGGCCGCCGCGAACACTGCGTCGTCGAGGACGGATGCTGCGGCCCGGCCGAGCACGACCGCACGGGGCTCGGGCGACCAGTTGTGCACGACCCAGACGCGCCCGCGCCCTCCCGTCAGGGAGTGCGCCGTGACGGAGCTCGGCCGCGCCGCCAGGATCCCGCCAGGAGAACCCGCCGCAGCGGCGATCACCTCGGCGAGCGTCGCGCGGTCCAGGAGCGAGCCCACCACGGTGATCGAGCCCGCGCCGACGTCCCGCCGCGTCACTGCCGCCCAACGCCCGAACAGCTCGTGCCGGTACCCGAGCACGACCTCGGCGCCGTCGGGCTCGAGCCCGTCGATCCAGCCGTGGGCGCTTCCGACGGCCGCGCCGTCGCGGACGACGTCGACCGGCGCGGCGAGCGCAGCGAACTCCCGGTAGCCCACTCCCGCCACGGCACCCACGATAGCTGGCGCGAGCGCCGTGCGCATGCGGCCCTCATCGTCGCCGTACCCCGTCCGCGGCCCCAGCACGAGTCGGCCGCCGAGACGCGCGTACTCCGCGAGGGTCTCCAGGGTCGGATCGGATGCCGCGACCAGGCCCGCGACCACGAGCACCGGGTGGCGCCGCACGAGCTCGTCGGCTTCGGGCAGCTGACGCTCGTCCACGTACCCGACCTGCAGCCCGGCATCGATCGCGGCGCGGCCGAAGGCGCCCACGATCCGCGCGTACGACCCGCGGTCCCCTTCGGACCCGGCCGCGAGGGGCGGCTCGAACCCCATCATCCACTCGCTGTCGTGCGCGTACACGAGACCGAGATCGGCGTCGGGCGCAGCATCCGTCAGCCATTCCGCTGCCGCGGCGATCTGCCGGCCGATCCCCGAGACCTCCGCGTGGATGCGGCCGGGTTCGAGATCGTGCCCGAGGATGCCGCCCCAGTGCACCTCGGCGCCCGAGTGCAGCGTGTGCCAGTGCCAGTACGACACGAGGCGCGCACCGCGCGCGACCAGGAGCCAGGCCGCCTGGGCGAGCTGCCCGTCGTACGGTGGGCGCGTGAGCCACGCCGGACCGATGGACGCGGCACCCGTCTCGGTGACGAGGAACGGCCCCTGTTTCGTGGCGCGCATGCGGTCGGCCATGAGCACGAACTGCGGGACGTCGTCGGCGTACCACTGGCCGCCGGCGCCCTCTCGGTCGAGGTCGAGCGCGTCCTGCGCGAGGTAGTAGGCGTTGCCGCTGGCGATGTCGAGCTGCGCGCCGACCGCGACGTCGTCCATCGCGGGGCGCTGGTACGCGATGCAGGTCGTCAGGAAGGTGTCTTCGTGGACGAGCTCGCGGACGATGCCGGCCTGCCACCCGATGAAGTCCGCCGTGAGCTCCGCCTGGAACCGGCGCCAGGCGAGATCGTAGGCCGGGGTGGTGTTGCCGGCCGGCGCCCACAGCTCGTCCCAGTCGGCGATGCGGTGCGACCAGTACGTCAGTCCCCACTCCCGGTTGAGGGTCTCGACGTCGCCGTAGCGCTCCGCGACCCACTCGCGGAAGCGCTGCACGACGTCGTCGTTGTGGATGAGGTGGAGGCCCGCCTCATTGTCGAGCTGCACGCCGATCACTGCGGGATGCCGCCCGTGGCGGCCGATCACGGCGCGGATCACCCGCTCGGCGTAGCCGTGGAAGAGCTCCGACGTGTAGTCGACCTCCTGCCGCCCGCCCCACGGCACCGGCGAACCGTCGCGGCGCACGACCGCGAGCTCCGGATGTGCGCGCGCCAGCCACGGCGGCACCGCGTAGGTCGGGGTGCCGAGGATGACCCCGATCCCGTGCCGCGTCGCGGCGTCGAGGATCGGCGTCATCCACTCCAGGTCGAATTCGCCGTCGCGCGGCTCCCACGTGGACCACACCGACTCGCCGACGCGGATGCACGTGATCCCGGCATCCGCCATCAGCCGGAGGTCGGTCTCGAGCCGGTCCGGATCGGGCAGGTACTCGTTGTAGTACGCCGTGCCGAGCCGCGGGCCGCCCCGCCACGCGCGGAGGCGATCGACGGGTGCCACGGCTCAGCCCCCGATCCGCGTGATGCGCAGCGCGAGCGCCTCGCCTTCGGGCAGCTCGACGGGAGCGGATGCGCGGTCGTACGCGTCGTTGCGCTGCACGTCGTCCAGCGTGAAGGTCCGGCCGACCGGGGTCACCGTCATGTTCCACGTGTGGATGACGTCGACCTGGAACCGGTCGCCGGGCTCCGCCCGCTCGCCGGGCACGCCGATCGGCAGGCGGAAGTCCCACGTCGCGGGTGCCGAGGCACCGAGGTACTGCACGTAGAGGCGCCGCGGGATGCCGGCGACGTACGCCGGGTCGTCCCACTTGTCGATCGGGTCGAGGCCCGCGCCATCGATCTCCTCGAGGACCGTGCGCAGGAAGCCGAGCCGAGCCGGCGAGTCACCGCGGAGCGGGCCGCCCTCGACCATGTGGAGGCTTCCCGACTCGGTCGCGAAGCTCTCGCCGTGCGAGGCGTAGGTGCCGGCGACCGTGGCGATCCAGAACTGGTGCACGAGCTGCTCGGCGTCGAGGTGGCCCCAGCGGTCGGGGATGTCGCCCTCGTACTTGATCTCGTCGAGGACGACCGGCTTGCCGTACACGTCGCGGTACAGGTTCGCGCGGCCGAACTCGGTGGTGACCGACCCGTTCTGGATCGAGGCGTGCGTGACCCACGGCTGGTTGTTGTCGTAGAGCTCGATCCAGTTGTGGATGGAGCGGAGGTGGTCGTAAGGATCGATCTCGGCGAGGAGGGCGCCGGTGCGATCCCAGCGGTCGTCCGGGCGCTCGAGCTGGTCGAACTCGTTGCACAGCGACCACCACACGTGGGGATGGGCGGCGAGCCGCGCGACCAGGTACCGCAGGTAGATCGCATCCTCCTCCTCGGTCAGCTCGTTCAGCCCGAACTGGCCGCGGTCGTACGCGTTGTAGATGAGCACGTCGGCTTGGATGCCGCGCTCCCCGAGCGCCTCGACGGCGCGGTCGAGGCGCTGGAAGAACTCCGGCACGGGCTTCGTGACATCCCAGCGTCCGTCGGTCTTCTCGAACGGCATCAGGGTCGGGACGTGCTCGATGTACCCGCCGCCCTGCGGGAACACCATGAAGCGGAACTTGTTGAAGCCCGCCTCGGCGATCGCATCGACGGTCGACGAGAACAGCGGCTCGTCCTGGTGGAGCCAGTTGTACGCGGTCGCGCCGACCGGCCGGAACGGCGTGCCGTCGGCGTGCGCGAAGTGGAAGCGATGCGCCACCCGCACCGGCCCGTGATCGCCGCCGCGCACCACCTCGAACGTGCCCGACCGGCCGGAGAGCGCAGCATCCGTGCTCTCGCTCGTCCACGACCACTCCCCCTCGAGGTCGGGGGCGAACCGTACGCGGTAGACGGTGCCGCCATCCCAGAAGCCGGGGACCACGCGCTCGGCTCCGGATGCCCCGTGCCGCGCGTACACGGTGACGGGCGTGCGGTCCGCGGGGATCACGCCGGTGCCGGTGAAGGTCAGCTCGATGGGGCGGTACAGCTCGGACTGGGGAGCGCGCAGCGCTGGGGACACGGGGATTCTCCTTCGATGTCGTATCCGTGTGAGGTGCAGGGGTTCAGTGCGCGCGGCGTGAGCTCTCGCGCACGATCAGCTCGGGCTCGTAGACGCGCTGCGCCGCGGTACCGTCGGCGCGCGGGCTCGTCCCGTGCTCGATCGCCTCGAACAGCAGGTCGACCGCGGCCGCACCGAAGTCGTCGTGGCGCGCGCGGACGCTGGTGAGCGGGATGAGGGATGCCTCGGCGAACTCGTTGTCGTCGTAGCCGACGAGTGCCACCTCACCGGGCACCGCGACCCCTCCGGCGACGAGCGCCTGCAGCAGTCCGAGGGCGAGCACGTCGTTGGCGGCGAACACGCCGTCCGGGCGCTCGGCCGCGGAGCGCGCCGCCAGGGCCGCCCCGACCGCGCGTCCGACGGCGATCGACCGCTCGGCGACCTCGATGACCTCGGGAGCGTCGACGGATGCTGCCGCCGCCGCACTGCGCACACCCTCGAGGCGGTCGGCCACCTGCTGCACGGGCAGCGGGCCGCCGACGAAGGCGAGGCGGCGGCATCCGTTCGCGATGAGGTGCTCGCCCGCCTGCCGGCCGCCCGAGACGTCGTCGATCGACACCGACGGCTGCAGCTCGTCGCGCGCTCGTCGGCCGACGAGGACCGAGGGCGTGCCGCGCTCGCGCATCGCTGCGAGCCGCGCCTCGATCGGCTGGAACGACGAAACCAGGATGCCGCGGACCTGCCGCTGCTCGAAGGCCTCGAGGTACGCGTCCTCGCGCTCGCGGTCGCCGTGGGAGTGGGCGAAGAACACCGTCATGCCGAGCCGCTCGGCGCGGTACTCGACCTCCTGGGCGATCTCGCTGAAGTGGGGGTTGCTCACGTCGGGTGAGAGGTAGCCGATGAGGCTGCTCACCCCCAGCCGCAGCTGGCGGCCTGCGCTGGAAGGCACGAAGCCGAGCTCGTCGATCGCCTCGGCGATGCGGCGCGCCCGCTCGGCCGACACGCGGTCGGGGTGGTTGAGATAGGCCGAGACCGTCCCCACCGCGACGCCGGCGCGGGCGGCCACCTGGCGGATACCGGGGCGCGACATGTCAGCGCCAGTCGTGCTCGGCGACGAATCCGAGGCGATCGCGGATCTTGCGGGTCGACATGAGCGATTCGAACTCGCCGAGGTCGGAGGCGACCGGGGTGCCGGGGAACCAGCGGGCGGCCACCTCGCGGGACGGCTGCGCGTTGCCGGACTCCGGTGCCGCGACGTTGTACACCTCGAACCCGGGCTCGGCGGCCTCCAGCGCGAGGGCGACCGCGAGCGCCCCGTCGCGCGCATCGACCCACGAGCCGACGAGGTCGCGGCGGTAGCCGGGATCGGCGGCCCGCTCGAACGTCGCGTACTCGTCGGACCCGACCACATTGGTGAAGCGCAGGGCGGTGATCGAGGTCCCGGGCGTCCACCCCACGAGCTGGGCGGCGATCGCCTCCTCCGCCACCTTGCCGAGGCCGTAGGTGTTGTTGGCGCTCGTGTAGGTCTCGTCGACGGGGAGCGACGGCGGCGCCTCGTCGAAGGGGAAGCCCATCGCCGTGATGCTCGAGGCCAGCACGATCGTGCGGATGCCGGCGCGATGCGCGGCGAAGAGCGCGTTGAACGACACGGTGACGTTGTTGTGGAAGGTCGCGGCATCGGGTACCAGCCCGTTCACCGGGATCGCGGCGAGATGCACGAGGGCGTCGAGCCCGTCGTGGCGCGCGGTCACCGAGAGGAACGCGTCGAGCGTCTGCCCGAAGTCGGTGAGGTCGACGCGCGTGAAGCCGGGGCCCGGCGTCCCCGCGAGATCGAAGCCCGACACGACGTGGCCGTCGGCGCGCAGCCGCTCCACCGTGGCCCGCCCGAGCTTTCCTCCGCTGCCGGTGACGCCGATCCGCATGTCGTACCTCCGTGTACTCGCACCGCGACCGCAGCTTGAAACGTTTCGAATTCGGTGCGACACTCACTGTACACGTTGAAACCGAAACGTTTCAGTTCTCTCGGAAGGGACCCCGATGTCCGTCATCGTCGACGCACCCCGCATCGAACACCATCGCGAACCGCTCGGCATCGGAGAGCGGATGCCGCGCCTCTCGTGGCGCGTCGCCTCAGCCCCGTCGGGCTGGCGCCAGGCGTCGTACTCGGTCGAGGTCGATCGTGGCGGCGAGGTCACGACCTACGTCATCGACTCCGGTGAGCAGGTGCTCGTGGCGTGGCCCGCCGAACCGCTGCGCTCGCGGGAGATCGTCTCGGTGCGGATCTCCGTTCGAGGTGAGGACGGCGCGTGGTCTGCAGCATCCGCCCCCACCTCGCTCGAGGCCGGGCTCCTCGAGCCCTCGGACTGGGTCGCGCGGCCCGTGGGGGCGACCCGCAACGAGAACCCGATGTCGGACCAGCGGCGCCCCTCGCTCGTGCGCCGCGGCTTCGACGTGCGGGAGGGACTGGTGCGCGCCCGCCTCTACGCGACGGCGCACGGCGTGTACGAGGCCGAGCTCAACGGCCGGCGCGTCGGCGACGACACGCTCTCCCCGGGCTGGACGGTGTACGGCAAGCGCCTGCGCTACTACACGTACGACGTGACGGACCTCGTGGGGCGAGGCGCCAATGCGATCGGCGCGTGGCTCGGCGACGGCTGGTACCGGGGGCGCCTCGGCTGGCGTGGCGGCTTCCGCAACCTGTACGGCGACGACCAGTCGTTCCTCGGCCAGCTCGAGCTCACGTACGCCGACGGATCCCGCGAGATCGTCGCGACCGACCACTCCTGGCGTTCGGCGCCGAGCCCGATCCTCTCCAGCGGCATCTACGACGGCGAGGACTACGACGCCCGCGAGGAGCTGACCGGCTGGTCGGCCCCCGGCTACGACGACTCGGCGTGGGAGGGCGTGCAGGAGCGCCACCGCGACCCCGCGACCCTCGTCGCCCCGACCGCTCCCCCGGTGCGCTCCACCGAGGAGGTCCACCCGATCGCGGTGCTCACCGGGCCCAGTGGCTCGCGCATCCTCGACTTCGGCCAGAACCTCGTCGGCCGCGTGCGGATCCGCGTCTCGGGCGAGGCCGGCACCACGGTGAGCCTGCGCACCGCGGAGGTCATGCAGGACGGCGAGATCTACACGCGACCGCTCCGCGCCGCGCGATCGACCGACAACTACACGCTCGCAGGCGGCGAGGTCGAGCAGTGGGAGCCCCGCTTCACCTTCCACGGCTTCCGCTACGTCGAGGTCACCGGCTGGCCGGGCGACCTCGACGCCGATGCCGCGTCCGGCGCCCTCGTCGCCCGCGTCTACCACACGGACCTCGAGCGCACCGGCTGGTTCGAGTCCTCGGATCCGGCGCTGAACCGCCTCCATGAGAATGTGCGCTGGGGCATGCGCGGGAACTTCGTCGACATCCCCACCGACTGCCCGCAGCGCGACGAGCGGATCGGCTGGACCGGCGACATCCAGGTGTTCGGGCCGACGGCATCCACGCTCTACGACGTGTCGGGCATGCTGTCGGGGTGGCTGCAGGACCTCGCGATCGAGCAGCTGCCCGACGGCACCGTGCCCTGGTACGTGCCGGTGATCCCCGCCGACAAGGCGTGGACGCCGATGCGTCCGGGAGCCGCGTGGGGCGACGTGGCGACGCTTCTCCCGTGGACCCTCTACGACCGGTTCGGCGACGTGGGCGTGCTCGAGGCGCAATGGGACAGCGCCCACCGCTGGGTGGACCTGCTCGAGCGACTCGCGGGGCCCTCGCGGCTGTGGGACACGGGCTTCCAGCTCGGCGACTGGCTCGACCCGGCCGCTCCGCCGGACGACCCCGCCGACGCCCTCACCGACCGCTACCTCGTCGCGACCGCGTACTTCGCGAAGTCGGCGCGCACGGTGGCGCGCATGGCCGAGGTGCTCGGCCTCGCCGACGAGCGGGCGCACTACGACGCGCTCGCCGACGAAGTGGTCGCCGCCTTCGAGGCCGCGTACGTGAACGCCGACGGCACCATGACCAGCGACGCGCAGACGGCCTACGCGCTCGGCCTGCAGTTCGACCTGATCACCGATCCGGTCAAGCGGGATGCCGCGGCCACACGCCTCGCCGACCTCGTGCACGCCGCGGGCAACCGCATCGCGACAGGCTTCGTCGGCACGCCGCTCGTCTCCGACGCCCTGAGCTCGGGCGGTCAGGTGCCGGCCGCCTACGACCTCCTGCTCGAGCGCGAGTGCCCGTCGTGGCTCTACCAAGTGGAGCAGGGCGCGACCACGGTGTGGGAGCGGTGGGACTCGCTGCTGCCGGACGGCACGGTCAACCCGGGGCAGATGACGTCGTTCAACCACTACGCGCTCGGCGCCGTCGCCGACTGGATGCACCGCGTCATCGGCGGGCTCGCACCCGACGCCCCCGGCTACCGCCGCATCCGCTTCGCGCCGCGCCCCGGCGGCGGGCTGACGTCGGCCTCGGCGCGCCAGCTCACGGCGTACGGCGAAGCGGCGATCTCGTGGCGCATCGAGGACGGGGAACTGCACGTCGAGGCGACGGTCCCCGTCGGCACCGAGGCGGTGCTCGACCTCGTCGGCGCCGACGAGGAGACGCTCGCTCCGGGCTCGCACACCCGCGTGGTGCCCCTGCCGGCGGGCGTCGCTCCGGTGAGCGCCGCGCTCCCCGCCTGACCCTCGCCGCCCCGCCCCTGGGGCACTCGGGCAGCCAAGTCACGCCGGTGCGCCGCACCCACGCCCGGCGTCTTGGCGATTCGCGCGCGGCGAGCGGACGAACGGGGCGCGATTTCGGATGCTGCGGCCCGCGGCATCCGAAATCCCCGGTCGCTGTGTGAATCAGCATGCCGCTCGCACTGGCGTTCTGCCCGGAGAGTGAATATCCTTTCGTTAGCGAATCCGAATACACACCTGGATCGCCACGATCGGAGACGCCGTGCCCCTGACGCCCTACACCCGGCCCGCGGACGGGCAGGTGCGCCTGCTCACGAAGGTCGCCCGCATGTACCACGAGCGCGGGGTGCGCCAGGCCGACATCGCGGCCGCGCTCAATATCTCACAGGCGAAGGTCTCGCGTCTGCTCAAGCGGGCCGAATCCGTGGGCATCGTGCGCACCATCGTCACCGTCGCCCCCGGCGTCTACGCCGAGCTCGAAGAGCAGCTCGAGGAGAAGTACGGCCTCGCCGAAGCCGTCATCGTCGACGTCGACCCCGAGGCCGACGAGGGCGAGCTCCTGGCCTCCCTCGGGGCAGGGGCCGCCGCGTACCTCGAAGCCACCCTCTCGGGCGCCGACCGGATCGGCGTCTCGTCGTGGAGCCAGACGATCCTCGCGATGGTCGACCGCATGCGCCCGTTCACGGTGCGCGGCGCGACCGAGGTGGTGCAGCTGCTCGGCGGCGTCGGCGCCCCCGAGGCCCAGAGCCACTCGAACCGGCTGCTCGGCGAACTGGCACGCACGCTCGGCGCGGAGCCCGTCTACGTGCAGGCTCCGGGGGTCGTCGGCGACCCGGCGATCCGCGACAGCCTGCTGCAGGACCCCTCGATGCAGGAGGTCGCGCGCCACTGGAACGAGCTCACGATGGCGATCATGGGCATCGGCAGCATCGAGCCGTCCGACGCCCTCGCCGCCAGCGGCAACGCCTTCGCCGCCGAAGAGCGCCAGGCGCTGCTCGATCAGGGCGCCGTCGGCGACATCTGCCACCGCATCTTCCGCGCGGACGGCTCGCTCGTGCGCGGCGCGCTCGACGACCGCATCATCGCGATCACCGTCGACGGCCTCCGGCGCATCCCGCGCCGCGTCGGCATCGCCGGCGGCGAGCGCAAGCTCGAGGCGATCCACGGCGCCCTGGCCGGGGACTGGGTCACGACGCTCGTGACCGACCTGCGCTCGGCCGAGGCCCTCGCGGAGCGCTGACCGACCGGGCTCCGCTCGCTGAGCCCGCCCATTCCTCGCGCGGCGTCGCTCCCGGGCCTTCCTCCCGCGCGACGCCCCGCTCAGCGACTGCGGCGACGCGGGTCAGCGCACCTGGAGCGACTCCGCCAGGCGCTCGACGCCCAGGCGCGGGCTCGTGAGCACCGGAACAGCGACAGAGACGGCCTCGGCGGCGGAGGCCATGGATGCCTGGGCCAGCACGATCACGTCGGCCTCAGCGGCGCCCCGCTCGATGGCGGCGGCGACGAGGCGATCGTGGGTCGGGCGGTCGCCGCCCGCCACGGCCGCGAACGCGCCTTCGATGACCTCGCTCGTGAACTCCGGGTCGACGCCGGCGAGCGCCGCGCGCTCCTCGAGCAGGCCCAGGGTCGGGCGGCACGTGGTCGCCAGGGTCGCGAGGACGCGGATGCGGCGACCGCTCCGGACCGCAGCATCCGCCATCGCCTCATCCACGCGGAGGACGGGCACGCCTGCCGCCGCGGCGGCGGGCGCGGCGAGCTCGGAGATCGACGAGCACGTGAACATCACGGCATCCGCGCCCCCGGCCACCGCCGCGCGCACGAGGTCGTCGATGCGCTCGGGCACCGAGTCCACGCGCGCCTCATCTGCGAGATCAGCCACGATGCGGTCGTCGAGATAGTTCACGACGGTCGCGCCGGGGAGGAACTCCGCCGCCAGCGCGCCGAACGACGCGATGTTGACGGCTCCGGTGTGGAGGAACGCGATGCGCGGCGCGGAGGAGCTCATGCACCCAGCCTTTCAGCTTCTCAGCCCTTGAGGGCGCCGCCGGACATGCCGGCCATGATCTTCTTGTTGAGCGTGAGGAACAGGATCAGCAGCACCACGATGTTGATGCTGACGGCAGCGAACAGCGGGCCGTACTGCGTCGACCCGTACTCGTCGCTCAGGCTCAACAGGCCCACCTGGATCGTCGCGAGTTCGGGACGGGTGGTGAAGGTCAGGGCGATCAGCAGATCGTTCCACACGCTGAAGAACTGCACGAGGCCGATCGTGAGGATCGCGTTCTTCATCATCGGGACGCCGATCACGAAGAACGATCGCAGCGGGCCCGAGCCGTCGACGGTCGCGGCCTCGAAGATCTCGCGCGGCACCGACCGGAAGTACGTCGCCATGAGGAACGTCGTCAGCGGGAGCCCCATCACGGTGTACGTGATGATCAGCGGCCACAGCGTGTCGGTGATGCCGATGCGGAAGTACGTGATGAACAGCGGCACCAGGATCATCTGACCGGGCACCATGATGCCCGCGAGGATGTAGAGCAGGACGCCGTTGCGGCCCTTCCAGATCATCACCTCGAGCGCGTACCCGGCGGCGACGCCGATGAAGACGATGAAGATGACCGACGGGATCGTCACCAGCACGCTGTTGAGCCAGTTGCGCGCGACGTTGCCGTTGGTGAGGGCGGTGACGTAGTTGTCGAAGTTCCACGTCTCGGGAAGCGACAGCGCGGGGTTCGAGAGGAACTCGGACTGCGTCTTGAACGAGCCGAGCACCATCCAGACCTGCGGGTACAGCACCACGACCATCAGGACTGCGACGAGGATCCAGACGGGCAGGCGGCGGATCGCCTTCACCGCGGTGCGCTTGGCGCGGCCCGGACCGGGCCGCCGGACCGTCGGGGTCGCGACGGTCAACGCGGGCTTCTCGGTGTGCGTCAGAGTCATGTCAGACCTCCGCCTTGCGGCGCGACGATCGGAAGATCGCCAGGGTGAACACCAGGCAGAGCGCGGTGAGGAGGACGGCGATCGTCGAGCCGTAGCCGTACTCGGCGTACTCGAACGCGGTGCGGTACATGTACAGCGTCATCGGCGCGGTCGACGTGCCGGGTCCGCCGCCGTTGAGGGCGAGCAGGCTGTCGAAGACCTTGAGCGTCGCGTTGAGGCTGAAGATGATCGACGACAGGAGGATCGGCAGCGACAGCGGGACGACGATGTGGCGAACGAGCTTCAGGCCGTTGGCGCCGTCGAGACGGGCGGACTCGATGACCTCCTCGGGGATGTCGAGGAGTCCCGCGTAGAGGAGGACGGCGTAGAAGCCCATCGAGCTCCACAGCGTCATGATGATCGCCAGGGTCATCGTCCCCACGGTGGAGGCCAGCACCTCGACGCTCTCGCCGCCGAAGAAGTTGATGATGTCGTTGACCGGTCCCTGGTTCTCGCCGACGGCGACGAAGCTGCGGAACAGCAGCGCCACGGCGACCGTCGGGAGCACGGTCGGGAAGAACACGAACGTCCGCACGAGGGTCGATCCCTTGCGCAGGACGAAGACGTAGAGGAGGGCCAGGCCATAGCCGAGCGCGACCTGGCCGATCGTGGCGACGATCGCGAAGAACACGCTCACCCACATCGACTGCAGCGCGTTCGGATCGGTGAAGAAGGTGGCGAAGTTCTGCAGGCCCACCCACTCGAACCCGCGCAGCGAGTTGCCCTCGAAGAACGAGAGGCCGAGGGACCAGCCGACCGGCACCACCTTGAGCAGGGTATAGAGCACCAGGGCCGGTGCCAGCAGGATGAAGATCGTCTTCCGATCTCCGAAGATCGAGTTCATCTGCGAACTGCTTTCTCTGTCGAAGAGCCGGCTCCCCGGGCGAGCGCCCGGGGAGCCGGTACGGGGTCTCAGCCGTTGGCGTCGATGCTCGCCTGGAGCTGGCTCATGTAGTCCTCGGCGGTCATCTGGCCGGTCGTCAGCAGCGTCGCGTTGGTCGAGGCGAGCGAGTTGCTCTTCGAGTCCATCAGCGCCTCGAACCACAGTACGGTCTGGTCGATGTCCGCGATGCGCTCCTGGATCTCAGCGGTGTTCGCCGAGATGTCGGTCACGTCGCCGTTGACCTTGAAGCCCGAGATGACGCCCGCGTCCTGCAGCGCCTGCTGGCCGTAGTTCTCGGCGATGCAGCTGACCCAGTCGACGACCTTCGGGCCGAACTGCTCGGCGTTGATGATCATCGGCGCGCCGGCGTTCGCGGCGTACTGGTCGATCGAGCCCTTGCCGCCGTCGACCTCGGGGAAGGGCATGAAGCCGACGTTCTCGCCGCCGATCTGGTTGCGCTCGGGGTCGTTGATCGCGCTGAGCAGCCAGGATCCGTCGTAGGTCATCGCGGCCTTGCCGGTGAGGAACATGTTCGAGGACGTGTCGCCGTCGCGCGTCGAGAAGCCCTCGCCGAAGTAGCCGGCCTCGGCGTAGTCCGCGAGCGCCTGCGCGCCGGCGACGTACTCCGGCTCGGTCAGCTTGGCATCGCCGTCACGGACGGCCGCCATGGCGTCGGGGCCGACGTTGCGGAAGATGTACATGCCCATGATGCGCGTGAGGGGCCAGCCGGCGGCGCCCGCTTCGGTCATCGGGGTGATGCCGGCATCCTGCAGCGTCGCGGAGGCGTCGAGGAGGTCGTCCCAGGTCTGGGGCTCCTCGATGCCGTTGTCGGCGAAGATCTCCTTGTTGTAGAAGATGCCCTCGACGTTGTACTGGTAGGGCATCGAGTACATGCCGCCGTAGACCTGCTCGACGGTGGACGCCGCCGCGGGGAGCACGTTGTCCCATGCGCCGGATCCCTCGAGCGCGGCCTTGAGGTCGCCGACCAGTCCGGCCGCGTTGAGGTCCCCGTCGGGGCGGATGAGCGCGGTGCCCGCGATGGTGTGGGTCGGCAGCGCCCCCTGGCTGGCGAGCAGCGTCACCTTCTGGACGGTGTCGGCCTGGGCCACCTTCTGGTGCTCGAGCGGCAGGGCCTCGTTCTCGGCCTTGCAGGCGCCCTCGGAGAGAGCGGTGAGCTGCTCCTCCAGCACCGGGTTCTCGTTCGCCGTCATGACGGTGAAGGTCTCGGGATCGGTGCCGCCGGCACCGGCGCCGCCGCCGTCCGACGATCCGGTGTCGGGGGTGCCGCTTCCGGCACAGGCGGCCAGCGGCAGCACCGCGGCGAGTGCGATTCCCAGCGCCGCGATGCGGCGGCGGTTGCTGCGGGTGTTCATAGCGTCCTCCTTGACGACGACCATGCGGGTGAAAGGTACGACCACGACAGTAGGCACGATTTCGGTGTGTGTCAACAGTCAGTACTGAAATTCTATTCACTTTGAGACGATTCAGGCGCTAGACTGCATTTCCATGCAGCAATGCGAGAAGTTGCAGTAGTACCTCCTCTCACTCGGATCAGCCCCGTCTTGCCGCGACGCCGCCACGAGCACGAGACTGAACGCCACTCGGAAGGAACAACGATGACCGCCACCACCGCGACCAGGGCCCACGCCCGGCTGCGACCCCTCGGCGCCGACAGCGCGCGCTGGGCGAGCGGCTTCTGGGGACACGTCCACGATCGGACGCGTGATGTCACCATCCCCCAGATCTGGTCCTCCCTGAGCGATCCCGCCATCAGCGCGGGGCTCACGAACTTCCGCATCGCCGCCGGCCTCGAATCCGGCGCCCACGCAGGACCGCCGTTCATGGACGGCGACTTCTACAAGTGGCTCGAGGCGGCCATCGCACGCCTCGAGACGGACCCCGACCCCGAGCTCGCCGCCCGGATCGAAGAGATCGCGCGGCTGATCGCCTCGGTCCAGCGTGAAGACGGCTACCTCCACACGCCCACCCTCATCTCGACGCGCAACCACGAGGACGTCCTGGCCCTCGCCGACCGGTTCAACTTCGAGACGTACAACCTCGGCCACCTCATCACGACCGGCGTGCGCCACTACGAGGTGACGGGGTCGACCACTCTGCTGGACGCCGCCCGCAAGGCCGCGGCCTTCCTCGAGGACCTCGCGACCGACAAGCCGCTCGAGCTCGCCCGCAGCGCCATCTGCCCGTCGCACTACATGGCGGTCATCGACCTCTACCGCGCCACCGGCGACGAGCAGTACCTGCGTCTGTCGGAGGCGTTCATCCGCGTCCGCGACGACTTCGAGGGCGGTGACGACAACCAGGACCGCGTTCCCGTGCGCGAGCAGAAGGTCGTGGCCGGTCACGCGGTGCGCGCCAACTACCTCTATGCGGGCCTCGCCGACCTCGTGGCCGAGACCGGCGACGCCGAGCTGGAGGGGGTGCTGGAGAACCTGTGGCGCGACGTCGTCGACACGAAGCTCTACATCACCGGCGGTGCGGGAGCACTCTACGACGGCGCCTCCCCCGACGGCTCGCCGTGGCAGGACCAGATCAGCCGCGTGCACCAGGCCTACGGCCGCGCGTATCAGCTCCCCCACACGACCGCGCACAACGAGTCATGCGCGAACATCGGGCTGATCCTGTGGGGCGAGCGGATGCTGGCGCTCACGGGCGACGCGACCTACGCCGACGTCATCGAGCAGGTGGCCTTCAACAGCCTGCTGTCGAGCATCAGCCTCGCGGGCTCGGAGTACTTCTACACCAACGCGCTGCGGCAGGTGCGAGACCTCCCGTACCCGCTCCGGCGGCCGGGCGACACCGCGATCCACCCGGTGCCGCCGCCCCCGCCGTCGGACGAGCGGCTGCGCGAGCCGTACCTCAGCTGCTTCTGCTGCCCGCCCAACATCGCGCGCACGCTCGCCCGGTTCCACGAGCGCGCGGCGTCGATCGGCGACGAGGGCCTGTTCGTCCACCTGTACGGGGGCAGCGCGCTGGACGTCACGACCGACGACGGGAGCCGACTCGCCCTCCGCGAGGAGAGCGACTACCCGTGGAGCGAGCGGATCGCCTTCACCGTCACGGATGCCGCGGGCACCGGCATCCCGCTTCACCTGCGTGTTCCGGGCTGGTCGTCGGGAGCGACGGTCACCGTGAACGGCGAGGCGGTCGCCGCGAGCGAGCCGGGCACCTACACCCGCATCGAACGCGAGTGGCAGCCGGGCGACGTCGTGGAGCTGACGCTGCCGATGCCGGTGCGGGTGCTGCGCGCCCACCGCCTCGCCGAGGAGGCGACCAACCAGGTCGCCGTACGCCGCGGACCGGTCGTGTACTGCGTCGAGACCGCCGATCTTCCCGAGGGCGTCGTGCTCGAGCAGGTCGCGCTCCGGCGAGGCACCGCGCTGGCGCCGGCCGAGGCCGAGGTCGCGGGCCACCGTGTGATCGCGCTCGACACGGAGGCGGTCATCCTTCCCGGGTCGGACGAGGATGCCCTCTACGACGACCTCGCAGGCACCGCGCTCGCAACGGCTCCTGTGCGATTGATCCCCTACTTCGCGTGGGGCAATCGCGGTGCCGGCGAGATGTCGGTCTGGCTCCCCTTGGCCTGGTGAGGCGCATGTCCTCGTCATCCTTCACGTCCCAGCACGTCGTCGCGACGTACATCATCGAGACCTCGCTGCCGCTTCGGCGGGCCGCCGAGGTGCTCGCCGGCGAGCAATCCACCGGGACGTTCGTCCGCGTCGAGCGTGAGTCCGACGACCTGCGCGCGCGCTTCGCCGCCCAGGTCGAGTCCATCGACGAGGTGCCCCTCACCGGCGCCTCGCCCCTGCCGGGAGCAGTCGGCGACCCCGCACTGCGGCGGCGCGCGCGACTGCGCCTGCGGTTCCCGCTCGACAACTTCGGCCCGTCGCTTCCGAACCTGCTCGCCGCCGTCGCGGGCAACCTGTTCGAGATCAAGGAGCTGGCGGCGATCCGCCTGGTCGACCTCGAGCTGCCGCCGGCGTTCGCCGAGCGCTACCCCGGTCCCGCGTTCGGCGTCGAGGGCACGCGCGGGCTGGTGGGCCGCCCCGAGGGCGCGCTCATCGGCACGATCGTCAAGCCCAGCATCGGCCTGTCCCCGGACGACCTCGCCGAGGTCGTCGGTCAGCTCGCCGAGTCGGGCATCGACTTCATCAAGGACGACGAGCTGCAGGGCAACGGGCCGAGCGCGCCGCTGGCGGCCAGGGTCGCGGCGGTCATGCCGGTGCTCGAGCGCTACGCCGACCGCACCGGCCGAAAGCCGATGTACGCGTTCAACATCACGGACGACATCGGGCGGCTGGAGGCCAACCACGACCTCGTCGTGGCCGCCGGCGGCACGTGCGTGATGGCGTGCATCAACCTGATCGGCCTGCCTGGCCTCGAGTTCCTCCGCAGCCACAGCAGCGTGCCGATCCACGGACACCGCGCGATGTTCGGCTCGTTCGGGCGCTCCGAGCAGGTGGGGATAGGGTTCCGAGCGTGGCAGAAGCTCGCGCGCCTCGCCGGCGCCGACCACCTGCACACGAACGGCATCAGCAACAAGTTCTACGAGACGGACGAACAGGTGCTCGACTCCATCGCCGCGGTGCGTGAGCCGCTGCTGGGGCTCACGCCCACACTCCCCGTGCTGTCGTCGGGCCAGTGGGGCGGGCTCGCGCACGCCACCTACGCCGCGGTCGGCACGACCGACCTCCTCGTGCTCGCCGGCGGCGGCATCCACGGTCATCCCGACGGCGCGGCCGCCGGCGTCGCGAGCATGCGCGACGCGTGGGCGTCGGCCGCTCGCGGCGAGAGCATCGACGACGCATACGAGAGCTCTTCCGCCCTCCGCCGGGCCGCCGAGCTCTTCGGTCCGGTCCGTGCCTAGAGCCGTCCGCGGCGCCGCCCTGTTCTACGGCGACGACTTCACCGGCAGCGTCGACGCGCTGCTGCAGTTCGCGCGGCGCGGCTGGACGGGACGGCTCTTCACGGGACTCCCGGATGCTGCCGCCCTGCGCCGCGCGGCGGACGAAGTGGACGTGGTCGGCGTGGCCGGAATCTCGCGTTCGCTCGCGCCCGACGAGATGGACGCCGAGCTGGGGCCGGTGCTCGCCGCGTTCGCCGAGCTCGAGCCGGCGATCGTGCAGTACAAGGCGTGCTCCACGGCGGACTCCGCGCCGCAGGTGGGCAGTCTCGGCCGCGTCGTCGAGCTCGGGCGCGAGACGTTCGGCGAGCGCCCCGTGCCGATGCTGTTCGCCCAGCCCGACTTCGGGCGGTACACGCTGTTCGGCCAGCACTTCGCCGCCGAGCGGGGCACGGTGTACCGGCTCGACCGGCAGCCGACGATGTCGCACCACCCCTCGACGCCGATGACCGAGGCCGACCTCGCGGTCCACATCGGCCGCCAGACGGACCTGCCCGTCGGCTCGATCCCCCTTGTGGCCTTCGACGATCTCGAAGCGCTGCTGCGCAGCGCCGCCGAGGCGGCGATGGTGCTCGACGCCCTCACCGACGAACATCTCGTGGCCGTCGGCGAGGCTGTCGCGGCGCTGCCCGCACCGGTGTTCGCCATCGGCTCGGGCGGTCTGTCCCACGGCATCGCTGCAGCGAACCCGCGTGGCGGCCCAGCCGTACCGGCATCGACCCCCTCGGCGGGGCCGGTGCTCGTCGTGTCGGGCAGCCGTTCGGCGCAGACGCGCCGGCAGGCGGATGCCGCGGCCGCCGCGGGCTGGCTGGTTCAGCCGCTGCCGCTCGACGGGCCCGGGCGGGAGGCCGTCGAGCCCGACGTGATCGCCGCGCTGCGCGCCGGACGCGGCGTCGTGCTCACGTCGGACGACGCCGACGCGACCTCGACCGGCGCCCGCCCCGTGCTCGAGGCGATCGCCGAGGCGGCGGCATCCGTCATCTCCGCCGTCGCCCGCGACGAAGCGGCGCGCCGCGTGATCGTGTGCGGCGGTGACACATCCAGTCGCGTCACGCGCCTGCTCGGCGTGGAGTCGCTCTCGATCGCCGCGAACCCGTGGGGCAATGTCGTGCTGCTGCGGGCGCACGCCGCGGACCCCGCCATCGACGGGCTCGAGCTGCTGCTCAAAGGCGGGCAGGTGGGCGCCGACGCCCTGTTCATCGACGTCGCCGCGCTCGCCTGACGGTAGGTTGGGTCGCCGTGACCCGCTTCTCCGTCGTCCCGTCGTCGTACGTCTATCTCCGCCGAGGCAGGGCGGTGCTGCTGCAGCTGCGGCAGAACACCGGCTACATGGACGGATGCTGGGCCGCCGGCGCCGCGGGCCACGTCGAGCGCGGCGAGACCGCCGCCGACGCTGCGATCCGCGAGGTGCGCGAGGAGCTCGGGCTGTCGCTCGCGCCCGCCTCGCTGACGCCGGTCGCTGTCATGCAGCGCACCGACGGCACCGACGACCCGATCGAGCAGCGCGTCGACTGGTTCTTCGTGTGCGACGAGTGGGAGGGCGAGCCCGAGATCCTCGAGCCCCGCAAGTGCGCAGAGCTCGCCTGGTTCGATCTCGACGCCCTCCCCGACCGCTTACCTGCCTACGAGCGCGAGGCGCTGGGCGCACTCCGCGCCGGCGCGGGCGCGACCCTGCTCGCACACGGGTTCTGACGCGACGCGCGAGAATCGGAGATCCCGAGAGTTTCGGATGCGGGGGCCCGGATCCGTCCGATTCTCGCCAGGTCCCCGCGGTTCGCGCGGTGTGCGCCGGCGGAGGATTCAGCGAGCCTCGAGGCGCACGCTCCACGATGTACACTCGCGCGGGATGCGGTACTGCTCCGGAAGAGCAGGGCCGACGGATGCTGAGCCCACACCCTGCTGCGCGTGATCGATGTTGAGCCACACCCGACCCGAATCGACGAGGTCGTGCAGCTTGACGGCACGATCGAGGTCGTGCGACGTCCACCGGCGGGCGGTGAAGTCGAACTCAGGACGACCCTCGACCCGCAGGGTCGGGATGCCGGGAGCCGCGACCTCGAGCCACCGCGTCTGCACGTGGTTGCCGTTCTCCTGCGGCACCGGGTACGGCACCTGGAGGTCGTCGATCGACCGGCTGTACCGCCCGATGCGCGAGGCCTCGAACGAGTCGACGTACGTCTCGCCCGGGCCCCGACCGAACCACGTCACGCGCTCGGCGGCACCGGGAAGGCCGAACAGCAGGCCGAGACGCGGGACGAGGATGTCGCGGTGCATGTACGGGGTGTCGGTCCACGGCCCGACGAAGTCGGCGTCGACATCGAGCACGACGCCGTCGCCGTCGGGGGTCCATGTCATCGTCCAGGCGACGCCGTGCGGATGCGTGCGCGGCGCCGTGCGCCCGCTCGCCCGGAGCCGTCCGTCGACCACGTCGATCTCGTCGACGCGGTGCAGCAGCCGGTGCAGCATCGTCTTGCGCCACACGCCCGCGATGTTGTTGATCTCGCCCTGGCCGTGGTCGTTCTCGGTGGGCGCGCGGTACAGGTCGAGCACCGGGCCGTCGAGGTCGAGGTCGCCGAGCCGCACCAGGCGGCCCGTCGTCGCATCGAACGTGGCCGATCCGAGCCGGATCCCGCCGGCGGTTCGCGAGACATCCCGGGGCTGCGGGGAAACCACAGCACGCACGGTGTCTCGATCGGTCTGCGGTCTCCCGGCCTCGGCGTCTGCGTCCGCGGCCGCGGGCGCGGGCGCCCCCTGCCCCCACGCGACGACGTGGCCGGCCGGAGCCCAGAGCTCGTCTGCGGCGAGCGCCGCCCCGACCGTGAGCACGGTGTCGCGGGTGACCGACGCGAGCGCGGTGGCGGCAGCATCCGGAATCGGGACCGCCACGGAATCCCCCGGCGCGAGCACGGGAACGGACAGCAGTCCGCTCGCGGCGACCTCGCCGTCAGCCTCGACGGACCACGGGAATGTCAGGTCGGCCGTGTCGGCGCTGTGGCGGTCGTTCACGATGCGCACCGCGTCGTCGCTCACCGTGATCCCGATGGTCTCATGCGCCTTCGCGAGCTCGACGAGGCCCGGGGTCGGCGTGCGGTCGCTGAACACCAGCCCGTGCAGGCTGAACCGGCCGCCGCGTGGCTCGTCGTCGACGTCGTCGCCGTGCATGACGAACGGCGCGCCGTCGTCGGTCACGGCGTTGAAGCCGTGGTCGATCCACTCCCACACGAACGCGCCGCAGAGGCGGTCGTGGGCGCGGATGATGCGCCAGTAATCCTGCAGCGACCCCGGGCCGTTGCCCTGCGCGTGCGCGTACTCGACGAGGAGGAACGGCAGGCCGCGCCGGCGCTCCTCGTCGGCTTCGGTCACACCCTCCGGCAGCGGCGCGACCCCGCCCGATTCGTCGAACACCATGCCGTGCATGCTCAGCCGCCCGCCTCGGGGCTCCGCGTGACGGCCGATCTCGTCGAGCAGCTCGAGCGACGGATACATGAGCGAGTAGAAGTCCGAGTCGCGGTAGCTCGGATCGCGCTCGTAGAGAACGGCGCGCGACGGGTCGCGTTCGTCGAGCCAGCGGCGCATCTCTGCGAAGCCGTCACCGGTCATGCTCTCGTTGGCGAGCGACCAGACGACGATGCTCGGGTGGTTCTTGTGCGGCTCGACCGTGCGGACGAGGCGGTCCATGACCGCGTCGCGCCACTCCGGCAGCGCCGGCGGGTTGTGCGCCCACCCCTCGTAGATGAATCCGTGCGTCTCGAGGTCGACCTCGACGATCACCCACAGCCCGTACTCGTCGCACAGGCGAAGGAACTCCGGATGCGGCGGGTAGTGGCTGGTGCGCACGGCGTCGATGTTGGCGCGCTTCATGAGCACGATGTCCTGGGTCATGGTGTCGCGGTCGAGCGTGCGCCCGGTGTCGGGGTGATGCTCGTGGCGATTGACGCCGCGGAACGTGACGGGCCGCCCGTTCACCGTGAACACGCCGTCGACGATCTCCACGTGCCGGAACCCGACGGCGAGCTCGACCGTCTCGCCGCTCGCGCGCAGTGCGCCGCGATACAGACGCGGCCGCTCCGCGCTCCACGGCTCGACGGCGACCGTCACGGTCTGGCCCGCGGGGACACGGATGCCGAGCTCGGGGATCTCGACGACCGCCTCGGTGGAGGCGTCCACCCGCAGCGTGCCCAGGCCCGTCACGGCGTCGTAGTCGGCGTGGACGAAGTGGTCGTCGATCGCCCCCGCGGGACGCGCGAGCAGCTCGACGTCGCGGAAGATCCCGGGGAGCCACCACATGTCCTGGTCCTCGAGGTACGTCCCCGCCGACCAGCGGTGCACGCGCACGCACAGCACGTTGCGGCCGGCGCGCACCGGCGCCTCGAACTCGAACGGCAGCCGGCTGCCCGTGGACCAGCCGAGCTCCTCGCCGTTCAGCCACACCTTCGCGCACGAGTCGACGCCGCCGAAACGCAGCACCGCCTCCCCGAAGCCGGCCTCCACATCGAAGACCAGCCGATAGTCGCCTGTGGGGTTCTCGGTCGGCATGCGCGGCGGATCGAGCGGGATCGGATAGGCCGTGTTCGTGTAGAGCGGCCCCTCCCCGGTGCCGAGCATGCGGCGCGCGGGGCCGCCGGAGAGCGGCGTGAACTCCTCGAGCACCCAGTGCGACGGCACCGGCATCGCGTCCCAGGCGGCGTCGTCGAAGTCTGCGGCCAGAAAGGCCTCGCCCGTCCCGGCCGCCGTGGGCGAGAGCCGGAAGCGCCACGACCCGTTGAGGCTCTGCACCCGGGCGTCGCCGACGGCGTGGGCTCGCGGCATCCGTCGCCCTGCTCCCGGTGAGGTGCTCTCCCAGTACGGGCCGGTGGAGAAGACAGCCGGCGATCCGCTAGTCTGCATGTCCATAGGAGCTTGCATATCCATTCTCTCTTGAATGCGATTGCAGTCTAGCTCAGCGAGGAGTTCCCATGGCAAGAAGCGCCGCCGCCGCGACCCTGCCGCCCGCCGCTGTTGCGGAGGGGGTCACGCACGTCGTGGCCGAGGCATCCCGCCTCAAGACCCGCGCCATCGACCGCGTCGCGTACGCGAGCGACGCCTCCCACTTCCTGCTCACGCCCGAGGCGGTGCTCGTCGCCGCCGACGCGGCCGAGGTCGGCCGTGTGATGCGCGAAGCCGGCCGCAGCGGGTCGCGGCTGACGTTCCGTTCAGGAGGCACGAGCCTCTCGGGCCAGGCCAGCACCGACGGACTCCTCGTGGACGTGCGGCAGCGATTCCGCCGCATCGACGTGCTCGACGGCGGCCGCCGCGTGCGCGTGCAGCCGGGCGCGACGGTGCGGCAGGTCAACGCCCGGCTCGCCCGGCACGGTTTCCGGCTCGGCCCCGACCCGGCGAGCGAGCTCGCCTGCACGATCGGCGGCGTCGTCAACAACAACTCCAGCGGCATGGCCTGCGGCATCACCGAGAACACATACGAGACGCTCGACTCGCTCGTGTTCGTGCTGCCGTCGGGCACGGTCGTCGACTCGGGCGCGCCCGACGCCGACGCGGCGCTGCGGGCCGCCGAGCCCGATCTGGTCGACGGCCTGGCGCGGCTTCGCGAACGGGTGGTGTCGAACCCGCGGTCGGTCGAGATCATCCGCCGGCAGTTCGCGATGAAGAACACGATGGGGTACGCGGTCAACGCGTTCCTGGACTTCGACACCCCGGCGCAGCTGCTCGCACACCTCGTGGTCGGCAGCGAGGGGACACTGGCGTTCGTCGCGGAGGCGACCTACCGAACAGTGCCGATCCTGCCGCGCATGGCGACGGCGCTGACCGTCTTCCCCGATCTCGCGGCCGCGACACGCGCCCTCCCCGCACTCGTCGCGACGGGTGCGGCGACGCTCGAGCTCATGGATGCGACGTCGCTGCGGGTCGGGCAGTCGCTCGCCGGAGCTCCGCGCGAGATCACGGGGCTCACGGTGCGCGACCAGGCCGCGCTCCTCGTCGAGTTCCACGCGCACGACGACGACGAGCTCTCGGAGCTCGTCGCGCGGGGCGCGCAGGCCCTCGCCACGCAGCCGCTCGAGGCGGCAGCATCCTTCTCGTCCGATGCGGTGGCGCGCGCCGCCGCATGGAAGCTGCGCAAGGGCCTCTACGCGTCGGTCGCCGGCGCCCGCCCGAGCGGCACGACGGCGCTGCTCGAAGACGTCGTCGTGCCCGTCGACCGCCTCGCGCCGACGTGCGCGACCCTGCAGGCGCTGTTCGAGCGGTACGCCTACGACGACAGCGTGATCTTCGGGCACGCCAAGGACGGCAACATCCACTTCATGCTGACGGACCGCTTCGAGTCGGCCGATCAGCTCGCCCGCTACCGTGCGTTCACCGAGGACATGGTCGAGCTCGTGCTCGACGCCGGCGGCAACCTCAAGGCGGAGCACGGCACCGGCCGCGTCATGGCGCCGTACGTGCGGCGGCAGTACGGCGACGAGCTCTACGACGTCATGCGCGAACTCAAACGGCTGTGCGACCCGGCCGGCATCCTCAATCCGGGCGTCATCATCGACGACGACCCCGAGGCGCATCTGCGCAACATCAAGCTCGCGGACCCGATCGAGCCGGAGGCCGACCGCTGCGTCGAATGCGGCTACTGCGAGCCGGTGTGCCCGAGCCGCGACCTCACCCTCACGCCGCGCCAGCGGATCGTCACGCGCCGCGCGATCGCCCGGGCCGAGGCGTCCGGCGATCACGCACTCGTGCGCGAGCTGGAACGCGACTACGACTACGCGGGCGTGGACACGTGCGCCGTCGACGGCATGTGCCAGACCGCGTGCCCTGTCCTGATCAACACGGGCACCCTCGTGAAGCGCCTGCGCCGCGAGGAGGCCGGCCCGGTGGCGAACGCCGCGTGGAAGGGCGCCGCGCACGCGTGGTCAGGGGCGACCCGGGTCGCGAGCCTCGGCCTCACGGTGGCCGACCGCCTCCCGGCGCCCGTCGTCACCCTCGCCACCGACGTCGGCCGCGCCGTGCTCGGTGCCGACACGGTGCCGCGCTACTCGGACGATCTCCCCCGAGGCGGACACGCGCGCTCGCGCCTCGGGACGACCGTCGGCACCGGTGACGAAGCACCTGTCGCCGTCTTCCTTCCCGCCTGCGTGAACGCGATGTTCGGGCCCGCCGGCGACGGCGTCGGGGTGACCGAGGCGTTCCGCCGGCTCGCCGAACGTGCGGGCGTCCGGCTCGCGGTGCCCGACGGCGTCGACGCGCTGTGCTGCAGCACCCCCTGGACCTCGAAGGGACATGCGGGCGGGCGCGAGGTCATGGCCCGCCGGGTGGCCGCATCGATCTCGGACGCGACGCGCGGCGGCGAGCTCACGATCGTGACGGATGCCTCGAGCTGCACCGAGGGGTTCCTCCACCTGCTCGCCGATGCCGGCGTCGACGCCCGTGTCGAAGACGCCGTCGCCTTCGCCGAACGCGTGCTGCTTCCGCGCCTGGACGAGGTGGCGCCGCTCGTCGGCTCTCTGGCGCTGCACCCCACGTGCTCGTCGACCCAGCTCGGTCTGGACCCCGCCCTGCGCCGCGTCGCCGAAGCCGTCGCCACGGAGGTGATCGTGCCGGACGCGTGGTCGTGCTGCGGCTTCGCCGGGGACCGCGGGATGCTGCATCCCGAGCTCACCGCGTCCGCCACGGCTGCCGAGGCCGCCGAGGTCCGGGCCCTGGGCGCCGACGCGCACGCATCGTGCAACCGCACGTGCGAGCTGGGCATGACGCGCGCGACGGGAGCCGACTACCGCCACGTGCTCGAGCTGCTCGAGGAGGCGACCCGGCCCTAACCGGTCCGGCCGAGAGGCCGACCCGCCCCGCTCCGGGAGGGGAGGGGGAAGAAGAGGGAGGAGGGGAGTGCGGGGGCGCTGGCACGCGCCGGGAAGAGTGCAGCGGGAACGAGGGGGGACTTCGGGGCCGGTCAGCCGGCCGTGGACTCCCGCACGACGAGCTCGGGCTGGAAGCGCACGGTGCGCGGATGGTCGCCGCCGGGCTCTTCGAGCTCCTTGAGGAGCAGGTCGACGGCGGTGTACCCGATGAGGTGGGCCGGCTGGCGGATCGAGCTCAGCGGCACGACGGTCGCCGACGCGAAGTCGATGTCGTCGTAGCCGATCAGCGCGATGTCACGCGGCACCTGCACGTCGGCCATCAGCGTGAACGCCTGCAGCGCCCCGACGGCGAGCAGGTCGTTCGCGGCGAACACGGCATCCGGCCGGTCGGCCGCGGCGCGTCCGCGGAGGAGCTCCCCGGCCTCGCGCCCCTGCAGCACCGACAGCGCCGACATCTCGACGACCTCCAGGGTCGCTCCGTCCACCTCGGCGACGGCGCGACGCGCGCCCTCGAGCCGGTCCGCCACCTGGCGGATCGTGCGAGGACCGCCGATGAACGCGATGCGCCGGCGCCCCGTCGACAGCAGGTGCGAGACCGCGAGGTAGCCGCCCTCGACGTCGTCGACCGACACCGATCCGAACGCCTGCTCGGAGTCCTCGTGGTCGACGAGCACCACCGGGACCCCGCCGGCGTGCAGCCGGGCGAGACCGGCGAGGTCGCCGTCGACGGGCGTGACGAGCACGCCGTTCACCCGCTGCTCGCGGAAGAGATCGAGGTAGGCGTCCTCGCGGTCGGAGCGCTCGTCGCTGTTGCCGAGCAGCACGCTCATCCCCGCCTCGGCGGCGCGGTCCTCCGCACCTCGGGCGACCTCGGCGAAGAACGGGTTGCCGGCGTCCAGCACGATCAGCGCGATGCTGCGGCTGCGACCGGCTCTGAGCTGCCGGGCGGCGTCGTTGCGGACGAACCCCAGCTCCTCGATCGCCTGCGTCACACGCTCGACGGTCGCGGGCGACACCTTCTCGGGTCGATTGAGCACGTTCGAGACCGTGCCGACGGAAACGGATGCCGCAGCCGCGACATCGCGCACGCTCACCACCATGACGCCCCCAGGAGTTCCTTCCGCTGTCCGTGAGTGTAGGGCACTGCCGGGGAAGCGGTCGCCCGCTCCCCCGGGTGCGCGCCGGCGCCCGGGGGTCTGGGGCGAGGCCCCAGCAGGCGCGGCCGCTCAGGCATCCGCAGTCGCCCCCTCGCGCTCTGCCGAGAGTTCGGCCAGGCGCGCGGCGATCTCCTGCTGCGTCTCCGGGCCGGCGTGCATGAACAGCGCCTCCCCGAGTTCGCGGGCATCCGACCACTTCGTGTGGGTGCGGAAGCCGTGCGCGGCCTCGGGGCTCGACGCCTCGAGCACCTGGCCGATGGCCTCGTAGGCCTCGAGGTCGTCGATGACGGCGGCGAGGGTCGAGTCCAGACCGACCCGCGAGGCGGCGGCCGCCGGCGCGGTGTCGGCGACCTCCCACCCGTGGGCTCCCGAGCCGACCTCGAGCTCACGCCCGTCGGGCAGCACGACGACGGCGGTCGTGTTCGGCGGCACGGTCGCCTCGACGCGGACGACGCCGTCCTGGCGCGACCACCCTGCACGCGCGGTGCCGTACGGCGTCAGGTGCTCGGCCCACGCGTGGTCGAATTCGGCGAGCGGGCGCGGCTGGATGCGGATCCGCTCGTATCCCGGCGCATCGGGCGCGAGGCCCGCGACGACGCGATGCAGCCAGTCGCCGACGGCGCCGAGGGCGTAGTGGTTGAACGACGTCATCTCGCCCGGGTTGATCGATCCGTCGGGGAGCATCGAGTCCCACCGCTCCCAGATGGTGGTCGCGCCCATCGTCACCGGGTAGAGCCACGACGGGTTCTCGGTCTGCACAAGCAGGCGCCGCGCGGTCTCGAGGTTGCCGGTGCGGGTGAGGGCGTCCTGGATGATGGGCGTGCCGACGAAGCCGGTGCTGATGCGGTAGCCCGACAGTCGCGTGAGCTCGGCCAGCCGTGCGCCGAGCACCTCCTGCTGGTCGGCGGGGACGATGTCGAAGACGATCGCCATCGCGTACGCGGTCTGCGCGTCCGACATCATGCGCCCGGCGGGCGTCACGTACTCCGCCAGGAACGCGGCGCGCACCTCCTCCGCGATCTGCGCGTACTCCCGGGCCTCGTCGTCCTTTCCGAGGAGCGCGGCGGCGCGGGCCACGGCGTCGGCCGACCGGAAGAGGTACGCCGACGCCACGATGTCGGCATCCGTCTTCGCATTCGCGGGCAGGTGCGGCGGCGCGTCCGGGTCGAGCCAGTCGCCGAACTGGAACATCCCCTCCCACAGCCGGCGGGGGCCGGCCAGACGGATGAGCACGTCCGCCCAGCCCTTCATGCTCGGGTACTGGCGCTCGACGGTGGCGACGTCGGCGTAGCGCTCGTGGAGCACCCACGGCACGATCGTGGCGGCATCGCCCCACGCTGCGGCGGGACGGGCGACCCCGAGCGCGTTCGGCACGACGAACGGCACCACGCCGTCGACCTGCTCGAGCGCGAGGTCCCGCAGCCACGAGTCGAGGAAGCCGCGCACGTCATAGAGGAACGAGGCCGTCGGCGCGAACACCTGGATGTCACCCGTCCACCCCAGGCGCTCGTCGCGCTGCGGGCAGTCGGTCGGGAGGTACAGGAAGTTGCCGCGCAGGCCCCAGAGGATGTTCTCGTGCAGCTGGTTGACGAGGGGATGGGATGCCTCGAACCAGCCCGTGCGCTCCATGTCGCTGTGGATGACGACCGCGGTGACGGCGGAGGGGTCGAACTCGCCCGGCCATCCGTCGACCTCGGCGTAGCGGAAGCCGTGGAAGGTGAACTCCGGCTCCCATTCCTCTGCACCGCCGCCCGCGAGCGTGTAGTGGTCGGTCGCGGCGGCGGCGCGCAGCGGCCGCGTGCCGAGCTCGCCGTGCTCGAGCACTTCCGCGTGCCGCAGCGTGATCACGGCGCCCGCAGGACCCGACACCCGGATCCGGAGGCGGCCGACCAGGTTCTGGCCGAAGTCGAGGACCGTCTTGCCGCTCGGGGTGGTGATGACCTCGCGCACCGCGAGGTCTTCGATCCGACGCACGAACGGCGACACCCGGGCCTCGGGCGTGCGCAGAGCCTCGAGCTCGGCGACGGGCGCCCAACCGCCGGCGGCGTAGCCCGCTTGAGCGAAGCCACGACCTTCTCGGTCGACGAGGGCGAGACGGGCGTCGTAGTCCTCGCCCGCGTACAGCCCGCTAGCCGTGATCGGTCCGCTGGACGCCTGCCACGAGGCATCCGTGACGATCCATCGTCGCGACCCGTCGGCGTACTCGATGAGCAGCTGACCCGCGAAGCGGGGCTGGTCGGCGTAGAGGGGACGCGCGTTCTCACGGAAACCGAAGCTCTCCGTCGCCCACGCGCCGGCCAGGCGCACGCCGATGGCGTTGCGGCCCTCCGCGAGCAGACGCGTCACGTCGGTGGTCTCGTGGATGGTGCGGTGCGCGTACGGGGTCCAGCCCGGCTTCATCACCTGGTCGTCGACGTCGACGCCGTCGATCGCCACCTGGTACACGCCGAGCGCCGTCGCGTAGAGCGTGGCGCGCGCGACCGGACCCGTCACGTCGAACTCGGTGCGCAGGTACGCGGGCTGCGCGTTCTCGGCGGGCTCGGCGAGGCCGATCGTCACGGCCTGCCACTCCCCCTCCGCCAGGAACCCGGCGACGATGCGCCGGGGCTCGCTCCAGTCGCCCGCGGCGCCGTCGACGCCGGTGACCCGCACGCGCAGCGAGACCTCCTCGCGCGCGGCGAGCGGCGGGAACGGCCACGCGATCCGCGTGGAGGCACGGCCGTCGACGCGGTGCGACGACACCTCGCCGGCACGCGTGACCTCGACCTCGGCGCCCGACTGCAGCCAGCCGGGGGTGTCGGTCTCCGTGCGCCAGCCGATCTCGGGGGTCGGCGAGGCGACGACGTCGCTGCGGTACGGCGCGTCGATGACGATGTGGGGAACGGGGCCGCTCATGGCACTCCTTGCGGGTCTGGTGTGTGGGGGCTTCGGTGGTCTGGTGACGGATGGCGCGATCAGGCCGGGACGACCGCGCCGGGGGTCGCGACGGCGGGCGCGGTGACCGCGAGGCGGTGCGTGCCGTGGCCGAGCTCGGTGGGGGCGGGAGCACCGTCGAGGGTCACGGCGGAACCGGCCGTCACCGGCAGGTCGAGCACCGCGCGCGATCCGAACGGCACCTCGAGGGTGGCCTCGAAGACGTCGCCGTCGACGCGCCAGTCGATCGCGAGGCGCCCCTGCGGGGTCTGGATCGACGCCGAGGCGTGCTCGAGCCCCACGGCCGGGCGCGGAGCCACGTGCACGGTGCGGTACCCGGGGTCGTCGGCATCCGGGGCGAGGCCCGCCACGGTGCGGTAGACCCAGTCGATCATCGCGCCGTACGCGTAGTGGTTGAACGAGAGCATGCCGGTCTCGTCCTCGGAGGCGTCCTCGGTGGGCAGGGCGTCCATCGCACCGGAGTGGATGCTGCCGTCGGGAAGGATGGCATCCCAGCGCTCCCACACCGTCGTCGCGCCGCGGTCCACCTGGTACAGCCACGACGGCGCGTCCCGGCGGAGCAGCATGAGGTATGCCTCGTCGAGGTGGCCCGACCGCGACAGCGCGAACAGCACGAGGGGCGTGCCGAGGAAGCCCGTCGCGATGCGGCCGTTCTCGCGGCGCACGTTCGCGGCGAGGGCATCGGCGATCTCCGCGCGTCGCTCGGCAGGAGCCAGGGCGAACTCGAGGGCGATCGCCGCGCCGCTCTGGGTGAGGATCGCCTCCTCACCCCAGCGCTCGAAGGTCGCGGCACCGACGCGGTCGGCGAGGGCCTCGTAGGCGGCGGCGCTGCCGGCGTCACCGAGGATGCGCTCGGCGCGGGCGAGCAGCCGTGCCGACCACGAGTAGAACGCGTTCGAGACGAAGTCGCTCGAGACCTTCGCCTCCCACGGCCGCTCGCCGGGGGCGTCGGGGTCGAGCCAGTCGCCGAACTGGAAGTCGCCGCCCGGCAGCACCACGCCGTCGCCGGCGCGGCGACGCAGGTGCTCCACCCAGCGCCGCATGCTGCTGCGCTGACGATCGAGCACCTCCGTGGAGCCGTACGACTCGTAGACGGAGAGCGGCACGATGGTGGCGGCATCCGCCCATCCGGCCCGGCCCATGTTCTCGGTCGGCACACCTCCCATCAGCATGTCCTGCGGCCGGATGATGTCGGGCACGACCGCCGGCACACCGCCGCAGTCGGTCTGGTCGATCTCGAGATCGCGCAGCCACGACATCCAGAACGACTCGGTGTCCATCAGGGTGTTCGCCGTCGCGGCGAACGCCTGGGCGTCGCCGGTCCAGCCGAGGCGCTCGTCGCGCTGCGGGCAGTCGGTCGGCACCGACACGAAGTTGTCGCGCTGGGACCAGAAGACGTTCGAGTGGAACCGGTCGAGCGCCTCGTGCGACGACGAGAACGTGCTGCGCGGCGCGAGGTCGCTCGAGATCGCGACCGCCGTCGCCGAGACGACCTCGGCGCCCTCGACATCGGCGTAGCGGAAGCCGTGGAACGTGAAGGCGGGCTCGAGCGTGTGCTCGCCGTCGCGGTCGAGCGTGTAGACGTCGGTGGCCTTGGCCGACCGCAGCGCCTTGACATGCAGGTCGCCCGACGGTTCGAGCACCTCGGCGTGGCGCACCGTGACGACATCGCCCGCGCGGCCGCGCACGACAAGGCGCACCCAGCCCGAGAGGTTCTGGCCGCCGTCCAGCCGCGTGCGCCCGGCGTGCGAGGTCGGCGTCATCGGCAGCTCGGCCACGACCCGCACCGGCGGCGCGGAGCGCGGCTCGAAGCGCGCGGCGTCGATGTCGACGACGGATGCCGCGACCCAGTCCTCCCCGGCGAATCCGAGCTCATGCACCGCGGGGTCGTCCAGACGCAGATCGGTCACCGTGCCGTCGTAGATGCTGGCGCTGCGGAGCGGTCCGAACCCGGTCCGCCACGAGGCATCGGTCTTCGCCACGACCTCGCCGTCGGCCTCGATCTGCGCGAGCGCGCAGGTGCGGTCGCCGTAGATCGCCTGTCGCCGGGCGAAGCCGAAGCTGCCGCGGTACCACCCGTCGGCGACGGCGAGGACGATGACGTTCGCGCCCTCGCGGAGGAGCGCCGTGACATCGAGGGTGTCGATGACGATGCGCTCCTGGTACGACGTCCAGCCCGGGGTCAGCAGGGCGTCGGTCGCGCGGACGCCGTTGATCCATGCGTCGACGAGCCCGAGGGCGGTCAGGCGCAGCCGGGCCGCGCGGGGCACGCGATCGAGCGAGAACTCGGTGCGCAGGAGCGGGACCGGCCCGTCGGCAGCAGTGTCGGCGCCGATGACGGATGCCTCGAGCCCGGGGCCGTCGACGCCGGCTTCGACGACGAGCGGCTCGCTCCAGTCGCTCCACCCGGTCGACGTCGCGACCCGCACCGCGAAGGCGCGCCGCTCGCGGGGGGCGAGCTCGACCGGGACCACGATGCCGACCGTTCGGGAGTCGGCGACCGGCTCCGCCGGAGTGGGCTCGGCGCCTTCGGCACCCTCGGCCAGCTGGTAGCCGACGAGGCGGGCATCGGGATCGTCGCTCTCGGCGCGCCAGCTCAGACGCAGCCCGGTGCGCGGGACGCCGAGCAGTCCGCGGCCGTGCTGGCAGCGCAGCCCCACGACCCGAACGGCGGTGTCGACTGCGGTGGGAGAGGGAAGAGCCGTCATGGCTGTGTCCTTTCGGGGGTCGGCCGCGTCGCCGACCCGCTCGACAATCGTGAAACGATTCATGGTTCTTGTCAATCGAAGTGTAGACCGTTACACGATCGTGACGGATCAGTTCGGATCCCACTGTTGACCCCGCCCGCGAACGGACGTACCTTACGAGGGTTGAATGGTTTCAATGCCACCCGGGCAGCGACTCTCTCAACGCAGCACCAGGGAATCCGGCAGCGTGGGCGGACCATCCGCTCGGCTTTACAAGGAGGTAAAGATGAAGAGCTCTTCCACCCGGAGAGTGCTCCTCGCGAGTGCAGGCATCGTGGCACTCGCCGTGCCGCTGGCCGCGTGCAGCGGCGGCGGTTCCAACGACGGCAAGGTGGAGATCAGCTATCTCACCCAGAGCGACGACGCCAACACCAACCAGGCGAAGGCGCTCATCGCGGCCTTCGAGAAGGCCAACCCCGACATCACCGTCAAGCTCGAGACGCAGCCCGGCGGGACCGAGGGCGACAACCTCATGAAGACGAAGCTGTCGACGGACTCGATGAACGACGTCTTCCACTACAACTCGGGCTCGCTGCTGCAGGCGCTGAACCCCGACCAGACGCTCGTGAACCTCAGCGACCAGGACTGGGTCGACGGGCTCACCGACGACTTCAAGGCCGTCGTCTCGACCGACAACGGCCTGTACGGCGCCCCCTGGGGCACGTCGTTCGCCGGCGCGGTGCTCTACAACAAGAAGGTCTACGAGCAGCTCGGCCTCGAGGTGCCCACGACGTGGGACGAGTTCATCGCCAACAGCGAGAAGATCAAGGCCGAGGGCGGCGGCGTCGCCCCGATCCTGCAGTCCTTCGGTGACACCTGGACCAGCCAGCTGTTCGTGCTCGGAGATTTCGCGAACGTGTCGGCGGTCAACCCCGACTGGGCCGAGGAGTACACCGCCAACGACCCGAAGGCGAAGTACGTCGAGGAGCCGGCGCTGGCTGGTTTCACGCACGGCCAGGAGGTGTTCGACAAGGGCCTGCTGAACGAGGACTTCGCCTCGATGACCAACGCCCAGGCGATGGGCGCGCTGGCGACCGGCGCCGGCGCGCAGTACCCGATGCTCTCGGCGACGATCTCGGCGGTGCAGCAGGACTACCCCGAGAACGTCAACGACATCGGCGTGTTCGCACTGCCGGCGGCCGACGCGGCCGACACCTCGATCACCATGTGGCAGCCGAACGCGATCTACATCGCCAAGACGACCGAGGGCGACAAGCTCGACGCCGCCAAGAAGTTCGTCGCGTTCGCCAACTCCGACGAGGGCTGCCAGGTGCAGAACGAAGGCGGCTCGATCGCAGGGCCCTACGTCACCAGCGCGTGCACCCTGCCCAGCGACGTGCCTGACCTGGTGAGCGACATCCAGGCCTACTTCGACTCCGGCAAGACCGGCTCGGCGCTCGAGTTCCTGTCGCCCATCAAGGGACCGAACCTCGAGAACATCACGGTCGCCGTCGGATCCGGCATCACCGGTGCCGAGGACGGCGCGGCGCAGTACGACGAGGACGTGAAGAAGCAGGCGCAGCAGCTCGGGCTCGAGGGCTGGTGACCCGACCCGGGATCCACTGAGATCAGGTAGCACAGGGGCCGGCGGCGGCACGCCGCCGGCCCCTCTTCACACCGGACCTTCACAAAGGAGTGATCAATGACGACCGCAGTAGCGCCGACCGGAGCGGCCCCGCCGGCCACCCGGCCGGGCAAGACAGATCCGAAGCGCAAGGGCATCCGCAGCCCCTACCCCAGCTGGTTCTACATCCCGGCGGCCGTGCTGTTCATCGTGTTCTTCGCGGTGCCCACGTTCGCCTCGTTCTACTTCTCGCTGACGCGCTGGACGCTCTTCGACGTCCAGTTCATCGGCTTCGACAACTTCGTGCAGTTCTTCCAGGAGCCCCAGCTGGTGCAGGGCTTCATCAACACCTTCATCTACGGCTTCGTCACCTCGGCAGCGAAGGTCGTCCTCGGCCTGGCGCTCGCCCTGCTGCTGACGGGCCCGACCCTGGGCCGCGGCTACCTGCGCGCCGTCGTCTTCTTCCCGGTGCTGGTCTCGACGATCGGCGTCGGCCTCACCTTCAAGGCACTGCTCGACCCGTTCCACGGCGTCGTGAACAACGTGCTCGGCTTCTTCAACCTGCCCGAACCCGGCTGGTACACCGACCCGAACCTGGCGCTGCTGACCGTCGCCGGGGTGGACATCTGGAAGGGCGTCGGGATCGCGACGCTGATCTTCATGGCCGGCATCGTCGCCATCCCGCACGAGTACTTCGAGGCTGCCCGCATGGACGGCGCCGGCGCGTGGTCGGTGTTCCGCAACATCACTCTGCCGCTGGTCCGCCCCGCCACCGCGACCGTCATCATCCTGTCGCTCATCGGCGGTCTCCGAGAGTTCGCCATGATCTGGGCGATGACCAAGGGCGGCCCCGGGTTCTCCAGCGACGTGATCGCGTCCGTCATCTACAAGCAGTACCAGGCCGGCTTCTTCGGCCTGTCCACCGCCGGCAACGTCATCCTCTTCCTCGTGGTCACCGCGATCATGGTGCCGGTGTCGTGGTTGCTGAACAGAAGGGAGGCGGAGCTGTGACCGTCACCGAGACCCTCACCACCGCCGACGCGCGCAAGCTCCGCGGCGGCCGCGCCCCGAAGGGCGATCGACGCCCGATGACGGTGCGTCGCTGGATGCGGAAGTACCTCGTCGGGATCATCGCGATCATCGTGTCGATCGTGGTCTTCCTCGTGCCCTTCATCTTCGTGTTCCTGCAGGCCTCGAAGAGCTCGCAGGAGGCGGGGCTGATCCAGTTCAGCTTGCCCACCGAGTGGCAGTTCTGGCCGAACTTCCTCGAGACCGTGCAGAAGAACGACTACCAGGTGCTGTGGGCGTTCCTCTGGACCACCGTCATCACGGTGTTCAGTTGCGCGATCATGGTCGTGTTCGCCGCGATGGTGGGCTACGTGCTGCAACGCAAACGCTCGCGGCTGAACCCGGTGATCAACTTCTTCGTGCTCGCTGCGCTCATCGTGCCGCCGGCCGTCGTCCCCACCATCTGGGTGCTCCAGGGTGTCGGGCTGTTCAAGACGATCCCCGGCATGGTCCTGATCGAAGCGACCTTCGGACTCGCGTTCTGCGTCCTGCTGTTCCGCGCGTTCGTCGCCACCATCCCCAAGGAGCTCGACGAGGCCGCCATCATCGACGGCGCAGGACCCATGCGACTGTTCTTCGGCGTCGTGCTCCCCCTGCTGAAGCCCGTGATCGTCACCGTCATCGTGGTGCAGGCGGTGTTCGTCTACGGCGACTTCCAGAACCCGCTGTACTTCCTGCCCGGCAACGACTACCCCACGGTCCAGCTCGGCCTGTACAACTTCCAGAGCCAGACCGTCAGCCAGTTCAACCTGCTGTTCATGTACATCCTGCTGACGACCATCCCGCCGCTCATCATGTACATCTTCTTCAACCGGCAGATCGTCGCGGGCATGACCAGCGGAGCGATCAAGGGGTGATGGACGGTGGCTTCACCAGAACTCCGCGGGCACGGTGCCCCGGAGCCAGGCGAGTTCGTTGTCGCGGATGAACGTCGACAGCGCCTCGTCCGGGGTGAGGCCACCGCCGACCCAATCGTCGAGGATGCGGATGAGCTCGGCACCGGACTCGGCGTCGGGGTCGTCCACGACCCGACTCCACACCTCGACGAACCCCGCAGGCGTGGGAACGGATCGCACCAGCCTCGAGACGTACTTTGGGCCGGGAAGCATCACCCGGTCCGCTGCGAGTGCCGCGCGCGCGGCAGCCAGCGCCAGGTGGAGTCCGGCGTGGCGGCGGAGGAATCCGTCGCCGCGCTCGACCGCCTGGCGCAGGAAGTAGCCGCCGTACAGGTGGGCCTGCGCGACGAACGAGCGAACGCGTGCGTCCCACACCTCGTCCGGAAGCTCGACGATGCGGGCGATCGTCTCGTCGAGCCCCGGGAGCACGGTCCAGGCCACCCGGGCGCCGAGGAAGGATGCCCGCGTCGGGTCGTCGGCCTCGTCGACGGCGGTGGCGAGATACGACGGGCTCACGAGCTTGATGTCGATATACGAGCCGGGGTAGTCCAGATCCTGACGCTCGATCCAGGCGTAGCGGCCCTGCGCCGTCTCGGCGGCGAAGCGGTCGTCGTCGACGACGAGGTACACATCGACGTCGGAGCCCTCGCGCTCCCGGCCCTGCGCGACCGATCCCACCAGCACCACGCCCAGCACCCCGGGCTGTTCGCGCACGGAGTCCACGTACGCGGTCAGTGCCCGCTCCTGATGCTCCACTCGTGCTCCCTCGCCTCGAATCCGCTCCCACGCTATCGACACCGCGGTGCGCAGCGCGTACGATTCCGAGGAAAACGCTCTCCCGCTTGCGGACAGCACCCGGAGCGTCTATCGTTGAAACGATTCATCGACGGCGGCTCTCCGCCGCCACCCCCGCCCATCCGAGGAGCGAGCCACCCATGACGAGCGCGACCGCGACGAAGCGCGTCTGCTTCCAACTGACGGTGCGACCCGAACTGCTGGACGAGTACATCGCCCGCCACACCCCGGTGTGGCCAGAGATGCTCGCCGAGATCGCCGCCTCGGGTCGCCGCAACTATTCGCTCTTCCTCGGCGAGGGCGGACGCCTGATCGGCTACTACGAGACCGACGACGACGAGGCCGCACAGGCCTACCTCGCGGGCTCCGACGTCGCCGCGCGCTGGGAGGCCGAGATGGGCCGCTTCTTCGTCGGCCTCGAGGGTCGGCCCGACCAGGCGGCCACCCCGCTGACCGAGATCTTCAACCTGCACGACCAACTCGCCGCCGCCCGGGGCACGGCGACCGACACCACCGAAGAAGGCACCGCATCATGACGACGCTGTCACCCGACATCCAGTCCGCGCTCGAAGGCCAGGGCATCGAGCTGCCCAGCTGGGCGTTCGGCAACTCCGGCACGCGCTTCCGCGTGTTCACGACTCCCGGCACCCCGCGCGACCCGTACGAGAAGATCGCGGATGCCGCGCAGGTCAACGCCTACACGAAGCTCGCGCCGAGCGTGGCCCTGCACATCCCGTGGGACAAGGTCGACGACTACTCCGACCTTCGCCGTCATGCCGAAGACCTCGGCGTGAGCCTCGGCACCATCAACTCCAACACCTTCCAGGACGAGGACTACAAGTTCGGGGCGCTCACGCACCACGACGACCGCATCCGCAACAAGGCGATCGACCACCACCTCGAGTGCATCGACATCATGGATGCCACCGGCTCGCGCGACCTCAAGATCTGGCTCGCCGAGGGCTCGAACTACCCGGGGCAGGCCGACATCCGTGCCCGCCAGGACCGCCTGCAGGACTCGCTGCAGAAGATCTACGACCGGCTGTCGGACGAGCAGCGCCTCGTGCTCGAGTACAAGTTCTTCGAGCCGGCGTTCTACCACACCGACGTTCCGGACTGGGGCACCTCCTACGCCCAGGTCGCGAGCCTCGGCGACAAAGCGATGGTCTGCCTCGACACCGGCCACCACGCGCCCGGCACCAACATCGAGTTCATCGTGATGCAGCTGCTGCGCCTCGGAAAGCTCGGCTCGTTCGACTTCAACTCGCGCTTCTACGCCGACGACGACCTCATCGTGGGCGCGGCCGACCCGTTCCAGCTGTTCCGCATCATCTTCGAGGTGGTGCGCGGCGGGGGCCTCAACAACCCCGACGTGGCGTTCATGCTCGACCAGTGCCACAACGTCGAGGACAAGATCCCCGGGCAGATCCGCTCGGTGCTCAACGTCCAGGAGATGACCGCCCGGGCGCTCCTCGTCGACCGCGACGCCCTCGCCGCCGCGCAGCAGGCGAACGACGTGCTCGCCGCGAACGCCGTCTTCATGGACGCGTTCTACACCGACGTCCGGCCGGCGCTCGCCGAGTGGCGCGAGTCGCGCGGACTCGCGGCCGACCCGATGGCGGCGTACGCGGCATCCGGTTACCAGCAGCAGATCGCGGCCGACCGCGTCGGCGGCACGCAGGCCGGCTGGGGCGCGTAACCCGCCGACTGCGCCCACTGGGGCTTCGCCCCAGACCCCCGGCCGCTGACGCGGACCAGACCCACCGGGGGCGTGGGATGCCGATCCCCGCGCCCCCGGTGCACCACCAGATCGGCAGCTCCGCAGTCAGAAACTGCGAAGCCGCACGATCGGAAGCCGCAGAAAGTGACTGCGGAACAACGATGTGAAGGACCGACATGAGCGAGCCCTACTCCGCCGGCGACGGACTGGTGCGCGTCTACCCCGCGCGAGAGCCGAACGGCACCGGTCTCGTCTGGGCGCACGGCGGCGGGTTCGCCGGCGGCGACCTCGACATGCCCGAGTCCGACTGGGTCGCGCGGCAGCTGTCGGCGCGGGGCACGACGGTCGTGTCGGTCGACTACCGCCTCGCACCGGCTCAGGAGCAGTGGGATGCCGCGGGTCGCGCGCGCAGCGGCCACCACTACCCCGCGGCATCCGACGACATGCTCGCGGCGTGGTCGTGGACCGTCCAGCGCGCCGACCGCCTCCGGGTCGACCGGGGCCGCCTCGCGATCGGCGGCACGAGCGCCGGCGGCAACCTCGCCGCAGGCGCCGCGCTGCGACTGATCGAGCGACGCGCGCCGCTTCCCGCGCTCGTGCTGCTCGCCTACCCGACGCTGCTCGCCGTGCAACCCGCACCGGGTGCCGCGCTGCGTGCCGCGCTCGACGCCCAGCCCGAGGCCGATCGCTTCGGCCCCGCTGCGGTGCTCGGGATGTACGAGAACTATCTCGGCGGCCCGGTCGACCGTGCGCCCCTCGGCGCGATCCCCGGACTCGCCCGACCCGTCGACCTGATGCAGTTCCCACCCACCTTCATGGTCAACGGCGACGTCGACGAGCTCCGGGTCTCGGGCGAGGCGTTCGCCGCGTCGCTGCGCGCCGCCGGCCGCCCCGTGGAGGTCGTGACCGAGCCGGGCACCGACCACGGCCATCTGAACCGTCCGCACGAGCCCGCGGCATCCGTCACCATCGCGCGTCTTGCCGCAAGCCTCGCCGCCCTCCCGCTCCACACGCCCGCTCCCGCCCCGCCCACCTCCCGCACTCTCCCCGCGACTCGCCACGACACGCCGGTGGCCTGACCTGCCGCTCGGCGTGTCTCGGCGACTCGAAGACACAGACCACACACGAAGGAACGCATCATGACCAACCCGGCCGTCACGGACCTGATCACGAGGTCGAACCGCCTCGGCGCCGACCCGAAGAACACGAACTACGCCGGCGGAAACACGTCCGCCAAGGGCACCGAGACCGATCCGGTCACCGGTGAGCCCGTCGAGCTGCTGTGGGTCAAGGGCTCGGGCGGCGACCTCGGAACGCTGAAGGAGTCCGGCCTCGCAGTGCTGCGCCTGGACCGCTTCCGCTCGCTCGTGAACGTCTACCCGGGTGTAGACCGCGAGGACGAGATGGTCGCCGCGTTCGACTACTGCCTGCACGGCAAGGGCGGCGCCGCCCCCTCGATCGACACCGCGATGCACGGCCTCGTCGACGCGAACCACGTTGACCACCTGCACCCCGACTCGGGCATCGCGATCGCGACCGCCGCGGACGGCGAGGAGCTGACCGCGAAGATCTTCGGCGACAAGGTCGTGTGGGTGCCGTGGCGTCGCCCGGGCTTCCAGCTGGGCCTCGATATCGCCGCGATCAAGGACAGGAACCCGCAGGCGATCGGCACGATCCTGGGCGGCCACGGCATCACCGCGTGGGGAGACACGTCGGAGGAGGCCGAGCAGAACTCGCTCTGGATCATCGAGACCGCCGCCGCCTACATCGCCGAACACGGCGAGGCCGAACCCTTCGGCGGCGTCCGCGCCGGCTTCGAGGCGCTGCCGGAGGTCGAGCGCCGGGCGAAGGCCGCCGCGCTCGCCGCGACGATCCGCGGGCTCGCGTCGACCGACAAGCCGATGGTCGGGCACTTCACCGACGCCGAGGTCGTCACCGACTTCCTCGCCTCCGAGCGCGCCCCCGAGCTCGCCGCGCTGGGCACCAGCTGCCCCGACCACTTCCTGCGCACCAAGGTCAAGCCCCTCATCCTCGACCTGCCGGCCGACGCCTCGATCGAGGAGAGCATCGCGCGCCTCCACGAGCTGCACGAGGCCTACCGCGCCGACTACCAGGCCTACTACGACGCGCACGCCACGGCCGACAGCCCGGCGATCCGCGGCGCCGACCCGCTCATCGTCCTCATCCCGGGTGTCGGCATGTTCTCGTACGGCGCGAACAAGCAGACCGCCCGCGTCGCCGGTGAGTTCTACATCAACGCCATCAACGTGATGCGCGGCGCCGAGTCGCTCTCGACCTACACCCCTATCTCCGACGCCGAGAAGTTCCGCATCGAATACTGGGCGCTCGAAGAGGCGAAGCTCCAGCGCATGCCGAAGCCCAAGACCCACCAGGGCCGTATCGCACTCGTCACGGGCGCGGCATCCGGAATCGGCAAGGCCATCGCGACCCGCCTCGCCGCCGAGGGCGCGTGCGTCGTCGTCGCCGACCTCGATCTCGAGAAGGCGCAGGCCGCCGCGGCGGAGCTCGGGAACACGGATGTCGCCATCGGCGTCGCCGCGAACGTCGCCGACGCCGACGCGATCCAGGCCGCCTTCGACGCGGCCGTGCTCGCGTTCGGCGGCGTCGACCTCGTCGTCAACAACGCCGGCCTGTCGCTGTCGAAGCCGCTGCTGGAGACCACCGAGAAGGACTGGGACCTGCAGCACGACGTCATGGCGAAGGGCTCGTTCCTCGTCTCGAAGGCCGCCGCGAAGATCCTCATCGAGCAGAAGCTCGGCGGCGACGTCATCTACATCTCGTCGAAGAACTCCGTCTTCGCCGGCCCGAACAACATCGCGTACTCGGCGACCAAGGCCGACCAGGCCCACCAGGTGCGCCTGCTCGCGGTCGAGCTCGGCGAGCACGGCGTGCGCGTCAACGGCATCAACCCCGACGGCGTCGTGCGCGGCTCGGGCATCTTCGCCGCCGGCTGGGGCGCCAACCGCGCCGCGACCTACGGCGTCAAGGAAGAGGACCTCGGCCAGTTCTACGCGAACCGCACCATCCTCAAGCGCGAGGTCGTGCCCGAGAACGTCGCCGACGCGGTGTACGTCCTCACCGGCCCGGAACTCAGCCGCACCACCGGCCTGCACATCCCCGTCGACTCCGGCGTCGCCGCCGCGTTCCTGCGATGACAGAGGCCACCGGCGGGGTCGTCGCGGCCGTCGACCTCGGCGCGACCAGCGGTCGCGTGATGCTCGGCTACGTGGACGACGGGATGCTGCGCCTCGAGCAGGTGTCGCGATTCCCCAACGGTCCTGTGCCCGGGGCCGACGGCGAGCTGCACTGGGACTTCACGACGTTGTACCGGCACATCGTGGAGGGCCTCACCGAGGCGCTTCGTCGAGAGCCAGGCATCGCGAGCATCGGCATCGACTCGTGGGCCGTCGACTACGGTCTGGTGAACGGGCAGGAGCTGCTCGGCGAGCCGTTCCACTACCGCGACGAGCGCACCGCGCGGGGCGTCGAGCTGGTGCACGCGCGCGTGCCGTTCGGCGAGCTCTACCGCCGCAACGGGCTGCAGTTCCTGCCGTTCAACACGCTCTATCAGTACGCGGTCGAGCCGGGGCTGCGAGACGCGAGCTCTGCGCTGCTCGTTCCCGACCTCGTCGCGTTCCTGCTGACCGGTGCGCGTGTCGCCGAGCGCACGAATGCGTCGACGACCGGCCTTGTCGACGTCCGCACGGGCGAGTGGGACCTCGAACTCGCGGCGCGGCTCGGGATCGAGACATCCGTCCTCCCTCCCCTGGTCGATCCCGGCGTGGTGCTGGGCACCCTGCACGGAGAGGCGCGCGAGCGCGTGGGCGCGCCGCTCGAGGTGGTCGCGGTCGGCTCCCACGACACGGCGTCGGCCGTCGTCGCTGTGCCGCTCAGCACCCCCGACGCGGCGTACATCTCGTGCGGCACGTGGGGTCTCGTCGGCGTCGAGCTCGACGGACCCGTCGTCAGCGACGCGGCCCGCGAGGCGAACTTCACGAACGAGGGTGGTGTGGACGGGCGCGTGCGCTTCCTCCACAACGTGACGGGCCTCTGGCTGCTGAGCGAGGCGGTGCGCACGTGGGAGGCCGAGGACGGCGCGGCGATCGATCTTCCGGCTCTGCTGGATGCTGCGGCATCCGTCTCCGGCGACGTCCCCCTGTTCGACGCCAACGACCCGCGCCTGTCCGCTCCGGGCGACATGCCCGCCCGCATCGCGGCGGTGCTCGGCGAGGCCGGCGCACCCGCACCCGCGACGCGCGAGGCGTTCGCCCGGACGATCGTCGAGAGCATCGCGCAGGCCTTCGCCGACGCGGTCGCGACCGCCGGCAGGCTCACCGACCGCGACATCGACGTGATCCACATCGTCGGCGGCGGCGCCCTCAACAGGCTGCTGTGCCAGGCGACGGCCGACCGGTCGGGCCTTCCTGTGCTCGCAGGACCGGTCGAGGCGACGGCCCTCGGCAATGTGCTCGTCCAGGCGCGCGCGCACGGCTGGTTCGGCCCCGACGCGACCCTCGAGGACCTGCGGCGCGTGGTCGCGGCATCCGTGTCTCCCGACCGGTACGAGCCGCGCCCGTGACCGGCTACGCAGCAGCGTTCGACTGGGCGCGACGGCACGTGGAGGCGGAACGCCTGCCCAGCGCGGTGTTGGGCATCGCGACCGCCGACGGAGTCGTCGCGCTCGACGCGTTCGGCGCGACGGACGGACGGGCTGCACAGGTCGAGGATCCGTACTGGCTGTTCTCGGTCACCAAGGTGCTCACCGGCCTCACCGCGGCACGCGCGATCGAGCGCGGTCTGCTCACGACCGAGACCCCCCTCAGTGCGGCGCTTGCCGAGTTCGGAGCGGGCCGCGACGACGTCGTGCGCCTGCGCCACCTCGCGAGCCACACCTCCGGCATCCGCGAACCCACGCTCGACCCCGCCGAGGGGCTACGCGCCGCACTGCTCGCGCCGGGCCGCGACTTCGCCGCCGGCACGGCCTCGCGCTACTCGACGGTGGCGTTCGACGGCATCGCCGAGCTCGTGCGCCACACCACCGGACGCACGTGGGATGCCGACGTCACGGAGTGGGCTGCCGCGCTCGGCGCGACCGGGTTCACGCTGGACCCGGCCGTCGAGCCGCACACGGTCGTCGATGCAGAGCGTCTGGGCCTGGACATGCGGGGTTTCGCGAGCCACCGCAACCCCGGCGCGGGCATGATCGGCACAGCGGGCGATCTCCTCGCGCTCGGATCGGCGCTGCTGCGCATCGGGCAGGGCGAGGCCGGCGGCGTCGTGCAGCCGGCGACTCTGGCGATGATGTGCCGTCCTCTCACCCGAGACATCCCGCGTCTCGAGCCGTATCCCGCCGAGCGTGGCCAGGACTGGGGCTTCACCTTCAACCTCCGCACGCGCGCTCCGGGACTCATCGACCGAGACGTCTACGGCCACGCGGGCTGGGCGGGCACGGAGTTCTGGGTGCACCCGGCGGCGGGCGTCGCCTGGGTGCTGCTGACGAACCAGGCCGAGCGGCCGGGCGTCGACGCCGACGAGCTCGACAACGCGGTCGTCGCCGCGCGCTGAACCCCCTCAGCCCGAGGGGGCGCGCGTGGACGTTCGGACCTTGAGCTCGATCTCGAAGATCTCGTGCATCGGCTCGGTGCGGCCGGCGATGCGTTCCAGCAGCATCTCGACAGCACGGGCGCCCATGGCCTCACCCGGTTGGTGCACGGTGGTGAGCCCGAGCCCCGGATGCGAGGCCATCGGGACGTCGTCGTAGCCGACGACGGCCAGCGGCACACCCGCCTCGCTCGCCGCGCGCATCGCGCCGAACGCGAGCTCGTCGTGGGCGGCGAAGACGGCAGTGGCGGTGGTCCCGTCGGCGAGCATGCGGCGCACGACCTCCGCCGATGGCCCCTCGCCCTCGTCGGTGCGCCAGACCATGGCGCGCTCCCCGAGCCCTGCGGCGTCCATCGCCGCCTCGTACTCGCGCAGACGCACCCCGTGCGGGAACGGCTCGAACGCGCCGGACTCGTGCAGAGTGAGGTGCGCGATCCGGCGGTGGCCCAGGTCGAACAGGTGCTGCATCGCCGCACGGGCTCCCGCGGCGTCGTCGCCGGCGACGACGTCGTACCGATCGGAGGTGTCGTGGCGCCCGAACATGACGACGGGGACGGAACCGGAGATCCGCTCCAGCCCCGCCTCGTCGACGCGCGGTGACACCGCGATCACGCCGTCCACCTGACGGTCCACCAGCGCCTCGAGCGCCCGCAGCCCCTCGCGCGATCCGGCTTCGGCGGGAGCGATGATGAGCTGGTACGGCGTTCCTTCGAGGGCGCTCGTCGCACCCCGCGCGATCCGCGCGAAGAAGTGGTTGGCCAGATCCGGAAGCTCGATCCCGAGTGTGTAGGTGCGCCCGCGCATCGCCCGTGCCGCGATCCGCGGACGGTAGTTCAGCTCTGCCATCGCGGCCGTCACGCGCTCGCGCATCCCGTCGCTCACACCGTAGGCGTTGCGCAGCACCTTCGACACGGCGGCGCGAGAGACGCCGGCCGCCCGCGCGACGTCTTCGATCGTCGCGTGGCGCGGCGGTGGGGCACCCGTCATGCTTCTCCTCGTCGATGCAGGTCTGCAGGGCAAACGTACCCCGGTGCGCCGGGAAAGCGTCGTCCGCCCCGCGGCGGCGCCACGGGGCGGACGGGTGGTCCGGGGGCGGCCCATGCAGTGCCGCCCCCGGTGTCTCAGCGCAGGTCCTTGCGGTTCACCTGGACGACCTCGCTGATGTTCCCGCTGTGGTCGGTGACGCGGAACGAGACGGTGCTCTTCGCGTCGACCTGCAGCGGACCCGTGTACGGGGCCCATGCCGAGGCATCCTGCTTGTTCTTCTGGGTCGAGTACTCGATCAGGGCGACGCCGCTCAGCTCGTCGGTCGCTGCGACGACGACCTTCTGGCTGCCGTTGAGCGTGATCGACGCGATCTTCGGTGCGACACGGTCGACGAACACGTCCTGCGTGAGCGGCAGGTCACGCGACGACGATCCGACGGCGAAGCTGTACTCGCCGTCCAGGACGGTCCACTCGTCGGCGTCCACGTCCCAGATGGAGAAGGGCTGGTTGCTCGCCGTCGAGTCGACGACGACCTCGACCCGGGTGCTCGCACCCGCCGCGAGTTCGACGCGGTCGAAGCCGACGAGCCGCTTGCCCGGCTCCTCTGCCGCCTCGGGCAGCGTCAGGTAGACCTGCGGGATCTCCGCCCCGGCGCGGGCGCCGGTGTTGGTCACCGTGAACGACACCTTCGACAGCACGTCGCCGGTCGCCGGGTCGTCCACGTGGTCGACCGCCAGGTCGCTGTACGCGAACGAGGTGTACGACAGGCCGTGTCCGAACTCGAACAGCGGCTCGATGCCCTGGGCGTCGTACCACTTGTAGCCGACCTGGAGGCCCTCGGTGTAGTTCACCTGGCGCGCCTCCGTCGACCCAGCGGGCCGGGTCGTCGATCCGTTGGAGAAGATGCCGGGGTAGCGTGCCGGGTCGCTTCCGGTCGGCGTGTCGGCCACCGACTTCGGGAAGGTCATCGGCAGCTTGCCCGACGGGTTGACATCACCCCACAGGAGCGCCGCGAGGGCGGGGCCCATCTGCTCACCGGCGAACCAGTTGCTGAACACCGCGTCGACGTCGTCGATCCACGGCATCTCGACCGCGGTTCCGCTGTTGAGGACGACGACGGTGTCGTCGTTCGCAGCGGCGACGGCCTGCACGAGCGCGTCACCGTTCGAGTCGAGGTGCAGGTCCGCCGTGTCGGCGAACTCGCCCGTGCGGATGTAGCCGAAGACGATGGCGACGTCCGCTTGGGCAGCGGTCACGGCGACCGAGGCGAGGTCGGCGCCGTTGTTGTACACGACGCTTCCGCCTGCGGCTTGGACGCGCTGCGTGATCGCCGTGAGCGGATCGACGACGTTGGCGCAGTTGAGCACGCCGCCCGCGCCGAATCCGCCGGCCGAGCACGCCTGCGCGGAGCTGATGCCATTGGTCGGCGTCTTAGAGGCGGTCGGACCGACGACCGCGACCGTGAGCGGTCCGTCACCGAGGGGCAGGATGGCGTCGTCGTTCTTCAGCAGCACCGCACTCTCCTCGGCGAGCTCGCGCGCCAGAGCGCGGGAGTCGTCCGTCGCGGTGACGGGCTTCGAGGTCGCGGGGAGCGGGTGGTCGAACAGCCCCTCCTTGATGTAGGTGCGCACGACCCGGAACGCGGCCTCGTCGATGCGCTCCTGGGTGACCTCGCCCGCGGCGAGGGCCGCGTCCAGGCGCACCGGCGTGAACCAGATCGGCCGGTTGAGCTCCTGATCGAGGCCCGCCATCAGCGAGGGCCCGGTCGAGTGAACCGAGCCGAAGTCGCTCATGACGTAGCCGTCGAAGCCCATCTTGTCGCGCAGGCTCGTCGTGAGGGTGTCGTTCTCGCACGACCAGACGCCGTTGATCTGGTTGTACGAGCACATCAGGCTGTCGGGGTCGCTCTCCTTGATCGCGATCTCGTACGGCAGGTCGTACACCTGGCGGAACGTGCGCTCGTCGATGTTCGAGGAGCTGTTGTTGCGGTCGAGCTCCTGCTCGTTCGCGACGTAGTGCTTGAGGTTCGCGATGACCGGCTTGTCGGGGCTGCTGCCATCCTCGATGCCGCGGACGTTCGCGGCGCCCATGAGGCCGGACAGCAGCGCATCCTCGCCGAAGTACTCCGCGTTGCGGCCCGAGAGCGGGGTGCGGCCGCTGGCGACACCGGGGCCGAGGATCACGTTGCTGCGGTTGTCGAACGCCTCGTTCGCGTGGATCGCGCCCTTCTGCTCGTTGAGCTCGAGGTTCCAGGAGGCAGCTATGGCGATGGGCCCCGGCCATGCGGTGGTGCCGGCTTTGCCGTGCGCACCTTCGGCGCCGTTGGAGTAGATCACGGTCGGCGTGCACTCCACCTGCACGGGGTAGACGACGCCGCCCGACCACGTCGTCTGCTGCGGGCTGTTCGCGGGCTGCTCCACGAGCCAGCGGTACTTCTGGTGCTGCGAGCTGGCGGCCAGCAGCGCCTCAGCCCGCTGGTCGGCGGACTTCGAGGTGTCCATCCATGGGACGGTGGTGCAGTCGGCGGCCGCAGCGGGTGCCGCCAGGGCGACCGTTCCGCCGGCGGCGATCAGTGCGGCGCCGAGCAGAAGCGCCGTCGTACGTCTGCGGGCGCGCGGATTTCGCGCGAGCTTGGTGGATCCAGAAGACATCATCGTGCTTTCCTCTCCCTTGAGGTCGATCCGTAGATCGCTCTACGTTTTGTAGACCGCTCTACGGTGACACGTTTCATCATCGAACGTCAAGGAAACTTTCAGCAGATTCAGAAGTCGCGTCGTGGAGTCCGTCAAGCCCCGGCCGGCGGCATCCGTCCCGCGCTAGCGTGACCGGCATGGACGAACGGCGAACCGACGACCAGGCCCCCGAAGGCGACAGCCCGCTGGGCGGAGACGACACCACCGAGGAACAACTCGAGGCCGACAACCCCGTCGAAGAGGAGACGCTCCAGACTCTGGACCCCGACAACCCTCCCGCCTGAGCGAGACAAGGTCTGGGCCGGCGTCAGATCGCTAGATAAGCTAGCTATATGACCTCGAGTTCGAGACGCCGCTGGGCGGGGCTGGTGTTCATCAGCGTCGCCGTCGCGCTCATCATCGTCGACTCCACCATCGTCAACGTCGCGATCCCCGCCATCGTCGACGACCTGGGGATCACGTCCAGCGAGGTGCAGTGGGTGCAGGAGGCCTACACCCTCGTCTTCGCGTCGCTGCTGCTCGTGTTCGGCGCGCTCGCCGACAGATGGGGACGACGACGGATGCTGCTCATCGGCGTCGTCATCTTCACCCTCGCCTCCGTCGGCGCCGCACTGGCGACGACGGGCGGGCTCCTGATCGGGGCGCGCTTCATCCAGGGCATCGGCGGGGCCATGATGCTTCCCACGACGCTGTCACTGCTCAACGCGACGTTCCGAGGACGCGAGCGGGCCATCGCCTTCGCGGTCTGGGGCTCGACGATCGGCGGTATGGCGGCCGTCGGGCCGCTGCTCGGCGGCTGGCTGACGACCGAGTTCTCCTGGCACTGGGCGTTCCTCATCAACGTGCCACTCGGCATCGCCATCGTGGTCGGGGTGCTGCTGACCGTGGACGAATCGCGCGGCGATGCCGCGTCGATCGATCTCTTCGGCGCGCTGCTGTCGGTGATCACCGTCGGCGCGCTCGTCTTCGGCCTGATCGAAGGACGCACCTACGGCTGGATCACGACCGACAAGCAGCTCACGATCGGCGGATGGACCTGGCCGTGGGACGTCTCACCCGTCGCCGTGGCCTTCGCCATCGCCGCCCTCGGCGTCGTGTCGTTCATCTGGTGGGGGCTGCACCGTCGTCGGGTCGGCAAGCCGACGGTCATCGCGTTCGGGCTCTTCCGCATCCCGTCGTTCCGCAACGGCAACATCGCGGCGATGGTGGTCTCGCTCGGCGAGTTCGGCCTGATCCTCGCACTGCCGCTGTGGCTGCAGTTCGTCCTCGGGTTCGAAGCCGTCCAGACCGGCCTGATCCTTCTGGCCCTGGCCATCGGCTCCTTCGCCGCAAGCGGACTGGCGGGGGCCCTCAGCGGACGCGTGGCACCGGTGTGGATCGTGCGCGTCGGAATCGTGGCCGAGATCATCGGCATCGCAGCGGTCGGGTTCATCATCGAGCCGGACGCGTCGTGGGTGCCGCTCATCCCGGCGCTCTTCGTCTACGGATTCGGCGTCGGACTCGCCACCGCGCAGCTCACGGGCGTGGTGCTCGCCGACGTGCCGACCGCCGAGGGCGGTCAGGCATCGGGAACCCAGTCGACGGCGCGCCAGCTCGGCGCGGCGCTCGGCATCGCCATCCTCGGCACCATCCTCTTCTCGACGACCTCCGCCGTCCTCACGGCGAGGCTCGACGACCGCGGGATCCCCGCCGAACAGCGCGACCAGGTCGTCTCGGCCGTCGTCGACAGTGCCGGCGGGGCGATCGCGGGCCTTGCCGGATCGCCTCAGACCGCGCCGCTCGCCGACGACGCCAAGGCCGCATTCTCGGAAGGCACGAAGTACGCCAGCTTCGCCGCCGCGGGCTTCCTCGCGGTGGGCCTGCTGGCCACGCTCTCCCTCGGCGGCGGCCGGCCGCGCGACGAGGAGCGCATCGAGGTCGAAGCCGTCGAACCGGCCTGAGCCGCAGCATCCGCCCGCCGAGACCCGGAGAGCTTCGGCAGCTCTGCTACGCCTCGCGCGTGATCGTGACCTTGACGTGGAGGTTGCTCTTGAACGGGCCGGCGTAGACGCCCCGCAGCGGCGGAACGTCGCCGTAGTCGCGGCCGCGGCCGACGAGCACGTGGCGGTCGCCGATCTCGATGTTGTTCGTGGGGTCGAATCCCTGCCACTGGCCCGCGAACCACTCGATCCACGCGTGGGACTCGCCCGTCACTGCGACGCCGACCTCCGCCGACGGCCGCGGATGCAGGTATCCCGACACGTACCGCGCCGGGATGCCGACCTCACGCAGCGCACCGAGTGCGATGTGGGCCATATCCTGGCAGACGCCTTTGCGCGCCTCCCACGCCTCGGCTGCGGTCGAGTGCACGCCGGTGATGCCGTGCATGTACTCGACGGCGTCGCCGATGGCGACCGCGATCGCGTGCGCAGCGCGGCCGGGGTGGTCGTGCTGCGCGGCGATCGACCGGGCGAGCTCGGCGACCTCCTCGTGGGGGCGGGTGCGCCGGGTCTGCGACAGCTGCTCGACGGTCTCGAGCGAGCGGGCCGCCTCGCGGGCGAGAACCTCCCACGTCACGTCGATGTGCTCGAGCGGCCGCGGACGCACCTCGACCAGCGAGCGAGCGGTGATCGTGAGCGACGAGTGGGGCGAGAGCACGTCGAACGCCGCGACCCGTGTGCCGAAGTAGTCGACGTACTGGTTGACGGAGGTCGACGGCTCGATGTCGAGAGACGAGTTGAGCACGAACTGGCTGTCGGTGGAACCCGGCAGCATGCGCGCCTCGTTGTACGACGCGGTCACGTCGCCCTGATAGCTGAAGCCGGTCTGATGCTCGATCCGGAGTCTTTTCATGAGATCTCTCCGATCCAGCTGGGCTCGGCCTGCGTCGGGAAGAACCGGCCCCGGATGGCTTCGGATGCCTCGCGCGTCACCGTCTGCACGCGGTCCATGTGCGTCGGCAGCTCGCCGAGGATCTCGGAGATCGGCCGGTATTCGAGGTCGTTGCGGATCTGGCCGAGCGCCCGCAGCACGGTGTTGGAGTGGCCCACGCGGTCCGCGCGGGGATCGATGGCGCTCATGCACTCCTCGGCGCGCTGGATCGAGTAGATGATCGAGCGGGGGAAGAGCCGGTCGAGCAGCAGGAACTCGGCCGCATTGCGGGCGCTCGGCATGCCTCGGTACGTGCGCAGGTACGCCTCGTACGCGCCGCACGAGCGCAGGATGGTCGTCCACGACGGACCGGATGCCTCGGTCAGCGACCGCGTCGCGAGCAGGCGCGCGGTCATGTCGGTGCGCTCGATGCTGCGCCCCAGCGTGAAGAACTGCCAGGCCTCGTCGCGGCTCGTCGACGAGTCCACGATGCCGACGGCGAGCGCCGCCCGCTCGCGCACCCACTGGAAGAACTCGTGCACGCGGTCGTTCTGCAGGCGCCGCGGCATGCGGGCGTTCGTCGTGTTGAGGGTCTCCCACAGCTCCGTCGAGACGATCTCCCGCGCGCGGCGGGCGTTCTCGCGCGCCGCCGTGAGCGCGTACGCGATGCTCGACGGGTTCATCCGGTCGACGGCGAGGCGCGCGAGCACGTCCTCGCGGCGTACCTGGTCGACGCCTTCGGGCGGCAGAGACCCCATGACGCTGAGGAGCGACCGGCACGCCGTGTCCTCATCGATCCACGGGTCCTCGAGGAGGAGCTGCAGGTGCACGTCGAGGATGCGGGCGGTGCCGTCGCTGCGCTCGATGTAGCGCCCGATCCAGAAGAGGCTCTCGGCGATGCGACTCAGCATGATGCACCTCCGTCCTGCTCCGCAGCCTGCTGCTGCTGCTCCTGCTGCTCTACGCGCGAGCGCGGGCGGTCCTGCGGCGAGTGCGTCGGCTCGGTCTGGGCGTCGTAGATGATCGGGATCGCCGCGGTCACCGTGGCTGCCTGGTCGGCGACCAGGCCGGCCACGCTCTGCCCCTGGCCGTACTCGACCTGGGCGGGAGCGGAGCCGCCGACGATCCAGGTGTCCTTCGACCCGCCGCCTTGGCTGGAGTTCACCACGAGCTGGCCCTCGGGAAGGGCGACGCGGGTGAGGCCGCCGGGGAGCACCCACACGTCCTCGCCGTCGTTGACCGCGAAGGGGCGGAGATCGGCGTGACGCGGACGCATCCCGTCCTCCACGAGCGTGGGGATCGTCGAGAGCATGACCACGGGCTGCGCGATCCAGCCGCGCGGGTCGGCGAGCAGGCGCTGCCGGAGCTTCTCGAGCTCGGCGGGTGAGGCATCCGGCCCGACGACCAGCCCCTTGCCACCGGAGCCGTCGACGGGCTTGACCACCAGCTCGTCGAGACGGTCGAGCACCTCTTCGAGGGCGTTCGGGTCTTCGAGCCGCCACGTGTCGACGTTCTTGAGGATGGGCTCTTCCGCGAGGTAGTAGCGGATGAGGTCGGGGACGTACGTGTAGAGCAGCTTGTCGTCGGCGACGCCGTTGCCGACCGCATTGGCGATCGTGACGTTGCCCAGACGCGCGGCCAGCATGAGGCCAGGGGCGCCGAGCATCGAGTCGGCGCGGAACTGCAGCGGGTCGAGGAATTCGTCGTCGACGCGGCGGTAGATGACGTCGACGCGCTTGGGGCCGCGCGTGGTGCGCATGAACACCTTGCCGCCGATGCAGAGCAGGTCGCGGCCCTCGACGAGCTCGACGCCCATCAGGCGGGCCAGCAGCGTATGCTCGAAGTAGGCGGAGTTGTAGACACCGGGCGTCAGCACCACGACGTTCGGGTCCTCGATGCCCGCGGGGGCGGAGGCGCGCAGCGCCGCGAGGAGCTTGTTCGGGTAGTCGCCGACGGGGCGCACCCGCATCGACACGAACAGCTCGGGCAGGGTCTGGGCCATGACCCGCCGGTTCGAGATGACGTAGCTGACGCCCGACGGGACCCGCACGTTGTCTTCGAGCACACGCATCTCGCCGTGCTCGTCGCGGATCAGGTCGATGCCCGACACCTGGATGCGCACGCCGTTGGCCGAGTGGATACCGGCGGCCTGACGGTAGAAGTACTGCGAGCTCGCGATGAGTCCAGCGGGCAGCACCTCGTCGCGCACGCAGAACTGATGCCCGTACGCGTCGTCGAGGAACGCCTCGAGTGCGCGCACGCGCTGCTTGACGCCGGCCTCGATGCGCGACCACTCGTCGTACGTGATCACGCGCGGCACGGCGTCGAGCGGGAACGGCCGCTCCTCTCCCGCGAAGTCGAACGTCACGCCCTGCGCGAGGTACGAGCTCGCGAGCGAATCGGTGCGGCCGCGCAGCTCCTCCTGGGTCATCTGCGCGAGCGCCTGGTAGAGCTCTCGATAGGCCTCGCGCGATTCGGCCGGCGCGCCCGGGTGGGCCGGGCTCCCGAACATCTCGTCGAACGCGGGTACCCCCGAGGGCGTCTTGCGCGGCGCCAGCGTGGAGCCGTAGCCGTCGAACAGATCACCCATGCGAAGAGCCTAATGCGGCCTTCGTTGCGCTCGTGTTTCCGAGCCGTTCTCCTGGTCCGCACTGGGAGGATCGGACGTATGCTCCCGCTATGACTCGTGAAGCGGGGGCCGCGACGCGCGTCGCCGCGAAGGCCTCGGCCCTCTCCGGCGCGGGAGCGGGCGCGGCGTCCGCCGTCCTCGGCGCGGGGGTGGGCGAACTGGTCGCAGCGTTGGTCGCGCCGTCGTCGAGCCCCTTCTCCGTCGTCGGCGGCGTGCTCATCGACCTCGCACCGCCGTGGGCGAAGGATGCCGCGATCTCGCTGTTCGGCACGGCCGACAAGCTCGCCCTGCTCGTCGGGATCGCGCTTGTGCTGCTGGTCGCGGCGGCGGGTGTCGGCATCCTGGAACTGCGTCGCCCGTGGTTCGGCGCCGCACTGTTCGCCGTCCTGGGTGCGGTCGTCGCCGTGCTCGCGATGACCCGTGCCGGCGCGACCGGACTCGCGTGGCTCCCCTCGCTCGCCGCGGGCCTCGTCGCGGCGACGGTGGTGCGGCTGCTGACGCAGCTGGCAAGACGCACGACGGATGCCTCGTCCCCCGCCTCGACGGCGGCGGGCACGGGCGACGCGCCAGGCGACGACGACCCGTCGCGCCGCCGTTTCCTCGTGTGGGCAGGTGCGGCCACGGCGGCCGGCGTGATCGCGGCGATCGCGGGGACCGCGCTGCAGGCAGGTTCCCGCACCGTCACCGCCGTGCGCCGGGCCCTCCGACTGCCCGCGCCGGCCGTCGCCGCGCCGCCGGTCCCGGCCGATGCGCAGCTCGATCTCACCGGCATGACGCCGGTCGTGACCCCGAACGCGAGCTTCTACCGCATCGACACCGCCCTCGTCGTGCCGCAGGTGGATCCGAGCGACTGGAGCCTGCGCATCCACGGACTCGTGGAGAACGAGGTCGAGATCGGGTGGGACGAGCTGCTTGCGCTCCCCCTCGAGGAGAGCTGGACCACCCTCGCGTGCGTGTCGAACCCCGTCGGCGGCGACCTCATCGGCAATGCGAAGTGGCTCGGGTATCCGATCCGCCTGCTGCTCGAGCGCGCCCGGCCGACGTCGGACGCTGACATGGTCCTGTCGAGATCGATCGACGGCTTCACCGCGAGCACGCCGCTGGAAGTGTTGCAGGAGGAGTCGCGCGCCGCGATCCTCGCCCTCGGGATGAACGACGAACCGCTCCCGGCGGAGCACGGCTTCCCGGTGCGCATGGTCGTCCCCGGGCTGTATGGCTACGTCTCGGCGACCAAGTGGGTCACCGAGCTCGAGGTGACGCGGTTCGACAAGGCCACCGCTTACTGGACGACGCGCGGATGGTCGGCGAAGGGGCCGATCAAGCTGCAGTCGCGCATCGACCTGCCGCGCCGTGGCCAGGGACTGAGCGCCGGCGACACCACCATCGCGGGCGTCGCCTGGCAGCAGCACGTGGGCATCGCGAAGGTCGAGGTGCAGGTCGACGGCGGGCCGTGGCGCGAGGCGACACTGGCGTCGGCGATCTCGGACGACACGTGGGTGCAGTGGTCGATCCCGTGGACGGCCGAACGCGGCTCTCACGCGATCCGCTGCCGCGCCACCAACGTGAAGGGCGAACGGCAGACCGAGACCGACGCGTGGCCCGCGCCCGACGGCGCGACAGGGTGGCAGCAGCTCAACGTCGAGGTGGCGTGAGCCGCCGCTGAGCCCCGACCTCAGACCCCTCAGGCCGCGAGCACGAACCGCAGCTGTTCGACCGCCCAGTCCAGCTCGGTCGCGCGCACGACGAGCGGCGGCGCGATGCGGATCGTCTGGCCGTGCGTGTCCTTGGCGAGCACGCCGCGCCCGATGAGACGCTCGGCGATCTCGCGTCCGGTGCCGACCTCAGGGTCGATGTCGATGCCTGCCCAGAGACCCGCGACACGCACCGCGGTGACGCCGTGGCCGACGAGCTCCTGGAGCTTCGCCTCGAGGTGGTCGCCGAGGAGCTTCGCGCGGCCCTGGAACTCGCCGGTCTGCAGCATCTCGACCACCCGCAGGCCCACGGCCGCGGCGAGCGGGTTGCCGCCGAATGTCGAGCCGTGCTCGCCCGGGTGGATCACCCCGAGCACGTCGCGGTCGGCGACGACCGCCGACAGCGGAAGGATGCCCCCGCCCAGCGCCTTGCCGAGGAGGTAGATGTCGGGCACCACGCCTTCGCGGTCGCACGCGAACGTCTCGCCCACGCGGCCGAGGCCGGACTGGATCTCGTCGGCGATGAACAGCACGCCGCGGCGGGTGCAGATCTCCCGCACCTTCTTCAGGTAGCCCTCGGGCGGGAGGATGACGCCCGCCTCACCCTGGATCGGCTCGATGAGCACGGCCACCGTGTCGGCGGTGATCGCGGCGTCGATGACCGCGGCGTCGCCGAACGGCACCGAGACGAAGCCGGGCGTGAACGGACCGAAGTCGGCGCGTGCCTGCGGGTCGTCGCTGAAGCCGACGATCGTCGTGGTGCGCCCGTGGAAGTTGCCGTGCGCGACGACGATCTTCGCGGCGTCCGCAGCGACGCCCTTCACTCGGTAGCCCCACGCGCGGGCGACCTTGATGCCGGTCTCGACGGCCTCGGCGCCGGTGTTCATCGGCAGCACGAGGTCTTTGCCGCAGAGCTCGGCGAGCGCAGCGGCAAAGGGTCCCAGACGGTCGTTGTGGTACGCCCGGCTGGTGAGCGTCAGTCGGTTCAGCTGCTCCTGCGCGGCGGCGACGATCGCAGGGTGCCCGTGCCCGAAGTTGAGGGCCGAGTAGGCCGAGAGCAGGTCGAGGTAGCGCTTGCCCTCGACATCCGTCACCCACGCTCCCTCGCCGCGCGAGATCACGACGGGGAGCGGGTGGTAGTTGTGGGCGACGTGCTGCTCCTCGGCGGCGATGATCTGGCTCATGGCGGCATCGAGTGAGGTGGAGGCGGCGGTCATCGGGGGCTCCTCTTTCGCGCGGGTCAGCGTCGCAGCTCGAGCGTGCAGCACTTGATGCCGCCGCCGCCGAGCAGCAGCTCGGACAGGTCGACGAGCACCGGGTTGTAGCCGCGTTCGCGCAGCTGCGCCTCGAAGCCGGTCGCGCGCGGCGAGATGATCACGTTGAGACCGTCGCTGGCCGAGTTGAGACCGAACACGGCGCCGTCGGCGTCGGCGACGCGGATCGCGTCGGGATAGCGCTCGGCGAGGATCGCCTGGCTGCGCTCGTCGAACGCGTGCTCGAGGTACGCGATGTTGGCCTTCTCGACGCCGCCGGGACCCTCGACGGGGTCCAGCACCGAGATCGCGGTGTCGAGGTGGTAGAACCGCGGGTCGACGAGAGTGAGGCTCACGACCTCCTTGCCGAACACGTCGCCGAGTTCCCGGTGACTGTCACCCGTCGAACGGAAGCCGGTCCCGGCGAGGATCGTGTCGCCGACGAGCAGGAAGTCGCCCTCGCCCTCGTTGACCTCGACGGGCTCCGCGACCTCGAAGCCGTTGTCACGGAACCAGTCCATGAACGCGGGCCCCTCGGGGACGCGCTCCTGGAAGCGGAACTTCGCGCCGTACGCGACGTTGTCGATGACGAACCCGCCGTTGGCCGTGTAGACCATGTCAGGAAGACCCTCGATGGGGTCGATGAGGTGCACCTCGTGGCCGAGCGCGATGTACGTGTCGTAGAGAGCCTGCCACTGGCGCACCGCGAGGGCGGTGTCGGTCGGGTTGGCCGGCTCCATCCACGGGTTGATGGTGTAGCTGACCGTGAAGTGCTCGGGGCGGCACATCAGGTAGCGACGGATCTGCTGGGTCCGGCCGGAGGCCGACCCGGTGACCGGAGTGGTGGCGGGCGCGGTGTTCTGCGTGGACATCTTGCTCCTGTAGAGGCGCGGCGGACGCTGTCCAGAGGCCCGGCGGTCTTCGCTCCAGGGTTGCTCAGCCTGTCGAAGGGCGATCCGGGCACGCCACGTCCATTGTCTCACGGACCCTGAATGCGATCTGGGAGACGCGGCATCCGTCTCATGCTCGGGCGATGACGACGACCTTCCCCGTCACGTGACCGTCGGCGACGCGAGCGAGCGCAGTGCCGGCGTCGGCGAACGGGACCCGCGCCTCGATCACGGGGCGCAGGCTGCCGGCCGCGGCGAGCGCGAGCAGCTGTGCGAGCACGTCCGGCTTCGCGACGGCGGCGAGCGGACGAAGCGGCCGCTTGGAACCGATCGAGAGGACGGATGCCGCGGCGATGCGCCCGATCGGACCCCAGACGCGTCCGCCTTCACCCGACACGAGCACGACGCGGCCCCCCTGACGCACCAGCCGACGCAGCGTGCGCAGCGGCGCGGTGCCGGCGATGTCCACAACGGCGTCGAAGCGGCCCTCCCCGAGCTCCGCCGACCCGGGCTGCACCGTGCGGTAGTCGAACGTGCGCGACGCGCCGAGCCCCTCGACGAGCGCCCGGTTGCGATCCCCGCACAGCGCCCACACCTCGGCACCGCGCGCCGCCGCGAGCTGCACCGCGAACGTGCCCACGCCGCCCGACGCCCCGATGACGAGCACTCGCTGCGTCGACGCGTCCGCCGCCGGGCGGATGACTCCGCCGAGCTCCAGCGCCTGCCATGCTGTGCCCCCTGCGACCGGAAGCGCTGCGGCGATCACGGCATCGAGCTCGGCGGGCCGCCGCGCCAGCCGGCCGGCCGGCGCGAGGGCATAGTGGGCGAGGCCGCCGCCCGCGGGGAGCTCGCCCACGACCTCGTCGCCGACGGCGAGCGCGGTGACGCCCTCGCCGAGGGCGACGACGGTGGCGGCGGCATCCATCCCTCGGACGGCTTGGCGTGGGCGGCGCAGGCCGAAGGCGAGCCGCACGAGGAGCGGCTCGCCGCGCATGACCCGGATGTCGCCGTTGTTGAGGCCTGTTGCCCGCAGGCGCAGGAGCACCTCGCCGCGGCCGGGCGCCGGCACGTCGACGGTCTCGAGGACCACCCCGTCGGCCCCGCCGTAACGGCGCTGCCGCCACGCCGCCATCGCCCCGGGAATCGCGGCCGCGGCATCCGTCGTGCCGTCCTCATGGATCGTCATGTCATTGCTCCGGGTAGTCGAAGAGGTCGTCGAGCCCGACGCCGAACGCGCGGGACAGCTGGAACGCCAGTTCGAGCGTCGGGGAGTACCGTCCCTGCTCGATGGCGATGAGGGTCTGCCGCGTGACGCCCACACGACGGGCGAGATCGGCCTGGGTCATGCCGGCCGCTTCGCGGACGGCGCGGATCGAGTTGGTGACCTTCGTGGGCTTCACCATCAGACGAGGCCCCGACGGTAGGCGAGGACGCTCGCAATGCCGCCGACGATCGACGACAGCGCGAAGCCGAAGTACATGGTGTTCGCGATCCAGAACCAGTCCGCCTCGAACGCGCACAGCACGATCACGCCGAGGCCCGCGATGACGAGGAACGCCTGCCCGACGCGCGTCGACATGTGCGCGATGTCGCGGTCGCGCTGGTCGCTCTTGCCCACGCCGTCGGGGTCTCGCATGCCGGCGAGGATGCCCCACGCGATGCTCAGGACGATCGCGCCGACGATGCTCGCGCCGATGACCCACAGCATGATCGGCACCCAGTCCACGTCGGTGAGCGGGCGGCCGTCGGCCTGCTGCAGGACGATCACGACGTAGACGATCGTGCCGATCACGCTGACGATGAGACTCGACCAGATGTTGCGCTCTTCGTAGACCATGACTCCCCCAGGGGCTTGTAAAGAATTCTTGACACCGACGGTAGGCGGACCCGCCGTGCATGTCAAGAATCTTTTACACATCTGGCCGCCAGGTCGCGACGCTCGGCACGGCGCCCGCGGGCTGAGCAGCCCCGACGAGAGCCCCGCCATACGGGCTCGGCGGGCATCCCGCGCGTTCGGGGCGCGCCCGCGCCCCAAACGATCGCCGCACGCCCAAGCCCCGGGATCGGGCCATCCAGAGACAGCCGGGAGAGCGAGCGGATGCCGCGGACCGCAGCATCCGGATCCGTCAGATCACGGCCTCCGACCACGGGTCGGGGTTGCCGAAGCGGTGCGCCGTGATCGTGACGGACTGCTCGTGGAGGAACGGAAGCAGCTCGAGCCGACCGGCGGTGGTGACCTCGTTGTCGTAGACCGCGAGATCGGGGTCGCCGCCCATGCTCTGCGCGACGAGGGTGTGCAGCGCCGCGACCGACTCGGTCTGTCCGATGAGCCGCACGCGCGCGGGCCGCGGCTCGGGGTCGGCGTCGGCGGCCGCCGCGACGATGTCGACGGCGCTGAGTCGCTGGAGCCACTGCTCGTCGGTCTCGACGAAGACGGCGACATCCTCTTCGGCCAGAACCCGGCGCACCGCGGCAGGAAGACCGACCGGCGCCGAGAGCGTCAGCCGTGAGCCCGCCCGGAGTCCCGCGACCACCACGCGCAGCACGGCCTGCCACGAAGCGTCCGCGGTCGCGCGCAGGGCGACCGCCGGGATCGGGCGGTAGCGGAACAGGTTGCGCTCGACGCCGAGGCCCGACACGTCCTTGACCTGGCCGAACTCGCGGTCCCATGCGATGGCGTCGGACAGGGCGCCGCGACGGAGCCATTCGAACGCCTCGTAGTCGAGCGACGGCTGAGCGGCCTCGATGAGCGCGGCGATGCGGGTGTCGAGCCCGCGCAGGTGCAGCGTGGCCGATGCCGGGACGCCGGAGGTGGCGCGCCAGCGGCCGAGGCCGACGAGATAGTTCGGCCCACCGGCCTTGGCGCCGGCGCCGACCGACGAGCGCTTCCAGCCGCCGAACGGCTGGCGCTGCACGATCGCGCCGGTGATGCCGCGGTTGACGTAGAGGTTCCCCGCCTCCACGCGATCGAGCCACTGGGCGAGGTCGTCGGGGTTCTGGGTGTAGAGCCCCGCTGTGAGCCCGTACGCCACGGCGTTCTGCAGCTCGATCGCGTGTGCGAGCGACGACGCGTGCATGATGCCGAGCACCGGCCCGAAGAACTCCTCGCGGTGGAAACGCGAGCCCGGCTGCACGCCGGTGCGGATGCCGGGAGTCCAGAGGCGGCCGTCGTACTCGGGGGCCGCGTCCACCGGCTTCGGCTCGACGAGCCACCTCTCCCCCTCGTCGAGGGTGGTCAGCGCCCACCGGAGCTTGCCGCGGGGCACCTCGACGACCGGGCCGACCTCGCTGAGCGGGTCGGACGGCGGGCCGACGCGGAGGGAGGTCGCAGCATCCATCAGCTGACGCGCGAAGCGCTGCGAGTGACCGACCGGACCCACGAGGATCGCGAGCGATGCGGCGGAGCACTTCTGGCCCGCGTGGCCGAATGCGCTCTTGATGATATCCGATGCCGCGAGGTCGAGGTCCGCCGTCGGCATGACGATCATCGCGTTCTTGCCGCTCGTCTCGGCGAGCAGCGGCAGGTCGGGACGCCAGGATCGGAACAGCGCCGCGGTCTCCCATGCGCCGGTGAGGATCACACGGTCGACGTCGGGGTGCGACAGCAGGGTCTGCCCCAGGCCGCCCTCTTCGATGTCGACGAGCGCCAGCACGTCGCGCGGTACGCCCGCTTCCCACAGCGCCTCGGCGACGACCGCCGCGCAGCGCCGCGCCTGGGGCGCGGGTTTGAACACGACACCCGAGCCTGCGGCCAGCGCCGCCAGCACGCCACCCGCAGGGATCGCGATCGGGAAGTTCCACGGCGGCGTGACGACGGTGAGCCGTGCCGGCTCGAACACGGCCCCGCTCACGCGGTCGAGCTCCCGCGCGGTGGCGGCGTAGTAGTTGGCGAAGTCGACGGCCTCGCTCACCTCGACGTCAGCCTCGGCGAAGACCTTGCCGGTCTCGGAGGCGGCGACCTCGATGAGCTCCCCGCGGCGCGCCTCGAGCGCCCGGGCGGCGGCGGTGAGCACGAGGCTCCGTTCCGCCGCCGGGAGCGCGCCCCACGCCGGCGCGGCATCACGCACCCGGGCCACGATGCCCTGCAGCGCGGGTTCATCGGTGACGCGGGCCGCCTCGACAGTGGCGTCGCCCGCGCGGGAGGTCTCGATGCGCGACAGGATGCTGCGCGCCCAGGCCCTGTTCGCGGGCAGGGCCGGGTCGCTGTCGGCGGTGTTGCGGAAGCCCGGTGCGCCCGCGACCCGGGCCGCGGACTCGCGCGGAGCGAACACCGCGGTCTCGACGAACGCCTCGGCGCCGAACACCTGCTCAGGGACCGAGCGCGCCACCGGGGCGGTGTCGCCCGGCGCGGCCGAGCGCGCGATGCCGATCACGGCCTGGGTCAGACCGGCCTCGTCGGATGCCGCGGCGGCCCGGCGCAGGCGCGCCTGCGCGCGCGGGGACTCGGCGCCGGCGGGCGCCGTCGTCGCGATCGCCTCGGCGGCGCGGTCCTGCGACCGGTTCGCGCCTGTCGCGAGCGCCGGGTCGTCGGCGCGCGCGAGGGAGGCGAGGAAACGGTCCCGCTCACGGTCGAACATCACGGGGTCGTCGGCGAGGTCGAAGGCGGCCGAGAGGAAGTTGTCGCTCGAGGCGTTCTCCTCGAGGCGCCGCACCAGGTAGCTGATCGCCACGTCGAACTCGTCGGGACGCACGACGGGAACGTACAGGAGGACGTGGCCGACCTCGCGCGTGACAGCCTCGACCTGGCCCTGCGCCATGCCGAGCAGCATCTCGAACTCGACATCGGGCGACACGCCGGCGGCGCCGGATGTCGCCTGCACCGAGCCTGTCGAAGTGTCGTCGCGCACACCGGCTTGGCCGGCGAGCAGCCAGGCGTAGGCGATGTCGAAGAGGTTGTGTCCGGCGACGCCGATCCGTACCGCGCGGGTGTGCGCCTTCTGGAGCGCGAACCGCAGGCACCGCACGTAGTTCGCGTCGGAGTCGACCTTCTCGCCGTACGTGGCGAGGCTCCAGTCGTGCATGACCGCGTCGACGCGCTCCATCGCGAGGTTCGCTCCCTTCACGAGACGCACCTTGATGCGCGCGCCGCCCTTGGCGACGCGCTCCTGCGCCCACGCGGTGAGCCGCTCGAGCGCGGGCAGGGCATCGGGGAGGTATGCCTGGAGCACGATGCCGGCCTCGAGCTGTCGCAGGCGCGGGTCCTCGAGGAGGCGCGTGAACACCGCGATCGTGAGGTCGAGGTCGCGGTACTCCTCCATGTCGAGGTTGATGAACGTCGGGCCGCTCATGGAGCTCGTGGGCGACGCCGCCGTGAGGTACAGCGGCCGCAGTCGGGCGACGACCTTCTCGACGACCTCGTCGAACGCCCACATCGAGATGTGGCTGGCGATCGCCGAGACCTTGACCGAGACGTAGTCGACGTCGGGCCGGCGGATGAGCTCGTGGATCCCCTCGAGCCGGCGGAGTGCCTCCTGCTCGCCGAGCACCGCCTCGCCCAGGAGGTTCAGGTTGAGCCGCGCACCGCTCGCACGAAGGGCGGCGATCGCGGGGCCGAGCTTGTCGGGACGCGCGTCGACGACGAGGTGCCCGACCATCTCACGCAGCACGCGTCGCGCGATCGGGACGACCGGCGACGGCAGCACCGGCGCGAGAGCCCCGCCCACGCGAACGGCGCCACGCAGGTACCACGGCAGGAAATCCGGAACGAGGGGGGCGACGCGATGCAGATGGGATGCCGCGGCCGACAGGCTCTCCGGACGCATCACGCCGTCGACGAACCCGATGGTGAACGGCAGGCCGTTCGGGTCCTTGAGCACACCGGCGAGCCGCTGAGCGGCCGGGTCGACCTCGACCTCGGCGCTCTCGGCGATCCACCGCTGCGCCAGGGCCACGGCCTCGCCGGCCAGGCGCTCGTCGGATCGGTCTTCCATTCGCACTCCAGCTGTCACGTCGTCGGACTCCGTGGTTCCAGCCTGCACCTCAATGTGCGCGATCGGGTTCACCTGCTGCATGAGGTCAAGGGTGAGGCATCCATTCATTCGTGAAAAGCGATCATCTACGATCGATATCGTTCGAGATCTTCGATGGGATGCGCATGTTCGAGTTGCGACGTCTGCGACTGCTCCACGAGCTCGCGCTCCGCGGCACGCTCGCAGCCGTCGCGGAGGCGCTCGCGTACAGTCCGTCGACGATCTCGCAGCAGCTCGCGCAGCTGGAACGAGAGGCCGGCGTCGCGCTGCTCGCGCCGGAGGGACGGCGGGTGCGACTCACCGAACACGGACGCGTCCTGGCGGCCCACGCCGCGCGGGCACTCGACCTCGACGAGCAGGCGCGGGGTGAGCTCGAGTCCCTGCATCCGGGGCTCGCGCCCGTGCGCGTCGCGATCATGCAGACCGCCGCGCTCGCGATCGTGCCCGCTGCGCTCAGGCTGCTGTCCGAACGTGCACCCGACCTTCGCGTCGAGCTCGTCGAGATGCCTCCCGAGCTCGGCCTGTTCGAGCTCACGGCACGGGGCGTCGACCTCGTGATCGCCGAGCAGTACCCCGGGCACACGCGGGCCCACACCCCGGGTCTCGAGCGCGACCCGCTCGGGACCGACCCGATCCATCTGGCCGTGGCATCCGTGGATCCCGCACGCTCGCTCGACGACCTGCGCGATCGCCCGTGGGTGATGGAGCCCGCCGGCACCGCCGCCCGCCTGTGGGCGGTGCAGCAGTGCCGCGCCGCGGGGTTCGAGCCCGACGTGCGGTACGAGCTGGCCGATCTGTCCGCCCACGCGCGTCTGGTCGCGGCCGGACAGGCCGTCGCCGTGCTGCCCGATCTGCTGTGGGAGGGGTCGGCGGTGCCGGTGTCGCTGCTCGAGCTCCCCGGTCGTCCCGCGCGCGAGGTCTTCGCCGCGCAGCGCACCGCATCGCGCGCGCGGGCGGGCATGCGGGAAGTTCGGCGTGCCCTGCACGACGCGTTCCCGATGCGGCGGACGGATGCTGTGCCCCCGAGGCCCTAGCCAAGCCCGAGGGCCGCGCAGCTGCGGGGTGGCGGCATCCGTCCGCCGGTGTCAGGTGCGCTCGGTGTGCTCGTGCCGCTCCGGCGGAGTCGGCGGCCGCTCATCGGTGTTCGCACGGCGATCTCGCTCGGTGCCCTCGAGCACGGTGTCCCGGTCGTCGCGCGCGTCGTCCGCGTGCGCCGCGGCCGGCGGGGCGGCGGTGCTGCGGGCACCGGTGCCGTCGGCGTACGGGTCGATGTCGTCGGCCTTGCGCATCGCCTCTGCGTGCTGCTGACGCAGGCCTTCGGCTTCGGCGCGGTGCTCGTCGATCGCTCCGGCGCGTCGCTCGGCGTCGATCGCAGCCTCTGCGGCACGGGCCTTGGCGGCTTCGGCAGCGGCCGACGCCGCTGCGGCGTCCGCCCGCGCCCGAGCGGCCTCGGCCTCGTGCTCGCGGGCCTGCAGCTCGGTCTCGCGCGCATCGGCGCGCAGCTTCTCGGCGTGTTCGTGCTGGTGCTCTCGACGGCGCTCGCGGCGCCCGCGTGCCGTGAGCAGCAGCGCTACGACGACGATGGCGAGCACCACGACGATGCCGACGATGACCCAGATGGGGGTGGTCGTGTCCACGGCTCCTCCTTCTCCCTCCGACGCCGGAGCGGGTACCGGCGCCACCGCAGTCAGGCAACTCCCCACGCGCACCGACCGCAAACCCATTGCGCGGGCGCGACCACTGCGCTAAAGCCGCCGTCCCGTTCCGCGCCCTTAGGTTCTCGCCGCTCTCGCCCATAGGATGAGGCTCTCGCCAACGCAGTTTCGTCCCCCACCCGCCACACCCTTTTAAGGACTCGCGTTGACCGATACGCCTGCCCTCGTCTTCGACGGAGACCGTCCCCGCGATGATGCCGAGTCGCTCCGCCTGCGGGAATGCTCACAGGAGCAGATCCGCACGATCGGACGCATCCAGGCGCACGGTGCCCTCTTCGGCATCGACGAGACGACCGGTGTCGTGGTCGTCGCGAGCGAGAACGTCGAGCACTGGCTCGGACGCGACCTCCGCCAGGCCGGCAACGAGACGCTCTCCTGGGCGATCGGCCAGGGACTGGCCGTCGATCCGGTGCGGGCGGAGTTCGAGGGTTCGCTCTACGACGTGATCGCGCATCGCGGCACCGCGCCGCTCATCGTCGAGCTCGAGCCTGTCGTGCCGGAGCTCGAGTACGTCCGCACCGGAGTCGTCGGCGCCATCCAGCGCTTGGCGGGGGTCAGCGACCCCGACGAGCTGCGGCAGCAGGCCGCCCGCGAGATCAAGGCCATCACGGGCTTCGACCGGGTCATGTGCTACGAGTTCCACGACGACGGCCACGGGCAGGTCGTGGCCGATGAGCGCGAGCCCGACATGGAGGCGTACTTCGGACTGCACTTCCCCGCCTCCGACATCCCGGTGCAGGCGCGCGCGCTCTACATCGAGAAGCGCTCCCGAGTGATCGCCGACACCGCGGACCCGGGCCTCGCCCTCCACACGCTCCTTCCGGAGGACGCCCCGCTCGATCTCGGAGGCACCGAGCTGCGCGCCGTGTCGCCGCACCACCTCCAGTTCATGCGCAACATGGGGCAGGCGGCGACGGTGTCGTTCGGCCTCGTCATGGGGGACCGCCTCGTGGGGATGTTCACGTGCGCCCACCGAACCCCCCGACGCATTCCGGTGCTGCTGCGCCGGGCCCTCGAGGTGATGGCGACCCAGGTCGTCAGCCAGCTCGCCGCTGCCGAGCAGATCCGGCGCCTGCGCCGGCAGCTCGAGGCGCGAGAGCGGCGGATCGCCCTCATCGCTCCGCTGTACGGGCGCGCCGATGTCGGCGCCGTGCTGATGAGCGGCGAGCGCACCGTGCTCGACGTGGTTCCCGCAGATGGCGCCCTGCTGCGGATGGGCGATGCAGTCCACACCGCGGGCGTCGTGCCCCCGCCGGCTCGCCTGTTCGCCGTCGTCGACGAACTCGGCCCGGGACGACTGCTGTGGGAGGCGCTCCCGATCGAACGGCCGGAGCTCGCGGTCGAGGTGCCGAGCGTCACCGGCCTTCTCATCGTCCCGCTCGGCGGCGACGGCGACATGCTCGTCTTCGTGCGCAGCGAGGTCTCGCGCACGGTCGACTGGCTCGGCGACCAGCGGCCGGAGAACCGCGACACACCGCTCTCGCCTCGCCGGTCGTTCTCCGCCTGGCGCGAGAGCGTCACGGGCCGCAGCCTCCCGTGGGGCGAGCACGCGCAGGACGCTGTGGACCTCGGCGAGGAGATCAGGTCGGCCATGGTCGCCCGCACCCAGGCGGAGCTCGCAGAGCTCGCACTGCGCGATGCCCTCACCGGTCTCCACAACCGCCGCTTCCTGGACGACCGGCTGGACGAGCTGCTGAACGGCTCCGAGGCCGCCGTGGCTGTCGTCTTCCTCGATCTCGACGACTTCAAGCTCATCAATGACACGTACGGTCACGAGATGGGCGACGCCGTCCTGGCCGCGATCGGCCGCCGGCTGAGCGGGGTCGCCCGCAGCTCCGACATCGTCGTGCGACTGGGCGGCGACGAGTTCGTGATCGTGTGCGTCGGCGCAGGGCGGGAGGAGGCCGCGGCGATCGCGGGGAGGGCCCTGGCCGTGATCACCGAACCGATCACGGTGCGGGGCGCCGAGGTCGCCGTGCGCGCCTCCGCGGGCGTCGTGGCGGCCGAACGAGGGGTCTCTCCGGGAGGACTGCTGGATGCCGCGGATGCAGCGATGTACCGCGCGAAGCGCGACGGCGGCGGTCGCGTCTCAGCGTGACGGGAGGTCGGGTTCGGGGAGGACCCGCAGCCCGGCCGACGAGTTCGCCGCGTCGATCAGGTCCTGCAGCCAGAGCCGGTTGATCTCGGGCATCGGCCCTTCATACTCGAACCGCAGCGACGTCACAGGCGAGATCCAGACGGCCTGACGCAGCGACGTGTTCTCGTCGACGTGCGCGAACGAGAGGTTCTCCCGACGCCGCAGCTTCGCCATGATGACCAGCTCGAGGTGAGCGAGGGTGCGATCGTCGATCGTGAAGGACGCCGGGGGTGCGCCGTAGTGAAGTATGCCCACGCTTCGATCCTACGGGCGGGCGGCGCAGGTACGCTGGTGCGATGGCGATCGTGAACCGGCTCACCGTCGATGGACGCGACTACTTCCTCCCCGACCCCGTCTCGGAGCTGAAGACGAAGATCCTCGAGGCGATCAAGGCGGGGGGCGGCTACGTGAACATCCCGCCGCTGCGCGGAGGCCCGGGCGTCGACATCCTGTTCTCCCCCGGCATGCCGGTGACGTGGTCGCAGTTCGAGGTCGGCGAAGCGCCGGTGGCTCCGGCCGACGAGCCGGTCGACCAGCTCGCCGACTACGAGCTCTGACGCGAGCCGTTCGCGCGCCGGTCAGCCCGCCGCGAGCAGCGCATCCATCTCTTCCGACGGCATCGGGAGCCCCCACAGGTAGCCCTGTCCGAGGTCGCAGCCGCGCTCGCGGGAGCGCTGGAGGTCCGCGAAGGTCTCGATGCCCTCGGCGACCACCCGCCAGCCGTTGCGGGCACTGCTGTCGACCACAGCGGCGACCGCGTCGTGGGCTTCGGCATCGGTGCGCTGCGTGAGCGATCGGTCGATCTTGACCTCGTCGATCGGCAGTGCTTCCAGCATGGCCACGGTGGTGTCTCCGCCGGCGTAGTCGTCGACCGAGATGGCGATCCCGACGGACTGCAATGCCTGCATCGCCGTGATCATCTCGGGACGCAGCTGGGGTGTCGGCGCTTCCGTGATCTCGACGGTCATTCCCGCGGGGTCGACGCCGAGCCGGTCCAGCCGCGCGACGATCGTGTCGGCGTATCGCCTCGAGAAGTGCGCCGGAGAGGCGTTCACCGAGAGTCCGAGCGCGTGTCCCGCCTCCCGCCACCGCAACACCTGCTCCGTCGCGCGCCCGAAGACCTGCAGATCGACCTCATCGAGGAATCGCCCCGCCTCCGCCAGGGGGATGAACGTGTCAGGCGGCACGGCGCCGAGGAGCGTGTGATTCCAGCGGCAGAGGGCCTCGACGGCGACGGGATCCGTCGCCGCCGCGGCATCGACCGGCCCGGCGGGGTCCAGGTCGTACTGCGGCTGGAACGCGATCCACAGCTCACCGCCGGAGAGCGCCGCGCGCAGGTCACGAGTGAGCTGGGGAGGAGGGGCCATGCCACCAGCGTCAAGTACGTACGCATCAAGGCGCAACACCGGACACGGGCGCGGAATCCGCGTATACTGCGCCGCACCGCGCGCAAGGCCCAATCCGACGCAGTCCCGTGTCGCGGGGGCTAAGGTGGGGGCGATGGGCACGCTCACCTACGACACCCGCGTCACGACGTCGATCGACGACCGGATCCTCGCGCATCTGCAGGCGGTGATCTGGGCCAAGCTGCGTCGCGGCGAGTCCTTCCCGTTCACGTGGAGCGACCCCACCCGCGCCGGCCTCGGACGCACCTCGGTGTGGCTGAGTCCGAACGTCTCGCTGGCGTTCGAGTACTTCGGCGGCCGCCAGCCGCGCCTCAACCCCGCGTGGGTGGAGGCCCTCACCAAGGCGGCGAACTCGCCCGCCGGCCTCACGATCGTGCCCGAGCCCGACAACCCCGCGGCACCCCAATAAAGCGCAGCCGGCGATGCTGTCAAGACCCCCGGGCGGGTGTCGACGCGTCCTTAACGTGGACGCATGACACAGCACACCGAAGACCGGGTCGGTAAGATCCATTGGTCGGCCCCCGAGCGAGGCTCGTGGGCCGCTGACCGCTTCGGACGCCAGGTGGGCGGGGTGAGGCGGGACGAGCACGGCTACGTGGCGACCCGTGGCGGCCGGACGGTCGGACGCTATCGTTCCCTCGACGCCGCGCTGGACGCGGTCGATCACCACAGCTGGACCCACCTTCAGCCGAGCCGCTACTGGACGCTGCTGCTTGCGACCATCAACGTGGGCATCATCGCCGCGATGTCGCTGATCGCGACCGCGATCCTCCGCTGACGCATCAGCTCCACACGCTGGGGGCCTTCGCACGTGTGGGAGGGAGAGCGGATGCTGCTGCCCAGTCGTGCACCCACGCGTCCACCTCGGGAACCCCCTCGGGGCGGCCGATCGCGGCGAAGAGCTCCTCGTGCGACAGCGTTCCCCCGGAGCGCTTCATCATCCGGGCCCGGATGATCGCGCGTGCGTACACCTCGCCGCCGACCACGGCGCGATGCTCGAGGTAGACGGCCTTGTCGTCGTGCCCGATCATGCGCGACTCGACGTCGAACTTCTGCCACAGGTTGAGCGACTTGCGGAAGGTCACCGTCTCGCTCGAGACCACGGCGTACCAGCCGTGCGTCTTCATGACGTCCCAGAGCCCGGTGCGCACGAGCAGATCCCATCGGCCGAGATCGAACAGCGAGAGGTAGCGACCATTGTTCATGTGACGCAGCAGGTCGATGTCGGTGAGCAGAGTGGTCAGCCGGATACGGCTGATCTCACTCGGGCCGAGTCGACCGCCCCGCCGCAGCCGTCGCCGCGCTGTCACCATCACGATCAGGGTCCGCCACATCACGTTCACGAGGTGCGATCGTAGCGATCCTCGACGGGTGTGCCGATTCGGTTGTCGATTCCCGACAGCACGGGGTCGCAGCATCCGTTCGCCACTCCAGGTTCACCGTCTGTTCGCCCGATTTCGGGTCTCGGGCCGACGCGCGTAGAGTCTGGCCATGGAAGCCGAAACCCAGACCGACATCGTCGTCCGTCCGGTGCGTGACGTCGACGCGGAGGCCCTCGGGCGCGTCCACGCGACCGCCTGGCACGAGACGTACGACCACCTCATCAGCAAGGCCGCCCTCGAGGCCGTCTCGCCCAAGCGCCTCGCCGAGCTCTGGACCCACTGGGCCGTCCAGGGTCCCGAGTTCAAGATGTTCGCCGCCCTCGTGAACGGCGAGATCGTCGGATTCGCAGGCTCCGGTCCCGCGCGCGACAAGGACGCCCCGCGCTTCCGCGAGCTGTACTTCATCTACCTGCTCGACGCCCACCACGGCACCGGCATCGGCCAGAAGCTCTTCGACGCGGTCGTCGAGCCCGCCGAAGGCCTCTACCTGTGGGTCGCCGACGACAACCCCCGCGCGCACCGCTTCTACACGCGCAACGGGTTCGCCCTCGACGGCGCGACGCACACCGAGCCCTTCCTCGGCGAGACTCTCACCGAGGTGCGCTTCGTGCGCTGACCCACCACTGTCCCGAAGGGGCGTGTCCGGTTCGCCGGGCACGCCCCTTCGGCGTTTCCGGCGGCGGAGCCGGAGCGCCCGCGCATCCGGAAGACTGGACCCATGCCGCCTCGCACCGCGCTCACCGTCTGGCCCCTGGAGGGCATCCCCGAGATCGAGGCGGGCGCCGACCTCGTCGATGTCATCGCCCGCGCGGCGGGCGACGAGCTCGCGGACGGCGACATCCTCGTGGTGACCTCGAAGATCGTCTCGAAGGCGGAGGGGCGCTTCGTCGTCGCCGACGACCGCGAAGACGCGATCACGTCCGAGACTGTGCGGGTCGTGGCATCGCGCACCACCCCCAACGGCTCCACGACCCGCATCGTCGAGAACCGCCTCGGCATGGTCTCGGCCGCGGCCGGCGTCGATGCGTCCAACACCCCCGAGGGCACGGTGCTCCTGCTGCCCGTAGACCCCGACGCCTCCGCACGCGCGATCGCCGCGGGTCTTCGGGAGCGGCTCGGCGCAGAGGTCGGCGTCATCGTGTCGGACACGCTCGGCCGCGCCTGGCGCGAGGGACAGACCGACCACGCGATCGGCGCGGGCGGCGTGCACGTCTTCGAGGACCTCCGCGGGGGCACGGATGCCGAGGGCCGCCCCCTCGTCGTCACCATGCCGTGCGTCGGGGACGAGCTCGCGGCGGCGACGGACCTCGTCAAGGGCAAGGCGACCCGGCGCCCCGTCGCCGTGGTGCGCGGACGCGCCGACCTCGTCGGCGCCCTGGATCTTCCCGGCGCCCGCTCGATCGTGCGCCCGCTCGAGAAGGACATGTTCCGCCTCGGCACCGACGAGGCCTACGCCGAGGGATTCGCCGCGGGCGCAGCATCCGTGTCGACCTGACCCGCCGGTGCAACACCACCCGATGGTCCTGCCTCTCACCTCTTGGTCCGCTGGCGAGGGGCCCGAAGACGCGGACCGGCCCGCCGCCGCGGTGCCGCGACGGCGGGCCGGAAACGGATGCTGCGGCTCAGCGCCCGGACTTCAGCACGGCCTGGCCGGCAGAGACCTGCACGTCGATCGTGCGGGACGCGCCGGGCGTCGAGCCGATGCTGTTGTCGAACTGGCCGGCCGAGACCTCCGAGCGCACGTCGTACTCGCCCTCGGGCACCGTGAGCCGCAGCGAACCGGCGCTCACGTCGAGCTCGATCGCATCCGGCGCAGCGCCGGTCAGCGTCGCGTCGAGGGAGCCCGCGCTCACGGTCAGGTCGGCCTCGCGCACGCCGTCGAGCTCGACGGTGCCGCGTCCTGCGCTGACATCGGCGCTGAGCGAGTCAGCCGAGCCCGACACGTCGAATGAGCCGGCCGCGAGCGAGAGGTCCAGCTCGCCGAACTCGCCGTCCGTCACGAATTCGCCTGCCGCGAGCGAGATGTCGGCGTCCAGTCCCTCCAGCGACGCAGGCAGGCGCAGCACGGCATCCGCTCCCCCGTCGCCGAACCATCCGCGCCAGCCGAACCAGTCGCGGTCCGGCGACGAGACCTGCAGCGTGTCGCCGTCGCGCTCGAGCCGCCAATCACCGGCGCCCCACGAGCTCGTCACCTCGAGTTCGGCCTCCCCGACGTCGGAGAACTCGACGCGCAGCGTGCCGGCGGCGGCGTCGACGTCGAGCGCCTCGATCCCGGCGGCGTCGACCGTTCGGGTCGAGGTGTGGACCGATGCCGAGGCGATGGTGCCGACGGCGGCCGAGGTCGCCGCGCCCAGGAGCACGATGCCGCCCAGCACGATCACGACGATCGCGACGGCGCGCGATCCTCCGGAGGACGGCCGCGGCGGTTCGGCGGGGCTGTCGGGCACCACGGGCGGAGGGGTCAGGGTCGTGCTCATCGGTTCGTTCCTGTCTGCGGCCCACGGCCGCTCGGTGTCGTCGGAGCCGGCGGCGTCGGGCCGCCGTGCTCGAGGTGGGCGATCGCGGCGAGCACGCGCCGGTTGCCCGATTCGTCGGGTTCGAGGTCCAGCTTCTGGAAGACCGCGGTGATGTGCTTCTCGACACTGCCCTCGGTGACGTGCAGCGTCTTCGCGATGGCCTGGTTGGAGCGCCCCTCGGCGATGAGCGCGAGCACAGAGGACTCGCGTTCGGTGAGGCGCAGCATCCGTTCGTCCCTCGTCCTGCGGCTGAGCAGCTGTGCGACCACTTCGGGGTCGAGGACCGTGGCACCCGCCGCGATGCGCTCGATCGCCTCGAGGAAGTCGGTGACGTCGGCCACGCGGTCCTTGAGGAGGTAGCCGAGCGCTCCGCCGCTGGACGAGATGAGGTCGGCGGCGTACCGCTCCTCGACGTACTGCGAGAGCACGAGCACCGCGAGCTGAGGCAGGCGTGCCCGCAGCGACAGGGCGGCGCGGATGCCCTCGTCCACCCAGGTCGGCGGCAGCCGCACGTCGAGGATGCACAGGTCGGGCGCCGTCGTGTCGACGGTCTCGTCGAGCCGCGAGGCGTCGGGGAGGGCGCCGACCACCTCGTGGCCGGCGTCTTCGAGCACCCGCACCAGGCCGGCGCGCAGCAGCGCCGAGTCCTCGCAGATCAGGATGCGCACGGGATGCTCACCTCCACGCTCGTCGGTCCACCGGCGGGGCTGTCGATGCGCGCCTCGCCGCCGGCCGCGAGCACGCGGTTGACGATGCCGTCGAGACCGCCGCCGGGGATGACCCGCGCGCCGCCCACGCCGTTGTCTTCGACGCGGGCCCACAGCGTTCCGGGCTCGCGCAGTCGCGCGACCACGCGCACCTCGGTCGCCCGCGAGTGCTTGGCGGCGTTGGTGAGGGCCTCCGCGATCACGAAGTACGCCGCCGCCTCGGTGTCACGGCTGCACCGGCCGTCGAGGCGGACGTCGGTGTGCACCGGCACGACCGAACGGGCGACGAGCGCCGAGATGGCGGCGTCGAGTCCGCGATCGTCGAGGACGGACGTGTGGATGCCCCGGGCCAGCTGCCGGAGTTCCGTGATGGCCGCCTTGGTCGAGGTGTGCGCCTCGGTGATGAGGGCCTTCGCAGCCTCGGGATCGGCGTCGATCTTCTGCTGCGCGAGCCCGAGGGTCATGCCGACCGAGACGAGCCGCGGCTGGACGCCGTCGTGGAGGTCGCGCTCGATGCGGGTGCGCTCGACGTCGGCGGCGCGGACTGCGCCCGCGTGCTGCTGGCTCGACATGCGAGCCGCGGCGGCGAGCTGCGCCTCGCGCGACGGGACCATGATCGCCCGCGCGATGATGCCGTGGAGCACGCCGAGCCCGATGAGCGCGGCGGCCGAGAAGAGCGCTGCGAAGATGCCCACGGGTACCGCCCACGCGAGCGGCACCTCGATCCCGGTGCGCGCGAGCCGCACGGCGCTCGCGTCGGCGAACAGCGGCGCGAACACGAGAACGGCGCCCGAGACCAGGAGTCCGGCGAGGGCCACGACGACCCACCCGAGGATCGTCGCGATCGCGAGGTTCGCGATCGCGCGCCACGTGCCGGGGTCGATGGCCTGCATCCAGATCGTGCGCAGGAGCCCGCCGAATCCGGGCCGGCCGCTGGTCCGCGGACGCAGCCGCGCAAGCCCGAACCGGTACAGCCCGTCGACGCGCTCGGTCTCGAGCCAGCCGAGGGCGAAGAGCACGTAGACGAGCCCGACGAGGAGGACGAGGCCGATGCCGAGCACGAACACGAGGCCGATGCCGACGCCGAGCAGCGTGAAGAGGAGGGAGAAGGCCGCGGCGCCGAGGACGCCGAGGGCCGCGAGCTGCGCGATGGCGCCCGCCACCTGGGCGGGCCGCGTCACCGGGCGGACGGGAGGAGAGTCCGAGGAGGTCATGTCACCAAAGTTAGGCGCGCGCGCCGCGCCGCGCGCCGGTGCCATCCGCACACTTCGCTTCGGGTTATCCCCCCTCCCGGCCGCAGCCGTCACCCGAGTTCGGGGCGCAGGGCGCGCATTCGGGGCGTGCGGCATGCGCCCCGAACCCACGCGGCGCGCCCCGAACCCAGAAGGACGGGTGACATGCCGGCGTCGGCGGCTCGGGCTAAGGTTGCGGCGATGCCAGCTGCAAGATCGCGCAAGACCCAGGGCACCCAGCCGCCTTCGTTCGACTTCGACGAGTCGTCGCTGGGCGCGCTCGACGCCGGCGACGACGCGATGCTCGACGCCGGGCGCCTCGACGGCGTCGCGTACTCGGGTATCGCCCGTGACACCTGGCAGCTCGAGTCCGGCGCCACTGTCGAGGCCTGCCGGTTCGACGGGCTCGACCTCGGAACGTGGGCGCTGCGCGGTGCCCACCTCGTCGAGTCCGTGTTCGCTGGCGCGAACGTGCCCACGGTGTCGGCCGCGCGCGGCGGCTGGCGCGATGTCGAGCTCCGCGACAGCCGGTTCGGCTCGGTCGAGGCCTACGACGTCGCCTGGCGCGGCATCCGTTTCAGTCGCTGCAAGCTCGGCTACGTGAACCTCCGCGGGGCCGAGCTGCTCGACGTCGCCTTCGTCGACTGCACCATCGACGAGATCGACCTGTTGGATGCCTCGGCCCGCCGTGTCGCGTTCGACGGCGCCCGCATCGGCACGCTGAACGCCGGCGGCGCCCGGCTCACCGACGTCGACCTGCGCGGGGCCGACCTCAGTCAGGTCGTCGGGATGGAGGGCCTCCGCGGCGCGACGATCTCGCCGGAGCAGCTGCAGCTCATGGCAGCGGCCCTCGCGGACCTCGCCGGCATCGTCGTCGAGTAGGCCGGTTGCGTCAGCGGCCGGAGACCTTGCCGAACAGGCGGGCGATCGGCGCCAGCACGAGCGGCCGCGCGGCGATCCAGGCTGCGGCGATCACGGCGAGCGACAGGGCGAAGAACCAGAACCCGGTCCAGTTGTCGGCGTACGCGTTCGGGTCGACCGAGCCCTGCGCCGCGTACATGTGGTTGAGGTTGCGCAACGCCCCGGTCGCGAACACGAGGAACACGTGCACTGCGATGAACACGACGAAGTAGAGCATCACCGGGAAGTGCACGGCGCGCGCCCACTCCACCGGGTACGCCTTGTTCAGCCCGGCCGCGTTCTTCGGCCAGACGTGGCTCATCCGGACCCCCGTCGCGATCGCGAGGGGTGCCGCGAGGAACACGGTGGCGAAGTAGGCCAGCTGCTGCAGCGAGTTGTAGTTCACCCAGCCGTTCTCGGTGGGCCAGTCCAGCGATACATACTGCAGAGCCGCCGACACCGCGTTCGGGAACACCTCCCACGACGTGGGCACGATCTTCATCCACTGGCCGGTCACGAACAGCAGCACCACGAAGATCACGCCGTTGACGATCCACAGGATGTCGAGCGACTGGTGGAACCACAGGTTCAGGCTCATCTTGCGCCGGCCGTTGCTGCGCGGCGACCAGAACACGCTCGGCCGCTTCTCGGTGCGCACCTGCAGGCCGGTGCGGATGATCAGCACCATCAGGAACACATTGAAGAAGTGCTGCCACCCGAGCCACGCCGGGATGCCGACCGGCGCTCCCTCGGGCAGGTGATACTCGCCCGGGTACGCCGCGAGGAAGTCCATGCCCCACGACGTCGACAGCAGCCAGCGCACGGCGAGCACGGCCATGCCGGCCGCGTACAGCAGTCCGGCGCCGCCGACGACGACCGCGCCGGCCCACTGGCCGCGGGTGAACGGACCGATCCGCTTCGGCTCCGCCTTGGCCGCCGGATGCGCCTTGGCGGTGGCACCGGCCCACACCGTGCGACGGAACGGCAACGGCTCCGACAGCGAGACGCCGGTGGCGGTGGTGCGCGCTGCGGGGGCAGGAGTTTCGGACACCGTTGCTGCCACCCCGGAAGCGACGGCCGCCGACGCTTCGTGGACCGATGGGGGCTCGGCATCCGTCACCGGTGCCGCGGTCGCGGTCGGCGCGTACCCGGCCGGCGGCCACGGCTCGCCGCCCGCGACGCGGGGCAGACCGCGCCGCAGCGCCTTGGCACCGTCGCCGGATGCGGTCGGAGCTGATCCCGGTGCGGCAGCGCGCGGGGTGGCCGGGGCTCGCTGCGGCACCGCCGTCGAGTCGGCCTCCTGCTGTTCCGCAGTCACTTCTGGTGCGTGATCCGTCTCGGCACCCGCCGCAAGCGACTGCGGAACCACAGGCGCTTCCCCGGCGGGCGGCCAGGGCTCGCCGCCGGGCACGCGCGGCAGACCCCGGCGCAGCGTGACCGCACTCCGTGGTTCCGCAGTCACCTTCGGCGCGGCATCCTCCTGCGCACCCGCCACAACCGACTGCGGAACCGGATGATCGCCGGCGGCGGGGCCCTCGGCTGCCGGCACGGCGCCGTCGCCGTTGGTGGCGGGCGCGGCGCCGGCGGGCGGCCAGGGCTCGCCGCCAGGCGTGCGCGGGAGGCCGCGGCGCACCGTGGAACCGAACGTCGCCATGCCGGGTTACGCCCTCTTCGCCTCGAGCGCGGCGATCAGCTGCGGCACGACCGTGAACAGGTCGCCGACCACACCGAAGTCCGCGATCTCGAAGATCGGGGCGTCGGCGTCCTTGTTGATCGCGACGATCGTCTTGGCCGTCTGCATACCGGCCTTGTGCTGGATCGCACCCGAGATGCCGAGGGCCACATACAGCTGCGGCGACACCGACACACCGGTCTGCCCCACCTGGTACGAATACGGCACGTACCCGGCGTCCACCGCGGCCCGCGACGCGCCGATCGCGGCCCCGAGTGCGTCGGCGAGCTGCTCCACGAGGGCGAACTTCTCACCGGAGCCGAGTCCGCGTCCACCGGAGACGACCTTCGCCGCACCACGCAGCTCCGGACGCGACGACGACACCACGGCCTCATCAACTGAGGTCACGGTCGCGGCCCGACGCCCGGAGGCGCGGACCTCGAGCGGCTCCGCCTCGACTCCGGCGACCGCGTCGGCGCGGGCATCCACCGAGCCCTGCCGGATCGTGATCACCGGCGCACCCCACGTGACGGCCGAGTCGACGTTGTAGGCACCGCCGTACACCGAGTGGTGCGCGACCACGCCCTCCGCATCACGGGATACGCCGACCGCGTCGACCGCCACCGCCGAGCGGGTGCGGGCGGCGTACCGGCCGGCGACCTCGCGGCCCTCCACCGAGTTCGCCACCAGGATCGCGTCGGGCCGCACCAGGTCGGCGGCCTCCGTCAGCGCGTCCACCCGCGGGACCGACAGGCCCTCGCCGGCCGGCGCGACCAGCACCGACGCGGCGCCGAGGGCCGCAGCATCCGCCGCCAGCGCGGCGTCGCCCACGATCACCGCGACCGGCGTGCCCACCGTCGCGGCAGCCCCCAGCAGCTCGGCAGCCGTCTTGGCGAGCCCGCCCGACGGCGTGGTGTCGAGGAGGACCAGGATCGAGTCATCTGCAAACGTCATCGGAGCACCCTCACGCGAGCCGGTTCTGGATGAGGAAGTCCGCGAGCTTCTGGCCGGCATCCCCCTCGTCGACGATCTTCACGCCGGCCTCACGCGGCGGCTTCTCACTGAGCGAGATCACGATCGACCGTGACGCATCCGGATCGTGCGGGTCGATCTCGAGCTCGGCGAGCGACAGGGTCTCGAACGGCTTCTTCTTGGCCGCCATGATTCCCTTGAAGTTGGGAAAGCGCGCGTCGGGCAGCGCCTCGGTGATCGAGATCACCGCCGGCAGCGCCGCCGTCACCTGCAGCGTCGCTCCATCGGAGGCGCGCGTGCCGACCACCTCGCCCTCGCCGATCTCCACCGCGCTCAGGTACGTCGCGGACGGCACATCGAGGATCTCGGCCACCATCGCCGGGATCATCCCGCCCACCCCGTCGGTCGACAGGTTGCCGCCGATCACCAGGTCGAACCCGGTGCGCTGCAGCGCGGCCGCGAGCACCTCGGCGGTGAGCCCCAGGTCGGCTCCGAGCAGGCCCTCGTCGACCACCTGCACGGCCGACGCGGCACCCATCGCGAGCCCCTTGCGCACCGTCGCCGCCGCCGATTCCGGCGCCATCGACAGGACGACCACCTCGGTGCCCGGCGTCTTGTCCGCGTACGACAGGGCCACCTCCAGCGCCCGCTCACCGATCTCGTCGAGCACCGTCTCGCTCGCGCCACGATCGGCCAAGCCGGTCTCCAGCGACAGCCTGCGATCCCCATAGGTATCCGGGACTTCCTTGACCAGGACGACGATCTTCATACGATCTCCTCACGCTGGGCACGAGTCTATGGCTCGCGCCGCAATGTACCCAATCCCGCGAAATGAACCGGCGATGACCGACTCGCGACCTGCCGTGTGTATACATAAGCCGCCGTTTCGAGGCATCCGGGTGTCCGTGACAACCCGGTCGACCGGTACGGTGGGGACGAGGAGGTCGACATGGCAGCACCCAGGCGTCTTCCGGTCGACCCGATCGCCGAAGCCAAGCGCCAGTGGATCGCCCATGGCTGGGAGAACGCGGCCGCGGGCATGACCGCCGTGACCTCGATCATCCGCGCGCAGCAGCTCCTGTTCGCGCGCATCGACACCGCTCTGAGGCCGTTCGGCCTGTCGTTCGCCCGGTACGAGATGCTGCGCCTGCTCGGTTTCACGAGAGAGGGACGGATGCCGATGGCCAGTGCCATCGCCCGCCTGCAGGTGCACCCGACCAGCGTCACGAACACGGTCGACCGACTGGCCCGCGACGGGCTCGTCTCGCGAGAGCCGCACCCAGCTGACGGCCGTGCGGCGATGCTCGTGCTGACGGACACCGGGCGCGAGCTCGTGGAGCGTGCGACCACGGCCCTCAACACCGAAGTCTTCGAGGATCCGGGCCTCACCGACGCCGACACGACCGAGCTCGTGCGCATCATCGCGCGCTTCCGCAAGGACGCCGGCGACTTCACCGAGCCGAGACCCCAGCCTGACCCCCTCTGACCCGGTCAGCGGCCCTTGAATTCCGGAGCGCGCTTCTCGCGGAAGGCGGCCATGCCCTCCTTCTGGTCGGCGGTGTCGAAGAGGCTCGCGAACACGTGCTTCTCGAGGCGCAGGCCCTCGGCCATCGGGGTCTCCAGCGCGGCGTCCAGCACAGCCTTCGCGGCGTACAGCGACGGGAGGCTCTTCGACGCGATCGCCTCGGCCGTCTTCTGCGCCTCGGCGAGCAGGTCGGCCGCGGGCACGACGCGCGAGGCGAGTCCCGACCGCTCGGCTTCCGCAGCATCCATCATGCGTCCCGTGAGGATGAGCTCGGCGGCCTTGTAGTAGCCGACCGCACGGATGAGGCGCTGCGAGCCGCCCATGCCGGGGATCACGCCGAGGTTGATCTCGGGCTGCCCGAACTTCGCGGTGTCGGCGGCGAGGATGATGTCGCACATCATCGCGAGCTCGCAGCCGCCGCCGAGCGCGTAGCCCGACACGGCCGCAATGACAGGGGTGCGGACGGCGGCGAACTGCGTCCAGCCGCCGAAGTGGTCGCCCATCAGCATCTCGAGCCCGTTCTTGGACTCCATCTCCTTGATGTCGGCGCCGGCCGCGAACGCCCGCTCCGAGCCTGTCACGACGATCGCGCCGATCCCCTCATCGGCATCGAAGACGGATGCCGCGGCCACGACGTCGCGGCACACCTGCGAGTTCAGCGCGTTGAGCGCCTCCGGCCGGTTGAGGGTGATCCACCCCACCCTCCCGCGAGTCTCGACCAGGATCGTCTCGTACTCGGTCGCCTGGTCCTCGGTCATCTCTGCTCCTTCGGTTGAGTCGTCCTGATCGTAAAGCCTCGGCTCCGCAGTCACTTCCGGTCGGTGTCCTGTGGACTCCGACGCACAAGCCGACTGCGGAGCGGAGAGACGCACTCGCTCCGCAGTCGGTTGTTGCTCGGGCTCGGGGGGGGGCGGGGGGGTCAGTCTGAGAACTCGCGGATCGAGTTGATGATGCCGGAGAAGTCCTGGCCCGCGCCGGGGCCGTCCGCGTAGTGGGCGTAGATCTCGCGCGCGAGCATGCCCATGCGGGCATCCACTCCTGTGAGCTGGATCGCCTGCTCGGCCAGACCCAGGTCCTTGTTCATGAGGGCTCCTGCGAATCCGGGCCGGTAGTCGCGATTCGCCGGACTCGTCGGCACCGGCCCCGGCACGGGGCAGTTCGTCGTCAGCGCCCAGCACTGGCCCGACGCGTTCGAGGCCACGTCGAACAGTGCCTGGTGCGAGAGCCCCAGTCGCTCGCCCAGCACGAACGCCTCGGCCACCGCGATCTGCGACACCGCGAGGATCATGTTGTTGCAGACCTTCGCGGCCTGGCCGAGCCCGGCGCCGCCGCAGTGCACGACGCGACGGCCCATCGCCTCCAGGAGCGGCCGGGCGGCGTCGAAGTCGTCGTCCGTGCCGCCGACCATGAACGCGAGCGTGGCGTTCTCGGCTCCGACCACCCCGCCCGACACCGGGGCGTCGAGCGAGCGGTGCCCGGCCGCCTCGGCGAGCGCGTGCGCGGCGCGCGCCTCGTCGACGGCGATCGTCGAGCAGTCGATGAACAGCGCTCCGGATGCCGCGACGTCGAGGAGCCCCTGAGCTCCGCCGGAACCCCGATAGGCCTCGAGCACCTGCGTGCCGGTCTGGAACATCGTGATGACGACGTCCGCGGCGGTGGCGGCATCCGTTCCCGAATCCCCGACGATCAGCCCCGCCTCTCGCGCCGCGTCGACCGCGGCGGGGAAGACGTCGAAGCCGACCACCTCGTGTCCGCTGCCGGCGAGATTCCGCGCCATGGGCAGGCCCATATGACCGAGCCCCAGGAATGCGACCTTCATGTCGGACCTCCTCGTCCTGAGAGCGTCAGTGCGCGAGCAGCTGGCGGCCGATGATCACGCGCATGATCTCGTTGGTCCCCTCCAGGATCTGATGCACACGCAGATCGCGCACCACCTTCTCGATCCCGTACTCGTGGAGGTAACCGTAGCCGCCGTGCAGCTGCAGCGCCTGGTTCGCGACGGTGAAGCCCGCGTCGGTGGCGAACCGCTTGGCCATCGCGCACTGCATGGATGCGTCGGGGGCCTTCGCGTCGACCGCCGCGGCGGCGTCGCGAACGAGCGCGCGCGCCGCGCGCAGCTCTGTGGCCATGTCGGCGAGGGCGAACACGACAGCCTGCTTCTCGGCGAGCGGCTCGCCGAAGGTGAAGCGCTCGTGCACGTACTTCACCGCGCGGTCGAGGGCCCACTGCGCGCCGCCCAGCGAGCACGCGGCGATGTTGATGCGGCCCCCGTCGAGCGCCGACATCGCGATCTTGAAACCCTGACCCTCGCCGCCGAGGATGTTCGCGACGGGCACGCGCACCTCGTCGAGGATCACCTGCCGCGTCGGCTGGGCGTTCCAGCCCATCTTGTGCTCGAGCTGCCCGAACGACAGCCCGGGGGCGTCGGCCGGCACGAGGAACGCGGTGATGCCGCGGGCGCCGGCGTCGGCATCGGTGCGGGCCATGACGATGTAGACGGATGCCTCGCCCCCGCCGGAGATGAACTGCTTGACTCCGGTCAGCACGTACTCGTCGCCGGACCGGATCGCGCTCGTCGCGATGGCGGCGGCATCGGATCCTGCACCCGGCTCGGTGAGGCAGTAGCTGCCGAAGCCCTGCATCGACGTCAGGAGTGCAAGCCACTCATGGCGCTGGGCATCGGTGCCGTACGTGTCGATCATCCACGCCACCATGTTGTGGATCGAGATGTAGGCGGCGATGGCGGGGTCGCCCTTCGCCAGCTCCTCGAAGATCGCGGCCGCGTCGGAGCGCGTGAGGCCCGACCCGCCGACGTCCTCGCGGACGTAGATGCCGCCCAGGCCGAGCTCGCCGCCGAGCTGCAGCGTCTCGCGGGGGAAGTGCGATGCCCTGTCCCACTCCAGCGCGTGCGGCGCGAGTTCGGACTGTGCGAAATCGCGCACGGCTTCGATGATGGCTGCGCGCTCGTCTTCGCTGATGGCGACGGGAGCGAGCACGGGGACAGGGGTGGCGTCCATTACGTCTCTCCGGTGAGTCAGGGTGACGGCTTCGTCACGACTTCCAGAATACTAGGACATCCATGTACTTGCTCGGTAATCCGTGCAACCGACTCGTCTTGTGCTGTTCACCCCGGGGTCACCTTCGCTAGAGAGGCTCGAACCGATTCGGTCTGGACGCTGGGTTCCATTCCGTGTCGCACCCGTCACCCCCTTTTCATGAGGACACGCATGCCTTCGCATCTCTTCCGCCGCGCCGTCGCGTTCACCGCGACGACCGCGGCCGTCTGCGCGCTCGCGCTGACCAGCAGCACCGCGGCATCCGCCGCGCTCGTTCCGGATTACTTCAGCGACTCCGCCCCGAACGCCGCACTCGCTCTGACCCCGCTCGGCACGCACGAGGCCGGCGTCTACGCGGAGTCCGCCGCCGAGATCGTCCAGGCCTACCGCGACCGCCTGTTCGTGGTCAACGCGCAGGCCGGCACCGTGGTCGTGCTCGACAACACCGACCCCGAGCACCCGGCCGAGCTGTTCTCGATCGCCTCGACGGGCGTCGCGAACTCGCTCGCCGTCCGCGACGACGGTCTCGGCGTGGTCGCGTTCGAGGCGGAGACCAAGACCGACAAGGGCCACCTCCTGTTCTTCGACGCGAACGAGGACTCTGCCGAAGCGGCGGTGCTCGGAGAGGTCGAGGTCGGGGCCCTTCCCGACATGGTCACCGTCTCGAAGGACGGCAAGTACGCGGTCGTGGCGAACGAGGGTGAGCCCGCCGACGACTTCTCGCTCGACCCCGAGGGCTCGGTCAGCGTCGTGACGCTTCCGGCCGGCGTCGCCGCTCCGGCCCAGAGTGCGGTCAAGACCGCCGGCTTCGGCGCCTTCGAGGCGGGTGGCGCGAAGACGCTCGCCCCCGAGGTGCGCGTGTTCGGCCCCGACGTCGCGGCACCCGACCAGGGCGACAAGCCGCTCACGGCCAACCGCGTGAGCCGCAACCTCGAGCCGGAGTACATCACGGTCGACGGCACCACCGCCTACGCGGCACTGCAGGAGGCCAACGCGATCGCCGTCATCGACCTCACCAAGCCCGAGGTCACCTCGATCCTCCCGCTCGGGTACAAGGACTACGGCACCCCGGGCAACGGTCTCGACGCGAGCGACCGCGACCCGCAGGGCGCTCCGACCGTCAACATCAAGACGTACCCCGGCCTCAAGGGCCTGTACATGCCCGACGGCATCCAGTCGTTCCAGGCGACCGTCGGAGGCAAGACCGCGACGTACCTCGTCACGGCGAACGAGGGCGATGCGCGCGAGTGGGGTGTGGAGGGCACCGACTCCTACTTCATCGACGAGGCCCGCGTCAAGGACCTCGGCAAGGACGGCCTCGCCGGCATCTGCGCGACCGGTCCGCTCTCGGAGATCGCGAACATCCAGAAGGACGACGTCCTCGGTCGCCTCAAGGTGGTCACCGATCTCGGCAAGGCCGAAGGCGCCGACTGCTACAGCGAGCTGTACGCCTACGGCGGTCGCTCGTTCTCGATCTGGGACACCACGGGCGACCTCGTGTTCGATTCGGGCGACGACTTCGAGCAGATCACGTCGCAGATCCCGGGCCTGGTGTTCAACGCGAGCAATGACAACAACACCAGCAACGACCGCAGCGACGACAAGGGCCCGGAGCCCGAGAACGTCACGATCGGCGTCGTCGGCGGCAAGACCTACGCCTTCGTCGGCCTCGAGCGCGTCGGCGGCGTGATGGTCTACGACATCACCGATCCCGCGGCGGCGCAGTTCGTCACGTACGTCAACAACCGCGACTACACGCAGGACGTGAAGACCGCCGCGGCCGGCGATCTCGGCCCTGAGGGCATCCAGTTCATCTCCGCACTGCGTTCGTCGACGGGCACCCCGCAGCTCGTCGTGGGCAGCGAGGTCTCGGGCACCACCACCGTGTGGGACGTCGAGCAGCTCACCGCCTCGCAGCCCGACGTGCGCGTGCTGACGATCAACGACTTCCACGGTCGCCTCGTGCAGGAGACCGGCGGAGTCGCGGGTGCGGCGGTTCTCGCGGGTGCGGTCGACAAGTACCGTCAGCAGAACCCGAACACGCTGTTCGTCTCGGCCGGCGACAACATCGGCGCCTCGGCGTTCGAGTCGTTCATCGACGACGACGACCCGACGATCGATGCGCTCGTCGCCGCCGGTCTCGACGCCAGCGCGGTCGGAAACCACGAGTTCGACCAGGGCTTCGACGATCTGGTGAACGACGTGATCCCGAGCTTCGAAAGCGACGAGCACGCTGACGCGATGAGCGATTTCGCCCTCGGCGCCAACGTCTTCGTGAAGGGCACCGACGAGCATGCTCTGCAGCCGTACACGATCAAGACGGTCAACGCCACGAAGATCGCGTTCGTCGGCGTCGTCACGACGCAGACGGCCGGCATGGTGAGCCCCGACGGCATCGCCGGCATCGAGTTCCGCGACCTGGTCGACTCGGCCAACGACGCGGCCGCGGACGCGGTGGCCGAAGGCGCCGACGTCGTCATCCTGCTCGCCCACGAGGGCGCCGCGAGCTCGGCGATCGAGGCCAGCCAGTCGGGCGACGCGTTCGGCGACCTGGTCGAGAACGCGTCGGACGACATCGACGCCATCGTGTCGGCGCACACGCACCAACGGTACGCGCACGAGATCGGCGGCCGCCCGGTCATCCAGGCGCACCAGTACGGCACCGCGCTCGGCACGCTCGACATCGAGCTGACGGAGACCGGCGAGCTCGAGTCGATCACCGGCGGCACCGTGTCGCTGTACGACTCGGTCGTGAGCCAGCACGTGGCGTATCCGCAGACCGAGACGACGTCGATCGTCGACGAGGCCGTGAAGGTCGCGAACGAGAAGGGTCAGGTACAGGTCGGTTCGATCACGGCCGACATCCTCCGCGGCAAGACCTCGACCGGCAGCGAGGACCGCGGCGCGCACTCCACACTCGGCAACACCGTCGCCGACGTCTACCTGTGGGCGACGAGCACGAACCCCGGCTACGGCGGTCAGGACGCGCAGATCGCATTCATGAACCCGGGCGGGCTGCGCAATGACCTGCTGTTCGGCGACGACAACGGCGCGATGTCGTACCGCGAGGTCGCGAACGTCCAGCCGTTCGGCAACACCCTGGTCACGCTCGACCTGACCGGCGCGCAGATCAAGGAGATCCTCGAGCAGCAGTGGCAGCCCGACGGCGCCTCGCGCCAGAAGCTCGCCCTCGGTGTCTCGAAGGGCTTCACCTTCGAGTACGACCCGGCGGCCGCCCGCGGTGCGCACGTCGTGTCGATGCAGTACCAGGGGGATGAAGTCGACCCGACCGACACCTTCCGCGTCGTGACGAACTCGTTCCTCTCGGCCGGTGGCGACAACTTCTTCTCCTTCGCCGACGGTGAGAACGTGCTCGACTCGGGCCAGATCGACCTGCAGGCGACGGTGGACTTCTTCGCCGCCGCCGGCGGACCGGTCGCGCCGTCGCCCGCGAACCGCGCGTACCTGATCGGTGAGCACCCCCCGGTCGAGGGCACCGACCCCGGCACCGATCCCGGCACGGGCCCGGGCACCGATCCCGGCACCACCCCGCCCACGCCCGTGAACCCCGGCGGCAACCCGCCGGCGGCAGGCGTGCAGCGCGGCGGTGACTGGGCGCAGGTCGATGTGGGCTCCGGCCGTGTCGAGCGGGGCGGCACGCTGCGCGTCGCACTCTCGGGCCTCGAGCCGAATCAGACGGTGGCCGCGACGCTGTTCAGCGACCCTGTCGTAGTGTCGGGCATCCCGGCCGCCGACGCGCAGGGCCGTCTGAGCTTCACGGTCGCGATCCCGTCGGACATCGCGCTCGGCGACCATCGCCTGGTGATCACGTCAGCGGGTCTCGACCCGATCGAGGTGGGTGTCACGGTCGTGGCTCCCGGTGCCCTCGCCGCCACCGGCTCGGAGTTCCCATGGGGCATCGCCGCCGGGGGCGCAGCGCTGCTGATGGTCGCAGGCTCCGCGCTCTTCGTGATCCGCAAGCGTCGCGACAGCACCGCGGGCTGACACACCGCATCCGAGGCGGCCCCCACCCTCTGGTGGGGGCCGCCTCTTCGCGTCACTGGTCCCAGACCATGAACGGGCGCAGCTCCAGCTGGCCGTTTCGTGCCATCGGATGCCGGGACGCGATCTCGATCGCCTCCTCCAGGTCCTCCACCTCGAGGATGTCGAAGCCGCAGATGACCTCGGCCGTCTCGACGTACGGACCGCGGCTGGTGAGCACCTTCCCGCCGCGCACCTTCACCACCGTGGAGTCGGCCTGCGGCGCGAGCACCTCCCCGATGACGCGCTTGCCGCTGGCGTCGAGCGGGTCGACCCACAGGTCGACATCGGACTCGTCGGTCTCGGCATCGGGCTCGAGCGACGTGACGACGAACATCATGTACTTCATGGGGTGATCCTTCCGGTTGTGGGCGGCCGTCCGCCAGCCTCACTCCGGTCGTCGCACGACCGACGGCGATCTCGACAATCACCCGAGGAGTTTTCCGACGCCTCTTCGTCCCCCTCCCCGGTGCGGGAGATCATCCTCCGGGTGGACCCGGATGAGACTCGGGGTGGACGCGGCGCCGCGACCCGTTCCGTAGCGTCGAAGGCATGGTCAGCACCACATCCACCGTCCCGGTCACCCGCCACCGCGAGCTGTCCACCGCCGCCGCACTGCTCCTCACGATCGGCGGCAACATCGTCGTCGTGACGATCGCCGCGATCGGAGTCGCAGGCGTCGCCGCAGCCGCCGTCGCCGTGTTCGGCCCGCAGCTGATGGAGCTGCTCTAGCTCTGTCGCCCCGCCGGGGCATCGCGCTAGCCTGCCGGAATGAGTGAGCGCGCCGTCCCGATCCTCCTCAGCCGCGACCTCGCCGAGACACTGTCGTTCTTCGAGCGGCTCGGGTTCGAGAACCGCGGCGCCCCGCCTGAGCAGTGGCAGTACCTGATCATCGGGCGCGGCGCGATCGAGCTGCATTTCACGGAGGATCCGACGGTCGACCCGCTGTCCACTGCGTCGATGTGCTACCTCTACGTCGACGACGCCCGGCAGCTCCACGCCGAATGGGCCGACCGCGTGGAGCCCGATCCACCTTCGGGCAGCCGCATCGTCGCGCCGGTCGACACCGACTACGGCATGTGCGAGTTCGCCGTCGTCGACCGCAATGGGAACCTGCTGCGCATCGGCTCACTGCTCCAGTGAGCCCGCGTCGGCTCCGCCGGGTGGGATGCGCCCACCCGGCGGAATCGTCAATACACGAGCACCGGGACGGGGATCGCCGCCCGCGAGTCCTCGTAGTCGCCGGCACCGGCGAACGCGGTGCGGAGGAGGTGGACGCCCCGACTCGAGAGCTTCACGTCGACCGCGACCTTGCCCTTCGCTGCCGCGGTGAGCTCGACGCTCGCCACGACCTTGCCGTTGTCGGTGACGGTCACCGTGCCGACCGGCGCGGACCCGTCGGCGGCGGTGACCTTGCCCGCCACGGTCACGCCGCCGCCCGCCTTGACCAGCAGCTTCGTCGGCGCGACGAGCGTCGTCGTAGCGATCGGCTCGCGGTCCACCAGCACCACCGCGGACCGCGCGGGCACCGTCACGGTCCCGGTCGAGGCATCCCACGTGGTCGTCTTCACGACCGCATCCGAGCCGTTCGCGAGCGCGGGCGTCAGCGAGAACGACCGGCCCGCCAGCGACGAGATCGTCTGGGTCGTCGGCTCGACTCCCGCGTTGAACACCACCAGCGCGCCCTCGAGCTCGGGGTCGACGTCCTCCCCGACGAGGTCGTCGATGAGCATCGTGAGCACGCCGGGTGCAGCATCCGGCCCGCTGTTCGGGAACATGACCTTCTCGCCGATCAGCTCGGCAGACCCGAGACGCAGCAGCCCCACCTCTTCACGCACGCGGAGCAGATCTAGAGCGGATGCCTCGGCCGTGGCGATGTCGGACGCGGCCGGCTTGTTCGCCGGGTTCGCGAGCAGGGGCTTCTTGATCGCCCACGACGTCTCGTTGTCGGCCGCCCGCGGCAGACCCGACCCGAAGGTCGACTCCTGGCCGGTCCAGTCGATCCGGTTGAACCAGTCGCCCGAGTTGTAGCTGTTGCGGTCGAGTGACTTGGAGCGCAGCAGCTCGGTGCCGGCGTGCCAGAACGACGGGGTCTGCGCGAACGCCGTGGTCGCGAGCGACAGCGTGTTCATGCGGACGCGATCGGCCATCGTCGTGTCGGCCGGCAGCTTCAGCACCGACAGGTCGTACAGCGTCTCGTTGTCGTGCGCGTCGACGTACGTGATGATCTCGTCGGGCTGGTCGGCGTATCCGGCCGGCGAGCCGCGGTAGTCGAGCTCGTCGCCCGCCTTCACGGCACCCGTGTGATCGGTCAGCGTGTAGTCGCGGAGGTTGCCCGCGAGGCCCAGCTTCACGAGGTCGGTCTGGTGCGCGAGGTCCGCGAGGGCCTGCTCGGTCGTGCCGTTGATCGGCGCGCCGTTGGGGTCGGTGCCGAGGCCGGTGCCGAAGCCCTGCTGCTGGATCGTCTCGCCGGCGACGGGGCTGCCGCCGTGGACGGCGTCGCGCAGCCGGTCGCTGAACGTGCCGATGCCGGTGCCGCCGAGCTGACCCTGCGTGGCCTGCTCGAAGAGGGCGTCGTTCGCGACCTCGCCGAAGTTCCAGCCCTCGCCATAGAGGTAGATCGCCTTGCCGTCGACGCCGTCGTTCTTGAGCGTCAGCTCGTCGAGCGCCGCGCGGATCGCGAGCATGTTCTCCTTCGAGTGGTGGCCCATGAGGTCGAAGCGGAAACCGTCGACCTTGTAGTCGCGGGCCCACGTCACGACCGAGTCGACCATGAGCTTCTGAGCGACCTCGTGCTCGGTCGCCACGTTCTGGCAGCACGTCGAGGTCTCGACGCCGCCCGCGGGGTTGAGCCGCTGGTAGTACCCGGGCACGACCTGGTCGAGCACCGACGTCGGCGCCTGTCCCGAGGCCGACGTGTGGTTGAACACCTGGTCGAGCACGACCTGCAGGCCCATGCCGTGGAGCGCGCCGACCATCTCACGGAACTCGCCCACGCGCGCGCCGCCCTCGGGGTCGACGGCGTACGAGCCTTCGGGCGTCGTGTAGTGGAACGGGTCGTAGCCCCAGTTGAAGCCGTCGGCGTCGACGATCTTCTCGACGCACGCCTGCTGCTCGGTGCTGTCGGCCGCGTACGACGCGAGGTCGCAGTCGGGCACGGCCTGCCGCGAGCGGTCCTCCTCGATCGTCGCGATGTCGAAGGTCGGCAGCAGGTGCACCGTGTTGATGCCGGCGTCGGCGAGCTGGCGGAGCTGCTTCGTGCCCGCACTGTCACGGGTGAAGGCACGATACGTGCCGCGTTCGGCCTCCGGCACCGACTCGTCGGCGATCGAGAAGTCGCGCACGTGCAGCTCGTAGATCGCGCGGTCGACCGGGCGGTCGATCACGGGCGCCTTCGTCTTCTCCCAGCTCTTCGGGCGCCAGTCCTTGTCGTCGAGATCGATCGCGACGGAGCGCTCGGAGTTCGTCGTGAGCGCGACGGAGTACGGGTCGGTGACGTCGTTCGTCTCGATCGCACCGGTGGTCGGGGCGTAGACGACGACCTCCCACAGGTACTCGTCGCCCTTCAGCGACTTCGCACCCGCGACGGTCCAGATCCCGGATGCCGCATCCCACGTCGCCTCATGGCGCACGGGGTCGCCGTCAGTGCCGGCGTCCCACGTGAGCAGCGTCGCGCTCTGCGCGGTCGGCGCCCACAGCCGGAACGTGGGCTTCTTGCCCTGGAACGTCACGCCGAGGTCGGTGTCGGCCACCGCGTCGGCGTACAGGTCGTCGAGCACACCCGGGATCTGCACCCCGGTGAATCCCGAGAGCACGCCCTCGGCATCGCGTTGCGACACCGCCAGCTGTCCTCGGACGAGGGCCGAGGCATCCGTTCCCTCCGGCACACGGAGTGCGACGAAGCTCGCGAGAGCCGGGAACTCGGCCTTCTGTTCGGCGGTCAGGCCGCCCTCGATCACCGTGAGGTCGATGGCGTCGCCGCCCGTGATCTCGCCGTCCGCGAGGACCACAGAGGCGGGGGCCGAGGCATGCAGCTGCCACGAGGCGTCGGCGGGGACGGCGCCGAGGTCGGCCGGCCACGCGATCGTGCGAGCGTCGATCCAGTGCGCGCGCTGCTCTCCCACGCCGGCCAGCGGCGGGTCGGTGACCTCGATCTCGAGCACGTGGGTGGCGAGGGTGTAGCGGAAGACGATCAGCTTGCCGTCGCTCGCGCTGAACGAGTAGTTCGCGCCGCCCGGGGCTCCTCCCACGCCGTAGTTCTCGGTCCAGCTGAGGCCGTGCGCGACCTTGATCTCATACGCACCCGCGGGGATCTCGTCGGTCGAGAACTCGTAGACGCCGTCCTTGTCGCCGTCGGCCATGAGGGTCGCGAGGCAGTCGGGCGCCCAGTCGCCGGCGCAGCCCAGCTCGCTCTGCGCCGAGCCCGGCAGCGTGATGATGGGGCCTTCGACCGTCGACTGCACGATGTTCGAGCGCGGGTCGAAGTAGAACGTGATCGGGCCGCCGGCGTGCGAGACCGTGACGTTCCCGCCGCCCGGGACGCCGTTCGCACCGTAATTGAGGTCCCACGTGCCGTTGATCGCAACCTTGTACTCGTAGTCGCCGGCGGGCAGGTCGAAGGTGCCGGACCAGATGCCGTCGGCGCGGAGCGTGAGCTTCGCCGCCTCGCATCCGGGGGTCCAGTCGCCGGCGCAGCCCATCTCGGAGTTGAGGCTTCCGGGCACGGTCACCATGTCGATCGGCGACTCGGGCTCATCCACCTCAGCGAGCGACACGGCGTTGCCCACCGACGCGTAGGTCGAGGCGGCGGCGTGGTGCCCGGCGGCGTCGGTCGTGACCGCGCGGTACTCGACGAGCGTGCCGTTCGCGAGGCCCTTCACCGTGTGGAAGACGCGCGGGTCGGTGTCTTCGGCGGTGCCGAGCGCGTGCCACTGGTCGGACCCGGCGACGCGCCACGAGAAGCTCGTCTCCTGCCACGTCGCGTCGTCCACGTCGGCGCTGACGGCGACCGAGCCCGTGAGAGCGGCACCGGCGCTCGGCGCGCTCACCGAGATGGCCAGGGGTGCCTCAGGAGCCGACACCGTCGTCCCGGCTCGGTAGACGACCGCCGACAGGGCCGGGACGGTGACGGGAGCCTGCGCTGAGGCATCCGTCGACACCGACGCGTCGGCGCCGTACACCGGAGCGAACGACGCGTTCGCAGTGAGCGTCGGGATGGTCACCGTCTTGGCGGCCGTCGTGTTGTTGAGCGCGACCAGGTATTCGACCTTCTCGTCGCGGTCGACGCGCGAGAAGGCGTACACGCCGGCGCCGCTCTCGGCGTAGCGCTCGATCTGCGCGCCCGTGACCAGGGCCGGGTGAGCCTCGCGCAGCGCGGCGAGGTCGGCGATGCGCTCGTAGACCGGTGCGGCCGTGTCGTAGCGGTCGACCGATCCGGCAGTGGTGCCGTCGATCAGCTTCTGGTTCTGGTACTCCGCCACCTCTGTCGCGAAGAGCGTCTGGCGCGCGTCCTTGTCGCCGCCGGCGCCCGCGAAGCCCTGCTCGTCGCCGTAGTACACGACGGGCTGTCCGCGACCGAGGAACATCAGGTCGTGCGCGAGCAGGTCGCGCTCGAGCGCGTTCGGCGTGGACTGCAGCATGTAGCCGACCCGGCCCATGTCGTGGTTGCCGAGGAAGGTCGGCAGCGCCGTCGCCGACGTGTCGGTCGTCGTGTACCAGTCGTCGCCCGCGTACAGGGACTGCAGTCCCTTGGCGCTGTTGCCCGCGGCGTAGCTGACCGCCGACGACTGGAAGGTGAAGTCGAGCACCGAGTTCATGTCGGTGTCGCGGACGTACGGCGACAGCTTCACCGGGTCGGCGTCGTAGACCTCGCCGAACATGAAGAAGTCGTCCTTGCCGAGCGAGTGCGCGTAGTCGAGCACCTGGGTGGTCCAGGTCTGCCAGAACTCGAAGTTCACGTGCTTGGCGGTGTCGATGCGGAAACCGTCGATACCGAGGTCGATCCACTTCTGGTAGACGTCCACGAACCCGTTCACGACGGTGGGGTGCTCGGTCATCAGGTCGTCGAGCCCCGAGAAGTCGCCGTACGTGACCGACTCGCCCGACCAGGTCGAGTCGCCGCGGTTGTGGTAGAGCGTCGGGTCGTTGAGCCACGCCGGCACCTTCGCGGTCGCGTCGTTCACGACGGGCGTGTAGGGGAACGAGGTCGCGGCGTCCAGCTCCGGGAAGGTGTCGGTGCCCGCGTAGTCGGCCGGGTCGAACGGCGTGCCCGAGTCGTCCTTGTACGGGCTCGTCGCCTGGTCGATGTACGAGTACTGCCCCTGCGTGTTCGAGATCAGGTCGGCCGTGTGGTTGGTGATGATGTCGAAGTAGACCTTGATGCCCTTGGCATGCGCTTCGGCGATGAGCGCCTCGAGCTCGGCGTTCGTGCCGAGGTGCGGATCGATCTGCGTGAAGTCGGTGATCCAGTACCCGTGGTAGCCGGCGCTCGCGTTCGCGCCCTCGCCCTGCACGGGGTTGTTCTTGAAGCTCGGGGTCAGCCAGATCGCGGTCGTGCCGAGGCCGTCGATGTAGTCGAGCTTCTCGCGCAGGCCCGCGATGTCGCCGCCGTTGTAGAAGCCCTTGTCGGTCGGGTCGAAGCCGGTGGTGAGGCGGTCGCCGGTGAGTCCGCCCTGGTCGTTCGCGGTGTCGCCGTTCGCGAAGCGGTCGGTCATCACGAAGTAGAACTGCTCCTGGCTTCCCGGCTGTCGCACCGGTGCGGCGACGAGCGCGTCGTCGTCTGCTGAGTACCCGGCACGCAGGCTCTTCGCCTCGAGGCCGACGCGGTGGGTGTTGTCGTCGAACACGAATCGCAGCGTCGACGGGCCGCCGATCGTCAGCGGGATGTTGTCGCCCCCGCCGCCCAGTCCGTACGACTCGTCCCACGCGTCGTTGACGGCCACTTTGTACTCGTACGAGCCGGCCGGCACGTCGAACTCGGCCGCGTAGACGCCCGCGGTGTCGGTGGCGGTGAGTTCGGTCGCCGCGCAGTCGGGCTTCCAGTCGTCGGCGCATCCGAGTTCGGACTGCAGGCTGCCGACGAGCGCGAACGTGCGCTCGGCGGCGGCCGCGGGCGCGATGGCGACCACTCCCCCCGTCAATATGAGCGCCGCCGCGGCAAGGCTGGCGGTGAGGATGCGGGCACGTCCTGAGGTCGACTTCGACACGGGAGCTCCTGGGGTGGGGCGGTGGGCACGCCGACGTGCCCGCGGTGCAGTTGTGCGGCCGACACTAACAGCCGGTTCATAGGAACTGCAAGCGCTTACATCATGAGAAGTCCTTAATCGAGCGGATGCCGCGACCCGAGGCATCCGTTCTCCTCCCGTTCACGCAATCGCTTGCAGAGACGATCAGGGAATGCTCAGCATCACGAGTTGATCTCGCCGGGCCGCTATCGGTCGATCGCGGCGCACACTCGATGCATGTGGTGGAGCTTCCTCAAGGCACTCAAGGTCGGTGAGCACCGCGTCGCGCCGACGACGTGGATCGCCGCGACCGCCGCGGTCGTCTATGCGGTCTCGCCGATCGACCTGATCCCCGAGCTGGTGCTCGGGCCCCTCGGATTCACCGACGACCTCGGCGTCTGGAGCATCCTCGCCCTGCTTCTGGTGCGCGAGCACCATCGGTGGCAGGCACGGCTGCAGGCGCCGTAGACCCTCAGCCGCCGGCGACCGCGCACGCGCTCTGGATGCTCACATGGAGGAGCCCGTCGATCGTGGTGGTGTCGCCGATGCTCAGACGTTCGACTGGAAGGGTCGCGCTGTAGCGGATGTCCTCCTGCATCGCGCGGTCGGGGAGATAGCCGGCGGCGTCCCAGGCGGCGAGGATCGCATCCAGCGACGCGGCGTTGTCGGCAGTCGCCAGTTCGGTGGTCAGCGCCAGCCGCGAGCCGACCTCGCCGCACGGCGCAGCCTGCAGCTGCGCGGCATCCACGATCAGCGGAGAGCCGTCGGCCGTGGTGACGGGCGCCGCTGCGGCATCGATCGTCGTCGAGAACATCGCGAGCATCTCCTGGCGGGCGTCGTCGACCGTGAGCGGGTCGGGCGCGGGAGACGGTGAGGGAATCGGAGCCACCGCGGGCGCATTCCCGACCGCCGACACGGCACGGGCGACGAGAGACTCGACCTGGCCGCTGACGCCCACACCGACGATGGCGAGCGCCAGGAGCCCGCTGCAGACGACCCCGATCACGCTCCAGCTGGTGCGCCGTGCGAAAGCGCCCGCCACGGCGATCACGCACGTCACCACGAGAGCGACGGCGAGCGCCCCCGCCGCGAACATCAGGGCCGAGGCCGCCCGGTCGATCGCCTGCATCCATTCGACCGCGGTGCGGGGTTCGCGGTATCCGGTGTCGTCGGCGAGCACGCCCACGAGCAACGCCCCCGCGCACAGCACGAGCGTGCCGCCCACGACCGCGACGGCGAGGACCACACCGAAGACCCGGCCGACCGAGCGCAGCACCCGACGGATGTCGCCGTGGTTTGCACCTATCGTTTTTCGATCTGAATCCATCGAATAACGATAGGTGATGATTGGACGCCGCGGGAAGAGCCGAGGTCCGGTCCGCGAGACAGCGCCCCGGGCGTGCTTCCTAGAGCCGTTCGATGATCGTCGCGTTGGCCATGCCGCCGCCCTCGCACATCGTCTGCAGGCCGTAGCGGCCGCCGGTCGCCTCGAGGTACGACACCAGCGTGCCCAGCAGGCGGGTGCCGGAAGCGCCGACGGCGTGGCCGAGCGCGATCGCGCCGCCCCACGGGTTCAGCTTCTCGGGGTCCGCGTCGAGATCGTGCTGCCACGCGAGCGGCACGGAGGCGAACGCCTCGTTCACCTCGTAGGCGTCGAGGTCGCCGATGGACAGGCCGCTGCGCTCGAGGATGCGCCGCGTTGCGGGGATCGGCCCGGTCAGCATCATCATCGGGTCGTCCCCGACGACGGCGAACGAGTGGAAGCGCGCCCGGGGCGTGAGCCCCAGCTCGACGGCCCTCTCCTCGCTCATGATGAGAGCTGCGGATGCCGCATCCGTGAGCGGCGACGAATTGCCCGCCGTGATGCGCCAGTCCAGGTCGGGGAACCGGGCGGCGAGCTCGTCGGTGCGGAAGGCCGGTTTCAGGCCGGCCAGCGACTCCGCCGTCGTGCCGGAGCGCACCGTCTCGTCGAACGCGACGGCCTCGGGGCCGCCGCCCCAGACCGGCACGACCTGGGCGTCGAACGCGCCGCGGGTCCAGGCATCCGCCGCCCGCCGATGCGATTCGGCGGAGTACGCGTCGAGCTCCTCGCGGCTGAACCCCCACTTCTGCGCGATGAGCTCTCCGGAGACGCCCTGATTCACGAGACCATCGGGATAGCGGTGGGCGACGCCGTGCGACACGGTGCCGCCGTGGGCCGACGAGCCGAGCGGCACGCGGCTCATGGACTCGACGCCGGCGGCGATGACGACGTCGTAGGCGCCGGCGATCACGCCCTGCGCGGCGAAGTGCGCGGCCTGCTGACTCGAGCCGCACTGACGGTCGATGGTCACCGCGGGCACGGTCTCGTCGAAGCCCGCCGCGAGAACTGCCTGCCGCGCGACGTTGAGGGACTGGTCGGCGACCTGGCTGACGCATCCCATCAGCACGTCGTCGATCTGCCGCGACTCGAGGCCGCTGCGTTCGAGCAGCGCGGTGAGCACCCCCGCGACGAGATCGACGGGGTGGACCGCGCTCAGTGCTCCCCCGGGTTTGCCCCGGCCGGACGGGGTGCGGACCACATCGACGATGACGGCGTCAGGCATGGAGACCTCCTCCTTCGAGCCTATGCCCGGGTGCGGGCAGCGGCGCCGCCGGTCCGGGTGTCACGACACCCGGCGCGCCCGCGTCGTCCCCGCGTGTTGCGCCACATCGAGCGCTCCGCCGGCGTCAGGAAGCCGACAGAGTCGCGGCCCGGTCCTGCGCGGCCTCGAGCAGTCGTGGCACCCCCTCCTCGAGGGTCGGGCCGAACGTGTCGCCGGGGCGCTGACCGTCGAGCCAGCGGGTGTACAGCGCCTCGCAGAACACAGCGGCCTTGAAGAAGGCGAGCGTCTCGTACCAGGGCAGCATCGACAGATCGAGCGGATGCCGCGACGCGTACCTTGCGACGAGCTCCGCGGTCTCGGGAAACCCGTCCAACCGGGTGACAGGCGTCAGCTCGAGTGGCGTCGGCGCGGATCCGGGGCGCGCGTACGTGGCGGTGAAGTAGCCCAGGTCCGCGAGCGGGTCGCCGAGCGTGGCCATCTCCCAGTCGAGGATCGCCGCGACCCGCGCCGGCGCGCCGGGTGCGTACACGAGGTTGCCGATGCGGAAGTCGCCGTGCACGAGCGCGGCTCGCTGGGTCTCGGGCATCCGCTCGGTCAGCCACGCGGCGAGCTCGGCCACCGCGGGGAACGAGCGCCGCGAGTTCACCTCCCACAGCGCGGCGAAGCGGCCGACCTGACGTGCGAGGTAGCCGTCGGGTCTTCCGAGTGCCGCGACCTCGCCGGTGCGGACCGGAACGGCGTGCAGGTCGGCGAGCGCGTCGACGGCGGCGAACCCGATCCCGCGGCGGCCCTCGGCGTCGTCGAGGGCGGGGGGCACGGCATCCGTGACGACATCCCCGCTCACCCGCTCCATGACGTAGAACGGCACGCCCAGCACGGCGGGATCGTCGCTGCGTGCGACGATCTCCGGCACCGGCACGCCTGCCGCTCCCAGCACGCGCTGCACACGCGCCTCGCGGGCCATGTCGTGGGTGGACGGCGGATGCGGCGGGCGCGGCCCGCGCCGCAGCACGAGGTCGCGGCCCGCGTACGCGATGGCATAGGTGACGTTGGAATGGCCCTCGCCGATGCGCTCCCACGCGAGCGCTCCGTCGCCGAGTCCGAGACCGCGGAGGTACTCCTCGACCGCGTCGACCACGAGCAGGGGCGGCCGCTCGAGTCCGGCCGCATCGCTCCAGGTCGCCACCGCCTCGAGGCCGTCGGGCCGCGTGATCACGGGGTCACCTCATCGAGCCGGGCAGCGCCCGCCTCGACCTCGCGGGAGCGAGCGGATGCTGCGCGTCGCGCGATCGCCCAGCGGTGGGTCTCGCTCGACCCGTCGTAGATCCGGAAGGGGCGCACCTCGTTGAGGTACTGGATGAGCGGCAGCGCGTCGGTGACACCGTCGCCTCCGCACAGCTGCACAGCGCGGTCGATCACGCGGAACACGGCTTCGGAGCAGTGCACCTTGGCGACCGACGACAGCCCCTCTCCCGCGCGCGGGTCGGCGCGCAGCATCCGTGCCGTCTTGTCGATGATCGCGTCGGAGGTCTCGAGGTCGATGACGCTGTCGGCCAGGAGCGCCTGCGCGACGCCGAGGTCCCGCAGGCGCGAGCCGAAGAGCTCGCGCGCGTCGGCGCGGTCGAGGGCGGTGTCGTGAGCGCGGCGCGCGAGGCCGAGCCAGCGCATGCAGTGGGTGAGCCGCGCGGGGCCGAGACGCACCTGCGCATACCGGAACCCCTGGCCCGGTTCTCCGAGCACGTCCTCGTCGGGGACGAAGCATCCGTCGAAGCCCACATACGGATGCCCGCCCGCGATGGCCCCCTCGATCGTGTGGATGTCGGGGCCGACGGTGACGCCGGGCGCGTCGAGTGGCAGCAGGAACATGGTCGCCCCCTCATCCCAGCCCTCGACACCCGGGGTGCGCGCCATGACGATCGCGAACGCGGCGCCGTTCGCACCGCTGATGAAGCGCTTCTGTCCGGTGAGACGCCAGCCGCCGTCGACGCGCTCCGCCGCAGTCGAGAGCGCCCGCGGATCGGACCCGGCGCCCGGGTGAGGCTCGGTCATCGCGAAGCTCGAGCGCACGTCTCCGCGCACGAGCGGCGCGAGGTAGCGCTCGTGCTGCGCGGGCGTGCCCGCCACGTACAGCAGGTGCATGTTCCCCTCATCGGGCGCCATGATGTTGAGCACCGCAGGACCGATGGGCGAGTACCCGGCCTCCTGGAAGACGGGCGACCACGCATCGATCGGGATGCCGAGGCCGCCGTACTCGACGGGCGCGTGGGGAGCGAACACCCCGGCGTCGCGGGCCTGCACGCGGAGGGCGTCGCGGGTCGCGTCGTCGAGCGGCGCCCCGGGCCCCGGCTCCGCCGGGAGGACGACCTCGCGGATGAATGCACGCGTGCGCCCGCGGAGGTCATCGAGCTCGGCCGGGCTCATGCCGTGCCTCCCGCGCCGAGCAGGCCGCCGTCGAGGGTCAGCACCTGGCCGGTGATCCACGAGGCGTCGTCGCTTACGAGGAACGCCACAGTGCCGGCGACATCCTCCGGAACACCGAGCCGGCCCAGCGGATAGCCGGCCGCGACCTCCTCCTCCCGCCCCTCGTACAGTGCGCGCGCGAAGCGGGTCTTCACCACGGCCGGGGCGACCGCGTTCACGCGCACCCGCGGGGCGAGCTCGACCGACAGCGATGTCGTCAAGTGCGCGACGGCGGCCTTCGTCACGCCGTACCAGCCGATGCCCGGCGAGGGCACGGCACCCGATACCGACGAGAGGTTCACGACACTGCCGCCGTGCGCGCCCTCGCCGAGGCCGCGGCGCAGCGCCTCCTGCGTCCACGCGAGCGTCGCGACGACGTTGACCTCGAGGATCTTGCGCGCCGCACCGAGGTCGAGCTCGGCGAGCGGGCCGTAGACCGGGTTGATGCCCGCATTGTTCACGAGGATGTCTATGCCGCCGAACTCCCGGACGACGCGGTCGAGCGTCTCGGCCCGGTGATCGGCGTCGTCGGCGCCGCCCGCGACGCCGATCGCGCAGCCCGCCGGAAGCGTCGCTACGGCGTCCGCGAGCTCCTCTGGATGCCGCGCCGTCAGGCACACGCGCGCCCCCTCCTCGGCCAGTCGCGATGCGATCGCGAGGCCGATGCCACGGCTCGCCCCCGTCACGATCGCGGTGCGTCCGCTCAGCGGTGTGGTCATCGTCGTCCTCACTCTCGGCGTGGTCGCCGCCGGTGCGGCCACGATGCCTTCGTTTAATCGTGCGTAAGAAACCGCGCCGGCACAACCCGGTGATCCGGCGGGATAGGCCCGGTTGCAGCATCCAGTTTCTAATGCATAATAAAAACATGCGTGCGGCGAGGACGCCGCATCCGCGACACGGAGGTTCGGCGATGACGCTGAAGAGAGACATCTACGACGAGGACCACGAACAGTTCCGCGAGGTGGTGCGGGCGTTCGTCGAGCAGTACGCCAGGCCGAACGCCGACCGCTGGAGCGCCGAGGGAAAGGTCGACCGCTGGCTGTTCACGAAGGCGGCGGAGGCCGGCATCCTGGGCTTCGCCATCGCGGAGGAGTACGGCGGCGGCGGGGCGGACGACTTCCGGTTCCACGCGATCATGGGCGAGGAGCTCGCGCACAACCCCGTCTCGGACGGCATGGCGGGCATCGCGCTGTCGAACGACATCGTGATCCCGTACTTCACCGACCTCACGAGTGACGAGCAGAAGCAGCAGTGGCTGCCCGGCATCGCCGCCGGCGAGCTCATCGTCGCCGTTGCGATGACCGAGCCCGGCACCGGCAGCGACCTGTCGGGCATCCGCACCTCCGCGGTGCGCGACGGCGAGGACTACATCGTCAACGGCTCGAAGATCTTCATATCGAATGGCCAGAACGCCGACCTCGTCGTGACCGCCGTGCGCACGAGCGACGACCCGCACCGCGGGCTCAGCCTGCTGGTGATCGAGGCCGGCTCCCCCGGATTCTCGCGCGGGCGCAACCTCGACAAGGTCGGGCTGCATGCCCAGGACACGAGCGAACTCGTCTTCGAAGACGTACGCGTGCCGGCCGCGAACCTGCTCGGCGCGGAAGGCGACGGGTTCTTCGGCCTCATGCGCAACCTGCCGCAGGAGCGCCTGTCGATCGCGGCCGCGGCGGTGGCCGCCAGCGAGGGCGTGCTCGAGCGCACGCTGGCTTACGTCAAGGACCGCAAGGCCTTCGGCAAGCCGATCGGGTCGTTCCAGAACACCCGGTTCGAGCTGGCCGACATGGTGACCGCGACCGATGTCAGCCGCGCGTACATCGACCGGTGCATCCGACTGCACTCGGCCGGCGAGCTCTCGGCCGAGGACGCGGCGGCCGCCAAGTTCTGGACCACCGAGCAGCTCGTGCACGTGGTGAACCGCTGCCTGCAGCTTCACGGCGGCTACGGCTACATGCGCGAATACCGCATCGCGCGCGACTACGAGGACGCGCGCATCACGACCATCTACGGCGGCACGACCGAGATCATGAAAGAGATCGTCGGCCGGGGCCTCGGACTGTGAGGAGAGGCCACATGGCTGACGCATACATCTACGACGCGGTTCGCACCCCGCGCGGCAGGAACCGCGGCGGCGCCCTGCACGGCACCAAGCCGGTCGACCTGGTCGTGGGGCTCATCCACGCGGTCCTCGAGCGCAACCCCGGGGTCGACCCTGCGCTCATCGACGACATCGTGCTGGGGGTGGTCTCGCCGGTCGGCGAGCAGGGCGGCGACATCGCCCGCACGGCCGCGCTGGTGGCTGGCCTTCCCGAGACCGTGGCGGGCGTGCAGCTCAACCGCTTCTGCGCGTCGGGCCTCGAGGCCGTGAACGTGGCGGCGCAGAAGGTGGCATCCGGCTTCGAGGACCTCGTGCTCGCCGGGGGCGTCGAGTCGATGTCGCGCGTGCCGATCGGCTCGGACGGCGGAGCATACGCGCAGGACCCGACCACCAACTACGACCTGTACTTCGTACCGCAGGGGATCAGCGCCGACCTCATCGCGACGCTCGAGGGCTTCTCGCGCGCCGACGTCGACGCGTATGCCGCCGAGTCGCAGCGCCGCGCCGACACCGCGTGGCGTGAAGGCCGGTTCGGGGGGTCGGTGGTGCCGGTGCGCGACCAGAACGGCGTGACCCTGCTCGACACCGACGAGCACCGTCGCCCCGACACCTCCGGGCTCGGCAACCTCCCCGCGGCCTTCGCCGCGCTCGGCGAGAACGCCGGCTTCGACGCCGTCGCGACACAGAAGTACCACGCCGTCGAACGCATCGACCATGTGCACACCGCGGGCAACTCGTCCGGCATCGTCGACGGCGCCGCCCTCATGCTCATCGGCAGCAAGGAGGCCGGCGAGCGCCTCGGCCTCACGCCCCGCGCCCGCATCGTGTCGACCGCCGTCACCGGCTCCGAGCCGACGATCATGCTCACGGGCCCGACACCGGCGACGCTCAAGGCGCTCGATCGGGCGGGGCTCGCCGCATCCGATATCGATCTCTTCGAGCTCAACGAGGCGTTCGCCGCCGTCGTCATGAAGTGGATGAAGGACCTCGACATCCCGCACGACAAGGTCAACGTCAACGGCGGCGCCATCGCGCTCGGCCACCCTCTGGGCGCCACCGGCGCCATGATCCTCGGCACCCTCCTCGACGAGCTCGAGCGCCGCGACCAGAAGCGCGGCCTCGCGACGCTGTGCGTCGGCGCCGGCATGGGCATCGCCACCGTCATCGAGCGGGTCTGAGCCCCGGCATCCGTCTCCACCGATCTCACGGAAAGAGAACACCTATGAGCACCACGATCGACGACACGGCCGTGTACCAGGGATACGCGTGGGAGCAGGATGCCGACGGCGACGTCGTCATCACGCTCGACGACCCCGACAGCAGCGTCAACACCATGAACCCGCACTTCGTCACGGCGCTGAAGGCGACAGCCGACCGGCTCGAAGCGGAGCGCGACGACGTCCGCGGGGTCATCCTGGTGTCGGCGAAGAAGAGCTGGTTCGCCGGCGGCGACTTGAACCTGCTGCGCGCCGCGGACCCTTCGCGGGCCGCGGAGGAGACGGCCCACATCGACGCCGTCAAGGCCGACCTGCGCCGCCTCGAGGTGCTCGGAAAGCCCGTCGTCGCGGCGATGAACGGCACGGCGCTCGGCGGCGGCCTCGAGGTCGCCCTCGCGGCGCACCATCGCATCGCCGCCGACGTGCGGGGCGCGCAGTTCGGAGTGCCCGAGGTGTCGCTCGGCCTCCTGCCCGGCGGCGGCGGCATCACGCGCCTCGTGCGCATGCTCGGGCTGCAGAAGGCGCTGACCGACGTCATCCTGCCGGCGACGAAGTTCTCGCCGTCGGACGCCCTCGCGGTGGGCATCGTCGACGAGCTCGTGCCGTCGGCGGACGAGCTCGTGCCGGCCGCCAAGGCGTGGATCGCCGCGAACCCGGCGCCCGTGAAGCCGTGGGATGTGAAGGGCTTCCGCATCCCCGGCGGCGCGCCGAACTCGCCGTCGCTCGCGGGTGCACTGCCGGCGTTCCCGGCCTCGCTGCGCAAGCAACTGAAGGGCGCGCCGCTTCCCGCACCCCGCGCGGCGATGGCCGCGGCGGTCGAGGGCGCGTACGTCGACTTCGAGACGGCGTCGAAGGTCGAGACCCGCTACCTCGTCGAGCTCACCCACGGCCAGGTCGCGAAGAACATGATCAAGGCGTTCTTCTTCGATCTCGGGCACATCAACGCCGGGGGTTCGCGCCCGGGCGGCTTCCCGAAGTACCGGGCGAAGAAGGTCGGCGTGATCGGCGCGGGCATGATGGGCGCCGCGATCGCGTACGTGTCGGCGAAGGCGGGCATCGAGGTAGTGCTGAAGGACGTCACCCTCGAGGCGGCAGAGAAGGGCAAGGACTACTCGCGGGCGCTGGAGGACAAGGCGCTCGCACGCGGCCGCACGACGGCGTCGACGTCCGAGGCGCTGCTCGCGCGCATCACACCGACCGCCGACCCGGCCGACTTCGCCGGCGTCGACTTCGTGATCGAGGCCGTGTTCGAGTCCGTTCCGGTCAAGCAGGGCGTGTTCGAGGAGATCCAGCACGTCGCCCTGCCCCACGCCGTGCTCGGCTCGAACACCTCGACGCTGCCGATCACCCTGCTCGCGGAAGGCGTGGAGCGCACCGACGACTTCATCGGCATCCACTTCTTCTCCCCCGTCGACAAGATGCCGCTGGTCGAGATCGTCCGCGGCGAGCGCACCAGCGACGAGGTGCTCGCGAAGACGTTCGACTACGTGCAGCAGATCCGCAAGACGCCGATCGTCGTCAACGACGCCCGCGGCTTCTTCACGTCGCGCGTCATCGGCCGGTTCATCGCCGAGGCTGTCGCGGCGGTCGGCGAGGGCGTAGAGCCCGCGTCGGTCGAGCAGGCGGCACTGCAGGCCGGGTACCCGGCGGGCGCGCTGCAGCTCCTCGACGAGCTGACCATCTCGCTCTCACGGAGCATCCGCCTCGAGACGCGCGCCGCCGAAGAGGCCTCCAGAGCGGTGTGGGTGGAGCATCCGTCCGAAGCAGTGATGGACTGGATGGTCGTCGACGCCGAGCGCCCCGGGCGACGCGCGGGCGGCGGCTTCTACGAGTACGACGAGTCGGGCCGGCGCGTCGGCATCTGGCCGGGCCTGCGCGAGAAGTACGGCTCGGGACGCACGGTCCTCCCCTTCGAGGACCTGCAGGAACGGATGCTGTTCGCCGAGGCCCTCGACACCATCGCGTGCCTCGACGCCGGCGTGCTCACCTCGGTGCCCGACGCCAACATCGGGTCGATCTACGGCATCGGCTTCCCGGCGTGGACGGGAGGCGTGCTGCAGTACATCAATCAGTACGACGGCGGGCTCCACGGCTTCATCGCCCGATCGCGCCAGTTGGCGCAGCGGTACGGCGACCGGTTCCTTCCGCCTGCCTCCCTCATCGCGAAGGCGGAGGCGGGTGAGACCTATGAGTGAGGACGCAGTCGTGGGCGTTTCGTCTCGCGTCGCTCGCTCAGCGACCGATGAGCCTGGGTCTTCCGGCTTCGCCGGCTCACCCACCCCTGGTCCCGCGTCGTCGCGCCCCGCCGGCGGGGCGACCGATTCCTCCCGGTCGCTGAGCCGGGAGCGCAGCGACGATACGAGACGCGCGCGCCTGCGCACGCGCTTCACCGAGGCGCTCGGCATCGAGCACCCCGTGGTGCAGGGCGGCATGATGTGGGTCGGGCGCGCCGAGCTCGCCGCGGCGGTGTCGGAGGCGGGCGGGCTCGGCATGATCACCGCCCTCACCCAGCCGACGCCGGCCGACCTCGTGAAGGAGATCGAGCGCGCGCGCACTCTCACCGACAAGCCGTTCGGCGTCAACCTCACGATCCTGCCGTCGATCACCCCGCCGCCCTACGACGAGTACCGCCGGGCGATCATCGACGCCGGGGTGACGATCGTCGAGACGGCGGGTGCGAACCCCGAGCCGCACATGGACATGTTCCGCGAGCACGGGGTGCGCGTCATCCACAAGTGCACGTCGGTCCGGCACGCGCTCAAGGCCGAGAAGGTCGGCGTGACGGCGGTGTCGATCGACGGATTCGAGTGTGCGGGCCACCCCGGGGAAGACGATGTGCCGGGGCTCGTCCTGATCCCGGCCGCGGCGGATGCCCTCAGCATCCCGTTCATCGCCTCTGGAGGGTTCGCTGACGGCCGAGGTCTCGCCGCGGCGCTCGTGCTCGGCGCCGACGGCGTGAACATGGGCTCGCGGTTCATGTGCACCGAGGAGTCGCCCGTGGCGCGGGCGGTGAAGGAGCGCATCGTCGAGGCGAGCGAGCTCGACACGAACCTCATCTTCCGGTCGCTGCACAACACCGCACGCGTCGCGAAGAACGCGGTGTCGGACGAAGTGGTGCGCATCCTCGCCGAGGGCGGCAAGTTCCCCGACGTGCGCGAACTCGTTGCGGGCGCCCGCGGCCGGAAGGTCTTCGAGAACGGCGACCTCGACGCCGGCATCTGGACCGTGGGCCAGGTGCAGGGCCTCATCCACGACATCCCGCCCGCCGGCGAGGTCGTGCGCCGCACGGTGTCCCAGGCCTACGAGGTCCTGTCGCAGCGCCTGTCGCTGTTCGCGTGACGGCGGAATCCCCCCCCCCCCCCCCCCGGGACGGATGCCTCGGGCAGAGGCATCCGTCCCCCGTCGCCGTCCCCCGCCCCGCTCCGCAGTCACAAGTTGCGGCCCACACGCCACGCGACCCTCACAAAGTGACTGCGGAACACCGGACAGATCTGTTCCGCAGTCACGTTGTGCGGGCCAGACGCCGCGCGACCCTCACAAAGTGACTGCGGAACAGCGGAGGCTGCGGGGTCTACGGGGCGGGGTCAAGCGCCGGCGCCGTGGCGGACGAGGTCCTGGGTCTGACGGACGAGGTCGTCGAGGCTGCGGGTGCGGGGGTTCCACCACTCCACGGCCCAGTTCATCGAGCCCAGGAGCAGCAGGCGGAAGATGTTGATGTCGAGGTCGGGCCGGAGCTGGCCGGCATCCTGCGCGGCGTGGAAGAGGTCGCGCCAGATGCGGCTGTAGGACGCCTCTTCGGCGGCGGGGCGCACGCGCAGATGCTCGGGCACCTGCCCCGCGTTGCGGACGGACGCCGTCGTATAGTCCGAGATCTGCAGCTCATAACGCAGGTGCGCGTCGACCGCCGCGAGGATGCGGTCGAGGGGCGTGGCGTCGTCGGGCAGCGCCGCGATCACCTCTTCGACGTGTACGCGCACGCGGTGCGCGCCGGCCCACATCACCTCTTCGACGAGGTCGTCGCGCGAGCCGAAGTAGTAGTAGATCGCGGGGGCCTGCACGCCGGCGACGTCGGCGACGTCGGTCAGCCGCGTGCCGGCGTAGCCCTTGCGACTGAGCACCTGCGCGGCGGCGTCGAGGATGCGCTGACGCGTGCGCTGCGATTTCGCCGTCGCACCGTCCTCGCTGCTCTGCGACACCCGGCCCCCTCTCGTTCCTCACATTCTAACTAGGATTCGAAAATCTTCGGACAGCCCCTTGCGGCGTGAACGCGGCGGCGATACTGTGAATCGCCATTCACTTCCGGCCCTCGATGACGAGTCTCGGCGACGAGATGGAAACGACCCGACATGACCCTCCTGCACGACGACGGCACCTCTGTCCTCACCACCACCGACCCGCGCGACGGCAGTCCGATCGCCTCGTACCCGGTGTCGTCCGCCGACGACGTGCGGCACGCCGTCTACCGAGCCCGCGAAGCGGCGGCATGGTGGGCGGGCCTCGCGTTCGGCGAGCGCCGGCGCGTGCTGGTCGCATTCAAGGCGGCCATCGCGCGCGATGCGAAAGCGCTGGCCGCGACGATCGCGCGCGAGACCGGCAAGCCCGACGGCGATGCGCTCCTCGAGGTGATGCTCACGCTCGGTCACCTCGACTGGGCGGCTAAGAATGCGGAGCCCGTGCTCAAGCGGCGCAAGGTCAAGGCAGGGCTCGTCAACTACAACCAGCACGCGACGCTCGGGTACGTGCCCTACGGCGTCGTCGGCGTCATCGGCCCGTGGAACTACCCGTTCTACACGCCGATGGGCTCGATCTCGTACGCGCTCGCGGCCGGCAACGCCGTCGTCTTCAAGCCGAGCGAGCTGACGCCCGGCACCGCCGTGTGGGTCGCCGACAAGTGGCGCGAGGTGTGCGATCGCCCGGTGCTGCAGGTCGTGACCGGCGGCCGGGCGACCGGCGCGAACCTGGTGCGCGCAGGCGTCGACAAGGTCGCGTTCACCGGCTCGACCGCCAGCGCGAAGAAGGTCATGGCCGCGTGCTCCGAGACCCTCACCCCACTGGTCGCCGAGTGCGGAGGCAAGGACGCGCTGATCGTCGCGACGGATGCCGACCTCGACGCCGCGGCCGACTTCATCGCGTTCGGCGCTCTCGGCAACGCGGGTCAGACGTGCGTCGGCGTCGAGCGCGTCTACGTCGAGCAGCGCGTGCGCGATGCGCTCGTCGACAAGGTCGTCGAGCGCGCGAAGCGGGTCGTCGTGACCGGCGACGCCCCGACGTACGGGCCGATGACCTTGGCGACCCAGACGGGTGTCGTCGCCGCCCACGTCGAAGACGCGCTCGCCCGCGGTGGCAAGGCGGTGTTCGGCGGCCCCGAGTCGGTCGCCGAGCGCACCGTGTCGCCCATCGTGCTGGTCGACGTCCCCGAGGACTCCGACGCCGTACAGCGCGAGACCTTCGGACCGACCGTGGTCATCAACGCCGTCGCCGACCTCGACGAAGCGGTCGCCCGCGCCAACGCGACCGACTACGGGCTGGGGGCCGCGGTCTTCACGAAGGACGCGAGGAAGGGCGAGCGCATCGCCAAGCAGCTGCGCGCCGGCGTCGTCACGATCAACTCCGTGCTCGGCTTCGCGGCCATCGGCGCGCTGCCGTTCGGCGGCGTCAAGGGGTCGGGCTTCGGCCGCATCCACGGCGCCGACGGCCTGCGCGAGTTCAGCGTGCCCAAGTCGATCGCGCGCCAGACCCGCAAGGCGGCGCTCAACCTGCTGACGCTCGAGCGCTCCCCGAAGGACATGCACATGGTCGAGCGCATGATCCCGATGCTCCACGGCAAGGCGCGCTGATCCGGCCCCGGGCGTCACCGCTCGTCGATCCCAAGCACGATCTCGACCAGGTGCGTCAGCCGCGCAGCCGCCGCCTCGTCGCGCACCGTGAGCAGCGGCGCCTGGTCGGCGACCACGCCCAGCCCGGCATGGACGAGGACGGATGCCTCGCGCCCGCCGAGTTCGGGACGCACGGCCTGCAGCAGCGCCGCCCAGTCCGCGATGTGCGCCCGCTGCATCGCGCGCAGGCGCCGCTGCTCGTCGGGCGCGAGGTTGCCGATCTCCGAGAAGTAGATGCGCATGAGGGCGAGGTGCGAGAACGTGTGGTCGACGTACGCGCGGCAGAGGCGGCGCAGAGCATCCTCGGGCGAGGAAGCCGACTCCCGTGCGTGCAGTGCTGCGCGCTCGAGCTCCACCGCGGCCCGATCGCACGCGGCCAGCAGCAGCGCGGACTTGCCGTCGAAGTGGCGGTAGACACCGGACGGGGTGAGGTCGACCTCGACTGCGACGTCCTCGATGGTGACCTCGTTGTAGCCGCGCGCGGCGAACTGGCGGATCGCGGCGTCGATGAGGCGCGCCCGGCGGCCCTGCTCGGAGGCGCCTTCGTCGCCGGGCGGAGGCGGGGGCGCAGCATCCGTCGCGGTCATGGCGTCGGGAGCCGGCAGCGAGCCGTCGAGCGCACGCCACGCCGCTCCCGCCAGAAGGCTGCGCAGCGCGCGGGCGCCGACCACCGTGCGATGCGCGGTGATGCTCGCGACCGCGCTCAGCGCGCCGAGGACGAGCAGCCGGCGGTCCGGCTCGTCGACGTCGGGGCGGTAGACGACGTGCGCCGCCTCGAACCGCTGACGGAGCAGGCGGAACTCGGAGGTGAGCAGCTCGCGGTCATCGTGCTCGAGGTAGCGGCCCTCCCATCGGTAGATGCCGCCGGTCGCGCGGAGTTCGACCGTGGTCGCGATGACCGCGTCGACGAGCGCGTCGAGGGCCGCGTGCGCCTCATCGGCCGAGTCGAGCGGAAGTGCGGCGGCCGCATCGGTGTCTTCGATGAGGCGATGGGCGATGGTGAAAGCGGTCTGCACGAACAGCGCGTACTTGTTCGGGAAGTGCCGGTACAGCGCCGGCGCCGAGATGCCGACGGCCGCCGCGATGTCCTGCATGGCGACGGCGTGATAGCCGTTCTGCGCGAAGGCCAGGGCGGCGGCTTCCTCGATGCGGCGCTTGCGGTCCCGCGGCCTCGTGCGGGAGGCGGGCGCGGCAGCGGGCATGCGGACAGCCTACTCGCGGCTCCGGGGGCAGGCTCCGAATGCGACCCTGCGTTCACTTCCGGGCTCACTGGACATGTGAATTTGCATTAACAAAAGTCGTGACATCCGGCTCCGGGCCTGGCATACTCGACACCAGCCACCGATGTCGCAGTGTCGCGGCATCCGTTGACGATGACGTGACGAGAGGCACCCGATGAACGACTCCGCCCCCACCGCGATCCCCGCATCCGCGCGGCGCAACCACTGGATGAACCAGGTCGCCGCGCACGCCGAGATGAAGCCGGATGCTGCGGCCTTCCGCTTCCTCGGCGCGACGACGACGTGGCGCGAGACGCGAGACCGCACCGACGCGTTCGCGGCAGCCCTCGCACGCCGCGGCGTCGCCGCCGGCGACCGCGTGCTGCTGCTGACGCTGAACCGCCCCGAGGTCGTGATCTCCGTGTTCGGCATCAACCGGATCGGCGCGATCGCCGTGCCGATCAACATCCGGCTCACCCCGCCGGAGATCGCCTACATCGTCGACGACGCCGACGCGGACGTGCTCATCGTCGAGGGGCCGCTCGTCCCGCTCGTCGGCGCCGTCGCCCACATCACCGACCGCATCAAGAGGGTCATCGTCATCGGGCAAGCCGGCGAGGGGCAGGACTCGTGGACGGATCTCGTCGCGGAAGACCTCGACGGCTTCGAGGCGCCGGACATCCCCGAAGACACGACCGCGCTCATCATGTACACCTCGGGCACCACAGGCCGTCCGAAGGGCGCGATGCTCGATCACATCAACCTCTACGCGCAGTCGATCACCTGCATCCGCGCGAACAACGTCGTCGACGAGAGCGACATCTCGTTCCTGACGGCGCCGCTGTTCCACATCGCCGGCCTCGGCTCGATCGCGCCGAACTTCATCCTCGGCATCCCGACCGTGATCCACCCGCTCGGCGCGTTCAACGCCACCGAGCTCCTCGACGCGTGGGAGCGCGAGAAGGCGACGATCGTCTTCAACGTGCCGCAGCAGTGGCAGGTGATCTGCGCCGACCCGACCATCGGCGAGCGCGACCTGCACCTGCGCATCATCAGCTGGGGCGCCGCTCCCGCGTCCGACACGCTGCTGCACGCGATGGCCGACACGTTCCCGCACGCGACGAATGTCGCCGTATTCGGGCAGACCGAGCTCTCCCCGATCACGTGCGTGCTGCGCGGCGAGGACTCCCTCCGCAAGCTCGGCTCGGTCGGCAGGCCGATCCCGACCATCCAGTATCGCGTCGTCGACGCGGACATGAACGACGTCGCCCCGGGCGAGGTCGGCGAGATCGTGTATCGGGGACCGACCCTCATGAAGGGGTACTGGCGCAAGCCGGTCGAGACCGCCGCGGCGTTCGAGGGCGGCTGGTTCCACTCGGGCGACCTGGTCCGTCAGGACGACGAGGGCTTCGTGTGGGTCGTCGACCGCAAGAAGGACATGATCATCTCGGGCGGCGAGAACATCTACTGCGCCGAGGTCGAGAACGTGCTGTTCGCCCACCCCAAGATCCTCGAGGCGGCGATCTACGGCCGCGCCGACGAGCGCTGGGGCGAGGTGCCCGTTGCGGCGGTCGCCGTGGCGCCGGGCGAGGAGCTCACGATCGACGGGCTGCAGGCGTGGCTGAGCGACAAGCTGGCGCGCTTCAAGCAGCCCAAAGCGCTCGTCGTCGTGCCCGCACTCCCCCGGAACGCCGGCGGCAAGGTCGACAAGGTCGCGCTGCGCGCAGCCGACCGCGAGCTGACCCCTGCGTAGGCCATGACAGCTGCTGTGGCCGCGCTCGTCCGTGAGCGCGGCGGATCCGTCGCGCTCACGGACGTCGCCCTGCGATCCCCCGACCCGCGCGAACTCGTCGTGAAGGTGATGGCATCCGGCGTCTGCCCGACAGACCTGTTCGGCATCGACGGAGGCGCGGGCGACCGTTTCCCCGCCGTCTTCGGGCACGAGGGCGCGGGCATCGTCGAAGCCGTCGGCGCAGAGGTCACGCGCGTGCGGCCCGGCGACCGGGTCGTGCTCGGCTTCGGCTCGTGCGGTGCGTGCGGCCCGTGCCGCGACGGGCACCCCGCGTACTGCGACCGCTTCGCCGAGCTCAATTACGCGCCGCGCTCCGATGCGGCCACCGCGGGCGGCGAGCACGTCACCACCGGGTGGATGGCGCAGTCGTCGTGGGCGACCCGCATCGTCGTGCACGAGTCGAGCGCGGTGCCGATCGGCGACGATGTGCCGTGGGCGGTGGCCGCGACCCTGGGCTGCGGCATCCTCACCGGTGCCGGCACCGTGCTCAACGTGCTGCGTCCGGCACCCGGCGACGCGCTGCTGGTGCTGGGCGCCGGGACCACAGGGCTCGCGGCCGTCATGGCTGCGGCGCACCGGGGCGTCGCGCGCATCGTCGTGAGCGACCCGGTCGAGGCGCGCCGCACCCTCGCCCTCGAGGTCGGCGCCACCGAGGTGATCGCCCCCGACGACCTCGCGGCGCTCCGCCCGGCCCCGTCGTTCAGCCACGTGCTCGACACCGCCGGCACGCAGCCGTCGATCGACGCCGCCCTGGCCGCCGTCGCGCCGCGCGGCATCGCCGCCACGGTCGCGCTCAAGCCGGGCGCCAACCCCGTGGCCGTGTCGCAGTCGCGTCTGCTGTGGGGCCGCACCCTCACCGGCGTGATCGAGGGCGACGCCGACATCGCCCGCGACGTTCCGCTGCTCGCGGCGCTGTGGCGCGCCGGCCGGCTCCCCGTCGAGCGGCTGGTCGGCACGTACGCCTTCGCCGACGCGCAGGCCGCGATCGCCGACGCCCGCGCAGGACGCCTCGTCAAGCCCGTCCTCGAGATGGAGACGGTGACGGTGACGGATGCTGCGGCCGCAGCATCCGTCCGCTCACTGGTGGACCGGCTCCGCGAGGGCGTGTCCGACGACGACCTCGCGGCGCTGTGGCGTTCGCTTCCCGCGGTCGGGACGGCGCAGCTGCGCGGACTGTGGCACGGCTGGGCAGTGACGCGCGACCACCGCGCCGGGCGACTGCTCGAGCGCAGCCGGTGGTACGGCAAGCTCTTCCGCTCCGACGATGACGTCGCGCCCATCGTGTGCGAGACCGACGATGGGGCGCTCCTCGCGGACACAGACCTCGCCCGCGGCGGCGCGACCCTGCGCACCATCGTGCACGACGGCGTCGCCACCGCGTCGATGGTGTACGACGGCCAGCCGATCATCGACCACTTCGTGCGGCTGGGGCCCGACACGGTGTTGGGCGTCATGACCGGCCGCGACACCGACGACCGCGGCCGCGCCTTCTATTTCGTCCTGGAGCACGTGGAGGACCGCCCCGTCGCAGCGCGCGACTCCACTCCGACAACAGCGCACCGCAGCTGATTGTCGACACCCGACAAGAATCTGCGAGCGTCCGTCGATGGCACGGCAGAATCGGCCGATGATCGATCGCGGCACGAGTACCCCCGGCCCGTGGGCCGCCCCCGGCCCGTGGGCCGCGCCCGGCCCGTGGGCCGCGCTGGCGGTTCCGCAGCGGGCGCGGGCATCCGCCGTCCTGGCGGTCGGGCTGTCGCTCGTGCTCGCCGGGTGCGCGGCCGGGCCCCTGAGCAGCGGCGACGACCGCGCCAGCGCCGTGGCCGAGGAGGTCGCCGCGGACGTCGGAGCGCACTCGGCGAACGCTCCCGAGATCACGTTGCTCGAGATGGTCGCGTGGTGGGTGCCCGAAGGAACGGTGTACACCGGATCAGGGACGGCGCTCGTCGAGCCGATCGCCTGGTCCGGAGAGTCGGCGGGCAGCCGAGCGACCATCGACATCAGGGTCGCGGTCGAGGTGGATCCGTCGTCCTCGACGCAGCTCTTCGCCTCGGGCGGCGGATCGGCCACACGGTGCTTCCGTCTGGAGTGGGAGCAGTACGAGCAGGCGCAGCCCTCCGACATCCCCTGCCCCGACGGGCCGGCTCCGGCGCGACCGACTCCGGCGCCCCGCCCCGAACTCACCCAGGCCGACAGCGACCGGATCGCCGCCATCGTGGCCGGTGACGGCGCAGCGGCTGACGTCGAGCGTGCTCTGCGGGACGCTTTTCCGCAGGACTTCATCCGCATCGAGACGACCGCCGCCGACGGCGGCGTCGTCGCGGCGGTCGGGATCCCCGCCGAGCGCGAGTGCGTCCTCGTCTTCCGCGATGCGGCGGGCGCTGTCACGAACCCGGGGTTCCGGCAGATCTCGCTCGAGCCGGGCGAGATCGGCTGCTCGACATCGCTCTACACGAACCCGCCATTCTGAGCACCGCCGTCAGGCGCGCTCATCGGGAGTCGCGTAGGTGCTGCGCTGCTCGATGACCGCCAGCGTGCAGCGCGAGACGCACACGAGGCGCCCGGCCTCGTCGGCGATGCGGATCTCCCACACGTGCACCCGGCGCCCGACGTTGATCGCCGTCACCGTGCCGGTGACCCAGCCTGAGGAGATCGGGCGCAGGTGGTTGGCGTTGATCTCCATGCCCACGACGTGGAACCGTTCACGGTCCACGGCGAGGTAGCCGGCCCACGAAGCGAGGGTCTCGGCGAGCGCGACCGATGCACCGCCGTGGAGCACGCCCGCGGGCTGCACGGAACGGCGGTCCACCGGCATCCGTCCGACCAGCGCGTCGTCGCGGATCTCGACGATCTCGATGCCGAGGTGCTCGATGAGCGTGCCCGGCGCCATCGCCGAGAGGTCGATGGCCGCGACGTCGCCGAACCAGAGGCTCACGGCCTCACCCCGCGGCTTCCTCTTCACGGTCGGCGGTGGCCTGGTGGGCAGCATCCGGGACGTACCCCTCGATGTGGCGCTCGTCCGGGCCGTTGTACTCCGACAGCGGGCGGATGAGCGCGTTCGAGGCGAGCTGCTCCATGATGTGGGCGGTCCATCCGGTGACGCGGGCAGCCACGAACAGGGGCGTGAACGTGAGCGTGTCGAAGCCGATGAGGTTGTACGCAGGCCCCGAAGGGTAGTCGAGATTCGGATATATGCCCTTGCGGCTTACGAACTCGCTCTCGAGCGTGTCGTACAGCGCGGCCACGTCGGGGCGGTCGTAGTGCTCGACGAGCGTGTCGAGCGCCGCCTTCATCGTGGGCACGCGCGAGTCGCCGCGCTTGTACACGCGGTGGCCGAAGCCCATGATCTTGCGCTTCTCGGCGAGAGCCTGGTCGAGCCACGGTCCGACGTTCTCGGCCGTGCCGATCTCGTCGAAGATGTGCAGCACGGCCTCGTTCGCCCCGCCGTGGAGCGGACCCTTGAGCGCGCCGATCGCCGCGACGACGGCCGAGTAGAGATCGCTGAGCGTCGACGTCACGACACGGGCGGTGAACGTCGAGGCGTTGAACGAGTGCTCGGCGTAGAGGATCATCGAGCGGTTGAAGGCGTCGACGACGACGTCGTCGGCCGTCTCGTCGAACGTCATCCAGAGGAAGTTCGCGGCGTAGTCGAGGTCGTCACGCGGCGCGACCGGCTGCAGGCCACGACGGCGGCGCTGACCGTAGGCGACGATCGCGGGAAGCATGGCGAAGAGGCGGACGCTGCGCGCCAGGTTCTCCTCCTCGCTCCCGCTCACGTCGAGCACCGAGCCGGTCCCGGCGAGGTCGCGCGCGCCGATGAGGCTGACCGCGGTGCGCACCTCGTCCATCGGGTGCGCATCGATCGGCACGAGGTCGATCGCGGCGCGCACGTCGGCGGGAAGGTGCCGGTACGCGCGCTCGGTCGCGCGCAGCTGTGCGAGCTGCACGTCGGTCGGCAGCTCGCCGTGCCACAGCAGGTAGGCGACGGCCTCGAACGGCTGCGTGGCCGCGAGCTCCTGCACCGGATAGCCGCGGTACAGCAGCGAGTTCGTCTCGGGGTTGACCTTCGAGACCGCCGTGTAGTCCACGACGACGCCGGCGAGGCCCTTCTTGATGTCGGGTTCGGTCATGACTGCTCCTTCGGGTCAGTGACTCAGCGCTGGATCTGGAAGTTGAAGACGTCCTGGTCGAAGTGGTTGTAGTGCTCGTAGTCGATGAGGTCGTAGAGGTCGGCGCGGTGCTGCATCTCGCCGAGCTTGGACGTGAGGTGTCCATCGTCGATGAGCGTATCGAGCGCGCGGGATGCTGCGCCCATCGCGATCCGCAGGAGTGAGACCGGCCAGATCACGATGTTGACGCCGACGCTCTGCAGCTGGTCGACCGAGAAGAGCTCCGACTTCCCGAACTCTGTCATGTTGGCGAGGATCGGCACGTCCACGGCGGCGCGGATCGCGGCGAACTCCTCGAGTGTGCGCATCGCCTCGGGGAAGATCGCATCGGCCCCCGCGTCCACGAGCGCCTTCGCACGGTCGATCGCGGCATCCATCCCCTCCACGGCGCGGATGTCCGTCCGGGCCATGATGAGGAAGTTCGGGTCGCGGCGCGCGTCGGCGGCCGCCCGGATGCGCTTGATCGCGGTGTCCTCGTCGACCACGGCCTTGCCGTCGAGGTGACCGCACCGCTTCGGGTTGATCTGGTCCTCGATGTGGGTGCCGGCAAGGCCTGCATCCTCGAGCGTCTGGATCGTGCGGGCGACGTTCATGGGCTCGCCGAAGCCGGTGTCGGCGTCGATGATCGCGGGCAGGTCGGTCATGCGGGCGATCTGCTGGCCGCGCGCGGCGACCTCGGTGAGGGTCGTCAGGCCGATGTCGGGAAGACCCAGGTCGGCACTGAGCACGGCACCCGAGATGTACACGCCCTCGAAGCCCTTGCGCTCGATGAGCCGGGCGCTGAGCGGATTGAACGCACCGGGGAACCGCAGCAGCTCGCCCGATGCGAGCCGCTCGCGGAAGAGCCGCCGCTTCTCGTGCGCGGGGATGGTGGAGTACAGCATCAGAACAGGCCCTTCGGAGCCGGAGCGCCCGCGAGCACGCCGAAGGCGGCGACGATCGTGAGCTGCTGCACCTCTTGGGCGGTGAGGTCGGGCAGACGCTCTGCGAGCCCGAGGAAGCGCTCGATCTCCTCGGGCGCGAGCACGGGCTCGGCGAGCAGCCGGAACTTGCGCACGTAGTCCTCGCGGACGAACGGCCGGGCGCCGAGCGGGTGCGCGTCGGCGACGGCGATCTCGTCCTCGATGGTCTCGCCGTTCGTGAGGCGGATCTCGACGCGACCCCCGAACGCCTTCTCGTTCGGGTCCTCCGAGTGGTAGCGGCGGGTCCACTCCGGGTCCTCGGCTGTGGTGATCTTCTGCCAGAGCTCGACCGTGTCGGCCCGGCCCGCGCGCTCGGGGGTGTACGAGTCGACGTGATGCCAGCCGCCGTCCTGCAGCGCCACCGCGAAGATGTACGGGATCGAATGGTCGAGCGTCTCGCGGGATGCCGTGGGGTCGTACTTCTGCGGGTCGTTCGCACCCGAGCCGATCACGTAGTGCGTGTGGTGCGACGTGTGCAGCACGATCGCCTCGACGTTGGCGGGATCCAGCAGCTCGGGGTGCTCGCCGTGCAGCTTGCGGGCGAGGTCGATCCACGCCTGCGCCTGGTACTCGGCCGAATGCTCCTTCGTGTAGGAGTCGAGGATGCCGCGCTTGGGCTCGCCCGCGCCCGGCAGCGGCACGTCGTACGAGGCATCCGGGCCGTCCAGGAGCCACGCGATGACGCCGTCCTCGCCCTCGTAGATGGGGCTCGGCGAGGTCTCGCCGCGCATCGCGCGATCGACGGCCTCGACCGCCATCTTGCCCGCGAAGGCCGGAGCGTGCGCCTTCCACGTCGAGATCTCGCCCTTGCGGGACTGGCGGGTGGCGGTGGTGGTGTGAAGCGCCTGGCCGACCGCCTGGTAGATCGTCTCGACATCGAGGCCGAGCAGCGTGCCGATGCCGGCCGCGGCCGACGGGCCGAGGTGCGCGACATGGTCGATCTTGTGCTTGTGCAGGCTGATGGCGCGCACGAGGTCGATCTGGATCTCGTAGCCCGTCGCGAGCCCGCGCACCAGCGCCGCCCCGTCGGCGCCGACGTGCTGGGCGACCGCGACGATCGGCGGGATGTTGTCGCCCGGGTGCGAGTACTCCGCCGCAAGGAACGTGTCGTGGTAGTCGAGCTCGCGCACGGCCACTCCGTTCGCCCACGCCGCCCACTCCGGGCTCGTCTTGCGGTCGAGCGCGCAGCCGAACACCGTGGCTCCCGAGCCGCCGACCGACACCGCGTGGTCGAGGGCCTGCTGGCGGGCGGCGCTCACCGGAGCACGGGTGAGGGATGCCGCCGCCACGGCCGCGTTGTCGATGACGCGGTTGATGATCATGTCGATCACGTCCTGGTCCACCTCGACGGGGTCGGCGGCGACTTCGGCGATGTGCCACGCGAGCTGCCCCTCGCGCGCGAGGTGCTCGTCGCTGCGGTGGACGCGGAGGTGGTGGATGACGGTCATGACCGGCCTTTCAGAGTCGGGGGCGCGCTCCGACAGGCTCAACGACCGGAGCAGCTGGTGCTCCGGTCGCCGAGCCTGTCGAAGCGGTGAGGGATTCGAGGATGCTGTGCAGCGCGTTGTGCAGGTGCACGTGCGTCGCGTGGGCGGCGAGATCCGCGTCGCGGGTGGAGATCGCGGCCGCGATCAGCCGGTGCTCGGCGACGGATGCTGCGAGCCGGGCGGGATTGTCGCGCGCGAGCCGTCGCACCCGGACGAGATGCGTGCGCACCGTGCGCAACGCAGCGGTGAGGTAGTCGTTCGCGACGGCGGCGTCGAGGGCGAGGTCGAAGTCCGCGATCAGGGCGTAGTAGGCGTCGCGCCCGTCCGCTCCCGCGCCGTGGCCGTCGAGATCGACTCGGGCGAAATCATGGGCGAGCTGCGCGAAGGCTGCGGCATCCCCGCGCTCCGCGGCGAGCCGCGCGGCGGACTCCTCGAGGGCGCGGCGCACCTCGAAGATCTCCCGGATGTCGTCGGCATCGATCGCGGTGACCACGGTGACGCGCGGCGACTGCTGCGCGACAAGGCCGTCGGCCGCGAGCCGGCCGAGCGCTTCGCGAAGGGGGGTGCGACTGACACCGAGACGAGCGGCCTGCTCGACCTCGCCGAGCACGGCGCCGGGCCGCAGCACGCCGGACTGGATCTCGTCGAGGAGGGTCGCGTATGCGCGGTCACTGGCTCGCATCCGCATCACCTCCTCGTTCGACACCTCGGCCAGTGTATACACAAACATCCTCGATGCGCACTTCGCGGAGGGAATGCAGGGTTATTCGTATACAAACTCGACTCCGTAGCGATTTCGCCCGATATCGACGCGCGTTCGACACGTGCAGCTTCCGCAGCACCCCCCTGAACTCCGATCGACGTGGGCTCCGTGAGGAAAGCGTGAGGAATATTCAGCAATTTGTGAATCGGGCGTACCGTCGGCGCCATGACCACAGTCGTCCGCACGAGCGGCCTCACCAAGCACTACGGCCGCGTCCACGCCCTCGACGGACTCGACCTCGCGGTCGACGAGGGCCAGGTGCACGGGTTCCTCGGACCCAACGGGGCGGGCAAGTCCACCACGATCCGGATCCTCCTGGGACTCGCGCGCAAGACCGGGGGCGAGGCATCCGTCTTCGGTCTCCAGCCGTGGCGCGACGCCGTCAAGATCCACCGGCGGGTCGCGTACATCCCCGGCGATGTGAGCGTGTGGCCGAACCTGTCGGGCGGCGAGGCGATCGACCTGCTCGCGCGCCTGCGCGGAGCATCGCGCCACGACAAGGCCTATGCCGGTGAGAAGGCGCGTCTCATGGAGGCGTTCCAGTTCGACCCGCGCAAGAAGGGCCGGGCCTATTCGAAGGGGAACCGGCAGAAGGTGGCGCTCATCGCCGCCTTCGCCGTGCCCGCCGACCTGTACATCCTCGACGAGCCGACGAGCGGCCTCGACCCCCTCATGGACGTGATGTTCCGGCGGGAGGTCTCGCGCGTGCACGCGGCGGGCGCCACCGTGCTGCTGTCGAGCCACATCCTCTCCGAGGTCGAGCAGCTGTGCGATCGCGTCTCGATCATCCGCGCGGGGCGCGTCGTCGAGTCGGGCACCCTCGCCGACATGCGTCACCTCACGCGCACGGAGGTCTCGTTCGAGGGGACGGATGCTGCGCCCGTGGCTGCGCTCGCGGCGGCCCACGACACGCTCGTCGAAGACGGCCGCGTGCGCTTCACCGTCGACAGCGATGAGGTCTCCGGTGTGCTGCCCGAGCTCTCACGCCTCGGTGTGGCGGGACTGCGCGTCGCGCCGCCGTCGCTGGAGGAGCTGTTCCTCCGCCACTACGGCGACGACCTCGCCGTGCTGGAGAGGAACGGACGATGAGCCGGATCGCAGCGCTGCTGACGCAGCGGCTGCGGCGGGACTGGCTGCAGCTGACGCTGTGGATCTTCGGCACGATGGCGCTCGCGTTCGCGGGGCTCTCCGGCGCCGCGAACACCTACGGCACGGAGCAGGAGCGCACGGCGCTGCTGGCCACCGTGATGGCCAACCCGGTCATCCTGCTCTTCCGCGGGCTGCCGTCGGGGCCGGGCGAGCAGGCCTTCATCGTCTTCCTTCTGATGCCCTTCCTGGTGATGATGCCGGCGTTCATGAGCACCTTCCTCGCCGTGCGCCACACGCGCGGCGACGAGGAGGCGGGGCGCCTCGAACCCGTCGCGGCGACGACGGCGGGGAGGTCCGTGCCGACGGTCGCGACGATCATCCACGGCGTGCTCGCCAACGTCGTGCTGGGCGTCCTCGTGGCCGCCGCCTTCCTCGCCGGCGGCTCGCCCACCGAGGGGTCGTGGCTCGCCGGGTTCACGGCCGCGTGCGGCGGACTGACGTACCTCGGCGTCGCGCTCCTGGCGGCGCAGCTCATGCGCACCTCGCGGGGCGCGAACTCGCTCGCGGTGTGGGTGCTCGTCGTCTCGTACTTCATCGCCGGCATCGGCAACGCCCTCGGAACCCCGAGCGACGATCTCACCCACATGCAGAGCTCGTGGGTGACGTGGCTCTCGCCCTTCGGATGGGCCGAGAACACTCGCGCGTTCGACGAGAACCTGTGGTGGCCCGCGTTCCTCTGCCTCGCCGCGTTCGTCGTGTTCGCGGGGGCGGCGCTGGCCCTCCAGACCGTGCGCGACCTCGGCGCGAGCATCGTGCCCGAGCGGCGGGGCCGCACCGCCGCGGGCGCGACCCTGTCGTCGCCGACGGCGCTCGTCGCGCGGCTCGCGACCGGCTCGACGATCGGCTGGATGGCGGGCGCCTTCTTCGCCGGCGCCCTCTCGACCTCGCTCGGCTCGGTCGTGAACGAGATGGGGGCGGACAACCCGGCCGTCGCCGACATGCTGAAGGCGCTCTCGGCAGAGGCCGACCTCGAACAGGCGGTCGTGGTCGTCTTCTTCACCATGGTGGGACTCCTCGCCGCGTGCGCCGGCGTGCAGACCGTCGCCCGCGCTCGCCAGGAGGAGGCGCACGGCACCGCCGAGCCGGTCCTCGCCACACCGGTGCAGCGCGTGCGGTGGCTCGCCGACTACGTCGTCGTGGGGTTCGTCGCCATCGTCCTGACCTGTGCGGCGGCGTTCGTCGGGGCGTGGGCCGGCGCCGCGAGCCTAGACAACGGCGCAGCCCTGGCAGGCGACGCGTTCGTCGCCGCATGGGGGCAGGTCATCGCCGCATCCGTGTTCCTCGTCCTCACCGCTCTCGTCTTCACGATCGCCCCGCGATGGACGATCCCGCTCGGCTGGACCCTCGTCACCGCCGCGATCGTCTTCGGCCTCTTCGGACCGCTCCTCGGCCTTCCGGAATGGGTGACGAACCTGTCGCCGTTCTCGGTCGCGCCGGTGCCGAGTGGCAGCGAAGTGGATCTGCGTGGGATGTGGTGGCTCGTGCTCGCCGTCGGTGTCGGGGCGGCGGCATCCCTCACCCTCATGCGGCGGCGCGAGCTGGCCTCGGCCGGGTAGGCGACCGCGATGACGAACGAGCACCCTGGCGCCGAGGCGGCGGAGCAGGCGGCGGCGATGCTCACCGCCGTGGGCATGCCACGCATGCCGGCGCGGGTCATGATGGCCCTCGCCGGCTCGCCCGATGAGGGGTACACCGCCGCCGACCTCTCCGACCGCCTCGGCGTCTCGGCGGCCGCCGTGTCGGGTGCGGTGCGCTACCTCGTCTCGATGCGGCTCATCCACCGGCTCTCGCGCCCGGGCGACCGGCGCGACCGGTACGACCTCGCCGAGGACTCGTGGTCGGGCATGATCACCGCGAACGCGCCGCTGTACGGCACGCTCGCGGCGTCGCTGGACCGCATCGCCGACGAGAACCCCGGGGCTCCCGCGTCTGCCGCGCGGGCGCACGAGATCGCGGACTTCCTCCGCTATCTCGCGGAACGGATGCCGCAGCTCGCGGCCGAGTGGCGCGCAGGGCGCGACGCGCCCGGGGACGGGACCCGGGCCGGGTAGCCTTGCCCGAGTGACCGACGCGACCCGCTACATCGTTGCCACCGACGGAGCCTGCAAGGGCAACCCCGGACCGACGGGGTGGGCGTGGGTCGGCGAGGACGGCCACTGGGCCGCCGGATCGATCCCCTCGGGCACCAACAACATCGGCGAACTGACCGGGCTGCTCAAGGCGATCGAGGATCACGCCGACGTGGCGAACCTGGTCGTGCAGGCCGACTCCAAGTACGCGATCGACACGTACACGAAGTGGATGGACGGCCACCGCCGCCGCGGCTGGAAGACCTCGACGGGCGCGCCGACGAAGAACGTCGACATCCTCGAGCAGCTCATCGCCGCGCGTGACGCCCGGCGGGCGGCCGGCCTCCCCGACGTCGAGCTCGAACACGTGCGCGGTCACTCCGGCCACGTGCTCAACGCCTGGGCCGACGAGCGCGCGGTGCGCGCCTCCGAGCACGCGGCGAAGGGCACGGCGAGCGCATGGTCGTCGCTCGGCGCTCAGGACCGCATCGACGTCTCGTCCCGCCCGAAGAACGGGCGCTGACCGCTCCCCTCGCGCGACAGCTGCACTTCCCTGCAAGTGCTGCGGCGATCTGTGGCGCGCTCGCAGGAATCTGCAGCTGTCGCTGACCGCTACAGCTGCGACCGGTAGTCGCGCCAGGCCTCGCCGAGGCGGCCGACCCCTTCTTCCAGCACGGATTCGGGCGCGGTGTACGGCACGCGGATGTGGTCGTCGTAGATCACGGATGCCGTGAACTCCGTGCCGCCCGCGACCGAGACGCCGCGCATCGCGGCCATGCGGGCGAGCGCGGTCGCCGACCCGACGGGCAGACGCGCCCACAGAGTGAGGCCGCCCCGCGGCGGGGCCGCCTCCCAATCGGGAAGGTGCTCCTCCAACAGCCTGAGCAGGTGCGCGGAGGCGACCGCGTGCGTCTGCGACGTGGCGAGCCGCAGTGCGCGGGCCTCGTCGAGCAGGTCGAGCGCCAGCAGCTGAGCGGGCACGCTCGTCGACTGGTCGACCAGCTGACGGACACCGCGCAGGCGCCGCACCAGCACGGGGTCAGCGCGCAGCCATCCGATCCGCAGCCCCGACCACGACCACTTCGACAGCGAGTCGACCACGATCACCGGCGCGTCGGGACGCAGCGCCGCCAGGGTCGGCGGCACCACGCCGTCGAACGAGACGTGCGCGAGCACGCGATCCTCGAGCACCGGCACGCCGTACTCCGCTGACAGATCTGCCACGCGCTGCCGGGCTGGTCCGGGCATGCGGGTGCCGGTCGGATTGTGGTGGTGAGGGTTGACGGCGATGAGCACGGGGCGCAGCGCGACGATCGCGGCCTCGAGCTCGTCGACGTCGATCCCGTCGGGACCGATGGTGACGCCGTGCACGCGTCCGCCGCGCCGGCGCACCGAGTCGGCGAGCCCGGGCCAGGTCACCGATTCGGTGAGCACGACGTCGCCGGGCGAGACGAGCTCGTCCACGACCAGGCTGATCGCCTGCTGCGCGCCGTGGGTCACCAGGATCTGCGCCGCGGTCGCCGGCGTGCCCTCCTCCTCGAAGAGCGTGGCCAGCCGGGAGCGCAGAACCGGCAGACCGGCGGGATCGGTCTCGGCCAGAGTGACCGGCTCGAGCGTGGGAGTGTGAGCGCGGACGAGGTCGATGACGAGCTGCGGCATCGCCGGCACGGCTCGCAGCAGATCGATCCCGGAGGGCGAGGCCGAGAACAGGCTCTCGCCCCGCGCCGTCCGCTCGCGGGTGGGGACGGCGGCTCCGATGTGCCCGGCGACGCGCGTGCCGCTCCCCTGCCGGCGCTCGACGAGCTCGTCGTCGCTCAGCAGCCCGTACGCCGCGACGACGGTTCCCCGAGAGACGGCGATCGCACCCGCGAGGGCGCGCTCGGCGGGCAGCCGGTCGCCGGGCCGCAGCTCGCCGCCCTCGATGAGCGCGGCGATCGCCTGAGCCAGCCGCACGGTCAGGGTGCCGTCGCCGTGCGCCCATCGGCCCAGTCGTCCGGCGAGTCGGGATGCCTCGACCGTGCCACCGAGGGCCACCCGGTGGTCCACCAGCCGCTCATTGGCCCTTTCGGCTGTCGTCATGACATCGCATTCTGGTCCAATGTTCCGTACATCCGCCACCATTGACCGCAGTAGCAGTCCAGTTCTCTCCGATTGGACCACTCAGGAGCTTCTGGAGTGGATCGGCGCGGACGACGCCCGGTGTCATGACGGGACGCTGCTCGGCCCGCTCACCGCGATCGACGGCGCACTCGCCGCGCAGGAGGGGGGCGACTCATCCGCACTCGCCCCGGCCTCGCCCGCGCCGCTCGTGCGCGCCCTCGCGGCGCGGCTGCGCGCGGAGCCCGCGCTGCGCGACGTGCGCCTGGGCGATCTCGTCGACATCCGGTCGCAGAGTCCTGCCCCGCGCGGCGACCGCGAGCCCGGCGCCGAGCGCCGGACCGCGGCATCCGTTCGTCTTCCTCAGCTCCGCGTCAGCTGAGCCCGGGCTCGCGGGTTCGGGCGCACGACTGCTGCAGTTTCCTGCGACTGCTGCGCCGATCTGTGGCGCGCTCGCAGGAAACTGCAGCAGTCGTGGCGCGAGCGTCAGCCCTCCATCGAGCCTTCGAAGAGGCCGACGGCGTTGCCGTCGGGGTCGCTGATGACCGCCCACCAGCTGGTGGGCGTGATCTCGTCCTTCTCCCGCAGCACGCTGCCCCCGGCGGCCTTCGCCTTCGCGACGGCGTCGTCGATCGAGTCGACCTCCACATAGGAGCGGGGCTGGGTGAAGCCGTCCTCGCGCGGGGCGAGGCCGCCGCCCGAGATCTTGTTGGGCGCCTGCCACATCGGATAGTCCTCGAAGCCGGGGACCTCGGCGATCTGCCAGCCGAACAGGTCCGAGTAGAACGCGGTCGCCTTGCCGAAGTCGCTGACCGGGATGTCGATGTGCGTGATGTCGCCGTGAGCCATGGGGTTCCTCTCGTTCGGGTCGGACCCGGCCAGTCTCCGCCGCCGTCCCCCGCCCCCGCAAGATTGGGAGGCGCGTCAGCCGGCAGACGCGGCCTCGGTGAGACGGCGCTCGAGCGCGTCGATCGCGGGACGCTGACCCTTCACCAGGCGTTCTCTCGCGGCATCCAACCCCGTCCACTCCACACGGTCGACCTCGGGGAACCGCGCCGTCTTCCCGGAGCGCGGCGGCCACTCCAGCTCGAACTCGCCGAACTCGAGCGCGTCGAGTGAGAACCGGGTGCCGTCGGCGACGAACACCGTCACGCGCTTGCCCGACGAGTACGCGAAGGTGCCGAGCTCGGCGTACGGCGGCTCGGGCGGTTCGATGCCGAGCTCCTCGCGGAACTCGCGGCGCGCGGCATCGAGCGCCCCCTCCTCACCCTCGATGAACTCACCTTTGGGGACGGACCACGCGCCGGCATCCTTGCTCGCCCAGAACGGGCCGCCCATGTGCGCGATGAGCACCTGGGGTTCGGGCGCGATCCGGTAGAGCAGGATGCCGGCGCTGGTGATCACGGCTCAGACGATACGGGTCTTCGGCGAGACCGTGTAGGTGTCCTCCGGGTCGCTGAACACGACGTCGCCGAGGGCGGTGTCGATCGCCGCGAGCGTGTCGGCGTCGAGCACGACACCCGAGGCCTTGACCGTCTCGGCGAGCTGCTCGGGACGGGATGCCCCCACCAGCGCGGACGCGACGTTCTTGTTCTGGAGCACCCACGCGATGGCGAGCTGCGGCATCGACAGTCCCGCCTGCTCGGCGACGGGCTTCAGGCGCTGGACCGCCTCGAGCACGTCATCGCGGAGGAAGCCCTGGATGAAACGTGCGCCGCTCTTGTCATCGGTCGCTCGCGAGCCTTCGGGCACCGGCTGGCCCGGCAGGTACTTGCCCGAAAGCACGCCCTGCGCCATCGGCGACCACACGATCTGCGAGATGCCGAGCTCTTCCGATGCCGGCACGACCTTGCCTTCGATGACGCGCCACAGCGCCGAGTACTGCGGCTGGTTCGAGATGAGCTGCACGCCGTAGCTCTTGGCGAGGGCGTGGCCCTCCCGCAGCTGCTCGGCGGTCCACTCCGAGACGCCGATGTAGAGCGCCTTGCCCTGGCGCACGACATCGGCGAAGGCCTGGAAGGTCTCTTCGAGCGGCGTCTCGTAGTCGAAGCGGTGCGCCTGGTAGAGGTCGACGTAGTCGGTGCCGAGGCGCTTCAGCGAACCGTTGATGGACTCGAAGATGTGCTTGCGGCTCAGGCCGGTGTCGTTCGGCCCCTGCGGCCCGGTCGGGAAGTACACCTTCGTGAAGATCTCGAGCGACTCGCGGCGCTGGCCCGACAGGGCCTTGCCGAGCACCGCCTCGGCGGCGGTGTTGGCGTAGACGTCGGCGGTGTCGAACGTCGTGATGCCGGCGTCGAGCGCCGCGCGGACCGTGTCGATGGCGGCGGAGTCGTCGACCTGCGAGCCGTGCGTGACCCAGTTGCCGTAGGTGATCTCGCTGACCTTGAGACCGCTGTTTCCGAGGTACCGGTAATTGACCATGAGAAAACGCTACCCGCCCCGATGGGTGCATCGGGACGGGCAGCGTCGAGTGAATCAGACGACGGATGCGGTCTCGTCCTCGATCGCGTCGTCCTCGGCCGCCTCCGCGCGCTCGCCGGACTCGGCGTCGATGGACAGGGCGCGAGCCTCCTCGTCGAGATCGGCCGCGGCCTGCTCGAACTGGGAGTTGTACAGGCGGAAGTACGCGCCCTTCGCCGCGATGAGGTCGTCGTGCGTGCCCTTCTCGACGATCCCGCCGTTCTCCATCACGAGGATGAGGTCGGCGTCGCGGATCGTCGAGAGGCGGTGCGCGATGACGAACGACGTGCGACCCTCACGGAGTGCTGCCATCGCGTGCTGCAGCAGCAGCTCGGTGCGGGTGTCGACGGAGCTCGTCGCCTCGTCGAGGATGAGCACCGAGGGCTGCGCCACGAACGCTCGCGCGATCGTGATGAGCTGCTTCTCGCCCGCCGAGATGTTCGACGCGTCCTCGTCGAGGAGCGTGTCGTAGCCGTCAGGCAGGGAGTGCACGAACCGGTCGACGTAGGTCGCCCGCGCGGCGGCGAGGATCTCGTCGTCGGTGGCGTCGGCCCGGCCGTAGCGGATGTTCTCGCGGATCGTGCCGGCGAACAGCCACGGGTCCTGCAGCACCATTCCGGTCTCGGCGCGGATGTCGCGGCGCGTCAGGTCGGCGATGCTCTGCCCGTTGAGGAGGATGCGACCGCCGTCGAGCTCGTAGAAGCGCATGAGCAGGTTCACGAGCGTCGTCTTGCCGGCGCCGGTCGGACCCACGATCGCGACCGTCTGCCCGGGCTCGACCCGGAACGACAGGTCGTGGATGAGCGGCCGGTCGGGCGAGTAGGAGAAGGCGACGTCCTGGAATTCGATCGTGCCGTCACCCTCGACCAGTGCGGGGGCGTCCTCGGCGTCGGGCTCCTGCTCGGGCTCGTCGAGCAGTTCGAACACGCGCTCGGCCGAGGCCGTGCCCGACTGCACGACCGCCGCCATGCCGCCGAGCTCGGCCAGCGGCTGCGTGAACTGCTGCGAGTACTGGATGAACGCCTGCACGTCACCGAGGCGCAGCTGGCCGCCCGCCACCATGAGCGCGCCGAAGACCGCGATGCCCACATAGGTGAGGTTCCCGATGAACATCATCGCCGGCATCATGATGTTCGACAGGAACTGCGCCTTGAACGACGCCTGGTACAGCTCCTCGTTCTCCTCGCGGAACGCCTCGCGCGACGCCTGCTCGCGCCCGAAGACCTTGACCAGGGCGTGGCCCGAGAACGACTCCTCGACACGCGCGTTGAGCCGGCCGACCTTGCGCCACTGGATGCCGAACGCCTTCTGCGAGCGCGGCCCGATGACGCCGAAGAGGATCCCCATGAGCGGGAAGCTCACCAGCACCACGAGGGTCAGCTGCCACGAGATCGTCAGCATCATGATGAGCACGCCGATCACCGTCAGCACGCTCGTGAGAGCCTGCGACAGCGACTGCTGCATCATCTGCGTGATGTTGTCGATGTCGTTCGTGACGCGCGAGATCAGCTCGCCGCGCTGGACGCGGTCGAAGTAGCGCAGGGGCAGGCGGTTGATCTTCGCCTCGACCTCTTCGCGCAGACGCCACATGACGCGCACCATGATCACGTTGATGACGTAGCCCTGCAGCCACATCAGCAGCGACGACGCGAAGTACAGCGCGAGCACGATGAGCAGCACGCGGCTGAGCGCCATGAAGTCGACGCCGGCGCCCGGAACGAAGTGCTCCATCGCCGAGACCATGTTGGCGAGGTCCTGCTGGCCCTGCGCCTCGAGTCCGGCGACCACCTGCTCCTTCGTGGTGCCGGCGGGCGCCATCGATGAGACGACGCCCTCGAAGAGGATGTTGGTCGCCTCACCGAGCACCTTGGGCGAGAGCACCGCGAGCACGACGCCGATCGAGCCGAGGATCGACACGAACACGAACGCCCACGCGTTCGGACGCAGCAGCCCGATCAGCCGGCGGAAGGCGGGCCAGAAGTGCGCGGCCTTGCCCGGTGCGACAGCGCCGCTCCAGTCGTCGGCTGCGATGCGCGCCTGCTCGCCGAGCTCGATCTCGGCCTTCTCCTCGGCGCTCAACTCGGCCACGGCCTGGCGCACACGGCGGCGGGTCTTCTCGGTGTTGTTCTCGTCGCTCATCGTGCGACCTCCGCTCCGAGCTGGGATTCCACGATCTCGCGGTACGTCTGGCTGGTCTCGAGCAGCTGCTCGTGCGTGCCGATGCCCACGATGCCGCCGTCGTCGAGCACGACGATGCGATCGGCGTCGGTGATCGTCGAGACGCGCTGCGCGACGACGATCTTGGTGACGTCGGGAAGCTCGCGCCACAGCGCCTGCCTCAGCCGCGCGTCGGTGGTGAGGTCGAGCGCCGAGAAGGAGTCGTCGAACACGAGGACGCGCGGCTGGTGGACGATCGCCCGCGCGATCGCGAGCCGCTGCCGCTGCCCGCCCGACACATTGGTGCCGCCCTGGGAGATCGGGGAGTCGAGCCCGGCGTCCATCTGGCTCACGAAGTCGCTCGCCTGGGCGATCTCGAGCGCGCGCCAGAGCTCGGCGTCGGTGGCGTCCTCGCGGCCGAACCGCAGGTTCGACGCGATGGTGCCCGAGAACAGGAACGGGCGCTGGGGAACGAGCCCGATCGTGCTCCACAGGGCATCGAGGTCGGCCTTTCGCACGTCGACCCCGCCGACCTCGACGACGCCATCGGTGACGTCGAAGAGCCGTGGGATGAGCGAGATCAGTGTGGTCTTGCCCGCGCCGGTCGAGCCGACGATGGCGACGGTCTCGCCCGCGTCGGCGCGGAAGCTGATGCCGGAGAGGATCGGGTGCTCTGCGCCGGGGTACGTGAAGGCGACGTCGCGGAACTCGACGGTGCCGGGCGCCGGGAACTCGCCGACCGCGTCGGACGGGCGCTCGAGCGACGAGTGCGTGTCGAGCACCTCGCCGACGCGCTCGGCCGACACCGCGGCACGCGGGATCATCAGCGTCATGAAGCTCGCCATCATCACGCCGGAGAGGATGATCATGGCGTACTGCATGAAGGCGAACAGCGTGCCGATCTGGATCTCTCCGCTGTCGACCTGCATGCCGCCGAACCAGATCACGCCGATGACGGTGACGTTCAGGATCAGCATGACCGCGGGGAAGAGCACCACGAACAGGGACCCGACCTTGCGGCCGACGACCATGATGTCGGTGTTGGCCTCGCGGAAGCGCTCCTCTTCGATCGGTTCGCGCACGAACGCGCGGATGACGCGGATGCCGGTGAGCTGCTCGCGCATCACGCGGTTCACGCCGTCGAGCTTGCCCTGGTAGCTGCGGAACAGCGGCACCATGCGGGCGATGACGATGCCCGCGACGACGAGGAGCACCGGCACGGCGACTGCGATGATCCATGCGAGGCTGGCGGCCTGCTCGATCGCGAGCACGATGCCGCCGATCGCGAGCAGCGGCGCCGTGACGAGGAACGTCGCCCCCATCATGGCGAGCATCTGCACCTGCTGCACGTCGTTCGTGTTGCGGGTGATGAGCGAGCCGGCGCCGAAGCCGGTGACCTCACGCTCGGAGAAGCCCGAGACGCGCTCGAAGATGTCGTCGCGGATGTCGCGACCGAGCCTCATCGCGGCGCGGGCCGCGAAGTAGGTCGCGATGATCGACGCGACGATCTGCCCCAGCGAGACCGTCAGCATGACGATGCCGGTGCGCCAGATGTATTCGGTGTCGCCCTTGGACCCGCCGTTGTCGATGATGTCGGCGTTCAGGCTGGGCAGGTAGAGCGAGGCGATGGCGGAGGCTGATTGGAACAGCAGCACGCCGAGCAGGAGCCAGCCATACGGTTTGAGATATCGGACGAGGAGCTTTGCCAGCACGAGGTTCTCCCGGACGCGGCGAAGCCATGACAAGGCTCCGCCTCTGCGGATCTGAGGGTGCCGACCCACCTTCGCACGGGCCGCCGACATCGCGGCAGACCCGTTCACTGAGGGCGGATCGGGGGCGCGGCCGCCTCCCAGCGGCGGCCCGCCGGTCACTCTAACACGATATATCGCGACGTGCGAGACCGCTCTCACGCGGAGGAGGACCACACGGAGGGCGGGACGGATGCCGCGGCCCGCAGCGGGGCCCACGGGCCCGGAGGCTCCGGGCGACGCGCCAGCGGCGCGTGGAGGGGGCGTGGGGACCGTCCCGTCCGGCGTCGAGGTGTCCTACGCCTCCGCGCCCTGTGCGATGTCGGCGCGCTCGCGCCAGCTGCGCGCCGTGACGCGGTCGAGCGCCACCTGGCGGCGCAGCGCGTCGGCCTTCTCGTAGAGCGAGGGCTCGCCGTAGCTGGTGAGCACCTTCACGAGCACCGGCAGCAGCTCGATCATGAAGAACAGCCCGGCGATGAGCCAATGGGCCCACGCGAGGATCGGCTCGCGGGCCGACAGTCGCTCGAGCCCGCCGATCTGGCTCAGCAGGCCCACCGCGCCGGAGTTGCCGCTCGCGATCTCGGCGGCACGGGCGTCATACGCGGCCAGCGCGGCCTGGTACTGCTCGCGCGCGCCGGGCAGCTCGTCCTTCGCCTGCTGCTTGTTCGTCGCCTCCGATGCGCCGGCGTCCGCCGTGCCCGCGGCCTGCGCGGCGGCGAGATCCGCCTGGGCCGCCGTCAGCTGGGAGTTCAGGTCGTCGTACGCCGCCTGGGCGGCTGCGAGCTGCGCCTCGGCGGCATCCGAGCTCGCGCCCTCCCCCGCGACGCCGCTGCACCCCTGCACCTCGCCGGCACCCTGTCCGGTCAGCTCGCACTGGTAGATCGCGCGCGCCTGATCGATCACCTGCTGCTGCGCGGCGAGCTTCGCGGTGAGGTCGTCCACGGTCTGCTGCGCCGACGCCGTCGACGCCGACGTGGTGTCGGCGCCCGCCACGACACCGCTGGCCGCCTGGCTCTCGAGCGCCGCGACGCGTTCGCTCGCGGCATCCAGCGCCTGCTTCTCGGGCCCGGCGGTGACGGCATCCTGATCCGTCTGCGCCTGCGAGATGTTCGTCGCGTTGACTTCGCGCGCGATGTCGTTGTGGAAGATCTGCAGCACGAGCGGCTCGGCCACGACGATGCCGATGACGGCGGCCATGATGACGCGAGGGATCGCGAGCGCGATCAGTCGCCCGATGCTCTGCGACGAGCGCATCGTCGACGTGAGGAAGCGGTCGAGGTTGAAGATGATGAGCGCCCACACGATCGCAAGCGGCAGCGCGCCCCACGCGACGATCCGCACACCCGTGGTGAGCGCGAAGTACATCGAGATCGCCGAGATCAGGGCGGTGCCCGCGATCACGAAGAACATCTGCACGAAGCGCGGCGTCTCGGTCGGCACCTCGTCGAGCACCGATCCGTCGGCGCCGCCGAGGATCGCGAGCTTGCGCCAGCCCGAGGTCCGCTCCCGACGCGGACGCTTCGCACGCTTCGCGCGGACGGGAGGAGCGGATGCCTCCTCCACGGGCTCTTCGTCGGGCACGGGCTCGTCGGCGACGGGCTCCTCCGCCCGCGGCTCGTCGAACGCGCCCCACTCGCCGATCGTCGCCTGCCGCTGCGCGACCGGCTCGGTCACCCCGACCGGCTGCGTCGGGTTCATCGCCAGCGCGTCCTCGAGGAGGTCCTTCGTCACCGGGAACGGGTCTTCGGGGCCGTCGGCGTCGAGGCGCCGGTCGGCCGCGGGCTCACCGGCCGCCTGCTGAGCGCGCACGTCGTCGAGGTAGAGGTCCTCGGTCTGTTCGCCGTCCGTCTCGAACTCGATCCGGCCGTCGGAGCCGAACCGGCCCGGCCGGTGTGCGGAGTAAGAAGACATCCGCACACCCTAGAGCGGGCAACCTGTGCGGCAGGTGTATTAGAGGAGCGTGAGATCACGGATCGCCCGGGTCGCGGCATCCGTCATCCCGTCCTCGCCGAGTGCGAAGTCCGGACGTGTCAGTCCTCGAGCGGGGTGGCGGCGGCGACCGCCTCGTCCTCCTCGGTGGCGACGAGCTGGCCGCAGGCGCCGTCGATCTCCTTGCCGCGGGTGTCACGGAGGGTCGTCGGGATGCCCGCGTCGTTGAGACGGCGAACGAACTCGTTCTGCACGGGGATGTCGGAGGCGGTCCAGATCGAGCCGGGCGTCGGGTTCAGCGGGATGGGGTTCACGTGCACCCAGCCGCGGCCGCGCGCGTTGAGCTTCTCGGCGAGAAGGTCGGCGCGCCAGCCGTGGTCGTTCATGTCTTTGATGAGGGCGTACTCGATCGACACGCGGCGGCCGGTCTTGTCGAAGTAGGCGCGCGCGGCGTCGAGGGCCTCGTCGACCTTCCAGCGGGAGTTCACCGGGATGAGCTCATCGCGCAGCTTGTCGTCGGGCGCGTGCAGCGACAGCGCGAAGGTGACGGGGATGTCCTCGTTCGCCAGCTTCGTGATCGCCGGCACGAGACCGACGGTCGAGACCGTGATGCCACGGGCGCTCATGCCGAGGCCGTGCTGCTTGTCGGTCATCACGCGCACCGCCTGCATGACGCGCGCGTAGTTGGCGAGGGGCTCGCCCATGCCCATGAAGACGATGTTCGACACCCGCTCGGCGGAGTGGTCGTCCTTCTTCTTGCCGCCGAGTCCCCCGTCGGCGATGAGGCGGTTGGCACGCACGATCTGCTCGACGATCTCGGCGGCCGACATGTTGCGGGTGAGACCCGCCTGTCCGGTCGCGCAGAACGGGCAGTTCATGCCGCAGCCGGCCTGGCTCGACACGCACAGCGTGATGCGGCCGGGGTAGCGCATCAGCACCGACTCGACGAGCGCGCCGTCGTGCAGCTTCCACAGGAACTTGATCGTGTCGCCGCGGTCGGTCTCGAGGCGGCGCACCTCGGTGAGAAGCGGCGGCAGCATCCCGTGGACGAAGTCCTCGCGCCCGTCGGCGGGGAGGTCCGTCATGTCGGCGGGGTGGTGGGTCCAGTGCTGGAAGTAGTGCTTCTCGAGCTGCTTCGCCCGGAAGCCGGGGAGGCCGAGCTCCTTGACCTTCTCGACACGCTGCTCGGGGGTGAGATCGGCCATGTGCACCGGCGGCTTGCCGCGCTTCGGACTCGCGAACTGGAGGAGGGGTCGACCCTCGGCATCCTTCTTCTGCGTCCATCCCTCGGTCGCCGGACGCACCTGGCGGGGTTTGGTGGCGCGAACAGGCGAATCGGTCATGGGTCAAGGGTACGCGCAGGCGTCTGGGCGAAGCCCGATGCGGAGGGGAACGGATGCCGCACCCCGCGCGTGTCGCGGCATCGGGCTATCGTCGTCTCGTGGTGCCCGCCCCCAACCTCCTCGCCTTCACGCTCGCCGCGCTCGTTCTGATCGTGATCCCGGGTCCGAGCGTGCTCTTCACGATCGGGCGCGCGCTCGCCCTCGGCCGCATCGGCGGGCTGCTCAGTGTGCTCGGCAACGCGCTCGGCCTGCTGCCGATCATCGGCCTCGTCGCCATCGGCGTGGGTGGCATCGTCGCGCAATCGGTCGTGCTCTTCACGATCGTCAAGGTCGCCGGGGCGCTGTACCTCATGTACCTCGGCGTGCAGGCGATCCGTCACCGCCGGCGGGCGGCCGCGGAGGCGAACGGCGGCGCACTCCCCCGCTCGGCGTGGCGCCAGCTGGGCGAGGGGTTCATCGTCGGCATCACGAACCCCAAGACGATCGCGTTCTTCGTCGCGGTGCTCCCCCAGTTCGTGGACCTGAACGCCGGCATGGTTCCGCTGCAGATGATCGAGCTCGGACTCGTGTTCTTCGTCATCGCGCTCATCTCCGACGGGATCTGGGCGCTCATCGCGGCGGGCGCGCGCGAGTGGTTCGGGCGCTCGCCGAAGCGCATCTCCACACTCTCGGCGACGGGCGGCGGTCTCATGATCGGACTCGGCGGCATCCTCCTCTTCACCGGGAACAAGCACTGACATGACGCTCCCCACGCCCCCTCCAGACACCACCGGCGCGTCGCCCGGAGCCTCCGGGCGCGTGGGCCAGGCTGAGACCTCCGGCCGGTCGGACCGCCGGCGCATCATCTTCCTCGACGTCGACGGCACTCTCCTCGAGCACGGCTCGCACGTGTCGCCGTCGACCGGCCCGGCCATCCGCGCGGTGCGCGAGGCCGGTCACCTGGTGTACCTGAGCACCGGCAGGTCGGCCTCCGACATCCATCCCGACGTCGCCGAGATCGGCTTCGACGGCGCGGTCACCAACTCCGGCGCGCTGGTCGTGTCGGGCGGACAGGTGGTCGTCGATCGCCCGCTCTCCCCCGCCGCGACGGACCGCATGCTCACGGCGCTGCGCAGCCGGGGCATCCGCTACTTCCTGCAGACGCGCGATGCGGTCTACGCGAGCGACGACATGGCCGAGCTGATGCGCGACTACGCGGCGGCGCTCGAGGCGCGTGAGGCGGCGGGCCAGCAGGTGCGGCCCGAGGACTCGCTGGTCGGTCTCGCGCAGCGCAGGTTCCCGAGCGTGGACGAGGCGGACCTCACCCGCATCGACAAGGCCGTGTTCGTGAGCGACCACCCCGAAGGCCTCGACGAGCTGCGGGAAGACCTCGGCGACGAGTTCCTGATCGTGCCGGGGAGCATGCCGCTGCCGGGCGGCTCGAACGGAGAGATCAGCGAGCGCGAGACGACGAAGGGCTCGGCGATCGAGCTGCTGCTGGCGCACCTCGGCATGCACGCCGACGACGCGATCGCGGTGGGCGACAGCTGGAACGACATCGAGATGTTCCAGGTGTGCGGCGTCTCGGTGGCGATGGGCAACGCCCAGCCCGAGCTCAAGGAGCTCGCCGACTTCGTCACGACCGACGTGCTCGACGACGGCATCGCGAACGCGTTCCGCCGCCTCGGCCTGATCTGAGCCCGGGCCCCTCAGCCCGCGGGAGCGGCCGTCGAGGCGCGCAGGACCAGCTGCGTCGCCAGCTGGACCTGTTCGGGCGGTGCGCCGCGCTCCATCTCGAGCGCGACGCGCAGCGATTCGCGCCCGAGCAGCCCCCAGTCCTGACGTACGGTCGTGAGCGGCGGCGCGAACATCTCGGCCTCGTCGATGTCGTCGAACCCGAGGACCGACACGTCCTGTGGAATCCGCAGACCGGCCTCGATGATCGCGCGGTAGGCGCCGAGCGCCATCTGATCGTTGGCCGCGAAGACGGCGGTCGGGCGCTCCTCGGCGAGCAGCTGCCGCATCGCGCGGTAGCCCGCACCGGGACTCCAATCCCCCGGGCGGGCGGCGGGAAGCACGCGTCCGCGCTCGGCGAGCACGTCGCGCCAGGCGTCGAACCGCGACGCCGCGGAGAACGAGCCGGGCGGGCCCGTGATGTGGTGCACCGTCTGGTGGCCGAGGTCGAGGAGGTACCCCACCGCCTGGCGCGCGCCGACGTCCTGATCGAAGTCGACGGTGGCGACGCCGTCGACGAGCGGCGGGCCGAGGATGACCGCCGGCACGCCCTCGGGCAGCTGGAGCGCCTCGTCGATGCCGAACGGGGCGGGCAGGATGACGATCAGCACGTCGACCGCCATCTCCCCGAGTCGCGTGAAGGCACCGTTGGCCGCCTGCCCGGAGGAGGCGGCCAACGGCATGAGCGTCGTCGCGTAGCCGCTCTCCGCGGCCCGCTCGGAGATCTCCTCGAGCGAGCGATGCGTGCCGACGGAATGCAGGCTGTGGTACACGACGCCGACCGTGCGGAACGACCCGCGCCGGATCGCGCGCGCCGCCGCATTGGGGCGATAGCCCAGCTCGCGCATCTTGGCGAGCACGAGCTCGCGCTTCTCGAGCGCCACGTTCGGCTCGCCGTTCGCGACGCGGGAGACCGTCTGCACCGATACGCCGACGGCCTGGGCCACGTCACGCAGCGAGGTGCGGCGCTCCTGCACTCTCAGACCCCTCGGAACGCGAAGTCGAACACGAGGTCCCCGCTGGTCGGCAGGCGGTACTGGGCGAGCGTGCGCGCACCCCACGAGTCGTCGCCGCCCACGCCGCGCCGCATGAGCGCCGGGCGCAAGACGGTGCGGTGGATCGGCGGGAGCTCGGTGTGGTGCAGGGCGTTCTCCACTTCGTCGGGCGTCCACGGCAGCGCGGAGAACTCCATGGCGTCGGCGGATTCGACGCGGAGACCGGCTCCCCTGCCGTCTGTGACCTCGGCCCACCGCACGCCGATGCGGCTTCCCGCCTCCTGCGGACGCAGGTACGGGGTGAGCTCGGTCGTCACGTCGCGATCGTACACGCCGAGGCGCGCGCCCCCGCGGCGGTCGACGTAGCACTCCTCCGGTCCGTCGCCGTACCAGCGCAGCCGCCGGAACTCCGGAAGCGTCGTGAGCAGCATCCCGAACTCGGGCAGGCTCGGCAGGCCATCGACCAGGTGCAGCGTCTGCGTCACCTCCACCCTGCCGGCGCCGTCGACGCGGTACGAGACATCGCACGTCGTGGCCGGCCGCGTCGGCAGCTCGTACTCGTACGTCACCGTCACAGCGGTGTCGTCCTGCTCGACCCGCGTGCGGGTCAGCGGCTCGCGCACGCGCCCGTAACGGCTGGCGAGCAGCCACTGGCCGTCCTCGAACGGCGCCTCCCACCCGCGCTCGTTGGAGGTCGGCGCGTGCCAGAAGTGCGGTCGTGGCATCCCGGTCAGCAGCTCCCGGCCGCCGTCCGAGGTCATGCCGAATCGGTACGACGTGAGCCCGCCGTACAGCGTCGAGAACAGGGCGCTGAAACCGGGACCGCGCACTCCGATGTTGTGCGCGCCGCGGATGAGCTCGGGCGCGGGCGCCGCGACCCGCGCGGGAGGAGGTCCCACCTGGACGACTCGCTGCTCGTACGCGACCTCGTGGCCTTCCGCAGCCCACGCGGTCGCCGCCCGCAGGCGGAACGACACGTCGATCGCGTACTCCCCGGGCGCGGTCGGGACCGCGATGGGAAGGGCGATGCGACCGGTGTCGCCGGCGGCGATGTCGGTCTCGACCTCTTCGCGGCGCAGCATCCGTCCCTCGCGGGAGAGCGTGACGACGCACCGGTAGGCGGCGCTGGACGTCGAAAGCAGACGGTTGTGCACGGTGAAGCCGGCGTCGTCGATGCGGATGCGCAGGCCCTGGTAGAGGTACGCCACCTCCTGCAGCTTGGGCGTCGGCGAGTGGTCGGTGAAGAAGATGCCGTTGCCGCAGAACTCGCCGTCGTTGGGCGCGTCGCCGAAGTCGCCGCCGTAGCCGAAGTACTCCTTGCCGTACCGGTCGGTCAGCGCGATCGCCTGGTCGGCGAAGTCCCAGATGAACCCGCCCTGGAACAGCGGCTCGCGGTACGCCAGCTCGATGTACTCGTCGACCGCCCCGAAGGAGTTGCCCATGGCGTGGGCGTACTCGCACAGGATGAACGGCTTGTCGCGGCGGTCCCGCAGGAACTCCTCGACCTCGGCGGCCGGCGTGTACATCTGGCTGACGACGTCGGTGGTCTCTTCGTGGCGCGGATCCCAGTGCACGCCCTCGTAGTGCACCGGGCGGCTGTCGACCTCTCGGAACCACGCGGCGACGTCACGCAGGTTCGTGCCCCCGAACGACTCATTGCCGCACGACCACATCACGATGCTCGGGTGGTTCTTGTCGCGTTCGTACATGCTCGCCGCGCGGTCGAGCAGGGTCGGCAGCCATTCGGGGCGGTCGCCCGGGACCGCGTCCTCGATGGGCGCGCCGAGCTTGCGGATGCGGTCCCACACACCGTGGCTCTCGAGGTTCATCTCGTCGATGACCATGAGGCCGTGCCGATCCGCGAGCTCGTAGAACACGGTGCTGTTCGGGTAGTGACTGGTGCGCACGGCGTTGACGCCCACGGCCTTGAGAGCGAGGAGGTCCGCCTCGATCTCGGCCGCGGTCTGCACGCGCCCGGCGAGGCCGAACTCGTGCCGGTTCACTCCGAAGAAGACCACACGTCGCCCGTTGAGCTTCAGCAGCCCGTCCTCGATCGCGAAGCGCCGCACGCCGACGCGCTGCACGATGACCTCGGCCACCTCGCCCGAGACGTCTCGCACCTCGATCTCGATCTCGTACAGCCATGGATCCTCCGGGCTCCACAGCCGGGGATTGTCGAGACGGATGCTGAAGCCGCCGTCACCGCGAGGCTCGAGCGGTCCGACACCGGCGAGGCGGGCGGCGGCGCTCCCCTCCCCGCGCAGATCGATGCGCAGGGCGATGTCAGCGAACGCCGCATCATGGGCGAGGACGACGTCGACCCGGAGGTCCTCGACATGCGCACGGGGACGGCGGTACAGGACGACGTCGCGGAACAGCCCCGAGAACCGGAAGAAGTCCTGGTCCTCGAGCCATGAGCCGCTGGAGAACTTGAAGACCTGCGCGGCGAGCTTGTTCTCTCCCTCGACCAGGGCGTCGGTCACGTCGAACTCCGACGGCGTGAAGCTGTCGGTCGCGTACCCGAGGTAGCGCCCGTTGAGCCAGACCGCGATCGCGCTCTCGGCGCCCAGGAAGCTGATGCTCACGGTCTCGCCCGCCTCGACCGGCCGGTCGAGGCGGAAGCTCTTCACGTACGACGCGACAGGGTTGTAGCGCTCGGGCACCTCGCCCGGGTCGATCTGCTCGACGCCGTCCCAGGGGTACTGGACGTTCACGTACTGCGGGCGGTCGTAGCCGTGCAGCTGGATGTGCGCGGGCACCGGGATGTCGTCCCAGCTCTCGCAGTCGTAGTCCGGGTGGAAGAAGCCGGCCGGGGCGGCGGCGGGGTTCTTCGCGTAGTGGATCTTCCACCGGCCGCTGAGCGACTGCTCGTACCCGCTGTCGCCGTCCGCCGCCTCGGCCGCCGTCCGGAACCAGCGGTGGTCCGAATGGGCGGGCAGGCGGTTCTCCTGGACGAACCGGGGATCCGCGATCCGGGCGGCGTCGAACCTCACCGCCTCATCTCCGTAGCTCTCGGTCCGGATGTCGATGGTGTCGAGTGTCACTTGACCGCCCCCGTGATGCCCTGTGCGAATTGCCGCTGCAGGAGGAAGAACACGATCATCGTCGGCAGCGAAGACAGGAGCACGGCGAGCATCAGCACGCCGTAGTCGGTGACGTACCCGGCGCTGATGTTCGCGGTGAGCATCGGCATCGTCAGCACGCTGTTGTTGACGAGGATCACCTTCGGCCACAGGAAGTTGTTCCACGCCATCATGAATGTGATCACGGCCGCCGCGGCGAACGTCGAGCGCATCGTCGGGACGTAGATCCTGGCGAAGATCGACAGCTCGCTGAGGCCATCGATGCGCGCCGCCTCGATGATGTCGTGCGGAAACGAGCGCGAGGCCTGCCGGAACAGCAGGATGAGGAACGGCGTCGAGATCATCGGGATCACGACCGCCCACAGCGAGTTCACCATCCCGACGCGCGCGAACAGCTGGAACAGCGGGATCATCGTGGCGGCGAACGGGATCATGATCGCGAGCAGCAGGATCGCCATGACGACGTCCTTGGCCTTCGAGTGGTACACCTCGAATCCGTAGCCGGCGATCGAGCACACCGTCAGCGCGAGGATCGTCGTCCCGACGGCGATGAGGAACGAGTTCGTCATCGCGCCGACGACGTTCTGCGTCGAGAAGAGCACCGCGATGTTCTCGAACAGGGCGGTGCCGGGCAGCATCTTCGACGACAGGACGTCCTTGCTCGTGTTGGTGGCCGAGACCGCCATGAAGTAGAGCGGGAAGACCGAGAAGAGCGCCCAGACCGCCAGCAGGGCGTATCCGGGGAGGCTGCGGAGCTTGTTAATCACGCTTGTCACCGACCTTCATCTGGATGAACGAGAGGATGGCGACGAGCATGAGGATCACATACGAGATCGCCGCGGCGTAGCCGAAGTTGGGGTTCTTCTGGAACGACACCTCGTAGAGGTAGTGCGCCATGGACATGGTCTGGTGGGCCGGTCCGCCCTGGGTCAGCGCCCACGACTCGTCGAACATCTGCAGGGTGCCGTTGATCGAGAGGATCGCGGTGAGCACGATCATCGGCTTGAGCTGCGGCACGGTGACGTACCAGAAGGTCTGGAAGGCGTTCGCGCCGTCCATGCGGGCGGCCTCGATGCTCGAGTGGTCGATGTTCTGGAGGGCGGCCAGGTAGAAGACCATGTTGTAGCCGGTCCACCGCCACAAGAGGCCGAGGATGATCACGAACCGTGCGGTCTCGGCCTGCCCGAGCCAGTTGATCGGGCCGCCGATGGCGCCGATCGACATCAGCATGTCGTTGACGAAGCCGTCGTTCGCGAACAGCGTGCGGAACACCAGCGAGTACGACACCAGCGACACCGCGCAGGGCAGGAAGATCGCCGTGCGCCACAGCGCCTTGAACCGCAGCTTGGGGTTGTTCAGCAGGTTCGCCAGCACGAGAGCCAACGCCAGCATGATCGGCACCTGGATGATCAGGTAGATGAAGGTGTTCGTCAGTGTGAGCCGGAAGATGTCGTCGCTCAGCAGGCGCTGGTAGTTGTACCAGAGCGGATCGGCGAACTCGAGGCGCGTGCCCCGTCCCGTCTGCAGCGACAGGACGAACGCCTGCGCCATCGGGATGAAGCTCATGAACAGGATGAGCAGCGCGGCGGGGAGCAGGAACCCCCAGCCGGTGAGACTGCGGCGGCGCGTGTTGTTCAGCCACGGCTTGCGGTCGCCGATGTAGTTGTCGAGCGGCGGCGGCTGCTTGCGTCTGCTCGAAGTCTTGGTGCGGGTCTTCACGTCGGAGGCCACGGAGTCGTCTCTTTCCTCGGGCGGTCAGGGCCACGGTTCCGGTCCGGCCGGGCGACGTCGTCGCCCGGCCGGACCATCGCCGGGGTTACTGCATCGCGAACTCGACGTTGGCCTGCGCCTCTTCCAGCGCGGTGGTCATGTCGGTGCCGCCCATGATCTGCGTCATGGCCGTGCTCACCGCGTCGCGCGCCTCGTAGTAGTACGCACCCGTGTTGTTCGAGGGGACCTCCGGGCCGAACTTGACGACGTCGGCGAAGATCGGCTGACCCCCGAAGAAGGCGATCGGCTCGTTGTAGACGTCGCTGTCACCGGCCGGGATCCAGTTCGCGACCGCGCCCGCCTTCGGCAGGATCGTGTCGTACAGCTCGGTCGAGCCGGCGAAGGTCGCGGCGAGGAAGTCCGACGCGAGGTCGACGTCGGCCGTCGAGGAGATCGCCCACGACGATCCGCCGTTGGCGGAGTAGTTCGTCGCGCCCGACACGCCGTCGAGCTTGGGGAGGTTGGTGACGGCCCACTTGCCGTCCTGGTCCTCCGCGGTCTGGATCGAGCCGACGATCCACACGCCGTTGATCGTGCCCCCGACGGTGCCGTTGACGAGGGTGCCGATGTACTCGTCCCAGGAGTTGACCTCGACGAGCACGCCCGCCTCGACGAGCTGGGTGTAGACGCCGATGGCCGCCTCGAGCGCGTCGTTGTCGACGATCGTGGGGTTGCCCTCGTCGTCGAACAGGCTGGCGCCGGCCGACTGCAGCATCATCATCGGGATGTCGGCGGAGCCGGCCTGGCCCGACAGCAGCGGCTGCCCGGTCTTGGCGAGCACATCCTTGCCGATCGTGAGGTACTGGTCCCACGTGATGTCGGTGAAGTCGTCGACGGTGTAGCCCGCCTCCTCGAGCACGTCGGTGCGCAGCGCCGTGATCGCGGTGCCGGCGTCGAAGGGCACGCCGTAGTTGATGTCGTCGATCGTCGAGTAGTCGACGACGGACTGCGGGAACTCCGAGAAGTCGATGTCGGAGTCGCTGAAGTCCGAGAACAGGTCGGGGTAGTTCAGCCCGTTCTTCTGGAACGCGTTGTTCTGCATCAGGAAGATGTCGGGCAGCTCGTCGAACGCCTGCGACTGCGCGATGGTCGTGAGCTTGGTCTGGAGGTCGTCCCACGGCACCTCGACGATGTCGAGCGAGAAGTCGGGGTGGTCCTCCTGGTAGACCTTCTCGGCCTCCTCCATCGCGTAGATGTTGAAGGCGGGATCCCAGGTCCAGACGGTGAGCGTCTGGTCCCCGTCTCCCTCGCCGGAGCCGCCGCCCGACCCGCTGCAGGAGGTCAGGGTCAGCGCGAGAGGCACGGCGAGCACGAGGGCTCCCGCGGTCAGCTTGGTGAAGCGCTTCATGGGATTGCAGATCCTTCCGTGGATTCCGTGACGCCGAAGCGGTGCCACGGCGGCGAGACACGCTGCACGTGGTGCCGTGCAGAGCGTGGGGCGGATCAGTCGTCGGCGCGTCGGAACGCGCGTCGGAACGAACAGGGACATACCGGAGATACCGCGGCGATGCGGCGTCGCATCGTGTGCTCTCCGGTGAGCACGCCGTCCTCTGACTCCGAAGGAAAGCTAACACTGGTAACGTCACCACGCCAGTGTTTTAGCGGATTTTCATTTTGGGGATCCTCCTCGCGAACGCCGTCGAGCAAGGTCGCCGACGGCGGCTTCGGCGTGCATGCCGAGGCGCGGAGGGATGCTGCGGCGCCGGCGTCGCCCCATCGCGCGGCGTACCGTCAGCCCTCGGTCGGGAGGGCCTCCGCGCCGAGGTTCACGAGGTTGCCGGCGGGGTCGCGCACCTGGGCGACACGCTCGCCCCACGGCATGTCCTCCGGCTGCTGGATCGGGTGACCGCCCGCGGCCACCCACGCGCGGAACGCATGGTCGACATCGTCGACGTAGAACCACAGCGCGGCCCTCTCGCCGCCACCAGGCGGCAGCGCGTCCTCGTCACGGCCGATCCCGAGCGGGACCCCGTCGATCCTCAGCGACACGTAGGCGTCGGCGCCGTGCTCGTCGGCGAACCGGTAGTCGACGACCCCGCCGAGCGCGCGCTCGTAGAACCGCACGAGCTCGGGGAGTTCGCGTGTCAGCAGGATCGGGAACAGACTCCGCACCGCCATGGCCCCACGCTACGCCGCCACACCCGCGCGAGACAGGGGATCCCCGCCGAGACCCGGGGGCGACGCCCCGGTCTCGCAGCGATTCCCCGGTCTCGGCGAGACCGGGGATTCGTCGGCGACGTCAGTCCAGGAAGATGTCGGGGAACAGCGCCTGGTCGGGCGTGCCGGGAACCGCGGCGTAGCCGGAGAAGTCCGTGACGCCGGCGGCCTCGAGCACGTCCTCGACGATGAGCGTCTGGCCGGTGTACTCGCGGGAAGGCTTCGTGAAGATCTCGTACGCCGCATCGGCGTAGATGTCGGGTGTGCGGCTGACCTTCATCATGCGGTCGCCGCCGAGCGCGAACTTCACCGCCGCCGTCGCGATGGTGGTGCGCGGCCACAGCGTGTTGGCCGCGATCCCCGCCTCGGCGAACTCCGCGGCCATCCCCAGCGTGACCATCGTCATGCCGTACTTCGCCAGGGTGTACCCGGTGTGTCCGCCCAGCCATTTCGGCGACAGGTTGAGCGGCGGCGAGAGCGACAGGATGTGCGGGTTCGCGGCATCCCTCAGAATCGGCACCGCGGCGCGCGAGAGCATGAAGGTGCCGCGCACGTTGACGTCCTGCATGAGGTCGTACTTCTTGGCGTCGAGGTCGAGCGAGCGCGAGAGGTCGATGACCGACGCGTTGTTCACGACGATGTCGATGCCGCCGAACTCGCCCTGCGTCTTCAGCACGGCCTCGGTGACGTCGTCGTCGTTACGCACGTCGCCGACGATCGGGAGCGCCTGGCCGCCGGCGGCGCGGATCTCCTCGGCCGCCGAGTGCACCGTGCCCTCGAGCTTGGGGTGGGGCGTGCCCGTCTTCGCCAGCAGGGCGATGTTGGCGCCGTCGCGCGCCGCGCGCAGCGCGATCGCAAGGCCGATGCCACGGCTGCCGCCCGACATCAGGATGGTCTTTCCGGCGAGGGGCTTGTCGCTCATCTCGGTGTCTCCTCGGGTCAGGATCGGGACTTGGCGGATGCCGCGGCGAAGGCCGCGACGCGCGCCTCGGCCTCGTCGGTGTCGAAGCGGGCGCCGATGGATCGGGCCTCGTCGTCGAGGTTCTCGGCGAACGAGCGCCCTGCTCCGGTGCGGACGAGGCGCTTGGCCTGCCCGAAGGCACCGGTGGCGTTGTCGAGCCAGAACCGCGCCACGGCTTCGGCGCGCGAGGCGACGTCGGCGACCGGGACGACCTCGGTGACGAGGCCCCAGTCGAGGGCGGTCGGGGCGTCGATGGTGAGGTCCTGCAGCAGGAGCTGCAGCGCACGCCGCTGACCGACCGCGGCGGGCAGCAGCGTCGAGACGCCGAGGTCGGGGGTGAGGCCGATGTTGGCGTACTTGCTGACGAACTTCGACTGCTCCGACGCCACGATGTAGTCGGCGGCGAGCATCAGGCCCAACCCGCCGCCGGCGACCGCGCCCTGCACGGCGGCGACGATGGGCTTGTCCGACTCCACGAAAGTGCGGATGCCGTCGTGGATCGTGTGGGCCGCGCCGGTCACGTCGGCGCCCGAGGCGCCTGACGTCGCCATCTCGATGACGTCGCCGCCGGCGCAGAAGGCCGGGCCCGCAGCATCCATGATGATGGCCCCCACCGACGCGTCGGAAGTGAGCTCGTGCGCGACGTCGCGCCAGCGGGCACCCATCTCGAAGCCCATGGCGTTGAGGGACGCCGGACGATTGAAGGTCACGCGCGCGAGGGCGCCGTCGCGGGTGACGAGGATCGAGTCGCTCACGTTCTCTCCTTACTTCGGCGCCATGCGAATGGCGCCGTCGAGGCGGATGGTCTCGCCGTTGAGGTAGCCGTTGTCGACGATCGACATCACCAGGCGCGCGTACTCGTCGGGCTTGCCGAGACGCTGCGGGTACGGCACCTGCTCGCCGAGGGAGTCCTGAGCGGCCTGCGGGAGGCCCATCAGCATGGGGGTCTCCATGATCCCGGGCGCGATCGTCACGACGCGGATGCCGTAACGCGCGAGCTCGCGGGCGATCGGCAGCGTCATCGCGTGCACGCCGCCCTTCGACGCCGAGTAGGCGGGCTGGCCGATCTGGCCGTCGAACGCGGCGACGCTCGCCGTGTTGACGATGACGCCACGGTCGCCGTCGGCTGTGGGCTCGCTCTTCGCTATGACGGCAGCGGCCTGCGAGATGACGTTGTAGGTGCCGACGAGGTTCACGCGGATGATCCGCTCGAAGCCGTCCAGCGGCGACGGGTTGCCCTCGCGATCGAGCACCTTGGCGGGGGGCGCGATCCCGGCGCAGTTCACGACGACGCGGAGGGGGCCGGATGCGGCAGCCGTCGCGACCGCGGCGGCCACCTGTTCGGGGTCGGTGACGTCGGACGGTGCGAACGATCCCCCGAGCTCTGCGGCGATGTCGGCGCCGGCGGAGGTCGGCAGATCGACGATCGTGACGGTCGCGCCCGCGGCGGTGAGACGCCGGGCAGTGGCGAGGCCGAGTCCGCTCGCGCCACCGGTGACGAGCGCGGCGGTGCCCGTGAGGTCCATGGATTCTCCTTCGAAGTCCGGGTTCTGCGGAACCGCGTATCAGCATACGCGGGACTCAGTCCCATCGCCCACCGACCGGCGACGCGACGGGACCAGGCTAACGGGCGGTCGCGGAGACCGTCACGGTCCGATCTGCGGGCCGATGCGCGTGAGGGCCGAGATGCGATCGATCAGCTCAGCGGGCCGTGCCAGCAGCAGCCGTGCCTCGCCACGCGCGGTCAGGTACTCCACGAGCCGCGTCGTCGCCTGCGCGTCCCCGCGGCGGTAGCCCGAGAGGTAGTGCTGAGTGGCGCGCCATTCGAGCCGCTCCCCGTCGAGCGTCGTGATCACGACGAGGAAGGTGGGGGTCTCGGCCGCCTCGCCGGTCTCGAGGCCACCGGCCACGCCGCCGAGCAGCGCCGCCGCCATGTCGGAGATCGCGGGGTACGGCCACCAGGTCGCCGGCGGTTCCACCGTGACCGTGTGCACCTGGGACCACGGCACGAACTGCGACCGCGGATCGCCGATGTGGCGGGAGAGCCCGTCGGGCGACAGCCGCACATGCCGCGCGGTGGTGTCGCCGATCGCGACCGCGGGCTCCGCGCCCTCGAGCGCCGTGAGGGGTCCTCGGCGGCGGGTGGCGCGAGTGGTGGGCATGCCCCCATCCCACCACGCCGGTGGTGCACGGTGCGGCGGGCGGGTTGGATGGGCGCATGGAGATCCGGCTCAAGCGCGTCGACGACGACCCGGCCCCGGGCGACGGCTTCCGCGTGCTGGTGGACCGGCCGTGGCCGCGGGGCCTCTCGAAGGAACGCGCCGCACTCGACCTGTGGGCGAAGGAGGTCGCTCCCTCGACCGGAACCCGCGAGGTCCGGACTTCGCAGGGCCTCCCGCGCGCGGGAGGATGGAGCCCGTGTCGATCCCCGTCGAAGACGTCGCCGTCCCCGAACGCGTGCGCGCGCTCGCCGTCGGGGCGCGGCTCGCACCCGTCTGGCTCAACGAGCTCGGCGGCGTGACGTTCCGCGCCGACGACGGCAGGTACCTCAAGTACGGGCCCCGCAACGCCGAGACGTCGTTCGCGGGCGAGGCCGAACGGCTGCGGTGGGCGGCGCGGTACACCGCTGTCCCCCGGGTGCTCGAAGCCGGCGGCGACGACACCCACGAATGGATGGTGACGGCGGCGCTTCCGGGCCTGTCGGCGGTGGACCCGCGATGGATCCCGGATGCTGCCACCGCCGTCCGTGCGGTCGGCGAGGGCCTGCGCGCGCTGCACGACGCGCTGCCCGTCGGCGACTGCCCCTTCGACTGGGGCGTGCCCGGGCGGATCGCGAACGCCGAGGGGCGCGGCATCCGTGTTCCCGAGGCGTTCCATGACGCGCCGCCGATCGACCGGCTGGTCGTGTGCCACGGCGATGCCTGCTGCCCGAACACGCTCATCGGCGACGACGGACGTTGGAGCGGGCACGTCGACCTCGGCGCGTTGGGCGTCGCCGACCGCTGGGCCGACATCGCCGTGGCGTCGATGTCGACGGCGTGGAACTATGGCGAGGGATGGGAGGACGCCCTCATCGAGGCGTACGGGATCGAGCCCGATCGCGAGCGCCTCTCGTACTACCGGGAGCTGTGGAACGCGACATGACCGAGATCACCGGCAACGTGTGTGACATCGACGGCAAGCCGAACCTCGTGATCCTGCGGCGCTTCCGCGCGACCGCCGAAGAGGTGTGGCGCGAGCTCACGGACTCCGCACGGCTCGAGCGGTGGATCGGCCGCTGGGAGGGCGATCCCACGACCGGACACGTCACCTTCTTCATGACGGCGGAGGATCCGGATGCCTCGGGTGAGGAGTACACGATCCTCGAGTGCGACCGCCCGCGGCGCTTCGCCGGAGACACCTCGGCCGGGTCGGGTGCGTGGCATCTGTGGTTCGAGCTCGCCCCGGACGAGCACGGCGACACCGTGCTCACGTTCGGCCAGCGGCTGGGCCCCGAGGACGAGGTCGGCTCGATCGGCCCGGGCTGGGAGTACTACCTCGACCGGCTGGTCGCGGCCCAGGCAGGCGTCGCCGTCGACAGCGTGAACTGGGACGACTACTTCCCCGCGCTGCAGCCCGGGTACGAGCGGCTGGTCGCCGGCGGCTGACGCCGGGCCCGTTCAGGACCAGACGAACCGGAACGTGCCCGCCGCGACCGCGGCGCCGATCGCGAGTGCCATGATCACGGTGCCGCCCAGCAGCGCCACAGCGTCACGGGGATGCAGGCCCGACGGCCGTGCCCACGTGCGCGGGATGCCCGAGCCGAACCCGCGCGCCTCCATCGCCATCGCCAGCTTGGTTCCGCGGCGCACCGCGAACACGAGGAGCACGAACGCCATCGAGAAGAACCGGCGGACGGCGCCGCTGTCGCCGACGCCCCGCGCCCGGCGGGCGAGGCCCATGCTGCGCCAGTCGTCGAGGAAGAGCCCCAGCGTGCGGGTGCCGGCCAACACGCCGAGCACGAATCGCGAGGGCAGCCTCGCGACCTGGGCGAGCGCGTCGGCGAGCTCGGTCGGGTCGGTGCGGCCGAACAGGAGGATCGTCGGCAGTGCCAGGGCGAGCACGCGAAGGCACACCGCGATCGCCAGGGCGATCGAGTCGTCGCTGATCGTCGCGTACCAGAACGACCAGTAGACGGTGCCACCGGGTTCCGCGTACAGCAGCATGCTGACGCCGGCGACCGGCGCGAACACGAGGACGGGCAGCATCCGTTTCAGCACCGTCACGATCGCGAGGCCGGTCAGCGGGATGCAGGCGAGCTGGAGCACGATCGCGACGAGGGCGCTCGTGGCGTCGATGGACGCGAACAGCGGCACCGACAGCAGCAGCGCGAGCACGATCTTGGTGACCGGATTCACGCCGTCGAGCCAGGCGCGGGGGGCTGCCTCGACCTCCGGGGTGCGGGCGTCGACGGCGGTCACGATCCCACCCCCGCGCGCACCGGCTCCCCCAGCTCGATGCGGTGGCCGCCGAGGTGACGCAGCACATCCTCGTCGTGGGTGACGGCGACGACGGTCGTGCCGGCGGCGATCTCGGACTGGAGCAGCTGCACGAGCTCGATCCAGCCGCGGCGGTCCTGCCCGAAGGTCGGTTCATCGAGCATGATCACCGGGGGCGCGTCGGCGAGCACGGTCGCGACCGAGAGCCGGCGCTTCTGACCGCCCGAGAGTGTGAACGGGTTCGCGGCGGCGAGCGGCGCGAGGTGCAGCCGCTCGAGCAGCTCGTCGACGATCTGGCCGACGGTGGCCGGATCGACGCCGCGCGAGCGCGGCCCGATGGCGAGCTCGTCGCGCACGGTGGAGGCGAGGAACTGGTGCTCGGGCTCCTGGAACACCGTGCCGATGCGCGTGAGCAGCTCGCGCGAGGTCCACTTCGACGGGCGCCGGCCGGACCGCCCCGCGAGCTCCGGCGCGGTTTCGACGCGACCCGCCGCCTCAGGCAGCAGCCCGGCGAGCGTCAGGGCGAGCGTGGACTTTCCGGCGCCGTTCGGACCCGTGATCACGGTCGCGGCAGCGCGAACAACGGCGAGGTCGAGCCCCGAGCGCACGATCGTGCGGCCGTCGCGGGAGATCGAGAGAGCGGATGCCGCCACCGCCGCCGATGCATCGGCCCGGGCGGAAGCGAGTACGGGCAGATCGACCGAGTGGCCCGGGATCCACACCCCCGCGGCGGCGAGCGTGGCACCGTGGCGCGCGAACACCTCGGCGGGCGTCCCGTCGGCGAGGAGCCCACCGTCGGCGCCGACCACGATGACGCGATCCATGAGGTCCGCCCACACCGCGGTGCGGTGCTCGATGACGACGAGCGTCGCGCCGCTCTCCTGCACTGCGCGCTCGACGGCGTCGCGCACCTCACGGACGCCGTGCGGGTCGAGGTTGGCGGTGGGCTCGTCGAGCAGGAGCACCCCTGGCCGCATCGCCAGCACGCCGGCGAGGGCGAGTCGCTGCTTCTGTCCCCCGGACAGTGCCTTGGTCGGCCGGGTGAGAGGCACGTCGAGCCCGACGGCGTCGAGGGCTTCTGCGACCCGAGCGGGGATCTGCGCGGCCGGGACACCGAGGTTCTCGCAGCCGAACGCCACATCGTCTCCCACCCTCGACAGCACGACGCCGGCGTCAGGGTCCTGGAGCACGAGCCCGACGCGACCGCGGTGAGCCTCGGCACGTCCACCGTCGATGAGGAGGGTGCCGGTCTCGTCTCCCTCGTCGGCACCGCCGAGCAGACCCGCCATTCCGGCGAGGAGCGTCGACTTGCCCGCGCCCGATGCGCCGAGCAGGAGCACGCGCTCCCCGGGCTCGATCGTGAACGAGACGTCGTGGACGGCAGCCGCCCGGCGTCCGCCGTAGCGCCACCCCCAGCCCGCCGCGGTGATGCGGGCGGGGCGGGTCGCCGTCACGTCAGACCTCGCGGCGCGCTTCGCGTCCGACGGCGAAGCGGTTGAGAGCACCGGTCGCGGCGAGCCCGCGCACCGCGAGCCAGCCGACGAGGCCCGCGAGCAGCGCGCCCGAGACCGCCAGCGACACCAGGTAGATGACGTTGAACTCGACGGTCTTCAGGATGTTGGGCGAGCTGCCGTAGAACAGCTCGAACACCCAGGCGCCTACCGCGGCGCCGACGCCGGCGAGCATCGCGACGGGCAGCGTGAAGCGGCGGTAGAGGAAGATCGCGAACACGAGCTCGGCGCCGAGGCCCTGCACGATGCCCGAGAAGAGGGTCGACACGCCCCACACGTTGCCGATCAGCATCGACACGAGCGCGGCGATCACCTCGACGAGCAGCGCGGCACCCGGCTTGCGGATGACCAGGCCGCCGATGACGCCGCCGATGAGCCAGATGCCGACGGCGATCCCGCCGAGGCCCGGGGTGAGTCCGTCCATGGCGACGAACCAGGTGCCGCCGATGGTGTTCCAGGCCCAGAACACCAGGCCGATCGCGACGCCGAGCACCGCGGCGACGACGATGTCGACCACCCGCCAGCGGAGGCTCCGGGGGGCCTTCGAGTGAGCCGCAACGGGGGTGGATGCGGACGTGGACGCGTGCATATGAGCTCCTCCCTGCGCCGGCATGATCCGGATCAGGTTCGACGGTCGAAGCGTGGATCGCTTCCTCTCAGCCCGGCTCACCGGACTCCCGTGGTTATGGCGACGAGTATACCGCCGGCTCAGCAGGTATTTTGGGGGGGTGACATCGGACGACACCCCTGCACCCACGCGTCGCGCGCGGCGCGCGCAGACCGGTGCCGTCCCGGTTGCAGGTTCCGAAGACGTGCCCGACGGCGGCATCCTCACGATCCAGACGGGTGAGACGGATGCTGTCTACCCGCCGTCGACCACCGCCGCGGTGGACGTGACCGCCGCCGCTCCGACGATCGCCACGGTGCCCGTCGCCGAGGTGCCGTCGGTCGCGACGTGGAACGCCGCGGAGCCTGTCGAGCCGTCCGACTTCGCGCTCCCGACCGGCCTCGGCACCCCGACCGTCACCGCGGTCACCGGCGGGCACACCGCACTCGCCTGGGTCGACGAATCCCTCGTCGAGCACGGCGCAGCCCCCGCCGACCTGACCGCGGCCGCGACCCCGTACGTGGCGGTCGAGGCCGACCTCCTCTCCGATGCCCCGCGCCGCTCCCCGTTCCGCGCCGCCGTCGTGGTTCCCACGCTCGCGATCGCCGCCGTCGTCGGCGCCTATGCGGCGACGACCATGCTGTGGCCGCTGCACGCCGTCGCCCCCACCGTGACCGCGATGGAGGTGCAGCCGATCGCGGCGCCCGCCGCCGCGCCGGCGTGGCCTGCTCAGGGCAGCGCGGCCGAGGCCGTCGCCGGCATCCCGGGAACGCTCGCCTCCACGGCCGACCCCGACGCGATCGCCAGCATCACCAAGGTCGTCACCGCACTCGTCGTGCTCGAGGAGATGCCGCTCGCCGTGGGCGAGCAAGGACCGGAGTACCGCTTCACGTCCGCCGACCGCTCGCGCTACTGGCAGTACCGCGCAGGCGGCGAGTCGGCGCTCGACGTCCCGGTCGGCGGCTCGCTCAGCGAGTACCAGATGCTCGAGGGCATGCTCATCGGCTCGGCGAACAACTACGCCGACCGGCTGGCCCAGGGGATCTGGCCCTCCGACGCCGTCTACGCCTCGGCCGCCAACGCGTGGCTGACGGCCCACGGCGTTCCCGGGATCACGGTCCGCGAACCCACCGGAATGGACGCGCGCAACGCCGCGAGCCCCGAGGCCCTCGTGACGCTCGCCCAGAAGGCGCTCGCGCATCCTGTCATCGCGGAGATCGTCGCGAAGCAGTCGGTCGACCTCCCCGGCGCCGGGCATGTCGAGAACACGAACGGCCTCCTCGCCGATCCGGGCGTCGTCGGGGTCAAGACCGGCACCCTCGACGCGTGGAACCTGCTCTCTGCCAAGGACGTCACGATCGGCGACAGGACAGTGCGCCTCTACGCGTCGGTGCTGGGTCAGCCAGATGACGAGGCACGCCTCGCCGCATCCCGTGCGCTCTACGCGCAGATGGAGGCTGAGCTGCAGCCCAAGCCCTCGGTGACGGCGAGCACCGTGGCGGGCCAGGTCGAGACGCTGTGGGGCGACAAGGTCGACATCGTCACGTCCGCAGACGCCTCGGTGATCCTGTGGAACGGCGGCAGCGGCACCGTCGCGACCACCTACCACCTCGGCGACAGCCGCGATGCCGGCGATGTCGTCGGCTCGCTCAGCGTCACCGGACCGCTCGACGCCACCACCGTCGACCTGAAGCTCGCGGCCGAGATCACGGACCCGTCGCCGTGGTGGCGCCTCACGCACCCGCTGGACCTCTTCGGTCTCAACGGCTGAGGCGCCGAGAGACCCGCTCAGGCGGCCGGGTAGCCGACGACGCCCTTTCGCAGGAGGGCGTTGCCGTACGTGCGGGTCTCTCCGGTGCGCACGATCACGTACGCGGTCTTCGCGAGCTCGTAGTACTCGAACCGGTCGACGTAGCGCGGGTCGTCGACTCCCGCTGCGGCGGCGAGCTCACGCTGCACGTCGAGCACCTCGCCGTCGGCCGACGCCATGAGATCCAATGCGGGCGCGTCGTCCAGCGGCACAACGCTGCGCACCGCCGCCAGCACCTCGGGCGTCGTCGTTCCCGGCAGATCGATGACGCGTGCGCCGATGGCCCACGCGGGGAAGTGCGCGTCGGCGATCACGACCGCGTCGGAGTGGCCCATGCGGTCCAGATGGAGCAGCAGCTCCCCGGTCAGCAGCGGGTTGATGCCCTCGAGCATGAGGATCCCTTCGTCAGCGGATGAGGCCGTCGGCGGCCAGATCGTCCCACAGCGCGGCGGGGATGTCGATCGCCATCAGCTCGGCGTTGCGGCGCAGTTGCTCGGGGCGGCTGCCGCCCACGACGACCGAGCGCGCCGCGGTGTCGCGCAGTGCGAACTGCACCGCCGCAGCGGGAAGCGGAACGGCGTGTGCGCGGCACACGGCCAGGATCGCCTGCAGCCGCTCCCACAGCGGCTCCGGCATCCGTCCGTACTCGTACCGGTCGGATCTCTCCGGCTCGTCCTTGGCGAGCAGGCCGGAGTTGAAGACGGATGCCGCCACCACCCCGGTCTCGCGCGCATGACAGGCGGGCAGTACGGCGTCGGCGGCCGGCTGCTCGAGCAGCGTGTAGCGGCCGGCGATCATGATGAGGTCGAGGTCGGCGCTCTCGACGGCGGCGGCGAGCGCCTCGCTGACCATCGACCCGATGCCGATCCCGTCGACCGATCCCTCTGTGCGCAGCTGCTCGAGCGCGGGGAACGCCTCGCGCAGCGCGAGGTCGAGATCGTGGCGCTCGGGATCGTGCAGGTACAGCACGTCGATGCGGTCGAGGCCGAGCCGCTCGAGGGACTCCTCGAGGCTCGCCCGGATGCCCACCTCGGAGAAATCCCATTCGCGCCGCAGCGTCGTCGGCACGTGGAAGTCGGCGGCGAGATCGAGCCCGCCGTCGTCATCGGGGTTGGGTCGGAGCAGACGCCCGGCCTTCGTCGAGATCACGAACTCGTCGCGCGGCTTGGTCCGCAGGAACGCGCCCAGGCGTCGCTCCGACAGCCCCAGCCCGTAGTGGGGAGCGGTGTCGTAGTAGCGGATGCCGCTCTCCCACGCCGCATCGAGGATGGCCCAGGCCTGCTCGTCGCTGAGTTCGCGGAAGAGGTTGCCGATGTTCGCCGCGCCGTACCCGAGTCGCGTCAGCGCGGGGAGTTCAGGCCGCGGCATGCGTCGTCCCGAACTCGTACTCGGCGCGGCTGGCCGACTTCATCTCCATGCCTGTGCCGGGCGCGGTCGGCGCCACGTACACGCCGCCGCGCACCTCAGTCGGTACGACGAAGTGCTCGTGCAGGTGATCGACGTACTCGATCATGCGGCCTTCGCGGGTGCCGGTCACGGCCACGAAGTCGAACATCGAGAGGTGCTGGACGGCCTCGCAGAGGCCGACGCCGCCCGCGTGCGGGCACACCGGCACGCCGAACTTCGCCGCCAGCAGCAGGTTCGCGATGTTCTCGTTGACGCCGCCGACGCGGGCCGCGTCGATCTGCATGACCGAGATCGCGCCGGCCTGCAGCAGCTGCTTGAAGATCACGCGGTTCTGCGCATGCTCGCCCGTCGCCACGCGCACCGGCGCGATGCCGCGCGCGATCTCGGCGTGACCGAGCACGTCGTCCGGGCTGGTGGGCTCCTCGATCCACGCGGGGTCGAACTCGGCGAGCGCGTTGACCCACTCGATCGCCTCCGACACCTCCCAGCGCTGGTTGGCGTCGATCGCGATCGGGAATCCTTCGCCGCACACCGCGCGCGCGACGCGGAGTCGGCGGATGTCGTCATCGAGGTCGGCGCCGACCTTGAGCTTGATCTGCCCGAAGCCGTCGGCGATCGCCTCGCGGCACAGGCGCGCGAGCTTCTCGTCTGAGTAGCCCAGCCAGCCGGGGCTCGTCGTGTACGCCGGGTAGCCGGTGGCGAGCAGCTCGCTCTCGCGCTCGGCCCGGCCGGGCTCGGCGTCGCGGAGGATCCGCAGCGCGTCCTCGGGGGTGAGCGCGTTCGAGAGGTAGCGGAAGTCGACGAGCGCGACGAGCTCCTCGGGGCTCATGCGCGACAGCAGCTGCCACAGCGGGAGTCCGGCGCGCTTGGCCTTGATGTCCCACAGCGCGTTGACGACCGCGCCGATCGCCATGTGCATGACGCCCTTCTCGGGGCCGAGCCAGCGCAGCTGCGAGTCGCCGATGAGCTCGCGGTTGGTCGCGCCCATGTCATCGAGGAGCGGCTCGAGCTCGCGACCCACGAGGTGTGCCGCGAGGGCGTCGAGCGCGGCGACCTGAACATCGTTGCCCCGCCCGATCGTGAACACGAAGGCGTGTCCTGAGACATGGTCCGCGGCATCCGTCACGATACGCAGATAGGCGGCGGAGTAGTCGGGGTCGGGGTTCATCGCGTCGGAGCCGTCGAGGCTCAGCGACGTGGGGAATCGGATGTCTGTCGTCTCGAAGGCGACGATGCGGCTCACGGGGCGTTCTCCAGCGGTTCGCGGTTCGGGGAATCGAACCGCTCGAAGTGTAAACATCGGATGTCTATACTGTCAATCACGCCCGCGGGCAGCGACGGCACCGACGCCGCCCCGCACCGAGAAATTCAGGAGAACCATGAAGTTCGCGCGCCTCGGCGAGTCCGGCAGCGAGATCCCCGTCGTCATCGACGGCGGTCGTCACCTCGATCTGCGCCCGCTCACATCCGATGTCGACGGTCGATTCCTCGCGGACGATCCCGTCGGCCGCACCTCCGCCGCGATCGCCGCAGGACTTCTCCCGGAGCTCGAGGGAGCCGCCGGACTGCGCATCGGGGCCCCGATCGCCCGTCCGAGCGCCGTCATCTGCATCGGCCAGAACTATGCTGCGCACGCGCGCGAGTCAGGTGCGGAGCCGCCGACCGTGCCGATCATCTTCCTCAAGACCCCGAACACCGTCGTCGGACCGAACGACGCCGTGACGATCCCCCGCGGCAGCGAGAAGACCGACTGGGAGGTCGAGCTCGGAGTCGTGATCGGCAGCCGCACCGCGTACCTCGACAGCCCCGACGAGGCCGACGCCCACATCGCCGGCTACGTGGTCGCCAACGACGTGTCGGAGCGCAGCTTCCAGATGGAGATCTCGGGCGGGCAGTGGTCGAAGGGCAAGATCGCCCACGGCTTCAATCCGACGGGCCCGTGGCTGGTCACGGCCGACGAGGTCGACGTGCAGAACCTCGGCCTGAGGAGCTTCGTCAACGGCGAACCCCGCCAGGACTCGAACACGAGCGACATGATCTTCGACGTGCGCGCCATCGTGCACCACCTCTCGCAGTTCGTCACCCTCGAACCCGGCGACCTGATCCTCACCGGCACGCCGCAGGGCGTGGCGTTCGGCGGCAGGTTCCCGTACCTGAAGGCCGGCGACGTCGTCGACATCGAGATCGACGGCCTCGGCGCGCAGCGCCAGGAGTTCGTGGCATGGGAGGCCGCGCGATGAGCGGCCGGCAGCTGGACGGCCTCGTCGCCGTCGTCACCGGCGGCGCATCGGGCATCGGCGCCGCGATCGCGACCGCCCTCGCCGGCGAGGGCGCGGAGGTCGCGGTGCTCGACCTCGATCCGTCCGGGGCCGACCCGCGGTTCACGGCGTTCGCCGCAGACGTGTCGGACCGCGCCGCCGTCGACCGGGCGATCGCCGGGGTCGGCGAGCGGTTCGGCCGCATCGACATCCTCGTGAACAACGCGGGGATCGGCGCGCAGGGCGACATCGCGGCGAACGACGACGCCGAGTGGGCGCGCGTGTTCTCCATCAACGTCACGGGCATCGCGCGCGTCACGGCGGCGGCGCTGCCGTGGCTGCGGAAGTCGCCGTCCGCGGCGATCTGCAACACGTCGTCGATCGCAGCGACCGCGGGCCTGCCGCAGCGGGCGCTGTACAGCGCCTCGAAGGGCGCCGTGCTCTCGCTCACCCGCGCGATGGCCGCCGACCACCTCCGCGAAGGCATCCGCGTGAACGCGGTCAACCCGGGCACCGCCGACACCCCGTGGATCGGCCGCCTGCTCGCGAGCGCGCCCGACCCCGCGGCCGAGCGCGCCGCCCTCGAGGCCCGGCAGCCCCACGGCCGCCTGGTGTCGGCCGCCGAGGTGGCCGGGGCGGTGCTCTACCTCGTGAGCCCGTCGTCGGGCTCGACGACCGGCACCTACATCGAGGTGGACGGCGGGATGTCGCCGCTCCGCCTCCGTCCGGCCGGCTCCTGACTCATCGCGCCAGGCGGTAGATCGCGCCCCCGGCCGCGGCATCCGTCCCACAGGTCAACCGGGGTTCTGCAGGACGATTCCCCGCCGAGTCTCCTGTAAGACCCCGGTTGACCTGTCGAACGAGCACGCGGGAGGGCGCGCGCGGCCCCCCACGCTTCCGGCGGGGACGGATGCCGCTACCCCAGGCCGTAGACACGCTCGGCGTTCTCGGCGAGCACCGCCTTCCGGCGGTGCTCGCCGACGCGGTCCTCCAGCCACGACGACACCGTGTCGAGCCAGCGCCCGTACGGCCCCGATACCGGCCAGTCGCTGCCGAACAGCAGGCGGTCGGGACCGAAGGCGTCGAGCGCCACGTCGAGGAACGGCCGCATCTGAGCATCGGTCCACTCGCCGGGCGACTCCGCGGGCAGGCCCGAGAGCTTGCACACCACGTTCGGTCGCCGGGCGAGGTCGCGCAGCGACTCCGCCCAGGGCGTGCCGTCGGCGGGGTCGGCGTCGTCCGGTGACCCCACCTCGGGCTTGCCCAGGTGGTCCAGCACGATGGCGAGGTCGGGCAGCGCGTCCGCGAGCGCGACGACGTCCGGCAGCTGCTCCCACCGCACGCAGGCGTCGAACGAGAGCCCGGCGACAGCCACCGCCTCCGCCGCGCGCAGGAAGCCCGGGCGCAGGCAGAAGCCCTCGGGCTCGGACTGCAGCAGCCGGCGCACCCCGACGACGAGCGGCCGCTCCGCATAGGCCGCGAGGTGCTCCTCGGTCGCGGCGGGGTCCTCGAGCGGCGCGCGTGCGACGATGCCCCGCACCGGGACGTGAGAGGTGAGCGACGCGACCCAGTCGACCTCGGCGACCGCCTGCCCGGGCTCGCACTCCGCCTGCACGAACACGAAGCCGCAGTCGGCGTCGGGGGCGTCCTGCAGGGCGACATCGAGCTCGTCAGGCCCGAAAGATCGGAGCAGAGGTCCTTCGAGCCACTCGTACGTCAGGACCTCGGGGTCCCAGAGATGGAGGTGCCCGTCCACGACTCGCATGTCACCATCATGCCGCCGACGCGCGGTGGTCACAGCATCCGTGTTCCCTGACATCCGATGTCTATGATGGGCGCGTGGCCGTCACCGACGAAGCGATCGAGAAGATCAAGGACATGATCGTGCGCGGCGAGCTGGCGCCGGGGTCGCGCCTGCCTCCCGAGAAGGACCTCGCCGAGCGCCTGGGCCTGTCACGCAACTCGATGCGCGAGGCCGTCAAGGCGCTCGAGGTCATCCGCGTGCTCGACGTGCGCCGCGGCGACGGCACCTACGTCACGAGCCTCGAGCCGAAGCTGCTGCTCGAGGCGATCTCGTTCGTCGTCGACCTCCACGACGACGACTCCCTGCTCGAGATCTTCGCCGTGCGCCGCGTGCTCGAGTCCCACGCGACGGGCCTGGCGGCCCAGCGCGCCGACGACGACGACGTGGCGGATCTGGATGCCGAGATCAGCGCCGTCGCCCCCGACACCGACATCGAATCCCTGGTCGAGCACGACGTGCGCTTTCACAGCGCGATCGCGCGGCTCGCCGGCAACGACTACCTGGCGAGCCTGCTCGAGAGCCTCACCAGCCAGACGGTGCGGGCCCGCGTGTGGCGCGGGCTCACGCAGGCGGGCGCCGTCGAACGCACGCTCGCCGAGCATCGCGCGATCCTCGACGCTATCGCCGACCACGACATGGAGCTCGCCACCTCGATCGCCCAGGTGCACATCTCGGGCATCGAGCGCTGGCTGCGCCAGGCGCGCGAGACGGTCTGAGCCCGGGCGGCGAGGCGGCACGCCCCGCCACCCGGGCCGCTCGCATCAGCCGGTGACGTACGACAGCGCGTCGACGCGCATGACGTCGCCCGACGCCTTCACCAGGCGCAGCGTGTGCCGGCCCTTCTTGAGACCGTCCTTCGCGAACAGCTTCTGCTGCGTGAGGCGGGCGTCGCCCCGCAGATCGACCGTATCGACGAGCTTGCCGTCGAGGTACACCTCGACCTCTCCCTGATCCGGCGCGATCGGCCCCTTCACCGAGACGGACGTGCCTGAGAAGGTCATCGACACCGCTGCGCCGTCATCCCGTGTCCAGTGCACGTCGTCGCGGAGGTCGCCGCGGAAGCGGAACTCCAGCGCCGTGTCACCGTCGGGCAGGGCCGAGAGGAACGTGGAGCCGAAGACGACAGCATCCCCGTCGACCGTGTAGTCGGCGCCGCTCTTCAGCGCCGTGCCGTCGCGGTGGATCCCGGTCAGTTCGCCCGCGTCGCGCAGCAGGTGCACCGTCGCGGCCTCGGGGGCCGCCCGGTCGAACGCCACGTGATCCACGTCGATCAGGCTCTCCTGCACGACGTCGAGCCGGTCGAGCAGCATGAACTGGCCCGACTTCTTCACGACCCGGATCGTGTGGCTGCCGTTCGGCAGGTCGCGCTTGCTGAACACGGCCTGCTGCACGCCGCGCCCCTGGGACGGGTCGAGGTAGGTGCTCACGGTGCCGGCGAGCACGCCGTCGATGTACACCTCGGCGTCTCCCTGCGACTCGTGGGTCTCGGTGACCCAGTCGATGCCGGTGCCGACGAAGGAGTACTGGAACGCGCTGCTGTCGGCCTCGGCGTAGTGGACATCGTCCTGATGGTCCCCGAGCCCGCGCCCGCCGCTGTGGCTCCAGTTGCCGCTGTAGGCGATCGACGGATCGGTGTCGTTGACCGCGATCACCCGCGACGAGCCCGCCTCCGGAGCCGAACCGCCCTGCGACGAGTCGAACACCGAGACGGTCAGCGACTGCGACGCCGCGACGGCCTCTTCGCCGCCGTTGCGCGACCAGGCGCCCTCATACGTGAGCTGCGCGTCGTCGTCGTTCAGCTCCACCGTCGTGCCCTTGGCCGGGGTGAAGGTGAAAAGCCTCGCGCCGTGGATCGGCACGTCCGAGGCGACGAACGAACCCTCCGCGGTGCCGATGTTCTTCCGTGCCCAGAGGTCTCGCACCTTCGCCGAGCCGGTCAGCCCGATGTCGGGGAGCGACACCGTCAGGTCGGCATCCGTTCTGCCCAGGTTGAACACCGCGACGGTCACCGAGCCGTCGGGGTTCGCCGCGTACCACGTCTGCTGCGGAGAGGCGGTCGAGACCGGGTGCGCGGGGCGGCCCGCCTGGTTCACCGCGATCACCTCGGGGTTCGTGAGCAGCTCGATCCCGTAGTCGTCGAGCTGGGTCATGTCGTTGCCGACGTACATCGGCGCCGCCGCCACCGCCCACAGCGTGGCGGCCGTACGCCGCTCGTCGCGGGTGAGTCCGTCCATCTTGCCGTTGCCCACGTTGAGCGAGTCGAAGTCGTTCCACCCGCGGTCGGGGCCGGCGTAGCGCCACCAGTCGGCCGCACGAGGGAACAGGCGCGCGATGTTGTCCCACGTCGTGAGCGCCGTCCTCTCGCAGTAGCACTCGACATCCCATTCGACGCGCCAGCCCTGCGCGTACTGGGCCCAGTAGTCGGCGTAGCGGATGTCGAGCGCCCACGACAGCTCGAACCAGATGCCGTTGCGCTCGAGCGCCTGCGACCAGGCCGCGACGTCGTCGCGGGCGTCGAGCGACAGGTCGCCGATGCCCGACCCGGGCGTGACGCTGTCGAACTTGAGGAAGTCGATGCCCCACTCGCCGAACATGTCGGCGATGGAGTCGACGTACTTCTGCGCGCAGGGATTCGAGAAGTCGATCCGGTACCCGATGCCCCAGTAGTCGGCCTGCTGGATGGGCTGCTTCACGATGTCGCCGGTCGAGCAGTCGGGAGCGCCGTAGATGGGCAGGTCGGCCTCGTACACCTGCGGCGAGATGCCGGGGATCGCATAGAGCCCGACCTTCTGGCCGTTGCCGTGGATGTGGTCGATCACGGCCTGCAGGCCGTTCGGGTAGAGCTTCGCACTCGGTGTGGGCCGGCCGTACTCGTCGACGCCGTCGTTCCAGGCGGCGTCGATGTTGATGTACTCGTAGCCGGCGGACTGCAGCTTCTCGTGCATGGCGTCGGACTGGGCGATGATCTGGTCGGCGGTGATCCAGGTCGATCCGTTGCCCGCGTAGACCTGCATGCTGTAGCTGCTCCACCCCATGTAGGGGCGCGCGCCGAGGTCGTCGTCGGGGGCCGTCGCGGCGGGGGCGACGGCCGGACGGGGATCGGATGCCTCGGCCCGGGGCGCAGCGGCGGCCGCGGCCGCCCCGATTCCGAGGGTCGACGCGCCGACGGCGGCGACAGCCAGCGCCGCGAGCCACCGTCGCCCGTGGGCGTGGCGGTTTCTGGTGTTCATGGTTTCCTCTCTGCGGTGGGTTCGACGGTGAACCCGCGCCCGTGCCCTGGCCCCAGTGGCCTCTCACGCGCGGTTCCCAGAAGATGCGGACGCCCGATCAGCTGCTCACGCGAGCCTCTCGACGTCGAACAGCAGCGCCTGCTGCGGGTTGAGGGTCGGCAGCGGCACGCCGGCCACGGCGAGGACTGCGCCGGGAAGCTCGATGCCGCCGTCGACGGCGAGACGCATCCAGTCCGGGTCCGACACCTCGTGCCGGCTGGTCGCGCCGAGCTCCGCCCGCACCCGCAGGCGGTAGTGCGCGCGGGGGTCGAGCCCGGGGAAGCGCACGCGGCCGCTCTGCCCGTCGGGAGAGGTCGCCAGGCGGGTCCAGGTGAACAGCGCGCGCTCCCCGCCCGGCGCGACGATGCCCGTGAGCATCGCCGCGTCGTCGGCGAGGTCGGCGTTGACGACGTCGCCGGTGTGGATCAACTCGCGCAGCTCGCGGTACAGCGCCGCCCACGCGGTGATGGTGCGCAGGTCGTCGGGGCTCGAGGCGGTGAGGTCGGTCTCGATGCCGGCGTGGGCGGTGAGGGCGACGGCGAGCCGGAACGACAGGTCGGTCTCTCGCGACGTGGTGTGCGAGCGGTGGGCGCCCAGGTGCGAGCCGATGAGCTCGGGCGGCACGAGCAGGCGCGTCCAGCGTTCGATGCGCGCGCGCTCGACGGGGTCGTTGCAGTCCGAGGCCCACACGCGGTCGGTGCGCTCCAGGATGCCGAGGTCGACACGGCCGCCTCCTCCGGAGCACGTCTCGATCTCCAGTCGCGGATGGCGCGCGCGCAGTTCGTCGAGGAGGCGGTACAGCGCGAGCGTCTGATCGTGCACGAGGGGCCGGTCGCCGCCGTCGCGGAGCGCGACCGGCTCGACGAGGTCGCGGTTGTGATCCCATTTGAGGTAGTCGATGTCGTACTCGGCGACGAGCGCGCTGATGCGCTCGAGGACCAGGGCGTACGCGTCCGGGTTGGCGATGTCGAGCACGTGCTGGTTGCGGGCGGTGGCTCCGGCGCCCTGGCCGGGCGCCAGCACCCAGTCGGGGTGGTCGCGGGCGAGGTCGGAGTCGGGGCTGATCATCTCGGGCTCGAACCAGAGACCGAACTGCATGCCGCGGTCGCGCACGGCGGCGACGAACGGCCCCAGTCCATCGGGCCAGACACGCTCGTCGACGAGCCAGTCGCCGAGTCCCGCGCTGGCGTCCCGGCGCCCGCGGAACCACCCGTCGTCGAGCACGATGCGTTCGACGCCGACCTCGGCGGCGCGGTCGGCGATCTCGACGAGACGCTCGAGGTCGTGATCGAAGTACACGGCCTCCCACGTGTTGAGCACGAGCGGGCGCAGCGCCCTGGGGTGACCGCGGCGGGCGCGGAGCCGCCGGTGGAAGCGGGCGGAGAGCCCGTCGAGGCCGCGGTCCGACCACGTGAACAGGACGGTCGGAGCGTCGTAGCGCTCACCGGGCTGCAGCACCACCTCCCCCGAGCGCAGCAGCTCGCCCGCGCCGATGACGCGCGACTGTGCGCCGGCGCCCTCGGGCAGTCGCTCGGCGAGGTATTCGCCGTCTCCGCTCCACGCCAGATGCACGCCCCACAGCTCGCCGTGCGCGAAGCCGAAGGCCGGCGTGCCCGCGACGAGGAGGAAGGGCGCGTCGTGCCCGGGCTTCCCGCGCCGTGCACGGCGCGCGTGCGTGCCGAACGAGAAGGGCAGCCGCTGCGGCGCGCGCTCGCGGCACCACTTGCCGGTGAAGTCGAGCAGCTCAGCCGCGCGGTCCGGAAGGGGCACCAGGGCCCGCAGCCCGTCGACGAGATAGGCCGATGCCGCGTCGGACGGGTTCTCGACCGAGAGGTCGACCGACAGCACGCCCGCGGCATCCAAGCGGTACGTGAGGCGCGCAAGGGTGCCGGCCACGGCGTCGTCGAATCGGAGGCGGATGCTGCCGCCGCCGTCGTGCGCGGACTCGACGTCCGCGTCCACGAGCCGGGGGCGAGGGGTCGTGGCGGTGCCGCCGCGGTGGCCCGCCTGTGCGGGCGTGCCGGCCCAGCCGTCCTGCTCCGTCGGCCACACCGAGAAGACGCGCGGGACGTCGGGCGAGTTGTTGAGCACCGCGGGGACGGATGTCGCCCGCAGCGCCTTCGTCGCCCTCTCGTCCACGTCGCCGAGGTCGGCACCCCAGTGCAGCACGCGCGGCATCCCGCCTGCGAGATCCACGACCAGCGAGACCCCCGCCGCCCGCAGCACGTGCACGGCGGCCGGCGCGACTTCCGCGGCCGGCAACGTCTGGACGGCGCCCTCTCCGTTGAGCATTCGAACTCCTCCATCGAGTTTCTTGACATCGGTAATTAATCACGTTTACGCTGGCGTCGCAAGCAAAGATCCGAGGTCTGCGGGCGAAGACGCCCCGGACTCTCGCGATCTCGGACACCGAGCCCCGAGGACCGAGATGAGCGACACCCTGCGACTGTCGTGGGACGCACCCGCCGACCGTTGGGAAGAGGCCGCGCCGCTGGGCAACGGCCGCATCGGGGCGATGGCCTTCGGCGGCGCGACGGGGCGCTACGCGCTGAACGACGCGACGGTGTGGTCGGGAACGCCCGACGGCCCCGCAGCGGCGCTCCGCGACGTGCTCGCGACCGGCGCCGGACCCGAGCGGCTCGCCGAGATCCGCGCGGCGCTCGACGCCGGCGACGTCCGCACGGCCGAAGCCCTGCTCATGACCTTCGAGGGTCCCTACTCTCAGGAGTTCCTCCCGCTCGGCGATCTCGCCGTCACGATCGCCGACGCGGTCGCCACGACGCCCGCGCGCGTGCTCGACCTCGACGAGGCCGTGCTGACGGAGACGCTGCAGATCCCCGGCGGCACGGTCCGCCGGCGGTCGTGGGTGTCGGCGCCCGCCCGGGCCCTGATCGTCGAACTCACCGCCGACGTCGAGTTCGCGGCATCCCTATCGCTCTCGACGCCGCTGCGCGGCACCCCGAACGGCCTCGGTCTCGACGTCGAGATCCCCGTCGACGGGGCCCCGCTGCACGAGACCTCGGTCGAGCCCCCGCTGCGGTATGCCGGGGCCGACCCCGACTTCGACGCCTTCGCGGCCGTCGCGGTCGCACTGGACACCGACGGTTTCGTGGATGCCGCGCCCGCGCGCGCGGCCGTCCACGGGGCTCGCCGGCTGCTGATCGCCCTCTCCACATCGTCCCGCGCCGAGTTTTGGTGGGCCGACGCGGACGGGGAGTGGCGGACCGCCTCCCGCGAGGCGATCCGGGACCGCGCCATGCAGCGCGCGGATGCCGCGGCACACCGCGCACCATCCGCGCTGCTCGCCGAGCACCTCGCCGATCGTCGGCGAGGTGCTCGGGCGCGGTTCGCGATCGGCGGCCGCCGGGAAGGCACGTGGAACATCGACCGCGACATCCTCCACGGCGACGACGCCGGGCTGAAGGCGACGATCGCCGCCGAGTTCGGGGCGTACCTGCTCGCATCGTCGTCTCGTGCGGGCGGCCCGGCCGCGAATCTGCAGGGCATCTGGAACGACCAGCTGCGTCCCGCCTGGTCGTCGAACTACACGATCAACATCAACACCCAGATGAACTACTGGGCGGCGCCCGTGCTGGGCCTCGACGACGCCTCCGAGCCCCTGCTCGCGCTCGTCGAACGGCTCGCCCGCACCGGCGCCGACGTCGCGCGCGAGCTGTACGGCGCGCGGGGCTGGGTGGCGCACCACAACGCGGACCTGTGGGGCTGGAGTCTTCCGGTCGGAGGGGGCCATGGCGCTCCGAGCTGGGCGATCTGGATGATGGGCGGCGTGTGGCTGACGCACAACCTGTGGGACGCGTACGCATTCGGCGGCGACGTCGACCTCCTCCGCTCCCGCATCTGGCCGGTCATGCGCGGCTCCGTCGAGTTCTGCCTCGACTGGCTCGTGCCCGGACCCGACGGGACGCTGCGGACCACGCCGTCGACGTCGGCCGAGAACTCCTTCGTCGGCCCCGACGGCGGGACGACCGCGATCGGGCTCACCGCGGCATCCGACATCTTCCTCATCCGAGGGCTCTTCGAACGCGCGCTCGCGGCCGTGGCGGCGCTCGGTGTGGACGATCCGCTCTCGGCCGAGATCGACCGCGCGCTGGCCGCGCTCGCCCCGGTGGGAGTCCGCTCCGACGGCCGGCTGAGCGAATGGTCGGCGGAGGTCGTGGAGGTCGAGCCCCTGCACCGGCACCTCTCCCCCCTCGTCGGCATGTATCCGCTCGACACCCTCACACCCGACCGCGACCCGCACCTGTTCGACGCGGGCGTCCGCCTCCTCGACGCCCGCGGCTCCGGCGCGATGGGCTGGTCGTGGGCGTGGAAGATCGCGCTGCGCGCCCGCACGGGCGACGGCGATGCCGCGGCGCAGCTCCTCGACGAGGCGCTCGCGCCGTTCGAGGGCGACGCGACGCGCCACGGCCCCGTCGACGGCTCGGAGTGGGGCGGCCTGCTGCCGAACCTCTTCAGCACGCACCCGCCGTTCCAGATCGACGGCAACCTGGGATTCCCCGCCGGCATCGCCGAGATGCTGGTGCAGAGCCACGGCGGCGTCGTCCGGCTGCTGCCCGCACTGCCGTCGTCCTGGACCGACGGCGAGGTTCAGGGCATCGGCGCCCGAACCGGGCTCGTCGTCGACCTCGCCTGGCGCGACGGCTCGCTCGCGTCCGCGACGGTGCGCAGCATCCGTGGCGGCGAACGCGACGTGGCGGTCTTGTACGAAGGGCGCCGCGTGGTGCTCCGGGTGCCGGAAGGCGGAAGCGTCGACGTGCCGCTGGACGAGTCGGCACGCGCCGCTCTCGCGATCGGGGTGCACCATGCGCGGTGAGCTCACCCCGGTCGACGAGCCCACCACTCAGACCGAGCCGGCCGACTTCGACCGGTTCTGGGCCGACACCCTCGCCGAGACGCGACGGCACCCGCTCGACGTCACCGTCGAGCCGCGAGCGACGCGCCTCGCGGTCATCGATGTGTTCGACGTGACCTTCCGGGGCTTCGGCGGCACCCCGATCCGCGCCTGGCTGCGCATCCCGCACGGCGCGACCGGTCCGCTGCCCGGACTCGTGCAGTTCTTCGGTTACGGCAACGGGCGAGGCCACGCGCTGCGCGACCTGCGCTGGGCGGCGGCCGGGTATGCGCACCTCGTGGTGGACGCGCGCGGCCAGGGTCACGGCGACACCGACGACGACCGCGCCGACGGCGGCCCGTCGGCGGGCGGATTCCTCACGCGCGGCATCCGCTCGCCGTACGAGTACTACTACCGGCGGGTGTACGCCGACGCGGTGCGCGCCGTCGAGGCGCTGCGGACGCTCGACGTGGTCGACCCGGCACGCGTCGGCGCCGTCGGCGCGAGCCAGGGAGGCGGGATCGCGCTGGCGATCGCCGGGCTCATGCCCGACCTCTCGGTCGCGATCGTCCAGGCACCGTTCCTCTGCGAGCTCGATCGCGCCGCCGAGCTCAGCGACGAGTACCCGTACGCCCTGCTGACCCAGTACTTCGCCGACCGGCGCCTCGACACCTCCGCCGCGCTCGACACGCTGCGCTACTTCGACGGCGTGAACCATGCCAAGCGCGCCACCGCCCCGGCCCTGCTCAGCACGGGGCTGCGCGACGGCATCGCACCACCGGCATCCGTCCTGCCCGCCTTCACCGCCTACGCCGGCCCGAAGCAGATCGTGCTCTGGCCGTACAACGGCCACGAGGCCGGGGGCGATCTCGACGAGGAGAACGCGCTCGACTTCGCCGCCGCCCACCTGGCGCCGGGGACGGACTGACCGGCGATCGCGCGAGACGCCGACGCGCGGACTCGCTACCGTATCGACTGAGACCGAAGGAACAGATGGATCACGACACCACCGCGCGCGCGACGCTCATCCGTTCTGCGTCGGAAGCAGGATCGAGGGTGTTCGCCACCATTCTGACCCGGAGCCCGATCAGCCGCATCGACATCGCGCGCCAGACCGGGCTGTCGCAGGCGGCCGTCACGAAGGCGGTCTCGCCGCTCGTCGCCGCCGGTCTCGTCGACGCGCCGCCCGCCACCCAGCGCGACGGCAACCCGGGACGCCCCGCAGCGCCGGTGTCGATCGTCCCCGACGCAATCATGATGCTCGGGATCAAGGTCAACGTCGACGAGGTGATCGGCGTCGCCACCGACCTGGCGACCACTGTGCTCGCCGCCGAGAACCGTCCGCTGACCGTCCACGACCCAGCTACGGTGGCGACCGCCATCATCGAGGTCGTGCGCGCCCTCGAAGAGCGACTCGGCGCCAAGGCAGATGCCATCGCCGGCATCGGCGTGTCGGTGTCGGGCGATGTCGACACGTCCACCGGCATCGTCAGGGAGTCGGCGATCATGGGCTGGTCCGGCGAGGACTTCGGCGGCCGGATGCTGGCGCTCCTCGGCCGCCCCGTGACCCTCGAGAACGACGTGCATGCCCTGACGGTCGGCGAGCACTGGTTCGGAGTCGGCCTCGGGACCGAGTCGTTCGCCATCGTCACCATCGGCCGCGGCATCGGCAGCGGCCTGCACCTGAACGGCCAGGTGGTGACGGGCGCATACGGGGTCTCCGGAGAGATCGGGCATCTGCCGCTCGCCGACCCCGCACGGATCTGTTCGTGCGGGCGTCGCGGATGCGTCGAGGCGGTGGCCTCGACGGCCGCGATCGAGGCCACCGTGTCTTGCGCACTCGGCCGCGACGTCGGCATCGATGAGGCGGTCCGGCTCGCCCACAGCGGCGACCCGGCGGCCGAGGCCGCCTTCCGGGAGGCCGCCGGCCTCATCGGAACCGCCATCGCGACGCTGGTCAACCTCGCCGGCCCTGAGCTCGTCATCATCGGCGGCGAGGGCGTGTCCAACTTCGACCTCTTCGAGAAGACCCTGCGCGATGCGTTCGACGCGCACGCCTTCGGCGCCGCCGCGCGCTGCCGCATCGTCACGCGGCCGCATACCTTCCAGGACTGGGCCCGCGGCGCCGCCGCTGCCGCCATCCAGTCGCTCGTCCGCTGACGCCGCGCCGCGGCATCCGTCCCCATCGGAGAAGCCATGTCCGTCATCACGCACGCCCGCGCCATGCTCGTCGACATCCCGGTCGAGACCGTCCGCACCGATGCGGTGCAGTCGTTCCTGAAGCAGGAGACGATCGTCGTCGACCTCGACACCGACGACGGCACGCCGGGTCGCGGCTACGCGTACACGATCGGCACGGGCGGCCGTGCGGTGCTCTCGATGCTGCGCGACCACCTGCTGCCCGCGGTCATCGGGCAGGACGTCCGCCGCCCCGAGGCGGTGTGGCGGCACGCGTTCTCGCAGACCCGCGCCACCACGGTCGGCGCGATCACCTCGCTCGCGCTCGCGGGGATCGACACCGCGGTCTGGGATGCCCGGTGCCGCCGCGACGGCGAGCCGCTCTGGCGCGCCGCCGGAGGCAGCAACCCCGAGGTGCCCCTCTACGACACCGAAGGGGGCTGGCTGCACATCGACACCAGCACCCTCGTCGCCAACACCGTCGCCGCCCGCGACGGCGGCTGGCACGGCTCCAAGCTCAAGGTCGGCTCGCCCGACCCGCGCCGCGATGTCGAGCGGCTGGCCGCCGTGCGCGCGTCGGTCGGCGAGGGGTATCGGCTCATGGTCGACGCGAACCAGGGGCTGACGCTCGCCGATGCGCGGGCACTCGCCCGCGCGATCGAGCCGTCCGCCATCTCGTGGCTCGAAGAGCCGCTGCCCGCCGACGACGTGTCGGCGCACGCGCGCCTGGTCGAGTCGACCTCCATCCCGATCGCGGTCGGCGAGTCGCTGTACTCGGTCGCGCAGTTCAAGGAGTACCTCGTTCGGGATGCCGCGACCATCGTGCAGCCCGACGTCGCGCGCGTCGGCGGCATCACGCCGTGGCTGAAGATCGCACACCTCGCCGAGGCGTTCAACGTGCCGGTGGCGCCGCACTTCCTCATGGAGCTGCACGTCAGCCTGGTCGCAGCGGTGCCGAACGGACGCATCGTCGAGTACATCCCCCAGCTGCGCGCCGTCACGACGGCCGACCTCCGGGTGAGGGACGGACGCACTGTCGCTCCCGACGAGCCGGGCATCGGCATCTCGTGGGACGACGACGCGCTCGAGGACCTGCGCGTGCTCTGAGCCGCGGCATCCGCTCGGTGTCGTCCGCCCGCGCACGCGACCGTCGTCACCCGAGCATTCGCGCCCCTCGCCGCGACACGACACCACCCGGCGGTCTCGCGACCGCCGGGTGGTGTCGTTCAGGACCCGCCGCTGCGGTGGGCCTACTTCAGCGCGTCGTAGAGCTCCTGCTCGAGCTGCAGGAACTGCGCGACGCCCAGACCCTCGAGGTCGTCGAGGTAGGCCTGCCAGGCACCGTCGTCGTTGATGTCGCGCTGACCTGTCACGAACTCCGCCTGGGCCTGCGTGACGTAGTTCGCGATGTTCGTCTGCAGATCGGCGAGCTCGGCCGACGTGTCGGCGTTCGGCCACAGCTTCTCGGACGGGAACAGGATGCTCTCGTCGGGCTTGTAGGGGTCGTACTCCTGCGATGCGATGAGCAGGCGCCGCTCGTAGCCGTCCGGCGAGTAGACGTCCTCGGGGACGACCTGCGAGTTGCGGTACTCCAGCGAGTCCCAGTACTGAGCCATCGAGCGCCACGCGGCGTTCGACGTCTCGTCGTACGTGAGGGGCTTGAACGTCGGGTCGAGTTCCGGGTCCAGCGCGACGTCGCCGTCGACTGCGGGGACCCACGCCTCCCCCTCAGGGCCCATCGCGCCGCGCTTGTCGCCGTCGTCGGTCACCAGGTAGTCGATGAGCTTGATCGCCTTGATGCGCTCGTCCTCGGTCGACTTGTTGGTCAGGGCGAAGATGCCGAGCGGATTCACGGGCGAGCGCCACGTCGCGAACTGCGTGCCGTCGGGACCGGCGACCGGGGCCACGGCGTCGTAGTTCTTGTCACGGCCGTCCGGGGACTCGGGCGTCACGAAGTCGTACGGGTGCAGATCGACCGCGGACCCGAGGATCTCGGCGCCCGAGTTGTCGCCGAGCGCCTTGAGCGCGTCGCCGTTCTGCGTGAACGCCGCGGTGTCCAGCAGACCCTCGGACGCGAGGGAGTTGATGTACGCGAGGCCCGCACGCCACTCGTCCGAGGTCGCGGCGAGCTTCACCTCGCCGCCTTCCATGACCATCGGCGGCGGGCTGGACGGGCCGGCCACGGGCGCGTAGGCGAAGGCGTTCATCAGGTAGTTGATGATGGGCTGGGTGGCCGACCCGCTCAGCGGCACCTCGTCCTGCACGCCGTTGCCATTGGGATCGTCGTCCTTGAACGCCCGCAGCACGGCGCGCAACTCCTCCGTCGTCGTGGGCTGGTCGAGACCGAGGTTCTCGAGCCACGTGGAGTTCATCCACAGCTTCGACGGGAAGCTGCAGTGGTAGCACTCGCTCCACTGGGTGATCGCGTAGATGTGCCCGTCGGGAGCGGTGACCGACTCCTTCCAGTCCGGCTTCTCCTCGAAGCGCTCCTTGAGCGTCGGTGCGTACTCGTCGATGAGGTCTTCCAGCGGCAGCAGCACACCCTGCTGGCCGTACTTGAGGATCTCGCTGCGCGAGAAGGCGTCGACCCACGGCACCAGGAAGTACGCGTCGGGGTAGTCGCCGCTGGCCAGCGACACCTGCCGCTTCTCACCCGCGACGCTTCCGTCGTAGGTCGTGGTCTGCCAGTCGAAGTCGATGTCGAACTTCTCCTCGACCTCCTTGGTGAAGGCGTTGTCCTTGAGCGTCCCGTTGTCGCCCTGCGGACCGAACGCGACGAGCTTGCCGTCGTCTTCGGCGGCAGAGGGCGTGCACGCCGCCATCGCGAGCGTGGTCGCCGCGATCGCGATCGCAGCGACCGCTCCCCTCATCATGCTGTGCTTCATTGCCGGAATCTCCTTTGCCCGGGTCATATTGCGTGGTGGTGGGTCTGTGGGTGCAAGCACGGTCAGCCCTTGACGGCGCCGACCATGATCCCCTTGTTGAAGTACTTCGCGACGAACGGATAGACGACGAGCATCGGCACGGTCGCGATGACGACCGTCGAGTACCGCAGCAGGTCGGCCAGTTCGCGCCGGCGGAGCTGCTCGCCGACATCGCCGCCGCCGCCGGTGTCGTTGAGGACGAGCAGGCCGCGGAGCACGAGCTGCAGCGGCTGAAGGTCGGCGTTTCGGAGGTAGAGGAGCGCATCGAAGTACGAATTCCACTGCATGATCGCGTACATGAGCGCGATGACGGCGATCAGCGGCTTGGCCAGCGGCAGCACGATCGACCAGAGGATCCGCAGCTCGCTGGCTCCGTCGAGCTGCGCCGCCTCGTACACCTCGTCGGGGATGGACGTGCGGAAGAAGACCATCGCGATGATCACCTGCCAGACCCCGATCGCATTCGGCAGCAGCATCGACCAGCGGGTGTCGAGCAGTCCCAGCGACTGCACGACCAGATACATCGGGATCACGCCGCCGCTGAAGAGCATCGTGAAGACGACGGCGCCCGTGATGACCTTGCGTCCGAACAGGTTCTGGCGCGACAGCGGATACGCGACGGCGACCGTGCCGACCACACTGATGAGCGTGCCGACGAGGGTGTAGAAGACCGAGTTCGCGAAGCCGCGGACGATCGCGGGGTTGCCGAGCGCCTCCGCGTACCCGCGGAAGGTGATGTCGACCGGCCAGAACAGCACCTGACCCGACGAGACCGCGTGCGGGCTCGACAGGGAGCTCGCGACGATGTTCAGCAGCGGCAGCAGGACCACCAGCAGGAACACCCCGAGCAGGGCGTAGGCCACGATCACGAAGGTGCGATCCGCCCTGGTCTCCTTGATCCTCACCCCGCGCGATGCGGATCGCCTGGCTCGAGCACCGGCGAGGGAAGGCGCGGCGGCCACGCCGACGGCGGCCTCCTCGGCGAGGACGGCTTCTTTGCTGATGACGTTGCTCACCACAGCCCGCTTCCCGTGACCCGCTTGGACACCGCGTTCACGACGAGCAGCAGCACGAGGCTGATCACTGCGTTGAACAGACCGATCGTCGCCCCGAGACTGAAGTTCGCGTTGAGGATGCCCGTCTTGTAGACGTAGGTCGGGATGATCTCCGACGTCGAGAGGTTGAGGGCGTTCTGCAGCAGGAAGGCCTTCTCGAACCCGATCGCCATGATGTTACCGACGCCGAGGATGAGGATGATGGTCGCCGTCGGCATCAGCGCCGGCAGATCGACGTGCCGGATCTTCTGCAGGCGCGAGGCGCCGTCGATCTTCGCGGCCTCGTACAGCGAGACGTCGACCGAGGCGAGCGCGGCGAGGTAGATGACCGCGGAGTAGCCCGTCGTCGTCCAGAGGTCTGTGGCCACGTAGATGTGCCGGAAGAAGTCCGCATCGGCGAGGAGATCGACCTGCCCGGCGCCGAAGAAGCTGAACGTGCGCCCCAGCAGACCGACGCGGGGCGACAGCAGCAGGATCGTCATCGAGACGATCACGACCGTCGAGATGAAGTACGGGGCGTACGTCACGAGCTGCACCGTGCGCTTGAAGAAGCGCAGGCGCACCTCGTTGAGGGCGAGCGCCAGGATGATGGGCAGCGGAAGGCTCGCGACCAGGGTGTACGCGGCCAGGATGAACGTGTTGGCGACCAGCCGCGGGAATACCGGGTTGCGGAACAGCCGCTCGAAGTTGTCGAAGCCCACCCACGGGCTCCCCCACACCCCGTCGATCGGGTTGTAGTTCTTGAACGCGATGATCGCGTTGGCCATCGGGACGTACCGGAACACGATGAACCAGACGATCGGCACCAGCAGGAGCAGATAGAGCTGCCAGTAGCGCCGCACGCTCCGGGTGAGCCGGGACCGGTGCGACACCGACCGCGGCTTCGAGATCACCGCCTCGGCGGGTGTTGCGTGCTCAACGTCGAGCGTCATCTGGATCCTCCAGGGAGTTACTTTACGTCGTAATATTATGTTGTCGACCCCGATTCCGCTACTGGATCATCCGATGTCTCCGATTTCGGGGCGTCACAGGCTCGCAAGGAGGCGATCCATGGCCGTTGCCCTCGACGTGCGCGATTTCGGATTCCAGCCCGGCGTCACGGCCGATGCCGGTCCCTCACTGCGCAGCGCGCTGCAGGCCGCCCGAGGTGGCGCCCGGCTCGAACTCGTCGCCGCGGACTACCACGTGTGGCCCGAGACGTCCGTTCACCGGGAACTGTTCGTCTCCAACACCGTGGGGACCGATCCGCGGTTCGCGACGAAGTCCCTCGGGCTGGTGCTCGACGGCGTGGAGGACCTCGTGGTCACCGCCCCCGGCGCGCGGCTGGTCGTGCACGGGCGGCAGACGGCGCTCGCGGTGATCGACAGCCGGCGCGTGGTCGTCGACGGGCTGGAGATCGACTGGGCCGTCCCCACGGTCGTCGACGTGACGGTGGCGGAAGCGGGCGCGGGCGCCGACGGCGGATGGCGGCTGCTGACGGTCCCCGCCTGCACGCGGTTCCGCGTCGACGGGACCGACGTCGTCTGGCTCTCCGAACGGTCGCCGTCGACGGGCGAGCACTACTGGTCGGGCCGGAACGCCCTCGCGTACAGCCAGACCTGCGACCTGGCCACCGGACGTGTCCGGCGCGCCCGCTGCCCACTGTTCGACGACGTCGCGCGCATCGAGGTGATCGACGACCGCACGATGCGGGTGTCATACCTGACGTCTTCCGTGCCGGAGGATCGGGGGCTCGTGTATCAGCTCCGCGAGACGGATCGCGACCACCCCGGCATGCTCGTCCTCGACTCGGCGGAGGTCGCGATGCGCCGCATGCGCATCCGTTACCTGCACGGCTTCGGCATCGTCGCGCAGAACGGCAGGGACCTCACGCTCGATCGCGTCGTCTTCCGGCCTCCGGAGGGCACGGGACGGGTCACCGCCGGGTTCGCCGACTTCGTCCAGTGCTCGGGGATGCAGGGGCGGGTCGACATCCGCGACTGCGAGTTCGACGGGCCGCACGACGACGCGATCAACATCCACGGCACGTATCTCGCCGTGACCGACGCCGACGGGAACGCGATCGACCTCGCGTACATGCATGACGAGACCGCAGGTTTCCCGCCGTTCGCGCCCGGCGACGAGATCGAGCTCGTCGAGCGCCGCACGCTCCGGCCCGTGCACGCGACGACCGTCGCGGCGGCGACCGGTCCCACCGGACGCGACTCGGCGTCGCTCGCCGCGCCGATGCGGGCACGGCTGGTCGACGCGCTGCCCGCCGCCGTCCTCGCGCAGGCGCGGGCGGGCGAGCTGGCGGCCGAGAACACGACGCGGACGCCGGAGGTGACGATCGACGGATGCCGCTTCCGCCGCATCCCGACGCGCGCGATCCTCGTCACGACGCGACGGCCCGTGCGCATCCAAGGCTGCCGATTCGAGAGCATCGCGATGCCGTGCATCCAGATCGCCGCGGACGCGACCGGGTGGTGGGAATCCGGGCCCGTGAGGGACGTCCGTGTCGAAGGGAACACGTTCCGCGATGTGGTCTCAGGGGTGCTGGAGGTCGCACCCGGGGTCGCCTCCGACGCGCCGCCGGTCCACGACGCGGTGAGGTTCGAGCACAACGACGTCGAACTCGCCGAGGCGCTGCTCGCGGACATGCGCGGCCTGCGCTCGTTCGTCGCCCGCGACAACGCGGTGCGGTGGTCGACAGGTGCGACCGTGTCGCGCGAGGCGCCGGTGATCCGCGCAGCGGCCGCGGTGCACGTCGAGTGGCGCGCGGGCGGTGCGAGTTCGCTCCACCCGGTCGTGCGACGCCCCTCCTGAGTGACGCGGCCTCCCGGCTTCCCGCCGGGTCTACGCGAAGCGCACGGTCTGCTGCAGGCGCGTGCGGTAGTCGAACACCTCGTTGCCGCCGATGTCGCGCGCGCCGGTGATGCCGCGACGCAGCACCGTGGCCAGGGCGCTGCGCGAGACGACGGCGACGCGCACGCCGCGTACGCGGCCGATCTCGTCGATCGGGGTGAGCACGTCCTCGTCGGGGAGCACGACGATCGCGCCGCTGAAGCGCACGCCGGCGGCGCGTGAGATCACCCGCATGCGTGAGAGCAGCTCGGCGATCGGGGCGCCGGGCACGCCGTCGCCGACGAACTCGCCGCGGCGGATGCGCGCCGGGCCCCCGAAGTCCTCCGACAGCACCCCGTACAGACCGCTGGGGCCGAGCACGATGTGGTCGATCTTCGCGTCGGGGTCGGCGTCGCGCCCCGCGGCCGCCACGTCGTGCCACACCGTGTACCCCATGCCGAGGTCGGCGACGATGCGGGCCGTCGCCTCCTCGGCGAGCGCGTCGGCCAGCAGGCGTCGCAGCGCCACCGGGGCCGAGCGCACGAGCGCCGGGTCGTACGGATCATCGAGCGTGACGCCGCGGCCGGCCCACTCGCGGATCAGGGTGAGGTAGCGCTCACGGCGCCAGCCGCCGGGATGCCCGTAGGAGCGGGCGCGCGGACGGGTGTCGGTGCGCGCCGCGGGCGGTCGCCAGCCCGACCACTCGGGAGCCGCCGCCTCGCCGAAGCCGTGCCCGCGGTCGTACGCCGCGCGGGCCTGCGGCGTGCCGACGAGCTCCCACGCCCGCTGCACCTGGATGAACACCGCCGCGTCGCCGCCGGTGTCGGGGTGCGTCTGCCGCAGGCGCAGGCGATACGCCTTGCGGAGGGTCTCCTCATCGACCTCGGGGGCTACCGCGAGCACCTCGTAGGCCGACGCCGAGAGCGGACTGTCGAACACGTGCCCTCCCGCGGGACTGCGATGACGGATGCTGCGAGCCGCTGCCGGCGGCGGGACTCAGGTTACGTCACGCCGGGGTGTCCGGGCGCCGCTCGTTGCGGCGCGCGTAGGCGGCGGCGCTGCGGCTCGACAGGGCGAGCAGCAGCAGGATGTCGATGCTCAGTGAGAGGAACGTTCCCGCGATCTCGATCTCCTGCCCCTGCGCCCACCAGGCGGTGAACGACGTGCTGATCGACAGCACGGCGATGAACATGACGAACACACGCGCCCAGTTGACGCCCCGGAAGACGAAGAAGGCCAGCGCGAGGTCGATGAGGAGCACGGTCCCGCCCGTGCCGAGCACCAGCCAGAGCGCGGCCTGCCTGCCTTCCTGCGTCGGATCGAAGCCCTCGAGCACCGAGTCAGGATCGGAGAGGATCGCGTCCCATCCGGTCGCGATGCTGACGAGCACGACGATGCCGGCGAGCACCCGCAGCACGATGAGCAGGACGCCCGCGACCGTCGAGATCGGGCGCTTCATCTCCGGGTCGAAGCGCGGCGGCTTGAGCAGTCGCCCCGCCGGTTCGTACGCGGGCCGCTTGTGCGGCGCAGGCATCTCGGTGCTCACGCCGGAACCTCCCCCGTGCTCTCGGCGCTCGGCTCGACCGCGCGCACGTCCACGATGGGGAGGTCTCCGTCGGTGCGGATGCTGTCACCGCCGCCGTTTCGGGCGTGATAGCCGGTGGCGAAGTCGGGGATGACGTCCACCGTGACGCGGGAATCGGCATCCGTCACCGTCTGGACGATGTGGTCGCGCTCGACGTCGGTGTCGGCGTCGATGCGGTGGGTGACCTGCAGCGTGAACAGCGACAGCCCGACGCTCGTGTCGAACGTGCCGGCGGCGAGCCAGTCGACGCGGCGGCCGCCGGGCAGCAGCCAGTCGTCGGGGCAGCGCCAGAAGCGCACGTGGTGGCGCTGGGCGGGATTCCCGTCGACCTCCTGCTGGTAGGCGAAGTCCTGCTGGCGCCCGAACAGGAAGAGCGGGCTCACCGGCGCCTCGTCGTAGCTGCGGCGCGTGAGCGTCGATGTGATGATGCGCCATGACGAGCCGAGGGTCACCGGGGCGGCCTCGGTCCAGCCGGCGGCCTCGAGGGATGTGCGGATCTGGTCACCGGTGCCGTGGAAGGCGAGGTTCACGGGGTCGCCGAGCAGTCCGTCACTGGTCCGGGTGCGGCCGATGAAGTAGTCCGGCACGTAGATCGTGGTGAGGATGCGGTGCAGCCGCGGCAGCACCAGATACGCGAGCAGCACCCAGAACACGAGGAAGAACGGGATGCCCCACCACCCCACGTGGAACGTCTCGGTGAGGCTCAGATACGCGAGCCAGAGTGCCGCGAGCCCGGCGAAGACGAAGAAGAACCAGTCGATCGCGACGCCGATCGAGTAACTCCTCCGGTGCCGGGTGCTCACGATCCCTCCTCGTCGTCGAAGCCGGCGTCAGCCCCAGAGCGGCACGCCTGGCCGGTGCGCGAGGGCGGTCTCGGCGACGTCGCCCTGCAGGTCGGCCAGGGTCGCCGGCTGCCAGTTCGGCGTGCGGTCCTTGTCGATCACCTGCGCCCTGATGCCCTCCGGGAGGTCGGGCTGAGTCGTCGCGAACCACATCACCAGACCGTATTCCTGGTCGAGCGCGTCCCTGAGCCCAGGAAGCTCCCGGGCACGGCGGATCGCGGTGAGCGTCACGGCCAGACCGGTCGGTGACAGTTCGCCGAGCAGATCGGCGGTGGCGGATGCCTCGGGCTCGGGGCGCGCCCGCAGCCTCTCGACGATCTCGGCGACCGTGTCGGCCGCGAACGCGTCGTCGATCCACTCCCGCGCTCCGATGAGCTTCGAGGGCGCCGGCGTCTCGTCGAACAGCAGGACGAGCTCGGTCGGGCTGGAGGGGTCGGCCCGCGTCTCCAGCGCATCGCGGACCGCGTCGAGGTTCTCGTGGGGCACGTAGTGGTCGGCGAATCCGGCGTAGATCGCGTCCGAGGCATCCATCACCGCGCCGGTCAGCCCGAGATACTCGCCCAGGCGGCCCGGCGCGTGGGCGAGTAGCCACGTGCCGCCGACGTCGGGGGTGAAGCCGATGCGGGTCTCGGGCATCGCCAGCTGCGAACGCTCGGTCACGATGCGGATCGCGGCGTGGCCGGCGACGCCGATGCCGCCACCCATCGTGATGCCGTCGGCGAAGGCGACGAAGGGCTTCGGGTACTCTGCGATGCGCGCGTTGATCGCGTACTCAGCGCGGAAGAACACTCCCGCGTCCTCTGCGCGGCCGCTCGTCACCTGCTCGGCGAGCCCGCGCACGTCGCCTCCGGCGCACAGTCCGCGCTCGCCCGCGCCGTCCAGCAGCACCACGTCGACCTCGGTGTCCTGCTCCCATGAATCGAGGGCCGCGTGCAGCTGCTCGACCATCCCGAGGTTGAGCGCGTTGATCGCGCGCGGCCGGTTGAGGGTGAGGCGCCCGAGCCCTCCGCTCGTGCTGACGAGGACGGTGGGCTCCGCGGCGGCTTCGGCGAGGTCGGTCACGAGCGCAACGTTACCGGCAGGGCGAACTTCTCCCACGCTGACACCGGATTTCCGCCAGGATGGGACGGAGTTCTGCTGTGAGTCCGCAATGGAGCGGCCCCGTACATTGCCCCGCGGAGTGTCGCCCACGACCTACGAGAGGGTTCGGCATGCCCGAAGGCCAGTCGCTGGAGTTCTCAGGTGTCACCAAGCGCTTCGGCGCGGTCACGGCGGTCGCAGGGCTCACAGCTCGGGTCGAACCCGGCGTGGTCACCGGATTCCTCGGTCCGAACGGCGCGGGAAAGACCACGACCCTGCGGATCCTGCTCGGATTGGTCACGGCGACGGACGGCCACGCCACGATCGGCGGCAAGCGCTACGCCGAGCTCGACGAGCCGCTGCGGACCGTCGGCGCGGTGCTCGAGGCATCCAGCTTCCATCCCGGCCGCACCGCCACCGCGCACCTCACGATCTACGCCCACGCCGCCGGCATCGCCACGTCGCGGGTCGGCGAGGTGCTCGACCTCGTGGGGCTGACCGACGCCGCGAACCGCAAGGTCGGCGGGTACTCGCTGGGCATGCGCCAGCGCCTCGGCCTCGCGTATGCGCTGCTCGGCGACCCGGGGGTTCTGGTGCTCGACGAGCCGGCGAACGGACTGGACCCCGAGGGTATCCGCTGGATGCGCGGGTTCCTCCGCCAGCTCGCGAGCGAAGGCCGGACCGTGCTCGTCTCGTCGCACCTGCTCGCCGAGGTGCAGCAGACCGTCGACGCGCTGCTGATCATCTCGCGCGGACGCCTGGTGTTCCAGGGCGGAGTCGACGAGCTCACCGATCCGCGCGAGTACGCCACCGTCGTCGACGCTCCCGACCGGGCCGCGCTGGGCGCCGCGCTGAAGACCGCCGGTGTGCCGTTCGAGGTGCTGCGCTCCGGGCTCACCGTGCGCGGCTTCGACCCCGTCGCTGTCGGCGCGGCGGCCGCCGCGGGGGGTGTGGCGCTGTCGTCGCTGCAGCGCCGCGGACCCGCGCTCGAAGAGGTGTTCCTCGATCTCGTGAACGGCACGCGCGTGCATCCGAGCGCGGCCGGGATTGCTGCGGGATCGGATGCTGCGCCCCCGGCACCTCCCGTGGAGACGGTGTCCGAATCCGACGAGGCGGCCGAGTCGGCGCTCACCGCGGCCGCGCTGGACGCCGAAGCGACCAGCGCTCCCGGTGCCGCGACAGCCCTCGCCGCCGCGGCCGGCGCCGCCTGGGCAACCGATGCCCGCGAGCGCGAAGAGCCCCGCGAGCCCGTCGCCCCGGCGCCCGTCGCCTACGCGGTCGCGAGCACCGGCGTGATCGACATCGTGCCGTCCGCGGCTCCCGAGGAGGGGGACCCCGACGTCGAGGCCATCGGCCAGGCCGACGAAGAGCTCTCGGCTGAGCCCGAGGCGGCGCCGACGTCCGCGGAAGAGGCCGCGGCGGAGGCAGCACCGGAGCCCGAGCCCGAACCCGAACCGGAGCCCAAGGCCGAACCCGAGCCCGAACCCGAACCCGAGCCCAAGGCCGAACTCGAGCCCGAACCCGAGCCCAGGGCCGAGGCCGAGGCCGAGGCCGAGCCCGAGGCCGAGCCGTGGCCCACCGATCCGTGGGCCCCCGAGGACGCGAACCCCGACGTCGAGGCCATCGGCGAGATCGACGACGAGCTCTCGACCCCCGAGCCGCCCGACGCCGACGACGACCGCCCGTGGGAGCACTACGTCAAGACCGACTCCGACATCGAGGCCGACGCGTTCTTCGCCGCCTTCGACCACACCGCCCGCACACGAGAGTCGGACGTCGAACCCGAACCCGAACCCGAACCCGAACCCGAACCCGAGCCCGAGCCCGAGCCCGAGCCCGAGCCCGAGGCGTGGGTCCCGCCCGAGGCCGAGGCGTTCGAGGACGCCGTCGCCCACATCCCGCCCGCTGACGCCGAACCCCCGCACGAGCCGGGCGACGAGGCATCCACACCCCCCGAAGCGGCCCCCGCCGCGGATCCGGCCACCACGCCCACCGACGAGGAAGGGGGCGACCGATGAGCCTCACCGCCGCAACCCGCGCCGAGAGCACGAAGCTGTTCTCCACGAGCATCTGGTGGATCCTCGCGATCGTCCTGTTCGCGTACGTCGCGTTCACCGCTGCTGCCCTCGGCTTCGTCTACGCGGCGGCGGCGACCGGGTCGCTCCCGGGCAACGCGCCGCCGCTGCCCGAAGAGGGTCTCGCCGCGACGCTCTACAGCACCGCGACGACCGTCGGGTACGTCTTCCCGCTGCTGGTGGGCACGCTCATGGTGACGGCGGAGTTCCGCCACAAGACTCTCACCCCCACGTTCCTCGCGACGCCGCGCCGCGGCCGCGTGCTCGTCGCCAAGCTCGCTGTCGGCGTGCTCATCGGCGTCGTGCTCGGCGTGATCGGCATCGTCGCGGCGGTCGGCACGTCGGCGGCGTTCCTCGCGGGCTTCGGTCTCGAGACCGACATCACCTCGCCCGGCACCTGGGCGATGCTCGGACGGATGCTGCTCGCCTACGTCCTCTGGACGCTCATCGGCGTGGGCGTCGGCGCGCTCGTGCGCAATCAGGTGGGCGCGATCGTGGGCGTCCTCGTCTTCACGCAGTTCATCGAGCCGATCGGGCGCACGGCGGCCGCGTTCGTGGAGGGGCTGTCGGACATCACGCGCTTTCTGCCGGGGGCGGCGAGCGATGCGCTGGTCGGTGCGAGCGTCTACGCGGCGACGATCCCGCAGGGTTCGGCCGATCCGCTCGAGTGGTGGGTGGGCGGGCTCGTCCTGCTCGGCTACGCGATCGTGTTCGTCGTGCTCGGCCACCTGGTGAGCTGGCGTCGCGACGTCAGCTGAGGCTCTCCCGCCGCCGCCGGTCGTCGAGCGAGCCTGCGGGTCGAAGCGCAGAGTCGAACCGCGAAGGGTCAGACGGCGGGGGCCGTCGCCGGCGTCTTGCGTCCCCGCGGCTTGCGCTCGGGGACGACGGGGATCGTGCCGGTCTCGGCGGCGATGTCGACGACGTCGGTCGGCTCGGCGGCGACCTCGACGCGCAGCGCCTGCACGAGGGCGAGACCGTGGCGAGTGGTCAGGATGATTCTCTGGTACTCCGGGTGGCCGTCGAGGTCGATCACGACGCTGGGCCGGTGACGGCGGATGATCGCGAAATCGTCGCCGCCTGCCGAGCGCCAGGTGCCCATCGCGACGATGCCGCGCACGTGAGTGCCGGGGCTCGGGATGCCGCGCAGCCACGTCCACGCGTCGTCCGTGAGCTGCACCTTGGTGATGGTGGAGCGCTCGATGACGACATTCCCCTTGCGGAATGACAGGGCGCGCTCGGACACCGACAGCACGACCTCGAGCTGCGTCGAGTCGAGCAGCAGCGTCACCATGTGCCCAGTCTGCCAGCGTGGGCGCTCGGAACCGGGCTGATTTGCTTACGGGAGGGCAACGATCCAGCGCCCCGGGGTCCGCAGGCGGTGCAAGACTGGATCGGTGACCGTCGTGTCCCCCTCCGTCACCGCGTCCCCCGCAGCGGCCTCGCCCGTCGCCGTCGACGCCGCGCTCGCGCGCGCCGCGGCCGGCGAACGTCTCGACGCGGCTGACGCCGAGACGCTGCTCGGCGGGACGGGCGAGCGGTTCGAGCGCCTGCTGGAGATCGCCGGGGAGGTTCGCGACGCCGGGCTGGCAGCATCCGGTCGCACCGGTGTGATCACGTACTCGCGCAAGGTGTTCGTGCCTCTCACGACCCTGTGCCGCGACCGCTGCCATTACTGCGTCTTCGTCGACACCCCCGGGCAGCTCCTCAAGAAGCACAAGCCGGCGTACATGTCGCCCGAGCAGGTGCTGGCCGTCGTCCGTCAGGGCAAGGCGATGGGCTGCAAAGAGGTGCTGCTGACCCTCGGCGACCGTCCGGAAGACCGCTGGCCCGAGGCGCGGGCGTGGCTCGACGACCACGGGTTCGCCTCGACGATCGAGTACGTCGCGCACATCGCGCGCCTGGTGACCGCCGAGACGGGTCTGCTCGCCCACGCCAACCCGGGAGTGATGAGCGCGGAAGAGCTGCGGATGCTGCGGCCCACGGCGCCGTCGATGGGCATGATGCTCGAGACGACCTCGCGTCGCCTCTTCGAAGAGCCCGGGCAGGTGCACTTCGGCTCTCCCGACAAGGACCCGGCCGTGCGGCTCGAGGTGATCGACGCCGCCGGGCACGAGCGCGTGCCGTTCACCACCGGCATCCTCGTCGGGATCGGCGAGACCGCCCGCGACCGCGCCGACTCGCTGGTCGCGATCCGCGAGGCCCACGAACGTCACCGGGTCGACGGACAGGGCCACGTGCAGGAGGTCATCGTCCAGAATTTCCGTGCGAAGCCCCGCACCGCGATGCAGGGTGCACCCGACGCGGAGCTGCTCGAGTACGTCGCGGCGGTGGCCGTGGCCAGGCTCGTGATGGGGCCTCGGATGCGCATCCAGGTGCCCCCGAACCTCTCGGACGCCACCGAGTTCGGGCTGCTGGTGCGGGCCGGCGCCGACGATTGGGGTGGCGTCTCGCCGCTCACCGCCGACCATGTCAACCCCGAGCGCCCCTGGCCGCACCTCGCCGACCTCGCCCGGATGACGGCGGAGCTCGGCTTCGAGCTGCGCGAGCGCCTGACGGCACAGCCCGAGTTCGTGCTCGGCGCGGGGACGTGGATCGACCCCGCGCTGCGCCCCGCGGTCGCGGCGCTCGCGGACGCCGAGACCGGGCTCGCTGCCTCCGCCCCGATCCCCGCTGCTCCGCAGTCATTCTCGGCGGATCCCGCCCCGGGTGACCCGCACAAGTCGACTGCGGAACAGGAGAGGGGTGTGCCCGGAGACGCTGCTCCGGGGGCGGGTGCGGGGGACGGAGTCCGGACGGTCCGCCGCCTGGCCGAGGCCGCGGCGGCCGACCCGCTCGCGCTCGACGATGGCGAGTGGATCGCCCTCCTCGAGGCGACCGGCGACGACCTCGACGTGCTCGCGGCGACCGCCGACGACGTCCGCCGCTACACGGTGGGCGAAGCCGTCACCCTCGTGGTGAACCGCAACCTCACCTCCACCGGGCTCCGCGCGGCCGCGAGCGACGACCCCGCCGCCTTCACCCTCGACGACGTCGGTGCGATCGCGGCGGACGCGTGGGATCTCGGCGCCACCGAGCTCTGCGTGCAGGGGCTGCTCCCCGCCTCGGAAGACCCCTCGGGCTACCTCGACATCGCGCGCGCGGTGAAAGCCGGGGCCCCCGGCATCCATCTCCACGCCTATCGTCCTCAGGACGTGCGCGACCTCGCCGACCGCTCCGGCCTCACTCTCGACGCAGCCCTCGTCGCGATGCGCGAGGCGGGCGTCGACACCGTGCCGGGCACGGGCGTCAAGGTGCTGAGCGAGCGGGTGCGGGGGCTCGTCGCGCCGACCGACCTCGAGATCGACCGCTGGGTCGAGGGCATCACCGCCGCGCACCGCGCCGGATTGCGCTCGACGAGCGTCATCTTCTACGGCCATGCCGAGACCGCCGCGGAGCGCGTCGCGCACCTGCGGCAGCTCCGGGCGATACAGGACGCTTCGACGAGCTCAGCGACCGGGGGTGGATTCAGCGAGTTCGTGCCGATCCCGCTGCCCGGCCCCGCCGGGGGCGTCCCCCTGGTCTCCGGCCGCGCGGCGCTCGACGAGCACCGGGCCATGGTGGCCGTGTCGCGGCTGCTGCTGTCGGGCAGCATCCCGCACATCCAGATCCCGTGGACGCGCGTGGGGCGCGAGGCATCCGTCACGCTGCTGCAGTCCGGCGGCGACGACCTCGGCGGCACGCTGCTCGATGGCCGTGTGAAGCCCGAGGCGGGCATCGAGCACGGCCTCGAACTGCCGGTGACGGATGCCTCGGCGATGGTCGCGCGCCTGTTCCGGCCGTTCCGCCTGCGCACCACGACCTACGGCGCCGCACTGGGCCTGCCGAAGTCTCAGGTGGGCCCGCGGTGACCCGCGTCGAGGTCGCGATCGTCGGTGCCGGGTTCGCCGGCATCGGCGTGGCGTCGGCGCTGCGACGGGCGGGCCGTGACGACTTCGTCGTGCTGGAGCGGGCGGCATCCGTCGGCGGCACGTGGCGCGACAACACCTACCCGGGCATCGCGTGCGATGTGCCCTCCCACCTCTACGGCTTCGCGGCGCACCCGAACCCGGCGTGGTCGGGCACGTACGCGAAGGGCGCCGAGATCCACGCGTACCTCGAGCACGTCGTCGACGCCGGGGGCCTGCGCGACCGGGTTCTCCTGCGCACCCCGATGCGCGGGGCCGCGTGGGATGCCGAGCGCGAGGTGTGGCGGCTGGCGACTGCACCTGCCGGGCCCTCGCCCCAGAGCCCCGGGCGGCAGGCCGCAGCCTCGGGCGAGATCGTCGCCGACGTGCTCGTGCTCGCGTGCGGACGCCTCACCGAGCCTGCGATCCCCCGGATCGCCGGGCTCGAGCACTTCCCCGGGCCGCTGTTCCACTCCGCCCGCTGGGATCACTCGGCGGATCTCGCGGGAGCTCGCGTCGGTGTCGTCGGCACCGGCGCCAGCGCCGTGCAGATCGTCCCCGAGCTCGCGCGCGCGGCGGCGCACGTCACGCTCTTCCAGCGCACGCCCGCGTGGATCGTGCCTCGCGGCGGCGACGCGTACTCCGACGCCGACCGCGCCCGGTTCGCCGCGACCCCGCAGGCGCTGGAGACGCTGCGGGCCGAGCTCTACGCCGAGGGCGAGGCGCGCTTCGCGTCGCGCTCGGGCGACTCCGCCGCCGCGGCCGAGGCCGAGGCCGTGGCGCGCGCTCACCTCGAGCAGCAGGTCGCCGACCCCGCGCTGCGCGCCGCGCTCACCCCCGACTACGCCTTCGGCTGCAAGCGCGTGCTGCTCTCGGACGACTTCTACCCCGCCGTCGCGTCCGACGCCGTCTCGCTCGTGACCTCGGCACTCGCCGCGGTCGACGGCTCCACGCTCGTCGCCTCCGACGGCACCCGCCACGACGTCGACGCACTCGTCCTCGCGACCGGCTTCGCCTCGACCCGCCAGCCCTACGCCGAACTCGTCAGCGGCGAAGGCGGCGCGACGCTGGCCGGGCACTGGTCCGACGGGATGACGGCCTTCGCATCGACCGTCGTCGCGGGCTTTCCGAACCTCTTCGTGCTCAACGGCCCGAACGCCTCTCTCGGCCACTCGTCGTCCGTGCTCATGATCGAGGAGCAGGCGGCGTACGTCACGCGGGTCCTCGACGGCCGCGGCGGCCGCGTTCTGCGCGTCGACCCCGAGGCCGAGCGCACCTACACCGACGAGATCGCGCGGGCCGCGGCATCCACCCGCTGGATGACCGGCGGATGCCGCAACTGGTACGTCGACGAGCGCTCGGGCCGGCTCGCGCTGCTGTGGCCGGGCACCGTCGACGCGTTCCGGGAGCGCCTCGCCCGTGCCGACGGCTCCGAGTTCCTCCCCGAACCCGTCATCGAAGGGATACCCGCATGACCCTCCCCAGCAATCAAGCACCGCCCCTGCGCTTCGGCTACAAGGCCTCCGCCGAGCAGTTCGGTCCGGCCGAGCTGCTCGACTACGCGATCCAGGCGGAGGAGGCCGGGTTCGACTCGGTTTTCATCTCGGATCACCTGCAGCCGTGGCTGCACGACGGCGGCCACGCCCCGGCGTCCGTTCCGTGGCTCGGCGCCCTCGGCGCGAAGACGTCGAGGGTGCTCATCGGCACCTCCGTGCTGACGCCCACGTTCCGCTACAACCCGACGGTCGTCGCGCAGGACTTCGCGACGCTCGGCGTGATGTACCCGGGGCGCGTGATCCTCGGCGTCGGCACGGGCGAGGCGCTCAACGAGGCGAACCTCGGCATCACGTGGCCCGATCCGCCGGAGCGGTTCCAGCGACTCAAGGAGGCCATCGGCCTCATCCGGCGCCTCTGGTCGGAGGACCGCGTCAACTTCGACGGCACGTACTACACGGCCCGCAACATCACCATCTACGACAAGCTCCCCGAGCCCGTGCCGATCTACATCGGCGCCGCCGGCCCGGCCGCGACCCGCCTCGCGGGGCGCATCGCCGACGGCTTCATCACCACCTCGGGCAAGAAGCGCGAGCTCTACACCGACACCCTGCTTCCCGCGCTGCACGAAGGGCTCGAGAAGGCGGGCCGCCCGGCCGACGCGATCGACACGCTGATGGAGATCAAGGTGTCGCTCGACGAGACCATCGAGGCCGCGAAGGAGAAGACCCGCTTCTGGGCGCCGCTCGCGCTCACGCCCGAGGAGAAGATGGGCATCGACGACCCGATCGAGATGCAGCGGCTCGGCGAGGCGCTGCCGATCGAGCGCGCCGCGTCGCGGTTCATCGTGTCGGACGACCCCGACGAGCACGTCGAGCGCATCGGCTGGTACATCGGTCTCGGTTTCCGCCATCTCGTCTTCCACGACCCCGGCCACGACCAGGGCGCCTTCCTGCGGATGTACGGCGAAGAGATCCTCCCGCGCCTGCGCGCGAAGTACGCGTGACCCCGCTGTTCGGCCGGCGCAAGCGTGCCGTGGAACCGGCCGTACCGACGCACCGCTGGGTCGTCGTGGTGCCGGTCAAGCCGTCGGCGCGCGCGAAGACGCGGCTCGACGTGGACGGCGTCGGCCGCGTTGACCTCGCCCGCGCCATCGCGCTCGACACCCTCACCGCGGCGACCGCGTGCGAGCTCGTCGCTCAGGTCGTGGTGGTGACCGACGACGCCGCGCTCGCGCGCGAGGCGGCGATGATCCCCGCGCTGCGCTTCGTCCCCGAGGGCGACGCGCGCGGGCTCGACGCCGCGGTGGCGACCGGCGTGTCGGCGATCGATCCGAACGCACGGATGCCGCGCGCCGCCCTCCTGGGCGACCTTCCGGCGCTCCGACCCGCCGACCTCGCCGACGCACTGCGGGCCGCAGCATCCGTCCCCCGCGGCGTCGTGCCCGACGCGGAGGGCACGGGCTCGACCCTGGTGACCGCGAACGCGGGCGCGGAGTGGGCGTCGTCGTTCGGCGACGGCTCTTTCGCCCGGCACGTCGCGCTGGGGTGCACCGCGCTTCCGATTCCGGATGCCTCGACTCTGCGCCGCGACGTCGACACCGCCGACCAGCTCGACGCCGCGCGCATGCTGGGTCTGGGCCCGCGCACGGCGGCCCTTCTCCCGGGCTGAGACCGCGGCATCCGTCCCCTCGGGCACCGCGGCGCCCGAGGGGACCACAGATAGCTTGGCGGGATGAGCGACTACCAGGTTCTGGAGATGGGCGGGCTCGACGAGTGGCGGGCGCACTATGGCGGGTTCACGCCCGACCGCTCTCGCGACGGGCGCCGCGTCGTCGACCACGACATGACGATGCAGTACATCGGCATGACCGCGAACGCGTTCGAACCGGGTGAGCAGGCGGGCTACTGGCACTCGCACGCGCGTGTCGAGGAGCTGTACGTCTTCCTCGCCGGACGGGGGCAGATGGGCCTCGATGACGACATCGTCGACGTCGTCCCGGGCACCGTCGTGCGGGTGGGGCAGGGCGTGTGGCGCACGTGGCGGGCGACGCCCGACAGCCCCGAGCAGCTGCGGTGGCTGTGCATCCGCGCCGGCGGCACCGAGCTCCCGCACCTCCCCGACGACAGCACGCGCGACAACGACCGTCCCTCCCCCTGGGGATGAGCGCGTCGGGTCAGACGATCAGCAGGTAGACCGCGCCGACGATCGTGAAGGCGATCACGAGCTTCTCGAAGACGGACTGCGGCATGCGATCGGCGAGCCACCGGCCGAGGAACGCTGCGGCGACCACGAGCGGCACGAGCACGAGGTCGATGAGGATCCCCGGCACCGTGATGATGCCGATGCCGATCGAGAAGGGCACCTTGAACAGGTTCACGATCGCGAAGAACCATGCGGCCGTGCCGAGGAACGCCTTCACCTCGAACCGAGCGGCGAGGAAGTACATCGACATCACGGGTCCGGCGGCGTTCGCGACCATCGTGGTGAAGCCGCCGAGCGTGCCGTAGGTCGCCGCGGCGACGCGGTGCGAGCCCCCCGTCTCGACTCCCGAGGCGAACCGACGACGCAGCAGTGTGATGGCGATCACCGCCAGCAGGATCACGCCGATCGACTTCTTCACCCACACGTCGTCCGCGAACCACAGGAAGACGACGCCCAGCAGCACGCCCACCACGACCGCGGGTGCGAGCTTGATCAGGGTGCGCCAGTCCGCGTGGCGGCGGTACATGGTCACGGCGAAGATGTCCGCGACGATCAGCAGCAGAAGCAGGACGCCGGTCGACTGCTTCGCCGGGAGCACAGCCGCGAAGATCGCGACGGCGATCGTGCCCGCGCCGGGCACGGCGGTCTTCGACAGACCCACGACGACCGCTCCGATGCCGAGCAGGGCCCACGCCCACCACGCGAGTTCGGGCACGCTCACACTCCGGCGGCGGCGAGGGCCGCCTCGCCGAGCGCGGTCTGGCGCGCAGCATCCGTCATCCAGAGTGGGCGGACGAGCGGACGGATGCCGAGCCCGGCGACCTCGTGGGCGACGGCCTCGTCCTCTTCGGCGAGGAGCCACGCGTCGAGCAGCCCGCCGTTCCCGCGGGCTCCGTACAGACCCGCGACGGCCGTCGCGGAGGTCTCGACGCCGATCGCGGTGAGGCACACGTCGGCCATGCCGCGCACGACCTTGCCGCCGATGATCGGCGAGACGCCGACGACGGGGGCCCGCGTCGCACGCAGCGCCTCGCGCACGCCCGGCACGGCGAGGATCGGGCCGATCGACACCACCGGGTTCGAGGGGGCCAGCAGCACGACGTCGGCGGCCGCGATCGCCTCCGCGACGCCGGGGGCGGCGGCGGCCGCCTCGATGCCGGGGTTCTCGAACCGCTCGGGGGCGAGCGTCGCGCGGTGGCGGGTCCACCACTCCTGGAAATGCAGGCGCGCACCGTCGTCGAGCACCACGACGGTGTCGACCTCGCTGTCGGTCATCGGCAGCAGGCGCGCGCCGAGGTCCCAGCGGTGCGACATGCGCTCGAGCACGTCGGTGGGTGTGAGTCCTTCGCGCAGCCAGCCGGTGCGGGCGAGGTGCGTGCCGAGGTCGAGGTCGCCGAGGGTGAACCAGGGCCAGCCGGCACCCCACTCCTGCAGTTCGTGGTTGACGCGTTCCGTGTCGCCCTGCCGGCCCCAGCCGCGCTCGGCGTCGTTGACACCGGCGAGGGCGTAGGTGATCGAGTCCACGTCGGGCTGCAGCCGCACGCCGGAGAGCCAGATGTCGTCGCCGGTGTTGACCACGACCGTCAGCGCGGCGGCGGTGTCATGGATTCCGCGGGCCCGCAGCGCGCCTCGAACGCCGAGGACGAAGCGGGAGCCGCCGACTCCGCCCGCGAGCACGACGATGCGGGGCGTGCCGGTCACAGGCGCGTCAGTTCCGGGTGTCGATGCCGCCGAGACGCGGGATCATGCCGGTCTTCGGGGCGAACTCGTCGGCCGCGTGAGGGAGCGAGAACTTGCCGACGGCGTCGATGAGGGCATCGACGGTCTGCGCGTCGGCCACGACGTCCACGTCGAGGCCCGCGCGGCGCGCGTCCTTGGCGGTGCGAGGACCGATCGCGGCGATCAGCGTGGTGTCGGGGATCTCGGGGAACTGCTCGTGCACCTGCTGCGCGACCGAGCCGCTGGTGACGAGGATCGCGTTGATGCGGCCCGAGTGGACGTCCTCGGCGATGCGCTCGGTCACGGGAACGCCGACCGTGCGATAGGCGACGACGCTGCGGACGCGGTGCCCGGCCTCGGTGAGCATGCGGGTGAGGACCGGCTTCGCGATCTCGCTGCGGAGCGTGAGGATGTCGCGGGCCTCGGGCTCGAGGGCGATGAGCTGCTCCGCCATGCCGGCCGCGGAGTTGTCGCGCTCGGGGACGAGGTCGACGCGGTAGCCGACGGCCAGGAGCGCGGCAGCGGTCGTCTCACCCACGGCGGCGACCTTTGTGGTCGCCGGGACGACCGCGCGGTAGGCGTAGAGGACATCGACCGTCGTCGCGCTCGTGACCGTGAGCCACTCGAACTTGCCGGCGGCGAGGTCGGCGAGCGCCTGGTCGAGTGACGCCTGGTCGTTGGTGGGAGCGAAGTTGATGAGCGGGGCGATCACGGGGATCGCGCCTTGACGGCGGAGTGTCGCTGCAACGCCGTCGCCCCAGGGGCCGCCGCGGGGCACGAGAACGCGCCAGCCGGTCAGGGGTTTGACGGACTGGTGCTGTGCTGCGGCGGTGTTCATACGGGGGTCGACTCTCGATGATGCTCAGTCGGCCGCCCAGGAAAGATCGAGGCAGCCGATGCGCGATTCGAATCGGGTTCGCGCGATCGGCAGCTAACGCATCATTGCACTGCCTTGCCTCCCGAGCATACCCCCGATCGCGCGAGGCGTTGCCTCGGCGCTGTGGAGAGCGGGAATGCAGCCGGGATCAGCGCGTATAGAGACGGACGAAGCCCCAGACAGCCGCTCCGATCGCGGCGGCGCCCGCGATGACGACCACGGCAGCGAGTGCGGGGTTGCGGCGATGGAACGCGCGGGCCTGCTCGATCCGCTCGTCGAGGGCGCGTTCGACCCGGCGCGGGACGTTCGCCTTCTGCTCGATGGCGGCGAGCGCCGCCTTGAGCTCGGTCCTCGCCTGCTCGACGGGATCACCGATCCCGAGGGGCACAGCGGTGCGAGGCAGGGCGACGGAGTTCTTCGACAGCGGCACGGGGGCGTCAGAGCTCATCGCGCACCTCCTTCACGTCCAGGGCGATCGATTGGACCGGGTTGCGGCGCTCGCCGATCCGGCGGAAGTAGAGGACGCCGATGAACGCGAACACGGCGGTGATGATCAGCATCGCGAAGAACACGACGAGCGCCGACAGCCAGACGGGCCACCACGACGACAGCCCGGCGATCACGAACGTGCCGAGCACCGGGACCGACCAGAACAGCACGAACAGGGCAGCGAAGACCCACAGGGCTCCCCACCCGCCGTCTTTCGCGGTCTTGGCGAGCCAGGCCTTCGCGGCGTCGATCTCCGCGATGACGAGGTTGCGGACGAGCTCCGGGATCTCACCCAGCAGCGTGAGCAGGCTGTCGTCCGCGCGGTCGCGGAAGCCGCGGGGGGTCGTCATCACGTCAAGCCCCGCCGCGACCGTTCTCGGAAGCGTCCTCGACGGCGTCCTCGACGGCGTCCTTCACGGCCTTCGCCGAGCTCTGAGCCGCCTTGCCGACGTCGTCGGCCGAGTCCTTGCCGACCTTGATGGCCGCGTCCAGCTTCTGCCCGGGGGTGCCCTTCGAGCCGGCGGCCTGCGTGACCTTCACCGCCGACTCCCACAGCGTCGACGGCAACGCCATCGCCTGGGACTTGGCGAAGTCCTTCACCTTGCCGACCTGGCTCTGCACGGGCTCGGCGTTCCACACCTTCAGCCATTGCGTCTTGATCTGCTCGTAGCGCTCGCGACCCGCGCGTGTACCGAGCACGTACCCGATCGCGAGTCCGATGACCAGTCCTGCCTTGCCCCTCATGAGGTCTCCTCACGCTCGGTGTGACCTGACGACCCTCCCAGGGTAGTCCTGTATGCCGATTCCGGCATCCACCCTTGACAGGGGCACCGGTGGAGGGTTCACTCTGCCGCCTCGGCACCCCACAGGACCTGGTGGCGAAGGCTGTCGGCCTCCTCCTGGGCGTCGGCGACGACCTGCGCGAGGCCGCTTCCCGACAGCCACGCGCCGACGGCGGCGAGCCCCGGTGCGCGGCTGATCGCGACCCGGGCGGCGTCGGTGCGCTCACGCCGGCCGAGGGTCGACGCCGGCGGCACGAGGGTGTACGCGTCGCGACGCGCGCCGGCGATCCGGCCCTCGTCGAGCTGCACGCCGAGGAGGACGGATGCCTCGGCCACCGCCATCACCGCCGCGTCGGCGTCGGACAGCCCCTCGGTCGCCGGAGCGATCCCGGGGGCGCCGAAAGCGACGCGCAGGACGTGGCGTCCGGCGCCCGCCTCCCGCGCCAGCCACTCCCACCGTGCGGTCTCGTGGACGAGCCCGGTCGCGCGCGAGCCGCCGGGAACGGCGTGGACATGGGCGCCGCGCGGCGCGGCATCGAGCTCGGGGGCGTCCACCACGAGCGTCACGACGTCGCGGGCGACGCCTGCGGCGGCGACGTCGGCGAACGCGGGGGTGCCGAGCGCGGCGGCCAGGAGCGCGCGCGCCGTGGGCTCGTCGGTCGCGACGATGACGGCGTCGGCGTGGAGCCGGTCCGGGGCGGCGGCCGCACCCTCGGGCGCGATCGTCGCGAGCTCGACCGTCCATCGTCCGTCGTCGCGGACGAGACCCGTCGCCAGCGCTCCGGTGTGGATCGCGACCTCGCGCTCGGCGAGCCTCTCGGCGAGCGCGGTGGCGAGCTGCGGCATCCCGCCGTCCAGTCCCTCGATCGAGGCGCTCGGGGCATCGACGCGCACGTCGGCGACCGCCCCTCCGAGCCACCCGGTGCGGGTGAGCGCGTTGCTGAGTCCTGGGGCGGCGATCTCGACGTCGACGTCGACGGGGTCGAGGCCGAAGCGGTCGATGGTGAGCGGTGCCACCAGGCGGTCCAGCACCTTGTCGCCCATCCGGCCGTGCACGAGGCGACCGAGGCTGCGCTGGGCACCAATCGTGAGCGGCGGGCGGAGGCGGTCGACGTACGCGCGCCACGTGCCGTCCCAGCCGATGATCCGGCGCACGCTCTCGTCCCACGGGTTGGCAGGGATTCCCAGCACCTGCTCGGTGGGCAGCGGCGCCGCGGCGCCCTTGGGCAGGCCCGCGATCCACTCGCGGTCGTCGCGCGGGCGCACGATCGCGGCATCCGTCAGCACTTCGTCGACGAGCGCCCGCACCGTGCCGCCGCGGGTCGACCAGCAGGTCACGCCGGTCTCGAGCTCGAGCCCCGCGATGCGGGCGGACCCGATGGTGCCGCCGAGGCGATCGGATGCCTCCACCAGCGTCACGGCCATGCCGACCTTGGCGCACTCCCAGGCGGCGACGAGCCCGGCGATGCCGCCGCCGACCACGACGACACGCGTGTCGCGGGCATGGTCGACGAGTTCCTGGAACGGCTCCGTGGGGACGGTCACGCCACCCATCCTCCCATCCGCGAACTGTGCCGGCGGGGGCGGGCGGTGGGAGACTGGGCCGCATGACGCTCCACATCACGGGCGACGACGCCGCCGACCGCCTGCTCACCGACGACCCGCTCGCCCTGCTGATCGGCATGCTGCTCGACCAGCAGGTCGCGATGGAGACGGCATTCGCCGGACCGCTCAAGATCTCGGAGCGGGCGGGGACGCTGGATGCCGCGGCGATCGCGAGCTTCGACCCCGAGGCGTTCACGGAACTCTTCAAGGCGACGCCGGCTGTCCACCGCTTCCCGGGCTCGATGGCCGCCCGCGTGCAGGCGCTCTGCGCGGCGGTCGAGCAGGACTGGGGCGGCGACGCGTCGGCGATCTGGACCCGCCCGGCCGCGGAGCACGCCGAAGCACCGGACGGGCCGACCGTGCTGAAGCGGCTGAAGGCCCTGCCGGGCTTCGGCGAGCAGAAGGCGAAGATCTTCCTGGCCCTCCTGGGCAAGCAGTACGGCTTCACGGGTGCCGGCTGGCGCGAGACGGCCGGCTCGTACGGCGACGAGGGGTCGTTCCGCAGCGTCGCCGACATCGTCTCGCCGGAGTCGCTGACGAAGGTGCGCGAGCACAAGCGCGCGATGAAGGCCGCGGCCAAGGGCTGACAGGAGGGGCGGGCGATGAAGAAGACCGGAGGGGACGTCAACGAGTTCGTCGCCGCCGTGCGCCCCGCGAAGCGGCAGCGCGATGCCGTCCGGATGATCGATCTTCTGCGCGATGTCACCGGTCGCGAGCCGGAACTGTGGGGCACCATCATCGGCTTCGGCTCGTGCCACTACCGCTCGGCGGCCGGCAGCGAGGGCGACGCCCCGATCGCGGCGTTCTCGCCGCGGCGCGAATCCACGACGGTGTACACGCTGCGCACCGCCGCGCACGGCGAGCGGCTCGCGAACCTGGGGCCGCACGAGACCGGCGTCAGCTGCCTGTACATCAAGGACCTCGACGCGGTCGATGCCGGCGTGCTCCGCGAGATCGTCGCCGAGGACTACCGCCGCGTGCTCGCCGGCGAGACCGGCGACACGACCTACACCGTCACGGATTGACCGCCCGACCGGCCTCCCCGGCTGGCCGGGTCGCGAGTCCTAAGGTGGACGACGTGCGGCTGAGGTTCTTCGGAGGACTCGCGGCGGAGGCGGACGGCGCTCCGCTCGAGATCCGCGGCCGCGGCCAGGAGGCCCTGCTCTTCCGCCTCGCGCTCGACGCCGGAACGACGGTCGCGTACCGCTCGCTCGCCGAGGACGTCTGGCCCGACGACCTCCCCGAAGACCCCCGCGCGTCGCTGCAATCCCTCGCGTCGCGTCTGCGACGCGCTCTGCCCGCGGGGACGCTCGAGGCGATGCCCGGCGGGTACCGGCTCGCGATCGCCCGCGACGAGGTGGACCTCGCGCAGTTCCAGGACCTCGTGGCCCGTGCCCGGCGCGCGACCGATCCCGCTGCGGCGGCGGGTGACGCGCGCGCGGCGCTGGACCTCTGGCGCGGCGACCCCTGGACTCCGGGCGAAGGCTTCGACTGGGTCGTGCGCGACCTCCTCGAGGACCGCGCCCACGCCGCGCGCATCCTTGCGGCGCTGGGGACCGAGGCCTCGGAACCGGTCCGCACGCCCCCGGCCCTGAGCGCCGATGCCTCGGTGCCTGCGGCGCTGACTCCGCTGATCGGGCGACAGCGCGAACTCGAACTGATCGGGGAGCAGCTCCGCGACGAGCGGCTCGTGACCCTCATCGGCCCCGGCGGCGCGGGCAAGACCACGCTGGCCTTCGAGACCGCGCGGCGCGCCCCCGGCGCGATCGTGGTCGAGCTCGCGCCGGCGGCGCCGGGCGAGGTGTGGGCGGCCGTCGCGGGAGCGGTGGGGCGCAGCATCCGTGTCGGCGAACTGGTCTCGACCTCCGCGCGCGATCGCGTCGCGGAAGCCCTGGCCGGACGCACCCTGCTCGTGGTGCTGGACAACTGCGAGCACGTGTCGGCGGAAGCCGCGGCAGTCGCGCTCGACGTGCTGCGCGGCGCTCCGGGGTCGCGGATCCTCGCCACCAGCCGCGAGCCGCTCGGACTCGCAGGCGAGGCGTTCGTCGACCTCGGCCCGCTTCCTGACCGCGATGCCCGCGAACTGTTCTCGCGCCGCGTCCGAGCCGCGCGCGGCTCTGCGCCGGCGCCCGACGAGGGAGCCGCCGTCGAGCGGATCGTGACGCGCCTGGACGGCCTGCCGCTGGCCCTCGAGCTCGCCGCGGCGAAGTCCCGCACGCTCACGATCGCCGAGATCGACAGCGGTCTCGACGACCGCTTCGCGCTGCTGGCGACCGGGCCGAAGGCGATCGAGGCGCGGCACCAGACGCTCCGGGCGCTGATCGACTGGAGCTGGGAGACGCTGACGGATGCCGAGCGCACCGCACTGCGGGCCGCCGCGGTGTTCCCCGACGGGGTCGACGTGCGCGACGTGCCGGTGATCGGCGACGCATTCGACGTGGATGCCGACGCCTTCGACGGGCTCGTCGACAAGTCGCTGCTGCGGCGGTCGGACGGGCGGCTGCGGATGCTCGAGACCGTCCGCGAGTACGGCATCGATCGCCTTCGGACTGAGGGACGCGAGGCCGAGTTCCGCGCGGTGCAGGCGCGGGCGATGACGAGGCTGGCTGCTCGCGAGGATGCGCGGCTGCGCGGACCCGAGGTGCGCGAGGCCCTCGCCTGGTTCGACGCCGACGACGAGAACCTCAGCGCTGCGCTGCGCTGCTGCGCCGAACAGGCCGGGCTGGAGGACGTGGGCGTGCGCCTCGTGCGCGCGTGCCTGTGGACCTGGCTGATGCGCGAGCGCTTCGAAGAGCTGCAGTCCGGCGTGACGCGGTTCGGCGACGCCGCCGCGAGCCTCGACTCGGAAGCGGCCGTGGTGGTGCGCGCGATCGCCCTTCTCGGCACCGCGTTCGCGCGAGACCTCGACGGCGCGGCCGATGATTCTGCACGGCGCGATCCGCTGGGGGCAGCGCCCGAGGCCGCCGGCGCTCCCGCGAGAGGGAGCACCGATGCACGGCCGGGCGAGCCGACGGCGGGAGGGCTGGCCCGTTTCGAGCGTGAGGTGCCGCCCGTGATCGAGGCCGCCGCCGTGCACCGCAGCGAGATCTCGGCAGCCGTCGCGCCGCTGTTGCGCGCGATCCTCGCCGCCGCGCAGAACCACCGTCCGGGCGCGCCGTGGTCGAGGAACGTCGTCATCGGCGACGAAGGGCTCGAGGACGCCCCCGCGTGGACCCGCGCCCTGATCAGCATGCTTCGATCGGCGATCGCACAGAACGGCGGCGACAACCAGACCCTCGGCGTCGAGAGCGAGAAGGCGGTGTCGATGTTCCGCGAGCTCGGCGACGTCTGGGGCACCGCGTTCGCGAGCCAGATGCGATCCGAGTGGCTCCAGCTGGCCGGCCGCCTCGACGAGGCGCTCGCCGTCGCCGACGCCTCGTCGGCCGGCCTCCTCGGCCTCACGTCGGTGACCGATCTGGTACAGCAGCGGTCGCAGAGCATCGGCCTGCTGCTGCGGCTCGGCCGGCTCGACGAGGCACGGGCGCGATTGCATGAATCGAAGGAGCTCGCGCGGGCGGAGGACTCGCCACGCGCGATCGCGCAGACCGACATGGACGCCGCCGCCATCGAGATCGCCGTGGGCGACGGGGCTGCGGCGCTGCGGCACCTCGACGCCGTCGCGGCCGAGATGCTGCCCTCGTACCCGGATCAGCTGATCGCGTGGTCGCGGTCCCGCCGCGCGCAGGCTCTGCTCCTGGAAGGGCGGGCCGATGAGGCGCGCGCCGCGCTCGCCGAGGCGCTCCCGGCTGCCGCCCGCAGCGGCGACCACCCGATCGTGGCGGACGTCGCGGTCTCGATCGCCGGCTGGCTCGCGACGATGGGACGGGATGCCGAGGCCCGGCGCGCCCTCGCCGCGGCCGCGCGGCTGCGCGGCGGGGCCGACGCCTCGGACCCGTTCCTGCGCGTGATGCGCGAGCGGCTCGGGAGCGACGTGCTGCTGCCGGATGCCGCCGCGCCTTCGTCCCGGGCGGTTCCGGACGGCGACGACGACGTCGCCGCTCTCGCATCGCTTCTCGCCTGATCCCGGCCTCGCTCGCGTCGCCGAACAGGGGTCGATGAGAGCCTGCTCCACTTTGCTCCTGCGCCAGCCGTCAGAACGGAGCGTCGCCGTCGTAGGGCGTGGCGAGGAATCTTGCGAACACCGATGATGGTACGAATTGCACGGTGGACAGCGGTTTGTCGACGTAGCGGCGCTGGGTGGGGCTGGTCCATTCGAGGACTCCGTTGCCGAGTTGCCGGACGCGCCACACGGTGGCGTGTTTGAGGGTATGGTGCCCTCGACAGACGTGGGCGAGATTGTCGTCACTGGTCTCCCCGCCCAGCGCGCGGTCGATGGTGTGGTCGATGTCGGATCGTTTCGGCCGGTGCGGGCATCCGAGGAATCGGCAGCGCTCATCCCGTGCGCGGAGGAACCGTTTGAGGGCCGCGTCTGCTCTGTATCTGTCGACCGCCATCGGGAGGCCGCTGTGCGGGTGGTACATCACGCGGTCCCAGCCGGGTGCGCCGGCGGCGAGTTCGCGAGCGATCTCGGCGTCGATCGGGCCGTAGCCGGCGAGGAGGGCGGGCTCGTTGCTCTTGCGCGCCGCGGTGAGCACCGGGATCGTGATCTGCACTTCGGCACGGATCGACGCGAGCATGTCGCCCTCGCCGTGACCGGTAGGCGTTCCGGTGAGGATCATGTCGGCGAAGATGTCGGCGCGGAGTTCGTCCAAGGATCGCTCATCCTGCTGCGGACCGGTGGTGACGGCGGGTGAATCCGGCGAGGTGCCGGTCGGGTCGTCGCCGAGCGCGGGCTCCGCGCGGGTGCTGTCGTTCGGTCCTGACCGATCGACGACAACGGTCGCGTCGAACGCAATGAGGACCTTCGGTGCGTCCACAGCGTCGGCGCCATCCGTCACGGCCGGATCGGCGGCGCCGCGCCCGTCCCACGGTGTCACCCTGGATTGAGTCGCGATGATCGCCGCCGCTTCGGCTGTCGCTTCCGTTTCTTTTGCAGCGGCGCGTTCGGCGTCACGCTCAGTCTCGGCCATCTGGGTGAGCCGATCGAAGATCGCGTGCGCGAGCACCGCGGGCAAGTCGGCGAGCAGTCGCGCCATACCGTCGTTCAGGTCGATCACCCGGATCCGCCGTTGCCCGGCGGCACGGCGCCGGAGTTCTTCGGCCAGGTCGGGGTCGATCCGGCCCGCGACCACCCGCGCGATCGCCCGGAGTCGGTGCGGGGTCTCGAACTCGGCTGCCTCGAGCACGATGCGTTCGTACTGCTCCCGCATCACCGGATCGCCGATCACCGCCCCGGCGTCGACGACCGCCGACGCGTGCGCGAAGTCGATGCGCCCCTCGGTCAGCGCCGCGAACGTCGCGGCGAACGATTCGCGGAGCGTGCTGGCCGCCGACATCCGCGCCTGCACGGCGCGATCGCTCAGCCGCATCGCTGCGCCGAGCTCGGCGGAGATCTCCCGCAATGGCAGATCGTGCGGACTCTTGCGACCCGCCGCCCGTCGGGACTGCTCCCGGGCGTGGACGATATCGGCAGCATCCGTGAGCAGCCGCACCTCCGCCGCCTGCAACCGCGCGATCTGCGCCCGCGTCGACTGGACTTCGGCGACCACACGATCGAGCGCACTCCAGGTGGCGTCGTCACTGTCGACTCGCTGGCCCATGATGCTCCCGCTGCACAGCACCCAGACGGGTGCGACGGAAGACCGAACGAAGTGGGCACGAGCTCGATCTCTTACCCAGAGATTAGGACCAACCTCCGACATTCACCGCCGGCGTCGCAGACCGGATGCGATCAGGTGCGAGCCAGCGGCCTCGACCACGGCCCCACAGCGAAGGGCCGGGGCAGCTCCCGCCACCCCGCCCCCCCTGCACCCGGCCCGTCGTCACCGCCGCGGGCCGCGGCATCCACTCACGCCTTCCGCATGTACGCCCGCACCGTGAGAGGGGCGAACACGGCCACGATGACCGCGGCGCCGAGCAGCGCGGTGAAGACCTCCGTCGTCACCGTGCCCTCGTTGACGAGCCCGCGCACGGCCGTCACGAGGTGCGAGACAGGGTTCGCCTCGACGAACCACTGCAGCCAGTCGGGCATGGTGTCCGCCGGCACGAACGCGTTCGACAGGAACGTCAGCGGGAAGAGGATGAGCATCGAGATGCCCTGCACGCTCGATGCGGTGCGCGCGATGACGCCGAAGAAGGCGAAGATCCAGCTCATCGCCCACGAGCAGGCGATCACGAGGAGCCCGGCCGCGATCACGCCTGCCAGTCCGCCGCCCGGGCGGAAGCCCATGATGAAGCCCATCGTGAAGGTGAGCGTCGTCGCGATCGTGTATCGCAGGGTGTCGGCCAGCAGAGCCCCCGACAGCGGCGCGATGCGGGCGATCGGGAGCGACCGGAAACGGTCGAACACGCCCTTGTCCATGTCTTCGCGAAGCTGCACGCCGGTGACGACCGAGGTCGTGATCACGGTCTGCACGAGGATGCCCGGGATGATGATCGGAAGGTAGTTCTGCACGTCACCGGCGATCGCGCCGCCGAAGATGTACGTGAACATCAGCGTGAAGATGATCGGCTGCACCGTCACATCGATGAGCTGCTCGGGCGTGCGCCGGATCTTCAGGATGCCGCGCCACGCCATCGTGAGGGTGTTGCGCACCGTCAGGCCGAGCGTCGAGCGGTTCGAGAGGTCGCGGTCCGCGACCGGGGTGATGGGGGTCGCGATGGCGGTCATGCGCGGGCTCCTTCGAGTTCGTCGGTCGCGTGGGCGGCCTCGTCGCCTTCCGGCACGCCCTTGCCGGTGAGGGTGAGGAAGACCTCGTCGAGCGACGGCTGCTGCACGCTGAGCTCCTCGAGGTGCAGGTCGGCGGCGCGGAACGCCACGAGCAGGTCGGCGACGCGATCGGGGTCGCTCATGGGCACGGTGAGACGTGCGGCCTCGGGCGAGACGATGGCCGTCACGCCGAGCACGCGCGAGATCTCGCGCTGCGCCTCGGCGATGTCGGATCCCGCACGCAGGCGCAGCAGCAGCGAGGACTGGCCGACCGATGCCTTGAGTTCGATGGCGGTGCCCTCGGCGACCACGGTGCCGCGGTCGATGACGGCGATGCGGTCGGCGAGCTGGTCGGCCTCGTCGAGGTACTGCGTCGTGAGCAGCACAGTGGATCCCGTCGCGACCAGACGTCGGATCGTGTCCCACATCTGCCCGCGGGTGCGCGGGTCGAGGCCGGTGGTCGGCTCGTCGAGGAAGATCAGCGGCGGCTGGGCGATGAGGGATGCCGCGAGGTCGAGGCGGCGGCGCATGCCGCCGGAGAACTTCGCCAGAGGCCGGGTCGCCGCCTCCGTGAGGGAGAACTCCTCCAGGAGCTCAGCGGCCTTGCGCTTGGCATCGATGCGCGAGAGCCCGAGGAGGCGACCGAAGATGACGAGGTTCTCGGTGGCCGAGAGGGTCTCGTCGACGGACGCGAACTGGCCGGTGAGGCCGATGAGCCGGCGCACGATCTGAGGGTGGCGCACGACGTCGTAGCCGAAGATCTCGGCCTTCCCGGCGTCGGGGCGCAGCAGGGTGGCCAGCATGCTGATCGTGGTGGTCTTGCCCGCGCCGTTGGGGCCGAGCACACCGTACACGGTGCCGGCTTCGACGGTCAGATCGACGCCGTCGACCGCGCGGTTGGCACCGAAGCTCTTGACGAGCCCTTCGGCGCGGACCGCGGGGGTGCGGGATGCGGAAGTGGTGATGGTCATGGGATTCGCCTTTCGACGTCACCCAGAGTGCGCCCGTGGGACTGTCACCCCGCTGTCGTCCGCGGCATCGCGCTGCCACGGCGCTGTCATCAGGCTGCCGCGCGGACGGATGCCTCGACAGCACGCCCGCGGAGCGCGTTCTCCACATCCGGTCCCAGGATTGGACACCGGGTCCCAACCGCTGGCTAGGGTGGAAGGACCCGCCCGCACCGCACCCTTGCAGGAGACACCGTGCTGCCCTTCCTGATCGTCGGAGGCGTCGGCCTCGCCGTGCTGCTGATCTCGCTCGTCGTCGGCGACATCTTCGACCACTTCGACATCGGCGACGGCGCCATCTCGGGCACCGCCCTGGGCATCGCGGCGGTCGTGTTCGGCGCATCCGGCGCCCTCACCACCACGAACGGCCTCGACACGCTCTGGGCGTACGTGCTCGCCGCAGTGCTGGCGATCATCGCCTACGTCATCGCCGTGGTCTTCGTGAAGCGGCTGACCAAGAGCTCCGACGGCGTGCCGGCGTCGGCACTCGGCCTGTCGGGCGTCACGCGCTCGACGGTCTCCCCGGCCGGCGGCGAGGTCAGCCTCGACGGTCCGCACGAGGTCGAGCGACGCCTCGCCTACGCGGACGACACCATCGCCGAGGGCGTGCGCGTGCGCGTCATCGAGCACGCCGGCACCCGCGTCAAGGTCGTCGCGGAGTAGATCCCCACCGCGGTCCGGGTCGGGAACCCCGGGTCGCGGCATCCCACGAGAAAGGTCGTCCATGACGAACGAACTCATCCAGATCATCGCTGTCGTCGCCCTCATCGTGGCGGTGCTCGGCCTGATCACCTTCATCGCGCGCCGCATCCGCCGCGTGCCCCCGAACGAGGCGCTGGTGATCGTCGGGCGCGGTGCCGGACGACCGGATCCCGGCGAAACCGGCAGCGGCCAGCGCGTCGTGATCGGCGGTCGCACGTTCGTGTGGCCGATCCTGCAGCAGGGCTTCTCGATCTCGCTCGAGCAGCGTCAGATCGGCATCACCGTCGAGGGCGTCGACAAGAACCGCATCAAGATCGCGATCAAGGCCTCGATCAACTTCAAGGTCTCGGGCACGGAGGACGGGGTGCGCCGCGCCGCACAGCGCTTCCTCTCGCAGCAGGACCTCCTCACCGAGATCATCAAGGAGTCGCTCGAGGGGTCGCTCCGCTCGATCGTCGGCGACATGACCATCGAGCAGATCATCTCCGACCGCAAGAGCCTCTCCGACCGCGTCGTCGCCGAGACGAAGGCCGACCTCGTCGAGCAGGGCCTGCAGGTCGACCTCCTCAACATCAGCGACATCTCGACGCCGGGCAGCGACTACCTCGCCAACCTCGGCCGCGCCGAGGCCGCCCGCGCCCGCCAGGTCGCCGAGATCAGCGAGGCCGAGGCGTCCCGGGCGAGCGAGTTCGCCCGCATCGAGGCATCCGAGCAGATCGCCGAGCGCCAGAAGGCGCTCGCCCTCAAGCAGGCCACGATCAAGGCAGAGACCGACCGTGCGAACGCCGAGGCGCAGGCGGCGGGCCAGCTGGCCACCGCCGAGCAGGACAAGCTCGTGGCCGTGCAGGAGCGCGAGGCACTCACCGAGCAGGCACTCGTGACGCAGGAGCGTCTCGACATCGAGATCCGCAAGCCCGCCGAGGCGCAGGCCTACGCCGAGGTGCAGCGCGCGACCGCGCAGCGCGACGCGGCGAATGCCGCCACCGAGGCCGACGCGTTCAAGCGCACCAAGATCGCCGAGGCGAACAAGGTGGCCGCCGTGCAGGACGCCGAAGCGGCCGCCACGGCCGTGCGCGTGTCGGGTGAGGCCGAACGCGACAAGCAGGTCGCGCTCGCCGCCGGCATCAAGGCCGAGGGTGAGGCCCGCGCGTCCGCCATCCAGGCCGAGGGTCTGGCCGAGGCGGCGTCGACCGACGCGAAGGCGCTCGCGCTGCAGAAGTACGGCGAGGCGGCTCTCGCGCAGGAGATCATCTCGCGTCTGCCCGACATCGTCCGCGCCGCGGCGGAGCCGATCGCCTCGATCGACAAGCTCACCGTCGTCTCGACCGATGGCGCGTCCGAGATGACGAAGACCGTCGGCCGGGTGCTCGGCGAGGGCACCGAGGTCGTGAAGGGCCTCACGGGCCTCGACCTCAACACCCTGCTGCAGTCGTTCGCGCTGAAGACCGCGGGTGCCGACGCGCTGGCCGCCGCCGGTGACGCGGGCACGGCGGCGAAGAACGCCGCGAAGGATGCCGCCGCAGCGATCGGCAGCTGACCCCGTCACGCGAAGCGCCCGGCCCCGCGAGGGGCCGGGCACCGGCGGCTACTTCAGCACGCGGCCGCTCACGGCGAGCGTCACGCGGCGCGGCATCACCCGTGCGGCCCAGGCGCTGAAGGCGTTGGCGCGCCCCGACACCACGCTCGGCGGCACGTCGTCGCGATCGAGCCGGCGGAGGGTCAGCTCGACGACCTGGGCCGGCGTCTGGAACCGCCCCACTGCCGCGTCGGCACCGGTGATGTCGAAGAACTCGGTGCGCGTCGCCCCCGGGCTCACCGCGAGCACGCCGAGCCCCGAGCCCTGCGTCTCGTAGGCGAGGGCCTCGGTGAAGCTGAGCACGAAAGCCTTCGTGGCGCCGTACACGGCCATGTTCGGGCACGGCTGATACGCGCCGGTGCTCGCGATGCCCACGAGCGCTCCGCGCCCGTCGGCGACCATCTCGGGCAGCAGCTCCCTCGTGATCGCCACGAGCGCGGCGACGTTGACCTGCACCATCTCGCCGATGCGCGCGGCGTCCGCTTCGGCGAACGCGCCCTTCATGCCGAATCCGGCGTTGTTGACGAGCGTCTGCACCCGGATGCCCCGCTCGTCGAGCTCCCGGCGGAGCACGGCCGCGGCATCCGGCCTGGTGAGGTCGAGGGCGATCGGGGTCGCCCGAACGCCGTGGTCGCGCGCGAGGCTTTCAGCGAGGTCGCGGAGCCGCTCTTCGCGGCGGGCGACGAGCACGACGTCCGCCCCGCGGGAGGCGAGCTGCGTCGCGTACTCGACGCCGAGTCCGGCGCTCGCGCCGGTGATGAGCGCGGTGGTGCCGCGGTAGTCCCTGGTCATGCCAGCCAATGTAGACAGTGACAGCATTGTTGTCAATGCCAACATCGCGCTAGGCTGGGACAGTGACGGAGCGCACGTACCACCACGGCAACCTGCGGGTCGCGCTGCTCGGCCGCGCCTGGGACGTCGTCGACGCCGAGGGTGCCGACGCCCTGTCGCTGCGCCGGCTCGCACGCGATGCCGGCGTCAGCCACGGGGCATCCGCCCGCCACTTCCGCGACAAGCAGGCGCTGCTCGATGCCCTCGCGATCGCTGGCTTCCAGCGCCTCAACGCCGCGCTCGCGGATGCCGTCGACTCCCCCGGATCGTTCGCGGAACGCTTCGGCGCCGCGGGCGACGCCTATGTGAGCTTCGCGGTGAAGCACCCTGCGATCCTGCGCTCGATGTACACGGCGAAGCACCATGCCGCGGCATCCGCGGAGCTGGTCGAGGTCAGCCACGTCGCGATGCCGGCGCTCGTCGCCCTCATCACGGCCGCGCAGGACGCCGGCGAGCTTCCGCCCGGACCCGCGGAGGAGGCCGCGGTCGTCGCCTTCGCGGCCGTCCACGGCGTCGCGACCCTTGCGACCGACGACCTTCTCAACGGCTTCCCGTGGCGGGACGCCACCGCCGCGACCATCGCCTCGGTGTGGCGCGGCCTCTCGTCCGTCGACGCGCCGACCGTCGCGCCCTGACGCAGACGACGGCTGCCTCGACCCGCGTGGGTCGAGGCATCCGGCGTTCGTCGAGCTCAGCGAGCGGGAGAGGTCAGGCGCCCTTCAGGCGCTCCTCGAGGTAGGCGTGCAGGCCGTCGAGTGGGACGCGCTCCTGGCCCATCGTGTCGCGGTCGCGGACGGTGACGGCGCGGTCGTCGAGCGAGTCGAAGTCGACCGTGACGCAGAACGGCGTGCCGATCTCGTCCTGACGGCGGTAGCGGCGGCCGATGGCACCCGCGTCGTCGAAGTCGATGTTCCAGTCGCCGCGCAGCTGCTCCGCGACCTCGCGGGCGATCGGCGAGAGCTGCTCGTTGCGCGACAGCGGGAGCACCGCGACCTTCACGGGAGCCAGGCGCGGGTCGAGCTTGAGCACCGTGCGGGTGTCAGTGCCGCCCTTCGCGTTCGGCGCCTCCTCCTCGTGGTACGCGTCGACGAGGAAGGCCATCATCGCGCGGGTGAGCCCGAACGACGGCTCGATGACGTAGGGGATGTACTTCTCGCCCGAGGCCTGGTCGAAGTAGGTCAGCGACTGGCCTGACGCCTCCGAGTGGGAGCTCAGGTCGTAGTCGGTGCGGTTGGCGACGCCCATGAGCTCGCCCCACTCCTTGCCGGCGAAGCCGAAGCGGTACTCGACGTCGATGGTGCCGTCGGAGTAGTGGGCGCGGTCCTCTTCGGGCACGTCGAACCGGCGCATGTTGTCTGGGTCGATGCCGAGCCCGATGAACCAGTCCCAGCACTCGTCGACCCAGTGTTCGAACCACTCCTGCGCCTCGGCCGGCGGCACGAAGTACTCGATCTCCATCTGCTCGAACTCGCGCGTGCGGAAGATGAAGTTTCCGGGCGTGATCTCGTTGCGGAACGCCTTGCCGACCTGGCCGATGCCGAACGGCGGCTTCTTGCGGCTCGCGGTGAGCACGTTCGAGAAGTTCACGAAGATGCCCTGCGCGGTCTCGGGGCGGAGGTAATGCAGGCCCGACTCGTCGTCGACGACGCCGAGGTACGTCTTCACGAGGCCCGAGAACGCCTTGGGCTCGGTGTACTGGCCCTTCGTGCCGCAGTTGGGGCACGGGATGTCGGCGAGCCCGTTCTCGGGCTTGCGGCCCTTGCGCGCCTCGAAGTCCTCGAGGAGGTTGTCGGCGCGGAAGCGCTTGTGGCACTGCAGGCACTCGACGAGCGGGTCGGTGAAGGTCGCGACGTGACCGGACGCCTCCCACACGCGCTTGGGCAGGATGATCGACGAGTCGAGGCCGACCATGTCGCCGCGTCCGCGCACGAACGTCTGCCACCACTGGCGGCGGATGTTCTCCTTGAGCTCGGTGCCGAGGGGGCCGTAGTCCCATGCCGACCGGGATCCGCCGTAGATCTCACCCGCTTGGAACACGAACCCGCGGTGACGGGCGAGGGCGATGACTTTGTCGAGGCGAGACTGCTCGGCCACGGTGGCTCCAATGGTCGGGAGGGGATGCACGAAGGTGCGAGAGGCCGCTGACCGCGGCATCCGTCGATTCTAGTCGTCGCGTGGAGGGGGCCCGGCTTCGCCGTCCGCCCGCTCGAAGGCGCGGTCCCACTCCTGCAGCTCCTTGCGGCGGCCGATCAGGCCGTCGAGCGACACCTGGAAGTGCAGGCCCCGGCGGGCGTTGACCTGCTTGATGTTCTCGATGAGCTCCGTGGAGAACGACGTCAGCGCGGTGCGCACCTCGCGAACGCGGTCGACGGGGTCGTCCCAGAGATCGGGGTGCTGCAGGATGTCGAGCAGATAGTCGCGGTCGAGGGCCGCCGTGAGCTTGCGCAGCGTCTCGCCGTACTCGACGGCGGCCGTGGCCCGCTGGCCCTCGTCGCCCTTGCGGTCGAGGCGGTCGAAGAGTTCGGTCGTGTTGTTCGCGACGGTCACGATCTCGCTCGCCACGTCGGTGGCATCGCGATTTCCGGATGCCCCGGCCGCCGCGTACTCGCCGCTCAGCGCCCGCAGCCGCCCGACGAGCGGTCGCACGGTGTCGGGAAGCGGGGCGTGATGCCCCCGGGTGCCGCCGCGCCCGCGCCGGCGGAGCACCGCCCACAGCGCACCGCCCGCCGCGACCAGCGCGACGAGACCGAGCGCACCGCCGACGATGAGTCCGCCGTCGACCCCGCCCGCGCTCGGCTCGTAGTCGGGCGGGTACGCCGCGATGACGCCCTCGACCGTCTGCACGATCGCGGTGTCGAGATCGGGGGCCGCGGACTCGGCCTCGTTCGCGATGCGCATCGCCTCGCCCGTGGACAGCACGTGCGACCCTGCGGAGAGGTCGTCGCCGATCGCGACGATGATCGTGTCGTAGTCGGTTCGGCCGGCGAGCGAGGCCACCATCTCCCGGCCGGTCATGTCGAACGCCTCGTTGTCGGGGAACACGACGACCGCGATCGACTCGTCGGTGACCTGCTGATCGAGCTCCTGCTGGAGCTGCGTCCCTCCGGACACGTCGCTCGAGACGTACACGTTGCTGCTCGCGAGCCCGTCGACGGCGTCGTCGAGGTAGACGTCCGTCGCGTTCAGGCCGAGATCGTGGGGCATCCTGCGCCGTTCAGAAGTTGTTGATCACGGACGCGAAGACGAGGTCGATCTTCGCCGCGTCGGACGCGTCGAACCACTGGCCGCCGGTCGCCTCGGCGATGCGCTGCAGCGCGCCGGTGTCGGCGCCCTCGCCGTAAGCGATCGGGAAGATGCGGACCGGGGCGTCGTCGCCGCCCTCCTTCGACGACGCGCCGATCTTCGCGACGAGCGAGTCCAGCGAGATCTCGGAGTCGGTGTCCTGGCCGTCCGACAGCAGCACGATCGCGTTGATGCGGCCGGGCTGCGCCCGCGCCATCATCTCGTCGTAGGCGGCGGCGATCGCGTCGTACAGCGGGGTGCCGTCGCGGTGAGCGAAGCGCAGGTCGTCCAGCGACGAATCGACGGACTCGCGGTCGGACGCGAGCGGCTCGACGTCCCGCAGCACGACGATGTTCTGCCCGGCCTCCGACTCGACGCCGGTGGTGAACGCCCACACCCCGACCTCGTCCGACGAACGGAAGTGGCCGAGGGTCGCCTGCGCGCCCTCGATCGCGCCGTCCAGCTTCGAGCGGCCGTCACCGATCGCCTCGTCCATGGAGCCGGAGATGTCGATCACCTCGAGCACCGACGAGGGCTTGCGGATCTGCGTCCATTGGTCGATCGCGGCCGACACCACGTCGACGGCCGGCTTCGGCAGCGTGACTGCAGGCCCGGCGGGATCGACCCCGTAAGCAGCCGTGAAGAGGTCGCCCAGTGGCACCGAGGCATCCAGCGGGCGGAAGCCGTACTCGGGCAGGATCTTCTGCGCCGCGTCGGTCTGCAGGAAGGCGGCGAACGCCGCGCCCGCCTCGGCCTGCTCGGGCGTCACCCAGTCGGCGCCGAGCACGGTGATCGGATTGTCGGACCACATCGAGCCGCCCGACGGGTACACCGCGACCAGCTTCTCCTTCGGAGGCGTCAGCGTCTCACCCGGCTGCACGGTGTGCGAGTCGGGGTTGCCCTGGTTGTAGTTGAGCAGCGAGGTCTCCTCCAGCGCGACCGCCGAGACATATCCCGAGCCGCCGGCGCCGTTCTGGGTCTCGTCGTAGAGCCGCGTCAGCACCTTTCCGGTGGTGTCGCCGTAGTGGATGACGCACTCCTCGAACACGCGCGAGAACTCGGCGGCCGCAGCGACGTCGGCTGCGGTGAGGTCGGCGGTCTTGCCGGATGCCTCGTACGACTGCATCAGGATCGCCGAGAGCCCGGTCGTCGAGGTGTTGGGGTTCGTCTTCGAGATCTTGAAAGAGCCCCACAGCGGCTTGCCGACGCTCGCCCAGCCCGCGGGGTCCTGGCAGAGCGCCTCGAAGTCGGCGATGCCGATCTCGGCACCGGGCCAGCCCAGCGCCTTCGCCATCGTCTCGGGAACCCCGAACACGACCGGCGTGTGGGTGAACGACGCGGGCTCGCCCACGAGGGAGGCGGATGCTGCCGCCGCGACCCGATCGGTCCACACCGTCGACGCGGGGGACCACATCGTGGGCCAGCGGCGTGTGTCGTCGTCGGGCCAGTCGCCGCCCGTCGTGAGGAACCGGGTCGCGTCGCCCGACGAGACGTTGATCGGATGGATCGTCGCGCACTCGGCGAGCTGCTCGTGCTGCGACGACTCCTTGAAGGCGTCGGCCAGCGCGTCGAGCATGTTGACCTTCTCGGACGAGGTCGCCACGACGACGCTCGTGCACCCGTCGTCGGCGAAGTCGCCGCCACCTGACTCCTCGACCACGGGGTCGGCGCCGAAGCAGCCGGTCAGCGAGACGGCCGAGGCGACCAGCACCGCCGCACCCGCGAGCAGGCGCGGTCGGATCCAGGCGAGAGGAGTGCTGTCGGCGGGCGAGCGCCGGCTTCGTGCGGGCATGGCAGAAGCCTAAGGCTCCGCGCACTGCCCGCACAGACGAGCGGCACCCTCCCCCGCGGCGGCTCTGCGGCATAGCCTGATCGCGTGGACCGGAGGTCGCCGTGACCGAGCCCGCTGCGGGACGCTCCGCACACCTCCCGCGGTGGCTCGCGGTCGCCGCGCTCGCGATTCTCGCACTGCCCGGATGCGCGAGCGGGCAGCCGCACGGGGACGAGCTGTACGCCTCGGCGCGACAGGCGAACCTGGTGTTCAAGGAGGCGGTCGCCACCGTGCTCGTCCACATCTCCGACGGCACCTGGCAGGTTCAGGAGTACGGCGATCTGCCCGCGGACTGCGACAGCGGATACGCGTTCGCACTGCACCGGACCACGTTCGAGGGCTGGACGCTCGCCGCCGATGCGGCGACGACCGCGGACCGCCTCGCCGCGTGGCTCGACGAACGCGGGTGGAAGGCGACGGCACCGACGACGGCCGCAACCGGCGAGGTGGTTGTCGAGGCGTCAGATCCGACGGTCGGCGTCGCCGAGCTCACCATCGAGATCCGCGGGGGCGCGGGCCGGGCGGACGCGATCGGCGTCGGCGCGACGAGCACCTGCTCAGCCGGCGACGCCGAGGAGCTGACAGCCCTGCTGTATCCCGGTTACCCCGACCAGCCGGTCGCGCACGAGCCGCTCCCGGCCGGGGAGCTCGCCGGGGAGGCGCCGATCTTCGGCTTCACCCGCGACGGCAGGCCGCGGTGACGCGGGACGTCAGACCTCACGCAGCGCGCCGCGCCCGACCTCCGCGATCGAGGTGTGTCCCGAGAGCCCCAGCGTGATGTCGAGCTCGGCCAGCACGTTGCGCACCACCTCGCGCACGCCCGCCTCGCCGGCGATGCCGAGGCCATAGGAGTAGGGACGCCCGAGGGCCACGGTCGTCGCCCCGAGCGCGAGCGCGATGAACACGTCGGAGCCCTGCCGCACGCCCGAGTCGAAGACGATCGGCACCCGCCCGGCGACGCGCTCGGCGATCGTGGGCAGGACCTCGAGGGTCGGCACGGACTGGTCGATCTGACGCCCGCCGTGGTTCGAGATCCAGATGCCGTCGACGCCGGCATCCAGCGCCCGGATCGCGTCGTCGGGGTGCACGATGCCTTTCAGGATGATCGGCAGCGACGTCCACTGCCGGGCCTTCGCCAGGTCGTCCCACGTGAGCGCCGGCGTCGAGAACACGTCGAGGAACGTCTCCACCGCGGCGCGCGGCAGCGGCGAGCGCAGGTTCTCGCGCACGCTGCTCGTGCCCGTGAGGGCCGCGCCCTTGCGCGCGATCCGAACGCCTGCAGCGACCGCTTTCGGGGTCACCTTGACCGGCGGCGGCGGTGTAGAGGCATCCGTCCCTCCGCGGGAGCGCTCGCGGACCAGCTGCTGGAAGACCGGGTCGCTGGTGTACTGGGCGATCCCCATCGCGCGCGTGAACGGCAGGTAGGCCAGGTCGAGATCGCGCGTGCGCCATCCGAGCAGGTGGGTGTCGAGCGTCACGACGACGCCTTCGCATCCGGATGCCTCGGCCCGGCGCAGCAGCGACGCGTTGAGGTCGTCGGACGCCGACCAGTAGAGCTGGAACAGCCGCGAGCCGCCGGGCGCGGCATCCGCCACCGCCTCCATCGGGAAAGAGGCCTGGTTCGACAGCGTGTACGGGACGCCGAGGGACGCCGCGGCCCGCGCAACCGCGAGGTCGGCGTCGGCGTGGGCCATCTCCATGACGCCCAGCGGGGCGAGGAGCAGCGGCGTCGGGCGCCTCACGCCCAGGAAGTCGACCGACAGGTCGCGGGACGACACGTCCCGCAGCGGCCGCGGCCACACCTGCCAGCGGCCGAACGCCGCGCGGTTCGCAGCGACAGTGCGCTCGGCGCCCGCTCCCCCGGCGATGTAGGCGAAAGCCTCGGCGCTGAGCGCCTTGCGCGCCGCGGCCTCGAGGGCGTCGGTGTCGACCGGCACCCGGGGCCGCGTGCCGCTGATCCCGGCGCGGTAGATGTCGGACTGCGTACGGCGCGAGATGCCGCGCGATGCGGCGGGGGGATCGTCGGGGGCGGCGCTGCTCTGAGCCATGCGCACAGCCTACGCAGACCCCGCGTCAGCTCGTCCGGCCGGTCTGACTCGGCTCGCGGGTCGGGGCCGCCCGTCCGGCGCGGGCGGCGGTTCGGGCCGCGTTCCGTCCGTTGCGTCTTGCGGGCTTGGGGCGCGCTTCGTCCGTTGCGTCTTGCGGGTTTGGGGCGCGTTCCGTCCGCTGCGTCTTGCGGGTTTGGGGCGCGTTTCCTCCGTCGGGCCCACCCGGCCAGGGTTTGGGGCGCGTTTCCTCCGTCGGGCCCACCCGGCCAGGGTTTGGGGCGCGTTTCCTCCGTCGGGCCCACCCGGCCAGGGTTTGGGGCGCAACCGGCCAGGGTTTGGGGCGCGTTTCCTCCGTTGGGGCGCAAGAAGTGCGCCCCAACGGAGAGTCTGCGCCCCAAAGCAGGAATCGACGACAGGAACGACAAACGACGAGCGCGGGGCCCGGGCGACAGGAACGACAAACGACGAGCGCGGGGCCCGGGCGACAGGAACGACAAACGACGAGCACCGGGCACCGGGCACCAACGCCGGGCACCGGGCACCGGGCACCGAGCACCGAGCACCGGGCGCCGGCGACGGGAACGACGGGCGCACGCCGAGCCCGTCGCCGACACGGTCCGTATACGCATCGGCGACGGGGGTTTGGGAAAACGCTCGCCGGGAACCCTAGGGCACCGGACGTCGGAAGCGCAAGGTGTGCAGGTCAACTCGTAAAAACGTTTCATAAATCTCTTGCCCCATCGCGTGAACGCGTGCCAGACTGCGAGCGACTCGCGACGGAATACGCTTTCCGTGCGGTCGACAACAAAACCGGACCGCGGCACCAGCGCGGTCCACACCGGACAGGGCTCGAGTCCGTACGCGCCCGGTTCACGACGCCGGATGCCGCGATGCCGCGGCGTGCGCCGTCATCCTTTGCCGATGCTGACAACAGGAGGAACCGTGCCCCACGTGTCCGCACGCGCCGACGGCGCGACGCGACCCGCAGAACACGCCCCCGCGGCCCGCGCACCCCGCCGCGGGCTTCGACTCACCGCGATCGCCGGCGCCACCGCCGTGGTCGCGGCTCTCATCACCGCGACCCCTGCCGCGGCTCTGCTTCCCCCGGCCGACGACGGAGCATGGCGGTTCGACTTCGGCACCGCGACGAGCGCCGTCGCCGAGGGCTGGCAGCAGGTACGCCCGACATCGCTGTACACCGCCGCGGCGGGCTGGGGCATCACCGTGCCCGAGGGCGTCACACTCTTCGACCGCGACCGCAGCACCGACGGCTCCCCCGCGGGCCCGATGGAAGACGACTTCGTCGCCGGCACGAACTGGGGCTTCCAGCTCGACGGGCTGCCCGAGGGCGACTACGAGGTCAGCGTGACCATCGGCGACGGCCTGAGCACGGCATCCGGGACCAACGCCACCGTGACCCTCGAGGGCGTCGCCCAGACCCGCATGACCTCGGCGCGCGGACTCAACACCACCGCGACGTTCACCGCCGCCGTCACCGACGGCCAGCTCACGGTCGGCTTCACCGGCTCGGGGCTCGGCGCGTATGTCAACGGCCTCGTCGTGGCGCCGATCGTGCCCGATGCCCCGGCCGACCTCGCCGCGACCCGCATCGCGTGGAACGGCGTCGACCTGACCTGGACCGCCGTGGACGGCGCCACGAAGTACCAGGTGCTCCGCGCCGACGTCGTGAACGACACCACGGGCGGGTTCTCGCAGATCGCCGAGGCCACCGAACCCGCCTACGCCGACGCATCGGTCCGGGAGGGCCGGGCGTACGCCTACGCGGTCGTGGCGGTGAACGACGACGGCGTCGCCTCGGCGCCGTCCGCAGAGGTGCGATCGGGGGTGATCCCCGAGCTCGTCGCCCCTGAGGCGCCCGGCGACCTCGCCGTCGCACAGGTCACGCGCGACGCCGTCGTGCTGACATGGTCGGCTGTTGCGAACGGCGACCAGTACGTCGTCGAGCGCGCCGGCGCCGACGGCGCGTTCTCCGTGCTCGCGACGGTCACCACACCCGGTTACACGGATGCTGCCGACACGGCGCAGCAGTGGACCTACCGGGTCGCGGCGCGCAACCAGGCCGGCGCCTCGCAGACTTCGGCAACGGTGACCTCCACCGTCTACACCGCCCCGGCGCCGCTGCCGGCGGGCGACGTCGTGACCTTCGACTTCGGCCCCGGCCAGGTGGCAGAGGGCGCCCTCTCGGTGACGTCGGCGACCGCGTACGACCCGGAGTGGGGCTACGGCTTCTCGACCGCGCCGACCTCGCCGACGCCCGACGTCGACCGCGGCGGCTCGGACGCGCTGCGCGGCGACTTCGTCGCGGCGGCCGGCTCGACCTTCCAGGTCGACCTCGGCGCCGGCGACTACTCGGTGCGCCTCGTCTCGGGCGATGCGCAGGCCGCAACCACCACGACCGTCACCGCCGAGAGCATCGCGAAGGTGCTGGCGAACCCGCAGGCCGCGGGCGCGTTCCTCGACATGTCGTTCACGATCGCCCTCGTGGACGGCGCGCTGACGCTGCAGTTCGCGGGCGATGCCCCCGCCGTCAACGCCGTGACGATCACCCGCCTGCCGGCGCGCGTCGCCGGGGCCATCTCGACGGCGTTCATCACGGGCGACTCGACGGTGCAGACCTACGACCCGATCGCCTACGCGCCGCAGGCCGGCTGGGGCCAGATGATCGACCGGTTCTTCGCCGACGACATCGCCTTCGCCAACCACGCCATCGGCGGCCGCTCGTCGAAGAACTTCATCACGCAGGGCCGTCTCGACGAGGTGCTGCGCAGCATCCGTCCCGGCGACTACCTGTTCGTGCAGTTCGGGCACAACGACGCAACCCAGGGCGTCGACGACCGCTACGCCAGTCCCGCGGACTACAAGGAGTACCTGCGGGTCTACGTCGACGGTGCGCGTCAGCGCGGAGCGACGCCGATCCTGGTCACGCCCGTCTCGCGGCGGAGCTTCGACGCGGCTACGGGCCTGTTCAACGTGAGCTTCCCCGAGTACGTCGACAAGATGAAGGAGCTCGCCGCCGAGGAGGACGTGCTGCTCGTCGACCTGTCGGCGTCCAGCCGCGCGTACCTGGACGAGATCGGGCCGGAGGCGGCGAAGGCCGTGTTCCTGCACGTCGATCCGGGCATCTTCCCGAACCGGCCCGCCGGCATCGTCGACGACACGCACTTCCAGGAGTACGGCGCGATCCAGATGGCCAGGCTCATCGCGCAGGATGTCGCAGGACTGGACACGCCGCTCGCCGCGAAGGTCTCCGACATCGAGCCGCCTGCCGAGGTGCCCGTCGCACCGCAGAATGTCGTCGCGGGAGCGATCAGCAACGGCGGCGCGACGCTGCAGTGGGATGCCTCGCCGACGGCAGACATCTACAAGATCTACCGTCAGGCCGTGGCCGACACCGCCCCCGAGTGGACGCTCGTGGGCATGGTGACGCAGACGAGCTCGATCGTGCAGGGCCTCGCCGAGGGCACCGGGTACCGGTACCGCGTCGTCGCGGTGAACGGCCGCGGCGAGTCCGCACCGAGCGCCGCCGTGACCTTCACCACGAAGCAGGCGGTGTACAAGTACGACTTCCAGCTGGCGGGCAACCCCCTCATGGCGGGCTACACCGAGGTGAACCCGAACACGGCGTACACGGCCGAGCGCGGGTACGGCTTCCTCAATGCCCTGGCCGCGAACGCCGGCCGTGACCGCGGCCCCGCGACCGGCTCGAACGACCTGGTGCGCGACTTCGTGCTCCCGGGCGACGGCTCGACCTTCGCCCTGGACGTGCCGAACGGCACGTACTCGGTGAAGACCTACTCGGGCGACTGGATCGGGTCGACGCGCACGAGCTTCCGCATCGAAGGCAAGGAGGCGGGCACCGGCAACGCCGGGACCGGCAGCGTCAACTCGACCCTGCGCGGGCCGTTCCTGGTCACCGACGGCCGGCTCGACGTCGAGGCCTACGGCGCCGCGGCGGGCACGCGCCTCAATGGCCTGGAGATCACGCCGATCCTGCTCGGGCCGGTGGGCCTCGAGGTCACAGACGTGAACGCCGACCCGACGGCACCGAGCGTGTCGCTGGCGTGGGACGCCGAGCCGGGTCTGACGTGGAACGTCTACCGCAAGTCGCCGTTCGACGCCGAGCCGGTGCTCGTCGCTGCGGTGGACGAGCCCGCGTTCGTCGACACGACGGCTCGGGTCGGGCTCGATTACGCGTACCACGTGACCGCCGTCGACCAGACGAAGCTCGAGTCGGTGCCGTCGGCGACGGTCGAGGTCTCGTTCGTCGACGCCGACGTGACGCCGCCGGCAGCGCCGGCGGGGCTCGCCGTGGAGAGCATCGAGAAGCGCTCGGTGGAGTTCTCGTGGGCGCAGCCGCTGGGTGCGCTGTACTACCTGGTGTTCCGCTCCGAGGTGGAGGGCGAACGCGGCGAACTGGTCGGTGTGGCCGACGCGAGCCGCTACACCGACACCGAGGTCCTCACCACGATCCCGTACTTCTACACGGTGGTCGCAGTGAACGCCGGCGGCGCGGGTGCGGCATCGGCGCAGCTGTCGACGGACGCCGTCACCGTGCTGCAGCGACAGGCCGAGTACCTCGACCGCGCCCCGGCGGCGGTGTCGACGGATGCCGGCAACCTGGTGTCGTGGCGCATGCTCGGCACCGACCCCGACAGCGTGGCCTTCCACGTCTACCGTGACGGAAAGCGGGTCACTTCGGCGCCGCTCACGGACTCGACGAACTATCTCGACGAGGCCGGCGCCGAGGCATCCGTCTACTTCATCACCAAGGTGCTGGACGGAGTGGAGACCACGGAGACGGACTCGTTCGGCGTGCAGACCGGCGCGTACCGGTCGGTGCCGCTCGACAAGCCGGCCGACGCGTACAGCAAGGACGGCCAGCCGTACTCGTATCGCGCGAACGACATGAGCGTCGGCGACGTGGACGGCGACGGTCAGTACGAGCTGCTCGTGAAGTGGGACCCGTCCAACTCGCGCGACAACTCCCAGGCCGGCTACACGGGCAACGTCTACCTCGATGCCTATCGCCTGGACGGCACGCGGCTGTGGCGCATCGATCTCGGCGTCAACATCCGGGCCGGCGCGCACTACACGCAATTCCAGGTGTACGACTACGACGGCGACGGGCGGGCCGAGGTCATGATGAAGACCGGCGACGGCACGATCGACGGCGTGGGCCAGCCGATCGGCAACGCCAGCGCCGATCACCGCAACAGCTCGGGATACGTGCTGAGCGGCCCGGAGTACCTCACGGTGTTCAACGGCCTGACCGGCGCCGCGATCGACACGGTGGACTACGTGCCCGCCCGCGGTGACGTGGGAGCGTGGGGCGACGCCTACGGCAACCGGGTCGACCGGTTCCTGGCGGCGACGGCGTACCTCGACGGTGAGCACCCGAGCGCGGTCTTCAGTCGCGGGTACTACACCCGCGCGGTGATGGCGGCGTACGACTTCGACGGGTCGCAGCTCACCCAGCGTTGGGTGCTCGACTCGAACGACGAAGGCAGCGAGGGCTTCTACGGGATGGGCAACCACAACCTCTCGGTAGCCGACGTGGACGGCGACGCCAAAGACGAGATCGTCTACGGCTCCGCGACGGTCGACGACGACGGGGAGCTGCTGTACTCGACCGGCCTCGGCCACGGCGACGCCATCCACGTGTCGGATCTCGTGCCCACGAACCCGGGCCTCGAGGTCTTCGCGGCCCACGAGGACATGGCGAACTCCGGCAACCTCGGCGCGACCATGCGCGATGCCCGCACGGGCGAGGTGCTGTGGTCGATCCCCGCGGTCAAGGACACCGGCCGCGCTGCGTCGGGCGACATCGACCCGCGCTACGAAGGGGCCGAGGGGTGGGCCATCGGCGGCGACGCCGCATGGAACTCTCCGGTCGGACAGCTGAAGTCGTCCACGGGCGAGCTCATCGCCGAGAAGATCCCGGCGGCGAACTTCCTCGCCTGGTTCGACGGCGACCCGCTCCGCGAGATCGTCGACCACGACTGGACCGACGCGACTCGCACCGGCGTGCCCACGGTGTCGAAATGGAACTGGGAGACCGAGAAGGCCGACCGGATCCTCACAGCCGACGGTGCGCTGACGAACAACGACACGAAGGGAACGCCGAACCTGCAGGCCGACCTGTTCGGCGACTGGCGTGAGGAGATCGGGTGGCGCTCGGCAGACTCGAGCGAGCTGCGGATCTACTCGACCACCGACGAGACCGACCTGCGCATCCGCACGCTGATGCACGACCCGGTCTACCGCCTGTCGGTCGCGTGGCAGAACACCGGCTACAACCAGCCGCCGCAGACGAGCTTCTTCCTCGGCGACAGCATGACCACCCCGCCGGCACCGCGCATCGCGGTCACCGGTGACCCGACGGGGGCGACCGACACCACCGCGCCGGTGCTGTCGGGAGTCCCGGCGGACGGCACGCTGCTGCCGAGCACGGCGACGTTCTCGGTGGGGGTGAGCGCTGACGATCCCGAGTCGGGCGTGCGAGGCCTCGACATCGCGTTCGACGGCGCCCCCGTCGCGCCGGGCCAGGTCATCACGCTCGACGACAAGGTGGGCGTGCACACCCTCACCGTGAACGCGGTGAACCACGACGGCCTCGTCACGGCCGCGTCGGTGCAGCTGCTGGTGTTCGACGACGAGGGCGCGACGGCGAAGCCCGGCCGCGGTGTGCTGTCGACGAACTCCGGCTGGGAGGACGGTCTGCACGACGGCACGTTCACGGTGTCGATGAACCTCTGGTCGGGGGTCAACGGCGCGGTGTACAGGCTGTACGAGAACGGCACGCTCGTCTCGACGAAGCTGCTCGACGCGAACTCGCCGAAGGCGCAGCTGTCGACGGTCGACGTGTCGGGCAAGCCCAACGGCACCTACGTGTACACGGGCGAGCTCATCAACGCGAAGGGCACCACCGCGACCACCTCGGTCACGGTGAAGGTGAAGGACGCCGCACCCGCGGCACCCGTCCTCTCGCACGACAACTGGGACAAGGACGGCAACTACACCGTCACGGCCAACCTGTGGTGGGGCACCAACGCCACCGCCTACCGTCTGTTCGAGAACGGTGTGGTGATCGACCAGCAGTCGCTCATCGCCGCCTCCCCGAACGCGCAGCAGGCGAAGACCGCCGTCGCAGGACGCGCGCCCGGCACGTACACCTACGTCGCCGAGTTCGCCAACGCCGCCGGAGCCACCAGCTCCCAGGCGATCACGGTCACGGTCAAGTAGCCGAGCGCCGGGATGCGGCCGGTCGCCTTCGGGCGGCCGGCCGTCTCGCGTTCTGCGCCAGGCCCAGGGCGTTTCGACTTCGGGGTCAGCCGCCGAAGCCGCACCAGGCGGCGACCCACGTCAGGATGCGGCCGCGCATCTCCTCGCCGACGAACAGCTCGACAGAGCCGGACTCGCCCTCGAGCCCGACGGCCAGGTCGAAGATCGTGCCGCGCTTGTCTTCCTGGACGGCGTGCGGGTCGCACCGGAAGGGCACGATCGGAATCTGCACCACGATCGGCTCCGATTCTCCCTCGGTGACCTCGACGTCGAGCGCGTGGACCTCCTCGGAGGCGGCGCCGGCGAAGTCGATCAGATTCGTCCGTCCGATGCCCTCGATCGTGACCGCCGCGTCGCCGGTCGGGCTGACGGTGAGCTCGAGCGCCGCAGGCGCGCCGGGTGCGGAGGGCTCGAATCCGGTGAACGAGAGGGCGGCGGCATCCGTCACCCGCTCCAGCAGGCACTCGCGGGCGTGCAGCTCCGCCAGGAACCCGAGGGGGTCGGGAGCGGATGCCGTCACCTCGGTCGACGCGGAGTCACCGGTCAGTTCGAGGACGACGTGGACTTCGCCGTCGTCGGGCGCCGTGCAGTCGACGGGCGGGAGCTGCACGCGGATGTCGACGGCTCCCCCGGGCGCCACGGTGCTGACGCGGCCGCCGATCACGCGGACCGCGGGGCCAGCGAGCCGTTCGTCTTCGACGCGGACCTCCGCCACGGTGAGCGGCGCGTCGCCGCCGTTCTCGAGATGAACCTGGGCCTGCCGGCCGGCGACGTCCGAGCGCAGCTGCTGGAGCTCGACGACGACCCCGGCCGGCAGCGTCGGCGCAGGCTCGGGGGTGCGGGCCGTCGCGGCGCACCCGGTCAGCGCCAGCGCACCCGCGAGCGCGACCACCCCGAGGCGGGGACGCCGTCGCGCCGGGGTCCGCATCGGCCTACCGCGTCAGCGTCTCGCGCGCGACGGTGAAGTCCTCGAGCGCCACCGGGTCGATGTCGACGCCGAGGCCGTGGCCGATCGGCACGCGCACATGCCCGTCTTCGAGCACGGCGGGTTCGGTGACGATGTCGCGCGTGTAGAAGCGGCTGGAGGCCGACACATCGCCGGGCAGGGTGAATCCGGGGAGGGCGGCGAGCGCGGCGTTCGCGGCCCGCCCGATGCCGGTCTCGAGCATGCCGCCGCACCACACCGGCACCCCGGCCTCGACGCACCGATCGTGGATGCGCACCGCTTCGAGGTAGCCGCCGACCCGGCCGGCCTTGATGTTGATGACGGATGCCGAGCCCAGCGCGAGCGCATCGGCCGCGGCCTTGTCGGACACGATGGACTCGTCGAGGCATATGGGGGTGCGCAGGCGCCGGGCCAGCGTCGCGTGGTCGACGAGGTCGTCCTCCTGCAGCGGCTGCTCGATGAGGAGCAGGTCGAAGCGGTCGAGCTCGGCGAGGGTGTCGGCATCCGCCATCGTGAAGGCGGAGTTCGCGTCGACCTGCAGCGGGATCGCGCCGAAGGCGTCGCGCACGGCGGCCGTGTCGCCGACGTCGCGGCCGGGCTTGATCTTGATCTTGATGCGGACGTAGCCCTCGTCGAGGTACCCGCGCACGGTCTCGACGAGCGCCGCGGGGTCGCCCTGGATTCCGACCGACACCCCGCTCGGCACGCGGTCGCGCACCGCCCCGGCGTACTCGGCGAAGCTGCGCCCCTCGGCCCGCAGCGCCGCGTCGAGCACGGCCAGCTCGAGCCCGGCCTTGGCCATGCGATGGCCCTTGAAAGGCTCGAGCACGCCCGCGACCTCCTCGGGTGCGAGCCGCCCGCGGTCGAGCAGAGCCGGGGCCAGGAAGCGCAGCGCGACATCCCATGCGCCCTGCGTGTACTCGCTCGAGTACAGCGGGTCGGCCTGCGTGACGATCTCGCCCCAGCCGTCGCCGTCGGCGGTCAGCGCGCGGACGACGATGACCTCACGCACCGTCTCGGTGCCGAACGACGTGGTGAACGGTGCGACGAGCGGCAGATGCAGCACCCGCAGCTCGAATCCTTCGAGGGTGACGGATGCCGCCGGCCGGGCGATGGGCATGCGCTCAGCGTACGCCCGGCCGGCGACAGAGCGAGGCGGTCAGTGCGCGAAGCGCGCGGTCGCGGCGTCCCGGAGGACCGGGACGTAGGTGGACCGGGCGACCCGCGGCCGCCGGCGACGCGGTTCTGCCGGCGCCGTGTGGTGCGCCGTTCCCCGCAGCGCGTCGCTCATAGCGACGATCAGGGTCTCGATGTGCTCGCGCATGATTCCTCCTCGTTCGAAGGAGAGGAGATGGTGCGAGGTGCGCTGATACATCACCCGCCGCGTCGCGAGGGCGAGCTCTTCGAAGGCCGTCCGGTCGGCCGTCGAGCTGATCGGTACACCTGCGTACCCGTCCATGACCCCCACGGTACGAGGGGGTTGCGACATCGGCGTCGGTGATCTGCCCGCGTGGGATGGGCGCGGCGACGGGGATTCGGCGATCGGTCCGGGGGTCAGGCGGGGACCTCGGCGAAGGCGCGCACCGGGGACGTGCCGAACCCCTCGACGGCGGGCGGCGCAGCCGTGAACCGGGCGCCGCGCGGCGGCAGGGCGCCGAGGTTCGTGAGGTGCTCGACGACGTGCACGCCCGCCCCCAGCAGCAGCGAGTGCGCCGGGCGCTCGCCGCCCGACTCGGTGTCGTCGATGTTCACCGAGTCGATGCCCACGAGCACCGCCCCGGCGTCGATGAGCCACTGTGCGGCCTCGCCCGTGAGGAACGGCGCCCCTTCCCCGTACTCCGGCTGCCCGAACCACCCGTCCCAGCCGGTGTGCAGCAGGACGGCCGCGCCGCGCACGTCACGATCGGCGAGCGTGGCGGAACGGATGCCTCGGCGCGAGGCATCCCACGCGTCCTCGAGGTGGAACACCTCGGCGCGCAGGCCCACGAGCGACGACAGGTCGAGGCCGGCCAGGTCGCTGCCGTCGGCGTATCGGTGGAACGGCGAATCGAGGTAGGTGCCGGTGTTGCCGATCATGTGGATGATGTCCATCGCGAACTCCGTGCCCGGCGCGTAGCGGGCGCGCGAGTCCTCGCGCGTGAGATGCGGCGTGATGGTAGGCGCGGGAAGGCCGGGATAGGTCACGAGCCCGGCGCGGATCGGGTGGCTGAGATCGACCACGCGCGTCCCGCCGGCGGCCGGGGACGGGGCATCCACTCCCCTGCTGCCGCGGTGCGCCTCCTCGACGATGCGGACGCCCCGCAGCTCGACCTCGTCCACGAGGGCCAGCCCGAGGTGGGCGATCAGCAGCCGGGCGATCTCGTCCTCGGTGGCGTGGGCGCCCGGCAGGTCGAGCCGGAACCCGCTGCCGGCGAGGCCGCCCCCGTTGGCGAAGCGGATGTCGAAGTCGAAGTGGGCGCGGTAGTCGGGCATGCGGTCAGCGTAGGCGCGCAGCATCCGCTGCCCATCCGGAATTCGGAGAATGGCAGGGTTTCCGCTCACTCACGGCAGAATCCCTCCGACATCCGGCCGTTTCTCCGAAGTTCGGGGCCGCGCCTTCCACCCGGTGGGGCGACGACCTCCGTCAGGGCCGAACCAGCAGGTACCCCCGCGCGTCGTCGAAGCCGCCGATGACGAGGCCCTCGGCGAGGTGCGCCACGAGCTGCTCGCGCACGCGCGTGCGCCAGACCGCGGCATCCACCGGCGTCTCGCGGCGGAGGGTCTCGATGTCGCGGGGGATCCCGACCGACACGGCCACGCGCTCGTCGTCGGGGGTGGGCACCGGCGGCGCGGCGAGCGCCCACGACACCATGATGCGGTCGGTCTCGTCGCCGCGGTTGACGCCGTCGTCCATCGGGCCGTAGTGGTTCACGAGGTATTCGGTGACCCGCGTGCCGAGCACACGCAGGTTGAAGTGGGCGTTGCGGGCGACGAGCGGGTCGAACGTCCAGGTGATGTGGCCGACGCCCCGCGCCAGGGCCCACTCCTGCTGATGCCGCTTCAGCACGCGGCCGAGCCCCTGCGACTGGTGGTCGGCGAGGACGCCGGTGATGTGGCTGTGCATCGAGCGCGCGGCAGGCTCCGCGAAGAACGCGACGGAGGCCCCGATCATGCGGTCCTCGTCGTACAGGCCCACGGCATAGTTGCCGGCGTGGGCGAGGGCGCGCAGCAGGTTCGGCGGCATTCCGCCCCGGTCGCCGCCCCACACCTCGGCGAGCACGGCGGATGCGCGGTGCACTTCCTCGACGGTGTCGAGGAAGCGGATGTCGATGCCGGGCGGCGTCGGTATCTCGGCCATGCCCTAAGTCTGCACCCGCAGGCCCGGCAGAACTCCTCCGGTCCGGCCCGTGCATCGCGGAACCCCGCACGATGCCGCTGCCCGGACGCGGCATCGAGGGAGTTCTGCAGCGCAACCCGCGGAGCCGGGTGCTCGCAGCCCCCGATAACCTGAACTGATGGGCACGGGTGACGAGGACGCGAGAAGAAGACTCACCCGGATGCCGAGCCAGGGCGCCATCGTCGCGGTTCTCGCGATCGCCGGCCTGTGCTCGTCGTTCATGTTCACCCTCATGGTGCCGATCCAGTCCAAGCTGCCCGAGCTGCTGAACGCCAGCCGCGACGACACCGCGTGGGTCGTCACGTCGACGCTTCTCGCCGCGGCCGTGGTCACCCCGATCTCGGGGCGTCTGGGCGACATGTACGGCAAGCGGCGCATCGTGCTCGTCCTGGTCGCGGTCATGGTCGCCGGCTCCGTCGTCGCGGCGCTGTCGCCCGGCATCGTCGGGATCATCGTCGGGCGCACGCTGCAGGGCGCCATCGTCGGCGTCGTGCCGCTCGGCATCTCGATCATGCGAGACGTCCTCCACGAGGACCGCGTCGACTCGGCGATCGCCTTCATGAGCGCGACGCTCGGCGTCGGCGGCGCGCTCGGTCTGCCCATCAGCGCGCTCATCACCGAGCGCAGCGACTGGCACCTGCTGTTCTGGATGGCCGCCGGTCTCGGGGTGATCGTGTTCGGCCTAGTGCTGTGGATCGTCCCGGTCAGCGTCCTGCGCACCGCAGGCCGGTTCGACTACCTCGGCGCAGCGGGGCTCGCCGTGGGCCTCATCGGCATCCTGCTTGCGATCTCGCGCGGCAACGAGTGGGGCTGGGGGTCGGCCCCCGTGCTCGCCTGCGGGCTCGGCGGACTCGCCGTGCTGCTGGTGTGGGGATGGTACGAGCTGCGCATCGACGAGCCGCTGCTCGACCTGCGGGTCGCCGCCCGCCCCGCGGTGCTGCTCACCAACATCGCCTCGGTGGCCATGGGCTTCTCGCTCTTCGCCTCGAACGTCGTCTACCCGCAGATGCTCGAGCTGCCGGTGGCGACCGGCGCCGGTTTCGGGCTGTCGCTGCTGGTCGCCAGCCTCATCGTCATGCCCTCGGGACTCGTGATGATGCTGCTGTCGCCGATCGCAGGACGCATCGCGTTCCGCACCGGTCCCAAGCTCCTGCTGCTGCTCGGCGCGATCTCGCTGATCGCCGCATACGGCTTCACGCTGCTGTTCTCGTCCGCGGTGTGGCACATCCTCGTCGCGAACATCCTCATCGGCGCCGGGATCGGCTTCGGATACGCCTCGATGCCCATGCTCATCATGCGCTCCGTGCCGCAGAGCGAGACCGGAGCCTCGAACGGCCTCAACGCGCTGTTCCGGTCCCTCGGCACCAGCACCGCCGCCGCCGTCGTCGGCGCGGTGCTCGCCACCTACACCGTCGACTTCGAGGGAGTGCCCGTGCCGACGACGACCGGCTTCACCCTGTCGCTGATCCTCGGCGGGACCGCGGCGATCGTCGCGCTCGTGGTGGCGCTGTTCATCCCGCGCCACCGCGCGCCCCAGGAGCGGCATCCGTCGCTCCCGGAGTGATCCGGGACCTCAGCCGCGCAAGCGCGCGAGCCGCGCCGAGTCCGGCGCGAGCCGCTCGGCGACCGCGACCGCAGAGAGGATCGCGCTCTCGTGCGAGTCGGCGTCGGCGGTGTAGAGCCCCGCGAGCGACACCCCGTGCCGCCCCTGCAGCGGGCGCAGCCGTCGCTGCGCGTCGAAGTACCCGGTGTCGATGAGGCCGTGCCGGTAGGTCGCCGTCGCGTAGAGCGGCTGCGGCAGCTCGTCGTCGTACGTCACCCAGCTCTTGAAGACGTCGACCCCGCGCGAGGGGCTCCAGATCGAGAGCGAGCTGTGCGCAGCATCCGTCCGCACGTTCACGACCGACCACGCGCGCTCGTCGCGCGGCATCAGCCGCCGGTCGCCGTGGATCGCGATCGTCGTGTCGAAGTACCCGAAGCGCGCGAGCTGCGAGGTCACCTCGGCGAACTCCGGCAGCGGCACCAGCAGATCGTGCGCGGTCGCCGCGTCGCACGCGAACACGAGATGGTCGAACGGATGCTGCGCCCCGGCGACGTCGAGGAGCAACGTGCCGTCGGCATCCCGCGTGACGGACTCGACCGGCGCGCTGGTGCGCAGGTTCGCGTGCTCGAGCGAGGCGACGAGGGCGTCGACGTAGACGCGGAGCCCGCCCGGGATCTCGCTCTGGTCGGGCGGCGTCAGCCCGCGTGGAAGGTTCGCCCCCAGGTAGTACAGCGCGTTGTAGGCGGCGAACCGGCGGAAGTCGGCGAGATCGACGCACCAGAACGCGAGCAGCAGCGGGAAGAGGAAGTCGTCGACGAACGCCTTCGGCAGCCGCTCGCGCTCGACGTACTCCGCGATCGTCACGGTCGTGTCGTGCTCGGCGAGGAACGCCGGCACGCGCGACAGGAACGCACGGAAGCGCAGCAGATGGTCGATCGCCCGCGGAGTGAGCGACGACCACACCGGCCGGCCGCGCCGGAAGGGCGGCATCGCGACGGGCCGTGCGCCGTCGACGTGCGACACCGTGAGCGTCGCCGGGTACGTCGTGCGCGGCACCTCGAGCGTGTCCAGCAGCCGGTTGAACCTCGCGTAGGCGGCGCTGCGCGCGAAGAACTGGAAGCCGGCGTCGATGCGGAGCGCCTGGCCGTCGACCTCGACGTCGAGGGTGTGCGCGTGGCCGCCGAAGCGGTCGTCCTTCTCGAACAGCGTGACGTCGTGGTCGTGCTCGAGCAGCCACGCGGCCGCGAGCCCCGCGGCGCCGCCGCCGATGATGCCGATCCGCATGTGCGCGCCGTTCTGTGAGCCCCCGCTCAGACTAGGGCGTTCACCCCGGGGTCTATCGCGGCCGCGCGACCCGTCGCTAGCCTGACGTCTACCGGGGCGACGGGAGCAGGCGCATGGACGGGCGTGGGCAGGGTTTCCAGGGTGACGATCCGAGCCGAGGGGAGCCCGATCAGGTCCCGGTAGGTCCGCCCGACGGCGCCACCGCCGCAGCCGACGCCACGCGCACCGGCACGGTCGCCGCAGCGAGCGGAACGGATCCCGCAGGCACCACGGCCACGGAGAGCGACCACGACACGCGGTTCTTCGGGCAGCCGTGGTCGCTCGTGCACATCTTCTTCGTGGAGATGTGGGAGCGGTTCAGCTTCTACGGCATGCAGGGGATCCTGCTCCTCTACATGTACTACTCCGTTGCCCAGGGCGGGCTCGGGATGCCGGAGGTCATCGCCACCGGCATCGTCGGCGCCTACGGCGGCACGGTCTACCTCTCCACGATCCTCGGCGCCTGGGTCGCCGACCGCCTGCTCGGCTCGGAGCGGGTGCTGTTCTACAGCGCGATCGTCATCATGGGCGGGCACATCGCGCTCTCGCTGCTCCCCGGCTACTGGGGGCTCAGCATCGGCCTCATCCTCGTCGCGGTGGGATCGGGCGGGCTGAAGGCCAATGCGACCGCCGTCGTCGGCACGCTCTACGCCCCCCGCGACGTGCGACGCGACGCCGGCTTCTCGCTGTTCTACCTCGGAATCAACCTCGGCGCCTTCCTCGGGCCGATCCTGACCGGCTGGGCGCAGGTGACGTGGGGCTTCCACGCGGGCTTCCTGCTCGCGGCGATCGGCATGGCCGCCGGCCTCATCCAATACTCCATCGGGCGGCGCGGGCTGCCTGCTCAGGCGAGCGTCGTCGCGAACCCTCTCCCTCGAAACCGGTACGGTCTGTGGATCGGGATCGCGGCCGGCGCGCTGGTCGTGATCGCGGTGCTCGTGCTCGTCCAGGTGATCCGCGCCGACAACCTCGCCCAGGTGGTCATCGTGGTCACCGCCGTCGCGGCAGTCGCCTACTTCGTCGTCATCCTGCGCTCGAGAGCCATCTCGGCCGATGAGCGGTCCCGCGTGTTCGGCTTCATCCCGCTGTTCCTGGTGAGCGTCGGGTTCTGGTCGCTGTACCAGCAGCAGTTCACGGTGCTGACGATCTACTCCGACAAGCAGCTCGACCGGACGATCTTCGGGGTGACACTGCCGCCGTCATTCGTCCAGTCCATCAACCCGATCTTCATCATCATCCTGTCGGGAGTGTTCGCGGCCCTGTGGACCAAGCTCGGCGACCGACAGCCCTCCACTCCCGTCAAGTTCGGCCTCGCGTCGATCATCATGGGCATCGCGTTCCTGCTGTTCCTGCCGTGGGCGAACGGCGGCCCGAACTCGACCCCCCTCATGGCGATCGTCGGCATCCTGTTCGTGTTCACCATCGCCGAGCTGCTGCTCTCGCCGGTGGGCCTGTCGGTGACCACGAAGCTCGCCCCCGAGAAGTTCCACACGCAGATGGTCGCGCTCTTCTTCCTCTCGGTGGCGCTCGGCACTTCGATCGCCGGCTGGCTCGCCGGGTTCTACAACCCCGACGACGAAGTCCCTTACTTCACGGTCCTCGGGGCGATCGCGATCGTGCTCGGCCTCGCCCTGCTCGCCGCGGTCAGACCCGTGCTGAAGCTGATGCGCGGCGTCCGATAGGCAGCGTGTGGCGCGAGCGCCCGGCTTCCAGCGCGATCTCGCCCTGGGACATCGCGAGCCGGGCGGACATGCCATGGGGCACGTCGACGGTCACGGATGCCGCATCGCCGGCGACAGACCAGTGCACGGCCAGTCGTCCGTAGGGCGTTCCGACGTGCGCACGCACGTGATCCAGCCCGGCCTCGAAGTCGGGCGCGATCACCGCGGTGCGGTAGCCGGGCGCAGTGGAGCGGATGCCGGCGACCTGGCGGTACAGGAAGTCGTCGACGCTTCCCGGCGCGTAGTGGTTGAGCGACATCGGGCGGATCTGGCCGTCGGGTGAGATCGCGTCCCACGCCTCCCAGATCGTGGTGGCCCCGCGGTCAACCTCGTAGAGCCACGACGGCATCTCGGACTGCCACAGCAGCGCGCGGGCGACGTCGGCATACCCGTTCTCGCACAGCACGTCCAGCAGATAGGGGGTCGACAGGAATCCGGTGTCGAGGCGGTTCCCGCGCTCGCGGATCAGTTCCCCGAGGCGCGCCGCGGTGCGGGCGCGCAGTTCGGCGGGGATCATGTCGAACGCGAGCGCGACGACGTACACGCCCTGCAGTCGCACTGGCAGGTCGCCGTCGGCATCGACGTACTCCGCGGCGAAGGCCGTGCGCACCTGGGCGGCCCGCTCGGCGAGGCCCGCAGCATCCGTCTCCCGCCCGAGGACCGCGGCGGCGCGCGCCGCGATCGTGAGCGTGTTTGCCTGGAACATCGGCGCCAGGTATTCGCCCGTGAGGGCCGGAGCGATACCGATTGCCTCGTGCATCGGCCGCCCCTCCATCGTGCTCGGGGTCAGCCAATCGCCGAATTGCGCGCCGGAGTTGTAGAGCAGCGCCTGCGCGCGGACGCGAGGCGCGTCGAGGTCGGCGCCCGCGAGGGACTCGGGCAGCTCCGCCGCCGCCGTCGCCCGCTGGTACTCGATCCACCGGAGCATCGCGTCGAGGTTCTCCTCGAGCACGCGTCGATCGCCGGTGCGCTCGTGCAGGGTCCACGGCACGATGGCGATCGCGTCGCTCCATCCGGCAGCGGCCACGATCGAGCCGATCCCGTGCGCCTTCGCCGCGGCCTCGGCATCGAACGGCGAGCGCGGCGAGAAGATCGGGATCCGGCCGTCCGGCAGCTGGTCGGCGCGCAGATTGTCGAGCCACCGCTCGAGGAAGGGGACGACCTGCGCGTTGTTCGTCGCCGCCGCGGCGAACGCCTGGATGTCGCCGGTCCAGCCCGCCCGCTCGCGCTGCGGGCAGTCGGTCGGCACCGACAGGAAGTTGCCGCGCTGACTCCACACGACGTTCTGATGAAGGCGGTCGAGACGGGGATCGGATGCCTCGAACGAGCCGGTCTGCTCCAGATCGCTTGCCAGCACGACGGCGACGACATCGTCGACCGCGAGCTCCGTCGTCAGGCCCCTGACGCGCGCGTAGCGGAACCCGTGGAAGGTGAACTCCGGCTCCCACTCGTCGGGGCCGCCGGCCGCCACGAACACGTCGGTCTGCTCCTTGTTGATCCCGACGATGTTGGCGAACCAGGAGCCGTCGGCCGTGAGCGTCTCGGTGTGCTCGATCGCCACACGCTGTCCGGCCGTCGTGTCGCGCAAACGGAGCCGCACGCGGCCGACGAGCACCTGCCCGAAGTCGACGATCGTGCCCTGCGCGGTCTCGACGAGCGCCACCGGGCGGACCTCGAGGATGCGACGGATCGGCTCGCCGCGGAACGGTGTCAGGGCGGCGTGATCCGTGCCGGCCTCGGCCACCGGCATCCATTCGTCATCATCGAAGCCGGCCCGATCCCAGCCCGCAGGCACCGCGCGCCGGTCGAATCGTTCGCCCACGAACAGGTCCGCGTAGGTCCACGGCCCGATCGCGCTGCGCACGTCGGCGCCCGACGTGACGATCTGCGTCGTGCCGTCGGCGTAGTCGACATGCAGCTGCCAGATCGCCGAGGTACGCGCACCGAACTGCGCGCTCGATCCGGTGAGGCCGATCCTGCCCGCCCACCAGCCGTCGGCCAGCGCAACGGCGAGGATGTTCTCACCCTCGACGAGCGACGCTGTCACGTCCGCCGACGAGAACGACACTCGATGCTCGTAGCTGTCGAAGCCCGGTGCGAGCACGTGGTCGTCAGAGCGGCGCCCGTTGATCAACGCGGAGTACACGCCGCGAGCGGTGGAGAACAGCCGCGCCCGCACGGCACCGGGACCGACCTCGAACCGCTGCCGCAGCAGCTGCGTGGGCCGGAGCCGATCCTCGGGCGCTGAGTCGGGACCGAGCCCCCGGACCCAGTCGACGATGCTCCACCGCTCGACGACCGCGTCCTGCTGAACGGGTTCGATCCAGGGCGCGGCCCAGTCGGCGGCGTCCAGCAGCGAGGTCTCGAACGTGGAACCTGCCCAGTCCGACCACTCGCCGTCGGCGGCACGGCTGCGCACTCGCCACTCGTACGCGGTGTTCGAGGTCAGCGATTCGCCGGCGTAGACGACGGGAGCAGCATCCGCGATCCGGATCTCGCCGCTCGCCCAGACCACCGTGTCCGCGGTCGACACCTCGAGCTGGCACGCCGCGCGCGCATGGTCGACGAACCACGAGAAGCGCGGGCTGCGCGTGCCGACGCCGATCGGTGCACGGAGGTACTCGACACGCAGTTCGTAGGGGGCGCCAGTCATGGTCGATCCGACGTCAGCGGGCGGCTGTGAACCGTGTAGCGAGTGTGCCGATGCCCTCGATCTCGCTCACGAGCACGTCGGCGGGGCCGATGAACCGCGGCGGGGTGCGCCGGTTGCCGATACCCGACGGAGTGCCCGAGAAGATGATGTCGCCGGGCAGCAGCGGGCAGACCGCCGACAGCCGGACCAGCAGCTCGGGGACGTCGTACAGCATCATCGAGGTGCGCGAGATCTGCATGCTCTCACCCGACAGCGTGCACGAGATGGCGAGGTCGTCGCGGTCGGCGAACTCGTCCGGCGTCACGAGCCACGGCCCGGTCGGACCGAAGCCGGGGAAGGACTTGCCGAGGCTGAACTGCGGGGCCGAGCCCTGCAGCTGCGTGACGCGCTCGGACAGGTCCTGGCCGATCGTGAGCCCCGCGACGTGGTCCCACGCATGCTCCCGGTCGACGCGGTGGGCCTCACGACCGATCACCACGACGAGTTCGACCTCCCAGTCGACGTTGCCCTCGGGCAGCTCCACGACGGCGTCCGGCCCGACGATCGACGACGGGAACTTAGTGAAGGTGACGGGCATCGAGTCCGGCGGGTATCCGGCCTCCGCGGCGTGCTCGGCGTAGTTCAGCCCGATCGCGAACACCTGTCGCGGGCGAGGCACGGGTGCGCCGAGTTCGGTCGCCTCGAGGGCGACGGATGCTGCAGCGGCGGCATCCGGAATCGTCGCCGCCCATTCCGCGAACGCCTGCCAGTCGCCGAACAGCGCCTGCGGATCGGGGCCGAAGCGCCCACGCGATGCCTGCTCGACGTCGACCGCGCGGTCGCCGATGACGACGACCGCGCGACCGGCGAGGTTCGCGAGCCTCACCAGTCGACCCGCTGCGGGGCGGGCTCGCCGTAGCGGTCCTCCCAGCTGATGACCTTGTTGCGCAGCGTCCCGATGCCGGTGATCTCCGCCTCGATCTGGTCGCCGGGCTTCAGGTAGAAGTCGAACGGGTTGTCCTGGATCGCCGCGACGCCCGAGATCGTGCCGGTCGTGATGATGTCGCCGGCGCTGTAGATCTGCGGCGAGTGGTAGGCCACCAGGTGCGGGAACTTGATGCGGGTCTGGTTCGTGTTGCCCTGCTGGCGCACCTCGCCGTTCACGCGCAGCTGCATCGGCAGCTCGTGCATGTCGGGCACCTCGTCGCGCGTGACGATCCACGGGCCGATGGGGCAGAACGTGTCGATCGCCTTCGAGAACGAGAAGACGCCCGACTCCATCTCCTTGCGCTGGATGTCGCGCGCCGAGATGTCGTTGAACACCGTGAAGCCCGCGATGTAGTCGTCGGCCTCGTCGGGACCGAAGAACTTGCCCGACTTGCCGATGATGATGGCGAGCTCGAGCTCGTAGTCCATCTCCTTCGTGAGGTGGTCGGGGTAGACGATGTCGTCATCGGGGCCGATGATCGCGTCCACGTTCTGGAAGAACACGATGCCCTTGTGCACGGGGTGCGACCAGTTGACGGCCTCGAGCTCGTTGTGGTGGTCCGCGAAGTTGCCCGCGGTGTGGAAGAACTTCTTGGGGCGGATGGGCGCCTCGAGCTTCACGTCGGCGTACGCGAGGCGCTCGCCGGTCTCGGTGACCTGGCCGCCGCGCTCGAAGTACTCGCGGGTCGAGGGGACGTCGAGCTCGATCACGACGCCTTCCTCGAGTTCCAGCCGGCCGACGCGTCCGCCGTCGAAGGTGATGAGCTTCATGGGTTCTGTCTCCTAGATATCGGGCGGGCGCTCAGGCGCCGACCATGTTGAATCCGCCGTCGGCGAGCATGTAGCCGCCGGTCAGGTGCGCCGCCTCGTCGGTGGCGAGCCAGAGGCATGCGCCGGTCACGAACTCGGGCGGAGGGATGACGCCCATCGGCGTCTGCGAGAGCAGCACCTCGCGGCGTCCGTTCTTCCAGTCCTCGCGGTTCAGCAGGCGCTCGGTCTCCATGAACCCGGGCGCGAAGGTGTTGACGCGCACCGCCGGGGCGAACGCCTTGGCGTAGGACTTGGTGATGCCGAGGATCGCGTACTTCGCCGCGGCGTACTGCGGTGCCCGCGCCGAGCCGCGCACGATCACCGTCGAACCGACCTGCACGATGTTGCCGTGGCCCTGCCGCAGCATCCGCTCGCCGAACTCGTGGGTCATGAGCAGCGTCCCCTTGACGTCGATGTCGATGACGGCGTCGAGGGCCTCCTGCGTCAGCTCGTCCCAGTTCATCTGCTCGCTCGAGACGTCGCCGACGTTGTTGACGACCACGTCGAGCGTGCCGAACGCGGCCCATACCTCGTCGGCCATGCGCTTGATCTGGTCCCACGAGCCGATGTCGGCCTGCACCAGGATGCCGTCGCTGCCGGCCTCGCGGATGCGCTGCAGCGTGGCCTCGGCGCCGCCCTTCGAGGAGCGGTAGTGGACGGCGACCTTCGCGCCCTCCTGTGCGGCGCGGACGGCGATCTCGGCGCCGAAGCCGGTGCCGGCACCGGTGACGAGCACCGTCTTGCCGGCGAAGCGGGGGAAGATCTGCGGGGTGGGGTCGGTCATGGGGTTCTCCAATCGTCGAGCGCGCTCAGACGAGCGTGCGTCCGCCGTCGATGTACATGACATGGCCGGTGACGAACCCGGCATGCCGTGAGGACAGGAAGAGCGCGGGGCCGGTGAGCTCGTCGGGGGTGCCGAGACGGCCGGCCGGGACGAGGCTCTCCAGATCCTGGCGCTTGCCGGGCTTGGCGAGCTCGCCCGCGGTGAGCGGCGTCTCGATGTAGCCCGGCGCCAGGGCATTCACCGTGACCCCCGACGCGGCCCACTCGCGTGCCATGACCCGCAGGAGCTGGTTGATCCCGCCCTTCGAAGCCGCGTAGGGGCCGTGGGAGTGGTGGGCCAGAAGTCCGGAGACGCTCGACAGCGCGAGCACGCGGCCGTGACCTTGCGCGACCATGTGGCGGCCGGCTGCCTGCGCCAAGCCGAAGAGGGACGACAGGTTGACCCGCAGGATGTGGTCCCACTCATCCTCAGTGAACTCGAGGATCGGACGCCGATCGTTGATGCCGACGGCATGGAGCAGCACGTCGAGGCCGCCCAGCTCTTCGACGACGTCGACCACGACCCGCTCCCCCGCGCCGTGCTCGGTGAGGTCGGCCTGGAAGAGGGCGTACCGCGCCCCTGTGGCGTCGAGGTCGGCGCCGATCGCGTCCAGCGCCCGCTGGTCGCGGTCGACGACGGCGACAGATGCCCCGGCGTCGGCGTACGCGAGGGCACACGCACCGCCGATCCCGCCGGCTCCGGCGACGAGCACGCGCGCGCCCTCGAGTCCGAGCCATGCGGCCTTCGCGGCGTGGAGGGTGTCTGCCATGACGTCTCTCGCAATCGAGTTCATTGGGTGAAAGCGACTTTCGTTGATTGAATGTAGGCTGATCCCAGCGATTCGTCAAATGGAGGAGACAGATGCCGCCCCGCGTTCCCCCGCTCCGCCCCGAGGAGCTCTCCCCCGCACAGGCCGACCTGTACGGCGCGATCGCCGGCGGGCCGCGCGCCCAGGGGCCGCAGCACTTCGCCCTGACCAGGCCGGACGGTTCGCTGCGCGGCCCCTTCAATGCCCTTCTGCTCGCCCCCGACCTGGGCGGCGCGCTCCAGCACGTCGGCTCCGCCATCCGCTACCGGGGTGCGCTCACCGAGCGCGCGAGAGAGATCGCGATCCTGCTCGTCGCGGCCCACTGGGACAGCGCCTTCGAGCGCGAAGCCCACGAGGCGGTGGGCGCCGCTGTGGGCCTCGGCGACGCCGAGCTGGCCGCGCTGCGCAGGGGCGACATCACGCCCTTCGAGGGCGACGAAGCGCTCGTCGGCGCCGTCACCCTCCAGCTGGTCGGCGGCGATCTCGACGACGAACTGTGGGACGCGGCATCCGTCGCCCTCGGCGCAGCCGTCGTGTTCGAGCTCACGACGCTCGTCGGCTACTACGCCACCCTCGCCCTGCAGCTGCGCGCGTTCCGCGTCGATAGCTGAGATTGCACGCCTCGGGACCGAGAGATACGGTTTCACACGATGAAAGCCGAAGAGACCCCGAGCGAGTCCGCCGAGAAGACGCCGAGCCGTTATCGCATCGAGGCGCTCGCGAAAGGACTCGACGTCCTGCGGCTCTTCGACGAGTCCGTCACGTCGCTCAAGCTCCGCGACATCAGCGAGCGCACGGGTATCCCGATGCCGACCGCCTTCCGCGTGGTCGCGACCCTCGAAGAGGGCGGCTACCTCGAGCGCCTGGCTGACGGAGCCATCCGTCCTGGTGTCGCTGTGCTGCTGCTGGGCTCGGCCGCACTGCGCGGGTCGAGCCTCGTCCAGCTCAGCGAGCAGCCGCTGCGCCACCTCGCCGAGGAGTCCGGCGAGACCGTCAACCTCGGCGTGCTCGTCGGCGACCAGGTTCTCTACCTCGCGCGCCTGCGCAACTCGGATCTCGTGACCGCGAACATCCAGGTCGGGTCGACGCTGCCCGCCGCCTATACCTCGATGGGCAAGCTCCTGCTGGCCTACCTGAGCGACGCGGAGCTGGCCGCGGCGCTTGCTGCTCACGAGTTCGGGACGGATGCCGGACCCAACGCCGCGGCGTCGCTCGACGAGCTGCGCGAGCGCCTGGCCGTCATCCGCGAGGAGGGCTACTCGCTGCAGGACCAGGAGGTCGCGGCCGGCTTGCGCTCGGTCTCGGTGCCCGTGTTCGGGCGGGATGCCGCGAAGCCCGCCGCCGCGATCAACATCGCCGTGTCGACGCAGCGTCATGATCTCGCCTCGCTGCGCGGACCGATCCTCGATCGCCTGCGGGCCACGGCGGACGACATCTCGAGGCTCCTGCGCGCCACCTGATCGCCCGTCACACCGCCCGCGCGACGGCAACGGGTCGCGCGTGGGTGATGGCACCCGCGAGCAGCCCGAGCGTCCTTTCGGCGGCCGCGTCGCCGACCTCGTTGAGGAAGCCGTGCACCGCGCCGCGCTCACGGACGAGCCTGACGTCGGAACCGGCGAGCGCGAGTTCCGCGGCGAACGCCTCACCCGATGCCCGCAAGCGGTCGCGGTCGGCGTTCACGATGAGCGTCGACGGCAGGCCGGCGAGGTCGTGTCCGCCCGGGAACGCGTAGCCCTCGTCGTCGGTCGCGCCCCCGAGATAGTTCGCGTTGATCGCCTGCGTGGACTCTGGCGGGAACGTCAGGAACGGCGGCAGCCCCTCGAGCAGCGACTCGAGCTCCGCTCCAGCCGCCGGCAGTGGCGAATGCAGCACCGGGTAGACGAGGGCCAGAAGAGCGGGCAGCGACGTCGCGCGGTCGCGAAGCCGCATCGCGGCACCTGTGGCCAGGTTGCCGCCCGCGCTCGCCCCGCCGAGCGACACGAGGCCCGGGTCCGCACCGTACTCGCCCGCGTTCGCGACAGCCCAGTCGAAGGCCGCGATGATCTGCAGCGACGCGACCGGGAACCGCGCCCGCGGCCCCGCAGCCTCCGCGGTGGTCCGGATCTCGGCGGGTGACGGGATGTCGAGGCCCGGCTCGGGCGGACCGAGCGACTCCAGTGCGTCCAGTGGCGCGAGCGTGTAATCGACGGAGACGACGGTGATCCCGCTGTCACTGAGACGGCGACCGACCTGGTCAGCCTCGGGCATCTCGAGGTCGCCGAACATGAAGGCGCCACCGTGCAGCCAGACCAGCAGCGAGCCGTTCGGCTCGGCCGCGGGATACACGCGAACGCGGAAGTCGAAGCCGCCACCAGCGAGGGCGACGTCGTGGATCTCGGTCATCGGTCGGTTCCTTTCATCGATGGTGGATGCCGGACGCCAGCGTCTCGTCCGCACGCCCGGGAAGCCGGAGCACAGCCTCGACGCCCGCCGGCACCTCGACGCGCAGGCGCAGCTCGGGATCCGCATCCCAGCGGACCGCGGCGCGGCCGTGCGGCGTCTCGAGGCTCGCCTCCGCCCACGTGAGGCCGCCGCCCGGCTGCGGTGCCACCAGGATGCGCCGGTAACCCGGGTCGAGGGGTGCGATGCCGCCGATCGACCGGTGCATCCAGTCGGCGACGGCCCCGAACGCATAGTGGTTGAAGCTCGTCATCTCGCCCGGGTTGACGCTGCCGTCGGGCCGCATCGAATCCCAGCGCTCCCAGATCGTGGTGGCGCCCATCGTCACCGGGTAGAGCCACGACGGCACCTCGCGCTGCAGCAGCAGTGCGTAGGCATCGTCGAGGTGGCCGGTCGACGTCAAGGCATCGAGGATGAACGGGGTCCCGGCGAACCCGGTGCTGATGCGATGCCCCGCCTCGCGCACGAGTTCGGCCAGCCGATCGCCGGCGCGCTGCACGTCGGCATCGTCGAGGATGCCGAACACGATCGCGAGCGCATAGACCGTGGCGCTGTCACTCTCGACACGCCCGTCGTGGACGTACCGAGTGCGGAAGCCGACGCCGATGCGATCGCGCAGCGCGCGGAACTCCGCAGCATCCGACTCCGCGCCCAGCACCGCCGCCGCCCCGGCGACAAGGCCCGCACTGCGATAGGCGCTCGCCGTGGCGACGACCTCTGCCGGCGCCTTGGACTTGCCCGGGTCATCGGCGGGCGCGTCCGGATCCAGCCAGTCCCCGAACTGGAACCCGGAGTCCCACGCACCGTCGGGTGCGAGCGCCGCCTCGACGCTGCGAACGTGCGCGGTCATGAGGGGGTAGGCGTCGCGGAGCGTCTGCTCGTGGCCGTACGCGGTCCACAGCGCCCACGGCACCCACACGGCGGCATCGCCCCAGACGGCGGTCGCGCCCGGTTCGGGGAATCCCGTCTCGAGGTGCTTCATGACGTTCGGGACCACGACGGGCACTGTCCTCAACGGCGTCGCCTGCCGCTCGAGCTCGGCGTCGATGAGCCAGTCCGCGAGGAAGCCCTCGACATCGCCGAGGAACGCCGCCGTCGGAGCGAACACCGCGAGGTCGCCCGTCCAGCCGAGACGCTCGTCGCGCTGCGGGCAGTCCGTCGGCACGCTCAGGAAGTTGCCCTTCATCCCCCACACCACGTTGCTGTGCAGCTGATTCAGGAGTGCGTCGGAACACGCGAACGTGCCGGTGGGGCGGATGTCGGATCCGACCACGACCGCGGTCAGCGCCTCGGGGTCGAGCTCGCCCGGCCAGCCGGTGACCTCCGCATAGCGGAACCCGTGGAAAGTGAGCGTCGGCTCGAACACGTCGTCGCCGCCGCTGAGGACGAATCGATCCGTCGCCTCGGCGCGCCGCAGCGGGCGTGTGCCGAGCTCGTCGCCTTCGAGCACTTCCGCATGACGAAGGACGATCTCGCTGCCGGCCGGACCTGAGACCCGCACCCGTACGAACCCGACGAGGTTCTGACCGAAGTCGACGAGGGTCCGCCCTGATGGCGAGGTCCAGACCCGCTCCACGGCCCGCTCACCCAGCCGCCGGACGGGCGGTGAGGTTCGGGGGACGAGGCGGCCCGGGTCGACGTCGACGGCGTGCACCGCATCCCACTGCGCGTCGTCGAATCCCGGACGCTGCCAGGAGCGGTCCCGCAGGCGGGCGTCGATCGTCTCGCCGTTGTAGAGGTCGTCGGCGAGGACCTCACCCGTTCCGGCGCGCCACGACTCGTCGGTGCCGACGCGCTGAACGTGACCGTCGGCGAAGCGGATCTCGAGCTCGGCGTACCCGGCGCGCTCGTCTCCGTAAACCGCGCGCTGGCCGGTGAAGCCGAGCCAGCCGCGGTACCACCCGTTCCCGAGCCGCAGCGCGACGACGGTCCGCTCGGCGACGGCGGTGGTGACATCGTGCTCGACGAGACGCACGCGCCACTCGTAACTCGTCCACCCTGGCGCGAGCAGTTCGTCGGACGACGGGATGCCGTTCACCCACGCCTCGATGACCCCCTGGGCGGACGTGCGCAGAATCGCGCTGTCCACCGGGCCGTGCCCTGGATCGAGCGTGAACTCGCGACGCAGGAGAGGCGCCGCCTCCGCCGGATGATCGGGCGCGATCATCATCGCCTTCGTCATGCGGCCCCTCCGACTTCAGCGAGCTTCGCGACCAGGTCGCCGAACATGAGCCGGGTGTCGAGGGCGGTGAAGACGCGAACGGGCGGCGCCCCGGCGAGTAGGTCGCCGTAAGTGGCGTCATCGCTGATCGCACGCCGTGGTTGCAGGGCTGACGGCGACGACGACGGGTCGACATGGAAGGGCCCGCGGAGGGCGGTCAGCAGGACGAGCGGGCTGTCGCCGAGGACGACCGTCTCGCCTCGGTTGAACCCGAGCATCGCGGACATCGTCGCCGTGAAGGTGTCCAGGCAATCGACGAGGTGTGCCGCGAGAGGTCCGAGCGGTGCGACGTGGCGGTGGAGCTCGGCCCAGGTGATGAGGCACTGTTCGTAGGTCGTCTCGGGGACCTGCCAGATGGCCATCGAAGACGCGAAGACCACCCCCGCGGCGACAGGGTCGATGGTCGTGTTGAACTCCGCCGGGCGGCAATCGTCCGCATGCGCCGGGTCATAGCCCGGACCGCCGATCCAGACGAGCGTCAGTCGATCCGCGATGCCGGGTTCGTGGAGATACGCCGTGGCGAGGTCCGTCAGCCCCCCGCCCGCACAGTAGAAGAGCGGCAGCGGATCATCGCGGAGCGCCTCCGCGATGATCGCCCGCGCCGCGTCGGTGAGCCGCGGCGTGACCCCGGCGCGCAAGCCCGTCTCGGCGCCCGCAAGAGCGCGTTCGGGACGACCGAGCATCTCGACGATGCGATCCGCCGCGATCACTCCGCGCTCCACCACTCCCGGGTCGAACTCGGCGAAGGAGTCGGGGATCTTCGACGCGACGACCAGTGCGACATGCACCGAAGGGCTCAGCAGATGGTGCGCGAGCTGGAACAGTCCGTCGGGATCACCGCCGAAATCGTTGTCGAGGATGACGCGAGCGCGCGGAGCGCCGGCATCGTCGGCTCGAGCGGGGTCTGTCACTTCAGTCTCCTTGTGAATGTGTGACGCGCGAGCAGAAGTCGATCGCGGCGTCGAACACCGTGGACGGGTCGTCGAGCCCCTGCCAGAAGTGCTTTCCGCCCGCAACGGTGTGGAAGTCGACATCGGCTCCGACGCCTCGGAGCGCCTCGGCGAGCGCCTCGCTCTGCGAGAACGGAACATGCTCGTCGGCGGTGCCGTGCGCAATGTGGAACGGCGGAGCGCCGGCGTGCACCTGGTAGGCGGGACTCGCCCGGCGTGCGATCTCGGGATGCTCTGCGGCGGGTCCGCCGATCCAGCGAGCCTCACGGGTCTTCTCGGGTGGATCGCCCATGTCGTGCTCAGCCATCGTGAAGAGGTCGGCGGGACCGAACCAGTCCACGACGCCGCGCACATCACGGCGACCGAGCCCCGTGAGCGCGGCGAGCGTCGCGCCCGCCGAGACTCCCCACAGCACGGGGCGCGAGGCATCCACTCCGTAGTCGGCCGCGTGATTCCTCAGCCACTCGAGGGCGGCGTCGACGTCGTCCAGCTGCGCAGGGAATCGCGCTTCGCCGCTCAGGCGGTACTCGCACGAGGCGATCGCGAAGCCCGCCGCGACGATGAGATCGAAGGACCGGCCGACGCCGATCCCCGGGGTGAAGACCTTGCGACTGCCACGCAGCCACCCCCCACCGTGCAGGAACACGATGAGGGGCGCGCCGGCGGACGCCGGCGTGCGCAGGTCGAGCGAGAGCGGCCGGAAGCCCTCGGGCTGGGCGAAGTCGACCTCGAACAGCGACGACACGAGGAGGTCAGTCGCGGAACCGGAACTCGGGCATGAAGACAGTGGCGTACTTCTCGCCGGCGGCGCGCATGATCGAGAAGTCCGGCACGTAGACGCCCTGCGGCTGGTCGAGGTCGGTCTTCTGGCCGATCGCGTGGAAGAACCGCTCGAAGCCCGCCGTGCCTGCGCCGAACACCGTCGTGGTGTTCTCGATCTTGAATGCGTGGACGATGTTCGCCGGCACGAACGCGAAGTCGCCCGTGGTGAGCGTGGTCTTGGTGTGGTATTCCGCCTGGTCGTCCATCCACACCGAGATCTCGCCGTCGACGACGTAGAAGAACTCGTGGGTCCTGAGGTGCGTGTGGGCGGGGATGCGGTCCCCCTGACGCGCCTTCATCGTCCACGCGCCGTACTGGTCGTCCGTCTCGTCTCCCGAGACCAGGATCTCGAAGAGCTGGTCGAAGACGAGCGACTTCTCACCCTGCCCGTTGCCGATCACGTAGGGCTTCGGGGCCGCGGGCAGGATTCCGGCGAACGCGACCTTGTCGGGGTCGTCAGCGGCGAAAGTGGTCATGCTTACCTCCATGTAAGACGGTGGTGCCGTTAGGCAGACGGGAACATCGGGCCATTCCGATCGACCGTTCCAGATGCCTCAAGTCTCACGACGTTCCGCGGCCGGAGGAAGTTCGACATCCCTACCCGGCGTTAGCCTGAGGCTAAGATCCGAGCATGGACGTGCCCATCCACGTGATCCGGTATTTCTGTGTGCTCGCCGAAGAGCTGCACTTCGGTCGCGCCGCCGAGCGCCTCAGCATCACGCCTCCGTCGCTGAGCCAGCAGATCAGCCGCCTCGAGCAGCAGCTCGGTGTCAAGCTGTTCGATCGAAGTCCCCGCAAAGTCGAGCTCACCGGCTACGGGCGCGACCTGCTCCCCCTCGCCCGCCGGGTCCAGGACGACCACGACCAGCTCCTCGCCTGGGCGCAGTCGGTGCGCCGGGATCAGCACACGCCGCTCCTGCGCGTCGGTGTCGTGGCCGCGGGGGCCGGCGCGCTGACGACGGCGGCGATCGCCGCAACGATGCAGGCGATCCCGGCGGCGCGGATCGAGATGCGGCGGCTGGGCTTCTTCGACGTGGCCTCCGAGCTGGAAGCCGGGCGGGTCGACGTCGTGTTCGCGCCGTCACCCATGGTGCTGCCACCGCGGATCCGTGTAGAGCCGCTGTGGCGCGAACCGCGGGTGCTCGTCGTGCCCGCTGATCACGCCCTCGCCGGACGTGAGTCGGTCACGATCGCCGAGACCAACGACGAGGTGTTCGTGGCCGTCGCCCGAGGGATTCCCGAGGTCGTGAACTGGTGGATCGTCGACCCGCGCCCGGACGGGACGCGGCCCCGACGCGGCCCGACGGCCGACAGCGTCGACGGGCTCTTCGAACTGGTCGCGGCCGGGGCGGGGGTGAACATCGCGGGGCAGTCCGCGTCGCGCCAGTACCGCCGCGACGAGCTCGCCTTCGTGCCGATCTCCGACATCGAGCCGGCGACCATCGTGCTGTGCAGCCTCAGCGATTCGCCCAACCCGATGGTCAGGACGTTCCGGGAGACGGCGCAGGAGCTCTCGCCGCTCGTCGACGGGACCCTTCACTGAGCCGCTGGATCAGCCGACCGCCGCTTTCGCTTCTGCCCGGAGCGTCTGCCAGACCTCTCGGCGGCGGGCCTGCTCGTCGGGATCCGGCACGGGCGAGGCTGCCATGAGCACGCGGGTGTAGTCGCTCTGCGGGTTGCGGATGACGTCGAGCGTTGCTCCCTGCTCCATGACCTTGCCGCGATAGAGCACGACGACCCGCTGGGCGAGGAACTCGACGACCGCCATGTCGTGGGCGATGAAGAGGTAGCCGAGATCGGCGCCGGCACGCAGCTCGGCGAGGAGGTTCAGCACCTGCGCCTGCGTCGACAGATCGAGCGCGCTCACCGCCTCGTCGCACACGACGAGGCGCGGATCCGTCACAAGGGCCCGCGCGATCGCGATCCGCTGCCGCTGCCCTCCCGAGAACTGGCGCGGGTACCGGTCGTACGAGCCGGCGGGAAGTCCCACCGATGCAAGGGCCTCGTTCGCGCGGCGCACCCGCTCCTCGCGGGCGACACCGGCGACGCGAAGCGGCTCCGTGAGAGCGTCCCCGATCACCCGGCGCGGGTTGAGCGACGAGAACGGGTCCTGGAACACCGCGCGAAGGTCTCCCTGCAACGCGCGACGCTCGGCGACGCTGGCGCGCGTGATCTCGCGTCCCTCGAAGAGGATCTGCCCGTCGCTCACCGGCTGCAGACCGAGGATCGCCCGGCCGATCGTCGTCTTTCCCGAACCGGACTCGCCGACGAGCCCGAGCGTCTCACCGCGGGCGATCGCGAACGAGACGTCGTCGACCGCGGCCGGTCCATTCCTGCCGTAGCGCACGACGAGGTTGCGCACCTCGAGCAGCGGCGCATCCGTGCCCTGCGCGCCGACGGACACCGTGTCTGGGGCACTCATCGTCCTGCTCCTGTCGTCACGGGCAGCCGCCATTCGTCCTGGCGACCCTGCACCTCGTCTCGCCGGACGCAGCGGACTCCGCCTTCGCCATGAGCGCGCGGGTCGAGCGGCACCGTCACGAGGCACTCGTCGCGCGCGAAGCGGCAGCGCTGGGCGAAGCGGCACCCGGTCGTCCACGAACCCGGGAGCGGCACCTGACCGGGGATCGATGCAAGGCGCGCGGTCCCTTCGAGATCGAGGATGGCGTGCGGATCTGCCGCGAGCAGCGCCATCGTGTACGGATGCTCGGGCCGCAGCAGCACGTCGCGCACGGTGCCGGTCTCGACGATCTCGCCCGCGTACATGACCGACACGTCATCGCAGATGTCGGCGACGACACCGAGGTCGTGGGTCACGATGATGATGGACATCCCGCGTTCCGCGATGAGCCCGCGCAGCAGCGCGAGGATCTCGGCCTGGATCGTGACGTCGAGGGCCGTCGTGGGCTCGTCGGCGACGAGCAGACTCGGCGTGCCGCTCAGCGCGAGGGCGATCGCGACGCGCTGCGCCATGCCGCCCGAGATCTGGTGCGGGTAGCTCTTCAGCACGCGCGGCGGATCGACGATGCCAACGTCGGTGAGCAGCTGGGATGCGATGCGTTTGGCCTCGGCCCGACGGACTCCGCGCAGGCGCCGGATCGCGGCCGCGAGCTGCGCGCCGACCGTGAACATGGGATCGAGTGCCCGCGTCGGCTCCTGCGAGATGAAGGCGATCTCGTGGCCGCGCACCCGCTGGAGGGTCTTCTCGGTGGCCCCGGCGAGATCGGCATCACGCCATCCGATGCGCCCCGAGCGCACGGAGAGTCCCGGGGCGAGCAGGCCCAGCAGCGCGTAGGACGTCACGCTCTTGCCACAGCCCGATTCACCGACGAGCCCCATGACCGTGCCGGGGCGGACCCGCATCGAGACGCCGGTCACGAGGGCGGGGCCCCCGTCGACACCGATCACGAGATCCTCGACGACCAGCCCTTGGCGGTCGTTCGCGAGCTGCTCGTGGCTCGTCGAGGCGCCCGGCGTCGCCGGCCCGGAGGTGGGCTCGTCGGCCTCGCCGGTGAGCAGCGGCGGGATCGCGATGACGTCGACCGGCGCCGCTGTGTCGCGCAGCGGGTCGGCATTCGACCCGGGATACGAGGCATCCGCGATCATGTCGAGCGATTCGGGGGCGGCGTCGTCCGTCACCCCCACGACGGGGAGATCGTCGGCGACGGCGGACGCGGCGACCTCGGTCGCTGGCGCGCGTCGCAGTCGGCGACGGAGGGCGACGAGCGGCGGCGGAACGGCCGTACCGCCCGCGAGCACGTCCGCGAGGGAGTTGGCGGCGATGAGTGTGAGCGCGAGGATGCCGCCGGTCGGCACCATCATCCAGGGCTGCTGGAAGATGAAGCGCGAGGCGGTCTGGATCATCCCGCCCCACGTCGGCTCGGGCGGCTGGGGGCCGAGCCCGATGAACGCGAGCGCGGCCTGCATCCCGATGCCGACGCCGAAGAGCAGGACGAACTGCACGATGACGGTCGTCGACATGTTCGGCAGCACGTGGCGGATGCTGGCGCGCATCGGCCGAACGCCGTCGATCGCGGCCGCCTCGACGTAGAGCTGCGTGTGCAGCGACTTCGCCTGGCCGAAGAAGATCTTGTACATCGCGCCGAACAGCAGCAGTCCGAACGCCGCCATGACGAGCGGCATGTTGGTGCCGACCGCCGCGATGAAGGCCAGGATGATGACAGTTCCGGGCAGAGACAGGACGATCTCGCTGACCTGGTTCATCGCCCCTTCGCCGCGCCGGCTCCGAGCCGCCCAGAGCGTGATGGGGATCGTGACGAGCACCGCGACGATCGGCACCACGAGTCCGATGAAGATCGTCGGGGCGGCGGCGGTCACCAGACGCGAGAGGATGTCGCGGCCCAGCTCGTCCGTCCCGAGGAGGTGCGCGGGCGAGGGGCCCTGCAGTACGACGGAAAGGTCCTGCTCGAGCGGGCCGTACCGCAGCCACAGCGGCGAGGTGAGCGACGCGAGGACGAGCCCGACGAGCCAGATGATCGAGATGACGGCGGCCGGTGAGCGCAGCACTCGAAGGCGCAGCTTCCGCTCCGAGCGGCGAGGGCGGACGATCGAGGTCGTCGAGACGGTCATGAGGCACGCAGCTTCGGGTCGAGGGTCCGGTTGAGGAGTTCCAGCGCGATGTTCACGATCACGACCACGAGGGTGGCGACGAGCACGAGCGCCTGCACGAACGGGAGGTCGGCGGAGCCGACGGCGCTCTGCATGGCCTGACCGATGCCGGGCAGGGCGAAGAGCACCTCGATGACCACCGAGCCGCTGAACAGGACGATGAACATGACGGCCACGCTCGCGAGGATCGGGAGGCTCGCTCCGCGCAGCGCGTGGACGTAGATGATGCGGTTCGTAGGCGTGCCGACGGCGCGGAGGGTGCGGATGTGCTCCTGCGCGAGGGACTCCGACATCGAGGCCCGCGTCTGCCGGGCGATCCCGGCGGCCGAGGTGATCGCGATCGTGAGGACGGGCAGCACGAGCGAGCGCGCCCACGCAGCCGGGTCGTTCGCGAACGGCACGAACCCGGTCGCCGGGAGCAGCCGCAGCTGGACGGCGAAGACGTAGACGAGCAGGACTCCGACCCAGAAGGCCGGGACGGACAGCAGGATGCCGGAGGTCGCCGTGATGGCCTTGTCGACCGCTCCGCGGCGCACCGCCGCGATCACGCCCATCACGACGCCGATGAGGGCGGCGACGAGGGTTCCGAAGACCGCGAGCGCGGCGGTCACGGGGAGCCGCTTGGCGATATCGGGGCCGATGGGGCGCCCGTCGATGAGGGACGTGCCGAGGTTGCCCTGCAGCACTTGCGCGACCCAGGCGAGGTACTGCTGGATCCAGGGGTCGTACCAGCCGATCGACTCGTTGTACGCGGCCACCTGCTCGGGTGTGGCCGACTGGCCGAGGGCGACGCCGCCGGGCGTCGATCCCGAGAGGTGGACGAGCATGAACGCGATCCATGATGCGATCAGCAGCGTCGCGATCCCCCAGGCGACGCGCTTGAGGATGAAGATGAGCATCAGAACTCTCCCTGACGGGCGGTGCCGACGACGCGGGTCGCCGGCACCGTCGTCGGATCAGGATGCGGGCTGGATGGAGGCCAGGATCGGGAAGGCCTCGGCGCCCGGGAACGTCGGCTCGGCGACCTTCTTCGCGTTGTACGCCCACGGCGCCAGCTGCTCGAACAGCGGGATGAGCCACCCCGAGTCGACGATCGCGCGGTTGAGGTCCTTGAGAGCCGCGGTCTGCGCCGCTTCATCGCCGGTCGCCGCGCCGTACGCGCCGGCGGCGGCCTTGATCTCGGGGTTGTCCGCGCCGTGGAAGTTCGCGAAGCCGAACAGCACGCCGAACACGTTGCCGAGCGGGTTGGTCCACGTCAGCGGGAGCGGCCCGCCGAGCGGCTCGGTCTGCACGACGGCGAAGATCTCCTCTGTCGATGCCGCGTTCTTCAGGGTCATGTTGACGCCGATGGCCTCCCAGTAGGGCTGGAGCGCCTCGAGATCACGCTGGCTGGCGGAAGAGATCGTGAAGGTGAAGTCGAAGCCGTCCGGGTAGCCCGCCTCGGCGAGCAGGTCCTTGGCGGCATCCGGGTCGTAGGCGTACTCCTCGTCGAGCTCGGGAAGGTAGCCCGGGTTGTCGGCGGGCAGCGCGTTCGCCGTGGGAAGCTCGCCAGGGTGGATCGCCTCGACGAACGCCTCGCGGTCGATCGCCATCGAGAGCGCCTGGTACACACGCGGGTCTGCCCACTGCGGACCGAGAGCACCCGTCTTGTCGAAGGCCACGATGTTCTGGACTGTGCCGCCGTTGGCGACGAGTCCGACACCCGCGGACTCGACCTGAGCCTGCGTGTCGGCCGTGATGTAGGCCAGATCGACCTCGCCCGAGATCACCGCGTTGACGCGAGCCTGCGGGTCGAGGACCGGACGGAACTCATAGGAGTCGAAGGGATAGTCCGCGGCGGCGTCGCTGCCTTCCTTCTTGACGAGCAGGTAGGAGTTGCCCTTCACCGTGGCGTCCTCGTCGACCGTGAGCGGTCCCGAGCCGTCGGGCGTCGTGTCGAGGGTGGAGCGGTCGGCGGCGCCCGTCGGCCCCACAATCGCTCCTGCGGGCAGCACGAGGTTCGCCTCGAAGCCCGGCTGCGGCGCCGCGAAGGTGAGCGTCACGGTGTCGTCGTCGACCACGGTCACCTCCGAGATCTCGTTCTGTCCGCCGCTCGCGAAGCCGTTGTACGCGGACAGATCCGGGTTGCCGCGCGCGTCGAGGTTCTCCTTCACGAGATCGGCGCTCAGAGCCGTGCCGTCGTCGAAGGTCGCGCTGGTGTCGAGGTCCAGCGTCAGCTGCGTGTTGTCTTCGTTGTACTCGAACGATGTGACGAGATCGGGGACGACCTGACCGTCTTCGTCGAGCAGGAACAGCGAGTCGTAGATCCCCTCGAAGAAGAAGCGCTGCCCGCTGCCGTAGCGGACCGGGTCGTATCCGAGCGCGGCCTGATCGGAGTCGAGGCCGATGACGAGCTTCGACGTGTCGGCCGCACCGCCGCTCTGGCTGGGATCGCCTGCGCCGCTGCACCCCGCGAGTGCGAGGACTGATGCGGCGACGGCCGCAATGACGGCGGCGCCACGTGCTGTGATGAGTCGGGACATCCTGATCTCCTGTGATCGGTGTGCTGCTGCGGACTTCGGTGTCGTGATCGCGGTTCGGGATGCGATCTTTCGGTCAAGAGTGACGATGCGCGGGCTGTTTGGCCATTCGGATTCCTCTGGGATTCGTTAGCCGCGTCCTAACGCACGCCATTCTCACCACTCCATCTGATGAAATCGCCTTTCGTAGAATAAACAAGTAGTGCATGATGGAGCACGAGTTCAGAGAGGACCACTCATGCCCGCAGCATCCTTCCCCGCCGACTTCCTCTGGGGAGTCGCCACCGCCGGCCACCAGAACGAGGGCGACAACGTCACCAGCGACACGTGGTTCCTCGAGAACGTGACGCCGACCGTCTTCCAGGCACGCTCGGGCAAGGCGACCAACGGCTGGGAGCTGTGGGAGGGTGACCTCGACATCGTCGCGGGCCTGGGGCTCAACGCCTATCGCTTCTCGGTCGAATGGGCTCGCGTCGAACCTGTTGAAGGCGAGTTCTCGTCCGAGGCGCTCGATCACTACGAGGCGATCGTGGACGGATGCCGCGCCCGCGGTCTCGCCCCGATCGTGACGTTCAACCACTTCACGTCGCCGCACTGGTTCGCAGGTCGCGGGGCGTGGCTGGACCCGGAGGCGCCGGAGCTCTTCGCCCGCTACTGCGGCGTCGTGATGGACCGCTTCGGCGACCGCATCGAGCTCGGTGTGACCTTCAACGAACCGGATCTGCCCGAGATGCTGACGTGGGCCGACCTTCCCTCCTTCGTCGCGGATCTCGAACGCGCGACGCTGGCGGCGGCATCCGAAGCCGCCGGTGTGGAGAGATACCGGGCCGGCAACGTCATGACCCGTGAGGACTTCCCCGGGATGCGCGCCGGTATGACGGCGGCGCACGTCGCGGCCAAGGCCACCATCAAGCAGCGCCGCGCCGACCTTCCGGTCGGTCTCTCGCTCGCGATGTGCGACGACGTCGCCGTGCCCGGCGGCGAAGCGGTCCGCGACCGCAAGCGCGCGGAGGTCTACGACTACTGGCTGCGACTGGCCGCCGACGACGACTTCGTCGGTGTGCAGAACTACGAGCGCCTGGTCTACGGACCCGAGGGGCTGCTGCCCGCGCCGGAGGGCGCCGTGCTCAACGGCATGGGCACGACGGTCGACCCCGACTCGCTGCGCGGCGCCGTCGAGTACGCCTACGCCGTGGCCGGCGTCCCGGTCCTCGTCAGCGAGCACGGCGTGAGCACGCCGGATGACAGCATCCGTGCCGACTTCATCGAGCCGTCGCTCGACGGCCTCGCTCAGGCGATCGCCGACGGCGTCCCCGTGATCGGGTACTGCCACTGGACGCTCATGGACAACTTCGAGTGGATCTTCGGCTACGGCCCGAGGCTCGGTCTGCACGAGGTGGATCCCGAGACCTTCGCACGCACCGAGAAGCCGAGCGCGGATGTCTACCGGCAGCTGGTGGCTCGATATCGCCCGGAGGCGTGATCCTCAGTCCGAGACGAGGGTGCCGCCGTCGATCACGATGTTCTGGCCGCTCACGAACGCGCCGGCGGGCGACGCCAGCCAGACGACGGCACCGGCGACCTCCGCCGGCGTCCCGAAGCGACCGAGCGGCGTCTTGGCCAGTCGCGCGGGTGCGGCGGACGGGTCGTCGGTGATCGGCCGCGCGAAGTCGGTCGCGATGACGCCGGGCGAGATCGCGTTCGCGCGGATGCCGCGCGAACCCCATTGCACGGCCAGGTTGCGCGCGAGCTGCGCGTTCGCGGCCTTGGTGACGCCGTAGCCCGACAGCAGGCGATTCCCGCGCAGGCCCGAGAGGCTCGACATCACGATGAACGCTCCCCCGCCGCCGCCGGCCATGACGGGCAACGCGCGGTCGGCCAGCCGTGCGACCGCGCGCACGTGCAGGTCGAACATGCGGTCGAGCATCTCCATGGCGTCGGCGCCCGGGTCGTCGAGCGCGGCGCCGGCGTTGGCCACGACGGTGTCGATGCGCCCGAATCGCCTCACCGTGGTGTCGACGAGGCGGTCGAGGGCCGCGGCATCCGTCACATCGCACACGACGCCGATCGCATCGGCGCCCTGGCCGACCAGTCCGGCTGCGGCACGCTCGGGCTTCGACGACGCCAGACCCGCGAGGACCACACGCGCACCCGCTGCGGCGAGCGCCTCGGCAGCCGCGCGCCCGATGCCGGTCGCGGCCCCCGTGACCACGGCGACCTGGCCCGCGCACGAGAAGAGCCGCGCAGGCGCGAGCGGCGAGGACTCCATGTGCTCATCCTCGCGCGCCGGGCGCCGGCGTGGGTTCGGGGATTCCGATGCGCGGCATCAGCGGATGCCGGTTCCCGCACGCCGGGCGGCGGGCTAGCGTCGCGTCCATGACCAGGTATCCGGACCTCGAGGGACGCACGATCGTCGTGACCGGGGCGGGAGGCGGCCAGGGTGCGGCGGAGGCGCGGGTGCTGGCGGAGGCGGGAGCGCGCGTCATCGCCACGGATGTGACGGACGCCCCGAGCTCACCCACGGAGGGCGTCGAGTACCGGCGGCTCGACGTTGCGGACGAGCGCGACTGGACCGCACTCGCCGCCCACCTGACGGAGATACTCGACGGCGAACCGCTCCGCGGACTCGTGAACAACGCCGGCATCACGCATCGCGCGCGGCTGGGCACGGTCGAGCGTGCGGACTGGGATCGTGTGCTCGCCGTGAATCTCACCGGGCCGATGCTCGGGATCCAGGCGCTCGCGCCGCTCATGGGCGCGGGATCGTCGATCGTCAACATCGGGTCGTCGGCCGCGCTCAACGCGCACTACCCCGTGGCGTACACGACGTCGAAGTGGGGGCTTCGCGGTCTCACGCATGTCGCGGCGACGGAGCTCGGGGCGCGCGGCATCCGTGTCAACGTCGTGCACCCCGGCTTCATCGAGACGCCGATGACCGCCGGTGCGCCGGAGGCCATGCGGGCCGCTCAGCTGGCCCTGACGCCGCTCGAGCGGGTCGGCGTGGCGGACGAGGTCGCCGAGGTCGTCGCGTTCCTGCTCTCGGATGCCGCGTCGTACCTCTCCGGGGCCGAGATCCCGGTCGACGGTGGTGCGACGTCGTCGGCGGGCGCCAAGTTCATGGCCGACCGCATCGCGGGGTCCTGACCCCACCCGCAGAACTCCACGGATTCGAGGCTGCGGCAGCCGAGGGAGCGGTTCCTCACCCGCTGACCGACCAGATCAGTGGAGTTCTGCAGGGCGAGCGCCCGCGTCACGACTCGAGGGGCGTGCGGCCCTTCGCGCGCGCGGCGCGCTCGGCGCCCGCGAGGATCTCCGAGTTGAAGAACTCCTGCTGCAGGATCACCGCGCCGTCCTGCACGCGGATCAGGTGCACGAACGACTGCGGGTAGGGCTCACCGAGGAACCGCGCCTCATCGACCATCCGACTCGTCACGAAGAACAGCCCAGGGTCGACGCAGTCGTGGATCACGAGGTCCGTGTGGACGACGTTCTCGAACATGCCGGCGTTCGCGTGCGTGTTGGCGACGATGTCGTCGCGGCCCTCCCACCGTGTCTTGGGCAGCTCGGACGGCGCGAACGGCAGCTCCTTCACCCCGTTCGGGTGCCACAGTGCGATCCGCTCGGCCGGATTGTCGAGATTCGAGGTGAAGAACGCCTCGACCACCGCGCGATTCCCTGCGCGAAGTGCAGCATCTCCCCCGGTCACCGGGCGACCTCCTCGACACGCTCCGCGGCCAGCTGCTCGACGAGCTTGCGGGCGCCGCGGACGGCGATCGCGACGCTCATGAGCGTCGGGTTCATGGTGTTGGCCGTCGGGATCAGGGCGTTCCCGCCGACGACGAGGTTGTCGTAGCCCCAGACCCGCGAGTACGGATCCGCGACCGACGTGCCGTCGTCGGACTGTCCCATCCGCAGGGTGCCCATGTAGTGCAGGCTCGAGCCGTTGGGCAGCAGCCGCGGCTCGGCGACGAAGGCGCCGAGGGCGGCGCCGGCGCGGCGCACGCGCTCGGTGGCCTCGTCGAGCTCGGGCTGCTCGGCATCCGTCAGCGCGTACTCGATCGTCATGTTGGGGAAGCCGCGGTAGTCGAGCTCGCTGTCGTCGAAGGTGACTCCGTCCTCGACGCGCGGGTGCTTGCGCACGCCGTAGCCCATGTTCACGTAGCCCCAGCGGTTGCCCGCGGCGGGGTGCGACGGGTCGAGCTGGAAGGGCGGGTTCTCGGCGTACATGACCTGGAGCGAGAAGGGGTGCCCCGGCTCGGAGAACGGGATCCGGTTGACGGCCGCGACCGGATCGGCCGCATTCTGCGCGCGCCGGGCGAGCTCAGCCTCGAACTCGTCGTCCGTGATGCGCGCGCTCATGCGCTCCTCGTCGAGGGCCACCGTCGTGATGACGACGTGGTGCTCGGTGAGGTAGCGCCCGAGGGCGCGGGGGCGGATGCCGCTGGCCCAGAGCAGCTGCGGAGAGCGGAACGCGTCGGCGGCCACGACGACCGCGTCGGCGGCGAAGAACGAGACCTCTTTCGTGCGGAGATCCTCGATCGTGACTCCGGTGGCCGCGCCGTCCTCGGTCTCGACCCGCCGCACCAGCGTCAGGTCGCGCAGCTCGAACCGCGCCGACTCAGGGGTGCCTTCCTCGATGAGAGGCCCCAGGACGGTGTTCGCTCCTGCCCACGCCATGGAGCCGTCGGGCTGCGGGTCTCCGGCGACCGGCAGGGTTCCCACGCCGTAGCCGGCGGGCAGTTCGGCGCCGAACTCGTCGCTCAGCAGCGACCGGATCGCGGTGCCGATGGCCGAATCCGCGAACGCCGCCTGCTGCGCGTGCAGCAGCCCCTCGGCCGTCGAGATCAGGTCCTCCCACTCGGCGTCGTCGATGAAGTCGACCTTCTCGCTGAAGGCCGGGCGCGGGATCGCGCAGGTCCAGTGCGCGCCTTGGCCGCCGACGTTCGTCGCCGCGGCCGCCGCGGGGAAGGTGGCGGCGTGCGCGGATCCCGGGCCCCCGAAGTCGAGCAGGTGGGTCCCCTGGCGGGCGGTGAACATGCCCTCGACGACGACGCCGGCGGGAATGCCGAGGCTCTCGCGGAACGCGCCCGACTGCGGCCCCTGCGACATCTCGCGGGCACGGGCCTTCTCGTCGGGGTCGGCGATGTTGCGGACACTCTGACCGGGAACGGCGGTGAGCTGAGGTCCCGCCTCGAACATCACGACGCGGGCGTCGGGGCTCGCCTCGAGGATGACGCGGGCGTACGCGGAGCCGATCGGCCCGGAGCCGACGATGGCGACGATGGGGGTGGAAGACATGGGAGTACCTCTTCTGGTCACGCGGTGAGGGGTTCGGAGCTGGGTGCCGGTGCAGGCTCGGATTCGTCCGAGAGGCGACCGGCCGGAAGGAGCACGGCGGCCACGACGCCGGCGGCGTAGGCGACGGCGAGTGCCGCGAACACGGGAGCGAAGATGCCGCTGTAGATCCCGGCGACCTGGCTCTGCACGGCGGCGGACGCCTCGTGCACGAACTGCGGTGTCAGCGTCGCGGCATCGAGCGAGGACGGGAGCAGTGCCGCGACGCCGAAGCCGATGACCCCGCCGATGATCGCGGTCGCGACGGTCGAGCCGACCTGTCGCACGAGGTTCACCGTCGCCGTCATGCTGCCGGTGTCGCGACGCGGCGCCGCGCTCTGCACGACCGCGATGACGAGACTCATGAAGGCGCCGGTGCCGACCCCGACGACGGCCATGACGATCATCGGCACCCACAGCGGCAGGCCTACCGGGAGGACCGACATGGCGAACAGCCCGGCGGCGCTCAGCGCCGTGCCCGCGATGCAGTAGACGCGGTAGTGGCCGGTGCGGCTGACGAGCCACCCGGTCGCGAGATTGCTGACCAGCATCCCGAACACCGTCGCGATGGGCACGAGACCCGACACCGTCGCGCTCGTGCGGTAGGCCATCTGAATGTACGTGGGCAGATACGCCGTGATCGAGAACAGGCCGATGCCGATGATGGCCGACAGCACCGTGCCGACCGCGATGGTCCGGTCGACGAAGAGCCGCAGGGGAACCAGCGGTTCGGGCGCCCGCAGCTCGATGAGGAAGAACGCGGCGAACGCCATTCCCGCAACGACGAAGGAGACGACGGATGCTGCAGCCAGCGCGGGATCACCGATCCACGTCACCGCGAGTACGAGCGCGACCATCGCGATCGCGAACGAGACGGACCCGCCGACATCGAACCGGCGCCGGCCGAAGCCCGGCAGGTGCGGCACGGCGACGAGGGCGAGCAGGAGCGCGGCGACGCCGAACGGGATGTTGATCCAGAACACCCACTGCCAGCCCCAGTAGTCCGTGATGAGGCCGCCGAGCACGGGGCCGATGAGGATCGCGACGGGGAAGGCGGCGCCGATGATGGCGAGATACCGCGGCCGCTCGCGCGGGGTGGTCACGCGGGCGACGATCGTCTGCGACATCAGGTGCAGGCCCGCCGAGCTCATGCCCTGCACGACGCGCGCGCCGATGAGCTGCGGCATGTCCTGCGCGAAGCCGCAGGCGAGCGACGCGACGAGGAACAGCACCAGGGACACCAGGAACACGGCGCGCGGTCCCACCGCGTCCCCGAGCTTTCCGAGGACCGGCAGCAGCACGGTGCTCGCCAGCGTGTAGCCGACGACGACCCACCCCATCTGAGCGAGGGCTCCGAGTTCTCCGGCGACGGTCGCGAGGGAGGTCGACACGATCGTGTGGTCGAGGGCTCCGAGGATCGCGACGGTCAGGAGGGAGACGATCAGGAGGCGGAGCCTCCACGGTGACATGCTCATACGCGTTCTGGCCCGTACGACCGGGCGATCGACGCGACGGGGTGTGCCCCTGGGCGGCCTCGCCGCAGGGAACGGGCCTCCGTGGGCCCCGACGTCACTGTCGATTGTAGCCATTCTTTAGTCGAAAAACAACTAAAGACTCAGGAGCGCTGCCTCGCGCGGGAGCGCGGACGCGCGGAAGGCGGACTGGGTGCGGCGACCTGCGCACCCACGGTCCCGACGAGCTCGCCGATGCCCTCGACCGTCATGCGCACTTCGTCGCCCTCGCGCAGAGCGGGGATCGTCGAGCCCCTGCCCCACAGCTCGCCGAGGCATCCGCCGTTTCCGACCGTGCCGCTGCCGAGCACGTCCCCCGCCACGACCCGGGAGTTGCGCGAGGCGTACGCGACCAGTTCGGGGAACGGCCAGCCCATGTTCGACACGAGGTCCTCTCCGACGAGGTCGCCGTTGATGCGCACCTCCGCCCGGATCGCGAGGAAGCCGTCGGCGTCGACGTACTGCTCCAGCTCGTCGGCCGTCACGATCCACGGACCGAGACTGGTGCCGAAATCCTTGCCCTTCGCGGGTCCGAGGCGCACCTTCATCTCCCGAGACTGGAGGTCGCGCGCCGACCAGTCGTTCATGATCGTGTAGCCGAAGATGCGGGAGGCGGCCTGCGCCGCCGTCAGGTTCGCCTCGCCGACACCGGGTGCGTTGCCGACGACGACCGCGACCTCCAGCTCGAAGTCGAGGCGCTCGGTCACCGGCGGGGCGACGGGCTCGTCCGGCCCGAGGATCGTGTGCGGGTTCGTGAAGTAGAACGTCGGCGCCTGGTACCACTCGGGCACGACCTCGCTCTTGCCGTCGACCGACGCGCTCACGCCCTCGACGTGCTCCTCGAAGGCGACGAAGTCACGCACGGACGCCGGCACCACCGGCGCCAGCAGGCGCACCGCGGCGAGCGCCGTTCCGGACTCGCCCCCCACCCGGCCGAACGCGGCGTGCGCAGCATCCAATCCCCCGGTGAGGATGTCGGCGACGGTCTGGCCGTCCGGGAACGGGACGACGCGATCGCCCACGACGAAGCCCTCGCCGACGACCGTGCCGTCGCTCCAGCGCGCGAGCCTCATGCCGAGACCTTCGTGCGCAGCAGCTCGTCGGCATTGCCGGCGAGGATGCGGTCGGTGATCTCGGCCGGAAGGTCCGCCGAGCGCACGAAGGCGACCGGGTCGTCGAGCCCCATGTCGAAGGGGAAGTCGCTGCCGAGCACGACGCGCGAGCCACCGGCGACCTCGACGAGGTGCCGCACCGCGATGGGGTCGTGCACGACCGTGTCGAACCACAGTTTCTTCAGGTAGCTGGACGGCTCGTGCGCGCAGCGCCGCGCCTCGGGCCGCACCCGCCACGCCCGGTCGGATCGTCCGATCGCGAACGGCAGGTAGCCGCCGCCGTGGGCGACGACGATCTTGAGCCCCGGATGCCGGTCGAGCACTCCGGCGAAGATGAGGTGCGACAGGGCGACGGCGTTCTCCGTCGGCTGCCCCACCGTGTTCGAGAGGTAGAAGCGGTCGAGGCGCTCGTCGAGACTGCAGCCGAACGGATGCAGGAAGACCACGCAGCCGAGTTCGGCGGCACGGGCCCAGAACGGCTCGAGCCGCTCGTCCGAGAGCTCGACGTCACCGGCGAACGACGAGATCTCGACGCCCGCGAGACCGCGCCCGAGCACCGCGTCGTCGAGGTACTCGACGATGTGCGCCGGGTGCTGCAAGGGCACGACGCCGAGGCCGAGGAGGCGGTCGGGCGCCTGGGCGACGTGCTCGGCGATGAGCCGGTTCGTCTCCCCCGCGATCCAGCCCGAAAGCCCTTCGTTCGCCCACGGGTAGAAGTGGTTCGGCGAGACGCTGACCCACTGCCGATCGACGCCCTGCTCGTCCATCGCCGCGAGTCGGGCGTTCACGTCGGTGAGCTTCGGGATCCGGGCGCCGATCATGGCGCCCGACGCCTGCAGGCTCTCGACGCCGTTGCGCCGGCGTTCGAGATCGGCGGCCGCGGCCACCTCGGCGGGCGCGCGGCGCTCGACCTCGGCGTGGAGGGCCGGCAGCAGCAGGTGCGCGTGGACGTCTACGACCGGCATCCGGTCGCCGCTGACCGAAATGACCTCGGTCATGCGGGCACCGCCATCTGGTGCGCGATGCCGAACATGAGGCCCGCGACGTCCGCATCCCGGACGCCGTCCAGCTGCCACTGGCCGAGCTGGACGGATGCCTCCACCACGGCCGTGGCGCGCGGCAGCCGGCGCGCGTGGAACTCGTCCCACAGCGACGCGTCGACGGCGTCCCGGCCGGCCAGCAGCTCGGTGAGCACCAGGGCGTCCTCGAGTCCCTGCGCCGCGCCCTGCGCGATCGTCGGAGGGCACGAGTGCGCAGCATCCCCGATGAGCACGACGCGGCCGCGGTTCCACGCCCCCTCGACGATGTGCTTCGTGAACCAGGTGTAGTTCGCGTGCGCACCGCCCTCGAGGTCGGCGCGGATCGAGTTCCAGGGGCCGTTGTAGGCGCGGGACTCCTCGAGCATGATCCGGGTGGCTTCCTCGTCGCTGACGTCGAAGCGGTCCTGCGCCTTCTCCACGAGGAAGGCGTACATCGTGTCGTCACCGGTCGGCGTGTAGCCCGCGATGTACACAGGACCGCCGTAGTAGAGCTCGCTCCGGACGACCTCTGCCGGCCGCGAGACGAACGAGCGCCAGATGCCCATGCCGGTCGGCTCGGGCTTGGTCTCGATGCCGATGAGCCCCCGGACGGCGGAGTTCAGGCCGTCGGCGCCGATGAGCAGATCGTATGTGCCGACGGAGGCGCCATCGACGAAGACCTCGACGCCGTCGCCGCTCTGCTCGAGACCTGTGACCTTGGTTCCGAAGTGGACGTTCGCACCCGCCTTCCGCGCGTGGTCCAGGAGGATGCGGGCGAGTGCAGGCCGCGGCATCCCCATCGCCGCCGGGTAGTCGGGTCCGCCGGTCTTGACGTCCGGAAGCTCGGCGACGATCGGCGCATCCGGCCCGGGAGCGCGCAGGTTGAGCCCCTCGAAGGGGTAGCCGGCGGCGCGGATGTCGTCCCACGCGCCGAGCGCGTCGAACACGCGCAGGGCGTTGCCCTGCAGCGAGATGCCGGATCCGAGCGCGCTGAGCTCGGGCTTGGCCTCGAAGACGTCGATCTCGACGCCGGCCTTGGCGAGCTGGATGGCGGCGGCGAGTCCGCTGACGCCGCTCCCGGCGATCGCGACCTTGTTCACTGCGGTCATGTCAGAACCTCTCTGTTCTTCGTCTTCGGGGGATTACAGAATCGCGACGGGGTTGATCGGCGAGCCGACCGCCCCCGTGATCGGCAGCGGCGCCGCCGACAGCAGGAAGTCCCAGCGCCCGCGCGCGGCACACGCGTCGGCGAGGGCGTCGAGATTCCACATCTCGCCGATCGTGAGTCCCATGTTCGGGATCACGACCTGGTGCAGCGGCTGGAAGGCCGGAGCGTCGAACTCGTTGGGGCGCACCTCGAAGCCCCACGTGTCGGTGGCGATCGCGGCGATCTCGGTGCGGTGCAGCCACCCGGCCGTGGTCAGCGAGAGGCCGGGCGCCGGTCCGCCGGCGTAGTCGCCCCAGCCGTCGCGGCGGGTGCGGGCGTACTGGCCGGTGCGCACCAGCACGATGTCGCCGCGGCCCACCCGGCTCGACGCGCCCTGCGCGGCGATGGTCGTCTCGAGGTCGGCGACGGTGATGGCGTAGCCATCGGCGAGCTCGCCGGTGTCGGGCGCGAGATGGCGGCCCACGTCGAGCAGCACCCCACGCGAGACGATGACGGATGCCGCGTGCTCGATGCCCGTGACGAGGTCGCCGTCGCTCGTGACGACGTCGCCCGCGCGCCGGCCGTTCCACGCGTTGCCGTGGTCGAAGATGTGGCCGAGCCCGTCCCACTGGGTGGAGCACTGCAGCGGCATCGCGATCACGTCGTCGGCGCCGCCGATGCCGTGCGGGAAGCCCTGGCTGCCGCGCTCGGCGTCGGTGCCGGTGTCGGTCATCGTATGCACCGGGTTGGTGCGCCGGCGCCACCCCTTCTGCGGGCCGTTCGTGTCGAACGCCTGCGCGAGCGAGATCACCTCGCCATCCTGCACGAGCGCAGCGGCCTCGACGCGCTTGGCGGCGTCGATGAGGTTGAGCGTGCCGAGCACGTCGTCCTCACCCCAGCGGCCCCAATTGCGGAACGCCTCGGCGCGCGCGGCGATCTCGGCCGCGGGGTCGGTGCGGTCGAGGTCGGCGGGGTTCTCGCTCGGCGCGCTCATACCGCCGGTCCTTCCGCGAGGCAGCGGACCACCTGCGTCCCGAGGCCCGAGATGGACCCCGTCATGACGTCGCCGTCCCGCAGGAACCTCTTCCAGTGCTGGCCGTTCCCGGGAGGGCTTCCGGTGAGGAGCAGGTCGCCGGGCAGCAGCGCCGTCGTCTGCGACGCGGCGGAGATGAGCGCCGGGATGTCGAAGAGGAGGTCGCTCGTCGATCCGTTCTGCATCGTGTCGCCGTTGAGATCGAGTCGCACCGTGAGGTCCTGCCCCGCCACGAAGGGCGCCGGCACCAGGAAAGGACCGGTCGGAAGGAAGCCGGGGGCGTTCTTGGCGCGGAACCAGTCGGTGCCGATCTCCTTCATGTCCTTGCGGAAGACGAGATCGCGCGTCGTCACGTCGTTGACGATCGTGTAGCCGGCGACGTGAGCGAGCGCATCCTCGCGAGAGACGCGGAACGCCTCGGTGCCGATCACGACGGCGAGCTCGAGCTCCCAGTCGTGCACCTCGCTGTAGCCGGGCAGCACGAGCGGCACGTCGTCGCCGACGACGACGGTGGGCAGCCCGAGGAAGAAGTACGGCTCGCCGTTCGCGCGGCGGTCGTCCATCATCTTGGCCGCGAACTCGCGCGCCTCCTCGGGCGAGCGGGACGGGTCCTGCGTGAGGCCCGCCACGACCAGCTCGATGACGTGCTCGCGATAGTTCGCGCCCGCCTGCACCACCTGGCGCGGCTCGACGGGGGCGGTGAGCACGACGTCGGCGAGCGGCATCCACCCCTCGACAGGCTCGGGGCCCGCCGCAGCACCGGCCAGCGCGCCGAGGCGGTCCCAATCGGGATGCGCCAGGAAGGCGTTGAGGCCCGCGGCCCCGAGATCGTCGTCCGAGACCGCGCGGATGCGGTCGCCGGAGACGAGCCCGAGACGCACGGAATCGCCGTCGCGGAAGCGCGCGAGGGCGAAGGGGGCGGTCAGTCCGTGTGACGACGTCGTCATGTTCTCTCCAGATCCGTGGTTCGGAACGTGGTGCGAGGGTGGGGACGCCTCCGCGGCATCCCCACCCTCGAGCCTGTCAGCCCTGGCCGTGCTTGGCGTAGGGGTTCAGCAGGGCGTCCTTGATCTCGTCGGGAACGCCCTCCTCCGTCGCCGACGGACCGTCGGCGGGCGGGAACGACTCGGTCATCGACATCGGCATCGCGCTGTTGCGGTAGAAGTTGTTCGACCCCTGCGAGGGCTTCCACGTGTTCGCTTCCCAGTCCGGCACGTAGTTGCGGTACCCACCCGTGTTGAGCTCGATGCGCAGGCTCGAGGGCTCCCGGTAGTAGAGGAAGTTCTGCTCGCCGATGCCGTGGATCGACGGGCCGTACTCGATCGGGTAGCCGTTCTCGCCGAGGACGTCGGCGGCGATGAGCAGCTCCTCGCGGGTGTCGACCCAGAAGGCGTAGTGGTTCACGCGGCCGGCGCGGGTGGAGCCGTCGAGGACCACGCCGAGGTCGTGCGACTTCTCGTTCGTCGTGAGCACCGAGAACACCGAGATCGGCGCCTCGTCGAGCTGCGTGCGCGCCATGAAGCGGAAGCCGAGCACGTCGACGTACCACTGGACGAAGGCGTCGACGTCGCTCGTCGCGATCGTGACGTGGTCGAGCTGGCGCGGGGCGCCCGCGACCTTGCTGCGACGCGACGGGCGGTCGGGGTAGATCGACGCGGCATCGCCCTCGGTGTCGTGGTGGCGCGTGACGTCCCAGTGCAGGGTCAGCGTGTGGCCCCAGGGGCCGGTGAACTGGTAGGCACGGCCGATCTTGTGGACGTCGATCCACTCGCCCTGGATGCCGGCGGCCTCGACGCGCTTCGCGGCCTCCTCCAGCGCCTCGGGGCTCGACGTGCGCCACGCGGCGGTCACGAGACCCGGCTCGTCGCCGGGCACGACCACGACCGAGTAGGCGTAGTAGTCGCCCCAGCAGCGGAGGTACACGGCGCCGTCGACGCGGTCGACGACGGTGAGGCCGACCTGCTTGACGTAGAAGTCGACGGATGCTTCGACATCCGGCGACGTGATGGCCACATACGACAGATGCGACAGAAGCTTGATCATCTTCGATCCCTTTCGGTGAGTCATCGGGGTGATCCCGTCAACCACTTTCGCCGAACTCAGGCATATCGAGGAATCCCATATCGCCTATCCCCCGGATCACCGACGTTTATGCGGGAGGTGCCGAAAGCAGCGCCGCGGCGAGCGCGGTGTCATGGCGCAGATCCGCGAGATCGGACAGTGGTTCAGCCGCGCGCACCGCGGCGATCGCACGGCGCAGCGCGACGCGCTCGGGGCTCTCGAAGAGTGCGGGAAGGATGCTTCGACCCGCGGCATCCGTGACGCAGGCGACGGTGTCGAGATCGGCGTCGACCTCGACGCGCGCCTGGGCGATCGAGGTGATCCGCGCGCGGCCGAGGGACGGTGCGCCCGGCTGCGCCGCGGCGACGATCGACACGGCTGAGCCCCGCGCGGATTCGAGGAGAGCGAGCACGCGGCCGCCCCACGACTCCGTCACCCCAGGTGCGAGCGGAGCGCCCGCGATGACCCGCGCCCACCCGATCGCGTCGCGCAACGCCGGACCGAGCGTGCGCGCGGGCGCATGACACTCCACGGCGAGCGCGCCGGGGGCCGGCAGCTTCTGGATCGAGGCGCCCACCGCGGCGACCACGTCGGCGCGGAGCAGCGGGCGCTGGACGATCACGGGGGTTGCACCGGCGAGTGAGACAAGAGCATCGAGCGCTTCGCTCGGGGCGACGGCAGGTTGCGCGACGACGACGGCCGCCGCGCCGGCGGTGATCGCATCCGAGGCCACCGCCCACCACGCGCCGCCCCCCGACACGACGGTGACGGCGCCTTCCATGCCGAGGCTCGCGACCGCGCTCTCGGGCAGCTCGGCCACCGCGATGCGGTAGGCGTCGAGGTCGGTGCGAACGGGCGTCGTCATGCTGCGGCTCCGATCAGCTCTGCCGCGGCCTCTGCCAGCCGCAGCGCGTAGCGTGCGTCGTCGAGCAGTTCGTCGTACTCCACCGGCAGGCCGGCATCGAGCACCTCCGCGAGGGCGCGCCATTCGGCGACGTATCCGTCGCCGGGGTCGTGCGAGTAGATCGTGTCGCGGCCGTCCGCGGCGCGCACGCGCACCCGCGCAGCTCCCGCGTGCACGAACGGCGGCGGGAAGCTCACGTCCAGCCGGTCGGAGGCCGTCGCGACGGCGATGCGCCAGAGCGTGTCGCCGCCGTCCGGGAGCATCACCGTCGTGAGCTGAACCGGGACGCCGCCGGCGACGAAGCCGACCGCGTACCCGAGCGGGGGCAGCGCCCGCGCGAAGACGACGCGCTCGAACCGCGGGACGAGGTCGCGCACGAGCGGCAGATCGTGGATCGCGAGCCCGGTGAGCAGCTGACGCACGACGCCGGCCGCCACCGCGGGTCGCGTGAGGTCGGGGGCGCCTCGTCCACCGGCCGCCGCGGCGGGCAGCTCGGTCACGAGCTCGTGGTACCGCGTGTTGGGCGCCAGCGCGAGCGTGACCGAGATCGACACGACCGGCCCGCCCGACGCGGTGAGGTGATGCTTGGCCCGGCCCCAAGCCGGATCGAAGTAGTGGTTCGTGCCGATGATGAGCGCCGCACCCGCACGCCGGCACGCCTCGACGGCCTCCTCCGCCTCGGCGACCGTCGTGCCGATGGGCTTCTCGCAGAACACCGCGCGCTTGCCGGCCGAGACGGCCGCGATGATCTGCGCCGCGTGCTGGGCGGGAGGACTGCAGATCGCGACGACCTCGACCTCAGGGTCCGCAAGGACCGCCTCGGCTCCGGTCGACGACCGGGCACCGACGCGCGCCGCGAGCGCCGCCGAGCGCCCGCTGCCGCCGTCGGCGATATGCACGACGCGGAAGGCGTCGCTCAACCGCGCGAGCGTCGGGAGATGCAGCACTGCCGCTCCCGGTCCCGCACCGATGATGCCCACACCACGAGCCATGAACGCCTCCTTACTTCGGCTGGAAGCGTACCTAAGTTTGATGTCGTTTGACTATAGATGTCATGATTTCCGCGTTTAACGCGCGGTGTTATGTAAGAATCGACCATGGCCAGAGAGTCCACGCTGCGGTTCGGCGCACAGACCGACGAGATGACGAGCCTTCTCCGGATCGTCAACATGGTTCGCACCGGCGAAGCCGCGACCCGTCCCGAGATCGGCCGCGTGACCGGTCTCGGCCGCGGCGTCGTGACGCAGCGCGTCGACCACGCGATCGAGATGGGCTACCTCGCAGACGGCGAGTTCGGCCCCTCGTCGGGGGGCCGCGCACCGCGCACCCTCCGCTTCCGCGGCGACGCCGGACGCATCGTCGTCTGTGCGCTCGGTGCGCTCCACATCCATGTCGGCGTCGCCCTCCTCGACGGCGACGTGGTCGATCAGGAGCATTCGCCGTGGGACATCGCCCGCGGTCCTGCCGAGACGCTCGACAAGGCCCTGAGCATGATCGACGAGGTGCTCGCGCGCACCCCGGACGTGCCGGTCTGGGGCATCGGCGTGGGCCTGCCCGGCCCGGTGGACTTCGACAGCGGTCGGCCGGTCGCGCCGCCGATCATGCCCGGCTGGAACGGCTTCGACGTGCGGCGCCGCTTCGAGCAGCGCTACGACGCACCCGTCTGGGTCGACAACGACGTGAACCTCCTCACGTTCGGGGAGCGCGCCCGCCGCGACGACGACCGCCTCGACCTGATCTACTGCAAGATCGGCTCCGGCATCGGCGCCGGACTCCTCTCGCACGGCCGCATCCATCGCGGCGTCAACGGCGCCGCCGGCGACATCGGCCACGTGCGGGTGCGCGATTCGGACGCCCTCTGCCGATGCGGCAAGGTCGGATGCCTCGAAGCCGTCGCCGGCGGGTGGGCGATGATCCGCGACGCTCTCGCCGAGATCGAAGCCGGCGCCACCGGCGTGCTCACCACCGCCGTCGCCGACGGCGAGGAGCTCACGCCCGAGCTCATCTCGATCGCGGCCGAGAACGGCGACGCCCTCGCCATCCGGCTCGTGCAGCGCTCGGCCCGGGTCGTCGGCGAGTCGATCGCCGCGCTCGTCAACATGTTCAACCCGTCGGTCATCGTGATCGGCGGCGCCATGGCCGGTGCCGGCGAGCTTCTGCTGGCCGAGGTGCGCCAGCGCGTCTACGAGCTGTCTCTCCCCCTCGCCACGCGCGACCTGACGATCGCGCAGTCCGTCAACGACCGGCGCGAGCCGCTGCGCGGCGGTGTCGAGATGGTGCGCGAGCAGCTCTTCGAGGTCACCTTCCCGCGGTGGTTCAGCGACGGGAGGCCGTCGGTCGTCGCCATCCGCGGGGCACTCGAGGCCGTGGCCTGAGCTCTGTGACAGAGACCCGGAAACTTCTTACGAAAAACGACAAAAGCGTGTAGCTTCCTGTCTGAAGCCGATCCGATCGGCCGGCACAAGGGAGTGAACACGATGGCGTTGCCGCTGCTGCTGGACGATGCGCTCGTCTCGACGGAATCCGGCTTCGCGCTGCGCGTGAGCCTGCCGTGGATCCGGTCGATGCCGCTGGCGGCTGTCACCGATCTCGCGGTCTCGATCGACGGCTCCCCCGTCTCGGTCACCGCCCGGCTCGACGGGCGCGACGTCGCACCGGGCGCCCTCTCCACCGAGCCGGGATGGTGGTTCATCCAGGACCGCCTCGAGCTGCGGGGCGTCGGGATGCTGCCGCCCGGCGCGCACGATGTCTCGGTGTCGTTCGTGCTCGTGGTGCCGTATCTGCAGGCGGGCCCGTCCGGGCCGCTCGCGCTGCCGCTGCGCGCCGATCGTGCGCTCGGCCTCCGGGACGAGGCATCCGTCGCTCGCCGCCCGGTCGCAGACAGGGCGACCCCGGCCGAGCAGGCGGTGCCGGCGGGCGGCGACCTGCCGGGCGAGTGGACCGTCTCAGCCAGCGCGTTCAACTGGACGCCCGAGGTCATCCGCGCAGAGCGCTCCGCGTCCGACATCGCGATCGGCGTGGTCGGCGAGGGTGTCGCCGCGACCATCGAGATCGAGGCCGGGCAGGTGTGGCGCTCGTTCCCGGATCCCTCCGACGCGGAGGTCGACGCGTTCCGCGAGCGCCTGACGGCTGCAGGCGGCGCCGTGACGATCGTCGGCGCGAGCCTCGACGATTGGGCGTCGCCCTCGCGCCGTCGCACGGACGAGGAGCGGCTCGCGTTCCTCGTGCCGCAGCTGCGCGCGGCCGCGCGCCTCGGCGCCCGGGGCGTGCGCGTCCCTTTCGGGCAGACGGGGTCCGAGCTGCTGCGCCTGGCGCAGCCGGTTCTCCACGACCTCGGCGTCGTGCTCTACGAAGAGATCCAGGGGCAGCAGAGCCTCGACGTGCCCGCGAACGCGGCCAACCTCGAGCTGCTCCAGGAGCTCGACGATCCCCGCATCCGGGTGCTGATCGACATCAGCATGCTCATGCCGTCGCTGCCGCCGTCGTACCTCGAAGAGCTGCGCCGGGGTGGTGTCGACGACTCTCTGCTTCACCGTCTCGACACCGCGTGGCGGGCGCCCGAGACCCACGAAGCAGTGATCGCGACGCTCCGCGAGGGACGAGTGCCCCCGTCGGTCCACACGCTCTTCATGAACCTGCTCGTGCGCTTCGGTCGCTCGGAGGTGGCCGACCTCGAACCGCTGCTGCCCCTCACCACCGGCGTGCACCTGAAGTTCTGGGACCTCGACGACGCCGAAGGGCGGGTGTCGCGCCCGATCGGCGACATCGGAGCAGCCCTGCGGCGCACCGGCTTCGCCGGCACACTGACGAGCGAGTGGGGCGGCCACGAGTGGCTGGACGCGGATGCCGCCACGATGACCCGAGCCCACCTGGCGCTCTCGCGCCGCGCGCTGGCCGGAGCATCCGTCAGAGCGTGAGATGCGGTCGTTCGTGCGACAGGCACGCGGCCCGCGGGGCAGCGACTCGAGACCTGTGTCGACCGGAGGAGAAAGACGACATCCCCGGGCACACTGCGGCACGGCATGCTCGATCAGGCGCGCTGGCGCCGCTGCACGAGTACGACGATGGCTCCCGATCCGCGGATCGGGAGCCATCGTCGTGTGTTCAGCGAGGCTGAAGTCCCGCAGCGCGATAGACGTCGTCGACGAGTTCCATCGTGGCCACGGCGTCCTGGGCGCGCAGCGGCGTGGCGGCGCCGGAGCCGAGGACCTCCACGAGGTGCTGCAGCTGCGCCACGTAGCTCGATTCACCATCGACGGCCTTCTCATCGATGAGCACGTCCTCCCCCGCGGTGACGCGCAGCGTGGCGCCCCATTGCGGGACGATCACGCTGGTGGCGTGCAGCGTCGCCGAGGATCCGACGATGTGCAGCGACATCTGCCCCTCGTCGTCGCCCAGGAACGACGCGCGCACCCGCGCGGTGATGCCGTCGTCGAACGACAGCACGAAGTCGGTCTGCAGGTCGACGCGCGGGTCGTCGTCGTACAGCTCGGCCGACGACGAAAGGACGGCAGCCTCACCGAACGCGGCGCGCAGCAGGTCGATGGCATAGCAGCCGACGTCCATCACCGCTCCACCGCCGAGATCTCCGTTCAGCCGGATATTGCCGGGCCCTACGACGAAGTGAGGGATGCTGAAGTCGATCTCGACGTCCTCGATGTCACCGAGCACGCCCGACCGGATGACCTCCAGCAGACGCTGAGTGAACGAGTGGAGCCGATAGTGGAACCCGACGAACGCCGACCGGCGGTTGGCGCGGGCGGCGTCGGCGATCGCGCGCGCGTCCGTGCCGTTGGCCGCGAGCGGCTTCTCGCAGAGCACGTGCTTGCCGGCATCCAGCGCCGCGACCGCCCACCGCGCGTGGACGGTCGGCGGCAGCGCCACGTACACCAGGTCGACGTCGGGGTTCGTCATGACGCTCGCGTAGTCCCCGGCGGCCTCGATGCCGAACCGGTCCGCGAAGGCGCGGGCGCGCTCGGGGTCGCGCGATCCGACCGCGATGACCTGGACGCTCTCGACGAGAGTCGCGGGCTCCACCATGGCCCGCTCGGCGATGCCGCCTGTCCCGAAGATCCCGACGCGCAGCTGTGAAGCTGTCATGCTCACCCCTCCTTGTTGTAGTACGGCCACGGCAGGAAGCGCCGATCGCCGCGACGATCCGGGCCGTTGAGCGTGATCTCGCCGATCGCGGCCCACTCGACGCCCCGCGGGAACATCCGGATGAACTCGATGCGCCGGAACGTGTCGATGTCGTGCCCGATGGTGATCGTGAAGGAACGGCCCTGGCCGTACTCGTTGATCCACGCGATCGGCTGGTCGGTGTTCATGCCGGGCAGCGCCGCGATCCCCTCCGCGGGGATGGCCACCGGGTAGTGCGACATCGGCCACACCGGGGCCTTCTCATAGGCCTCGAGGTCGTCGAAGGTCGTGAGCAGCACCTGCGCGCCATCCAGGATCTCGACGCCGACGAGGATGTCGTCCCCGGTCACCGTCCACGTCTCGTTGATGCCCTCGGTGATCGCGTGGCGCGGATGGACCGTGCGCAACTGCGCTTCGCCCCACGGCCGGGGCCGCAGTCCCCCGGCAACGGTGAGCCGAGAGCCGCGCATGACGTTGTACTCGTCGGGGTAGCCCCAGTCATCCTCCTGAGCGGCGGAGCCGTGGAACCAGACGATGCCCTTGCCGTCGTCGTGGACGAACTTCAGGAGCGCAGCATCCGTCTCCGCCCCGAAGCCGACGGCCTTCTCGTGGTAGCCGTCGCGGCCCTCGAAGACGACGATGACCACGTCGTACTTGTCGATGATCTCGGCGCCCAGACCGCGGGGGGCCTCAACCACTCGGACGCGGAAGCGTCCGGTGTCTTCGAGCAGCGTCGTCAGCCACTGGTTGTGCTGACGGAAGCTGCGGAACTCGTTGTCGTGCTCGCGGGTCATGTGACCCGACAGGATGAGCACGTCAAGGACGTCGGTCATGCGAACACTCCTTCGTGTGGGGCGTGCGAAGGCACGCCGAAGAGGGTCCCGGTGCATCCGGAACCCTGCGGGTCGGGGCCTAGTCGGCCTTGGTCGAGAACGCGGCGTCGAACGCCGCAGCGGGAGGCGTGATCGCGTTGAGCTTGCGCACGAACTCGATCGCCTCAGGGGCTCCGTCCAGCCGGTCCATGCCGGCGTCCTCCCACTCGATGGAGGTGGGCCCGTCGTACCCGATCGCGTTGAGTGCGCGGAACAGCGGCTCCCACGGCACGGCGCCGTGTCCGGTCGATACGAACGTCCAGCCGCGACGAGGGTTCGCCCACGGCAGGTGCGAGCCGAGTACGCCGTTGCGGCCGTCGAGGTTGGTGATCGACTCCTTCACGTGCACATGGAAGATGTGGTCTGCGAAATCGAGGACGAAGGCGACCGGGTCGAGCTGCTGCCACATGAAGTGCGACGGGTCGAAGTTGAGGCCGAAGCTCCGGCGGTGCCGATGGCCTCGAGCGTCGCCTTGGCGGTCCAGTAGTCGTAGGCGATCTCGCTCGGGTGCACCTCGAGGCCGAAGCGCACACCGACCTCTTCGAAGACGTCGAGGATGGGGTTCCACCGGTCGGCGAAGTCCTGGTACCCGGCGGCGATCCACTCGTCGGACGCCGGCGGGAACATCGCGACCGCCTTCCAGATCGACGAACCCGTGAAGCCGTTCACCGTCTTCACGCCCAGCTTCGCGGCGAACCGGGCCGTGTTCTTCATGTCCTCGGCTGCTCGCTGACGCACCCCCTCGGGCTCACCATCGCCCCATACGCGAGGCGGGAGGATGTCCTTGTGCCGCGCGTCGATGGGGTCGTCGCACACGGCCTGACCGGTGAGGTGGTTCGAGATCGCCCACACCTTCAGGCCGTTGCGCTCGAGGATGTCCTTGCGGGACTGCACGTATTCCGCGTCGTCCCACCGGGACACGTCGATGTGGTCGCCCCAGCAGGCGATCTCGAGGCCGTCGAAGCCCCATTCGCCCGCGAGCCGCGCGACCTCCTCGAACGGCAGATCGGCCCACTGGCCGGTGAAGAGGGTGATCGGACGAGGCATCGAAGCTCCTTCGCTTGTTGTCATGAACCTATCCGGCGATGCGCCGGTGGCAGCGGGTCATCCCGCGCTCGTCTCGGCCACGACCGGCGCACCGACGCGCACCCAGCCGGAGTCGCTCTGCGAGCTCTCCTCGACGGCGGCCAGCACGCGCTGCACCGACAGCCCCTCGGCGAACGACGGGTGCGGGTCGGCGCCCTCGCTGATCGCGGTCACGAGGTCCACGACCTGGTGGCTGAACCCGTGCTCGTAGCCGAGCATGTGACCGGCCGGCCACCATGCGGCGACGTACGGATGCTGCGCCTCGGTGACGAGGATCCGGGTGAAGCCCTGGGTGGTCTCGGGTGCGGTGCGGTCGTAGAACCACAGCGTGTTCAGGTCCTCGAGATCGAAGCGAAGGGCGCCCTTGTCGCCCGACACCTCGATCGAGAGGTCGTTCTTGCGTCCGGTGGCGAATCGCGTGGCCTCGAACGAGACCAGGGCGCCGGTGGACAGCCGCCCGGTGAAGATGGCGACGTCGTCCACGGTCACCTCGCCCACGCCGTCTGCCGCGGTCCCGGACAGGCCCGACCCGGACCCCTGCAGCGGACGCTGCTTCACGATCGTGTCGAGCACGCCCGACACCGCGGTCACGTCAAGGCCCGTCACGAACTGCGTCATGTCGATGATGTGGGCGCCGATGTCGCCGAGCGCGCCCGAACCCGCGTGCTCCTTCTGCAAGCGCCAGGCCAGCGGCATCTCAGGGTCGACGAGCCAGTCCTGACGGTATGCCGCGCGCACGTGAGCGATCCTGCCGACCGCGCCCTGTGCGATCAGATCCCGCAGGAACGTCACAGCCGGGACGCGACGGTAGGTGAACCCGACCATCGACCGAACGCCGCGAGCGGCGGCGCGGGCGGCCGCATCCGCCATGGCCTCGGCCTCTTCGACGGTGTTCGCCAGCGGCTTCTCGCAGAGCACGTGCCTGCCCGCCTCCAATGCCGCGATCGCGATCTCTGCGTGCGAGTCGCCGGGCGTCACGATGTCGACGATGTCGATGTCGTCACGGGCGATCACCTCGCGCCAATCCGTCGCCGATTCGGCCCAGCCCCACTGGGCGGCAGCATCCGCCACCGCCTCGGCATTGCGGCCGACGAGGACGGCCATCTCGATGTCGTCCGGCAGGGAGAACACGTGCGGCGCCTGCCGCCACCCGACCGAGTGCGCGGCGCCCATGAACCCGTAGCCGATCATGGCCACCCGGAGCGTCATGCCAGCACCAGTTCCCGCTCCACCGGTACGCGGTTGGTCACATAGCGGCCGGGGCCGCCGTCGACACCCGGCATGATCTGCATGTACAGCAGGCGCATGGTGAGCACGACCTCCACCGTGATCTTCTCACCGGCCTCCGGCACGTCGTCGAGGTGGATGAGCACGTCCGGACGGTCCGCGACGAACCAGAGGGTGTCGGACTGCTCGGGCAGCTCCTCGACACGATATTCGCGGCCGCCGAGAGCGAAGCGGATGTTCTCCGTCGGCACCGGAGCGCCGTCGACGGATGCCGCCACTCCGTCGACCGCCGAGAGCCAGAGGCTGCGGTACCAGGGCAGCTGCACCGAGACGGCCAGCCCGTCGTCGGTGCGCCGGACGTCCTTCTCGGAGAAGAGGGAGTTATGAGTGGCCATGATGTCTCCTAGGCGAAGGTGTCGGTGAAGTGGTCGTGCGGCACCGGCGGAACGGGCTCGAGCTTCTGCACGGTCTCGGGGCTGTAGGGGTGATTCGTCTCCGGCACCGGCTGGTCTGCCGGCGGCATGAAGACGGGCTTGCCGTCGTCGCCGAAGTACATCAGATCGAGGTCGAAGGCGCCCTGGTTCTTCTGGCCGAAGCTCACCCAGTTCTCCTCGAACGGGGCACGGGCGAGCTCGTAGCAGCGGAACTTCCAGAACTTCCACTCGCCGTCCTGCTTCAGGAAGTCGATCGCGTACTTGCACCACACCCAGTGCGCCCAGACCTTCTTGCCGAGCACCTCCTCCGGTGAGTACATGTCGGGGAACGCCTCCGCGACCGTCGGGTCGGTCAGGCCCGACTCCGTACCGGCCATCAGCCACACGCCCTTGGCGGTCTGCCCGTCGCCGGCGACCTCGATGACGGGAGTCGTGGTGGCGTGGAGGATGAGCTTTCCGACCGGGGACGGCCGGTCGCGGTGGTAGCGCGTGACGCTCTCCCACGTGGTGTACTGCCCGGCGTTGGTGTACCGCGCGCGGATGCCCTCGGTACCCTCCTTCACCCAGAGCGGGATGATCTGCTCGTCCTGGAACGCGTTGTGCAGGTACATGTAGCGGTTGAACAGGTTCTCGACCTGGCCCCGGTCCTCCGCGCGCTGGGCGAGGCGCTGGGCGCCCTCGACCTGCTCACGGAGCCGGGCCACCTCGGCGGCCAGTCCGGCGATGGATGCGTCGACGACGGTGTCGGTCATGTCACTCCTTGTGATCGGCTCGTTCTCGTGCGTGCGCGCTCAGGCCGGCTGGCGCTGCGCGACGGTCTCTTCGATGGCACGCCGCATCAGCGTGTGCTGCTTCTTGACCAGATCGATCGGGTCGGACTCGCCGAGGTCGGAGAAGGCGTGACCCTCCCACTCGCTCGAGAGGTAGCCCTGGTAACCGCCCTCCACGAACTGCTTCACGATGCGCGGGATGTCCATCGCGGGCTCTTCGCCGTCGGCGCCGATGTCGTAGAACTTCGCGTGCACGTGGAAGATCTGCGGCATGATGTCGAGCCACTCCTCCGGCGGCACGAGCCCGTGCATGTTGAAGGCGAGGCGGGTGAAGGGACCGAACCTCAGGAAGTCGACTCCTTCGGCAGTGAGGTAGTCCTCGAACTTCTGGTTGCGCACGTGCATCGGCGTGGGCTCGTGCCAGATCTCGTCCATGACCGAGAAGTGCTTCTCGTCCATGCCCATCTGGCTGAGCGTGCGCAGCAGGGTCGGCGAGAGCGAGTGCATCGTCGACGAGAAGTCCGCGGTGAAGCCCAGGCGATCCGACTGCAGCTCGTCGTACATCTCGCGCATCTGCAGCACGTGGGGGTCATTCGGCCCGGAGGGCGCGTGGATCTCGTACCCGAGCTTCTGGTCGTACTTCTCGGCGAGCGGCAGGAGACTGCGCAGCAGCTCCTTGCCGTGAGAGCGGATGACGACCCTCTTGAAGCCGAGGGTGTGCGCGGTCTTCAGCTGGCGCGCCAGGAACTCGTGCTCCTCGTCGGGTGTCATGTCGCGGTCCTTGCGACGACCCATGTCGAGGTTGGTGCCGACCGCGCTCGGTTCGAGGCCGAACCGCTCGATCGAGTCGAACCAGAGCTTGACGAACGCGTCGTCGACGTCGGGGTAGGTGCGCAGCAGCTGCGCGATGTTGAACTCGATGCCGGGGCCGATGCCCTCTTCGGCGACCGCGGCGATCAGTGTCTCGGGCGTATAGAGGCCCGCCGCGAACTCGCTCGTCATCGAATACAGCGTGGTGCCCAGCTTGATGCCGGTGCCGGCGATTCCGTCGCTCATGCGTGTGCTCCTTCGGTGTTGGGCAGCCAGGCTCCGAGCTGCGTGCGGGCCTCGGCGAGGTCCGTGATCATCCGTGAACCGGCCGCCTCGGCGGCCGAGCGCTGCACAGCCTGCTCGTCCGAGATGATGTCGAACGGGGACTGCCAGTAGTTCCAGTGCCAGCCTTCGTACTCGCTGGAGATGGCCCCGTTGTACCCGTTCTCCACGAGCAGCTTCACGAGGTCGCGCACCGGGACCGATGGCTCTTCGCCGTTCTCGTCGATGCCGAAGAACTTGCCGTGCACGTGCTTGATCCACGGCGCGATCGTGCGCCAGTCATCCACGCGAGCCGGACCGAACAGGCCCGTGCCGTTGATGCCGAAGTCGATCCCGAGGTCGGGGCGACCGTGGCGCGCAGCGAGTCCGATGAATGAGCCGAAGCGCTGGCCGTGGTCGGCCTGATCGGCCGGCGGGCCCTGCTCGTAATAGGTGTTCCAGAGGTCGACGACCTGTCCGAGCAGCTCTTCGGACGCACCGCGGCGACGGTAGGCCTCGATCAGCGACGGGGCGAAGCCGCTGACGGTGGCGCCCCAGTCCATCGTGAATCCGAGGAACGGCGAGCCGACCTTCTCGTAGCGGTCGCGCAGCGCGAGGATCCGCGGGTGCGAGGCGTACTGGTCGGCGTGCACCTCGAGGGCGAGGGTGACCCCGTGCGCCTCCGCGATGGGGGCCAGAGCCTCCATCGAGTCCGGTTCGATCGAGATCTGCACACGCGCGATCGGGAAGCCGAGCTTCGCGGCCGCCTTGATCTGCAGGGTCATGTACTCGATCAGCTCGTCCTGGTTCAGCAGGCGATCACGGTGGATGCCGATGTCGGCGTTGACGGCGAGCGAGGTCGTCACGAGCCCGACTTCGTGGATCAGATCGCGGAACCAGCCCGCGTACGCATCGTCGATCGCGGGGAAGCCGCGGAAGCTGGAGAAGCCGATGATCTCGAGGCCCGGTCCGAACCCGTCCGCCGCCGTCTTGCGGATGAGTCCCTCGAGGTCGTACTCCCGGCCATGGAACGCCCGGGTGAAGCTGTACAGGGTCACGCCCTGGATCGGAGTGCCGAGCGCGGTCATGCCGCCACCGCCTTCATGGTCTTGGTGTTCTTCTCGTCGATGTGCAAGGTCTCGGTGTCGGAGATGATGATGTACGGGATGTAGAGGGTGAGCCCGACCGTCACCTCGTGCTCGGCGTCCGCCTCGATGTCGAGGTCTCCCGAGAGCACGGCCGAATCCGTCGGGAACCACCACTCGTCGATGTTCGTGCGCAGCTCGTCGAACGTGAACTCAGCGCCGTTCATCTCCCAGCGCAGCGACTCCGCGGGGGCGGTCTTGCCGTCGATCGTCAGCTCTGCGCCGGCGATGCAGGACCCCGGCAGGGCCCGGTACCAGGGCAGCCGGACCTCGACCGCGGCACGCGGTCCGTCGGTCCGCAGCGTGCCCTGCTCGATGATGCGATCGGGGATCACAGTTCTCTCCTGACTACTTTGTCTTAGTTTCTACACTGTAATGTCTGAATCAGACAGAAGCAAGATCTGCGGTGATCTCATCGGCGATATGCCGTGCACCGCGGACCGCCAGCGCGACGCCCGTGAGCGTCGGGTTGCAGGCCGTGGCCGTCGGGATGACGCCGTTGCCCGCGACGAAGAGCCCGGGCGCTCCCCAGACTTCGCTGTCGGGCGAGCACACGCTCGCGCCGTCGTCGGCCAGACCCATGCGAACGGTGCCCTGATAGTGCAGCGACGCTCCGAGCGGCATCACGAACGGGCGGTCGTCGAGGGGGTCGCCGATCGCCTTCCCCAGGCGCACGATCTCGGCCTTGGCCCGGTCGATCGTCGCGTGGTCGCGGTCGCTCAGCGTGTAGTGCAGCTGCATCGCGGGCATCCCGTAACCGTCGACATCGCTGTCCGAGAACGCCACGCGGTCCGAGGCCTGGAGGTCCTTCGCGCAGAACAGCCCCAGCCCCACGATCGAGCCCGGCGCCGCAGGGTCGTCGTCGGCGAGCTTCACCGGAGACGCGTCGAGCTGCATGACCTGGCCGTGGAAGGGCATCTCGTCGGTGAACGGCACCCACGTCACCCCGGTGTATTCGCTCAGGCCGGTCTGCGGGACACCGTCCGCATCGACCACGGGGGTGAAGTCGCGCATGCGCACGGCGAACACGATCTGCGCCTGGTCGTTGAGATACCGGCCGAGGGCATCGGGACGGATGCCGGAGGCCCAGAGCAGCTGCGGCGTCCGCAGCGCGTCGGCGGCGACCACGACGAAGCGGGCGCGCACATCGCGCCGTTCTCCCGTCCGGACGTCCGTGACGACCACGCCGGCGGCCCGGCCGTCCTCGACCAGCACGCGGGTCACGAGGGACTCGTCGAACAGCGTGAAGTTCGGGTTTCCGCGGGTGATGTCTCCGAGAACGACATCCGAACCCGACCACACCAGCGGCCCGTCGTCGCGGCGATGCACCGCGAGCGGCATCCGCTGCACGCGCTCATCCGCATCCCGATGAGCGTCCTCCACCGCGGCGAGCCGCTCGCGCACGATCCCCGCATAAGGTGACGCATCGAACGCGTCGGTGGTGACCCCGAGCAGTCGCTCCCCCTCCGAGAGCAGCTCGTCGAGCTCGCCCGTCTCGTCGAGGAAGCCGATGCGCTCGCTGTCATTCGGCCGGGGGCAGGCCCCCGTCCAGTGCGCGGCCATGCCTCCGACGTTGCTCGAGAACGCAGCGACCGGCAGACCGTCCTCGCCGTCCGCCTGATAGCCGGACTCGAGCAGGTAGGTGCCCGGGCGCGCGCGCCGCTGGGCGGACTTCACGATGCCGCCGACACGGTCGTCGTCCTCGCGAGCGTGCGGCCCCTCCGACCGGCGCTGAGCGTGGGCACGCTCGTCGGCGTCCGCGATGTTCTTCACGTGCGCCCCCGGCGGGTCCGACACGGTGGGGCCGACCTCGAACATCGCGATGGTCGCCGATGACGCCCGCTCGCTCAGGATTCGGGCATAGGCCGCGCCGGCCGGGCCGCTGCCGACGATCGCGACGTCGACCTGCGCGGGGTATACGCGGGTGCTCATGCCGAGGCCGCCAAGGCGGCGATGTGCTTCACCGACTCCGCCGACGCCGTCTGCGGGTAGTACTCGAGCCCGATCGGGCCGTCGTAGCCGCTCGCACGAAGGATGCGAAGGCGCTCGGGCCAGTCGAGGTCGCCAGTACCGGGCTCACCCCTCCCGGGCGCGTCCGCGAGCTGCACGTACCTGATCAGGTCGCCGCCGTTGGCGAGCTCCGCTTCCATGTCCTCGCCCTCGACGGCCGAGTGGTAGATGTCGTACAGCACGCCGAAGAACGGCGAGTCGACGCCGCGCGCGACATAGACGCCCTCGCTCGTGCGGTCCAGGAGCGATCCGGGGTGATCGACCCGCACGTTGACGGGCTCGAGCACGAGCGTGATGCCCGAGCCGTCGATCTGCGCGATGGCCTTCTGGTAGATCTCGATGAGCTTGTCGAGCTGCACCTGGCGCTTCCAGCCGCCGAAGCCGGTTCCGCTGCCGACCACCAGGCGGGGTGTCCCGAGGAAGTGCGCGATCTCGACGCCCTCGTCGAGCTTGCGGAAGAACTCCGAGTGATCCCACGGCGGGATCATGAACTGCGTGCGCGGCTCCGAAAGCTGCGCGGTCAGCTGCGTGCCGGTCTCTTCGAGCGCGGCCTTGAGAGCGGGAAGGTCCTTGGGCGTCGACGGCGCGTCGACGCCTGTCGGCCCCCACATCTCGACGGCGTCGAAGCCGGCGGCCGCCGCCGCGCGCACGCGGTCGTGGTAATCGCCCGCCTCGGTGAAGAGGAGTTCGATGTTGGGTGCGAGCTGATACATGTGGTCTCCGTCGGAGGTCGGAACAAGGTGGTCGTGGGCGGCATGCACCGGAACCCGCTGACGCGGGCACCTGCGCTCGACGATCCGGCCGCTCTCGAATCGAGTCGGATCCCGGCGGCTAGCCCTTCAGGCCGCCGGCGAAGCCCTGGATGAACTTCTTCTGGGCGGCCATGTAGAAGATCAGGATGGGGATCATCGAGATGATCACCACCGCGAAGATCTTGTTCCAGGCCGAGACGAGCCCGCCGACGTACGTGTACATCGCGACCGGCAGCGTCTGGGTGGTGGAGCCGCCGAGGAAGATCAGCGAGTTGAAGAAGTCGTTCCAGACGATCAGGCCCGCGAGGATCGCGACCGTGCCGGTCGCCGGAGCCATCAGCGGCAGCACCACGCGGAAGAACGCCTGCGTCGGCGAGGCCCCGTCGATCACGGCGGCCTCCTCGTACTCGGTCGTGAGCCCCCGGAAGAAGCTGGCATAGAGGAAGACGGAGAGCGGAAGCAGGATGCCGATCCACAGCAGGATCATTCCGAGGGCGTTGCCGGTGAGCCCGACGGTGCGCGCGCCGATGTACAGCGGGACGGTGCCGAGCTGCGCGGGCAGGATGATCGCGATGAGCACGAGGTAGAAGGTGACGTTCGTCCACGCCCGGGTGCGACGGGTGATCACGTACGCGGCGACCGAGCCGAAGAGCACGAGACCGGCGATGGCGCCTGCGGTGATGATGGCGCTGTTCAGAATCGCCATCGGGATGCTGTCGCGCCCACCCGTGGTCAGCACCTCGATGAAGGCACCGAAGTCGAGCGATGTGGTCGGAGCGACCGCACTGGTCGTGAAGGCCTCCTTGTCGGACTTCAGGGCCGTGTTGATCAGGAAGTAGAAGGGCAGCAGGCCGATCAGCGCGACGATCCAGATGAGGACTTCGCGGAGTGCCGTGAGCTTGGTGTACCGGAACATGGATCAGGCCTTTCGCGCGGCGTCGCGGTCGCGGGTCGCGTACTGCTGGAGGATGGCGAAGACGAGGATGATGACGGTCAGCACGAGGGCGAGCGCCGAGCCGAATCCGAACTGGCCGAGCGAGAACGCCTGTTTGTAGACCTGCGTGGCGAGAGTCTCGGTCGCCCCCGCCGGCCCTCCGCCGGTGAGCGCGAGGATCTGGTCGAAGATCCGCAGGCCCTGGATGATGCCGAGTGTCGACGCGATCGCGATCGAGGGGCGGATGCCGGGAACCGTCACGCGCCAGAAGCGCTTGAAGATCCCGGCGCCGTCCAATGCAGCCGCCTCTTCGAGCTCGACCGGCACCGACGCGAGACCGGCGAGGTAGATGACCATGACGAAGCCCGTCTGCTGCCAGACGACCGTGAGCAGGATCGCCCAGATCGACCACGTGGGGTCTGCGAGCCAGACCTTCTGCAGTTCAGGCAGTCCGATCGCCGCGAGGAACCCGTTGAGCGGCCCGTTGAACTGGAAGATGAACTTCCAGACATACGCGACGGCGAGCGGGCTCAGCACGACAGGCATGAAGAGGAGCGTGCGGAGGATGTAGCGGGTCTTGAGGGTGCGATTTATCGCGAGCGCGAACCCGAGGCCCAGGATGTTCGTGAGGATCACCGAGCCGAACGCGAGGAACAGCGTGTTCCAGACGGCGCCCACCAGGAGCGGGTCGTTGAAGATGCGCACGAAGTTGTCGAGCCCGACGAACTCCCAGTCGCCGAGGCCCGTCCAGTTCGTGAAGGCGAAGAAGCCGCCTGTCAGTGTCGCCGCGTAGTGCACGAAGACGACCATGATGATGGCCGGCACCGCCCACCACCAATGGCCGAAGCTGATCAGCGGCTTGCGGCCGCGAGGACGCGGAGTGCGCCGCGCTCCGGGAGGCACGGTGAGTGTGCGAGTGGCATCCTTCTCGATCGTCACTGTCATCTGCTCTCTGACCTCGTCGTCACGCGCCCTCGTCGGCGCCTGAGAAGACCCTCCCACACTTGTGTCGAAAGCACACATTAGTATCAGCGATATCGGCTATAAGTGGTGCGGACGCCACCCTTCAGGCGTCGAGAAGAGGATGGATCCATGACCGATCCGCTCTGGCAGGACTTCCTCGAGCCGCCCGACGGGGCCCGGCCTCGCGCCTGGTGGCACTGGATGGACGGCAACGTCGACCCCGCCGGCGTGCGCCGCGACCTGCGCTGGCTGCACGCGATCGGCGTGAGAGGGGTGCAGCTGTTCGACGGAGCCATGGGCGGTCCTCTCATCGTGCCGGCGGCGGTCCGGCCCGGATCGACGACCTGGCGCCGCGCGATCGCGTCGGCTGTCGAGACCGCGGATGAGCTGGGGATGGAGCTCGCCGTCGCGACCTCGTCGGGATGGAGCGCCTCGGGCGGCCCGTGGGTCGCGCCCGCGGATGCGATGAAGAAGCTCGTGTGGTCCGAGACGCCCCTCGAGGGCGGCGGTCGTCGCATCGTCGAACTCGCGGCTCTGCCGGACGTCCCGGGCCTTTTTCAGGATTGCCGGCGCTGGGGCCTCGCCGCCGATGCGCCGCGATGGGCGACCGATTCCGTCGTCCTGGCCGTGCCGGCGGACCCGGTTCACGTGGCGCACCGACCCGCGGAGGTGGTGGCATCCGCAGTCCTTCCGGGAGCTGCCCCCAGGCGCGTGGAGGACTGGGGATGCCTCGTCGACGGCTCGTTCGACGGATCGGTGCTTCTTCCCCGTGATCCCGAAGCGACGTCGTCGGCGTGGGTCGAGCAGATCTTCGACGAGCCGGTGACGGTGCGCTCGGCAGTCGTCGGGCTGCCGGGGCCGCGCGGATTCGGCGCCGCCCCGCCCCCGAGCGCCGTGCTCGAGGCGAGCGACGACGGCGTGACGTACCGGGAGGTCGCCGTGCTGCCGGTGACGACCGTCCCGGCACGCACGGTGAGCTTCGCGGCCACGACCGCGCGGCGCTTCCGGCTGGTGCTGACCGGCGCGAGCGCGGCGGAGGTGCTGCCGGCGCTGGACGAGGGCGTGCAGGTTCCCCCCGTTCTGCGCCGCATGTCGGAGTTCGTCGTGTCCGAGTTCGCGTTGCGCGCAGCCGGCCGCGTGCATCACGCGGAGGTCAAGGCGGGGTTCGGCGTCGTGCCCGACTACTACGCGGTCGGCACCGATGCGCGCATCCGCGCAGGCTCCGTCGATCCGGACGCGATCGTCGACGTCACGTCGTCGGTCGCCGACGGCGTCCTGCGGTGGGATGCTCCGCCCGGGCTCTGGACCATCCTGCGGCTCGGGGCGTCGCTCACGGGTCAGACCAACGGCCCCGCGTCGCCGGAGACCACCGGACTCGAGGTCGACAAGCTCGACGGGCCGCGGGTCTCGGCGTATCTGGACGAGCACCTCGCGCGCTTCGGCGCGGATGACGGCTTCGCCGCACTCCTCAGCGACAGCATCGAGGCGGGTCCGCAGAACTGGACGGACGCATTGTTGGGCCGCTTCGCCGACGCGAGGGGCTACGACCCGCTCCCCTGGCTTCCGGCTCTCGCCGGCTTCATCGTGCGCACCGCGTCTGACTCCGATCGGTTCCTCTACGACTACCGCCGCACGATCTCCGAACTGCTCGCGAGCGAGTACTACGGCACACTGGCGGCCGCGGCCCACGCGCGCGGCATGGTGTACTACGCCGAAGCGCTCGAAGATCAGCGCCCGCAGCTCGGGGACGACCTCGCGATGCGCGCGCACGCCGATGTGCCGATGGGCGCGATGTGGACCTTCCTGCCCGAGCACGGGCCGCGCCCCACCTATGTCGCCGACCTCAAGGGCGCGGCATCCGTCGCCCATGTCCATGGCAAGGCGTGGACCGGCGCGGAGGCGTTCACGAGCTTCGATCGTCCCTGGTCGTCGACGCCTCGGAGCCTCAAGCACGTCGCCGATCTTCAGCTCGCGCTGGGCGTGACGCGGTTCTGCATCCACACCTCGCCGCACCAGCCGCTCGCCGCGCCCCCGCCTGGCATCTCGCTCGCGCCGTTCCTCGGGCAGGCCTTCACCGTCAACGAGACATGGGCCGGCGACGCCGGTCCATGGATCGACTACCTGGGACGCTGCTCGGCGGTTCTCTCGTCGGGTGAACCCGCCGTGGACGTCGCGTACTTCGTCGGCGAGGAGGCGCCGGTCACCGCGCTGTTCGGCGGGCGGTTCGACGACGCGGTTCCCGTGGAGGTCGACTTCGACTACGTGGGCAAGGACGGCCTCGCGCTGCTCAGCATGGAGGACGACTGGCTCGCCTCGGCCGGGGCGCGGTATCGACTCCTGTATCTCGGCGGATCGAGCGATCACATGACGATCGCAACCCTGCGCCACGTCGAGCGGCTGCTGGACGCGGGGGCGACGGTCGTGGGCGTCCGCCCGGACCGATCGCCGTCGCTCGCCGATGACGACGCCGAGTTCGCACGACTGTGCGATGGGGTGTGGACGCTGCCCCGTACCCGGGGGCGCGTGCTGCCGACCCGCGACCTCGGCGCCGCACTGACGGAGCTCGGCGTGAAGCCCGCGATCGGACTGGATGACACGGAGGTGCGACGCATCGCGCGCATCGTCGGCGGCCGCCGCATCATGTTCGTGGCGAATCCGGACGATCGCGAGCGGACGTTCGTCGCGACGAGCCGGGTCGGCCTCGCGGCGTGGGACCCGGTGACCGTGCAGGCGCTGCACCTGGCGCCGCTCGATCCATCGGGCGAAGGCGAGCGGCGATACGCGGTGCGGCTCCCCGCATTCGGGTCGCTGTTCCTCGTGGAGGATCCCGGCGCCGGCACCCGGAGGGTCGATCTCGTCGACGTGCCGGTGCGGGGCGACTGGACGCTCGAGCTCCCCGATGCGGCACCGCTCACGCTCGGACCAGAACCGCGATTGTGGACGGATGCCGACTCCGTCGCCGCGGGATTCTCAGGCACCGCCACGTACAAGGTCACCGCGAAGCTCCACCTGCCCGCAGACGCCACGCGCGTGCTCCTGGACCTCGGCGACACCTTCGACCTGGCTCGCGTCAGGGTCAACGGAGTGGACTGCGGCGTCGCCTGGACGCCGCCGTTCCGCATCGACGTGAGCGGCGCCGTCCGCACGGGAACGAACGAGATCGAGGTGCACGTCACCAACCCGTGGCGCAACCGGCTCATCGCCGAGTCGGCCGCGCCGAGCGGTGAGATGTCCACGCCGATGACGCGGGTCTTCGAGCCCACCGCACGCCGCTCGCCGGCCGGGCTGGCGGGACCGGTGCGATTCGTCGCCGAGCGGCCGCAGCATCCGTCCTCGTCCTGAGGTGCGTGATCGACGACGAGTGCGATCGAACAGCTCCCGGAAGGGGATCAGCGAGCCAATTGCCGCGCATCAGCATTACTAATGTCAGAAATCTACATATCGTGCGAGGCTTGAGGTGCGGCCCCGAGGCCGAGCCAGCGTCCCGATGCTGGTGACAACGACGTCATGAAAGGGTAGAAATGCCACAGCACTCACGCATTCGGCACCTCCGGTGGTCGCTCCTCGCGATCCCTGCGGCGGGTGCACTCGTCCTCGCCGGCTGTTCCGGCTCCACCGACGGTGGCGACAGCTCAGCCGATCCGGACACCGTCGGATTCAGCCTCATGGTCGCCCAGGCGAACGACGCCGACGACTTCTACGCCCAGACCGCGCAGAAGTACACCGAAGAGACCGGCGTCCCGATCGAAGTCATCCCCTACCCGTCGGATGCCTACAACACCCAGGTCACGACCCAGCTTCAGGCAGGCAACGCGGCCGACATGATGGTCCTCGCGCCCGGCACCGGGCAGCCGATCTCGGTTATCACTCTCGCCGACGCGGGCTTCCTCGAGCCGCTCGACGACACCGCCGCGGGCCTGCTGCCCGCCGGCAGCGAGGCGGAGTTCCAGATCGACGGGAAGACGTACGCCCAGCCGACCGCGCTCACCCCCGTCGGGATGGTGTTCAACGTGACCGCGGCCGACGAGGCAGGCGTCACCGAGTATCCCTCGACGTACGAAGACCTCCTGGCCGCGTGCGCTGACGCGCGGGAGGCGGGCAAGTCGTTCACCGTTCTCGCCGGCGGCGTCTCGTTCAACACCGGGCTCATCTCGATGCTGATCTCGGCGACCCGCGTGTACGCCCAGACGCCGGACTGGAACGAGCAGCGCGCAGCCGGTGACGTCACGTTCGCCGACAGCGGCTGGAAGGACGTCCTCGACGACATCGTCGAGATGAACGACAAGGGCTGCTTCCAGGATGGCGCCGCGGGCGGCACGTTCGACTCGATCACCCAGGGGATGGGAGGCGGGACGTCTCTGACGGCCGCCGTCCCCGGCAGCGCCGCCGCCTCGATCGGCGACGCCACCGGCGCCGAGCTCAACGTGCAGGCGTTCCCGCCCGCCGACGGCGAGAAGGCCTTCACCGTCACGGGCGCCAACTACGCGTGGGGGATCAACGCCGCGTCGGACGACGCCGTGAAGGCGTCCGCGCAGGCCTTCCTCGACTGGGTCGCCCAGCCGGAGAACGCCAAGGCGTACGCCGACCTCTCGGGTTCGGTGCCGATCACGGGCATCGACACCGAAACGCTCCTTCCGGAGTACGCGCCGATCGGCGACCTGCTCGCGAACGGCGACTACGCGGGCCTGCCGAACGCGACGTGGCCGAACCCCGCCGTCTACGACGCCCTCGGCGTCGGCGTGCAGGGCCTCTTGACCGGTCAGAAGACGGTCGACCAGGTGCTGGCCGACATGGACGCCGCCTGGGACCAGTGATCCCACGGGATCAGCGGTGAACGATGCCGCCCGGGGCCTCGCGCCCCGGGCGGCATCGTCATGACCGGCGTCCGAGAACGACGCGACGCCGAACCCGATCCACCCCCCAAGGAGCCTGACGTGAACCGATCCGCCCGCGTGCAGCGGCTGCTCGCCGAGATGACCCCGGCCGAGAAGCTCGGCCAGCTGCAGATCGTGTTCCGTCCCCGGCACGACGATGTCGCAGAGCTCATTCGCGAGGGCCTCGGCTCGATCTTCTGGCCCCGCTCGGCGGCGGCGACCAACGCGCTGCAGCGGATCGCCGTCGACGAGACCCGCCTCGGCATCCCCGTGCTCGTCGGGCTCGACGTCATCCACGGGCAGCGCACGATCGCGCCCGTCCCGCTCGCGCAGGCCGCGAGCTTCGACCCTTCGCTCGTCGAGGAGCTCGCCGCGCTCGCGGCCGCCGAAGCACGCTCGGGCGGCGTCACGTGGACCTTCTCCCCCATGGTCGACGTCTCCCACGATCCGCGCTGGGGCCGCGTGGTCGAGGGGTTCGGCGAGGACGTCCACCTCACCGGGGTCTTGGGCCGGGCGATGGTGCGCGGCTACCAGGGCGACGACCTCGCCGGCCCACACGCGATCGCCGCGACCGCGAAGCACTTCGTCGCCTACGGTCAACCCGAGGGCGGCCGCGACTACAACGCGGTCGACGTGTCGGAACACCGGCTGCGCAACATCTATCTCGAGCCCTTCCGCGCGGTCGTCGACGAGGGCGCGGCCGCGGTCATGGCGTCGTTCAACACCGTCGCCGGGGTGCCGATGCACGCCAACCGGCGGCTGATGACCGGGGTGCTCAAGGACGAGTGGGGGTTCCCCGGCGTCGTCGTGGGCGATGCCGAGGGCGTGCGCAACCTGCTTCCGCACGGCATCGCCGAGGATCTGACGGATGCCGCGTCCCAGGCGTTCCGCGCCGGTCTCGACATCGAGATGGGCGGAGCTCCTTCGGAAGTCGCCGACGCCCTGCTGTCAGCGATCGACCCCGCGCGCCTCGACGACGCCGTCGCCCGCGTGCTCGCACTCAAGGAGTCGCTCGGTCTCTTCGCCTCTCCGTACGCGAGCGAGGCCGACGAGCTCACCGCCCCGACCGCCACGGGGCGGGCACTCGTGCGGCGAGCCGCCGCCCGGTCGTCGGTGCTGCTCAAGAACGACGGGACGCTGCCGCTCGGCGCACCCGCCCGCGTGCTGCTGACGGGCCCTTACGCCGACTCGACCGATCACCTCGGCGCCTGGACGCAGTCCTTCGGCGCGGATGCAGGGACCATCGCCGACGAGTTCGCCGCGCGTCGGCCAGGCGTGGACCTGCGGGTCGTCCCCGGCGTCGGCTTGCTGGGCGACGACGACGCCGGCATCGCGGACGCCGTCGCGGCGGCGGCGGAGAGCGACATCGTGATCGTCCTCGCGGGAGAGCCGAGCGCCCTCTCGGGCGAGGCGGCCTCCCGCAGCGACCTGCGGCTTCCCGGGCGCCAGGCCGACCTCATCCGAGCGATCGCCGCCGTCGGCGTCCCGTTCGCCGTCGTCCTCGAGACCGGTCGCCCCCTCGTCGTCTCCGACTGGATCGATCTCGCGAACACGGTCGTCGTCGCCTGGCACGGCGGCACCGAGGCCGCCGGGGCGATCGTCGACGTGATCCTCGGCGACGCCGAGCCCGCCGGGCGCCTTCCGATGTCGTGGCCGCGATCGGTCGGTCAGATCCCGATCCGCTACGCGCACGAGAACACCGGGCGGCCCGCGACGACGGGAGGCTCTCTCACCACCGAGACCGCCGACATCGGCCTGCACGGCCCCGCGAACGTGCAGGACAAGTACACCTCGAAGTACCTCGATCTCGAGCTCGGCCCGCAGTTCCCCTTCGGCCACGGCTCGGGTTACGCGACGTTCGCGCACGCGCGGGCCACGCTGTCCGCTTCCTCGATCAGCGGCGCCGACCTCGACGCCGGCGCGACGCTGTCGTTGTCGCTCGAGGTCGCCAACACGTCGGCGCGCACGGGCGACGAGGTCGTGCAGGTCTACGTCGAGGATGTCGTGGCGAGCATCGCTCCTCCCGTCCGTCGGCTCGTCGCGTTCGAGCGCAGGACCATCGAGCCCGGCCGCACCGCGGTGTTCGAGTTCGAGATCGGCCCCGATCAGCTCGGCTTCTGGACGACGACCGGCGCGACGCCGGAGTTCGTCGCGGAGCCCGGCCTCTTCCGCCTGCACGTCGGTGCGACGCTCACCTCGACTCAGGCCCTCGAGCTTCGGGTCGTCTGACTCAGCGCAGGGGCCGGTACCGGAAGTCGCGGAACCGCGCCATACCTGCGCCGGCCGCGTAGAGCGCCGGGCGCAGGCTCAGCAGGTCGCCCATCGTGTTGGCGTGGTACCCCGACGTCTCGTAGCGGATCGCGTGCCGCACCCACTCAGCGCCGGGCTCGCGGTACCAGCCCGTGACGATGTGCTCGTCGTTGCGGATCCGCAGCTGCAGGCGACGCACGGCGGGCGCCGGCTCGCGCCAGTGCGTGACGTGGCCGCCCGAGTAGCTCCTCATCCGTTCGCCGTCGATCCCCATCCCGCAGAACAGCCGGTCGTTGAAGAAGAGCAGCAGCCCGCCCTCGGCCCCGTCGATCTCGACGTCGACCTCGACCTCGTACGAGTGGTCGCCGACGACGAGTGCGAGCGGCGACGTGTCGCCCGGCCCCGTTCCCTTGCCCGCGAGCACGAGGCCGTCGTCGAGCGTCAGACGCGCGGCCTCGCCGGGCGAAGGGGCATGGAACGTCCACCGCTCCCCCAGTCGCAGCGCGGCGAAGTCGTCGTCGAACCCGCGAGACGGGGAGGGGACGGATGCCGCGGCCGGGGCATCCAGCTCGCCTCCGATGTCGTCCAGCGCGGCGGCAGGCCAGCCATCCTCGGTCCACGCGATGGGCTCGAGCAGGATCTGGCGACCGAGTGTGCGATACCCGTTCTCGTAGCCGTGCGACACCATCCACCAGCTGCCTTCGCCGGTGGGGAGGATCGTCGCGTGTCCCCGCGACCACCACTTCTCAGCGGCCTGCTCGGTGCGGGCGACGGGGTTGTGCGGACTGTTCTCCCACGGCCCGTGGACCGAGCGGGACCGCGCCACGATGACCATATGCCCGGTCGGCGGCCCGCCCGTGCCGCCGACGGCGCTCACGAGATAGAACCATTCGCCGCGGCGGAAGAGCTTGGGTCCTTCGAGCGCGTACGCCTCTGTGATCCACTCCTCGGGGTAACGCCAGCCGTCGTACACCTTCTCCAGCTCGCCGACGGTGGCGAGTCCGTCGTCGGTGAGACCGATGCGGCGGATGCCGTTGACGAAGAGGTAGCGCTTGCCGTCCTCGCCGACCACGTGCCCCGGGTCGATCGCCCACCGGATGCCCAGGTCGATCGGGTCCGACCATGGGCCTTCCATCGAGTCGGCGTGGATGACGAAGATCGCCGGTGCATCGAGTGCCGACCACGTCGCGGGGATGAACGGGATGTAGATGAAGAAGCGCCCGTCGACCTCTGCGATGTCGACCGCGAACGTGCTGCCGAGCGGCTCGGCGAGCGCCGACCCCGCGTAGGTCCAGTTCACGAGGTCCGGTGAGCGATAGAGCAGGAGACCCGGCGCCGACTCGAACGACGAGTACGTCATCCAGTACTCGTCGCCGACCTTGATGACAGCGGGGTCGGGCCGGTCTCCGCCGAGGACGGGGTTGACGAAGGTCGGCGGCATCCGCTCACTCTCCACGATCTTCTCCTGCTCGCGCGGCCACGTCACGCCGACGACCACGCGTGGCCGCGGCGTCACGAGGATGCGGCGGGATCTGCGCTCCCGGGAACTCGGTCTGACTCATCGGTTCCTCAAGACACTCGGAGCAGGGCGACTCGCGCGGCGCCGACGCGATCCACCGGGACGACCTGGAGGCGCTCGTCGCCGTTGAGGACGCGACCGGGAGCGACACCGCCCTCGTCCAGGAGAAGCTCGACGACGGAGTCGACCTCCACTGATCCCTGAGGTGCGGCGAAGTCGAGCTTCACGCCCTGGCCGATGACGACGAGCTCGTCGTCGGCCACAGCGAAGATCAGCCCGAACGGCCGCTGCTCGCCCGGCGTCGGAACGGGCTCACGCGGGAGAGTCTCGTCGGGGACCGGCAGCGCCTCGTCGGGAAGCTGCACACCCACGTCGAGCAGGAAGTCACGGACGATGTCACTCAGCCCCCGAGCGCTCACCGTGAGGTCCCCGACCGTGGTCTCGGCCGGAGGGGCGCCCGGCTCCACCACGACGGCGCCGATGCGTCCGGCTCGCTGGGCCTCGGCGATCTCCGGCTCGAAGGCGGTGAGGTAGGCGAGCATCCCGGCGACCTGGCCCTCGGGGTTGGCTCCGTCGACGCCGAAACCCGACCATCCGACCGCCCGATAGGCGCCGATGGCGCGTGCGAGCTCGGCCGCGCGCAGTCTGCTCTCCGGCACGAAGAACGGCTGTGAACCTGTCGCGTAGGTCCGCATCGCCGAATCGGCGTCGTCCACGTAGATGTCGGGCCCGACGAGCGAAAGGGAGGGTGCCGCCGTGCGCCACACGTCGATGACGCGACTCGAGGGTCCGCCGCTCGGCCACTGGCCCGGTTCGTCCTGCCCGGGCTGAGGACCCAGCCACGCGTTGGCGTACATCGGGATCCGCTTGACGGACTGACCGCGCTCGGCGAGGTGCTGCACGTACGACGCGATCGACCACGCCATGAAGATCTCGTCGGCGCCCGAGCCGTCACCGAGCACCTCGCTCCATGTGCCCGCGTCACGCCGGCCGCCGTGCACCCAGAGTGAGTGGAGCAGCGACCCTTCGTCGCCCTCGCGAGCGGCGGCGATGAGCGCGGCCGGCACATCCCGACGCCACGCCGTCTCGGCAAGGTCGCTCCGGTCGCGGCTGTCGCGCAGGATCCCCGACTCGTTCTCGACCTGGACCAGGGCGACGACATCGGTCCGATCGACCTCTGCGAGGTGAGTGATGAAGGCTTCGAACGCGGTGGCATCGGCATCGCGGAGCGCCTCGCTGAAGACCGAGAGCACGGGCGTCGGCATCACACCGGAATAGTGGAAGGCACTCCCCCGGGTCTTCGCGTGCACCACGGCGCGCGGGAATCTCGTCCGGTCCGCCCGCACCCACCGCGGCGCGTACGTCGACGTCGCGTTCTTGAACGCACCGAACCACAGCAGCACGAGATGCAGTCCCCGGCTGCGGGCCTCGTCGATCATCGCGTCCACGAGCGTGAAATCGAACTCGCCCTCGCGCGGCTCGGTCAGCGCCCAGCTGACCGGCGCGAGCACGGTGTTCGCGTGCAGCTCCCGCGCATGGGCGAACGACTGACGGATGGATGCCGTCGACGAGCTCGACGAGTTGTGCACCTGGCCGCCCAGCAGAAGGCGGAGCTCGCCGTCCTTGCGCAGACGCAGGTCTTCGCCGAACGACCAGGCCGAGCGATCGCCGGCGCTCACTGCGTCCCGCCGATCCAGCGCACGATCGCTTCGATGGTCGGCAGCGCGGTCGGGTCGGCGGGCTCGTTGATGTGGCCGTGGTCGGCGCCGGCCTCGAGGCGGAGAGCGACGTCGATCCCGGCAGCATCCAACTGCCGTGCGAAAGCCTCGCCCGACGGACGCAGGCCGTCGAATTCGCACACGAGCACGAACGTCGGCGGGAAGCCGTCGACCGACCCGAGTGCCGCGAAGGCGTGCGGATCGCCGAGCGCCTCGACGGACCCCGCGAAGTTCAGCGCGAGGCCACCATGCGGGGAGTCGGGATCGAGTTCTGCGGAGGCCGCTGGTCCGTTCGGATGCACGACCGGGTAGACGAGCACGAGCCCGTCGGGCACCCGATCGCCGGCGTCCCTCAGTCGCGCGACCGCGCCGGCGGTCAGGTTGCCGCCGGCACTCGCACCCCCGAGGTATACGGTGTCGGCGGCGAACAGCTCATCCGCGTGCGCGACCGCGTGCCGCCAGGCGGCGAGCACGTCGTCCGAGGGCGCGGGGAAGTGCACGTCGCCGAGGCACTTGACGTAGTCGACGGCGAGCACCGGGATGCCGCGCGCCGCGAGTTCGAGCGCGACCCAGTTCGACTCCGGCATGTCGAGGTGACCGCCGATGAACGCGCCGCCGTGCACCCACACGAGCGCGCGACCGGATGCCTCGGCCGAGGCATCCGTGTACAGCCGCGCCGGCACGGCACGGGCGCCCCCGTCGATCGCGGCATCGCGCGTCTCGACGTTCGCGAGGCGCGGGAAGCGGCGCTTCAGCGACTCCGTGTCGATGTCGGGGCGCGGGTCGGCCGGCTCGCCCTGCTCGCGGAACATCCGGAGCACCTCGGGCAGGGGCAGCGTGCGGAAGTCGACCTCGGTGTCAGACATGAGCCGCCTGCACGGCGCGCATCGAGGCGCGGATGAGGTCGTGCTGCTTTCGGACGAGCAGCAGCGGATCGACTTCGCCGAGCTCGGCGAAGGCGTGCCCTTCCCACTCGCTCGACCAATAGCCGCGGTAGCCGCCCTCGACGAAGACGCGCACGAGCTCCGGGTAGTCGATGGCGGGCTCCCGGCCGTTCTCGTCGATGTCGTAGAACTTCGCGTGGACATGCGTGATCTGCGGCATGATCTCGGCCCACTCGCGCGGGTCGACGTGGCCGTGCATGTTGAAGGCGAGGTGCGCGAACGAGCCGAGGCGGCCCGGGTCGAAGCCGCGGGACTTCAGGTAGCCGATGAACTCCTGCTGCCGCTCCTGCATGGTGGGATAGGTCGCCCAGATGCGCTGCAGCTCGGCGAGCGCGGCGTCATCCAGCCCTGCGCGCGCCACGGCGCGCAGCAGCGTCGGCGACATGCTGTGCATCGTCGACGAGAAGTCCGCGACGAATCCGAGCAGCGGCGAGTCCAGCTCGGCGTACGTGTCGCGCACCTTCAGGATCGGCTCGGCGTTCGGCCCCATCGGCGCGTGGATCTCGTACGCCAGCTGCAGGTCGAGTCGCTCCGCCACCGGAAGCAGCCGCCGCAGCAGCTCGGGCTTCGCCGACTGGATGCGCACCAGCGGGAACCCGAGCTTCTTCGCCCCCTGGAACATCAGCTCGCTGAACTCGAACTCCTCGTCCGGAGTCATGTCACGGTCGCGCCGGCGACCCATGTCGAGGTTCGCGCCGAAGGAGCTCGCGTCGAAGCCGTGCTTGTCGAAGGCGGCGCGCCACTGCGCGACGAACTCGTCCGACACCACCGGGTAGGTCGGCAGCACCTGCGACGCGACGATCTCGATGCCGGGTCCGATGCCGAGCTCGGCCACGCGGTCGAGCAGGCCGTCGAAGTCGTACCAGCCCGCGCGGAACTCGGCGCTCGCCGAGTACAGCGTGAGGCCGAGCTTGAAGGGGTCGTCCTCCGTGGCGGGCGGCGGAGGCGCGATGTCGGTCGCGGTCGCGAGGGGCGCAGCATCCGTGTCCGTCACTGTCAGCGTGAAGGACTGGCGCACGATGTTCGGCACATACAGGCCGGGGCCGCCGTCCTGCCCGGGCGCGATCTGCATGTACGGCAGGCGCAGCTCGCCGAAGATCTCGACGTCGTGCTGCTCGCCGAGCGCGACCGGCTGGTCGAGCCGTGCGACGAGGAGCGGATGCTGCTGCAGGAACCACAGCGCCTCGCTCTGCTGCGGCAGCTCGGCGAGCGCGTAGCGCGTGCCGCCGAGCTCGAAGGCGAGGTCGTCGGCCGGGAGCTCGACGCCGTCGACGGTGAGGCGGAGCGTCGAGACGGACGAGAGCCACAGGCTCCGGTACCACGGGATCGTGAGTTTCAGGGCGAGCCCGTCAGGGTGCGGACGGAGGCTGTCTTCGGCGATGAGTCCGTTGGGCATGGTTCTCTCCGTTTTCGGGCGGTTCGTCAGAGGGTGGAGGCGATGGATCGGATGAGGGAGTGCTGCCGGCGCACCTGCTCGATCGAGCGCCAGGGGATGCGATCGCCCTCGTACTCGCTCGAGAGGTACCCGGCGTATCCGGCGTCCGTGAGGGCGCGCAGCACCGGCTCCCACGGGATCTGCTGATCCACGAGGTTCTCGTCGATGTCGTGGAACTTCGCCTGGATGAAGACGACGTACTTCGCGATGTCGGCGATGTCGGCGGGGTCGACGGCGATGCCGTCGAGGAACGCGGGACGACGACCCGGCAGCTCTCCGGGCTTCAGCGGGATGGGCCGGTCCTGGAAGATGCCGGTGTCGAGCAGCAGTCCGAAGTGCTGGGTTCCGGTGCGCTCGATGAGACCGATGTAGTCGTCGACGACCTCGTGCTTGATGGGGGTCGGCGAGTGGATCTCGGGGCAGATGACGACGTCGAGCTCCGCCGCGAGGTCGAGCGAGCGCTCGACGGACTCGGTCCAGATGGGGTGCGGGACGAGGTCGCTCGACACGACGCCGATCTTCGGGCGCACGAAGCGGAACCCGAGCCGCTTCGCAAGGCGCAGGTCGCGCTGCAGCATCGCAGCTCCCTCGGCTGCCGTGAGGTCGCGCGCGTTCGCGCCGCTCGAGTGCAGGCGGGTGTCGATCCACGAGCCGTAGTTCGTGGGCTCGAGCGAGTACTTCTCGAGCAGGGCGAACCAGCGGTCGATCCACTCGGTCGTGGGCTCCGGGTACCGCTCGATGTGCCCTTCGCCGAGGATCTCGACGCCCGTCGCGCCGACGTCGGCCACCGCGGCGAGCGCCGTCTCGAGGTCCATGACGGTGCCGTAGTCGCTCATGAAGCTGTAGAGACTGACGCCGTACTTGAAGGGTCCGCCGTCCTCCGAGGAGGTCAGCGTGATGTGCCGCGAGACCTCGTACGTGGAGGGCTGGTGCTCCTGGGGGATGTACGACATGCGCAGGCGCAGCTGGATCGAGACCTCGTGCGTGCCCTCGGGAAGCCCGCCCGGGTGCGGCACCGTCACGATCGCAGCCTCCTCGAGCGGCCAGCGGACGCCCTCCGAGTCCCACAGCTCCTGCAGCGAGTACGTGCGGCCGGCGAAGGTCCAGCAGGGCACCTCCGCGGGGACGTCGACGAGATCGCCGACGCGGACCGCGACGCCGTCGATGAGGGATGCGGCCATGCCGCGGTACGAGGGCATGCGGAGGCGGAACTGAAAGCCGGTGGTCTCACCCCCTTCGCGCACATTGCGGAAGCCGACGGACTGGATGAGATCTCTCTCGAGAAGCATCGATGCTCGCTCTCTGGGGTCGGGACCGCGCTGCTGCGGGCCGGGAGTCCCTTCGAGAGTATCAGCGTTAGGCTTGATTTAGACATAAGTAAGTGTGATGCGCACATAATCGCGACACCGCGCGCACATCGTCGCGGACGATGCCACCTACCCGCCGCATAGATTGCACGGATACACTGGGCCCGAGGCATCCCGACCCCGGAGGAGCACACCGTCGTGTCCGATCAACCGCTGCTCTCCCGGCTCGACCTGAACCTCCTGGTCGCCCTGGACGCGCTGCTGACCGAGCGCAGCGTGACGCGCGCGGCCGAGCGGCTGCACCTGAGCCAGCCCGCACTGAGCGCCTCGCTCGCGCGGCTGCGCACGCACTTCAACGACCAGATCCTCGCCCGCCGGGGCAACACCTACGAGCTCACCCCGCTCGCCCTGCGCCTGACCGAGCACACGACGACGGCACTCGAGGCCGCGCGCCGCGTGTTCGAGAGCCAGGCGACGTGGAGTCCGAGGGACTCGACCCGCGAATTCTCGATCTACGGCTCCGACTACGGCTTCGCCACCATCGGCAGCGAGGTGTCCCGCCTCGCGGCGGAGGCCGCCCCGGGTGTGCGCTTCCGCTTCATGCTCCACAACCCGGCCATCGTCGACGACGCCCTCAACCGGCTGCGCTCGGCCGACGGCATGGTGATCCCGCACGGCTACCTCGTCGACCTCCCGTACGCGGATCTCTGGCGGGACGGCTGGGTGGTCGTGGCCTCCGAGTCGAACGAGCAGGTCGGCGACGAGCTCACGATGGACGTCCTCGGCGCACTGCCGTGGGTCTTCACCTACCAGTCGCGTACGGCGTTCACCTCGGCGGCCCGGCAGCTGCAGCAGCTCGGCATCGAGCCGCACATCGAGGCGGTCGTCGAGAGCTTCCTCGCACTGCCGCACTTCATCGCCGGCACCAACCGCCTCGGCCTGATCCAGGCGGGTCTCGCCCACGTGGCCGAATCGGTGCCGGGGGTGCGCACGCTCGAAGCGCCCTTCGACGCGACGCCCGTCGTGAACGCACTGTGGTGGCACCCCGTCCACGGCCGCGACCCCGAGCACGCCTGGATGCGCGGCATCTTCGAGCAGGCCGCGGCATCCGTGTCGAATCGCCCGACGTCCGTCGTGAGCCAGCCCGCCTGAGCGCCCGCCCTGTGGGCGTGACTTCACGCCTGCCGTCGCGCCGCCAATCCGGACCCCGCCGCGGTGAGGCCGGCGGCGACCAGCACGACCACGGCCGACACCGCCATGTTCGCCGTCGGCCCGTACGTCGCGGTGAGCTGGCCGCCGGCCCACGAGCCGCCGGCGATCCCGACGTTGAAGAGCACCACGATGGACGCGCTCGCGAGGTCGCGGAGACGATCGGATGCTGCGCGCATGAGCGCCGTCTGGATCAGCGGGAACATCGCACCGGTGCCGGCACCCCAGAGCGCCAGGGCGACGACCACGACGAACGTCGCGTGCGGAGCGACCGCGAGTGAGGCGAAGGCGACGACGAACACCAGCAGCGTCGCGGTCAGGGCCGTACGGGGGAACCGATCGGCGAGGCTGCCGGCCACCGCCACCCCGGCCATGCCCGCAGCGCCGAACACGAAGAGCAGGGCACTCGCCCAGCCGTCGGCGACGCCGGCCGACTCGGCGAGGTACGGCCGGATGTACACGAACGAGAGGAACTGCGCGAGGCCGATCAAGAGCCCCGCGATCCCGAACGCGACCAGCGGCGGGAGTGACCGATCGTGGCGCAGCGGCGCACGCTCGGCCGCAGGCACGGGCTCGACCACCGACCGCGGCAGCCGGCGGAAGACGACGGCGGCGAGCAGCAGCATCCCGATGCCCATCACCGCGAAGGAGACCCGCCAGCTCGTCAGCTGCGCGAGCGCCGTCGCGACGGGAAGTCCGAGCACCGTCGCCGCCGTGCCGCCGCCGGTGACGAGAGCGAGCCCGCGGCCGAGCTGCGCACCCGACAGCAGGGACGACGCGTACACGATCACGATCGCCCAGAACACGCCGTGCGCCACCGCGGCGACCGCCCGCGTCGCGAACGCGAACTCGTACGTCGGCGCGAAGGCCGTCGCGACGTTCGCCAGGGCGAACACCGCGAGCGAGACGGCGACCACGATGCGGCGGTCGATCCGCCGTGTCGCCCGCGTGAGCGGGATGCTCGTGGCGATCACCACGACCGCCCACACCGAGACGAGCAGTCCGATGCGCAGGGGGTCGACTCCGAAGTCGCGGGCCATCTCGGGCATGAGCCCGGCCGGCAGCGACTCGGCGGTGACGGTGACGAAGACCCCCAGCGAGAGCAGCAGCAGCGCGCCCAGCGGGAAGCGCGAGACGGAGGTTCCGGGGAGGGTGACGGATGCCGTGGACGAGGTCATGCAGCGAGGCTAAACTTTGACACCAATGTCAATGTCAAGCTTTCGCGCGACACGAATCGACACGGAGGGCATCGCGGCATGAAGATCGGCGAACTGTCGCAGCGCACCGGCATCCCCGCACGAATGCTGCGGTACTACGAGGAGCAGGGGCTGCTGGCGTCCGAGCGCTCGGCGAACGGCTACCGGGCGTACGACGAGGCCGACGTGGAGCGCGCCACGCGCGCCCGCGGCCTCGTTCAGGCGGGGCTCTCGACGCGCCTCGCCAAGGTCGTTCTCGACGTCGAGCGGCAGTGCGCGCTGGCGCAGCCGACATGCTCGCGCGAACTCGCCGAGATGCTCGCGACCGAGCTGTCGGCGCTCGACGACCGCCTCGCATGCCTCACCAAGAGCCGCGATGCGGTCGCGCGGTATCTCACGCTCACCCGCAACGGCGATCTGGTCGGCGCGGCCTAGCTCCTCGGGCTACGGCTCGAGGGTGAGGGAGGCGGCGATCGGCACGATCTCCTCGCGCAGCGCCATGATCTCGCGCACGTGCTCCTGGAGGCGCTCGTCCTCGGAGAGCTCTGGCGTCCACTGCGGGACCGGCTGGGCGACGCCGTCGGCGCCGGGCACGACGAACACGCTGAGGCACTGCGTGGTGAGCGTGCGGTCCTCGGGCGTACGCGGGTCGGCGGTCCACACCCGTGTGCTCACGTGCATGCTGTGCCGGCTCGTGTAGACGATGCGCGCGTCGACGTCGACGAGATGCCCGATCACGACCGGCGCGAGGAAGTGGATGCCGCCGGAGTAGACGCCGATCGCCGCACTCGCGTCCTCGCCGTCCTGCGCCCATGCCGCGGCGACGGCGTAGCCGGCCTCGTCGATCCAGCGCATGACCGTGCCTCCGTGCGCCTTGCCCCCGAAGTTCACGACCCCGGGCGGGGCGAGGAACCTGAGCGTGGTGCGCGGGGCGGTCGAGGCATCCGTGTAGTCCTCCTCGAGCATGAGGCGCTTGATCTCGGCGCGGGACTCGATCCTCTCCAGCGCCCCCTCGGCGAGCTTGTGGTCGGACCGGCTCACCGGCTTCCACGCCGGCACCTCGGTGGGCCGGCCGTCGGCGCCCTTCGCGACGAAGACGAGGATGCACGTCGTCGCCGGCGTGTAGAGGCGCTCGTTCACGTCGGTCGACGAGACGGTGACCACCACGTGCATGCTCGTGCGCCCGGTGTAGACGATGCGGGCCTGCACCTCGATGAGGCTGCCGGGCGCGATGGGCCGCCGATGGCGGACGTTCCCGACATAGGCGGTGACGCAGTAGGCGCCCGCCCAGCCGACCGCGCAGGCGTACCCGGCCTTGTCGATCCACTCCATGACGCTGCCCGCCGCGACCGAGCGGCCTCCCGCGGCGGTGTCGGCCGGGACCGCCATGAACCGCATCGTGATGCGGTCGTCGCGGGCCGCTGCCCGTGCCCCGGAGGTGGCGCTCATGCCGTCAGGGTACGGGCCGCGGCATCCGTCTGTCCCCCGCATGTCGCGCGGAACGGCCTCAAGAAGCGGCGTTCCTTCGCACAGGGCAGAATCGAACAATGGCCGCCTCCCTGCACCTGAATCCCGACCACGCCTGCCTCATCGTCCACGGCAGCGACCAGCCGGGAATCGTGGCCGCGGTCTCGGCGATGATCACGCGCATCGGCGGCAACATCGTCGCGTTCGACCAGTACTCCGACAACCCCGAGGGCGGTGCGTACTTCCAGCGGGTCGTGTTCCACCGGCCGGGCTTCGCGGCCGCCCGGCCGCACATCGAGGCCGAGATCGCCCAGACCCTCGCCGGCTTCGACCTGGAGTGGTCGCTCACCGACCAGTCCGTGCCCAAGCGCATGGCGATCCTGTCGTCGAAGCAGGACCACTGCCTCCTCGACCTGCTGTGGCGGCATCGCCGCGGCGACCTGCCGGTGACCGTGCCGATGGTGATCTCGAACCACACCGCCTCCGCGGAGGACGTCCGCTCGTTCGGCGTGCCGTTCTTCCACGTGCCGGGCGTCCCCGGCCCCGACAAGTCGGCCTCCGAGGCGAAGATCCTCGAGCTGCTGCGCGGGAACGTGGATTTCGTGGTGCTGGCCCGCTACATGCAGATCCTGTCGGGAGACTTCCTCAAGGAGCTCGGGGTGCCGGTGATCAACATCCACCACTCGTTCCTGCCCGCCTTCATCGGGGCCGAGCCGTACAAGAAGGCCAAGGAGCGGGGCGTCAAGCTCATCGGCGCGACCTCCCACTACGTCACGGACGACCTCGACGAAGGCCCGATCATCGAGCAGGACACCGTCCGGGTGACGCACGCCGACTCCGCCGCAGAGCTCGCCCGCAGGGGCGCCGACGTCGAGCGCCAGGTGCTCTCCCGGGCCGTGCTCTGGCACGCCGAGGACCGCGTCATCCGCCACGGCAACCACACGATCGTCTTCTGAGACGGCTGCCGCAGCCCGCAGCATCCGTCACACCAGTCGCAGTTCGGCGTCGATCGCGGCGGCGGCCTCCTGGAGCACCGGCAGGTGCCGCTCGAGGACGTGCTCCACGGTGTCGCGGGTGGCGCTGGTCGAGACGTTGACCGCGGCCACGACGTCGCCGCGGCGATCGTGCAGCGGCACGGCGACCGAACGCAGGCCCGGCTCCAGCTCGCCGTCGACGAGGGACCAGCCCTGTGCCCGCACGCGGTCGAGCTCCGCGCGCAGCTCGACGGTGTCGGTCACGGTGCGCTCGGTGAGGGACGGGAGGACGGATGCTGCGAGCACCGCGTCGACCGCGGCATCCGGCAGACCCGCCAGCAGCGCGCGGCCCATCGACGTCGCGAAGGCGGGGAACCGCGTGCCGATCGTGATGCGCACGCTCATGATGCGCCGCGTCGGGACGCGCGCGATGTAGACGATGTCGCCCCCGTCGAGCACGGCGGCCGAGACGCTCTCGTCGACCTCACGCGACAGCCGCTCGAGGTGCGGCTGCACGATCTCGGGGATCGACAGGGCGGAGAGGTAGCTGAACCCGAGCTCGAGGACTCGCGGGGTGAGCGCGAACGTGCGGCCGACTCCCGATCCCGCCGAACCACGGACGTAGCCGAGCTCCTCGAGGGTGCGCAGGAACCGCCCCGCGGCCGCGCGCGTGATCGCGGCACGGCGCGCCACCTCGCTCAGCGTCAGCTCGGGGTGCTCCGCATCGAAGGCGCGGATGACCGCGAGCCCGCGGACCAGGGACTGGATGGTGTCGTTGGTGCGGGCCGCTTCGTCGGTCACCGGCTCACCCTACCCATCTGCGGGGCGCTCGCCCGGTTCAGCGCTCGAGCACGACGGCGAGGCCCTGCCCCACGCCGATGCAGATCGCCGCGACCGCGACCCCGCCCCCACGGCGGGCGAGCTCGTGCGCGGCGTGGCCGATGATGCGTCCGCCCGAGGCGCCGAGCGGGTGTCCGATCGCGAGCGCGCCGCCGTGGATGTTGAGCTTCTCGGGGTCGAGATCGGGCCAGCCCGCCAGGCACGCCAGCGACTGCGACGCGAACGCCTCGTTGAGCTCGACGAAGTCCACGTCGGCCCACGTCCGGCCCGCACGCGCGAGCGCCTTGTTCGCGGCCTCGATCGGCGCGATCGGGAACTGGTCGGGGTCGACGCCATGGGACGCGCGGCCGGTGATGCGGGCGAGCGGCTCCGTCGACAGCACGCCCTCTCGGCCGAGCAGGACCGCGGACGCGCCGTCGTTGATGGGCGACGAGTTGCCGGCCGTGACGCTGCCCTCGCCGTCCGCGGCGAACAGCGCCTTGAGGCCGGCGAGCTTCTCGACCGACGTGTCGTCGCGGATGCCCTCGTCGCGGGCGAGCTCGGCGCCCGGCACCTGGACGATCTCGGCGTCGTAGACGCCCGCGGCCCACGCCTCGGCTGCCAGCCGGTGCGACCGCACGGCGAACTCGTCCTGCGCGCCGCGCGAGATCCCCCACTCGCGGGCGATCAGCTCGGCCGACTCGCCGTTCGAGATCGTCCAGTGCTTCGGCAGCTTCGGGTTGGTCATGCGCCACCCGATCGCCGTGTTCCACAGCGTCTGGTTGCCGACGCTGGGCCACGGCCGCGGCGACTTCTCGACGACGTACGGGGCACGGCTCATCGACTCGACGCCGCCGGCGAGCACGACGTCGACGTCGCCCGCGTCGATCGCACGCGAGCCCTGGATGACCGCCTCGACAGACGACGCGCAGAGCCGATTGACCGTGACGCCGGTCACCGTGGTCGGGAACCCGGCGAGCAGCGCTCCCATGCGTGCGACGTTGCGGTTGTCCTCCCCTGCCTGGTTCGCGTCGCCGAAGATCACGTCGTCGATGCGGGCGGGATCGAGGCCGGTGCGCTCGATGGTCGCCTTCATGACGACGGCCGCGAGGTCGTCGGGGCGCACGCCCGACAGCGCGCCGCCGGCGCGGCCGAACGGCGTGCGGACGGCGTCGTAGACGTAGGTGGTCATGTCATTCACCTTCCCGGATGCCGCGGGTCGAGGCATCCACGAGTTCCAGGCCCGTGAGCTCGGCGAGGAGCTCGACGGTGTTGTCACCGAAGGCCTCGCGCACCGCGAAGCCGTCGGGCGTGACGTCGAAGACGGCGTGGTCGGTGTAGACCCGCGTGACGCAGCCGACGCCGGTGAGCGGGTACGTGCACGCCTCGACGAGCTTCGACCCACCGGTCTTGGTGAGGAGGTCGGTCATGACATACACGTTCTTCGCGCCGATGGCGAGGTCCATCGCACCGCCGACCGCCGGGATCGCGCCGGGCGCCCCGGTCGACCAGTTGGCGAGGTCGCCGCGCTGCGACACCTGGAACGCGCCGAGTACGCACACGTCCAGGTGCCCGCCGCGCATCATGCCGAACGAGTCGGCGTGGTGGAAGTACGCGGCACCGGCCAGCGCCGTGACGGGCTGCTTGCCGGCGTTGATGAGGTCGGGGTCGATCTCGCCGCGCTCGGGCGACGGGCCCATGCCCAGCATGCCGTTCTCGGTGTGCAGGATGATCTCCTGGTCCAGCGGCAGGTAGTCGGCGACGAGCGTGGGCGCGCCGATCCCCAGGTTGACGTAGGAGCCCTCGGGGATGTCCTGCGCGATGCGCGCCGCCAGCTGCTCGCGGGTGATGCGCGTCGCCTGCGCTGTCGTCTCGGTCACTGGTCGACCTCCGTTCCGGATGCTGCCGCGCCGGCGAGCGGGCGACCCTCGATGTCCACTCCCCCGACGAAGGCGCCGGCGTCGAGCCACCCGCGCTCGCCCACGGCGACGACGCGGTCGACGAAGATGCCGGGGGTCACGACCGTCTCGGGGTCGAGCGAGCCGAGGGGCACGAGCTCGTCGACCTGCACGATCGTGGTGGTCGCCGCCGACGCCATGATCGGCCCGAAGTTGCGCGCGGTCTCGCGGTACACGAGGTTCCCCCACCGGTCCGCGCGGTACGCGCTCACCAGGGCGTAGTCGGCCGTGATCGGGTACTCGAGCGCGTAGGAGCGGCCGTCGATCTCGCGGATCTCCTTGCCCTCGGCGAGCTGGGTGCCGACGCCCGTGGGCGAGAAGAACGCGCCGATGCCCGCGCCCGCCGCGCGGATGCGCTCGGCGAGGTTGCCCTGGGGCACGAGCTCGAGCTCGATCTCGCCCGCGCGGTAGAGGCCGTCGAACACCCACGAGTCGTGCTGGCGCGGGAACGAGCAGAGGATCTTGCGCACCCGCTTCTTGGCGAGCAGCGCCGCGAGCCCGACATCCCCGTTGCCGGCGTTGTTGTTGATGATCGTGAGGCCCGACGCCCCCTGGGCGATGAGGGCGTCGATGAGTTCGACGGGCTGTCCGGCCCGGCCGAAGCCGCCGATCATGATGGTCGCTCCGTCACGGATGCCGGACACGGCCTCCTCGACGGTCGCCACGGTCTTGTCGATCATTCGGCACCTCGCTGGAGTGTTCGCTGTGCGAACGACTGTTCGCATTACGGATCAGTCTACGCGGCCGACTCCGAACAGGGAAGACCCGGCCGCGGAGGACGCGCGAACGCGGCGCGCCGGGAACACGCCGCGGGGCGGCATCCGTTCGGATGTCGCCCCGCTGCGTGCGCGCCGGTGGACGTCAGCGCCGCCCCTCGCGGTCGCCCAGGAACTCGCCGGGCTGGGTGGCCACGAACGCCGAGCCGCTGTCGTCGAGCGAGGCTGCCAGTCGGTTCATGACCGTCGCCGAGCTCCCCGACCAGTGGCCGGTCTCGACCCGCTGCTGGAGCACCTCGATGCCCGCGGCGATCTCGGCCGCGGTGAAGTTGCAGTGGCCGACGTGATCCACGAAGAACTGGCGCAGCAGGCTCGCGTCGTGCGCGCTGCGGACGTCCTCGGCGTACTCCTGCTCGACCTGGACGGGCGCCAGCACGTCGTCGAGGGTGTGCAGCGTGACGACGGGCATCTGCAGGTCGCCGGTGAGGCCCGACGACGCACGCAGCGTCTCGACCGAGCCCGGGTCGGCCGCGATGTCGGCGGTCTGCGTCAGTGTCGCAAGGTCGGCCTTGAGGTCGAGGCCCGCCTCGCGGTAGAGCTCGGCGACGAGGCCGCGATCCTCCGACTGCGCGAAGAGCTTGCCGTAGTCGACCCCGAGATTCCAGGTCGCGTTCCCGCCCGCCGTCGACTCGATGTCGAAGCGACCCGGAGTCACGAACCCGATCGTTCCGAGCAGCTGGGTGTAGAGCGACTCCTGCCGAACAGCGGGGTCCTTCGTCGCCTCCGCTTCGAGCACGCCGTCCGACAGATGGAAGAGGGCGGCAGCGAGCGCGACGCGCGCCCGGCCTTCGGCCGTCTGCTGACCCGCCTGCACGGCGGCGCTCAGAGCGGCCGACGTCGCGAAGGCCTCGTTCAGCGTCGCGTACCCCTCGATCTGGAGGTCCTGACCGGCAAGGAGCTGCGCGATCGCGTGGGATCCGTCGAGCTGGTAGTTGTTCAGGTCGACAGCGCCCTCCATCAGCCCGCACGTCGGCATCGCCCCCTCGATGACGTCGCCGGCCGACTCGGCGAGGCGCCCGGTGACCAGGCCCCCCATCGACGTGCCGTAGGCGAGGATGTGCTCAGGCTCGAGTCCGGTCTGATCGAGCATGGCGTCGAGCGACTGCAGCTGGTCGTCGACGGCGGTGGGGACCGCCCAGCCGCTCGAGGCGTACGACGACCCGACGAGCGCGTAGCCGCGTTCGAGCAGGAGCGCCTTGGTGCCGTCGTTCGGGGCGACGGATGCCGGATTCCCCGGCACGAACGAGGGCCGGTAGCCGTGGCTGTACAGCAGGACGGTGCCGTTCCAGTCCGAGGGCACGGACGCGAGCCAGGTCGTGCCGTTCGCGAGCGAGCCGGAATAGTCGGCGCCTGCGTCGGCCATCGCGGGTGGCGCGACGAGACCGATCGAGAGTGCCGCACCGGTGGCCGCGGCGACCGCCAGTGTGCGAATGCGAACGCGTGGGGACATGGGGATGGTCCTTCCGTTGTCGTCGTCGACAGTGGCGCCGTCGTCATCGACGGCGCTGGGACCAATTATCAACTTTCCTGATGATCAGTCAACAGGTGCCGCGGGCTGCTCCAATGCTTTTCGCGCCTCCTGCAGCCAGCGGCCGAGCTGACCCCGCTGCTGCGCGGACAGGCTCGCGAAGGCTTCGCCCTCGATGCGATCCACATCGTCTCGGCACGCCGTCAGCAGCGTCACGCCGGCCGGAGTGAGCGAGATCGTCATGCGACGTCGGTTCTGCGGGTCGCGCGCCCGTTCGATGAGCCCGGCCCCCTCGAGCGCGCGGACGATCCCCTCCATCGCCTGCGCCGACACGAACGCATGCCGTGCGAGCTGCGCGGAACTCATCTCCGGATGCTGCTCCAGCACCGTGAGCGCGGTGTACTGGGTGACGGTGATGCCGTGCGGGCGGACCACGGCGTCGAGCCGCCCGCGGACGGCCAATTCGACCTGCTTCACCTGGTAGAGGATGCGCGGCGCGTGCTCGGCCGTCATGCGGTCCCCGGGTCCGTCATGCGATGAAGACTACGGGGTTGCGCCGCCCCCTACGCCAAGTCGCGGCATCCCCCGCGACATCGCGCGTGTTGCGCCACCTAAGAGGAGGCCTCGGCGAACACGTCCTTCGCGATGCGGAACGCGGTGTTGGCGGCGGGAACGCCGCAGTACAGGCCCGCCTGGAGGATCACTTCCTTGATCTCGTCGACGGTGAGGCCGTTGCGCAGCGCCGCGCGCAGGTGCATCGCGAGCTCCTCGTGGTGCCCGAGCGCGATGAGCGCCGTGAGCACCGCGACCGACCGCGACCGGCGGTCGAGGCCGGGGCGCGACCAGATGTCGCCCCACGCGACGCGGGTGATGAAGTCCTGGAAGTCGGCGGTCAGCTCAGTGGTGCCCGCGATCGCGCGGTCGACGTGGGCGTCCGACAGCACCTCGCGGCGCACGACCATGCCCTGGTCGTACCGCTCCTCGTCGGTGAGGCCCTCGCCGTCCGGGCGGCTCACGCGGCACGCTCCGCGGCGACCGTGTCGAAGAACTCCCGCAGCACCGCGGCGGTTTGCGCCGGGGAGTCCGCGGGCGCCAGGTGCGAGGCATCCGGGATCCCGATCGCCTCGCCGTGCTGCACACCTGCGGCGATCTCGCGAGCGGATGCCTCGGGCGTGACCGCGTCGTGATCGCCCCACACCGCGAGCACCGGCGTGGCGATCTCGCCCAGCCGGTCGCGCGCGTCGAAGACGGCGAGCGCCTCGCAGCAGCGGGCGTAGCTCTCGTCGTGGGTGTTCTGCAGCACGTGGAGGAGCCGCCCGGTGAGATCGGGATCGCGCTCGATCGAGCCCGGCGCGAACCAGCGCTGCGCCGAACCGATGATGAGGCTCGAGGTGCTCTGCGCGCGCACCTGGGCCGCCCGCTCGTGCCAGCCCTCCGGCGTGCCGATCTTCGCGCCCGAGCACAGGATCGCCGCGGCGGCGATGCGGTCACCGTGGCGCAGCAGCAGCTCGAGCCCGACGGCGCCTCCGAGCGAGACCCCGGCGTAGAGGAAGGGCCCGTCGACGGCGGTCGCGACCGCGTCGGCGAGCTCGGCGATCGAGAACCGGTCGGTCGACGCGGGCGCGGCGCCGTGGCCGGGCAGATCCCACAGGGCGACGCGGTAGTGCTCGGCGAGCGCCGGGACCACGCGGTCCCACAGCAGCGTCGACGTGCCGAGCGACGGCCCGAGCAGGAGCAGCGGCGCGTGTGAGGGGCCGACGGGGTCGGTGAGGGAGATGGCGGGGACGGTCACGCGTCCTCCTCTGCGGTGCGTGCGGCGGCCTCGTCGACGAGGCGGCCGGCGATTCCGGTGTAGCGGGCGGGGTCGAGAAGGTCGGCGACGAAAGCCTCGGGAGTCGTGTCGCGCTCGCGCGCGATGGCGGCGACGTCGGGCGACGCCGCAAGGAGACCTGCCAGGTCGCCTCCCGCGGCGGCCTCGGTCACGAGCTCCGACACGCGCGCCGCACCCAGTGCGGGTCCGAGCACGATCGAGAGGCGCTCCGAGACGATGAGCCCCCTGGTGGCCTCGAGGTTGCGGGCGACGGCGGCGGTGTCGACGTGCAGGCCGGCCACGAGCGACGCGGCGTGCGCGGTCGCGCCGAGTGCGAGGCGCAGCAGCTCCCGCAGCGTCGGCCACTCCGCATGCCACGCGCCGTCGGGGCGCTCGTCGGCGGCGAGGGCCGACGCGAGGTGCAGCGTCGCCCCGAGCTGGGGGGCGCGCAGCGCGGCCGAGCGGATGAGGACGGATGCCGCGGGGTTGCGCTTCTGCGGCATCGCCGAGGATCCGCCGCCGGCGCCCTCCGCGAGCTCGCCGACCTCGGTACGGCTGAGGGTGGCGACGTCGGTGGCGATCTTGCCGACGGCGTCGATCGCCTGCACCAGGGCGTCGCCCAGCTCGGTGAGCGGCCAGCGGCTCGTGTGCCACGGGGCGTCGGGTGCGGCGAGTCCGAGCTCGTGCGCGAAGGCGGCGGGAAGCGCGGCGGCGGCCTCCGGCCCGGCGATCTCGGTGAAGGACGCCAGCGTTCCCGCGGCGCCGCCGAGCTGTGCCGGCAGCCGATGCTGCGCTTCTTCGACGCGCTCCTTCGCACGCTCGACAGCGCGCAGCCACCCGGCCGCGCGCAGGCCGACGGTCGTCGGCACGGCGTGCTGCGTCAGCGTGCGCGCCGCCGCGACCTCGTCGCGACGCGAACGGGCGAGCGAGCGCAGCGACACCTCGGCGTGCACGAGCGCCGCGACGATCCGGCTCGTCGCCGCCCGGGCGACCACCATCGCCGCGGTGTCGACGATGTCCTGGCTGGTCGCGCCGCGGTGCACCCAGACCCGCGCGTCGGCTCCGACGCGCTCCCTGAGGCGCACGACGAGCGGGATCACCGGGTTGCCGCCGGCGACGGCCGAGGCGGCCAGCGCCGTGCCGTCGACACCGTGGTCGCGGCAACCGCGGAGCGCGCCCTGCCAGCCGAACTCCGTCTCGATCTCGTCGACCGCCTCATCGGGCGCGAGGCCGACCTCGCGGTAGGCCCGCGCCAGCGCGACCTCGGCCGTCACGAGGGCGTCGAGGTACGCGGCATCCGTCACCGTCTCGTCGTGACCGACGGTCACGGGCGAGAGCAGGCCCTCATCGAGCGGGGGCCGGTCACGGTCAGAAGGCAAGGAACACGGTCTCCTTCTCGCCCTGCAGGTGGATGTCGTGGTGCAGGTTGCCGTCCGGCAGGCGCGTCGCGATGAGCGTAGCGCGCTCGTCCTCCTCGAGCGAGGACAGCAGCGGGTCGGCGGCGAGGAGCTCCTCGGGCTCGGGCAGGTAGATCCGCGTGACGAGCTTGTCGGGAAGGCCGCGCGCGAACACGATGACCGAGTAGAACGGCGCGCCGCCGTCGATCGGGCCCGGGTTGCGGGTCCAGAACTCGTAGCGGCCGACGTCGGTCGTCGCCGCCCGGCCGAAGCCCGTGAACGAGTGGTCGTCGCGGTGGAAGGCGCCGTGGGCGCGCGGGATCCGGCCGTTCTCGTCGGCGCTCCAGATCTCGATGACCGCATCGGGGATCGGGTTGCCGGCGCCGTCGAACACCGTGCCGCCGAGCACGACCGAGCCCGGGCTGTGCGGGAACACCACCTGGTGCTTCTTCTCGTAGTCCAGACCGAAGGCGAAGAACGGACCGACGGTCTGCCCGCCGGTGGCCTCGTGGGTCTTCGGGCCGAGATCGCGGGCGGAGCGGGCCATCAGTGCTCTCCTTCTTCGGGCTCGAACCAGGTCGCGTCGGGGCCGTCGACGACGATGTCGAAGCGGTAGCCCATTGAGAACTCGGGCACCGACAGGTCGTGGTCGTACTGGCCGATCAGGCGGTCGCGGTCCTTCTGACGCCAGATGGTGTTGTAGATCGGGTCGAGCGGGAACAGCGGGTCGCCCGGGAAGTACATCTGCGTCACGAGGCGCTGCGTGAAGCCCGAGCCGAAGATCGAGAAGTGGATGTGCGCCGGCCGCCACGCGTTGACGTGGTTCTTCCACGGGTAGGCGCCGGGCTTGATCGTCGTGAACTTGTAGAACCCGTCGTCGTCGGTGACGATGCGGCCCGCGCCGGTGAAGTTCGGGTCGAGCGGGGCGGGATGCTGATCCCGCTGGTGGATGTAACGGCCCGCGGCGTTGGCCTGCCAGATCTCGACGAGCTGATTGGCGACGGGACGCCCCCACGAGTCGAGCACACGGCCCTCGACGGTCATGCGCTCGCCCTGCGGCTCGCCGATGTGCTGCAGCGTCAGGTCGGACTCGATGGCCGCGACGTCGCGCTGGCCGAAGGCCGGCGACCACAGCTCGATCGTCTCGGGGTCGACGAGCTTCGGGTTCTTGGTCGGGTGGCGCAGCAGGCTGGACCGGTACGGCGGGAAGTCGTGCAGGCTCATGTTGAGCCGCTCCCCCGCCGCCTCCCGCCGTGCGGCGGCGGCGTGGTAGTCGACGATCTCCTGCGTGATCTCGCGCTGGGTGAGCTGGTCGGGCGAGGCCAGCAGCGACTCGGGGGCCGCCGCCGTCTGCTCGAGCACCACCGACGACGAGAACGCCTCCTCGCCCTGGGTATCGGGCTGGGCCTGTGTCATGAGGTCTCCTTCGACGACTCGGGTCGTCCCAGGGTCGCACTCCCGCGTGAACTCGACGCCGCGGAATCCCACTCAGTGGGAACGGAGGTCGTGGTGGAGGTCCTTCACGGCCTGCACGACGAGCGGCCCCAGGCGCCGTTCGTCGGCACGCGCGAGGTGCACGACGAGCCCGAGCGCGACCGGCGGCAGGCCCTCGACGCGCGGCAGCGCGGCAGCGACGGAGACGTTGCCGAGGGTCATCTCCTCGCGCGTCGTCGCATACCCGAGCGCCCTCGTGCGTGCGATATCGGCGCGGAGCTCCTGCTCGGACGTGATCGAGTTCACGGTCTCCCGTTCGAGCGGAGCGTCGAAGTACTGCCGCAGCCAGGCCTCGTCGCGCGTCGCGAGCAGCGCCTTGCCGACGCCCGTCGTGTGCAGCGGCCCGCGCCCGCCCATGCGACTCAGCGTCGGGATCGACTGGCGTCCGGTGAGGCGCCCGACGTACAGGGCGGTCGTCGTCGCGGGCGTCGCTCCGTCGAGCACCGCGAGGTGCACGTTCTCGCCGGTCGCCTCGTACAGCCGCACCATATGGGGCAGCGCCGTCTCGCGCAGGCGCAGCGACAGGGGCGAGAGCTCGCCGAGCTCCCAGAGCCGCGGACCGACGGCATAGGTGTGGCCCGGCCCGCGCGTGAGGAGGCCTTCGGCGACGAGGGTCGCGAGCAGGCGGTGCAGCGTGGATGACGCGAGCCCGGTGCGCGCCGCGAGCGTCGTCGCGGTGACCGCCGGCTCGTCGTCGGTGAAGCAGCCGAGCACGCGCAGCGTGCGCTCGAGCACGCCTTCGCCCTCCGCCATGGATCCTCCTCGTGCGACGTTACCCGCCCCACGCTGCGGGACAGCGTCGAGCCTCGCCGCAATGGCAGAGTGGGCGCATGGCCAACTCGCCCTCCGGCGACTCGATGACCGAGCGCATCGTGCGGGTGCTCGAGACGTTCACCGCCGAGCGTTCGATGCAGTCCGCGGCCGACATCGGCCGCCGCGCGGGACTGCCCTCGTCGACCGCGCACCGGATCGTCGACGAGCTCGTCGACGCAGGCCTCCTCGAACGCGACGAGGACCGCCGCGTGCACCTCGGCATGCGCCTGTGGGAGCTGGCCCTCCGCGGCTCGACGGCACTGCGACTCCGCCAGGCCGCACTGCCCCACATGGAGCAGGTGCAGGCGCGCATCCGCGAGCACACCCAGCTCGCCGTGCTCGAGCAGGACGAGGCACTCTTCCTCGAGCGCCTCTCCCACCCCGATGCGGGCGCCAACATCACCCGGATCGCCGGGCGCCTTCCGCTGCACGCCTCGTCGTCGGGCCTCGTCCTGCTCGCCCATGCCCCGTCCGCCCTGCGCGAGCGGGTGCTCGCCGGTTCGCTGCGCCCCCTCGCTCCCGAGACGGTGACGGATGCCGCGCGCCTGCGCCGCCTGCTCGCCGAGGTGCGCCGTGCCGGGGTGGTGGTGGCGCCCGGCTCGATAGAGGCCGTGTCAACGGGCGTGGCCGTGCCGATCCGCGACGCCGGCGAAGTGGTCGCGGCGCTGTCGGTCGTGCTTCCCCGCGAGACGGACCCTGAGTCGGCGATCCAGGCGCTGCGGGAGGCGGCGGCCGGGATCGAGGCCGACCTGCGGGCCGACCGCCGCTGAGCGCCGGTGGTGCCGCATCCGCTCATGCCCGTTCGCGGGCTCCTGCGGATAAGGACAAGGGTCGGGGTCCTTATCCCCAGGAGCGTTTCCGCGCAGGAACGTCATCCGGCATGGGACGAGCCGATGCGGGGATGACCGCCGCGGCGGTGTGCCCGATCAACGGGAATCTCGACCACGCCGCGCACGGCGGGCTCACACTGGGGCGAGGCATCCGTTCCCGAACGTCGAAGGAGACGTCCATGTCCACGATCCGCACCCGCGTCGCCATCATCGGCGCCGGCCCGGCCGGGCTCCTGCTGTCGCACCTGCTGGGCATCGCCGGCATCGAGTCGGTCGTCATCGACCAGCGCTCGCGCGAAGAGATCGAGACCACGATCCGCGCCGGGATCCTCGAGCAGGGCACCGTCGAGGTGCTGGACTCGTCGGGCGCGTCCAGCCGCGTCCGCACCGTCGGCAACCGCCACGACGGCATCGAGCTGCGCTTCGCCGGCGCCGGCCACCGCATCGACTTCGCCGACCTCGTCGGCCGCGGCGTCTGGCTGTACCCGCAGCACGAGGCCCTCAAGGACCTCATCGCGGTGCGCCTCGCCAAGGGCCAGGAGCTCCGCTTCGGCGTGACCGCCGTGCGGATCGAGGACGCGGCATCCGATCGCCCCCGCGTCATCGCGACCGACGCCGACGGCGCGCCCCTCGAGATCGAGGCCGAGTTCGTCGTCGGCGCCGACGGCTCGCGCAGCGTCGCGCGCGAGGCGGTCACGGGTTCGTCGACCGGCGGCTACTTCCGCGAGTACCCGTTCGCGTGGTTCGGGATCCTGTGCGAGGCGCCGCCGAGCGCCGAGGAGCTCATCTACAGCAACTCGCCCGACGGGTTCGCGCTCATCAGCCAGCGCAGCGCCACGGTGCAGCGCATGTACTTCCAGTGCGACCCGAACGCCGACCCGAACGCCCTCAGCGAGGAGCAGCTGTGGGAGGAGCTGCAGAAGCGGGTGCCCGGAACGACGCTCAAGGAGGGCCCGATCTTCCAGCGCGACGTGCTGCGGTTCCGCAGCTTCGTCGCCCACGAGCTGCTGAACGGCCGCGTCGCACTGATCGGCGACGCCGCGCACACCGTTCCGCCGACCGGCGCGAAGGGCATGAACCTCGCCGTCGCCGATGTGCTCGTTCTCGAACGAGCGCTGCGCGCCCTCCTCCTCGACAACGACGACCGCCTCATCGAGGCGTTCCCCGAGAAGGCGCTGCACCGAATCTGGAAGGCCCAGCACTTCTCATGGTGGATGACCAACATGCTCCACGTCGCACCCGACGCGTCGGATTTCGACCGCCTGCGCCAACTCGGCGAGCTGCGCTCGGTCGTCGAATCCGAAGCCGGTCGCCGCTTCCTCGCCGAGGCGTACACCGGCTGGCCGCTCGAGGGCCTCGCCTGACGGGGAACTGCGCGCCCGCGGCATTGCCGCTGAACGGGAATGAACGGATGCTGCGGCCCCGGCCTCGGCTATAGTCCGGTGCCTATGGCCTCACCGCCCCGGACCGCACCACCCGAGCCGCCGCGCACCGCCTCGGCCCTGATGCTCCTCGCGGCCGTGTGCCTGGTCGCGGCGAACATGCGGCCGGCGATCACGGGCCTCGGGCCGCTGCTCGACCAGATCGGCGCTGACACCGGCATGTCGGTCTCGGCGCTGGGCCTGCTCGCCGCGGTGCCGCTCGTCGCGTGGGCGCTGTTCTCTCCGCTCGCGCACGACCTGAGCCGCCGCTTCGGCCAGCCGCGGGTTCTCCTCTGTTCACTGCTGGTGCTGCTCGTCGGCACGCTCGTGCGCTCGATCCCGGGCCCGGTGGTGAGCCTGTGGATCGGCACGGCGATCATCGGCATCGGGATCGCCATCGTCAACGTGCTCATGCCCGCCGTGGTCAAGCGCGAGTTCTCCGGCCACGTCCCCGCCGTCACCGCGGCCTACACCGCGCTGCTCGCCGGTCTCGGCGCCGTCTCGTCGGGTGTGGTCGTGCCGATCTCGCACATCGAGGTCGGCGGGGATCCGGCGGGCTGGCGCTTCGCGCTGCTCGTCACGGGCGGGGCACTCCTGCCCTTCGCGATCGTCGCGTGGTGGCGGGCGCACCGCGGGGCAGCCCGCACGCACGACCGCTCCGCGGCACCGCGCGGGCGCACCGGCATCTGGCGCGACCCGATCGCCTGGCTGGTCGCCGGATACATGGGCCTGCAGGCATCCATGTTCTATATGTTCGTGACCTGGCTCGCCCCGCTCTCGATGTCGATCGGACGCTCCGAGGTCGTGGCCGGGGTCGACGTCATGGTCTACCAGCTGTTCTCTCTCGCCGGGTGCTTGCTGCTCCCACTGGCACTGCGCGGCGGACTCGAGCGCTGGGCGCCGGCGCTCATCCCGTCGCTCGCGGTCGTCGGCGTCGCGGGCCTCATGATCGCGCCCGACGGCGTGCTGGTGTGGGGCTCCCTCATCGGACTGACGGGTGGCGCGACGCTCGCGATGTCACTCACGCTCATGGCCCAGCGCGCCCGCGACCACGACACGTCAGCGGCCCTGTCGGGGATGTCGCAGTCGGTCGGCTACGTCATCGCCGCGCTCGGCCCCGTCGCCTTCGGCGCCCTGCACAGCGTCACAGGCGGCTGGACGGCGTCCCTCGCGCTCGTGCTCGCGGTGCTCGTCGCACTCACGGTGGTAGGCATGTTCGCCGGTCGCGACCGGTACGTGCTCGAACGTCGCTAGCCGGACGGATGCCGCGGGTCGCCGTCAGTCGGACGGGAAGGCGACCGCGCGCAGCAGCGTGGCGAGCGTCGCGCGTTCCGATTCCGACAGGTCGGCGTGCACGCGCTCTTCGGCCGCCCGGGCCGACTCCCGCGCCTGGCCGACGAGTGCCTGCCCGGCGTCGGTCGCGACGACGACGTTGGCGCGCCGGTCCGCCGGATCGGGCTTGCGTTCGACGAGGCCGCGCGACTGAAGCTCGTCCACGAGGCTGACGACCTGGCTCGGGTCGAGCCGGAGGAACTCGGCGAGCTCACGCTGCGACGGCCTGGCCTCGCCCGACGTCAGCACCAGCACCGAGTACGAGCGCGCCTTCAGCCCGTGCTCGGCGAGCGCGGCGTTGCCCGCGGCGAGCGCGACGGCGTTCGCACGCGCGAGCAGGAAGCTCACGTCGTCGGTCAGCACCGACGCCCGCAGCCCCTCCGGGGCGATGGGGTCAGCGGTGTGGGGCATGCCCAAGATGGTAGTCCAATTCATGGATGAACGGAATGATTGACTTTCTCAACAGTTGGGTCTTCAATGGATCCGACACGAAGGAGTTCACGCATGTCATCGCACGCACCGCTCGACGGCAAGGTCGCCATCGTCACCGGCTCGGGCCGCGGCCTCGGCCTCGCCTACGCCCAGGAACTCGCTCGCCAGGGCGCCGCCGTCGTGGTCAACGACGTCGACGAGGCCACCGCCGCCGAGGCGGTCGCCACCATCGAGGCGGAAGGCGGCCGCGCGGTCGCCGTGGCCCTGCCGGTCGGCCCCACCGCGACGGCGCAGGAGCTGGTCCGCACCGCTGTCGACACGTTCGGCGGGCTCGACATCCTCGTCACGAACGCGGGCGTCCTGCGTGACACCGTGCTGTGGAAGATGAGCGACGACGACTTCGACACCGTCATCAACGTGCACCTGCGCGGCACGTTCACCTGCGTGCGCGAAGCCGCGAGCTGGATGCGCGAGAACGAAGTCGCCGGCCGCATCATCTGCATCGGCTCCCCCACCGGCCAGCGCGGCAACTTCGGCCAGACCAACTACGCGGCAGCCAAGGCCGGCATCGTCGGCATGGTGCGCACCTGGGCGCTCGAGCTGAAGCGGGCCGGCATCACCGCGAACGCCGTGATCCCTGTCGCCGCAACGGCGATGACCGCGACCGTGCCCTACTTCGCCGCCGCTGTCGAGGCCGACGCTGCGGGCGAGCCGATGCCCGCGTTCTTCCGCCACGACCTCGGGTTCGGCACGTCGGAGGACGTCGCGGGTCTCATCGCCTTCCTCGCATCGGATGCCGCGGCCGCCGTCACCGGCCAGGCCATCGGCATCGGCGGCGACCGCCTTCAGCTGTGGTCGCACCCCGACGCCGTCGCCACCGCCTACCGCGACGGCGGCTGGTCGTACGACGACCTCGCGACCGGTTTCGCCGACGCGGCGGGCCCCCTCCAGTCGGTGGGCGAGAAGTTCCCGCCGCTGCCCGAGGAGCTGCAGCGCTCGTGACCCGCTACGAACCCGCGATCGACCTCGACGCGATCACCGCGATCGACGTGCACGTGCACATCGAGGTCGACCACCACGGGCACTCGTCGCTGCCCGATGACCTGCGCGACGCCGCGGCGAAGTACTTCAGCTCCGACGGGCCGAACCCCGACCTCGACGGCGTGGCCGCTTACTACCGCGAGCGCCGCATGGCGGCCGTCGTCTTCACCGTCGACGCACGCACGAACTTCGGGCACGCGCCCATCTCCAGCGCCGACATCGCCGAGGGTGCCGCGCGCAACAACGACGTGCTCATCCCCTTCGGCTCGGTGGACCCGCTCGTGCCGACTGCCGTCGACGACGCCCGCCGCCTCATCGAGGACCACGGCGTGCGGGGCTTCAAGTTCCACCCCACGGTGCAGGGCTTCGATCCGTCCGACCCCGCGCACTCCCCGCTGTACGAGACCCTGCAGGACGCCGGAGTCGTCGCGCTCTTCCACACCGGTCAGACCGGCATCGGCGCGGGCCTGCCCGGCGGGCGCGGCCTGCTGTTGGCCTTGTCGAACCCCATGCTGCTCGACCCGGTCGCGGCCCGCTTCCCCGAGCTGCAGATCATCATGGCCCACCCGTCGGTGCCCTGGCAGGACGAGGCCCTCTCCGTCGCGACCCACAAGCACAACACGTGGATCGACCTGTCGGGCTGGAGCCCGAAGTACTTCCCCGAGTCGCTCGTGCGCGCCGCGAACTCGTACCTCAGGAGCCGGGTGCTGTTCGGATCGGACTTCCCGCTGCTCACCCCCGACCGCTGGCTCCGCGACGCGGAGCAGACCGCCCTCAAGCCCGAGGTCATGCCCGGCATCCTGAAGGACAACGCGGCGCGGCTGCTGGGACTGGCGGGCTGACATGCCCGCGCTCGAGGCGGATGCGACATTCGGGTTCGACCCGTACGCGATCGCGGCCGCGCATCTGAGCCCCGCCGCGCGGGCGGCGCTCGGGGGTCTGCAGCAGACGCTGGAGAGCAGCATCCGTCCGCTCCTCGCGGAGGCGTGGGAGACCGCGACCATGCCGCGCGAGGTGCTGGAAGCCCTCATCCCACTCGACCTCATGCAGCCGGCGGGGGTGGATGCCGCGGAGGCGGCGTCGAGTGTGTACTCCGGGTTCCGCAACTACGTGCTGGCACGCACCGACGTGTCGGTGGCGACGCTCTACAACGCGCAGTCGGGTCTCTTCCGCACCTCGATCGGGCTCGGCGGGTCGCCCGCGCAAGCGGAGGAGCTGGATCCGCGCGTGCGCAGCTTCGACCTGAAGGGCGTCTTCGCGCTGACCGAGCCCGAGCATGGGTCCGACATCGCAGGCGGACTCGCCACCACCGCGCGCCGCGAAGGCGACGCGTGGGTGCTCGATGGCCGAAAGAAGTGGATCGGCGGGGCCGCGGCATCCGATGTGCTCGTCGTGTTCGCCCGCGACGTCGACGACCACGCGGTCAAGGCGTTCCTGGCGCCCACCGGTGCGGCCGGCGTGCGACTCGAGGCGATCGGCGGCAAGATCGCCCTGCGCCCCATGCAGAACGCCGTGATCACGCTCGACGGCGTGCGGGTCTCCGACGCGTCCCGCCTCCAGAACGTCAACGGCTGGCGCGACGTGGCGCGGATCCTGCGGGCGATGCGATCGGACGTCGCGTGGATCGCCGCCGGACTCCAGGCGGGTGCGCTCGACGCGGCGGTGCGCTACGTGCGCGAGCGGCACCAGTTCGAGCGGCCTGTCGGCGGGTTCCAGCTCGTGCAGGAGAAGCTCGCGCGCATGCTCGGCAACGTCGTCGCCTCGCTGTCGATGGTCGTGCAGCTGTCGCTGCGGCAGGACCGCGGCGAGTACGCCGACGAGAACTCCGCGCTCGCCAAGCTGCAGACGGCCCGCCTCGCGCGCGAGACCGTCGCGCTCGGGCGGGAGGTGCTCGGCGGCAACGGCATCCTGCTGGAGCACGACGCCGCCCGCTTCTTCGCCGACGCCGAAGCCGTGTACTCGTACGAGGGCACGCACGAGATCAACGCCCTCATCGTCGGCCGCGCCCTCACGGGCGCCTCGGCCTTCACCTGAAACCCATCGAAGGAGAACCCATGACCACCACCGTCGACTACGCCGGCGTCGCAGGACTCGCCGGGACCGATCTCGGCTGGACCGAGTGGCTCGAGGTCACGCAGGAGCGCGTGAACCTCTTCGCCGACGCCACCGACGACCACCAGTGGATCCACGTCGACCCCGAGCGCGCGGCCGAGGGCCCGTTCGGCGGCGCCATCGCGCACGGCTTCCTGTCGCTGTCGCTGACCGTGAAGTTCTGGTCCGAGCTGTTCGATGTCACCGGCGTGACCACGCGGGTCAACTACGGCCTCGACAAGGTGAGGTTCGTGTCGCCGGTGAAGGTCGGCGCGCGCGTGCGCGGCGGGGCCGTCATCGCCGAGGTCACGGAGATCCCCGGCGGCTACCAGTTCGCCGTCGACCAGACCATCGAGATCGAGGGCGGGGGCAAGCCCGCCCTCGTCGCACGCGGCCTCTACCGCTTCTACGCCTGACCTCCGCGGTCGCCGAGCTGGTCGAAGCGCCCTTCGACCGGCTCGAGGACCCGACAGACTCCTCGAGGGAGAGGACACCGCAACGATGCACAAGGGGATCGGGTTCTGGCTCGCGAAACGGCGCCTGAAGGACCCCGACAAGACCGCCGTCGTCTTCGGCGACCACGAGCTGACGTACCGAGAGCTGGCGGACGCCGCCGACCGCGTCGCCGCCGTGCTCTGGCACCGCGGCATCCGTCGCGGCGACGCCGTCGCGTACATCGGCGAGAACAGCCCGCAGTTCCTCGAGGTGATGTTCGGCGCCGCGCAGCTCGGGGCGGTGTTCGTGCCGGTCAACACCCGTCTGGCCGCCCCCGAGGTGCAGCACCTGCTGGTCGACTCCGCGGCGCGGGCCGTGGTGCTCGACCCGGAGTTCCTCGAGCGGGCGATGCCGGGCGTGGAAGCCGGCCGGATCGCTCACGTCATCGTCACGGGCGAGGGCCTTGCCGAGCACCCCGGTCTCGCGCGGCTCACCGCCACCGCACCCGGCGGCCACACCGTCGCCGACGTCGACCTCGACGACCCGGCCGCCATCGTCTACACGTCGGGCACCACCGGCAGGCCGAAGGGCGCCGTGCTCACCCACGGCAACCTCACGTGGGTCGCGCTCAACTGCATCGTCGACTACGACGTGGTCTCGACCGACGTGTCGCTCATGATCTCGCCGCTCTTCCACGTCGCCTCACTCGGCATGGGCGCGCTTCCGGTGCTCCTGAAGGGCGCGACGCTGGTGCTCGAGAAGGGCTTCGAGCCGGGCCGCGCGCTGGCGCTCATCCAGGAGCGCGGCATCACGATGCTCAGCGGCGTCCCGACGACCTACCAGCTGATGGCCGACCACCCCTCGTGGGCGTCCACCGACCTCTCGACCCTGCGCAAGCTCACCTGCGGCGGGTCCGCCGTGCCCACCCGCATCCTCAACGCATACGAGGAGCGGGGACTGTCGTTCTCGCAGGGGTACGGCATGACCGAGACCTCCCCCGGCGCGACATCGCTCTCGCCCGCGATGACCCGAGTGAAGCAGGGCAGCGTGGGACTGCCTCACTTCTTCACCGAAGTCCGCATCACCGATGAGCACGGCGACGTCGTGCCGCGGGGAACCGTGGGTGAGATCGAGGTCGCGGGTCCCAACGTCTTCCTCGGGTACCACGGACTGCCCGAGGCCAGCGCATCCGCCTTCACCGCGGACGGATGGTTCCGCTCGGGCGATCTCGGCTACCTCGACGCCGACGGCTACCTCTACATCTCAGATCGGCTGAAGGACATGATCATCTCGGGAGGCGAGAACATCTACCCCGCCGAGGTCGAGAACCTCATCGCCGACATCGAGGGCATCTCGGGCGTGGCCGTCGTCGGCGTTCCCGACGAGCGCTGGGGGGAGGTCCCGTGGGCCGTCGTCACACTCCGCGAGGGCGCCGAAGTCGACACCGAGATCGTCCGCGCGCACCTCGACGGCCTGCTCGCGCGCTACAAGCTGCCCAAGAACGTCGTCGTCGTCGAGGATCTGCCCCGCACCGCCTCGGGCAAGGTGCGCAAGGCGGACCTCCGCGCCCGCTACGGGGAGAGCCGATGACGCACGAACCGCCGGTGCCTTCGCTGGAACGCGCGTTCGAGGTCGTCGCCGACCTCGGCCCGCTCGAAGACCACGGCATGACGCGTGCCGGCCACCGCCGCGTCATCCCGGTGGTCGGCGGCACGATCACCGGCGACTTCACCGGCACGATCCTCTCCGGCGGCGCCGACTGGCAGACCGTTCGCGCCGATGGATCGGTCGAGATCGACGGGCGCTACAGCGCGCGCGGCGACGACGGGTCGCTTCTCTACATCCGCGCCCGGGGTGTGCGCAGCGGCGACCCGGCGGTGCTCGACGCGCTCCTGCGCGGCGAGGACGTCGATCCCGCCGACTACTACTTCCGCGCCGCGCTCACGCTCGAGTCGGCCGCGCATCCCGAGTTCGAACGGTCGGTCTATCTCGCCTCGTACATCCGCGAGGCGCACCGCGTGCAGTACGTGGCCTACCGCGTGACCTAGCGCGGCCGGGTCTCAGTCGACGAGTCCCGCGAAATCGCGAACGGCCGGGAACGCGAACTCCCGGTGCCGCCGGGTGAAGAGCTCGGCGGAGCGGTCGGCGGGCCAGTCATCGCCCATGTACTGCCGCGGCAGCCGCGGGTCGGCGCGCAGCAGTGCGAGCCAGTCGGCCACGAGGAGCGTCCGCGCCGTGACGGCAGGCAAGTCGGCGGCGGCGTCCTCCCCCTCCCAGTGCTCGATGAACTCGTCGTGGGCGGCGCGGATGCCCTCGATGTCCCAGGCGACGCGCACCGTCTCGGCCATCGGGAAGCCGGCGAGCTCCGTCGCCGAGAAGGCATTGACGGATGCCGGGGGCAGCTCCGGGATGATCGCCTCGAGCGCAGCGGCCAAGTCCACCGCACCGGGCGCGATCCACAGTCCGTCGCGCAGCACTGCGAACCCCGACCAGGTGAGTGTCGCGCGCAGCCGGTGCCGGAGGTCGCGCAGGTGCTCGGGAACGGTGAAGGTCACGAGGGTCCAGCCCTCGCCCTGCGGCTCGAACGGAGCCGGGCCGTTGACGCGGCCGGACGCCTCGCGCAGCACCTCGCTGCCGTGCGATGTCAGCTCGAATCCGATCTCACGCCCGAGACGCCGGCGCTCGAGGAGTCCGCTCTCGACCATGCGATCGAGGTTGGTCCGCACCGCCGAGGCGGCAACGCCCGCACTCTCGAGCGTGCCGATCAGCACGCTGGCCCGTAACGGCTCGAAGTAGCGGTCGCACACGAACTCGCCGAAGAACGCCAGCAGCAGCTGCCGCGGCTTGCGCGTCAGCACCGACGTCTCGAGGAGCGACGCTCCCGCCGCCGGCGATGTCGCGCGTACGTTAGCCACGCTCACGCGGCCTCCGGTCGGACGGCCTCGCCGCGCTTCGCGCGCTGAATCTGCTCGTACACGTGCGTGCGCAGCTCGGTGAACCGGGGCAGCGCCCGCGTCGTGATCTGGTCGCGCTCGGGCGCGAGGTCGATCGCGAGGTCCTCCTGCACCCACGTGGGAGACTTCGACAGCACGATCACCCGCTCGCCGAGGTACACCGACTCGTCGATGTCGTGCGTCACGAACAGGATCGACATGCCGCGCTCGCGGTGCAGCGCCCGCACCAGATCCTCGAGGTCGGCGCGCGTCTGCGCGTCGACGGCGGCGAACGGCTCGTCCATGATGAGCACCTCGGGCTGGTAGGCCACAGCGCGCGCGATCGCCACGCGCTGCTGCATGCCCCCGGACAGCTGCCACGGATAGCTCTTCGCGGCATGGTCGAGGCCCACCGCGACGAGCGCATCGTCGATGAGACGATCGCGGTCGGTGCGCGACAGCTTCTTGTGCTTGAGGGGCAGCTCGACGTTGCCGCGCACCGTCAGCCACGGGTACAGGCTGCGCCCGTACTCCTGGAAGACCAAGGCCATGTTCGGCGGCGGAGCGGTGACCCGCCGCCCGCCGAGCTCCACGACGCCCGACGTCGGCTTGAGCAGTCCCGCGATGCACTTCAGCAGCGTCGTCTTGCCGCACCCCGAGGGGCCGACGATGCACACCAACTCACCGGCATCCATCCGGAATCCGATGTCGCCGATCGCCTCGACGTTCCCGGTCGACGACTCGTAGACCTTGCGCAGGTGCTCGACGTTCAAGAGCGTCTGTGCTGTTCGAAGCGAGTCAGGCACGCTCCACCTCCTTGATTCCGTGATACCAGCGCAGCACGCGTCGCTCGACGAGACCGAAGATCGCCGCGAGCAGGATACCGATGAGGCCGAGCAGCAGGATGCCGCTCCACATCTCGGCGATGAGGTAATTGCGCTGGAAGAAGACGATCTGATAGCCGAGACCCGACGACGAGTAGCCGAGCTCGGAGATGACCATGAGGATCAGCGCGATCGACAGCGATTGGCGTACGCCTGCCATGATGCGAGGGCTCGCCGCGGGCAGCACCAGATAGCGCAGCCGCTCCCCTCGCGTCAGCGCGAACGAACGGGCCGTCTCGGTCATGACCGAATCGGTGGAGCGCACGCCCTCGATCGTGTTGAGGAGGATCGGCCACACCGACCCGATCACGATCACGACGATCTTCATGGCGTCCGTCGGTCCCATCAGCACGACCGCGATCGGAAGGAGCACGGGCGGCGGCACGGCACGGAAGAACTCGAGCATCGGCTCGAGCAGCTCCCGCAGCCAGCGGTTCAGGCCGATCAGCGTGCCTGCGACGACGCCGACCACGATCGAGAGCACGATGCCGATGGCGAGACGACCGAGGCTGGGCAGCACGTCGGTGACGAAAGCCGGCCCGATCCACGTGTCGACGAACGCCTCGAGGAGCTCAGCGGGCGAGGGGAAGAACTGCGCCGGGGCGACGGTCGCCCAGATTCCCCAGATCACCACGAGGATGAGCGGCAGACCGATCGCGTACGCCGTGTTCTCGCCGATCTTCGCCCAGACGCGCGAGCGGGGGCGGGGCGTGACGACGGTGCTCGTGTAGAGGGTCACAACACTTCCTCTCCTCGCACCGATTGATGCCACGCCAGGGAGCGGCGCTCGATCGCGCGGAACACCAGGTTGATGAGCAGCCCCAGCAGGCCCGTGACGATCACGAGCGCATAGACGACCGGCCAGTTGCCCGCCGACTGCGCGAACACGATCTCACGACCGAGTCCCGGGTTTCCGATGAACATCTCCGCCGTGATCGCGAGGATCAGCGCGACCGCAGCAGCCAGGCGCAGGCCGGTCATGAGATACGGGAGGGCCGTGGGGAGCACGAGGTTCACGATGCGCGAGCCGCGCGACAGCCCGAAGCTGCGCGCGGTGTCGCGGGCGACGGCGTCGACATCGGCTACGCCGTAGAGGACCTGGATGAAGACCTGCCAGAAGCTCGCGAACACGATGATGATGAGCGCGGCCTGCAGCTGGTAGCCGTACAGCAGCACCGCGAGCGGAATGAGGGCGACCGACGGAATCGGCCGCAGGAACTCGACGGTGGTGTGGGTCGCGCGACGCAGGAACGGCACGAGCCCGATGACGGTGCCGAGCACCGTGGCGAGCACCGTCGCGATCACGAGGCCGATGCCCCAGGCCGTCAGCGTGCGCCCGACGTTGCGCCAGAACTCCAGGTCGCGCATCTCCTGCCCGAGCTGGGCGAGGGTCTCCGTCGCCGTAGGGAAGTAGCGCGGGTCGACGAGGCCCAAGGTGGGCAGCAGTTGCCACGTCACCAGGAATCCGAGGATGCCGGCGACGCCGAGCGCGAGCTTTCGCAGCGTGCGCAGCTGTCGCGGGCTCCGCCTCACGGGGGCGGGCACGGCGGCGGCGGTGGCCATGTGAATCCGATCGACGATGCGGATGAAGGACAAAGAGGGCGGGAGGAGGACGGATGCCTCAGGGCGAGGCATCCGTCACCCTCTCGTCGCGTGGCTACTGCTGCTGGAGCAGGCGGTCGTAGTCGGGTTCCGCGTCGATATACGCGTACTCGACGGCCAGCGCGCCGAGGTCCTCGATGCCGGCGTCGGCGAGGTCCCACGTGAAGGTCGGGAGGGTGATGCCCGCCGCCGCCTCCTCGGGGATCTCGAGGTTCGTCGCGATCGCGGCACGCACGGCCTCCTCGTTGCCGGAGGCCCACTCGAGCGCCTCCGCCATCGCCGCCGAGTACGCTGCGACGAGGTCGGGGTCCTCATCGAGGAGCGCCTGCGTCGTGATGTTCGTGAGCACCGACAGCCCCGGGATGGTCGCCTGGTACGGCTGCACGACCGAGACACCGCCCTCGCCGAGGATCATCCCCCGGAACGGGTCAGGCGCCCACGCGGCATCCATCGTGCCCGCCTCGAGCTGCGCCGGCACGTCGGGGAAGGCGACCTCGACGAACTCGATCGTCGAGGGGTCGCCGCCGTCGTCCGCCACGGCCTTGCGGATCGTGAGGTCGCCGGCGGCGCCGATCGTGTTGACCGACACCTTCTTGCCCGCGAGGTCGGCGGGGCGCATGATGCCGGAGTCGCCGAGCGCGACGACGGCGTTGACGTCGTCGCCGTCGGCGAGGCTGTTCGCGTAGTTGCCGACGATCACGACGCCGAGATCCTGCTGGTCGGCGCGGATCGGACCGAACGGCTGGCCGATGGCGAACTGGATGTCGCCGCTGATGAGCGCCGGGATGGCGTTGGCGCCGCCCTGCGCGGGGACCACCTCGACCTCGAGGCCGTGGTCTTCGAAGATGCCCTCGTCGATCGCGGCCCACAGCGCGCCGGTCTCGGCGATGGGGAGCGCGGCGACGCGGACGGCGGTGAGCTCGCCCGACGCGCTGTCGTCGGTCGGGCTCGAGGACGGGCCGGCGGCGGAATCGGTGCAGCCGCTCAGCGCGATCGCGGCGGCGGCGAGCACGCCGATGGTGGCAAGACTCTTCTTCATTGACGGGCCTCTCGTGGCAGATGCGGGTTGTGCCGGCGGCCCGGGTTCCGTCCCAAGAGTCGGAGTCCTCACCGCGGCGTGCCGGACACATGTCATGGTGCGCCACGTCGGATCGATTGTCAATGCTTCCGTGACGCCCGTCACGAAACTCGTGAACAATGCGACGCATGCCGAGAAAGCCGGAGGCGATGATGTCCGGCCAATGGAAGCCGCGCAGGAGGCCACGCACGCCGCCCCGCAGGATGGAGGCGCACGCACAGCGTGCCTATTGCCATTACCTATGGTCATAGGTATTCTCGGATCCAGCCGGTGCAGCGACGCATCCCGGCAGAGGAAAGGACCTCGACAGTGGCTCATTCGATCCCCGTCTCCCCGCAAGCCGCCTCGCTCGTGAACGGCTTCTCGCTCGAGATGACCGGCAAGGACATCGCCGGACTCGAGGAGGCGCGCGAGCTGATCCCGCAGGGGACGAAGATCAACGTGACGTTCCTCGGAAACGAGGACCTCGAGATGCGCGTCGCGGCCGCCAAGGCGGTCAAGGAGATGGGCTTCGTGCCGGTCCCCCACCTCTCGGCCCGCCGCCTGCGCTCGCAGGACGAGCTCGAGGAGTTCCTCGGCCGGCTCCAGGAGGTCGGCGCCACCGAGCACGTCTTCGCCGTGGGCGGCGACCCGGCCGAGCCCGAGGGCCCCTACCCGGACTCACTCACCGTGATCCGTTCGGGCGTGCTCCAGAGGTTCGGCGTGCGCGAGGTCTCGATCGCCGGCTACCCGGAGGGCCACCCCGACATCTCCGACGACGTGCTGTGGAGCCATCTCGACGAGAAGGCGCTCGCGCTCGCGCAGCAGGGATTGGATGCGGTGATCCTGACGCAGTTCGCGTTCGACACGGATCCTGTCATGACGTGGATCGACGCGGTGCGCGCCCGCGGGATCGACACGCCGATCCGCATCGGCACCCCCGGCCCCGCCGGCATCAAGCGACTGCTCGGCTTCGCCCGCCGCTTCGGCATCGGAGCGAACGCCATGATCGTGAAGAAGTACGGCTTCTCGCTCACGAACCTCATGGGCACGGCCGGACCCGACCGCTTCGTGTCGGACCTCGCCACGCTGCTCGCCGACGACCCGGGCTCGGGCGACGTGAAGCTGCACTTCTACACGTTCGGCGGCCTCGCCGCGACGAGCAACTGGGCGCGCGAGTTCGTCGCGGCGCAGTCCTCGGGGGCTCGTCGATGACGACCCACCTCGATGTGCGGCGCGACCATGCGTGCCTGATCGTGCACGGGCCCGACCGCTCGGGCATCGTGGCGGCCGTCACCGCGCTGGTCGCCCGCAACGAAGGCAACATCGTCACGCTCGACCAGTACTCCGACAACCCCGAGGGCGGCGAGTTCTTCCAGCGGGTGGTGTTCCACCGGCCCGACCTGCAGGCCGCCCTGCCTGCCATCGAGGCCGATCTCGACGAGACGCTCGGCCCGCTGGGCCTGCAGTGGCGGATCACCGACCAGTCCATCCCCAAGCGCATGGCGATCCTCGCCTCCACCAGCGACCACTGCCTGCTCGAGCTGCTGTGGCGCCACCGCCGCGGCGAGCTGCCCGTCACCATCCCGATGGTGATCTCGAACCACACCAACACCGCCGAGGATGTCCGCAGCTTCGGCATCCCGTTCTTCCACGTCCCCTCGCAGGGACCCGACAAGTCCGCCGCCGAGGCGAAGATCGTCGAGCTGCTCAAGGGGAACGTCGACTTCGTCGTGCTGGCCCGCTACATGCAGATCCTCTCCGACTCGTTCCTCGACGGGGTGGGGGTGCCGGTGATCAACATCCACCACTCGTTCCTGCCCGCCTTCATCGGCGCGGCGCCCTACCGCAAGGCGAAGGAACGAGGCGTCAAGCTCATCGGCGCGACCAGCCACTACGTCACCGAAGACCTCGACGAGGGGCCCATCATCGAGCAGGACGTCGCCCGCGTCACCCACGCCATGACGGCCGGTGACCTGCAGGCCCGGGGCGCGTACGTCGAGCGCGCGGTGCTCTCCCGCGCCGTCCAGTGGCACGCCGAGGACCGCGTCATCCGTCACGGCAACCACACCATCGTCTTCACATGATCGAACGGATGCCTCGCGCCGAGGCATCCGTCTCCGCTGAACTCCATCCCATGAACAGAGAGGTTCCCCATGGCGAAGAATCTGCAGGAGCTGCTCGACGGCCAGAACGCCGTTGAGATGCTGCGCAACTCGCAGATCGGCTCGTACATCTACCCGGTGGTCCCCGCGGACTTCCAGAACTGGATCAAGGAACAGCGCGCGTGGCGTGACGCCGCCGTGCTCTACGACCAGTCGCACCATATGGACAATGTGTTCCTCAAGGGCTCCGACGCGATCAAGCTGATCTCCGACACGGCGATCAACTCCGTCGCGACCTTCCCGGTGAACCGCGCCAAGCAGTATGTGCCGACGACCGCGTCGGGCCATGTCATCGGTGACGGCATCCTCTTCCACGAGGCGGAGGACGAGTACGTCTACGTCGGCCGCGCGCCCGCGTCGAACTGGCTGCTGTACCACGGCGAGACCGGCGGGTACTCGGACCTCGACATCACCGTCGACCGTCGCTCGCCCTCGCGCCCGTACGGCGACGCGGTCAGCCGCCGGTACTACCGGTTCCAGATCCAGGGTCCGGCGGCGTGGAACGTCATCGAGAAGCTCAACGGCGGCCCGCTCGAGCAGCTGAAGTTCTTCAGCATGTCCGAGATGCAGATCGGCGGCGCGAATGTCCGCACCCTTCGCCACGGCATGGCCGGCGCCCCCGGCCTCGAGGTGTGGGGCCCCTACGAGGACCACCACCGCGTGCGCGACATCATCGTCGAGGCGGGCGCCGAGTTCGGCCTCGTCCCGGTCGGCTCGCGGGCGTACCCGTCGAACACGCTGGAATCGGGCTGGATCCCCTCGCCGCTGCCGGCGATCTACTCGGGCGAGGCCGAGCGCGGCTACCGCGAGTGGCTCGGCGTCGACAGCTACGAGGCGACCGGCACGCTCGCAGGGTCCTTCGTGTCGGACGACATCTCGGACTACTACCTGACCCCGTGGGAGCTCGGGTACGGCTCGTTCGTGAAGTTCGACCACGACTTCATCGGCCGCGACGCCCTCGAACAGGTCGACCCCGAGACCCAGCGCCGGAAGGTCACCCTCGCCTGGAACGCCGAGGACGTCACGAAGATCTTCGCTTCGCTCTTGGACACCGAGGGCGACAGCTACAAGTTCTTCGACCTGCCGCTGGCGAACTACGGCTCGGCGAACTACGACTCGGTGACGGATGCCGACGGCAACGTCGTCGGCTTCTCGATGTTCACCGGCTACAGCGCAAACGAGAAGCGCGCCCTCTCGCTCGCCACGGTGAACCCCGACGTGCCCGAGGGCGCCGAGGTGACGGTCGTGTGGGGCGAGCCGAACGGCGGCACCACGAAGGCCTCCGTCGAGCCGCACCAGCAGCTCGAGGTGCGCGCCGTGGTCTCGCCCGTGCCGTACTCCACGGTCGCCCGCCAGACCTATCACGGCGGCTGGCGCACGCAGTACCAGCCGGCCTGACCCGTCCGGCCGCGAGGGGCCCGTCCGGCCGGGCGGTCCCCTCCCCCCGTTTCCCCCACCACCCCCGCTCGCCCCCCCCCCCCCGCTCGCCCCCCGCTCCGCCCCTCGCCCCCGGCCCCCGGCCCCGCCCGCGAGAATCCATCTGACGGCCGAGACAGCGGTTTTCACCCATGGTCTCGGCCGTCAGATGAATTCTCGCGGGGATGGGCCGCTACCCTCGGGCGAGAAGGGCGAGAAGGGCGACAAGGGAGAGAATGCGATGAGTCTGCGCTACGCGCTGCTGGCGATCCTGCGCGTCGGCCCCCTGTCGGGCTACGACCTGCAGAAGCAGTTCCACCAGTCGGTCGGTCACGTGTGGCACGCGCCCGACTCCCAGATCTACCCTGAGCTGCGCAAGATGGAGGAGCTCGGCCTGATCGAGGGCGAGGAGCAGACCCGCGGCGAGCGCGGCACGCGCCGCATGTACCACGTGACGGATGCCGGCGACCGGGCTTTCCTCGCCTGGATGGCCTCCCCCCTCGACTACCAGAGGGTGCGCGACCCCGCGCACCTGCGCGCTGCCTATCTCGAGACCGCGACGCCGGAGGAATCGCGCGCGTTCCTCGAGCGGCACATCGCCCAGTGGGAGGGCGAGCTGGCGCAGTGGGAGGGCGAGCTCGAGCGCATCGACGCGGTCGCCAACCCCATGCTAGTCCGGCGCCTCGCAGTCACGGCGGATGCCGACCGCGAGCGCACCATCGCCTACAAGCGCTTCGCCTACGAAGGCCTCGTCGAGCGCGCACACGGCGAGATCGCCTGGGCCCGCCGCGGCCTGGAGCTCGTCGACCGCCTCGACGGCGTCGCGACGAACTCAGCGACCGGGTCCTGATCCGGTCGCGGACCCGACCGGCGTCCACGGGGCCCCGTCCCGGGCCTGGGGCGCATCCCGTCCGTTGGGGCGCGGATTGCGCACCCCAACGGGACGAATCGCTCCCCGCACCCGGAAGACGGCTCAGAGCCGAACCCGAATCAGGTCAGTGGGCCATCGAGGCCAGCACCTCCGGGTCGAGGGTCGCGATCGAGCGGGTGTCCTGGAAGGCGCGGACGCCCTCGATCCCCTGCTCGCGACCGAACCCGGACTGCTTCATCCCGCCGAACGGGGCGCGCAGGTCGAGGCGCGTCGCGCCGTGGTCGTTGACCCAGACGTAGCCGCACTCCAGCTGCGAGCCGACCCGCTGCGCGGCCTCGGGCGAGCCCGTCCACACCGAGCCGCACAGGCCGCCCCACGTGTCATTGGCGAGGCGCACGGCCTCGGCCTCGTCGTCGAACGGGATCACCGGGATGACCGGACCGAACTGCTCCTGAGTGACCACGCGCAGGTCGAGACCAGGGTCGACCACGATCGCGGGCCGAACGAAGTTGCCGCCGGCCAGGTCGCCGCCGGGAAGCTCGCCGAATTCGCGGACGTCGGCGCCGGCATCCTTCGCCTCCTGGATGATCTCGTCGACGAACGCCTTCTGGGCCGGCTGGTGCAGGGGGCCCATCGTGGTGCCCTCGTCGAGCCCGTAGCCCAGCCGTGCCGCCTCGAGCCGGGCCGTGAGTCCCGCCACGAGCTCGTCGACCCGCGAGCGGTGCACGAACACGCGCTTGGCGTTCATGCAGATCTGACCGGTGGTGTCGTAGATCGCCGCGTACAGCCGGTCGAGGTGGGCATCGTCGAGGATCGCGTCGTCGAGGAACACCGCCGCGTCGTTGCCGCCGAGCTCGAGCGTGACCCGGGTGAGGGTCTTCGACGCCATCTCCATGATCCGCTTGCCGCCGTTGACGCTGCCCGTGAAGCACACCTTCGCGATGTCGGGGTTCTGGATGAGGCCGGCCATGTCCTGGTCGCGTCCGGTCACGACGTTGAGCACGCCGGGCGGCAGCTTCTCGGCCACGCGCTGCACGACACGGGTCGTCGCGAGCGGCGCCGAGGGCGGCGGCTTCACGATCGCGGTGTTGCCCGCCAGCAGGGCGTGCGGCAGGGCGGCGCCGAGGATCGCGATCGGCCAGTTGAACGGCACGATCACCGTGACGACCCCGAGGGGCTGGTACGTCACGTCGGTCGAGACCGGGATCGCCCCGGGGATCGGGGGCAGCGTCTTGGAGGCGTCGACCTCGTCGGCGAGCATGAGCGCGAGGTTCCAGCGGATCTCGAACACGAGGCCGTCGATCCAGGCCTCCATGCGGATCTTGCCGTTCTCCTGCGACAGGATCGCGGCGTCCTCGTCGCGGTCGTCGGCGATGCCCGCGATCGCGGCGGCCATCTGGGCGGCGCGCTCCTGCGGTGTGAGCGCCGCCCACGCCGGGAAGGCCTTCTTCGCCGCGGCGACGGCATCCTTCACATCCGATTCCGTCGCGGCCGCGGCCTCACCCACGACCGCGCCCGGCTTGCCGGGGTCGGGGATCGTCAGCACGTCGTCGGTGAAGCGCTCCTCACCTCCGATGAACAGGCCCGTCCGGACCGCAGTCCCCATCGCCGTCTCGCCCATGGAACGTCCACCTCTCCGTGTTGTCCAACGTGGATCCGCCTCGGGTCGGCGCGGATCGACACCTCTCCCAGCGTGCCTCTCCCATGCGCCTGAATCAAGATTGTCGACGATTTTCGCGCGGATTTCGTATGAGATTCTTCGCGTCGATCGGCGCCACGCGAGATAGTGTCAGTGCACGGATGAAGGCGCCGAAGGAGGTTGGCCGAGATGACGGATGCTGCAGTGCTGAGCGACGACGAGACGATCGAGCGTCCCGACCTGACGCAGGTGATCCGCGAGGCGATCCTCGAAGCGCAGTTCGCGCCGCATCAGCGCCTCATCGAGGCCGATCTCAGCGAGCGCTACGGCGCTTCGCGGGCCTCCGTGCGCACGGCTCTGCTGAACCTCGCCGGCGAAGGCCTCGTCGAGCGCCTCCCCAACCGCGGTGCGCGCGTGCGGGCCATCACCGTCGACGAGGCGATCGAGATCGTCGAGGTGCGCGTCGGCCTCGAGACGCTGTGCGCCCGCAAGGCGGCCGAGAACCTCACCCCCGCCGACGCCGACCAGCTGCGGGCGCTGCGCGCCGACATCGAGGCCGCGATCGGATCCGGCGACCTGATGGCGTACTCGCGCCTCAACCAGGAGCTCGACCGCCGCATCCGAGACCTCAGCCGCCACGGCACCGCGACCCAGCTGCTCGAGCGCCTGCGCGCTCAGTCGGCCCGTCACCAGTTCCGTCTCGCCTTCCACCCCGGCCGCGCCGCGACGTCCGCCCCCGAGCACATCGCGATCATCGACGCGATCCTCTCGAAGGACCCCGACGCCGCCGAAGCCGCCACCCGCGCCCACCTGTCGGGCATCGTCGAGGTGCTGCACGGCATGGAGTGAGGCACCGTCCTCGCTCCGTCGCACGCGAGAGGCCACGAACGCGCTGAACCACCACCGCGGGCATGGTTCCGCGGTGCGATCGCGGTTTCTCGGCAACGGCGAAGGGGCGGACGGATGCCTCCGCCCGCCCCCTCGCCCCGCTCAGGTCATTCGTCCCAGGATTCGGCCGGGGCGTAGCCCTTGCCGTTGTACTTCTGCACCTGCACGGTCGAGACGGCCGGCTGGCCGTCGACGGTCGTGTCGACCGTCGAGCCCTCGAGCATGAGCGGTGCGGTGTAGCCCGAGATCGTGCGCAGCTGTTCCATGAAGTCGGCGCGCGTCGGCTCGGTCATCTTCGCGAAGACCTGCTCCAGCGTCGCGCCGACCTGGTACGACCAGACGCAGTGCGGGAAGGCCGGCGGGTCGGGGTAGTTCCCGAACTCCTTGAGCTCCGACAGGAATGCGGCGCCCTCTTCGCTGTCGGCGAACGTGGGTGCCGCCGCCGACTGCGCGAAGGCGACGGTGTAGACACCGGGGAACGCGGCCGCGCCACCCGGCTCGAGGATCGCGCTCGGGCTCGAGGTGTTCGACGGCAGGAACCACGAGGGCAGCCAGCCGAGTTCCTGCGTCTTCTGCAGCGACGAGATCACCAGCGGGGTGATCGACATCGCGTTGAAGAACACGTCGGCGCCCGAGCCCGCGAGTTCGGTCAACTGCGCGTCGACCGATGTGTCGGTGGCCTCATATGTGAGCTCCTTCACGACCTCGATGTTGTCGGCGCCCTCGATGCCCGACTTGAAGCCCTCGACGTAGCCTTCGCCGTAGTCGTCGTTCTGCGACAGGATCGCCACCTTGTGGTCTTCACCCGATCCGGCCAGCAGCTCACCGAAGGCCTGACCCTCGTTCAGGTAGGTCGGCACGAAGCCGAGCTGCCAGGGGCTCTCCTCCGCGTCGCTGAAGATCGGATCGCCCGTCATGATCAGCGCCTGCGGCACCTCGTCGGCGATCGCCGCTTCGCGCCACGCGCGGTTGGTGGGGGTGCCGAGGCCGGCAGTCATCGCGAACACGCTGCTCTTGAGCTGGTCGTAGTTGGCCTTCGCCTTCTGCGGGTCGTACTCGTCGTCGAGCGCTTCGATCTCGACCTTGCGGGTCTTGCCGTCGCCGAACTCCACCCCCCCGTCGGCGTTCTTGGCGCCGAAGTAGGCGGTGATGCCCGCGACGGTGCACGTGCCGGGGCCCGCCGTGGGTCCCGACAGCGGCGTCGTGATGCCGAGCGTGATCGAGCTGTCGGTGATGCCGGGACTCGCCTCGGCCGCGCCGTCTTCGGTGCTGTTCGGCGTTCCGCCGCCGCGCGAGCAGCCGGCGGCGAGGACGGCGACGATGCCGATCCCGGCGACGACCGAGGCGACACGCATCCTCCTGCGGTTCGTGCTCATGGTCCTGCCTCTCTGTGTGGGTTATGACTGTGTCGTTGACGGTGGTGGGGTCGATGGGGGCGTCGGCGGGCCGCCGAGGGCGTCCGCGACCGCCGAGGCGCCGGCGACGGATGCCGCGGCATCCGTCCGCTTCGCGTCCACGTTCGGCGCGGCCCCTCGTGGCGAGCCCGAGCCGCGGTCGGGGCGCCGCCACAGCCGCGGCAGCGAGACGAGGCCGCCAGGGAGGACGAAGAGCACGACGAGGAGGATGGCGCCCTGCAGCATCGCCGTGATGTTCGGGTCGATGAGGTTGGTGATCTGCGGAAGCACCACGTACCAGACGCCGCCGAGGAGCGAGCCGATGATGCTGCCGGCGCCTCCGATGACCATCGACGCGAGCAGTTCGATCGAGTGGCCGAAGTGCAGCGTCTCGGGCGACGTGTACTGGATCACGACCATGTAGAGGAATCCGCTGACGCCGCCGATGAGCGAGGCGATCGTGAACGCCAGCACCTTGTAGCGGTACGGCGAGACACCCATGGACGCCGCGACCGCCTCGTTGCCCTTCACGATCGCGAACGCACGGCCGTATTTGCCGCGCACGAGGTTGCGGGTGAGCAGGAATGTGATGCCGCCGATGAGGATCACGATGTACAGCTGCCACTGGTCGTCGTACAGGCCTGTCCACTCGGGGGCGTCCGAGAAGCGCGCGGAGGTGCCCTGCGATCCCCCGGTGAAGTCCGACAGCCTCTTGGCGAGCGGGAGGCCCACCAGGGGGAGCGCGATCGTCACCATCGCGATCGCGAGCCCGCCCAGGCGCGCCGCGGCGAGCGCGACGAGAAGCCCGAGCACCGCCGGCAGGACGCCCGCGAACAGGAAGACGAGCGCGATGTTCCAGCCCGCGTTGACGCCGAAGGCGGTGGCGTAGGCGCCCGCACCGACGAAGAAGATCTGACCCAGCGAGACCTGGCCGGTGTAGCCCATCACCACGTTCAGTCCGAGCACCGCGACGGCGAAGACGCCGATGCGCGCGATCGTCTGGTTGGCGAACTCGGGCAGGATGAGCGGCCCGACTGCGAGCAGCACGACGACGAGGCCGATCCACGCCCACCTCACCCAGGGGCGACTCCAGAACTCCGTGGTCGAAGCCATCAGACGCGCACCACCGCTTTCCGGCCGAACAGGCCCTGTGGCCGCACGATGAGCACGACGAAGATGAGGATGAACGGCACCGCGATCTTGAGGTCGTGTCCGATGAAGGGGATGTAGACGGCCGCGAGGTTCTCGAGCACGCCGATCAGCCATGCCGCGACGACGACGCCGATGGGGCTCGTCAGGCCGCCGAGGATGCAGGCCGCGAGCGCATAGACGAGCGCGGAGTCCATCATCCCCGGGGTCAGCGTCAGCTGCGGGGCGACGAGGACGCCGGCGACGGCGCCCAGCACGGCGGCGAGCCCCCAGCCGACCATCAGGCTGCGGCCGACGTTGATGCCCGAGAACGCCGAGGAGGCCGGATTGATCGCGACCGCCCGCAGCGCCAGGCCGAGCTTGGTGCCGAGGAACAGCGCCTGCATGAGGATCATGATCGCGACGATCACGAGGATCGTCCCGAGCGAGCGCACACTGATGACGGCGCCGGCGACCTTGATCGTCTCGAGCGGGAAGAGGGAGGGGAAGAGCCGGTTGTTGTACGTCCAGATCCACGCGCACACGCCCGTGATGAGGGTGAGCAGGCCGATGGTGACGACGACCGCGGTGTCGGGGTCGCCGCGCTCGAAGCGGCGGATGAGGTACCGCTCGATGAGTGCACCGAGGAAGAACGACGCGACGATCGCGATGAGGATCGCCAGCACGAGCGGGATGCCGAACCCGTTGAGCGCCCATGCGATGTAGGCCGACAGCACGGCCATGCCGCCCTGCGCGAAGTTGATGAGGCCCGTGGCCTGGTTGACCAGCACGATCGCGAGCGCGAGCGCCGCATAGATCGACCCCGTCGACAGTCCGTCGATCACGAGCTGGATGAACGTGCCCACCCTCAGCCTCCCAGGTACGCGCGGCGGATCTCGTCCATGCCCTTGAGCTCCGCGGTCGAGCCGGTCAGGACGTTGCGCCCCGTCTCGAGCACGGTCGCGCTGTCGACGAGGGTGAAGGCGAGGTTGGCGTTCTGCTCCACCACGACCATCGCGATGCCCGACTCCGTGCGCAGCCGCCCGATCGCCTGGTAGACGGCCTTGGCGGTGCTGGGAGCGAGACCGAGGGATGCCTCGTCCAGGAGCAGCAGCCGCGGCCGGGCCATGATCGCCCGCGCGATGGCGAGCATCTGCTGCTCTCCTCCCGACAGCGCGGACCCGTTGGAGCGGATGCGGTCCGCGAGCTGCGGGAAGAGCTCGAGGCAGTAGTCGACGTCGGTGCGGATCGCCTTGGCGTCCTTGCGGCGGTATGCGCCGACACGAAGGTTCTCGCGCACCGTGAGGTCGGAGAGCGTGCCTCGCCCCTCGGGCACGTGTGCGATGCCCAGCGCGGCGACCTGGTCGGGGCGGAGGCCTCGGAGGTCCTTGCCGTCGAAGCGGATGGTGCCCGTCGAGCGCACGGTACCCGACACCGCGCGGAGTGTCGTCGTCTTGCCGGCGCCGTTGGCTCCGAGGATGCCGACGGCGCCGCCCTCGGGGACGGTGAGCGACACGCCCTCGAGCACCTGGACGCGCCCGTAGAACGCTCGGACGTCGGCGAGTTCAAGCAGCGTCATCGATCGCGTCCTTCCCGAGGTAGGCCTCGATGACCCGCGAGTCGGACTGGGCCTCGGCGGCCGAGCCCTCCATGAGCTTTCGCCCGTGGTCGAGCACGACGACGCGGTCGGTGAGGGCGGAGATGAGCCCCATGTTGTGCTCGACGATCACGACCGTGATGTCGTCGTCGCGGACGCGCCGCACGGTCTCGATCAGCTGCTCGACCTCGGAGTGCGGCAGGCCGGCGGCCGGCTCGTCGAGGAGGAGCAGCCGCGGCTTCATGAGGAGCGCGCGGCAGAGCTCGACACCCTTGTGCAGCCCGTGGGAGAGCTCGTCGGCCCGGGTCTTCGCGGCCCACCCCAGACCATGGCTCTCGAGGAGGTCGAGCGCCTCCCGGCGCAGCGCCTTCTCGGACCGCACCGTGCGCGGCAGGCGCAGCGACCACTCCACCGCGCCGCCGGGAAGCCGGCAGTGGGCGCCGAGCAGCACGTTCTCGAGCACCGTCTCGCGCAGCTGCAGCGCCGGATGCTGGAAGGTGCGCGCGAGGCCGTGCCGGGCGAGCGTGGCGGGCGGCGAGCCGAGCACCTCGTCGTCGTCGATCGTGATCGAGCCGGCGCTCGGCCGGTAGTGCCCGCTCACGCAGTTGAACAGCGATGTCTTGCCGGCGCCGTTGGGCCCGACGAGACCGAAGATCTGCCCGGCTTCGACCGTGAAGGTCACGTCTTCGAGCACCTCGACGCCGCCGAACTGAAGGCTGACGTCGCGGACTGCGAGCCGAGCGCCCATGGCTCCACCTTTCGCATCGTCGCGTCGTCGTGGTCGGTCGGGGACTCGAGTCCTCCCCTGGTTGGGAAGCTACGGATCCACGGCGAGATTGTCAACGATTTTGGTGTGAAGTTCCGCGACCGTGATCTTGCGACTCCGATGCTGGCGCGCAGGGCGGTCGGCTGCGGCATCCGTTTCCGCTCAACGGAACTTCTCGACGAACCTGGGCGGAGTCGCTCCTACGCTGACCGCAGCTTCCCCATCAACGAAGGAGGGTCGACGATGACCACGACCGACTCGACGCCAGAGTCACTCGCCCAGGCGATCGATCGCGCCGGCAGCCCTGTGGAGCTGCTGCGCAACCAGAACTGGCCGGCGTTCACGTTCCCGGTCGCGCCGGAGTTCACGAACTGGCGCGACGAGCAGCGGGCATGGAACACGTCGGTGGCGCTCATGGACCAGTCGCACCACATGACGCAGCTGTTCCTCGACGGCGCCGACCTGATCGCCCTGCTGAGCTCCATCTCGCCGAACACGTTCGCGACGTTCCGCCCGGGCGTCGCGAAGCAGCTGATCTCGGTGAACCAGGACGGCTATCTCATCGGCGACGGCATCCTGTTCTACAACGCCGAGGGGCCCGAGGGCCTGGTGCTCATCGGGCACCACATCCTCATCGACTGGGTGCGCTTCAACATCGAGAAGGCGCAGGCGCTCGGCAAGGACGTGCGGTATCGCCTCGAGGCGAACTCGCACATGCGCCAAGGTCCGCCGACGTTCTACCGCTACGAGCTGCAGGGACCGCACGCCGACCTCGTGATGGAGAAGGTGTTCGGCGGGCCGGCGCCCGAGATCAAGTTCTTCCACATCGGCGACGTCACCATCGCGGGCCGGCCCGTCAAGGCGCTGCGCCACGGCATGGCCGGTCAGCCCGGCTTCGAGTTCTACGGTCCCTGGGAAGACCACGAGATCGTCCTCGACGCCCTCATGGAGGCGGGCGCCGAGCATGGCATCCGTCGCGTCGGAGCGAAGGCGTACTCGTCGTCGCCGCTCGAGTCGGGCTGGGTTCCGACGCCGTTCCCGGCCGTCTTCGACGACGACTTCGCCGAGTATCGCGAGTGGCTGCCGGCGGCCCGCATCGGCTCGGTGGGCGGCTCGCTGTACTCGACCGACATCCACGACTTCTACATGACGCCGTTCGACATCGGCCTCGGCCGCTCGGTGCGCTTCGACCACGACTTCCACGGACGCGAGGCGCTCGAGAAGCACGCCGAGAACCAGCGGCGCCGCAAGGTCACGCTGATCTGGAACGCCGACGACGTCGCCGCGGTCGTGCGCTCGCAGCTCGAGCCCGGCACGCCCGCGAAGTACCTCGACTTCCCGAAGGCGCGGTACGGGCTCTACCAGATGGACGAGATCCTGAAGGACGGCGAGCGCGTGGGGATCTCGACGGATGCCGGGTATGTGGCGTACGACCAGCTCTACATGTCCCTCGCGACCCTGGACGCCGGCCTCAGCGACGGCGACGAGGTCGAGGTGGTGTGGGGCGAGGACCCGATCTCGCGCAAGGACGGTGTCGACGCCGACCACCGCCAGGTGCGCATCCGCGCGACGGTCGCCCCTGCGCCCTACCACGACTACGCCCGGACGGTATATCGCGCGAACGCCTGAGCCGGCGGGCATCGCGGGCGTCATCGAGGAGGATGCCGTGGCACGAGGATCTGCGGGCGAGTCGGTGCTGCACCGGCACCTGCGCGTGCTCGAGAGCTTCGACGCGTGGCATCCGTTCCTCACCCTGACGGAGATCGCCGAGGCGGCGGGCATCCCGCCGTCGAGCGCGCACCGGCTCATCGCCGAGCTGGAGCGGGAGGGGCTGCTGGAGCGTCTGCCCGATCGCACGTATCGGCTCGGGGTGCGGCTGTGGGAGTTCGCCAGCCGCACGCCGGGCGCGGTCGGCCTCCGCGAGATCGCGCGACCGTGGCTGGGCGCGGTGCACGAGCGGGTGCGGCAGCACGCTCAGCTGGGGGTCCTGAGCGGACGCGACGTGCTCTTCATCGACCGGATGTCGACCCGCGATGCCGTCGTCAATGCGACGCTCATCGGCGGCCGCATCCCGCTGCACGCGTCCTCGAGCGGGCTCGTGCTGCTGGCACACGCCGACGCCTCCCTCCTCGCGGACGTGATCGCGCGGGGCCTCCGCAGCTACACCGACCGCACCATCCACGCCGGCGCCGAGCTGCGGGCGCAGCTGCGTCGCGTGCGCGAGGAGGGGTACGCGGTGACCGAGGGGCACATCCATCCCGAGTCCCGCGGCATCGCCGTGCCGGTGACGGGGCCCGGCGGGGGCGTGTACGCCGCGATCGGCGTCGTGGTGCCGAACGACGGCGCATCGACGCACGCCTACGCCGAGCTGCTGCACCGTGCCGCCACCGGCATCGCCCGCGATCTCGCGGTCGCCTACCGGCCCGACGTGGACGAGCGCACGCACGGCATCCGGTCGCTCGTGAGCGGGTCGCGCCGCTCCCTCGAGTTCCTCGAGAGCCTCGACAACGACCCTCACGACGCGGGCGCGCTCCCCGCCCCCGGCCCCGCGGCCCTGCTCTAGGGTGGCCGCCATGACGACGATCGCGATCCTGGGTCTCGGCGAAGCCGGCCGCAGGTACGCGCGCGGCCTGGCCCACGCCGGCGCCCACGTGCGCGGTTTCGACCCCGCGCACGATCTCGGCGATCCCGACGTGCCGCAGTTCGCGACCCTGGCCGACACCCTCGCCGGGGCGGACGTGGCGCTGAGCCTGGTCACCGGCCATGCCGCGGCATCCGTCGCCCGCGATGCTCTTCCGCACGTCGTAGACGGCGCCGTCTACGCCGACCTCAACACCGCCGCGCCAGAGCTCAAGCAGCGCATCGCGCGCCTGGCCGCCGATCGGGGTCTCGCCATGGCCGACGTCGCCGTGCTCGCGCCGGTGATGCGCGCGGGTCACCGCACGCCGCTGCTCGCGAGCGGCTCCGGCGCCCATGGGTTCGCCGAGCGCATCACCCCCTTCGGGGTGCCCGTCGAGGTCGTCGACGGTGAGGCGGGCGAAGCTGCCCGCCTGCGGCTGCTGCGGAGCGTGTTCATGAAGGGCCTCGCGGCACTGGTGCTCGAGGGACTCGGCGCCGCCCGCGCCGCAGGAGCCGAGGACTGGCTCCGCGTGCAGATGGCGCAGGAGCTCGGGCCTGACGGGGCCGCGCTCATCGATCGCCTCGTCGACGGCTCGACGACGCACGCCGTGCGCCGCGAGCACGAGGTGCGCGCGGCCCTCGCTGCGCTGGAGTCGTCGGGGCAGCCCGCCGACATGACGCGCGCCACGCTGGCGTGGTTCGAGCGGCTGGTCGCCGAGCGCGACCACGGCTGAAACCCGGCGACCCCGCAAGTCCGGCCGCGCCCGGCCGGAGTCACCGGCACCGGCTCCCTCGATGACGCGAGCTCGTACGCCTGGGTGACGCAGTGATGCGCCGGCCGAGATGACAGGCGAGGGCCCGGAATCCACCGATCCCGGGCCTTCGGCGTGCGGGGTCAGCCCACGGATGCCGACGGCATGGTGTGCGCGTCGAGCGACGAGAAGTAGTCGAGGGACCGCCGCGACGTGCTCGCCATGGTGCGCATGCCGTGGCCGCCCGGCGCGCCACCGGCCTCGGTGAGAGCGCGGGCGATACCCGCGGCCGCCACGGTCAGCAGCTCGATCGCCGGCTGAGGCGGGGTGCCGTCGCTCGCCACCACGACGCCCAGTGCGGCGTGGACCACGCCGTGGTGATCCATCACCGGCACCGCGATCCCGCGCGACTCCCGGTGGATGTGCCCCTCGGTGACCGCGAACCCGTCGGCGCGGACCCTCCGAAGCCTCGCCCGCAGCGCTTCGGCGTCGCGGATCGTCGCCGGAGTGTACGCCGGCCATCCGGCCGCGATGACGTCCTCCACGACGCCGGGAGACGAATGCGCGAGCAGGACGAGCCCGCTCGAGCTCACCGGCAGCGGCACGCGGCCGCCGATCACCGTGGCGTTGACGACGGCATCGCGGGTCGAGAGCCGCTCGATGAAGAGCACATCGCGTCCGCTGAGCACGCCGAGCTGAGTGTGCTGGCGCACGCAGGAGTGCACGGCTTCGAGCCACGGCCGCGCCAGCTCCCGCAGACCGAGGGCGCCGGGCGTGCGCGAGGCGAACTCCCACAGCCGGAGGCCGAGCCGGTACGAACGGTCCGGCATCCGCTCGAGCAGACCCTCGCGCTCGAGCTCGGCGACCAGGCGATGGGTGGTCGACACGGCCAGCCCGGTCGCGTCGACGATCTCGGTGAGCGTCAGTAGGGGACGAAGAACGTCGAAGGCCTGCAGCACCCGCAGGTGCTTGTGCAGGACCGACTCGCCGTCCGAGCCGCGTGCCACGTCGGCACCTCCTTCCCTTTCGGCGACGGATGCCTCCGCCCCCGGTCGCGGGCTAGACCGCTGCCGCGGTGCGCCACCCGCCGTGATACTCCTGGCGGGCGGTCACGGCGTACGGCACCGGGCTCACGACGGCGCGCACGGCGAGCTGCTCGTGCGGCTCGACGGTGGTCTTGCGCGAACCGCCGTCGGGCTCGCCCCACACCACGCGCACCTCCGCGCCGATCGGCACATCGCGGTCGACGGTCGCAAGCGACAGGCCCCGCTTCTCGTTCGCGGTGACGCCGGTGAACAGGGACAGGCCGACCGTGTCGCCGTCGGCGTCGATCACGGCGTCATAGTTCGACGAGCCGTAGTTCGCGTTCGGCAGATCGAAGAACTGGTACCCGGGACCCTCTCGGTCGATCACGCTCGTGAGCAGCTTGCTCAGGTCCTCGTCGTTCCACGCGAGGGTGACCTTCTTGCGCTGCGTCTCGGGGTCGACCCGCTCCAGCGCGTCGCGGCCGATGAAGTCGTGGTCGAACTTCACGAACGAGCCGTAGCCGAGGTCCCAGGGATTGAGGTAGTAGTCCTCGATGTTCTGCGACACGAACGACCCTGCGAGGGCGTTGATGGCCTCGTAGCTGCTCGCGGGCAGCCACTCGCGGTAGCGGCGCTCGATGTCTCCGCCGGTGTAGATCGCCGGCAGCGGCGAGGGGATCCAGCCGGACTCGAGCGTGTTCGACGAGTACGCGCGCGAGCCGCACGGCTCGAGGCCGAACTCGCGGCCCGCCTCGAGCACGGCGTCGCGGATGCGACCGTGCTCTGAGTACGGTCCCCAGATTTCGAGGCCCGGGGCTCCCGCCATACCGTGGCGGAGCGTGCGCACCTGCTGCCCCGCGATCTCGAGCTCGCCCATGTGGAAGAACCGCACCTGCTCGACCTCGTGCCCGGCGAGCTTCTCGATGATGGGCCACGCGTTCGGGCCCTGGATCTGGAAGCGGTAGAACTCGCGTGTGACGGCCTCGCCGTAGGGGCGCGACGGCGAACGGTCGTCGTAGCGCGTCTCGACGTCGTAGTCCCCGGTCTCGGCGTGGAACTGCAGCCAGTTGGCGCCGGGCGCTCGGCCGACGTAGACATACTCGTGCTCCGAGAGGTGGAACAGGATGCCATCGCCGACGACGCCGCCGGTCGACGAGGTCGGCACGAACTGCTTCGCCGTGTTCACCGGGAAGTTCGAGAAGGAGTTGACGCCGGTGTCGGAGAGCAGCGTGAGCGCGTCGGGACCGGTCATGAAGAAGTTCACCATGTGGTGGGTCTGGTCGTAGAGCACGGCGGTCTCGCGCCACGCCTTCTGCTCGCGCCGCCAGTTGGTGAACTCGGCCGGCACCACCGGGTAGATGTACGTGCCCAGCTGAGAGTTGCGGAGCAGGTCGACGACGCTCCCCCGCTCGGCGGTGTATTCATCCAGCAGTTGTTGAAGGTTGCTCGCCATGCCTGTCTCGACTTCCTCGTCCAGTGGTTCGTGCCGGTGACCTGACCGCGATGCTACGTCGGGGCTATACCTACGTCCAGAGGTATTTGGTCGCCACAATTGTAGACAATTTGTTGACCATTTCGCCACGGGTATGGTTCGCTGGCCCCATGACAGACACCGCCGCCGACACGCTCCTCGTCGTCAGCGCCCACGCCGGCGACTTCGTGTGGCGGGCGGGCGGCGCGATCGCCGCCGCAGCCCTCCGAGGGGAGCGAGCAGTGGTCGCGTGCCTGTCGTACGGCGAGCGCGGCGAGTCGGCCAGTCAGTGGCTCGACGGCAAGTCGCTGGATGAGATCAAGCGCATCCGGCGCGACGAGGCCGAGGCCGCAGCATCCGCACTCGGAGCAGAGATCGAGTTCCTCGACCTCGGTGACTACCCGCTGGTCGAGTCGCGGGACGCCGTCTCGCGGCTCGTGGACCTGTACCGGCGGGTGCAGCCCACCGTCGTGCTCACGCACACCCTGCGCGACCCCTACAACGGCGACCACCCGGCGGCGGCGCGCATGGCGCTCGAGGCCCGCGTGCTCGCGCAGGCGATCGGCGTCGCGAACTCCGACGGCAGCTACCCCGGAAAGGCCGACATCATCGGCGCCCCTCCGGTCTTCTTCTTCGAGCCGCACCAGCCCGAGCAGTGCGACTTCACGCCCGACGTGCTCCTCGACATCACCGAGGCGTTCGGACGCAAGCGCGCCGCGATGGAGTGCCTGCCCGCCCAGAAGCACATGTGGTCGTACTACACCGACCTCGCGGTCCGCCGCGGCGTGCAGCTCAAGCGCAACGCGGGCCCGAACCTGGGCCTTCACCACGAGACCATGGGCGAGGCCTACATGCGTCACTTCCCGCAGGTCACCTCGGTGCTGTCGTGAGCGGGGTGCGTCCGTGATGAAGCCCGTCATCGTCACCGACATCGCGAGGACGGATGCTGCGACCGCCCGCGCGCTCGGATCCCACGGCGTCGCGACGGTGCACGAGGCGATGGGCCGCACGGGACTCGCGGGTCCCGGCATCCGTCCTATCCAGGACGACGTGCGCATCGCCGGAACCGCCGTCACGGTGCTGAGCCACCCCGGCGACAACCTCATGATCCACGCGGCCGTCGAGCAGTGCACCGAAGGCGACGTGCTCGTGGTGACCACGACGTCGCCGTCGCTGGACGGCGCGTTCGGCGAGCTGTTCGCCACGGCCCTGCAGGCGCGCGGGGTGCGTGGACTGGTCACGACGACGGGAGTCAGGGATGTCGCGGAACTGCGCGAGATGGGCTTCCCGGTGTGGTCCGCGGCCGTGTTCGCGCAGGGGACCGTGAAGGCGACGCCCGGCTCGGTGAACGTGCCGGTGGTGGTCGCGGGTGTGACAGTTCGCCCCGGCGACGTGATCGTCGCGGACGACGACGGCGTGCTGTGCGTCCCCCGGCGGGACGCGGACCACGCCCTCGCCGCGGCCGACGCGCGCATCGCGAAGGAGGAGGCCGACCGTTCCGCGTACCGCGGCGGCGAGCTCAGCCTCGACCGCAAGGGACTGCGTCCCCTCCTCGCCGAGCTCGGCATCGAGTACGTCACGCAGGCCGAATACGAGGCGCGCGACCATGAGCGCGCCTGACCTCGTGCGCGACGGCGTCCGCTGCATGCTGATGCGAGGGGGCACGTCGAAGGGCGCGTACTTCCTCGCGGCGGACCTGCCGTCCGACCCGGCCGAGCGCGACGACCTGCTGCTGCGGATCATGGGCTCGCCCGACCCCCGCCAGAGCGACGGCATCGGCGGCGCGCACCCGCTCACCAGCAAGGTCGCGGTCGTGTCGCCGTCGAGCGCCGAGGACGTCGACGTCGACTACCTGTTTTTGCAGGTCGGCGTCGACACGGCGACGGTGGCCGACGCGCAGACCTGCGGCAACCTGCTCGCCGGCATCGGCCCCTTCGCCGTGGAGCGCGGCCTCGTCGCGGCGACGGGCGCGCGCACGACCGTGCGCATCCGGCTCCTCAACACCGGGGACACCGCGACCGCCGTCTTCACCACGGCCGACGGTCGCCCCGACTACGACGGCGACGCCGCCATCGACGGCGTCCCGGGCACGGCATCCGCCATCGAGCTCGAAGTCGGGGGCGGCGACGACAAGCCCCTCCTCCCCACCGGCAACCCCGCCGACGAGCTGGACGGCGTCACGGCGACCCTCATCGACAACGGCATGCCGGTCGTGCTCCTGCGCGCCGACGACCTCGGCCTCGACGGCTCCGAGTCGCCCGCGACCCTCGAGGCCGATGCCGACCTCGAGGGTCGCATCGAGCACCTGCGGCTCGTCGCGGGTCCGCTCATGGGCCTCGGCGACGTCGCGGCGCAGACGGTGCCGAAGGTGATCCTGCTCTCACCGCCGCGGGCGGGCGGAGCGATCTCGACCCGCGCCTTCATCCCGGCGCGCGTGCACACGGCGATCGGCGTGCTGATGGCAGCATCCGTCGCCGCGGCCCTCCGGATCCCCGGCGCTGTGGGGCACGATATCGCGGGCCCCCTCGGCGAGGAGGAGACCGCCATCGAGCACCCGAGCGGCACCTTCCCGTCGCGCGTGCGCATCACGCAGGACGACGCCGGCACCTGGCGTGCGACCTCCTTCTCGCTGCGCACGGCCCGCAAGCTCTTCGACGGCACGGTCTTTCCGAGACCGCGCCGGTGATTCCCGTCAGAGAGGACGCCCCATGACCGCCGACACGTCGTTCGACGTGGCCCACCTCGCCCACGTCGAGCTGCTGACGCCCACCCCCGCCGAGAGCCGCTGGTTCTTCGAAGACCTGCTGGCGATGCGGGTCGTCGCCGAGGAGGGCGACTCCGTCTACCTGCGCACGTGGGACGAGTATCAGCTGTACACGATCAAGCTGACGGCATCGGATGCCGCGGGCGTGGGTCGCACGTCGTTCCGCGCGTCGTCGCCGCAGGCGCTGGAGCGGCGCGTCGCCGCGATCGAGGCGGCCGGGCTCGGCGTCGGGTGGACCGACGGCGACGTGGGCTGCGGGCCGACGTACGAGTTCACCGACCCCGACGGTCACGCGATGGGGATCTTCTACGAGGCCGAGCGGTACGAGGCGGGCGACGACGACCGTCCGGCGCTGAAGAACCAGGCCTCGCGGTTCCCGGGCCGCGGCGTCAACGCCCGCCGACTCGACCACATCAACTACCTCGCGAAGGACGTCGAGGCGAACGGCGCGTTCCTGCGGGACGCCCTCGGCATGCGCGAGTCCGAGCGCATCCGGCTCGACAACGGCCGCTTCGCGGCGTGGTGGTTCCACTTCTCACTGAAATCGTACGACGTCGTCTACTCCGACGACTGGACCAAGCACGGCAACCGCCTGCACCACATCGCGTTCGCACCCGACACGCGGGAAGACATCCTCAAGGCCGCCGACATCTTCCTCGAGAACGGCATCCACATCGAGTCAGGGCCTCACAAGCACGCGATCAACCAGACGTTCTTCCTCTACGTCTGGGAGCCCGGCGGCAACCGCATCGAGTTCGCCAACGCGGGCGCCCGCCTGCTGCTGGACCCCGATCAGCCCGTCGTGGAGTGGACCGAGGCCGAGCGCCGAAAGGGCCAGGCCTGGGGCATGAAGACGATCGAGACCTTCCACACCCACGGGACCCCCGTGGTCGAGACACCCGGGCACTGAGCCCACCGTCGCACCGTCGCGAGAGGTTCTTCCCGGGTTTGGGGCGCAGATTCTCCGTTGGGGCGGAGTACCTGCGCCCCAACGGACGGATTACGCCCCGAACCTCCCACAGAGGCGGGGCCGGGCCGGGACGGGCCGGATCAGCGCCAGACGTCGGCGGCGATGTCGACGACCTCGCGCACCTTGGCCCACTGCTCGTCCTCGGTGAGGACGTTGCCCTCCTCGGTCGAGGCGAACCCGCACTGCGGGCTCAGGGCGAGCTGCTCGAGCGGGGCGAACACGGCCGCCTCGTCGATGCGGTGCTTCACCGCATCGACGTTCTCCAGCTCGCCGCTCTTGGACGTGATGAGCCCGAGCACGACCTTCTTGTCGCCCTCCGGAAGGAACCGCAGCGGCTCGAAGCCGCCGGCGCGCTCGCTGTCGTACTCGAGGAAGTAGCCGTCGTACGCGGTGTTGCCGAGGAGCTGCTCGGCGACCGGCTCGTACCCGCCCGACGAGATCCACGTCGAGCGGAAGTTGCCGCGGCAGACGTGCGTCGTGACGACCAGGTCGTCCGGCTTGCCGTCGAGGATGCGATTCAGGATGCCCGCGTAACGCTCGGCGATGCCGTCGGTCTCGATGCCGCGCTCGCGCGCCTTCTCGAGCTCGACCTCGGAGCACAGGTACGCCCACGCGGTGTCGTCGAACTGGAGGTAGCGGGCACCGGCGTCGTAGAACGCGGCGACCGCGTCGCGGTACGCCTGGACGAGGTCGTCGACGATGTCGTCGCGGCCGTCGTACCCCGACCCGGAGAGGTGACCGGGCTCGAGACGGAAGTCGAGCACGGTGGGCGCCGGGATGCTGAACTTCGGCACCGCGCCGGTGGTGCGCTCGAGCAGGCTCTTGAGCGAGCGGAAGTGGTCGAGGAACGGGTGCGTGTCGCTGAAGCCGATCCTGCCCGAGATCTCGATGCCGCGCGGCTTCGTCTGCACGCCCTGGAACTGGATGCCGTGGTCGAGCTCGACGATCTCCACACCGTCGAGCAGCCCGAAGAAGTCGAAGTGCCACCACGAGCGGCGGAACTCGCCGTCCGTCGCGAGCTTCAGACCGGCGTCGGACTCACGCACGACGAGCTCGGCGATCGCCGTCTCTTCCGCGACGCGCAGCGCGTCGGCGTCGATCTGGCCGGACGCGAACCGGCGACGGGCCTCGGCGAGCTCAGCGGGACGGAGGAAGCTGCCGACGATGTCGGCGCGGAACGGCGGTGTTGACACCCTCGCGAGCGTAGCCGATCCCTCCCGGCATAGGTACTCGCTCGTCACCCGGCGTCATCCCCCTCCGCCGCGCGACCGCACCGCGCCGCGTGAGACGACACTCGGCGGACGGACACCGACGGCGAGACACGCCGGTCTAGAACACGTACTCCATGAGGTCGGTGCCGAGGATGCGGAACGCCTCGTGCGCGCGCAGGCGGTGCGAGATCGACAGGTCGTCGAAGCACACGATGAGCGCGTACGACACGCCGGCGCGCGGGCCCGCCAGCACACCCGCTTCGACACGGATGCCGGCATCCCGGCCGGTCTTGTTGATGAAGAGCAGCCCGTGCTCGTCGTTCTCGTGCGAGAACGGGTCGAGTCCGGTGGCGGATGCGACGAGCGACAGGTCGTGGTTGAGGCTCAGCCACTCCGCCACCTGGGCGCTCACGCTCGGCGAGACGACCTGCGAGTTCACCAGCGCCGCGAACACCTCGGCGAGCTCGCGCGCGGAGCCGAGAGCGAAGTGCGGTGCGTCGTCGGGGCCGCGCTCGTCGCGGAAGCGGTCGAGCAGTGCCGATCGGGCGAGCCCGAGATCCTCGATGCGAGCGCGCACCGCCGGCAGGCCGACCCGCTTCAGCAGCGCATTCGCCGCAAGCGCGTCGCCCGTCGATGCGGTGAGCACCGCGAGGTCGATGAGAGGAAGGGCGGGCGCCTTGAGATGCTGCCACACACCCCCGACCCCGACAGGCTCGATGTGCGCGCGGTCGATGATCTCGAGCGGCTCGAGGCGCCCCGACTCGAACGCGGCCGCGACCTCGATGAGCAGCGGCACGACGCCGAGCCCGGCGACGGGCAGGGTCACGAAGTCGTCGCCCGACAGGACGGACGTGCCGCGGTCGAGGTCGGTGATGCGCACCGAGATCTTGGCCCCGGATGCGGCGAGATCGTCGAGCGCCTTCAGCGTCGACGTGAACGATCGACGACCGGCCGCTGCCCTCTTCGGCAGCCGCCGACCGGTGCTCCGTCGCGCCCCCCGCAGCGACTCGGCATCCTTTCTGGGCTCCATGCCCACGGAGTTTCCCTCCCCTTGACGTTGTTGCGGGGCGATCGGGCCGCACGCGGCCCGGCCGTCACCAGATGGTGACGCGCTGATCCTCGTCGAGCCAGAGAGCATCCGACTCGGTCACACCGAACGCATCGTAGAACGCGTCGATGTTGCGCACGATCTGGTTGCACCGGAACTCGTTGGGCGAGTGCGGGTCGATCGTGAGCAGACGGATGGTCTCAGCATCCCGTCCCTTCTGCTGCCAGACCTGTCCCCAGCTCAGCAGCAGTCGCTGGATACCCGTGAAGCCGTCGAGCTCCGGGGCTTCGGCATCGCCCAGCGACAGGGCGTAGGCCTTGATCGCGATGCCGAGTCCGCCCAGGTCGCCGATGTTCTCGCCGATGGTGAGCGCGCCGTTGACGTGGTGCTCGTCGGCGAGCCCCCGCGGCACGAGGGCGTCGTACTGGGCGATGAGGTTCTTGGTGCGCTCCTCGAACGCGGCGCGGTCGTCGTCGGTCCACCAGTCGCGCAGCGACCCGTCGCCGTCGAAGCGGCTGCCCTGGTCGTCGAAGCCGTGGCCGATCTCGTGGCCGATGACCGCGCCGATGCCGCCGTAGTTGGCGGCTGCGTCGCGCTCGACGTCGAAGAACGGGTACTGCAGGATCGCCGCCGGGAACACGATCTCGTTCATCAGCGGGTTGTAGTACGCGTTGACGGTCTGCGGCGTCATGAACCACTCGTCGCGGTCGATGGGCTGGCCGACCTTGGCGAGCTGGCGGTCGTGCTCCCACACGTGGGCACGGCGGACGTTGCCGATGAGGTCATCGCTCGCGATCTCGAGGGTGGAGTAGTCCTTCCACTTCACCGGGTACCCGATCTTCGGGGTGAACGCGTCGAGCTTCGCGAGCGCCCGCTCCCGGGTCTCGGGGCTCATCCACTCGAGCTCCGCGATCGACTGCCGGTAGGCCTCGATGAGGTTGGCGACCAGCTCGTCCATCGCCTCCTTGGCGGCGGGCGGGAAGTGACGCTCGACGTAGACGCGGCCGATGGCCTCGCCCATGGCGGCCTCGCTGAGGCTGACGCCGCGCTTCCAGCGCTCGCGGTTCACCGGGACGCCGGTGAGCTGCGTGCCGTAAAACCCGAAGTTCTCGGCGACGAACTCCTCCGACAGGAACGGGGCGGCCGAGTGCACGACCGCGAACCGCAGCCACGCCTTCCAGTCCTCGAGTCGGTCCTCCACGAGCAGGACGCCGAGGCCCTCGAAGAAGCTCGGCTGGTAGACGTTGATCTCGGCGAACGCGTCGGCATGGCCGGGGGCCGCGCCCTCGCGCCACGGGGTCAGATCGACGCCGACGAGCTCCTGGACCTCGTCCCACGTCTTGAGGTTGTAGGTCTTCACCGCGTCGCGGCTCGAGACGTTGTCCCAGTGGTGGGTGGCGAGCTCCGTCTCTATCGCGACGATGCGATCTGCGGATGCCTCGGCATCGGCCACGCCCGCGAGCTCGAGGATGCGCTGCACGTGGGTGCGGAACGCGATGCGCGTCTCCTGGAAGTTGTCGAGGCGGTAGTAGCTCTCATCCGGCAGCGACAGGCCGCCCTGGATGAAGAACGGCACGTAGCGCTCGGGATTGCCCGGGTCGGGCTCGAAGTAGAGGTGGATGAGGGCGGCGATGCCGTCGCGCTCGAACTCGCCGATCGTGCGGAGGAACCCGGGGATGTCGGCGACCGCCTCGACCCGCTCCAGCGACTCGGCGAGAGGGGTCGCGCCCTGCGCCTCGATGCGCTCGGTGTCCATGAAGCTCGTGTAGAGGTCGCCGATCTTGCGCGCCTCGGTGCCGGGCTCGGCCTGCTGCGACTCCTCGACGATCGCGTGCACGTCCTTCTCGGCCTGCTCCGCGATGAGGTGGAACGAGCCCCACCGCGCCTTGTCCTCCGGGATCTCGGTCCGCTCGAGCCAGCTGCCGTTGACGTGGCGGAACAGATCGTCCTGGGGGCGGATCTCGGCGCTGAGTTCCTCGAGCGCGAGACCGGAGCGGGGGGCATCGGTCATGCGTTCCAGGGTAGTCGCCCGAAGCCTGGACAACTCTCGGGAGCGGCCGGATCGCCGCTCGTGACGACATTGTGATGAAGCCTGCTCGCTCCTCAGTTGAGGGCTGTTGCCGAGTTGCGGATGCAACGGCGAGGATCGGCCCGCATCCCGGCTCTCGTCCTCAATTGAGGATTGACGGATGCTGCGCCCCGGCGTCGGCGGCGCCTCATAGGCTCGCAGGGTGACGACCGACACCCTGAACCGCGACATCCTGCGGCTCGCGGTGCCGGCGCTCGGCGCCCTGATCGCCGAGCCGCTGTTCCTCATCGTCGACTCGGCGCTCGTCGGCCATCTCGGCGTCGAGCCGCTCGCCGGGCTCGGCATCGCGTCGGCCGTGCTGCAGACGATCGTCGGGCTCATGGTGTTCCTGGCCTACTCGACGACGCCCGCCGTCGCGCGCCGGTTCGGCGCGGGCGACCCGTCTCGTGCGGTGTCGGTCGGCATCGACGGCATCTGGCTCGCGCTCGGCCTCGGGGCGGTGCTCGCGCTCGTCGGCTACGTCGCGACACCACTGCTCGTCGGCCTGTTCGGCGCGACGCCGGAGGTCGCCCAGCAGGCCGAGATCTACCTCGGCATCTCGATGTGGGGCCTTCCCGCGATGCTCGTGGTCTTCGCCGCGACCGGCCTCCTGCGCGGAATGCAGGACACCGTGACGCCGCTGTGGATCGCCGGACTCGGCTTCGCCGCCAACGCCCTGCTCAACGGGCTCTTCATCTACGGCTTCGGGTGGGGCATCGCGGGTTCCGCGATCGGCACCGTCGTCGCGCAGTGGGGCATGGTCGCCGCGTACGCGGTCGTCGTCGGACGGCTCGCGCGGAGGCACGAGGCATCCATCCGCCCCCAGCGCGAGGGCGTGCGGGGCTCGGCGCGATCCGGGGGCTGGCTGTTCCTGCGCACAGTGTCGCTGCGGTTCGCGCTGCTGGCGACGGTGGCCGTCGCGACCGGGCTCGGCACGGTGGAGCTCGCCGGCTGGCAGGTCGCCTTCACGATCTTCTCGACGGCCGCCTTCGCGCTCGATGCGCTCGCGATCGCCGCGCAGGCGCTCATCGGCAAGGGCCTCGGTGCCGAGGACACGCCTCTCGTACGCCGCGTGCTCGGCCGCACCGTCGCGTGGGGCGCCTGGTTCGGCGTCATCACCGGCGCGATCATCGGGGCGCTCTCGGGCGTCATCGGGCTGGCCTTCACCGGCGACGCTGGCATCGCCACCCTCGTCCAGCCCGCGCTCATCGTGCTCGCGATCGCACAGCCGGTGTGCGGCGTGGTGTTCGTGCTCGACGGCGTGCTCATCGGCGCCGGCGACGCGAAGTACCTCGCGATCGTCGGGGTGCTGAACCTCGTGCCCTTCGTCCCCGCGCTCGCGCTGGTCGCGTGGCTGCATCCCGTCGGGGCGGCCGGGCTCGCGTGGCTCGCCGTCGCGTTCTTCGGCGTCTACATGCTCGCCCGGCTCGCCACCCTCGGCTGGCGCGTGCGCGGCTCGGCCTGGCTGTCCGTCGAGGCGTGACGACGGGTTCCGCGCACCGAGGTATCACGCCCGCCGCCGGCCGCTCCTGAGTCACATGGCGTCCATCCGCGGCCGCCGGAAGGAGCCTCCCGTGTCCGGCACCGGAACATTCGGATTCACCGTCCACCCCCGTGCGCGCCTGCGCGAAGACCTCGCGCGCGCGTGGCGGCCGCTGGGGCTGGTGCCCGAGTCCGTCTACGACGCCGCACTGCGGCGTCTGCCGCTGCCGCCGGTCACGATGGCCGGCGTGCAGATCGGCGGTGAGCGCGTCGGCCACATCGTTCTGGTGCCCTTCGGCGCACGCCACCTGCTGTCCGACATCGAGGGCGGCCGGCGGCGCGTGAGCCGCGCGGTCGACCGTGCCGCCGCACTCGGCGCGGACGTCGTGGGGCTCGGCGCACTCACGGCGACGGTGACGGCCGGCGGAGCCACCCTGCGCGGACGCTCCGACATCGGGGTGACGAACGGCAACGCGTTCACGGCGGCGATCGTCGAGGACCAGATCCGGATGCTGCTCCCCCACGTCTCGGCGCGCGCCACACGTGCGCACATCGCGATCGTGGGCGCCAGCGGCAGCGTGGGCACCGCGGTCACGAAGCTGCTCGCCCGCGACCCCGCGGAGGCACGCCTGACGCTGATCGCCCGCACCGCACCGCGCCTGGAGGCGCTCGCGGCGTCGGTCGCCGGCGACGTCGACGTGACGGTCGCGCTCTCGATCGATGCGGTGCGCGACGCCGACCTGGTCGTGCTGCTCACCGCGTCGGCCGACACGATTCTCGGACCGGACCACCTCGCACCCGGGGCGGTCGTGCTCGACGCGACCCAGCCCCGCAACACCTCGCCCGCCCTCGCCACCGCGCGGCCCGACGTGCTCGTCGTCGACGGCGGGATCGTCTCGATCCCCAGCCTCCGGCTCTCTGGTGGTGAGATCGGCCTGCCCGACGGCCGCTCGTACGCCTGCTTCGCCGAGACGGCGATCCTCGCTCTCACCGGCCACCGCGGCCACTTCTCGATCGGCAACCCCACGCTCGACCAGATCGACCACATCCGCGATCTGGCCGTCGAACTCGCACACCTGGGCTTCCGCGCAGCCGCGCCGACGAGCTTCGGCGCACCGGTCGTGCTCGAGCGGCGCGCGACGGTGATCGCATGACCCGCGTGGTGCTGCTGGGCGGGGGCTACGTCACCCTCCGCGCCTACGCGACCCTCGCGCGCCGTGCCGGGCGGCGACTGCGGCGAGGCGACCTCGAGATCGTGGTCATCTCGGCCGACACCGCGCACCGCTTCCACGGCTTCACCGGCGAACTGCTGGCAGGGATGATCGGCCGCGACCGCGTGGCCACGCCGCTGGCCGAGGCGATGCCGCTCGCGCACATCATCGAGGGCCGCGCGGTGCACATCGACGCCGCGCGCCGGTCGGTGTCGTACCGACGCCCCGACGACGCTGACGTCGAGACCGTGGTCTACGACCACCTCGTCGTCGGCACCGGAGCGAGAGAGCCGGTCGCCGAGGTCCCCGGGCTCGCCGAGCACGGCTACGCCCTGCGGGGCCCGGACGAGATCGCCGAACTCGCGGACCACCTCGCGGGTGTCCCCGCATCGCCGGTCGTCGTCGCCGGCGGCGGGATCGCGGGCGTCGAGCTGGCGGCGGCCATCGCCGACCGGGGACATCCCGTCACCCTCGTGCACTCCGGCGATCGCCTCGTCGGCGAATGGTCGGATCAGCCACGACTGGCGGCACGCGCCGCGCAGGAACTCGAACGACTCGGGGTGCGGGTGGTGACGGGCGTTCGGCTCACCGAGGTCACGGCGACCGCGGCGCGGTTCTCCGACGGCTCGTCGCTCGCGACGGCGACGGTCGTCGCCACGACCGGCCAGCGTCCCGTGCGCATCCCCGGGCTCGACCCCTGGCGCGACGAACGCGGTCGCCTGCGCACGCAGCCGACGCTCGCGGTCCGGTACGGCGTGTGGGCGGCCGGCGACGGCGCGCGGGTCGCGCATCCCGTCACGGGCGAGCCCGTGCCCGCCAACGCTCTGTGGGCGATGAAGGGCGGCGACCACATCGGCCGCGCGATCGCACGGCGGCTGCGCGGACGGCCGGCGGGGCGCTTCGCCTACCGCGGGCTCGGGCGCGCGGCCTCGTTCGGCTTCGGTCGCGGCGTCTCGGAGCTGTACGGGGTGCCGTTCACCGGGACGGTCGCGTGGATCCTGCGGCTCGGGTTCTTCCTGCGCTTCATGCCATCGCGTTCGCGGGCAGCGGGCGTCGTGGCGGACCTCACGCGCTACGCCTTCACGCCGCGTCGGCGCGTCGCGACGAGCGCGTCTCAGCCCGTGCCCGGACTGACGACGGCTCCCGCCTGACCTCGGGGCTCACGCCCAGCGGCGGCACCACTCGTACATCACGACCGCCGCGGCGGCGCTCGCGTTGATCGAGCGGGTCGAGCCGTACTGCTCGATCTGGACGGTTCCGGATGCAGCCGCCAGCGCCTCGGGCGACAGCCCGGGTCCTTCCTGGCCGAACAGCAGCACGCACGCCTCGGGCAGGTCGGCGGCCGGCAGCGGCAGCGACCCCTCGACGTTGTCGATCGCGATCACGGGCAGGGACGCGGCATCCGCCCACGCGGTGAAGGCTTCGACGGTCTCGTGATGGCGCACGTGCTGGTAGCGGTCGGTCACCATGGCGCCGCGCCGGTTCCAGCGGCGCTTGCCGATGATGTGCACCTCGGAGGCGAGGAACGCGTTGGCGCTGCGCACGATCGAGCCGATGTTCATGTCGTGCTGCCAGTTCTCGATCGCGACATGGAACGCGTGGCGGCGGGTGTCGAGGTCGGCGACGATGGCGTCCATCGTCCAGTACCGGTAGGGGTCGACGACGTTGCGGGCGTCGCCGTTCGCGAGCAGCTCGCGGTCGTACCGCGGATGGTCGGGCCACGCGCCTGGACCACCCGGCCACGGCCCGACGCCGACCGGCAGCGTCGGCTCGGCGGGCTCGGCGGGCTCGGTGGCGCTCGGGTCGGGCGGATGCACCGGCCCAGGCTATCCGCCCGCGGCGCGCACAGCGTCGATCCGGATTTCGGACGTCCGGCCGCTCTCCGGACTCGACGGCGGCTGCGAACCGGAAACGCGGCGAATGTCCGAATTCCGGATCCGCGGATCGGGCGTCAGGGGTTCGGCGTCTGGTGCCACCGGCCGCGCCGTGTCTCGGCGAGCGACGCGCGCCACGTCCGACGGGCCGGCCGTGGCGTCCTGCGCGGGCGCATGCCCCGCAGCAGCTCATGGATCGCTGCGACCAGCTTCGAGGCCATCTCCATCACCTGCTCTCCCCACGATTCGAATCAGGCTTATCCCCGATCGTCATCGCCTGCGCGGGGGTTGACTTGTCATCGCCGTCGTGGGTGCGCGGCAGTCTTTTCGGTGCGCCGAAAACAGGGTACGTTTTCGGTATGCCGAAAACTGCCGAGGATGTCAGCACGCCGTCGCCGATCCTGAGCCGGCGCCTGTCGATGCCGCGCCTCGCGTGGCTGATCGGCCCGGCGCTCGTGGCGGGGGTCGCGTACCTCGACCCCGGCAATGTCGCGAGCAACATGACGGCCGGCGCCCGGTACGGGTACCTGCTGGTCTGGGTCGTCGTGCTCGGCAACGTGATGGCCTGGCTCATCCAGTACCTGTCGGCCAAACTCGGCATCGTCACCGGCCGCAGTCTCCCCGAGACCCTCGGCCACCGCATCGGCAACCGCTGGGGGCGCCGTGCCTACTGGCTGCAGGCCGAGCTCGTCGCGATGGCGACCGACATCGCGGAGGTGATCGGCGGCGCCGTCGCGCTCAACCTCCTCTTCGGCATCCCGCTGCTCTGGGGCGGCGCGATCACCGGCGCGGTGTCGATCGCGCTCCTGCTCATCCAGTCGCGGCGAGGTCCGCGCACGTTCGAGTTCGTCGTGATCGGCCTGCTCGCCATCATCGCGATCGGGTTCTCGTTCGGCGTGTTCGTCGCCCCGCCCGACGGCCCGAGCGTGATGGCGGGCCTGGTGCCGCGCTTCGAGGGCACCGACTCGGTGCTGCTGGCGGCCTCGATCCTCGGCGCCACGATCATGCCGCACGCCATCTACGCGCACAGCGCCCTGGCGCGCGACCGCTTCGCCCCGGCGCCGGCGACGGCCGGCGCGGCGCTCGGCGGCGACCGACTGATGCCGCGCGGCTCCCGCGCTGCCGGGGCCCCGATCGGGGCCCCGGCAGACCCGACGCTGGCCGAGCTGCGCGGCATCCCCACCCGTCGCCTCCTGCGCGCGACCAAATGGGATGTCACCATCGCGATGCTGATCGCGGGCACCGTGAACCTGTGCATCCTGCTGCTCGCGGCGGCGAATCTGGCGGGCGTGCCCGGCACCGACTCCCTCGAGGGCGCCTACGCCGCCCTGTACGCAGGGCTCGGCCCCCTGGTGGCGACCCTGTTCGCCGTCGGCCTCCTCGCGAGCGGTCTCGCCAGCACCTCGGTCGGCGCGTACGCCGGCGCCGAGATCATGCACGGCCTGCTGCACATCCGCGTGCCGCTGATCGCCCGCCGGCTCGTCACGCTGATCCCGGCGCTGGTGATCCTCGCGGTCGGCTTCGACCCGACGGTCGCGCTCGTGCTCAGCCAGGTCGTGCTGTCGTTCGGCATCCCGTTCGCACTCATCCCCCTGGTCGCCCTCACCGCGAACCGCGAGGTGCTGGGCGGGTACCGCAACCGCGTGTGGACGACGATCGCGGGGATCGCGGCATCCGTGTTCCTCATCGCCCTCAACGGCGTGCTGCTGTACCTGGTGCTGACAGGGGCGTGAAAGGCCGCCCGGTACCCTGAAACGGTGGCCTCCCCTGCGATCGACGACTACCTGAAGACGATCTACCACCACACCGAGTGGCAGGACGACCGCATCACGCCGTCGCAGCTGGCCGCCGAGCTCGGCCTCGCGCCGTCGAGCGTCACGGAGATGGTGCAGAAGCTCGCCACCCAGGGTCTCGTCACTCATCGCCCGTACGGGCCGATCGCGCTCTCCGAGGAGGGAGAGCGTCGCGCGGCGGCGATCATCCGCCGTCACCGCCTGATCGAGACGTGGCTCGTGAGCGAGTTCGGGTACGCGTGGGACGAGGTGCACGACGAGGCCGAGGTGCTCGAGCACGCGATCAGCGACCGGCTGCTGGAGGGCATCGACGAGCGGCTCGGCAGGCCGCGCTTCGACCCGCACGGCGACGCGATCCCGGATGCTGCGGGCCACGTCCACCGCGAACCCTTCGTGCTGCTCGCCCAGGCGCCCGCGGGGCACGTCGGGCGGGTGCTGCGCGTGAGCGACCGCGACCCGGAACTGCTCAGGGCCGTCGAGTCGGCCGGCGTGGCCGTCGGCACGACCGTGACGGTGACGGATGCTGCGGCCCTGCGTTTAACGATGGGTGAGGGCATCGGGACCGCGTCGGTGTCGCTTCCCGACGCCGCGGCCGACGCCGTCTGGCTCAGCATCTGACCCGAGCCGCAGCCGCGGTCGCGGCATGCGTGTCCCGACACAGAATCGGAGATTCACGACGACACGCCGGGGACGGGATGCTGCGCGCCGGCGTGCCGCCCAGAACCTCCGATGCTGTGCGCGACGGGTCAGCTGCGCGCCGGCGTGCCGCCCAGAACCTCCGATGCTGTGCGCGACGGGTCAGCGGCGCGCCGCCACCTCGAACGGCCAGCGCACGCCCGTCGCGGTCTCGGCGACGTCCCAGAGGCGCGCGGCCACGACCGGGTCGCGAGTGATCTTCGAGGCGGTCTGCTTGCGGGGCTCGCCGCGCGAGCCGGTGCGCGGGCCCCAGAACTCGCCGCCCTCGACGCCGGGATCCGTGAGCGCCCGCACGAGCGGCCAGGCGCCGTGCTCCTTCGACTGCGCCATCGCCGCCTGCAGGTTGTCGCGGAAGCGCTTGGCGCGCGACGGCTCGTTGACGCCCACGATCCCGGGCGTGCGGCCGCCCGTCGAGTAGCCCGGGTGGGCGACGACGCTCGCGACCGGGATGCCGGCCGAGCGGAGGCGCCGGTCGGCCTCGAAGCCGAGCGCCGTCGTCGCGACCTTGGACTGCACGTATGCGCGCCAGGCCGAATATCCGTCGACGAGCTGCGGGTCGACGGGGTCGTACGGTGTGAGGGATGTCGACATGCTGCCCACCCACACCATGCGCCCGGAAGCCTCGGCGAGGGCCGGCAGGAGCTCTCCGGCCAGCGCATAGTGGCCGAGGGCGTTGGTCGCGAACACGACCTCGTGCCCGTCGATCGTGGTCTCGCGGGACTTCGGCGCGTGGACGATCCCGGCGTTGAGCAGCACGCCGTCGAGGGCGCCCTTCCCCCGCACGCTCGCGGCGGCGGAGCGCACCGATGCGAGGTTCGAGGTGTCGAGGATGAGCGGCTCGGTCGCATCGGGCGCGGCCTCCGGCACCCGGCGACGGATCGCCGCGCGCGCGGCCGAGAGCCGGTTCGGATGGCGCGCCGACATCAGCACGTGAGCGCCTGCGCGCACGAGCTGCTCGGAGGCGAAGTAGCCGAGGCCGGCGTTGGATCCGGTCACGAGATACACGCGTCCGGAGAGGTCTGGGAGGGTCCGGGGGTCCCACGTCACGGGAACGACCCTACGCCTGCCCGCCACCTAGTCTTGACGCATGCGCACGCGGTCCGACATCGAATGCTGGCTCACCGACATGGACGGCGTGCTGGTCCACGAGAACACCCCCATCCCCGGGGCATCTGATCTGCTGCAGCAGTGGACCGATCAGGGTGTGCCGTTCCTGGTGCTCACCAACAACTCGATCTTCACGCCGCGAGATCTCTCGGCCCGGCTGCGGGCCTCAGGCCTCATCGTGCCGGAGGAGTCGATCTGGACCTCGGCCCTCGCCACCGCCGATTTCCTCAGGTCGCAGATGCCCGGCGGCTCGGCGTTCGTCATCGGCGAGGCGGGCCTGACGACGGCCCTTCACGAGGCCGGCTTCATCATGACCGAGACCGATCCCGACTACGTCGTCGTCGGCGAGACCCGCAACTACTCGTTCGAGGCGATCACGAAGGCGATCCGCTTCATCAACGCCGGCGCCCGCTTCATCGCGACCAACCCCGACGCCACCGGCCCTTCGACCGAGGGCGTGCTGCCGGCGACGGGTGCGATCTCGGCGCTCATCACCAAGGCGACGGGCATGGAGCCGTACGTCGTCGGCAAGCCGAACCCGATGATGTTCCGCTCGGCTCTGAACCGCATCGGTGCGCACTCCGAGAACACCGGCATGATCGGCGACCGCATGGACACCGACGTCGTCGCCGGCATCGAGGCAGGCCTGCACACCGTGCTCGTGCTGACAGGCATCAGCGACGCCGCCGAGATCGCCCGTTACCCGTTCCGCCCGGACGAGGTGCTGGACTCGGTCGCCGACCTCCTCGACCACGAGCCCGTCGAGTCGGAGGACCCCGAGCTGCTGTAGCCACGAGCTCCCGCATGGCGCCACGCCCGCAGCATCCGTCGCCCTTCTCCGCCCTCGCGTCCCGCTGCGACAGGTCAACCGGCGTTCCACCGGAGAAACGCGGCGCATTCCTCCTGCAAAGGCCCGGTTGACCTGTTGAAGGAGGGGGACACGGATGCCTCGGGCCCGGCACCGATCCCGCACGCGACCTCCGCGCTCACAGCCGCAGCATCCGTCCCGCTGCGACAGGTCAACCGGGCTTCCGCAGGAGAGTTCAGGCATGAACGTCCTGTCGAGCCCCGGTTGACCTGTCCAACATGCGGCGAGGGACGGATGCTGCGGCCCCGGGCCTGCGCCCGCTGAAGTGCGGCGGGCTTCCGCAGCGCCCGCCGCACCTCGTCAGGCCGCGACCGACGCGCGGACGTCGAGGTCGGCGGCGTCCAGGCGCGCGCGCACGTCCGCGTCGAGGTCGAGCTCGGACGCGGTGAGCGCCTCTTCGAGCTGGGCGACACTCGAGATGCCCACCACGGGGATCACCGGCACATCCCCGCCCAGCAGCCACGACAGCGCAACCTGGTTCGGCGTCGCCCCGACCTCGGCGGCGACGTCGTGCAGCGCGCGCACGCGCTCGCGGTTGGACGCGTGCCGCATGGGCGCCCACATCGGCTTGTCGTCGCGGGCGAACGCGCCCTGATGCAGCGGTGAGTACGCCGTGATGGCGAGCGGCGGCCGGCCGCCTGTGCCCGCGGCGGCGACGTAGTCCAGGAGCTCGACCGACACGTCGTTCGTGCGTCCGAAGCCCGGGCTCGGGTAGACGTAGCTGTACCCCTGCTGCACGACGCCGTACGGGTCGACGCCCTGGCGCAGCGCCTCGTCGCGCGCCTCGATCAGCCGCCACAGCGCGACGTTCGAGATGCCCGAGATGCCGACGAGCCCCTCACGCTGCAGCTGCCCGAACGCGGCGACGGTCTCGGCGATCGGCGTCTCGCGGTCGTCGACGTGCCCGTACAGCACATCGATGCGATCGACGCCGAGGTGCCGCAGGCTGAGGCGGGCCTCGCGGGCGACGACCTCGGCCGACAGCCCCTGGAAGTTCGTCGGCTCGACGTTCTGCAGCGGCAGCGCCGGGTCCTTCTTCGCAGCGCCGAGCTTGGTCGCCAGGCGTACGTCGCCGAGGCCGCCGCGGCGGCGGATCCACGCGCCGAGCACGTCCTCGCTGTCGCGCCCGTGCCCGCCGACCCACGCGTTGTAGTTGTTGGCGGTGTCGACGAAGGTGCCGCCGGCGCCGGCGAAGCGGTCGAGGATCTCGAGCGACGTCGCGGCGTCGGTGCGCGTGCCGAAGAACATGGTGCCGAGGCAGAGGGTCGAGACCTCGAACGAGGTCGTGCCGTTGGAGATGGTGCGGTACCGCATGGGGTGCCCTTTCGTGGTTCGTGGTTCCCGGTTCCATCGTGGATCGCGGGCGGTCTGGGAGTACGATCCGATTCCATGGCAGAAACCCAGACCAATTCGGTCGCGTGGGAGACGCTGCTCGACCTCGCCGCGTACGACGGCCCGCGTCACGTGCGGCTGGAGCAGGCGGTGAGGGATGCTGTGTCCACGGGCCGCCTGGCCTCCGGTGCCGCGCTTGCCCCGAGTCGCCTGCTCGCGTCGTCGCTCGGCGTCTCGCGATGGGTCGTCACGGAGGTGTACGGGCGGCTCACGGCCGAGGGCATCCTCGATGCGCGAGCCGGCTCGGCGACGCGGGTCGCCGCCGGGCCGACGCGCCCCGAGGCTCCGCGCGACAGGCCGACGCCGCGTGGAGAGGGTGTGGGGACCGTGCCCGCCACTGCTTCGCGACCCGCGCCGGAGCCCGTCGAGCCGGTGCGCCGGCCACGGTACGATCTCGCCCCGGGTGTGCCCGACCTGCGGAACGCGCCGCGCGCACTGTGGCTGCGCGCGATGACCGAGGCGCTGAACGAGGCCCCTGACGCCGAGCTCTTCCGGCTCGACGGCGACGTGCCGGCTGCGCGCGCGGCGCTCGCCGCCTACCTGTCGCGGTCGCGCTTCGCGCGGGCCGACGCGGACGCCCTCCTCGTCACGCACGGCGCCGCCGACGGCATGCGCCGCGTCGCCCGGGCACTGCGCACACTGGGGCACACCGCGCTCCTGGTCGAGGATCCGTCGTGGCAGCGGATGCGCCAGGTCGCCGCGGCGGAGGGGCTCACGTCGGTGCCCGTTCCCGTCGACGGAGACGGGGTCGACGTCGCGGCGCTGGTCGAGGCATCCGTCCGCACCGGCGCGCGCGCCGCTCTCGTGACACCCGCGCACCAGTTCCCCACGGGGGTGCCGCTGTCGGCCGAGCGCCGTGAGGGACTCCTCGCCTGGGCGCGCACCCGCGACGGGGTCGTGATCGAGGACGACTACGACGCCGAGTTCCGCTACGACCGGCGCCCGATCGGCGCGTTGCAGGCGATGGCGCCCGACCGCGTCGTCCTCGCCGGAAGCCTCAGCAAGACCGCGACGCCCGCGCTCGCCCTCGGCTGGCTCGTGCTGCCGTCATGGCTGCGCGACGTCGTGCGCAACGCGGGATCGGCAGTTCCCTCGACGTTCGACCAGCTCGCGCTCGCCCGCTTCCTCACCTCCGGCGGTCTCGACCGGCACCTGCGCGGCGCTCGCACCCGCTACCGGCGCCGGCGCGAGGCGCTGCTCGCGGCGCTGGAACGCACGATGCCCGAGTGCCGCGTGTCGGGCATCGCGGCGGGGCTTCACGCCGTGCTCGACCTGCCACCCGGGGTGCGCGCGGCCGAGGTCGTGCGCGCAGCGGAGCCCCGCGACCTCGGTCTCACCGACATCCGCCGCTACCGCGTCTCACCCGACGCACCGGCACCCGAACGCCTCGTGCTCGGCTACGGCGACCTCGCCGATCCCCTCGTCGACGAGGCCGTGCGCCTGCTCGCCGACACCGTCCGCGAGGTCGCCGCCCGCGACGTCACCGGCTCCCGGTAGGGTCGCGACATGGGTGCGCTCGACGACGGCGAGATGGTGGAAGTGACGGATGCCGCGGCCTGGCGCGCGTGGCTCGACGCCAACCATCGCACCTCCAAGGGGGCGTGGCTCGTGCGTGCGCGACCGGGCTCGGACCTCGAGGTGATCGGGTACGAGGACGCGATCCTGCAGGCTCTCTGCTTCGGGTGGATCGACGGCCCGGTGCGATCGTTCGACGACGAGCGCGGCGGCCTGTGGTTCGCGCCGCGGCGGGCGACGAGTGGCTGGGCGGCGACGAACAAGGCGCGGCTCATCCAGCTCGAAGAGGCCGGTCTGATCACCGAGGCCGGCTATCGGGCGATCGAGGTCGCCAAGGCGAACGGCGCGTGGACGGTGCTCGACAACGCCGAGGCGCTGCGCGAACCCGACGACCTCGCCGCGGCGCTCGACGCAGAGCCCGCTGCGCGCGCCGCCTGGGACGCGTTCCCGCCGTCGAGCCGCAAGCTGGGCATCTCCAACATCGACATGGCGCGGCGCCCCGAGACCCGCGCCGCGCGCGTTGCGAAGCTCGTGGCCGATGCCGCCGAAGGGAAGCGCCCATGATCTCCGAAACCGAGCAGACGCTGCTCCTGCTGACAGCCGCGATCATCACGCTCGGCACGCTCACCGTCATCATCTGGCAGTGGTGGCGGGGCCGCGGCAAGCGCGACTGAACCCGACGCCTCCCCTGCTGCCGACCCGGCCTCGACGCCCGTCAGCCTTTGCGCAGCTCGCGGTAGGCACGCGGACTCATGCCGTGCGAACGACGGAACTGCCGCGAGAAGTAGAACGGGTCGTCGATTCCGATCCGGCGCCCGACCTCGGCGACCGGGAGATCGGTCGTGTCGAGCAGCGCCCGGGCCCGCGCCATCTTCAGCGCCTGGTGGTGCGCGTGCACACCGCCACCGGTGGCCTGGCGGAACAGCGCGGCGAGGTGCGACGGCGACACACCCACCATCGCGGCGAGCTCGGCGACCTGCACGCGCCCGTCGACACGCTCAGCGAGATAGCGCATCGCGCGCTCGACGGGCGCGCCCTCGCTCGGCAGCGCCCGATCGACGGCGAGCTGGGTGAACAGCCGCCAGGCCATTCCCGACGTCGCGATCAGCCGCGCCGGCGTCGGCTGGAGCGCGAGTGACACCGAGATCTCGTCGAGCAGGGCGGTAACGCGATCGACCTCACGCAGTGACAGTGTCAGGCGGTCGGGACGAATGCCGGCCGCCTCGGTGAGCTCGAGCACGTCTGCCCCGCGCACGTGGCACCACCAGATCGTCCAGGGATCGGTTGCATCGGCGCCGTAGGAGTGAGCCAGACCGCCGGGGATGACGACCGCCGTCGAGCTCCCCACACGCGTGCGGACACCCTCCGCCTCGACCCATCCCGCCCCGGCGACGCACACGATCGCGATCGTCTCCGCCGCTCCGCGGGGACGATGCCGCCCATGGTGTCGCGCACGAGGGAAGTACCCGGCATCCGTCACCAGCATCCGTCGCGTGACCGGTCGTGCGAGCGCGGCGTCGACGAGGGGGCGTGGAACGATGCTGAGTCGCTCCCGATCGAATCCCTCCGCACGCTCCATGACGGAATCCTGCCACGAACCATCGTCGGATCGTCCAGGTCGATTCCACGATCCGCCATGGTCGGCGGACGCGCGCCGACGTAGCTTTGCCCGGTGACCGACGACACCGAGGCTCCGAGCCGCATCGAGCTCCCCGCCGCTCCCGCCGATCAGGCCGCGATCCTCGCGGCGGGCGGAGTCGCATGCTGGAGTGAGCCCCTCTGGATCGACACGTACGAGCCGGGCGAGCCGGATCCGTACCCGCTGTTCCTCGATCGCCGCGTGTACCAGGGATCCAGCGGCAAGGTGTACCCGCTCCCGATGATCGACAGCGTCGCGCACGAGAAGGTGCCGCGGCAGTGGCAGGCCATCCATCTCGAGAACGCCTACGTGCGCCTCGCGCTGCTGCCCGAGATCGGCGGTCGCATCCACATCGGCTACGACAAGGTCGCGGGCTACGACTTCTTCTACCGCAACAACGTCATCAAGCCCGCGCTCGTGGGACTCGCCGGTCCATGGATCTCGGGCGGCGTCGAGTTCAACTGGCCGCAGCACCACCGGCCCGCGACCTTCCTTCCGGTGGACGCCCGCATCGAGCGGGAGGCCGACGGCGCCGTCGTGGTGTGGCACAGCGACCTCGACCCGCTGCAGCGCATGCGCGGAGTGCACGGGGTGCGGCTGCGGCCGGGATCGTCGCTGATCGAGCTGGAGGCGGCGCTGCACAACCGCACCGACGTCCCGCAGACGTTCCTGTGGTGGGCCAACGTGGCGGCGCGTGCGCACGAGGGATACCAGTCGTTCTTCCCCGACGACGTCGCGTTCGTCGCCGACCACGCGCGCCGGGCGATCACCGCGTTCCCGCGCGCCGACCGTCCGTACTACGGCGTCGACTACCCGGCGCTCGCAGCGGAGCGGGCGGACGCCGACCGGATCGACGTGTACAGCAACATCCCGGTGCCGACGTCGTACATGATCACAGACACCGAGGACTCGTTCTTCGGCGGCTACGACCACACGGCCGATGCCGGGTTCGTCCACTGGGCAGACCGCGCGATCTCCCCCGGCAAGAAGCAGTGGACGTGGGGCGACGGAGCGATCGGGCGCGCATGGGACGACCAGCTGACCGACGACGACGGCCCGTACGTCGAGCTCATGGCCGGCGTCTACACCGACAATCAGCCCGACTTCAGCTGGATGCTCCCCGGCGAGACCAAACGGTTCCGCCAGTACTGGTATCCGGTCCATGGCACGGGAGCCGTGCGGCAGGCGACGACGGATGCTGCCATAGGCGCGCGCGCCGAAGGCGACGGCACCCGCATCACGGCGATCGCCACGCGGGCGTTGCCGGCGGCCGTGATCGAGGTCCGTCGCGACGGCGGCCTGCTCGCCCGCTGGGACGCCGACCTCGGGCCCGACGCTCCGTTCGCCGCGATCGCGGGGGTCACGGCCGGTGCCGCGGGTCTCGAGGTCCGCGTACTCCACGCGGGCGAGACCCTCGTCGTCTGGCGGGCGCGAGCCGCGAACGCGGGCGAGCCATGGGTCGCAACCGCGCCGCCACTTCCCGAAGACATCGCGTCCAACGACGATCTGTTCGCGACAGCCGTGCACCTGCTGCAGTACCGCCACCCCACCCGCTCGGCGGTGCCGTACCTCCACGAGGCGCTGCGACGTGATCCGGCCGATTCCCGCGCGGCGACCGCGCTCGGCTCTTGGCACCTCGCGCGCGGCGAGTATGACGCGGCGCGCGATCTGCTCGGGGCGGCGACCGCGCGGCTCACCCGACACAATCTCAACCCGCGTGACGGTGAAGCCGCGTACCTGCTCGGCCTCGTTCACGAACGGCTCGGCGACGACCACGCGGCTGACCGCTGCCTGGCGAAGGCGGCATGGAGCGCGGCGTTCGCGCCGGCAGCGATGCTCGCTCGGGCACGAATCGCCCTGCGCGCGGGGTCGGCGGTGGTCGCGCTCGACCTCGCCCGCTCGGCTGCGCCGATCCCCGAGGCGGGGCGGATCGAAGCCCTGGCTCTCGTCCGCCGCGGTGAAGTCGCAGCATCCGTCGCCCGCGTCGCCGAACTGCTCGCGGCCGACCCGCTCGACCCGGCGACCCGCGCGCTGGCGGGCGAATCCATCGACCGCGACGCCCGCACGGCGCTCGACGTCGGTGCCGAGTTCGCGCGAGCAGGCGCGGTCGACGAGGCGCTCGCGGTCACCGCGGCCGCCGTCGAGCGCACGCCTTCTGCGGGTCTCGCAGGTCCGCTCCGCCACTACCTGCGCGCGCACTGGCTCGAACGATCCGGACGCGCCGGTGATGCGGCCGGCGAGCGCGCCCTGGCGCGCGGCGCCTCGGCGGCGCTCTCCTTCCCGGCCGGCCTCGACCACTTCGACGCGCTCGTCGCCGCGGTCGCCGCCGACCCGGACGACGTCGTCGCCGCGGGGCTCCTCGGCATGTGGCTGCTCGACGCCGGCCGTGACGCCGACGCGCTCGCCCACCTGCGCTCCGCGACCGAGGGCGGCTCGACAGACCCGGTGGTGTGGCGCAATCTTGCGATCGCCATCGTGGCGGTCGAGGGCGACGACGCCGCGGCCGACGCGGCACTCACCCACGCCCTGTCACTGCGCCCGGACGCGCGGCTGCTTCTCGAGCGCGATGTGCTCGCGGTGCGGAGGGGGACGGATGCGGCAACCCGGCTCTCTCTGCTCGAGACTCACGCCGTCCTGCTCGACGCCCGCGACGACCTGGCGGTGCGCCACGCGAACCTGCTCCTCGACGTCGGGCGCACCGACGAGGCGTGGATCCTGCTCACGACCCGCCGCTTCCGTCCGTTCGAGGGCGGCGAGGGTCTCGTGATCGCGGCGTTCGACCGGGCGTCGTGCGCACTGGCCGAACGGCTGCTGCGCGAGTCGGCGCCGGCGGAAGCCGCGGCGCTCCTCGAGGCCGGCTTCGTCCCGCCGAGCACCCTCGGCGAGGGACGCCACCCGGCCGAGCGCCCCGTGCAGCGGTGGGTGCTGCTCGGCGCCGCGCGCGCGGCCACCGGAAACGCGACAGGTGCGGCCGAGGCCTGGCGCGCGGCCGTCGCACCGTCGCCGCTGGCGGTGGCGCCTCGCGCGGCGGACGAGTCGACGTACTGGACCGGGATGGCGCACCTCCACCTCGCCGACGCGACGAGCGCGGCGGCCGCGTGGGATGCATTGGACGCCCGCGCGACGGCGCTGCGGACCGCGACGGATGAGGTCGGCTACTTCGCCACCTCGGTGCCCGAGCTGACCTCGTTCGATGCCGCCACCGCGACGGCACGTGCTGCCATGGCGGACAGGCTCGGACGGCTGGCGGCGCGCGGACGCACACAGCAGCTCTCAGCGGGGACCGCCGAGGTTCCGGAGAGGACCGACGCATGACGCAGCGGTACCGGCGGCTCAGCGGGCGACCACGGCCTCGGCATCGACATGTCCGAGCTTCTCGGGGTTGGCGATCGAGTACACCTGCGTGATGCGCCCCTGCACGACGGTCAGGCTGACGACGCCGACGAGCACGCCGTCGAGCTCCATGCGCACCCCGGGCTGCCCGTTGACCCAGGTCGACGACGCCACCAGAATGCCCTCGACCTTCGCCATCCCGCCGACGAGGTAGCGCGCGAGCCGATCCGCGCCGACGATCGGCCGGCGGGCCGCACCGCGGACCTTGCCGCCGCCGTCGGCGACCGACACGACGTCGGGGGCCAGCACGTCCATGAGTCCCTGCAGGTCGCCGCTGTTGAGCGCGACGACGAGGCGTTCCACGACCTCCTCGTGCTCGGCGGGGCCGACCGTCACGCGAGGGCGGCGCGCGGCGACGTGGTCCTTCGCGCGGTGCGCGATCTGCCGCACGGCCGCAGGAGTCTTGCCGACGGCATCCGCGATCTCGTCGTACGGCACGTCGAACACCTCGCGCAGCACGAACACCGCCCGCTCGGCCGGACCGAGCGTCTCGAGGACCGTGAGCATCGCGATCGAGAGGTTCTCGGCGAGCTCGACGTCGTCGGCCACGTCGGGGCTCGTGAGCAGCGGCTCGGGGAGCCACTCGCCGACGTAGTCCTCGCGGCGCCGCGACACCGTGCGCAGGTGGTTCAGCGCCTGCCGCGTCACGATGCGCACGAGGTAGGCGCGCGGTTCCTGAACGGTTCGGTGGTCGACGGCCGCCCACCGCAGCCACGACTCCTGCAGCACGTCCTCGGCGTCGGCGGCCGAGCCGAGCATCTCGTACGCGACGGTGAACAGCAGGCTCCGGTGCGTGACGAACGGGTCGTCGACGGCGGCGGTGCTCATGGCCGGGAGCCTACGCGGTAGCGCCGACGGCGGGCCGTGCGGCGAGCGGAGGGAGACCGCAGGCATCCGCGAAGTGCTCGGAACGGATGCCGAGCGCGATGTTCATCCGCGCCGACATGTTCATGAACGCCACCCGTGCGGCCAACTCGACGAGCCCGGCGGGGCCGAGATCCTCGAGCAGCGCATCCGACAGCTCGTCGGTCACCGCGGGCGGCGTCTGGCTCGCCGCCTCGGCGTACTCCATCACGCGGCGTTCGAGCGGCGTGAACAGGGTGGACTCCCGCCACCGCGGCACATCGCGCACCTTCGCCGCGTCCACGTCGCGGTCACGCGACATGAAGTAGTTGAAGTCGAGGCAGAAGCTGCAGCCGATGGTCGCGGCCGACGCCATCGCGGCGAAGGTCGCGAGACTCGGGTCGAGCTCGTGCCAGCCGTCGACCTTCTGGCCGATGCCCATCGAGTCCTTCATCACGCCGCGGTGGTGCCAGAGCACGCCGAGCGAGTCGGGCACGCGTCCGACCATCTTCTTCGCGACCGCTTTGATCAGCGCGCCGGAGACGCCGGTGACCTCTGCGGTGGGGATGCGGGTGTCGCTGCTCATGTCTACCTCCCTGTCGATTCGGTCCTTCGACATGGAGACACCGGCCGTCGCCGGCGTGTGACACGCCACCCCTGGAGATTACTGCGGGTCGAGACCCAGGTCGTCGAGGTCGATGGCAGCGAGCCACTGCAGGCCCTCGGCCTCGACGGCCGCCTGCGCCCCGGTCTTGCGGTCGACGATGACGGCCACGGCGACGGGCTCGGCGCCCTCGCGGCGGAGCGCCTCGACCGCCTTCAGCGCCGACTGCCCAGTGGTCGAGGTGTCTTCGAGCACGACGACGCGCTTGCCCGCGACATCCGCCCCCTCCACCTGGCGTCCGCGGCCATGGTCCTTCGGCTCCTTGCGCACGACGAACGCGTCGAGCGGCTTGTGGGTGCGCGCGGACTCGTGCATCACCGCGTTCGCGATCGGGTCGGCGCCCAGGGTCAGGCCGCCGACGGCGACGATGCCGTCCACGTCGCGGATGAGATCGAGCATGATGCGGCCGATCGACGGGGCAGCGCGGTGGTCGAGCGTCAGCTTGCGCATGTCGACGTAGTACGTGGCCTTCTTGCCGCTCGAGAGGGTGAAGTCCCCGTGGAACACCGCCTCGTCCTGGATCAGCGCGATCAGATACTGGCGGTCGGCTTCGAGCTGCGGCGTGGAGGCGGCGGTCATGCCCTCGATTTTACGGATGCTGCGCCCCGGCGCCGCTCATGGCTGATGGCGCCTCAGTCTTCCACAGCCGGGTCGGTTCCGTCCTTGACCGGTCGCCCGCTGAGCATCGCGGCGTCGCGCGGGGCCGCGCGGGACGCGACAGACTCGCGTCGTTCGTCCTGCCCGGTGGCGCCCGGGGGCAGCAGCGCCGCCACGGCTCGCGATACCGCGGGGTCGGCGTCGGGTCCCTCCCAGGCGTCCGTGCGCGAGAGCGCCAGACGAGCGGCAGCGGCGGTGCCGGGGTCCTGCGACTCGGCGAGTCGCTCCAGCGCCGGCTCGGCGGCGCCGATGACGCCCGCGCCCAGGAGGCTCTGCACCACATCGCGATCCCGGAGGTCCGCGGCGAGCGCGGCGTCCTCTCCCGCGGTGCGCACGAGCACCCCCGTGTTCGAGGTGATCGTCTCGCCCGGTCGTACGGCGAAGCGCGCCACCACCTCGTAGCGACCGGCAACGGGGAAGAGCGGCTCGCTGCCCTGCGACACCAGCGGCACCGCCGCGACGAGGCGCTCCCCCGCGGCGAGCTCGATCGAGCGCGGCGCCGAGTCGGCAGGCCACGGCCAGGTGGCACGGGCGACGCGACTGTCGGGCCCCGTCACCTCCACCTCGAGGTCGCCCTCGATGAGGTTGAGCCGGGCGCTCACGGTCGCCGCACCGCCGACCGCCGCGACCTCCACCTCGGCGAAGGCGACGCGATCGAGGGGAACGGACGCGGCGGGGAGCCGGAGCCGAAGCTCCAGCCCGCCGCCATGCGCATCGGACCTCACACGTCGATCCTTCCTCCGCGCAGCGCCGTTGTCACCGGGTCAGCGCCCCTGCGGCGAGACGAAGTCCTCGGCGATCTGCTCCGCCGCTGCGACATCCTTCCCGGCGGCCGAACGGGCACCGCCCTTCGTGCGCGCCTTGAGCGCCGCCACCGTGTCGGCGACGACCGGCGCGTTCTTCTCTGTCGGGCTCGCAACCGTCACAGCGAGAGCGGCGACGCGTTCGGCCGACCGGCCGGCCAATGCCAGCTCGAGGAAGTGCGCCGCTTCATCCGGTGCCGCGTCCCGCACGCCGCGGGCGCGGACGTCGGTGAACGAACGCGCCAGCGAGTTCGCGAGCACCAGCGCCCCGGCGGCGCCCGTGTCGGTGTCGCTGTGCTGCTCGGCCAAGTCCGTCAGCACACTTCGGGCCGCGGCATCCGTCGCGAAGTCGCCCAGGGCGATCGCGCGCCCGACACCCGGCGTGAGCGTCTTCGCGCTGATGTCGACCTCTGCTTCCGAGCCGGGTCCTCGCACGTCGATCGTCACCGGCGCCGACCGCACGGTCGTGACCGGATCCACCTCGAGCTGCGCGGCCACCGTGTGGCGTCCCGGCTCGGTGAAGGTCACGCCCTGGTTCGTGAAGAACACCTGGACGTGGCCTCGGATCGACTCCCCCGGCTGCAGCACCGTCGTGGGCCGCGGACCGCACCCGATCGCGACGTCGACGAGGTGCTCGAGCGAGTGGTCGGGCGACGTGTGGAGGAACACGAGGTCGCCCTCCGACAGGTTGATCAGCGTCGTGACCGTGCGCGGCTGGTCCGACACGTTCGTCAGTGCGACCTCGGCGGTGACGTATTCGCCGACGAACGCCTGCGCGGGCATCGTGACCGTCAGCTCCAGCGCCTCGTCGCCCGTGTCTCCTGCGAGACCTGCGACGTCGACGGGTGCCGGCAGCCCCGCCGAGAGATTGCCGTGCCCCCAGCCGAAGTTCTTCCACCCTGGCCGCACCTGCGGGTCGGGCGAGTGGATGAGCGACGTGCGGTCGTGTTCCGAGAACACGAACGCCGCGTTGCCCGGGTAAGGGTTCGCGACCGTGGCGAAGCCCATGACGTCGCCCGTCTGGTTCATGATCTCGATGCCGATGCCCGGGTTGTGCACGTCGTGCTTGGGGTGCCACAGGTTGAACGCGTGCCCCGCCTCGTGCACCAGCGTGCGCAGGAACGCCGCCGGCACCTCGTCGAGCGGGCGGTTGCGCGCCGCCGCGGCGATGAACGAGTCGTTGCCGAGCACCACGTCGGCGAACCCCGCGGCGCCCTCGCGTGGCACGGTGTCGTCGTCGAACATGATCCCGAACAGGCCGCCCTGCGATGAGCCCACGAACAGCCACAGCCGCCACTGCTCACCGGCCACCGTCTGGCGGTGCCCCGACATGAGGGTCGCGAGCTCGGCGTTCGTGAGATCGGCGTCGTCCGGCACGTCGATCTCGTCGGTGACGACGGTGACGTCCCAGCCGGCCGACGCATAGACCGAGCGCACGTTGGCCGCGGCCCCCGAACCGATGGTGGCGGAAGCCGGGAACACGCGGTTGACCATGGCATCCACCTCGATGCGGCACCCGCGGTACATCGGCGACGTCTTGCTCGCCGTGACGTCGCTGACGGTGCCGCCGATCGAGAGCGTCCCCGTCATGCGCTGCGAGGGCACCACCAGCGCGGACGCCGGCGCCAGCACGAGCGGGCGCCGGCAGCGGAGGGTGAGCGTGCCGGTGTCGGTGGAGACGAACTCCTGCGTCGTGCGGTTCCAGAGGTGGCGCACGATCTGCACGGTGAGGGTGCCGTCGACGTAGGTGGCGCCGTTGGAGCGGAAGTACCAGGAGTACTCCGCCTTGGGGAACGCCGGGTACGAGCGCCGAGTCACGGGCAGCACGTCCGAGACCGCCATCTCGTCCGCGGAGCCGACATCGCGCGCGGCATCGGCGCCCGCGGCCGGCCCGGGATCCGGGATGGGGACGGGGCGCTGCACCTCGCCGAGCACGGGCGGGAAGACTCGCCGCGAGTACATGTCGCCCGAGATGCGCAGCGAGGACGCGCCGACCTCGATGCGCAGCGCTCCGCGCACCTCGGGGGCGAAAACGGTGCGCCGCTGGAGCTCGAGCAGCCACGAGCCGTCGAGCGTGCCGAGGGGGCACGGCCGGGTCGGCAGCTCCGGCCGGATGATCGGCCCGGTGACGAGCTCGCCGTCGGCGTCGAACTCGAGTGGGATGTCGTCGTGCGCCGCGGAGGCCGCGTGGCCGCAGCCGCAGTCGTGGTCCATGGTGGGGTCTCACTTTCCCGACCGCGGACGCGGCCGCTGACAGAAAGGAGAATCCTCCTCGGAGCGCTGATACGCCAGGGGTGGCGCGATCCCGCCGCGCCGTTCGACGTCCGCCGCCCCGCCTAGGCTTGATCCCATGCGCCTGGCCACCTGGAACGTCAACTCGATCCGCGCGCGGGTCGACCGCATCGTCGACTTCGCGGTGCGCGAGCACATCGACGTGCTCGCCATGCAGGAGATCAAGTGCAAGACCGAGCAGTTCCCGTTCGACCGCTTCGAAGAGGCCGGCTACCACGTCGAGGCGTACGGGTTCTCGCAGTGGAACGGTGTCGCCATCGCCAGCCGTGAGCCGCTCACGAACGTGCGCACCGCCTTCCCCGGCATGCCCGGCTTCGAGAAGGGGCACAACGGCCCCGACGCCCCGCAGGAGGCGCGGGCGATGGGCGCGACCATCGGCGGCGTCGAGGTGTGGAGCCTGTACGTGCCCAACGGGCGGTCGCTGGGCGACCCGCACTACTACTACAAGCTCGACTGGCTGTCGGCGCTCGAGCAGTACGCGGCGGAGTCGCTGACCGTGAACCCCGACCTCGCCCTCGCACTGGTCGGCGACTTCAACATCGCCCCTACCGATGCCGACAACGGCGACCCCTCAGTGGTGCAGGGCTTCGCGACCCACGTGTCGCCGCCCGAGCGCGAGGCGTTCGCCGCCCTCGAGGCGGCGGGCCTTCAGGACGTCGTGCGCCCGCTCGTGGCGACCGGGTACACCTACTGGGACTACAAGCAGCTGCGCTTCCCTCGCAACGAGGGCATGCGCATCGACTTCATCCTCGGCTCGCACGCGATCGCCGACGCGGTCACGGGTGCGACGATCCACCGCAACGAGCGCAAGGGCGAGGCGCCGAGCGACCACGTGCCGGTCGTCGTCGACCTCGACCTCGAAGGCCCCGACGACGACGATCGCCCGATGATCTTCTGAGAACCGTTCCCCACGCCCTCTGCCCGCACCGCCGGCGCGTCGCGCGGAGCCTCTGGGCGCGTGGGCCGGCCGCCACCCGTTGCATCCGTGATCTCCAGAGAATCTCCGCGAAAAATCTTCGCGCCGCGCGTCATGATCTCGCATCGGCGTCGTCTTGCCTGTTGTTCCCCCGTTCCGCGCGATGCCGGACGCCCCTCTCGAGGAGCTGACCGGAGCGCGTCATCACGCCGTCACCGCTCCGCGGCCGGCTGATATCCGAAGCCCCCCCGGCGAGGAGAGAAGTGTCCACCCACCCGAGCGCCGTCATCGACGGCCCGCTTGCCGAGCGCTCCGACGAGGACCTCGTCGCGGCGGCGCGCGCCGGCGACGACGCGGCCTACGCCGCGCTCTGGGAGCGTCACGTCGCGAGCGCGCGCAGCGCGGCGCGGGCGGTGAGCCCGAACGTCGACGCCGACGATCTGGTGTCGGAAGCGTTCACCTCGATCCTCTCCACGATCCGCAGAGGCGGAGGCCCCCAGGACGGCTTCCGGCCATACCTGTTCGCCACCATCCGCAACGTCGCCGCGTCATGGGGGCGCCGCACCGCCGAGACGCCCTTGGACGATCTCGACGAGCGGTCCGCGGACTCGGCCGCGGAGTTCGCCGAGCTCGTGGCCGACCGCTCCGTGCTCGCGCAGGCGTTCCGGGAGCTTCCTGCCCGGTGGCGGACGCTTCTCTGGTACCTCGAGGTCGAGGGCATGAAGCCGCGCGAGGTCGCGCCGCTGCTCGGCTTGAGCGCCAACGCGGTGTCGGCCCTCGCGTATCGTGCGCGGGAAGGCTTCAAGCAGGCGTGGCTGCAGGCCCACATCAGCGACCCCGCACGGCCCGCGGAGTGCCGCTGGGTGTGCGAGCTGCTCGTCGCGAGCGAGCGCAAGGCAGTCACGCGCACGGATCGCCGGCGCCTCGACGCCCACCTGCGCACCTGCCGGGCCTGCCGCATCGTCGCGGCCGACATCGAGCATGTCTCGCAGAAGCTCCGCATGGTGCTGCTGCCTCTCGTCCTCGGCGGGGCTGGTGCCCTCGCCTATACCGCCGATGCCACTCCGGCCGTGGCAGCGGTGATCGCCGGAACGCCCACCGGGGGTGGCGGGGCGTCCGGCTCTGGGGAAACAGGCGTCTGGGGCGCCTCTGGCGGGAGTGCCGGCGCGGGGGGCGCCGGCACTGCCGCCCTTCCCCTCACGGGGATCGCGATCGGCGTGTGCGTGGTGGCCGTGGCCGCCGCCGCGGCGGTCGCGATCGCACTCGCGCCGTCGTGGAGTGCGCCAGGGAACGAAACCGCGTCTGCCGTCGAGACGGACGGGAGGACGGATGCTGCCGCCGACCCGGTGACCGCGCCGGAGGATGTCGTGGCCGAACCGGCCGAACCCGCTGTCGTGCCGGAGGACGGGGCGTTCGAGACGGTTCCGGAGCCCGCACCCGGGCCGCGAGCGCAGCCCGCACCGGCGCCGCAGCCGACCGCGCCCGTGGCCACGAGCCCGTCGCCTGCACCGCAGCCGGCGCCGGCTCCCGCTCCGACCCCGATCCCCGACCCGGATCCCGTCGTCAGCGCTTCCCCCGCGCTCGACGCGGCCCGCGACCTCGATGCGCCGGTTCCGACGGCGATCGCCGGCTCAGGCACACCGGGTTCCTCCGTCGCGCTGATCGACGAGACGGGCGCGACCCTCGCGACGACCGCCGTCGGCACCGACGGGCGGTTCTCGGCGGTGGTCCCCGGCGACCTGCTGCACGTCGGCCTGACGGTGCGCGCGGTCCAGACGGCGCCGGGTGCTGAGCCTTCGGCCCCGAGCCCCGCGATCGGCCCGTTCACGCTCCCGGTGCCCACGGTGACCGCCTCGAACGGATCCCTCGACGCGCCGCTGCAGGACGCGGATTTCGACGGCCGCGCCGACGACCTCTACCTGCTGCTCGACGGCCGGCGCGCCCAGACCGTCGAGGTCTCGGTCGACGGCGCCTGGACGGGCAACCTCCACGTCCTCACGGGCACACCGCTCCTCCGTGTGGTGCACGACCTGGCGCCCGGCGAGCACGTGATCGGCCTCCGCTACGTGGATCCGGCCTCCGGCCGCGAGGGCCGCCTCGCGACGGTCACGATCCGCGCGACGCGCTGACCCGGGGTTCGCGACCGCCTCCTGGGCGTCTCGTCCCGCTCGCTCGACAGGGATTCCCGCTCGTTGAGCGGAGGGCGCTCCGGCACCTGCGCCTGGAGCACTCGACGCGCTCTCAGTCCTCGGGGCCCATCTCGCCGGTCTGCGGCTCGCCCGGCGCCGGCCCGTACCGCAGCTGCAGCACGCCCAGAGGGCCCGTCACCGCCGGCTCGAGCAGCCGGACGTTGGCGGGATGCGCGCCTTCGGGGAACACCTTCTTGCCCTGCCCGAGCACGACCGGGTACACCCACAGCGTCAGCACGTCGAACAGCTGCTCCTTCAGGAGGGTCTGCACGAAGTCGACGCTGCCGATGACGTGGATGCTCTCGTGCTTCTCGCGCAGCGCCTCGACCTCTCTGGTGAGGTCCATGCCGAGCTGCGACGACCCCTCCCACTCGAGGGTGGGCAGACCCCGCGAGGCGACGTACTTCGGTGCGCCGTTCAGGGCGTCGGCGATCTTGCCGGACTGGTGCGGCCAGTAGCCGGCGAAGATGTCGTAGGTCCGCCGCCCGAGCAGCAGCGCGTCGAGCTCGGCGATCCCCTTCCCGATCGAGGCGCCGATGGTCTCGTCGGGGAACGGAGCCTGCCAGCCGCCGTAGGGGAAGCCGTTCGAGGGGTCCTCCTCCGGCCCGCCCGGCGCCTGCGCGACGCCGTCGAGGGTGGTGAACAGGTCGATGTAGATGCGACCGGTCATGGCCGCCTCCTTCCATTGGCGGGGCGGGCTCAGGCGACGAGCACGACCCCGGGGTCGATGGGGATGTGGAATGTCCGGGCGAAGCGTTCGAGCAGGGTTCCGTCGCCGGAGACGATCGCCAGCACTTCCTGGTCGATCGCAGCGGCCGGCGTCAGTTCGCCCGAGATGAGGCGACGGATGCCGGGCCCTGCCGCGAACACGAGATCGGGCTCACCCGAGGTCGAAGCCTGCGTGCCGAGCCGCGGGTCGATCGGCCGTCCGGCCGGCTGGAGCTGCGCGATGCGGAGGCCCGACGCGTCGACCTGCACGCGCAGCACGACGTCGGCCACGTGCAGCTCGTAGTCGGCGGGCGGCAGGGTGGCCGCAGCATCCGTCTGGAATGCCGTTCGCAGCGCCATCGTGAGCGAGTCCGCCGTCACGACGTCCTCGGGCTGCGGGTCGCCCATCTCCTGGAATCCCCACCGGCCGAGGGCGAGCACGATCGGCTCGAGCTCGCGCCCGTACGGTGTCAGCTCGTACACGAGCCCGCAGTGCAGCAGCGGGACGCGGCGCACGACACCGCCCTCCTGCAGCTCCTTGAGCCGCGTGGAGAGGATGTTGGTCGGGATCTTGGGCAGCCCCTGCTTGAGGTCGGTGTAGCGACGGGGGCCGACGAGCAGATCGCGGATGATGAGCAGCGCCCACCGCTCGCCGATCAGCTCGACGGCCGTCGTGACCCCGCAGTACTGCCCGTAGCTGCGGGACGCCATCTACGCCTGCGCCTGCTCCGCCATGTAGGCCTCGGGACCCTTGGCGGCCGCCTCGGGGTCCATCCACATGAACTGGACGCCGTTGCCGTCCGGGTCGATGAGGTCGCGCGCGTACATGAAGCCGAAGTCCTGCGGCTCGCCCGGTGCGGTGCCGCCGGCGGCGACGCCCGCCTCGACGATCCGGTCGACGTCCTCGCGGGTCTCGCGGCTGAGCGACAGCAGCACCTGGGCGTGCGTCTTCGGGTCGGCGAACTCCTTGTCGGTGAACGTCGCGAAGTACTCCTTCGTGAGGACCATGAAGAAGATCTGGTCGCTCCACACGATGCACGCGGCGTTCTCGTCGGTGAAGAGCGGGTTCAGTGCGCAGCCGAGGGCGGTGTAGTACGCCTTCGAGCGCTCGAGGTCGTTCGTCGGGATGTTGACGAAGATGTGCGTCATTGCCTTGCTCCTTCTGACCGTGGGCGTCGACCGGACCGCCGACACGAGAATAGTTGCAAAAAGCAAGCGCGCTTGTCAATAGCAAGTAAACCCGGATGCTGCGCCTCACGGCTTCCCGTGCGGCACGGGACAGCCGGGCGCGAACGTCCCCATCTGCTCGATGTCGAAGCCGTTCGGATAGCTGCGGATGCGGGGCAGATCGATCACGTGGAGCGGGGTGCGGCGCTTCGGCAGCACCGCGACCGCCCGGGCTCGCAGGCGGAGCGCGCCCGCGGCGAGGCGACGCGCGATCCGCCCCGGCTCGCGGTAGCCGAAGGCCCGCAGCAAGGGCGGATCCATGAGCGCCCGGCTGAAGACCTCCACGACAGGGGCGAAGAGCCGCGGGTAGAACGAGACCAGCAGCGCCAGGGTGCGATCTGCGACACGCGCCGACGCCGCGTCGTACGCGAAGTGCGCGCGCTCGTACTCGTCCATCACCGTGGCGAACTCCGGGTAGGTCCTGGGGATGTCCGTGATGCCCATGTGGCGGCCGAGGCTCTGGTAGTACCGCACCGACGCGAGCCGCTCGTCGGGGGTGAGCGGGCGCCACCCGAATGCGTGCAGCCAGCGCACCGGCACGACGACGAACGTCGACAGCACGTACCGCATGTCGTCGTTCGAGATGTCGTACATGCGGTGCATCTGGTTGATGCGCCGGATCGCCGCGCGACCGCGAGGAGTGTCGAATCCCTCGAGAAGCGGCACCTCGAGCAGCAGCGAGGTGTCGTCGTACCGCTTCTGCGTCGCGCGCTCGAACTCGCCCGTCTCGTCGAGCAGGCGCCCGATCGTCGGCACCGCGTAGGTGCGGAACAGCGCGAAGCTCAGCGACTGGTTCAGGTCCCACGCGAAGTCGTAGGTGCCGAGGTTGCGATAGATCTCGACGAACTGGGTCTCGGGGTCGAGCCCCGCGTTGCGGTCGTGCACGAGGTCCCCTGTCGACGCGAGGTGAACGCTCGCTAACTTACTCGGCACGGGCCCCGGGACACAGCGGGCTTGCGCGCCCCGAAGCTCCGGGCGACGCGCCGACGGCGTCTGGAGGGTGCGCGGGGGCCCGGTTCTCCGTCTCGCGGGGGATGCCGCGGGACCGGCGCCCCCGTAGCGTGGGGGGATGTCCGACCTGCCTTCCGCACACCCGGTGCGGCGCCCGGCGCCGACCGCGGGCGAGCTGCGCAACGACGTCTGGCTCGCGGGTGCCCTCTTCGTCGCCGCCGTGATCAGCACTGCGCTCGGCTCGGTCGCCGGGATCTACGGCGCCGACGCCACCGCCGGCATGCAGTGGGCACTGCTGTACAGCCTCGGGCTCACCGCCCCGCTGGCGGTGCGGCGGCGCTTCCCCGAGCTGGTCGTCGTCGCGATCGCCGTGGTGTTCTTCGTGGGCGTGACCTTCCGCATCCCCGACCTCTATGTCTCGAACATCGCCATGTTCATCGCGATGTACACCGTCGGCGCCTGGGTCGACGACCGCCGCCGCGCGATGTGGGTGCGCGTCGGCGTGATCGTGGCGATGTTCGTGTGGCTGCTCATCACGATGTTCCAGGCGGCGATCGATCCGTCCGACGAGAGCCTGTCGAGGGCGGGGCTGTTCTCGCCGTTCGCGGCGATGATGCTCATCCAGCTGCTCATCAACGCCGGATTCTTCGGCGGCGCGTACTACATGGGCGATCGCGCCTACGCCGCGGCGATGGCGCGCGCGGTGCTCGAGGAGCGCACGCGGGAGCTCGAGCGCGAGCGCGAGGTCACCGCCGCCCAGGCCGTGGCGCTCGACCGTGTGCGCATCGCCCGGGAGCTGCACGACGTCGTGGCGCACCACGTCTCGGCGATGGGCGTCCAGGCTGGTGCCGCGCGCGCCGTGCTGGACCAGGATCCGGATGCTGCGCGCACCGCGCTGCTCGGAGTCGAGGCGTCCGCCCGCTCCGCGCTCGTCGAGCTGCGCCAGCTGCTCGAGACCCTCCGCACTTCGGGCGGCGACGCCGATGGCGCATCCACGGTGCACCTCTCGGCTCTCAGCGAACTCGTCGCCCACGCCAACGACAACGGCCTGCCCACGACGCTCACGATCGTCGGCGACCCGGTCGACCTGCCCGAGCTCGTGCAGGTGAACGTGTTCCGCGTCGCCCAGGAGGCGCTCACGAACGCACGACGCCACGGCGGACCGGATGCTGCCGCCGACGTCCGTCTGCGCTACGCCCTCGACGCCGTCGAGCTCGAGGTCGTGAACACCGGCCGCGCCGTCGCCGCATCGATGCGGCCGGGCCTCGGCCTCGTCGGCATGCGCGAGCGGGCGGCCTCCTCGGGCGGGGAGCTCGAGGCAGCGCCACGCGCCCGCGGCGGGTTCCTCGTGCGCCTGCGCGTGCCCCTGGCAGTGCCGGCCGGGGCGGTCGGCGCGTGATCCGCGTGCTGCTCGTGGACGACCACGCCGTGATGCGCGCCGGCTTCCGGATGATCCTCGAATCGGCGGGTGACATCACCGTGGTGGGTGAGGCGTCGACCGGCGTGGAGGCGGTGGCGGCAGCATCCGATCTGCGTCCCGACGTGATCTGCATGGACGTGCAGATGCCGGACATGGACGGCCTCGAGGCGACCCGGCGCATCGTCGGCGACTCGTCGCCGGAGGCGGCGGTGGTCGTGGTGACGACCTTCGACCGCGACGACTACCTGTTCGACGCGCTCGCCGCCGGCGCGAGCGGGTTCCTGCTGAAGAACGCCGGCCCCGAGGAGCTCATCTCGGCCGTGCGGGTGGCGGCCGCCGGCGACGCCCTGCTGGCCCCTGAGGTGACGCGCCGCGTGATCGCCCGCTTCACCCAGCGCGCGGGCGCGGGCGCGGAGCCGTTCGCCCTTCGGCAGGCCTACGAGGGGGCGGCAGCTCAGGAACCGGTCGTGCGGCGGGCGCCGGGCCGGGCGCTTGCGGAGCCTGTCGAGGCGCCCGCGGTCGAGCTCACCGACCGCGAGGCGGAGGTGCTGCAGCTCGTGGCGCAGGCGCTCAGCAACGCCGAGATCGCCCAGCGGCTCTACATCGGCGAGGCCACCGTGAAGACGCACGTCTCGAACGTGCTGCAGAAGCTCGGCGCCCGCGACCGCGTCGCCGCCGTCGTCTACGCCCACCGCCACGGCCTCGCCTGACCTGTGCCACCTCTGCTCCGCAGTCAGAATTGGTGGCCCCTTGGGGTCGGGATGTCGCCGAATGTGACTGCGGAACTGCGGGGCGCCCGGTCGACGAGCGCGGGGCGCCCGGTCGACGAGCACGGGGCGGCCGGCGACGGCGGGGCGGCGGGAATGACGGATGCCCCGGACCGGCGCCGCGAGGGGCGCCAGGCCGGGGCATCCGGGGTGCTGGAACGGGTCATCGGCCCGGGGTGAGGCCGACCGGGGGGATCAGGCGGCGACGGGGACCGCGGCGTAGCGGTCGACCAGGGCGCCGAAGGCCTGGAGGTAGCCGACGAGGAAGTCGGCGGTCTGCTCGTTGGTGACCTCGCCGGCCTCGGTGAAGAGCCCGGGCGTGGTCTGCACGTAGCCCTCGGGCTGGCCGAGCGTCGGAGCGTTGTAGTGGCTCAGGATCGCCTTGAGGTGCTGCTGCGCGGCCGCGGTGGCGATGCCGCCGCCCGAGGTGCCGATGACGGCGGTGGGCTTGCCGTCGAACGAGCCCTGGCCCCACGGGCGGGCCGACCAGTCGAGGGCGTTCTTCAGCACGCCGGGGATCGAGCGGCTGTACTCCGGCGTGATGATGATGACGCCGTCGACGTCGGCGATGGCCTGCTTGAAGTCGCGGGCGACCTGGGGGAAGTCGGCGTCGAAGTCGGGAGAGTAGAAGGGGAGGTCCTTGATCGGGATCTCGACGAGGGTGGTGCCCTCCGGAGCGAGACGCTCGAGCGCCTTCGCGAGACGACGGTTGATGGAGGTCGACGAGATGCTGCCGACGATGTAGCCGATGGTCCGCTCGGACATGTGGGTTCTCCTTGAAAAACAAAGGCGTCCCCGGTGGGGACCACCGTGGACGTTCCACATCCATGCAAGCACATGCACGCCCCTTCTATTCCGGTGCATGAAAGATCTCTCATCCACCCCCCTCCCCCGCGCGGCGGAGGAAGCTCGAATCCGCCCCACGGGGGAGGACGCCCAGCCCTCCCGTCCGTAGCGTCTGTTGCAGGGGGGATCGAGAGGAGACAGGGATGCTGCAGCTTCGCGGTATCGGCAAGAGCTACGGAGGGCGCCGCGTGCTCGACGACGTGTCGTTCGACGTGCGGCCCGGCCGGCTGACCGGCTTCGTCGGCGGGAACGGCGCGGGCAAGACCACCACCATGCGGATCGTGCTGGGGGTGCTCGCCGGGGATGCTGGCACCGTCACCCTCGACGGCGCCGAGGTGACGGCCACCGACCGCCGCCGCTTCGGCTACATGCCCGAGGAACGCGGGCTCTACCCGAAGATGAAGGTGCACGAGCACATCACGTACCTCGCGCGCCTGCACGGGTTCTCGAAGACGGATGCCTCGACCCGCGCTCGCGCGCTGCTCGAGCAGCTCGGGCTCGGTGAGCGCCTGAACGACAACGTCGAGACGCTCTCGCTCGGCAACCAGCAGCGCGCGCAGATCGCCGCCGCGCTCGTGCACGACCCGCAGGTGCTGATCCTCGACGAGCCGTTCTCCGGTCTCGACCCGCTCGCGGTCGACGTCGTGGCGGAGGTGCTGCAGGAGCGCGCCGCGGCCGGCGCCGCCGTGCTGTTCTCGTCGCACCAGCTGGACGTCGTCGAGCGCCTGTGCGACGACCTCGTGATCATCGCCGGCGGCACGATCCGCGCGGCCGGCGCCCGTGACGCCCTCCGCGCGCAGCACTCGACCCGCCGCTTCGAGCTCGTCTCGGCCGGCGACGCCGGGTGGCTGCGCAGCGAGCCCGGCGTCGAGGTGCTCGACTTCGACGGCGGCTACGCCGTGTTCGACGCCGACAGCGACGAGACCGCGCAGCGGGTGCTGCGCCGGGCCGTCGCGAACGGGGATGTCGCGAGCTTCGCGCCGCAGCATCCGTCCCTCGCCCAGATCTTCAAGGAGGTCATCCAGTGAGCACCACCGACACCCGCCGCGGCGGGAGCACGCTGGGCGCAGGCCAGGCGATCTGGCTCGTCGCCGAGCGTGAGATCGGCTCGAAGCTGCGCAGCAAGGCGTTCGTCATCTCGACGGCCATCCTGTTCATCGGCGCGCTGGCCATCGTCATCTGGGGCGGCTTCCAGGCGGCGAACAACAGCGGCACGCCCGTCGCGGTGACCGCCGACGCGCAGCAGTACGTCGCCCAGGCCGAGGGCCTCGACGTCACGGACGTCGCAGACCGTGCCGCCGCCGAAGCGCTCGTGAAGGACGGCGAGGTCGACGCCGCCGTCGTGGGCGACTCGTCGTCGCCGCTCGGGTTCGCGATCGTCGCGGAGTCGTCCGCTCCCACGTCGCTGATGCTGCAGCTCGCGCAGGTGCCGCCGGTCGAGCTGCTCGCTCCCGAGGAGGGGAACGCGGCACTCGGCTACATCGCCGCGATCGGCTTCGGCATCGTGTTCCTGCTCGCCGCGTCGCTGTTCGGCGGCACGATCGCGCAGAGCGTCGTCGAAGAGAAGCAGACCCGCGTGGTCGAGCTGCTCATCTCGGCGATCCCGGTGCGGTCGCTGCTGGCCGGCAAGGTCATCGGCAACACGGTGCTCGCGATGGGCCAGATCCTGATCCTCGCCGCGATCGCGATCATCGGCCTCACGGTGACCGACCAGACAGCGCTGCTGCAGGGCCTCGGCGCCCCGATCGCCTGGTTCGCGATCTTCTTCCTCTTCGGCTTCATCCTGCTGGCGTCGCTGTTCGCGGCGGCCGCCTCGATGGTGTCGCGCCAGGAGGACATCGGCTCGACCACGATGCCGCTGACGATGCTCGTGATGGCGCCGTACTTCCTCGTCATCTTCTTCAACGACAACCCGCTGGTGCTCGCGATCATGTCGTACGTGCCGTTCTCGGCGCCGGTCGGCATGCCGATGCGCATCTTCCTCGGGCAGGCGCAGTGGTGGGAGCCGCTGCTGTCGATCGTGATCCTCATGGCGACGTGCGTCGCGGCGATCCTCATCGCCGCCCGCATCTACGAGAACTCGCTGCTGCGCATGGGCGGCCGGGTGAAGCTCTCGGAGGCCCTCGCCGGCTGACCCGGGTCACATCGGATGAGGGATGCTGCGGCCCGGCGCACTGCGCCGGGCCGCAGCATCCCTCTGTCCTCTGCACTCTTCGTGTGCTCCGGCCGAGCGCATAGGGTCTGCGCGCGCACAACGCGTGTCCTGGGTGCGAGCACACGATGCGGGCGGTCGCGCAACGCGCACGGGCGCAAGCCCCTGCCCACAGCGAGGGTGCGTGGGTAGCGTGAATCGCATGTCGGCGCAGACCACCTTGCTCATCCTGGGCGCCTCGGGCGACCTCACCTCGCGGCTGCTGCTGCCCGCGCTCGGCCAGCTGCTCGCTCGGGAGCCGCAGCGCTCGGTGCGCCTGCGCGGCGCCGGCATCGATGACTGGGACGACGAGCGCTGGCGGCAGACGGTGCGCGCGTCCTTCGAGTCGGCCGGGTTCGCCGACGCATTCGACGCTGTCGCCGACACGACGTACGCGCGTGCCGACATCACCGATGCGAAGGACCTCGAGCGGCTGCTCGCCGACCATGACGGACGGATCGCCCTGTACTTCGCCGTGCCGCCCGCGGTCGCGAAGGCCGCGTGCGAGGCGCTCGTCGGCGTCGACATCCCCGAGGGCACGGTGCTCGCGCTCGAGAAGCCGTTCGGCGTCGACCAGGCGAGCGCCCACGCGCTGAACTCGACGCTCGCCCGTCTCGTGCCCGAGGAGCAGGTGTTCCGCATCGACCACTTCCTGGGCCGGTCGACGACGCTGAACCTCCTGGGCGTGCGCTTCGCGAACCGCGTCTTCGCGCCGGTGTGGCGCGCGCAGGACGTCGCATCGGTGGTCATCCGCTACGACGAGACGCTCGGCCTCGAGGGCCGCGCCGGCTACTACGACCGGGCGGGCGCGCTCGTCGACATGATCCAGAGCCACCTGCTGCAGGTGATGGCGGTGCTCGCGATGGAGCCGCCGGCGACGCTGCACGAGCGGGACTTCCGCGATGCGACGGCCGCGGTGCTGCGCGCGACCCGCGTGTGGGGCGACGATCCGGCGAAGGCCTCGCGGCGGGCGCGGTACACGGCCGGACGGGCGGGGAACAGAGAGCTTCCGGCGTACACGGACGAGCCCGGCGTCGATCCGTCGCTCGGCACGGAGACGCTCGCCGAGGTCACGTGCGAGGTGCGCAACGAGCGGTGGAAAGGCGTGCCGTTCACCCTGCGGTCGGGCAAGGCGCTCGCCGGCAAGGACGGCGAGGTCGTGGTGACCTTCCGTCCCGTGAACCACGTCCCCGAGGGCCTCACCGGGGCGGCGCCCGGCTCCGTGCTGCGCTTCTCCCTCGGCCCCGACCGGATGGAGCTCGAACTCAACGTCAACGGCGGCGACGACCCGTTCGAACTCGAGCGGGCGCTGCTCGAAGCCGACCTCGGCGAGGGCGCGCTCAGGGCCTATGGCGAGGTGCTGTCGGGCATCCTCGACGCCGACGCGACCCTCGCGGTGCGCGGCGACGCGGCCGAGGAGTCGTGGCGCATCGTCGACCCCGTGCTGGCGGCCTGGCGCGCCGGCGACGTGCCGCTCGACGAGTATCCGGCGGGGTCGCCCGGCCCCGCCGGCTGGCCGGTGCTGCCCTGACCGGTGGCGCGCCTATTGCTTGCCCATCATCTGCGGCTCCATGCGGCCGACCGAGATGACGTTGCCCGCGGGGTCTTTGAACCATGCGATGTCGGGGCCGCCCTCGAAGCCCCGTGAGATGCCCTTCTCGTCGGTGCCGTAGTCGGGGTCGGTGTAGATCTTCGTGACGACGCCGCGCTTGTTCAGGTCGTCGACGGCGGCATCGACGTCGGCGACGCTGAAATTGAGGATCGTGAACACGGCCGGCTCGTGATCCTCCTTCGGGTAGACGAAGATGCTGCCCTCGCCGGGGAGCGCGATCGTGAAGCCTCCGCCCATCTCTTCGTAGACGGTGACGTCGAGCCCCAGGGTGTCGCGGTAGAAGGCCGCGGCTGCGCCGATGTCGGGTACGGCGAAGCTAGAGAACGGCCGATCGGGTGTGAACATGACAGCCTCCCAGTGGTTGTGCCGCCGCCAACGATCCTCTTGCCCGCGGGGCATGTCCAGAGGGGTCGCGGCGCACCTTCGCTGCGCCGCGGGCGCGGCGTAGACTCCCGGCATCCGCACGAACCGTGACAGCGCTGTGACCGTCAACGGGCGGGTCGTCCCGCTCGTGGGCGCGGTCGCGCACGCCACCGCGCTCGACTGGCTGCGCAGCCTCGGACTGACCGGCGCGAAGGAGGGCTGCGCCGAGGGCGAGTGCGGCGCCTGCGCCGTGCTGGTCGCCACGGCGGGGCCCGAGGGCACCGCCGTGTGGACCCCGGTCAATGCCTGCCTGGTGCCCGTCCATGCGCTCGACGGGCAGGAGGTGGTGACCTCCGAGGGCCTGGGTTCACCCGACCACCTGCATCCGGTGCAGCAGCGACTCGCTGCCGCGGGCGGCTCGCAATGCGGCTACTGCACGCCCGGGTTCGCGTGTGCGATGGCCGCCGAGTTCTACCGGTCCGACCGCGGGGCGGGCACGGCCGACGGCGAGCTCGGGGCGAACGGATTCGACCTGCATGCGCTGAGCGGCAACCTGTGCCGCTGCACGGGCTACCGGCCCATCCGCGACGCGGCGTTCGGGCTCGGGATGCCTCGGCCCGACGATCCGCTCCGTGAGCGGCTGACCGAGCCGGCGCCGACGGCGGTCGCCACCGCGGTGCGAGCAGCCGACGGGCGCTTCGTGCGACCCGAGACGCTGGGCGAGGCCCTGCAGCTGCTGCGCGACGAACCGGAGGCGCTCGCCGTGGCCGGCAGCACGGACTGGGGGGTCGATGTGAACCTGCGCGGCGCGCGCGCCCCTCTGGTCGTCGCGATCGACCGCCTCCCCGAGCTTCGGGGTCTCGAGTTCACCGGCGACGCGGTCGGGATCGGCGCAGCGGTGCCGCTGTCGGAGATCGAGCAGAGCGTGGGCGAGCGGGTACCGCTGCTCGCGCAGCTGCTCCCCCAGTTCGCGTCGCGCCTGATCCGCAACCGCGCGACGCTCGGCGGCAACCTCGGCACCGCCTCGCCCATCGGCGACGCGGCTCCGGCGCTGCTCGCGCTCGGGGCGAGTGTCGTGCTCGTCTCGGCCGGCGGCGAGCGCGAGGTCGACCTCGCCGACTACTTCACGGGGTATCGCACCTCGGTCAGGCGCCGGGACGAGCTCATCCGGATGGTGCGGGTCCCGCTGCCGTCGGCGGGTCCGACCGCGTTCCACAAGGTCGCGAAGCGGCGGTTCGACGACATCTCGTCGGTGGCGGTCGCCTTCGCCCTCGAGCTCGACGGCGGCTCCGTCACAAGAGCGCGTATCGGCCTCGGCGGCGTCGCCGCGACGCCCCTCCGCGCGTACGCGACCGAGCAGGCCCTCGAGGGACGCGCGTGGAACGCCGCGACGGTGGCGGCGGCATCCGTCGTCCTGCAGCGTGAGGGGACGCCGCTCGACGACCACCGCGCGAGCGCCGCGTACCGCGCACGCATGCTCGGCACGGCGCTGCCGGCGCTCTTCGCGGCGTCGGCCGACGACGAGGAGGCGACGGCATGAGCTCGCTCGCCGATCGCCCCGAGAACCCGGTCGTCGGGCGCCCTGCGGTGCACGAGAGCGCGGCCCTGCACGTGACGGGCGCGGCCGTCTACACCGACGACGTCGCGGCCCGATCCCACGGCGTGCTGACCGCATGGCCGGTGCAGTCGACCGTCGCGCATGCCCGCGTCAGCGTCGACGTGGCACCCGCCTACGATGTGGCCGGGGTCGTCCGGGTGCTGACCGCCGACGATGTGCCGGGCATCAACGACGCGGGAGTCAAGCACGACGAGCCCCTCTTCCCGACCGAGGCGATGTTCTTCGGCCATGCGCTGGTGTGGGTGCTGGGAGAGACGACGGATGCCGCGCGCCAGGGCGCGGCCGCCGTCACGGTGTCGTACGAGCCGCTGCCGTCGCTGATCACGGTGCAGGAGGCGATCGACGCGGGGTCGTTCCAGGGCGTGCCACGCACGATCGCACGCGGGGACGCGGCATCCGCTCTCGCATCCTCGGCATTCGTCTTCGAAGGCGAGAGCGCGATCGGCGGCCAGGAGCACTTCTCGCTCGAGACGCATGCCTCCTACGCGGTGCGCGATCCCGACGGACGCTACTTCGTGGAGTGCTCGACGCAGCATCCGTCCGAGACGCAGGAGATCGTGGCGCACGTGCTGGGTGTCCCGTCGAGCGAGGTCACCGTCGAGTGCCTGCGCATGGGGGGCGGGTTCGGCGGCAAGGAGATGCAGCCGCACGGGTTCGCGGCGATCGCGGCGCTCGGGGCGAAGCTCACCGGACGCCCCGTGCGCCTGCGGCTCACCCGCACGCAGGACATCACGATGTCGGGCAAGCGCCACCCGTTCCACCTCGCGTGGCGGGTGGGCTTCGATGCAGACGGGTTCCTGCAGGCGCTCGACGCGACCCTCACCGCCGACGGCGGCTGGAGCCTCGATCTCTCGGAGCCGGTGCTCGGCCGCGCGCTCTGCCATGTCGACAACGCCTACTGGATCCCCAACGTGCGCGTGCACGGCCGCGTCGCGCAGACGCACAAGCAGTCGAACACGGCGTTCCGCGGCTTCGGCGGGCCGCAGGGCGTGTTCCTCATCGAAGACATCCTGGGCCGCGCGGCGCCCGTGCTCGGGGTCGATCCCCTCGAGCTGCGGAAGAAGAACTTCTACCGACCGGGTCAGTCGACGCACTACGGGCAGCTGGTGAAGGACGCCGGGCGGCTCACGGCGATATGGGAGCGCCTCCGCAGCGAGGCCGACCTCGACGCCCGCCTGCACGACATCTCGCGGTTCAACGAGGCGCACGCCGACCGCAAACGCGGGCTCGCGATGACTCCGGTCAAGTTCGGCATCTCGTTCACCTTCACGTCGTTCAACCAGGCCGGCGCGCTCGTGCTCGTCTACAAGGACGGCTCGGTGCTGATCAACCACGGCGGCACCGAGATGGGTCAGGGCCTGCACACGAAGATGCTGCAGGTGGCCGCAACGGCGCTCGGGGTGCCGCTCGAGGCTGTTCGGGTCGCTCCGACGCGTACCGACAAGGTGCCCAACACGTCGGCGACCGCCGCGTCGTCCAGCGCCGACCTCAACGGCGGCGCCGTCAAGCTCGCGTGCGAGGAGATCCGCGGCCGGCTGGCCGCCGTGGCAGGACGCCTCCTCGGCGTCGACGCGCGTGATGTGCGGTTCTCCGACGGCTGCGTCACCGCACTGGGCGGAGGGGAACGGATGCCGTTCGCCGACGTGGTCGCCGAGGCCTACCTGCAGCGCGTGCAGCTGTTCGCCGCGGGCTACTACCGCACCGAGGGGCTGCACTGGGACGCCGACCGCCAGCAGGGGTCGCCCTTCAAGTACTTCGCCTACGGCTGCGCCGCCGCGGAGGTCGAAGTGGACGGCTTCACCGGTGCGTACCGCCTCCGCCGCGTCGACATCGTGCACGACGCCGGCGACTCGCTCTCGCCGCTCCTCGACATCGGCCAGATCGAGGGCGGCTTCGTGCAGGGCACCGGATGGCTGACCATCGAGGAGCTTCGCTGGGACACCGGCGACGGACCGACGCGCGGCCGCCTGCAGACCCCGTCGGCCAGCACGTACAAGCTGCCGAGCTTCTCCGAGATGCCCGAGGAGTTCCACGTCGCGCTCTTCGAGGACGCCCGCGAGGACGGCGCCGTATACGGCTCCAAGGCCGTGGGTGAACCTCCGCTGCTCCTCGCCTTCAGCGTGCGCGAGGCGCTGCGGCAGGCGGTCGGGGCGTTCGGCCCGGCCGGGCGCAGCGTCGAGCTCGGCTCGCCCGCCACCCCCGAGGCGGTGTTCTGGGCGATCGAGGCCGCGCGCGGCGCAGCAGGTGCGGAGGCGGCGTCCGTGTCCCGCGACGGCACGGTCCCCGCCCCCCCGCCACTCGCCGCCGGCGTCCGCCGGGCGGCGGACCCGGGGCCTGCGGAGCCCGACCTCCTCACGGCGGGCCGCTGAGGCCGGCCGTGGACTGGCTCGACGCGGTGCGGACCCTGCGCGACGCCCGCACGCCCGCAGTGATCGTGACGCTGGCGATGGTGCGCGGCCACGCCCCGCGCAACGGCGGCGCGAAGATGGTCGTCTCACCGGGCGGGGTCTTCGAGACGATCGGAGGCGGCAACCTCGAGGCCACCGCCCTCGCCCGCGCCCGTGCGATGCTCGCCTCCGGAACCGCCGAGCCGGAGCTGCTGACGCTCACCCTGAGCGACAAGGAGACCACGGAGTACGGCGTGCAGTGCTGCGGAGGAGAGGTCACGCTCATGCTGGAGCCGGTGCGGGTCGTGCCGTCGGTCGCGGTGTTCGGGATGGGACACGTGGGACTCGAGGTGGCGCGGATCCTCGCGCGCCAGCACATCGACCTGCACCTCGTCGACTCCAGGGAGGCGATGCTCGGCCCGACGCGCCTGGGGATCGGCGGCGCCCCGGGGCCGCTCGCCGACGCGGTCGCGGGGGTGCATGTGCACCATGCGCCGGTGCCGGAGGCCGTGCTGGCGTCGGTGCCGGCCGGGACGCACGTGCTCGTCATGACCCACGACCACGCCGAAGACCTCGCGATCGTCGACCAGGCGCTGCGCATCGAGGGCATCGCCTCGATCGGCCTCATCGGCTCGCGCTCCAAGTGGGCCCGCTTCCGGGCACGCCTCCAGGAGGCCGGCCACGACCAGGCGTCCCTGGCCAGGGTGACGACGCCGATCGGTCTGCCCGAGATCCCCGGCAAGCAGCCCGCCACGATCGCGGTGAGCGTCTCCGCCCAGCTGCTGCAGCTGATCGAGCAGGCTGCCCCCGTCGCTTCGAGTCCCTGAGTGAGCGGGCCGTTCGAGGCGTTTCGTCAGTACTCGATGCGGGTCGAGGTCCGGCCCCACTCGGTGAACGGCGCGATGCGATGCTCGGGGGTGAGGTCGATCGACTCCACGGGCATGATGTCGCGATGCTCGGGGTGGCCGTCGAAGTAGCGGTAGAAGACCGCGTCGTCGAAGCCCGCCGCCGCGGCGTCCTCGCGGTCGGCAGCGAAGTACACCCGGTCCACGCGAGCCCAGAGCGCGGTGCCCAGGCACATCGGGCACGGCTCGCAGCTCGTGTAGAGCGTCGCTCCGGTGAGGTCGAACGTCCCCAATCCCTGGCATGCCCGCCGGATGGCGACGACCTCGGCGTGCGCCGACGGGTCGAGGTCGGCGGTGACGCGGTTCACCCCCTCGAAGACCTGCCCGTCCGCCGACACCACGACCGCCCCGAACGGACCGCCCGCATTGCGGACGTTCTCGGTCGCGATCTCGATGGCCCGGGCGAGGTAGCGGGCGGGCGTCCCGTCGGTGGAGGACATCAGGCCTCCACCATACGAGCGCCCAGCGCCCCGCGCATCACCCCCGCGCGCGAGGCCGTCACCGCTCGACCAGCACCCCGTCGGCGTCGGCCCACACATGCTTGTGCGGGACGAAGGCGACGCCCGCGATGACCACCGGCACGTCGACCTCGCCGACGCCCGTCTTCGCGCTCTTGCGCGGGTTGGAGCCGAGCGCCTTGACGCCGAGGTCGAGGTCGCCGATCGCCACCCGGTCGCGGATCGCGCCGTGCACGATGATCCCCGCCCAGCCGTTCTCGACGGCGGAGGCCGCGATGAGGTCGCCCACCAGCGCGGACTCGAGCGATCCGCCCCCGTCGATGACGAGCACGGCGCCGACGCCCGGGGTCGCGAGCACCGCCTTCACGAGCGCGTTGTCGCGGTGGCACCGCACGGTTCGAATCGGCCCGTCGAACGCGACGCGCCCGCCGATGTCGTGCAGCTGCAGCGCGAGCGAGTCCAGCTCGTCGCCGCGTTCGTCGTAGAGGTCGGCCGTCGCGGTGGTCATGCTCCGACGCTATGACGATGCTGCGCCCCGAGGCATCCGTCATGAAGAGAAGTTCGCGCACCCTTCTGCGCACCGCAAGAACGGGCGTCAGGCCGGGGAGGGCGGGTTGTCGTCGGGGTGGAGGGTGCTGAAGAACGAGTAGGTGTCGCCGTCAGCGTCGGGATCGCGCTCCTTGAACTCGTTGACCAGTTCGTACAGGCGGCGCTGGAACTCCTCCTTGTGCTCGTCGTTGAGCTTGAGACCGAGCCAGGTGACGTCCAGGTCGTCGGGGTCGAGCCCTTCGATCTGCTGGAGGAACGTCTCGACCAGGATCGGCGAGCCGCCCGGCATCGACGTGCGCCACGACAGCCCCGTCGCCTTGTACGGCACCTCACGGGCGCCCTGCGCGCCGGTGCGCTCGGCCTGCGCGGCGAGATAGCCGGTCTGGACCAGCGTGCGCACGTGGTGGAGCATCGTGCCGGGGTTCACGCCCAGCAGGCCGGCGAGCTCCTTGTTGGTGCGCGATTCGAACGCGCACAGGCGCAGCACGCGCAATCGGAGCGGCGAACTGAGCGCGCGCATCCGGGCCTCCGCCTCGGGGTCTCCCTCGCGCAGTTCGATCCGCTCTTCCTGGTCCGCCACGACGTCAGCGTACAAGACCGATTGACACACTTCAATCAGTGACGCAGACTGATTGGCATGTCCCAATCAGATGAGGTCCGCGAGGCCGAGGTCGTCGACGACGCCGCCCTCGCGGAGGCCCGGGCCGAGTCCTCCACGCTCACCTCGCGCGCCGACGCGGGCGAAGCGGTGGAAGCGGATCAGGATGCTGCAGCCGCCCCGGACTCATCTCCACCGGCACCGAAGGGTTCGCTGTGGCGCGACCGCAACTTCCTGACGCTGTGGTCGGGGCAGGCGCTCAGCCAGTTCGGCGCGCAGATCACCGAGCTCGCCATCCCGGTGCTGGCGGTGCTGATGCTGAACGCGACCGAGTGGGAGGTCGGACTGCTCAATGCGGCGCAGGTCGCGGCCTTCCTCGTCGTCGGCCTTCCCGCCGGGGCGTGGATCGACCGGATGCGCAAGCGCCGCGTCATGATCTGGGCGGACGCGGTCCGGGCAGTGGCGCTCGCGACGCTCCCCGTCCTCGCCCTGCTCGGTGTGCTGGAGATCTGGCACATGATCGTCGTCGCGTTGATCATGGGCGTGGCGACCGTGTTCTTCGACGTCTCGTACCAGAGCATCATCCCCTCGCTCGTGCGCACCGACCAGATCGGCGAGGCGAACGGCAAGCTGCAGTCGACCTACGAGCTCGCCAATATCGCGGGCCCCGGCATCGGCGGCTGGCTCATCGGAGTGCTCACGGCGCCGTTCGCGATCTTCGCGACAGTCGGCACGTACGTCGCCTCCTTCGTCGCGCTGCTCTTCACACGTGACCACGAGAAGCCTCGCGCCAGGGAGGATCACAAGCCCCTGGTTCAGGAGATCGGTGAGGGCCTGCGCTGGGTGTTCGGGAATCCGCTGCTGCGCCGCATCGTCGGCACGACGGGGACGGCGAACTTCTTCGGGACGATCGCGCAGACGCTGGTGCCGATCTTCGTGCTGCGCGAGCTGGGCTTGAGTCCTCAGCTGTTCGGCATCGTGTTCTCGCTGTCGGCGGTCGGCGGCCTCGTCGGCGCCATGGTGACGCCGCGGATCATCGCGTGGCTCGGCGAGGCCCGTGCGATCCCGATCAGCGCGATCGCGTTCAGCGTCGCGCCCTTCTTCCTCCCGGTGATCTCCCTCGTTCCGGCGCTCGCCTTCCCGCTGCTGGTGGTGCAGGGGTTCATCATGAGCTTCACGATCCTGCTGTACAACATCACGCAGGTGACGTTCCGCCAGCGCATCACGCCGCCGCGTCTCCTCGGCCGGATGAACGCATCGATCCGCTTCGTCGTGTGGGGCGTCATGCCGATCGGGGCACTCATCGCCGGCGCGCTGGGAACGTGGATCGGCACCGTTCCGACACTGTGGATCGCCGCGACCGGCGAGCTTCTCGCGTGCCTGTTCGTCGTCATCGGCCCGTTCTGGCGCATGCGGGAACTCCCCGACGCGCACGCCGAGCACACTGACCACGAGCCCGCCGGCTGACAGACCAGGATGCCTCGGCCCGCCGCGCAGGGTACAGGCCGAGGCATCCGTCCCCCTCCGCCCTGCGGTACCCGACCTGCGGGTTTCCGGCAAGGTCGTGCCCTTCGGGGTTCGAGCATGCTTAGGTTGCACCATGACGGCCCGCATCGTCTCGATCGGCACAGCTGTTCCGCCCACCCGCATCGCGCAGGCGGTCGCGCGCGACATCTTCGCGGCGCAGGAGGGCGCCGACCGGCTCGCGCGGCGCCGCATCCAGGCGGTCTTCGACGCGTCGGCGATCGAACAGCGGCATACGGTCCTCGCCGAGTTCGCGTCCGGCCCGGCGACCGGCCCCGCTGACCCTGCCGCGTTCGTCGACGTCGAGGGCCGACTCCTGTCCCCCACCACCGGCGCGCGCAACCAGCGCTTCATCGCGTCGGCGCCGAAGCTCACCGCCGCCGCCGCCCGCACCGCGCTGGCCGACGGCGGGATCGATCCTTCCGCGGTGACCCACGTCGTCACCGTCTCGTGCACGGGGCTCTTCGCGCCCGGCCCGGACTATCACCTCGTCCGCGAACTCGGGCTGCGGCCGACAGTCGAGCGCTGTCACCTCGGGTTCATCGGGTGCGCCGCGGCGCTGCCCGCACTGCGCGTGGCGTCGGCCCTGGCGGCGAGCAAGCCGGACGCGGTCGTGCTGGTCGCCGCGACCGAGCTGTGCACGCTCCACCTGCGGCCCTCGAACGATCCGCAGCAGATCGTCGCAGCATCCGTCTTCGCCGATGGCGCGGCGGCGGCGATCGTCACCGCCGATCCGGCCGCGGGAAACCCCGGCGGGCTCGAGCTCGACAGGTTCGGCACAGCCCTCACCGACGAGGGCGAGACCGACATGGTCTGGACGATCGGCGACAACGGGTTCGAGATGATCCTCTCCGCCGAGGTGCCGCGCATCATCGGCCGCGAGATCCAGGGCGCGGTGGGCAGATTCCTGGGCGACGACGCGCCCCCCGAGGTGTGGGCGGTGCACCCCGGCGGGCGCAGCGTGCTCGATCGCGTCGAGACCGGGCTCGACCTCCCAGCCGATGCCCTCGCGGTCTCGCGCGCAGTGCTGCGGGACTTCGGCAACATGTCCAGCGCGACGATCCTGTTCATCCTCGCCGCGCTCCTGCGCGACGACGACGTCCGCGATGGCGCGCGCGTCGCCGGACTGGCCTTCGGCCCGGGGCTCACCGTCGAGTCGGCGCTGATGACCCGGCGCCGTCCGGCGGTCACGGGCGCGGAGGACGTCGGCCTCGCCCTGGCGGCCTCCGCGTGACGGCGGCGCCGGCATGACCCTCGCCGTCCGCGACGACCGGCTCGCCGAGCTCATGGACGACCCCGACTGCGATCCGGATGCCCTGCGCGCCACGCTGCGGCGCTTCGGCACGGTCAACCGCCTCGTGTCGGGCTGGGGCGTCGTGTACCGCACCCGGCTGCGCCCGCACCTGGGAGCCCTCGGCCGGCCGGCGCACGTCCTCGACATCGGATCGGGCGGCGGAGACCTCGTCGCGCGCCTCGCCGCGGCCGCCCGGCATGACGGGCTCGAGGTGACCTGGACAGGCATCGACCCCGACCCGCGCGCGCACGAGGTCGCCACGGCACGCGGGCCGATCGCCACGGCGAGCTTCCGGAGAGCGGATGCCGCCACCCTGGTCGCGGAGGGCCGCACGTACGACGCGGTGCTGTCGAATCACGTCCTCCACCACCTCGGCGACGATCTCCCCGCGTTCGCCGAGGAATCGCTCACGCTCTCCCGCGGCATCGTGCTGCACAGCGACATCGCCCGCTCGCGGCTGGCGTACGGGCTCTATGCCGTGGGGATCACGCCCTTTGAGCGCGGCACCTTCCTTCGCACCGACGGCCTTCGCTCGATCCGCCGCAGCTACACGCGCGCCGAGCTCGCGGCCGCGCTCGAGGACAGCAGCCGGGGCGCCTGGACGGTGCAGATGCCGGTGCCCTTCCGCCTCGTCGCCGTCGGGCGCGGCCGTGCGTGACGTCACCGTCGTCGGCGCCGGGCCCGTCGGGATGCTGCTCGCCGGCGAGCTCGCCCGTCGCGGAGTCGACGTCGAGCTCCTCGAACGGCGACCCGCTGTCGGCGACGGCACCCGGGCCATCGGCATCCACTCCCCCGTCCTGGCGGCTCTCGAGGCGTCGGGCCTCACGGACCACCTCCTCGCCGAGGCGGTGCGGGTGAGACGCGGCGAGGCACGTTCACGCGGCCGCCTGCTCGGGACGGTGCACTTCGACGTCCTCTCGGCGCGCTTCCCCTTCGTGGCGACACTGCCGCAGGCGGCCACCGAGTCCGTGCTCGGCGCCGAGGCCCCCGAGCCGCTGCGCGGGGCGTACGTGCTCGCGGTGATCCCGCATCGCGACGCCGTGGTGGTGCGCGCAGGCCTCCTCGGCCGCCCGATCGAGTCCGAGAGCCGCATCGTGGTCGTCGCAGGCGGAGGCGCCGCGCGCGACCTCGTCTACCGGCCCGGCGCCGTGCCGGCGCGGGACTACCGCGACCGATATCTGATGACGGATGCCGCCGCCGACGGCGCCGCTGACGGCGAGCTCGCCGTGATCCACCTCGATCCTGACGGCGTGCTCGAGTCGTTCCCGCTGCCCGGCGGCCGCCGCCGGTTCGTCGCGTGGGACCCGCCGGGCGCAGACGACGAGCCCGAGGCGCGCACTCGGCGGCTGCGCGACGCGCTCGCCCGTCGCGGGGAGGCTGCGGCGGCCGATGGGGTGACGGCGGCGACGTCGTTCGGCGTGCGCCGTGTCGTCGCGCCCCGGCTGCGCCACGGCCGCGTGTTCGCGATCGGAGACACCGCCCACGAGGTCAGCCCGATCGGCGGGCAGGGCATGAACCTCGGCCTGCTCGACGCGGTGACGCTGGCGCCGCTCCTGGCCTCCTGGGTGCGCACCGGCCGCGCCCCCGACGTCGGGTTGCTGCGGTGGGAAGCCCGTCGGGTCCAGTCGGCGCGACGGGCCGCGTCGCTGGCGAGCGTGAACACGGCGCTCGGCCGGCCCAGCGGTCGCGGCGACGCGCTGAGGCGCGCGGCGGTGCGCGCGATGCTCGCCGGCCCGTCCGCCCGACTGTTCGCGCGTGCCTACTCGATGGGCTTCGACGTCGACGCCTGACGTGCCGCCGGCCCGAGGTCAGCCGGGGTCCGGTTGTGGGTTTGGGGCGCACAATGTCCGTTGGGGCGCATAAACACCGCCCCAACGGAGGCATCACGCCCCAAACCCGGCCGGGAGGGGATGGCGCCACCCCTGACCCAGCGAGCGGATGCCTCGACCCCGGGCCCCGCGTCACGCGACGAAGGCGCTGCCCGAGGCGACGAGCTGGGCTGCGAGGAGCAGCGCCGCCAGCATCACGAGGCGGAACAGCGCGCGCGTCGGCGGCCTCGAGATCGCGCGCCACGCGGTCACTGCCGCCACGGCGACGACGGCCGCGAAGAAGACCCACGACACCGGCGACACGGCCCCGAGGTCACCGCCGGCGGCCCCGAGCAGCACCGCGACCGCACCGCCCACGACGGCGAGCGCGGCGACGATCGCCGCCAGCCGTGGCCCGAGCCGGTGCGGAAGACCGCGCACGCCGGTGCGCGCATCGTCGGCGAGGTCGGGCAGCACGTTCGTGAGGTGCACGGCGGCGCCGAGCGCGGCGCCGGCGATCCACGCCCACGGCGCCGCGAACGAGGGGTCGGGCGCCGACAGCGTCGCGAGCGACGGGAAGATCCCGAAGCTCACGAGGAACGGCACGATCGACCACGGGGTCGATTTCAGGCCCGCGTTGTAGGCCCAGGCCGAACCGAGCGCCAGAGCGTGGGCGGCCAGCATCCGCCAGCCCAACGGCGCGGAGAGAACCAGAGCCGACGCCAGCAGTCCGAGCGCGGCGCCCCACGCGGCCTGCGCCGAGACGTCTCCGCGGGCGATCGGCTTGTCGGTGCGCCCCACGGCGCGATCCCGCTCAGCGTCGAGGGCGTCGTTCGAGATGCCGACCGACAGCTGCCCCGCGAAGACCGACGTCGTCAGCAGCGCCAGGCGCCAGGCCTCGAGCCCCGTCGCGATGCCCAGGGCGAGGGCGAGCGCAGTCACGACGAGCGTCGGCCCCGGATGCGAAGAACCCCACAGAGCACGGACGGTGCGCACGCGTCGATGCTCTCACGACCCGGTCGACGACGCGGGAGGACATGGAGGGAATGTTCCCAGGTCTATGTCGTTGCATGGATCTGGGCCGACGGGGTCCCGGAAGAGATCGCTCGACCCCAGAGGAGCAGCCCATGTCCACTCTCACCGCCCGCACCGCCGAGACCGACGCGCCGATCATCGACGTGCTCGCCGAGCGCTGGAGCACCCGCATCTTCGACCGCGAGTCGGTCATCGACGAGGCCGCCCTCGCGAGCGCGCTCGAGGCCGCCCGCTGGACGCCGACGGCCGCCAACACACAGGCATGGCGCGTCATCGTCGCCCGTCGAGGCTCGGCCGCGCACGCCACCGTTCTCGGCTCGCTCGCCGGCTTCAACAGCGCGTGGGCGGGCGACGCCGCCGCGCTCGTCGTGTTCGTCGCCGAGACCACGCGCGACGGCGAGCCGATGCGCTGGGCTCAGTACGACACCGGCCAGGTCGCGGCGCACTTCACCGTGCAGGCCCACGCCGACGGCCTGTCGACTCACCAGATGGGCGGCTTCGACCGCGATGCCATCACCGCCGGCTTCGGCCTCAGCTCCGACTTCACTCCCGTCACCGTCATGGCGGTCGGCGAGCTCGGCGACATCCGGCTGGCGTCGGAAGAGCTGCAGGCCCGCGAGAACGCCCCGCGCGTGCGCCGCCCCGCCGCCGACTCGGTGCTCGTGAACGACTGATCCACTGGTACGGGAAACGGATGCCTCGACCCGCTGCTGCGGGTCGAGGCATCCGTCTCTTCGTCCCTCCGCCGCCCGCGGAGCCGTGAGACCACAGTGCACGGACGAGACCGCGGGTGATCCCCACGGTCTCGTCCGCAGACTGTCGTCTCACCGAGGCGCGGAGCGAGGCGTCAGTCGTCGAGCAGCTCGGCCTCGATCACGTCGTCGTCTTCCGTCGGGGGCTCGGCCGCGACGGGGCCGTCGCTCGTCAGCACGAGCGACGAGCCGTCGGCGGCGACATCCACCCGCACCACGTCGCCGTCGCGCACACCGCCCGAGAGCAGGGCCATCGCGAGGCGGTCCTGGATCTCGGACTGAATGAGGCGACGCAGTGGCCGCGCACCGAACACCGGGTCGTAGCCGCGCTCGGCGAGCCAGGCACGCGCATCGGGCGTCACGGCGAGGGCGAGGCGGCGGTCCTTGAGGCGACGCTGCAGCGCGAACACGGCGAGCTCGACGATCTGCGCCAGGTCGTCCTGGCTGAGCGCGGCGAACATCACGATGTCGTCGAGCCGGTTCAGGAACTCGGGCTTGAACGCCTGCCGCACGATCGCCATGACGGCGTCGCGCTTCTCGTCGGCCGAGAGCACCGGGTCGATGAGGATGGGCGAGCCGATGTTCGACGTCAGGATGAGGATCACGTTCGTGAAGTCGACCGTGCGACCCTGGCCGTCGGTGAGCCGGCCGTCGTCCATGACCTGCAGCAGCACGTCGAACACCTCGGGGTGGGCCTTCTCGACCTCGTCGAGCAGCACCACCGAGTAAGGGCGCCGACGCACGGCCTCGGTGAGCTGGCCACCCTGCTCGTACCCGATGTAGCCGGGAGGGGCGCCGACGAGGCGCGAGACCGAGTGCTTCTCGCCGTACTCCGACATGTCGATGCGCACCATCGCGTGCTCGTCGTCGAAGAGGAACTCCGCGAGCGCCTTGGCGAGCTCGGTCTTGCCGACGCCGGTCGGACCGAGGAACAGGAACGAGCCGGTCGGGCGACCGGGGTCGCTGATGCCCGCGCGGGAGCGTCGCACGGCATCCGACACCGCCTTCACGGCATCCTTCTGCCCGATCAGGCGCCTGCCGAGCTCGGACTCGAGGTGCAGCAGCCTCTCGGACTCCCCCTGGAGCAGCCGGCCGACGGGGATGCCGGTCCATGCAGCGATGACGGCCGCGATGTCCTCGTCGGTCACCTGCTCGTTGACCATGCGCTCCTCGGTCGACGCCGCCTCCGCCTGCTCGGCCTGCGCGATCTCGACCTCGAGGCGTTTGATGGTCTCGTACTCGAGCTTCGACGCCCGCGTGTAGTCGGCCTCGCGCAGCGCGCGATCGCGGTCGATGATCGCCTGATCGAGCTGCTTCTTGAGCTCGCCGACGCGGTTGAGACCCGCGCGCTCGCGCTGCCAGCGCTGCTCGAGCACCGACAGGTCCGCTTCGGCGGTGGCCATGTGCTCGCGAAGCGTGGCGAGACGCTCCTTCGACGCGGAGTCCTTCTCCTTCTTCAGGGCGAGCTCCTCGAGCCGCATGCGGTCGATCTGGCGCCGCAGCTGGTCGATCTCGAGCGGGCTCGAGTCGATCTCCATCTTGAGCCGGCTCATCGCCTCGTCGATCAGGTCGATGGCCTTGTCGGGAAGCTGGCGGCTGGGGATGTACCGATTGGACAGGGATGCCGCGGCCACCAGGGCTCCGTCGTTGATGGTGACGCCGTGGTGGGCCTCGTAGCGGCCCTTGAGTCCGCGCAGGATCGCGACAGTGTCTTCGACACTGGGCTCGCCGACATAGACCTGCTGGAAGCGACGCTCGAGCGCAGCATCCTTCTCGATGAACTCGCGGTATTCGTTCAGCGTGGTCGCGCCGATGAGGCGCAACTCGCCGCGCGCGAGCATCGGCTTGAGCATGTTGGATGCTGCGACCGACCCCTCGCCGCCGCCCGCGCCCATGAGCACGTGCAGCTCGTCGATGAACGTGATGATGCGGCCGTCGGACTCGGTGATCTCCTTGAGTACGCTCTTCAGGCGCTCCTCGAACTGGCCGCGGTACATCGCGCCGGCGACGAGGGCGGAGATGTCGAGGGTGACGAGCTCCTTGTTCTTGAGCGACTCGGCGACGTCGCCCGCGACGATGCGCTGCGCGAGGCCCTCGACGACGGCGGTCTTTCCGACGCCGGGCTCGCCGATGAGGACGGGGTTGTTCTTCGTGCGGCGTGTCAGCACCTGGCTGACCCGCCGGATCTCGCTGTCCCGCCCGATGACGGGGTCGAGCTTGCCCTGTCGGGCACGGTCTGTGAGGTTGATACCGAACTGCTCGAGGGCGCTCTGCGCGTCCTCCTGCCCGGGCTGTTGCGTGGCGTTCATATGTCTCCTGAAATCTGGGGACCCAACTCTTGGTCAAAGTTGAGTCGTCATGGCTCAAGTTTATCAGCGGGGCGCTCCCCGAGCAATGCGACGCTAGTCCTCGATCTCTGCCCGGGCGTCGGCGTAGGCGCGGCGCAGCCCTTCGCCCACCCATTCGGTGCCGCGGTAGACGTTGTCGGCGCCGATGTCGACGGTGAGTCCACCGGCATCGAGCTGCGAGATGACGCGGTCCTCCGTGGCCACCACCTTGAGTGTCGAGTCGGCATCTCGCAGCCCGGCCGCGAACCGCCGCAGCACTTCGACGTGCGAGAGGCCGATCTCGTCGGTGCCGCGCAGACGCACGATGACCACCGATCCGCTCGATTCGCGACTGACGTCGGGCAGCTGGCGCTCGAACACCGGCGCGCTGGCGAAGAACAGGCTCCCGTAGGGCTGCAGCACCAGCACCTCGCCCGGTGGAACGACCGCGGGGGGATCGGTCTCGCGCATGCGACCATCGTGGGCGATCACGACGGCCCTCACCCGCACGCTGTTCGACTGCTCGGCGACGTACAGGATGACACCGAGCCCCACACCGACGAGCACGGCGAACTGCAACGGGATGATCAGCGTCAGTCCGAACGTCACCGCCATGATCGTCGTCGGCAGCGGGCCCGACTTGATCACCGAGTAGATGCGGCTCGGCTTGATCGCGCGCCAGCCCACGACGATGAGCAGCCCCGCGAGTGCCGGCATCGCCACGAACGCGACGACGTCGGCCAGGGCGAAGATCACGACGGCCATCACGGCCCCCGCGATGAACAACGACATGCGCGTCTTCGCCCCCGCCTGCACGATGAGCGACGAGCCGGACATCGACCCGCCGACCGGCATGCCCTGGAACAGCCCCGAGACGACGTTGCCGAGTCCTTGCCCCATGAAGTCGCGGTTCGCGTCGGCACGCCTGCCGTCGGCGGTCGGGATGCCGGCGGAGACGGCTGCCCCCTGCACGAGGCCGATGAAGGTGAGCGACAGCGCCGGAATGAGCAGGGTCGGGGCATCGGCGATGCTCGGCAGCACCGGCGCAGGCAGCCCGCGCGGCACGTCGACGATGTCGCGCAGCAGCACGACGGAGTCCGGCACCCACAGATTCAGCAGCACCGCGCACAGCGAGCCCACCACCACGGCGATGACGAGCCCCATGCTGCCGACCCGGGTCGGCAGGAGCACCACGATGATGAGGATCGCGATCGCGCCGACGACAAGGGACGGGATGTTCCACTGCCCGACATGCACGAGCACGTCGATCGTCTTGAGCAGCCGGTTGGCGCCCTGCGCCTGGTAGCCGGTGAAGTTCGACAGCTGGCCGAGGATGATGTTGACGCCGATCGCCGTGACGAAACCGGTCATGACCGGCGTCGGCACGAAGCTGATCAGCCGCCCGCCGCGCAGGAGGCCCGCGATCACCATGATGATGCCGGTCAGGATCGCGAGGGTGAAGAGCCCGCGATCCAGATCGGGGAGGGTCTCGAGCCCTGCATCCGAGACGACGAGCGCCATCGCGCTGGTCGCCTGCACGGCCATGAACGCGCTGCTCGTGAGCACGGCCGCACCCACCATGCCGAAGAGGTACCCGTAGAGGCCGGCGAGCGGGTTCACCCCGGCCAGCAGCCCCGCGGCGAGGCCGTCGGGCACCGCCTCGACGCCGAGGATCACACCCGCGACGGCGTCCTTGCGCAGCGTCTTACGGGAGAACCACGATCTCGGATCGAACCCCACGGGTCACACGCTAGCGAAGGCCTCCCCGCACGCGGCGGGAACCTTTCGACGCGCACGGACATCGCGCGTAATTCGCGCGACCTGCATGAAGAGGACTCTTCCCAGGATTCTCCCAGGATGGCTAGTCTGACGCCTAGCGGCACCAACACCGCACGGGCGCCGCGACGCCCGACGCTGAACGGCCTCCCCGGCCGACATGAAGGGACCTCGCCATGACCAACTCTGATGTCAACACCTCCGGATGGGCCGGATGGGGCGTCTTCGCCGCCGTCGTGCTCATCGTCGGCGGCACGATCGACGCCTTCCACGGCCTGCAGGCGCTCATCGGCCCTGACACGGCCTACTTCCTCGGGCAGGAAGCGCTCTTCTCGATCGACGTCCAGGGCTGGGGCTGGTGGCACCTGATCGCCGGCGCGCTGCTCATCCTCGTCGGCATCTTCCTGCTGCTGGGCGCGACCTGGGCGCGCGTCACCGCGATCGTGCTCGTCGCGATCAACGCGATTGGCCAGATCACGCTCATCTCGGTGCAGCCGTGGCTGTCGCTGGCACTGCTCGCCGTCGACATCCTCGTGATCTACGCGCTCACCGTGCACGGCCGCGAGATCGACGCCAAGAAGGCCTGACCCCGTCGTAGGGCGTGAGAACGCCCTACGCCACGGACACGAGAACGGATGCCTCGTCCCCCGCTTCGGCGGAGGCCGAGGCTGGGCCCCCGCGCCCGGAGGCTCCGAACGACGCGTCAGCGGCGTGTGGAGTGGGCGTGGGGACCCTCATCTCATCGAGGTGGCAGGTGAAGCGCGAGCGGTACCCGGTCGGCGTCGTGCCGAGCACACGCGCGAAGTTCTGGCGCAGCACGGCGGCCGACCCGAACCCGCTCTCGTAAGCGATGCGGTCGAGACCGAGGTCGGTCTTCTCGAGCAGGCGCTGGGCGTGGATGATCCGCTGGCGGGCGAGCCACGCGGCCGGCGTCGCGCCGTAGTCGGCCTTGAACCGACGGGCGAACGTGCGCGGCGACATGTGCGCCTTCGACGCGAGCTGGTCGACCGTGAGGTCGAGGCGCAGGTTGTCGAGCATCCAGTCGGTGACGGGCGCGAGCGACAGCGACGTCGTGGCCGGAAGCGGGTTCGCGATGAACTGCGCCTGACCGCCGTCGCGCTGCGGCGGAACGACCATGCGGCGGGCGATGATGTTGGTGAGCTCCGCGCCGAGCTCCTGACGCAGCAGGTGCAGGCAGGCGTCGAGACCCGCGGCGGTGCCGGCGCTCGTGATGATGCGGCCGTCCTGCACGTAGAGCACGTCGGGGTCGACGTCGATGGACGGGTACATCTCCTTCATCTTCTGCGCGTACATCCAGTGCGTCGTCGCACGGCGGCCGTTGAGCACGCCGGAGGCCGCGACGACGAACGACCCGCTGCACACGCTCAGCACCCACGCGTCGCGGGCGACCGCGGCGCGGATGACATCGAGCACACGGTCGTCGACGCTGCCCCAGTACTGGTGGGGAACCGGCGACACCACCACGAGGTCGGCCTCGTATGCGAACGAGAGGTCGGCGTCGACGTTGATCGAGAAGCCCATCTTGGACTGCACGACTCCCGGGTCGGGCGTGACCACGCGGAAGTCGAAGTTCGGGATGCCGTCGTCGGACCGGTCGAGGCCGAACGCCTCGCACGCGACTCCGAACTCGAACGGCGCGAAGCCGTCCGTGACGATGCAGGCCACCGTTTTCATTCGAACCTCCGCGACTGGCAGTTTTCGTGCGATGTGTGTCAATTCTGCCACTCGTGGCAGGACTGACGCAAGCGTAGCGTTTCTGCCATGTTCATGGTGATTCTTCTCGCAGCCCTGTCCGCGGTGGCCTTCGCATCGACGATCGCCGCCCTTCGCAACGACGGTTACCGTCGCCTCCCCACCGACCGCACCCGCCTCCCCTGATGCGGCGCCGGCCACCCCGACCCCTCCTCAACTGAGGATGAGAGCCGGGATGAGGGGCGGATCCCGCGATTCGCTCCTCATCCCGGCTCTCGTCCTCATATGAGGAGCGAGAGATCCGAGCCGCGATCAGGCGGTGGCGCGGACGTAGACGTCGACCATCGCCGCGGTGCGCGACGACTGCCGGAACCGCTCGCGGATGGTCGGGTCGGGCACGCGCGGCGTTCCGGCGGAGATCTCGGATGCTGCCTCCCGCAGTGCATCCGCGAGCGCGGCGACCGACGGATCCGCGCTCACGCCGTCCCCCACAGCCCAGAAGCCCTCGCCGAGCTCTGCGGCCAGATCCGGGTCGCTGACCACCGACGGCGTGCCGAGCGAGGCCGCCTCGAAGATCGTCATGCCCTGCGTCTCGAAGCCGATCGAGGTCTGCACGACGGCGTCGGCGGCCGCGATGCGCCGCAGAGTCTGGGCGTACGGCATCCGTCCCGCGAAGGTCACGGTCGCACGGGGCCGGAGCTTCTCGACGAGCCGCCGCGCCGCGCGAAGCTGGCCGCCGCCGCCGATGACCTCGACCTCGGCCTCGACGCCCGACGCGGCGAGCGCCTCCAGGAAGGGCATCAGACGCTTCTCGGGACTCATGCGCCCCAGCCACACGAACCGCGGCCGCCGCTCCAGCGCCGAAACACGGGCCGGTGACGACGACACGCCGGAAACGGATGCCTCGGCCCGGCGTGTCGCGTCACCGACCCGTGTTTCGGCAGGGGAACTGGGGGGAAGAGGGGCATCGGGGCGGAGCGACAGCACCTCGTCGAGGACGTCGTCGTCGATGCCGTTCCAGATCACGTCGACCGCCGGCGCGTCGGAAGCGGGCAGCACCCCGTTCGCCTCGAGCCGGTGCGCGAAGTGCGCCGACGGCGCGGTGATCGCGGCGGCGCGGGCGCCGAACCGCCGCAGGTACGCCCAGCCGTCGTGTCCCGGCTCCGGCGCCCCGACGCGGCGCCCGAGCGCCCGGCGCTGCCACGCGTTCAGCACCCGCAGCACGGTCTTCGGGAACGGCGTGGTCGCCTCGATGCCCACGTCGAGCCGGTTGTGCATCGTGTGGACGATCGGGATGCCGTGTCGCTGCGCGTAGCGCACGCCGATGAACGCACCCCAGAAGTCCGCCTGGATGTGCACGACGTCGACCGGAGGACGACCCGCCATCGCAGCATCCAACCACCGATCGGTGCTCCGGCCCGGCCACGTCATGGAGTATTCGCGGTCCACCGTGATGGGGATCGACGGCAGGTCCACGTACGCGGAGTCGCCTGCCGCCGCGCGCGCCCGTGGGCCGTGCATCGCCGGCGCGACGATCGTCACGGTGTGCCCGGCCTTCTCGAGGAAGCGGCGCTGCAGGCGCATCGAGACCTGCGCCCCGCCGAGCGACTCGGCGTGCTGGTCGCCGAACATCACGACGTGCACGGCGGCCTACTCTGGCAGCGGCTCGTCGCGGTACAGGGCCTCGAAGGTGTCGAGCGTGCGCTTCATGTCGTGCACCTTGACGCCTTCGAGCGAGCACCGCTGCATGCGCATGCGCTCCTCGGGCGACTGCGTCAGCACCGTCGTGAGCTTGGCGGCGAGGTCGTCGACGTCTCCGGGGCGGAACAGATACCCGTTCTCGCCGTCGTGGACGAGGTGGGGAAGCGCGACCGCGTCGGCGGCGACGATCGGCAGTCCCGACGCCATCGCCTCCATGGTCGCGATCGACTGCAGCTCGGCGATCGAGGCGATCACGAAGAGGCTCGCGTCGGTGAGCAGAGCCCGCAGCTCCTCGTCCGTCGTGTGGCCGTGGAAGAAGACGCGGTCGCCGAGCCCCAGCTCGGTGACGAGCTGCTCGAGGTTGCGGCGCTGATCGCCCGAGCCCACGATGTCGAAGCGCACGTCGAGCGCCGGGTCGAGCTTCGCGACGGCGCGCAGCACGACGTCGATCTGCTTCTCGGTCGTGAGGCGCCCCACGAACACCAGACGGTGCGCGCCGCGGGGCGTGAGGTCGGCCGTGTAGTTCGACGCGTCGATGCCGCAGCTGACCGGGATGACGCCGTCGATGTCGATCGTGCGCTCGAGGAACTCGGCGGCCTTGCGCGTCGGGGTCGTGACCGCGCGCGTCATCTTGAAGGTGCGCTCGGCGTCCTCCCACGCGAGCTTGACCGCGTACTGCGTCCACGACGGCGGGAGCACGGTGAAGTCGAGCACGTTCTCCGCCATGACGTGGTTGGTCGCGACGACCGGGATGCCGCGCTTGCGCGCCTCCCGCGTGAGGCCACGGCCGATCACGATGTGCGACTGGATGTGCACGACGTCGGGCTTGACCTCGTCGAGGACGCGGCGCGCATAGTGCTTCGACATGAACGGCATGACGAAGGTGAGCCAGTCGTGCGGGTACCAGCGCCACGACGGCAGCCGGTGCATCGTCATCGGCTGCCCCTCGATCACCTCGGTGAAGGTGCCGTGCTCGCGGTGCGTCTTGCTCGGTGCCATCACGTGCACCTCGTGGCCGCGCGCGACCATGCCGGCGGCGAGGCGCTCCGCGAAGCGGGCGGCGCCGTTCACGTGCGGGAGGAACGTGTCGGCGCCGTAGAGGATCGTCAGTGCGCGAGGACTCGCGGCGTCGGCGGGGGTGTCGTCGGGCGTCGCAGGATCGGTCACGGGTTGGGGGCCTGTCTGTGCGGCGGGGGACGCGCGGCAGCGGCTGGCGCCACGCGCCCTCCACCCTACCCGAGGGCCTTCCGGGGGCTCCCCAGGAACGCGCCAGTGGAGGCACGTACCCTGGTCGCATGCCCCGCCTGCAGGCCGACGCCGATCCGAACCTCTGGGTGCCCGTGACCGAATCGCTCGGCTTCCGCGGGCGCCGTCACCGCAAGACCGCGATACGGATGCTGCTGAATCAGGCGGGCGGCTTGATGATCGGCCCTGCGGGCGCGACGCCGATCGAGTCGTCGGGCGCCGCGAGCGGGCAGCCGCGCTCCGGGAACGGCTTCGCCGCCTGGGCGATGAGCCAGGCCGCACCGTTCCTCATGCGCAAGGCCGCGGGACGCGTGCTGGTGTGGGTCTGGAAGGCCGATGCCGAGCTCGTCGTCGTGATGGCGCAGGTGCAGCAGGCCACGAACGACCTCCGTGCCGCTCGCGCCATGATGCCGATGGAGTACGACGACACCGAGAGCTTCCGCAATCCGTACCTCGGCGTCGGCGAGAAGCTCGAGATGGCGCTCCCCTCCGATCAGCGCACCCCTCCGTTCGCCACCTACACGTGGGACACCGGCACGCACTTCGTCACCGTCACCGCCGTCTGCTCCGATCGCGAGCGCTTCGGCACCGTGATCGGCAGCGTCGACGACCTCGCGCGCACGCTCCGTGTCGTGGACGACCTGACGGTCGGCGAGTCGCCCGAGGTGCTCCGCATCGAGCCGAAGAACTGAGAGGCTCTTCGACGTGACTTCGTCGAGGCATCCCGCAGACCATCGTCCGTTGCGGATCGGCGTGCAGCTCGCGCCGCAGCACGGGTCGTACACCGCCTATCGTGATGCCGTGCTGCGCGCGGAGGAGCTCGGCGTCGACGTCGTCTTCAACTGGGACCACTTCTTCCCGCTCACCGAGCCGTTCGACGCCGCCCATTTCGAGGCGTGGACTGTGCTCGCCGCGATGGCCGAGCAGACCGAGCGCGTCGAGTTCGGCCCGCTGGTCAACTGCAGCTCGTACCGCAACCCCGATCTGCAGGCCGACATGGCGCGCACCGTCGACCACATCAGCGCCCGCGCCACCGGGACGGGGCGGCTCATCTTCGGCACCGGCTCGGGGTGGGCGCAGCCCGACTACGACGCGTACGGCTACGAGTTCGGCACCGTCGGCTCGCGGCTCGACGACCTCGCCGAGGACCTCCCGCGCGTGCGCGCCCGCTGGGAGCGCCTGAACCCTCCGCCCACACGGCGGATCCCGATCCTCATCGGCGGTCAAGGCGAGCGCAAGACGCTGCGACTCGTGGCTCGGCACGCCGACATCTGGCACACCTTCACGAAACTCGACGACCTCCCCCGCAAGATCGGCGTGCTCCACGACTGGTGCGAGCGGGAAGGCCGCGACCCCGCCGGCATCGAGCTGTCGACCGGCTACACCGTGCGCGGATTCGGCCCGCTGCTCGAGGACGCGGATGCCGCGTCCCGCCTGTACGACCTCGGCTTCCGGCTGATCGTCCCGGCGATCGACGGACCCGACTACGACCTCGCGCCGGTGAAGGCGCTCCTGGAGTGGCGCGACCGGATCAACGGCGCCTGACGGCGAACACCCGATACGGTAGCCACGCCGATATCGTTCGACGACCCCAGGAGGACGCCCATGGGCGCCGTCATCGGAGAGATCCTTCCCCTCGCCCTCGGTGTGGCGATCAGCCCGATCCCGATCATCGCGGCGATCCTCATGCTGCTGTCGCCGAAGGCGCGGGTCACGAGCGTCGGCTTCCTGCTCGGCTGGGTGCTGGGCATCGTGGTCGCGGTGACGGTGTTCACGCTCCTCTCGTCGATCCTCCCCGCGCAGGACGCGGATGCCTCGAAGCCGATCCAGGGCGTCATCCAGCTGCTCCTCGGCGCGGGGCTGCTCCTGCTCTCGCTCCGCCAGTGGCGTGGCCGGCCCAAGGCGGGCGAGGAGCCCCAGATGCCGACCTGGATGCAGGCGATCGACAAGGTCAGCCTTCCCGTCGCGTTGGGCCTCGGCTTCCTCCTCTCGGCGATCAACCCGAAGAACCTCCTGATGGCCGCCGCGGCCGGCGTCGACATCGGGTCGGCGGGGCTCGAGGTCGGGTCGATCGTGCTCGTGATCGCGTTGTTCACGCTGATCGCAGCATCCACCGTCCTCGTTCCGGTGGTCGGCTACCTCATCGCCGCCGAGAGGCTCCGCGGGCCGCTCGACGCGCTGCGCGTATGGCTCGGCAAGGAGAACGCGGTCATCATGGCGGTGCTGCTGCTGGTCATCGGCGTCTCGCTCATCGGCAAGGGCATCGGGTCGTTCTGACTCCGCGCCGGGCTACGGTGGAGCGGTGACGGCGGCGACCCACGACCAAGTGCTCCTCGACGGCGGCGTGTTCCGCATGGGGTCGGACGAGTTCTACCCCGACGAGCAGCCCGTGCACGAGCGCAGGATCGGACCGTTCCGCATCGACAGGTACGCCGTCACCAACGCGCAGTACGCCGTGTTCGTCGACGACACCGGCTACGTGACGGTCGCCGAGCGCGAGCTCGACCCGGCCGCGTTCGAGGGCGCGGATCCCGCCGACCTCGTCCCGGGCGCGATGGTGTTCACTCCGACTCCGGGCCCCGTCGACCTCCGTGACTGGCGCAACTGGTGGCGCTGGCAGCCGGGCGCGTTCTGGCGCCGGCCGTTCGGACCCGAGTCTTCGATCGACGAGCGGCTGCAGCATCCGGTCGTCCACGTCGCCTTCGAGGATGCGACCGCGTATGCCGAATGGGCCGGGCTGCGCCTGCCCACCGAGGCCGAGCACGAGTACGCCGCGCGCGGCGGGCTCGAGGGCGCGCGGTTCGCGTGGGGCGACGAGCCCTACCCGGGCGGCGTCGCGCAGGCGAACTCGTGGCTCGGCCGCTTCCCCTACGACAACCACGGCGTCGGGGATGCCGCACCCGTCGGCTCGTACGAGCCCAACGGCTACGGGCTCTACGACATGACCGGCAACGTGTGGGAGTGGACGACCGACTACTACACGCCTCGCCACCTGCGCCTGTCGGACAAGCCCGTCGACGCCGGCAAACGCGCGAACCTGCTCGCGGCGGCGAGCGCGCAGGACGGCTTCCCGTCGATCCCGCGCCGCGTGCTCAAGGGCGGCTCGCACCTGTGCTCGCCCGACTACTGCCTGCGTTTCCGACCCGCCGCGCGCTCCCCTCAGGCCGAGGACACCGGCATGTCGCACATCGGCTTCCGCTGCGCCTCCGACGCCTGACCCCGGCTGAAGACAGCGGGGCGCGGTCGTCGTCGGAGACCGACTCTCTGGAGTCACGGCGACGCGCCGGCTCGACGGCTCGACCGCCCATCATCGTGGCGCGCGGGCACTGATGCCACACTTACCCCGTGGACTCCGGTTTTCTCGCCAACCTGACCTGGTCGCTCGCGGCGCTCGTGCACGCCGCGATCGTGATCACCGCGCTCATCGTCATCCCGCGCGGGCGAAAGCCCACGGCGGCGATGGCCTGGATCCTGCTCATCGTGATCCTGCCGGGCGTCGGTGTCGTGCTCTACCTCGTCATCGGCAATTTCCGCCTGCCGGCGAAGAGGCGTGCCGAACAGGCGCGCATCGACGAGATCATCCGCAGCAGGGTCACCGACAACGCGCTGGACGAGACGGATGCCTCGTGGCCGCGGTGGTTCCAGCGCGTGGTGCAGCAGAACCAGACGCTGACCGCTCTTCCCGCCTCGTCGGGCAACGAGGCGACGCTCCTGCCGCACTACCAGGAGTCGATCGACGCGATGGCCGCCGAGGTCGACACGGCGAAGGACTTCGTGCACATCGAGTTCTTCATCGTCGGATGGGACGACACCACCCGCGGATTCTTCGCGGCGATGGAGCGTGCCGTCGCCCGCGGCGTCACCGTGCGCCTGCTGGCCGACTACGTGGCGACCAAGAAGGTGGCCGACAGCGACAAGATGCTGGCCGAGCTCGACCGCATCGGCGTGAAATGGGCGTGGATGCTCCCGGTCGAACCGTTCAAGGGCAAGTACCAGCGCCCCGACCTGCGCAACCACCGCAAGATCGTCGTGGTCGACGGACGCGTCGCGTTCATGGGCTCGCAGAACCTCATCGCACGGCATTACGACTCGCCCAAGAACATCAAGCGCGGCCTCAAGTGGCAGGAGCTCATGACACGGCTGACCGGCCCGGTCGTGGCATCCGTCAACACCGTCTTCCTGTCGGACTGGCTCATCGAGACCGGCGAGGATCTGTCGCAGACGGCCCAGGTGCCGGCGGCGCAGCTGCCGGTGTCCGCGGCGCCCGATGCGCTGCAGTGCCAGGTCATCCCGAGCGGACCGGGCTACGACACCGAGAACAACCTGCGGCTGTTCCTGTCGCTCATCTACGGCGCGACCGAGAAGGTCATCTTGACGAGCCCGTACTTCGTGCCCGACGAGGCGATGGTCTACGCCATCACGAGCGCCTGTCAGCGCGGCCTCGAGGTGCAGCTGTTCGTGTCCGAGATCGGCGACCAGTTCATGGTGTGGCACGCGCAGCGGTCGTACTACCAGGTGCTCCTCGAGGCGGGCGTGCGGATCTTCCTGTACCCGGAGCCGTTCATCCTGCACTCGAAGCACTTCTCGATCGACGACGACATCGCCGTCATCGGCTCGAGCAACATGGACATCCGCTCGTTCAGCCTCAACAGCGAGGTCTCCCTCATGGTCCGCGGCGAGTCCTTCGTCGCCGGCATGCGCGAGGTCGAGCAGGCCTACCGCGACGCCGGCCGCGAGCTCACCCTCGACGAGTGGCGCCGCGAGCCCGCCAAGGCCACGTTCCTCGACGGCCTGATGCGCCTCACCTCTGCCCTCAACTGAGGTTTCCGGGGACGGATGCCTCGGCCCGAGGCATCCGTCCCTTCTCGTGTGTACGCCGGCGGCGTCACCTTCTCCTCATTTGAGGACCATGGCCGAGATGAGGTCGACTCTCGCCGATCCCGTCCTCATCTCGGCAGAAATCCTCAGTTGAGGAGCAGGCGCGGGCGTCAGGCACCGCTCGATTTCACCTCCTCCCCAGGGCGCACATAGCGGCGGTTCTCACCGGATCGCCGTCGGCGCGGTGAGTCCACGGCGCGAGGCATCCACCCTGAATCGATGAGGACAGGGACTTCGGAGCCGGCGTGGATGCAGCGGCTGCAGGCGCAGAACGGGATCGCCCGCCAGTCAGCCCTCCTCGGCAGGGACACCAACAAAAGAGATCTGGCCGATGCGGTCGCAGAAGGGTCTCTCTCGCGAATCCGCCGATCCTGGCTGGCGCTGCCAGGCGCGGATCCGCAGCTGGTCGCCGCCGCACGCGCAGGAGTCGTTCTGGGGTGCATCACGCGGGCTCAACGGCTCGGATTGTGGGTGCACGGCGGCACTGCACGGCCGCACGTCTGCGCTCCGCCGAGCTCTGGAGGCGTGCGGCCGGAACTGGAGCAGAGCACAGGACGCCCGAAAGCGATCACCCACTGGTTCGTACCCGTCGTCGCTCGCACGCCGCATGTGCTCGAAGACGGGATCGAGAACACCCTCGTGGCGGTCGCGCAGTGTCAACCCTTCGAACACGCTCTTGCCGTGTGGGAGTCTGCGCTCAACAAGGGCCTGGTCGACCGCGACGTGCTCGCGCGCCTCAGACTGCCTGGCCGTGCCCGCGACATCCTCTCCGAGGCGACGCCCTTCGCCGACTCGGGGCTCGAGACCATCGTGCCGCGACGGCTGCGCTGGCTCCGGCTGCGGATCCTCCACCAGATCTGGCTTCACGGCCATCGTGTCGACTTCCTCATCGGCGACCGGCTTGTTCTGCAGATCGACGGTGGCCACCATGTCGGCCCCCAGCGCGAGTCCGACAACCGACATGATGCCGAGCTCATGCTCCGCGGCTACCACGTGATCCGCGTCGGCTACACCCAGGTCATGGATGACTGGCCCTCTGTCCAGCAGCTCGTGATGAACGCCGTCGCCCAGGGACTGCACCTCGCTCGCTGAGGCCGGGATCCCACCGCGGCTCGGCGCCGTCAGCAGGGCCGTGCCCCGGCGCACTGACGAGCGAGCTCCTCAGTTGAGGAGCTGCACCCAGATGCGGAGTCTTCCGGGGCCGACGATCCTCCACTCGGCGTCGCTCCTCAATTGAGGACGATCGCGCGCGGCCGCCGGAGCGGCGGAACGTCGCACCGCGGGCCGGGGACTCAAATCCGCTTCCTCGAACGAGGAGATGCGCCGAGATGCGGAGCATCCGTCCCTGTGCGGTCCTCGACTCGGCAGCGCTCCTCAATTGAGGAGGGGGAAGGGCTGCGCGCCACACAGGATGCGCGGCGCACACGAGATGTGAAGACGGATGCCTCGGCCCGAGGCATCCGTCCCCCATCCGCAGAGGACCCGCTAGACCTTGAGGTTCTGCCGTGGCACCACGACCTCGCGGATGATCAGCAGGATCGATGCCATCACGGGCAGGGCCACCAGGACGCCGACGATGCCGGCGAGCGCGCCGCCGGCGAGGGCACCGATGAGGACGAGGGCGGCGGGGATCTCGATCGCCTTGTTCATCACGCGCGGGCTCACGACGTAGGACTCGATCTGGATGTAGACGAGGTACGCGATGAAGAAGATCAGCGCCTGCGTCGGGCTCGTGAACAGCGCGATGATCGACGCGAAGATCCAGAAGATCACCGAGCCGAACAGCGGGATCAGCGTCACCACGAATGCGATGACGGCCATGAGCGCAGGGAACGGCAGCTGGATCACGACGTGCAGGACGAAGACCACGGCCGCGTTGATCGACGAGAGGATGACCGACCCGATGAGGGCGCTGCCGACGGAGTCCGTGATCCGCTCGGTCAGGTCGGCGAGGCGCACGCGGCTGTGCGCCGGAGCGAGGTCGTAGAAGGCGCGCTTGGCGGCCGTCAGCGACGCGAGGAAGTACAGCGTCAGCGCGATGACGACGAAGCTCGCCGAGATCGCCGCGACGAACCCGACGCCGACCGCCAGCACACCGCCGCCGAGGGCCGCGAGGGTCGACGGCGCCGAGATCCACTCGGCGATCTGCTCGAGGGCGCCGAGCACCGCGACCTGAGCGTCGGGGGCGAGCCGCGCGAACCACTCGGATTGCGGGATGTTCTCGACGAGCTCGGGGATCGCCTGCACCAGCTGCACGATCTGGGCGATGACCGGCGGCAGCACGAAGACGAAGAACGCCACCATCACCAGCGCGAAGCCGCCGAAGACGATCGCGATGCCGGCGCCGCGCTTGACCTTGTGGCGCTCCAGCATGCGCACGATCGGGTCCAGCCCGACCGCGAGGAACATCGCCAGGATGATGTAGACCAGGATCGTCGAGATCGACCCGATCGCCGAGCCGAGCACCAGCGCGCCGAGCACGCCGATGGTGACAAGGAACCCCGTTGCGAGCGGATGGTCGAGGCCGGTCAGCACCTTGGCGAAGCGACGGGGGCGCTCCTGCTCCACCGCGACGACCTCGTCGGCGGACACGGACGACGAGGCAGGTTCGACGGGGTCGGTCATGCCCCAATGATGGGGCCTGTGAACGCCGCGGGAACAGTCCCACGCGGCACGGATTTTCCTTGCTCGTCTGCCGCGTTTAGGTAGTACGGTTCTGCCAGGGGATGACCACGATGTAATCGATCCCTTCGACAATCGATTCCGACGGCTCGTCCCGTCGAGGAAGCTGGTGTGACATGGGTGGCGGTATCTGGGACTTCATCCTCTGGTTCTTCTGGATCTTCGTCTTCGTCGCGTACCTGATGGTGCTGTTCTCGATCATCGGCGACCTGTTCCGCGACGACTCGCTCAACGGCTGGCTGAAGGCCATCTGGATCCTGTTCCTGATCTTCGTCCCGTTCCTCACCGCGCTGGTCTACCTGATCGCGCGCGGCAGCGGCATGCAGAAGCGCTCCATCGCCCAGGCGCAGGAGCTTCGCGCCGCACAGGACGCCTACATCCGACAGACGGCAGGCTCCGGCGGCTCCAGCGCGACCGATGACATCGCGAAGGCCAAGTCGCTGCTCGACTCTGGCGCGATCTCGCAGGCCGAGTTCGACGCGCTCAAGGCCAAGGCGCTGGCAGCCTAAGCCGGCACCGGAACAGGAGAAGACATGACGACCTTCGACTACGGCCCGATCGAGTTCTACGCGATCGGGTTCGAGGGCGACCGGCCCGGTCCCGCAGTGCTCCAGGCGATCGACGACCTCGTCGCCGCCGGTACGGTGAACGTGCTCGACCTCGTGTTCGCGCGCCGCTCGCCCGAGGGCGAGATCGAGGTGCTCGAGCTCTCCGACACGATCGACGACGGCGCTCCCGCCCTCGACCTCGCCGGACTCGCGGGCCAGGACGACATCCTGTACCTCGCCGAGAACCTCGAGCCGGGTTCTTCGGCCGCGATCCTCGTCGTCGAGCTCCTGTGGGCGAAGTCGTTCGCCGCCGCGCTCTACGACGCCGGCGGCGCCGTCATCGCCCGCGAAGGCATCCCGGCACCGATCGTCAACGCGTTCCTCGCCGAGAACGCGGACTGAAGGAGGAGAGACACATGCCACTCGGAAGAATGGGCCGTCCCGGCCTGATCGGCATGGCCGCCCGCACCGCTGTCGTCGCCGGCACGGCGACGGCCGTCTCGGGCAGCGTTGCGCGCCACCAGCAGCAGAAGTACTACGACCAATCGCAGCAACAGGCCTACGAGGCCCAGGCACAGCAGGCGGCCATGGACCAGGCGGCGGCGCAGGCCGTCGCCAACGCCCAGGCCGCGCAGGCGCCCGCGCCGGCGGCTGCGCCCGCTGAGGACGACCTGATGGCCAAGATCACGCAGCTGGCGCAGCTGCACGCTCAGGGCATCCTGTCGGACGAGGAGTTCTCGGCCGCGAAGGCCAAGCTGCTCTCCTGACGCACACCGTCGAGAAGGCCGCGCTCCCCGCTCGGGGACGCGGCCTTCTTGCATGTGGCGGGACGGATGCTGCACCCCGCCGGAATGCCCCGATTCAGCCGCCGGGGCGGTCGTCGCCGCCGTCGCCGAGACCCCCCGCGTGCCGCTCCGACCGCGGGGCCCGCGGCGAGCCGGGCGATTCGTCCGCGTCAGACCGCGCGAGAGGATCCTGGCCACCGATGTCGCGCGACACGTCGTCCCCAGGCGGGGCGCCAGGTGCACCGCCGACGGGGCCGGCAGGCAGGGCGAGCGCGTCGATCCTCTCGATCAGCGCGCGCAGCTGCGCGCGCGTCGCGGGCTCCTCGTCGTCGTGGTCGCGGGCCGCACGCTCGAGCACCCACGATGCAAGCGTCGCCGTGATCACCCCGGCCAGCGCGACCCCGCCGAACATGAGCCCGACGCCGACCCATCGGCCGGAACCCGTGACGGGCGTGTAGTCGCCATAGCCGGTCGTCGTGACGGTCACGCACGACCACCAGATCGCGATGTCGAACGTCGTGATATTCGCGCCGGGCGCGTGGCGCTCGGCCTCGAGCACGGCAAGCGACGCGATGTAGATCAAGATCAGCGATGCGCCCACGCCGTAGACGAGGATCTGCGTGCGCAGCACTCCGCCGGCCGTCGTCTTCATCCCCGGGATATGCGTCAGGAACCGCAGCAGGCGGACGAGCCGCAGCACCGGAACCAGAGCGAACGCCAGGGCGGGCAGATGCCTGCGGAACCACAGCCGCTTGTTGTCGGCAAGGCTGAGACGCACGAGGTAGTCGGCGATGAACATCGCCCAGGTGACGAGCACCACGACTGTGGCGATGGTCCAGGCGGCTCCTTGCAGGTCCCCGATCACGCGCCACGAATAGGCCACGAGGTACGCGAGACTCGCGATGATCAGCGGAGTCTGGGTCCGCTTGTGCCAGGTGCGCTCGTCCACAGCCGAATCATGGCGCATGCCCGCTCCGCGGTGCGCGTGGACGCGCCCCACGGTGCGGGATCGTGTCGCGCGCGATCCTCGCGGTGGTGACCCCCTGCCGATATCGTGTGCCCATGCCCGGCCCCTCCACCCCCTCGCCCGCACCGGCCACGCCGCCGGGACCGCAGCTCACCGTCCGCCGGCTGATGCTGCTGTCGATCCCGGCGATCCTCATCGGCGTGCTCTCGGCCGTCAGCCTCTGGGGCCTCAACCAGATCGCCGGCCAGCTCGAAGACGGGCTCTGGACGAGCCTGCCGAAGTCGCTGGGGATCGCTTCCGATTCGCCGTGGTGGATCTTCGCCGTCCTCACCTTCACCGGAATCGCGGTCGGGCTCGTGGTGTGGCTCGTGCCCGGGCACGCCGGTCCGGACTCGGCCACCACCGAGCTCGCGGCCACCCCTCTGCCGCTGTCCGTGCTTCCCGGCCTGGCCGTGGTGGTCATGCTGAGCCTCGCGGGTGGCGTGAGCCTCGGGCCTGAGAACCCGATCGTCGCCATCAACGTGTCGCTCGCCGTCGCCATCGTGGCCCGGATCTCGAAAGCGGTGCCTCCCGCCCTCATCGGGGCGCTGGCCATCTCGGCGACGATCGGTGCGCTTTTCGGTACACCCGTCGCTGCGGCGCTCGTCTTCACCGGAATGGTCGGCGAGTTCAAGATGGGCGGCTCCCTGTGGGACAAGCTCTTCCTCCCGCTCGTCGCCGCCGGGGCGGGCTCGGTCACGACCTACCTGCTCGGCGGCGGCTTCGGAGCTCAGTCGCCGTTCGATCCGTACGGTGCGCCGCAGCCGTTCGACCTGCTGCAGGGCGCGCTGGTCGCGTGCGCCGCGGCCGCGTTCGGTCTCGTCGGGATCTATCTGTTCCCGCTCGTGCACCGCGCCTTTCACGCGCTGCGGCACCCGCTGCTGTTCACGGCGCTCGGGGGGATCCTGCTGGGAGCCCTCGGCGCGATCGGTGGTCCGATCACCTTGTTCAAAGGCCTGGACCAGAGCGCACAACTGCTCGCCGACCCCAGCGCCTACCCGCCAGGGCAGCTCAGCGTCATCCTGCTCGTCAAGCTCGCGGCGCTCGTCGTGGCGGCCTCGGCGGGGTTCCGGGGCGGCCGCATCTTCCCCGCGGTCTTCCTCGGCGTGGCGGCGGGCCTGCTGGGCGGGGCGCTCCTGCCAGGCCTTCCGCTCTCGCTCGCCGTCGCCTGCGGCATCCTCGGTGTCGTGCTGGCGATCGCGCGCGACGGTTGGGTCGCCCTCTTCGTCGCCGTCGCACTCGTGGACGACATCACGGTGCTGCCGATGCTCTGCATCATCGTGCTGCCTGCATGGCTGGTCGTGACGCGGGCGCGCGAGATGCTCATCACGCCCGACGACCTCGCGCGCGAGCGCCCACCCGCCCGCCTCCCGTGGGAGCAGCCGGCCTCAGTGCGCTGAGGCCGACTGCCGCGAGTCCTGCTGCAGCGCCGCCGCGTTGCGGATGAACAGCACGATCCACGTGAACACGAGGATGCCCGCCACGAGTTCGACCGCGGTCAGCGTGTAGTAGCCGATGAAGAAGAAGACGGCGAGCAGCAGGGTGACGGCGAGGAAGAGCCAGCCGAGCACGACGAAGGCCCGCGAGATGCCCGTGATCCACTTGGGGAGCGCGATGACGAGCACGCCGAACGCGGCGACCATGCCCGACGCGACGCCCGTGTGCAGCGCGAAGAACCTGTCGACCGGGAACAGACCGACCATCCCGAGGAACACGCCGAGCACGATCAGCGTCACGCGCACACGCCCGATGCCCTTCGGGTTCGACGTCGGGATGCCTCGCGTCGAGTAGCGGGCGAGCGTCGTCACGAGGAAGCCGGCGACGATGATCGTGATGTTGAACGCGAAGGCCGAGACGTTCGACGACATGCCGAGGGCGCTGAGGTTGTCCTTCCACCAGTCCGGGTCGCTCGCGGTCAGCATGCTGGCGAGGACGCCGAACACCAGGAACACGGCGAGCACGACCGCGAGCAGCTGCAGGTCCATGTGCGTGGCCGAGTAGAACGCGATGTAGCCGCTCATCGCGGCGGTGGCACCCGCGAGGAGCAGCACCGGCAGAGCGAAGACCGTCGCGCCGATGAAGGCTTGCTCGAGGATCACGGCGAGCAGCGTCCACCCGAGCAGCGCGATCACGCCGTGCGCGAAGGCGAGTGCCGCGATGTCGACGTAGTCCAGCACGCGCAGGCGGTGGCCGCCGTCATGGCGGTGCACGACGAACCGGCCCGCGATCACGGACAGGAAGGCGACGACACCCGAGGCGATCGCGGCGAACTGGCCGACCGAGCCGGGACCGGAGATCGGCGCCGCCTGGAACTGGAACGCGATCAGGGAGACGAGGGCGACGAGGACGAACGAGATCGCACCCACGCCGAGGGCGAGCGACTCGAGCGATCGCTCGCTCGACGCGTCGAAGACTCCCGCGCTCCGGCGAGGCGAGGCGGGCTGGGCGGGGGCGGGCCGGTCGAGCGAGGTCTGGGTCATCGAAGGCTCCGGGAGGACTCGAGGGTGCGGGCGAGAGGTCGGTCAGGCGTCGGTGAGTGATTCGCGGGCGGCGGACGCCGGGGTGGCCGTGCGGTCTCCCGACAGCCACCGCAGCCATAGTGAGCCAGGGTCGCCCTCGAGCACCAGCGTCCGCACGAACAACGTCAGCGGGATCGAGAGGATCGCACCGAGCGGGCCGATCACGAAGGTCCAGAACACGACCGAGAAGAAGCTCAGCGTGAGACTGAGGTCGACCGCGTCGCTCACGAACTTCGGCTGCACGAGCACCTGGAGCACGACGTTGACGACGCAGTAGATCGCGATGACCGCGAGGAACATCGGCCATCCGCCGACGACGAACGCGAGCACGGCCGGCGGGATGAGGCCGAGCACGAACCCGATGTTGGGGATGAAGTTCGTCACGAACGCGAGCACCGCCCACACGATCGGCGCGGGAACGCCGAGGGCCCACAGCGCGAGGCCGTCGATGATCGCGACGATCGCGCCGAACGACGCATTGACGACGTAGTACCGGCGGACCCCGGTGTTGAGGCGTCCGATCCGGGCGAGGACCGGGCGGCGGCCGGGGCCGAAGACCCGCTCCGCGTCGCGGTACCGTGCGGCGTCGGCCGCGGTGAAGATGATGTACGAAACGACGAAGAACAGGGCCGTGACCACCCCGATCACCGTGCCGCCGATGCTCCCCACGAGACCCAGCAGCGCCTTGGGGTCGAGCACCGAGGCCGCAGCATCCGTCGCCTGCTGATCCAGCCCCGCCGACTGGAGCCATGCGAGGAACTCGTCGAGGCTGCCACGCAGCTGGTCGAGGTAGTCCGACACGAGGCCCGCGAACTGCACGCCGGCGACCCACAGCAGCACGCCCATGACAACGAGCACCAGGTACGCGAGCAGGATCACGGCGGTAGTGCCCGCCCAGCGCGGCCAGCCGCGCCGTTCGAGCGGGCGCCGGATGGGCTCGCAGATCACGACGAGGACGATGGCGAGCGCCAGCGGGCCGATCAGGCTCCGCGCGAAGTACACGCCCGCGAGCACCACCACGCTGGCTGCGAGCACCAGCAGCACGCGCAGGCTCGGCGTGATCGCAGGCGGTGGAGCGGGCTGTGCGGCGCGGGTCACGGCGTCAGGGTACCGCTCTTACGGGCCGGCGCCGGTCAGTGCCACACTGGGCCCATGTCTACGATCGACGACTCGCCCATCGGCCGCACGTGGGCCCCTCTGCCGTCGTACGCCGACCACATCGCCGATGGCCGCGCCGCCCGCGAGCACACTCCGCGGGAGTCCCTCGCCGAGCTGCCGACGAACGACCGCGACCCGATGGGGATCCTCGACGCGCAGGACGCGGACCGGGTCCCCGAGCTCGTGCCGGTGCGCACCGAGCGCATGGCGGCGAGCGCCTTCGCCTTCTACCGCGGGACGGCCGCCCTCATGGCCGCCGACCTGGCGCGTTCACCGTCGAGCGGCGTGAGCGTCGGGTCGTGCGGCGATGCGCACGTGTCGAACTTCGGCCTGTACGCGTCGCCGCAGCGCACCCTCGTGTTCGACCTCAACGACTTCGACGAGTCCGCCTGGGCACCGTGGGAGTGGGACGTCAAGCGCCTGGTCACCAGCATCGTCATCGCCGGGCAGTCGACCGGGCGCGCCGAGTCCGTGGTGCGTGAGGCATCGCTGGACGCGGTGCGCGTCTATGCGCGTGCGATCGGCACGGGCGCCAAGCGCAGCCCGCTGAAGCGTTACTACGACCGCTTCGACGCCATGGCCGCCGAGCGGGCCGTGGACGACGACACGCGCGCCGCCATCGACTCCGCGATCAAGGAAGCCGAGAAGCGCACCGGCGCCCGCGCGGCGAAGAAGATGACACAGGTCGACGCGGAGGGCAGGGTCGTCTTCGTCGAAGCACCGCCGACGATGACCCACATCGACGCCCAGTCGGAGGAGCGGGTCCTCAGCGTGTTCGACCAGTACGTGCAGTCCGCCAACATCGACATCCGCGCGCTGTTGCAGAAGTACCGCATGTCGGACATCGCCCTGCGCGTCGTGGGGGTGGGAAGCGTCGGCACGCGGTGCTTCGTGATCTCGATGCAGGACGGTGACGACGGTGTGCTGCTCCTGCAGGGCAAGGAGGCGGGCGAGAGCGTGCTGATCCAGTACGGGAAGGCCGAGCAGCCGGACGTCGTGACGCGGTTCATCGACCAGTACGGCGACGGCGGCCGCGTGGTCGGCATGCAGCGCATCCTGCAGTCGGTGTCGGACCCCTTCCTCGGCTTCGTCCGCCGCACGACGTACGGCGCGCAGCGCGACTTCTATGTCCGTCAGTTCCGCGACAAGAAGGGCGGATTCGACATGGACGAGCTCGACGACTCGGCGTTCCTCTGGTATGCCGACGCGTGCGCGGCGACGCTCGCCCGGGCGCACGGCCAGTCCCCCGCCTCCGCCGCCGTCGCGGGCTACGTCGGCGGAGGTCGCGTGGCGGGCGAGGCGATCCTGGAGTGGGCGTACGCGTACGCCGACCTCTCGCGGGCCGACTGGGAGCTGTTCCGCAAGCACCGCAAGGTCGACGCGGCGAACTGAGGCTCAGCGGCGGTTCTGCAGCCGCAGGCGCAGCGACGCGACCAGCATCTCCAGACCGATCTCGAAGGCGGCATCGCTGCGCTCGGCGCCGTGCGCGGCATCGGTGATCAGTCGTCCGAGCGTCGCCGTGGGCACGGTCGGCTGCCAGATCTCGTCGGGGGAGGCGAGGTCGAGGCCGAAGCCGATCGCGTAGGCGTCGACGATGGCCACGATCGCGAGCACCTCGTCGTCGGGCACGCCCGCATCGACGAGGGCGGTGGCGAGCCGGTCGTAGCTGCCGATGACACCGGGATCGGTGATCGTCTTGCCGACGATGAGCGGCACGATGAGCGGGTGATCGGCGTACAGGCGACGCAGACCCCGCACGGTTCCTGTGACGATCTCGTCCCAGTCCCCCGTGACCGGCTCGGGGAAGTACCGCGCGCCGAGCCGCGAGCGCATGAGCTCGATGATGGCGTCCTTGCCGTCGACGTGGTTGTACAGCGACGACGGCGTGACCCCGAGCTTGCGGGCGAGGGCGTTCACGCCGAACGTGTCGCCGGAGTCGGCGAGCTCGATCGCGGCATCGGCGATGAGATCGACCGACAGCAGGTTCACGCGAGGACGCGGCATCCGTCTCCCTCCCTCGCGGTCAGCCTAGCTTCGGCGGTCTGCCGTAATCGGGGCTTCCCGGATCCGTCACACCCGTGCAACAATAAACGAATACCGTTCGTTTACCGGCCAGGCTGGCCGGGTGTCGCACACCGTCGTGCAGGAAACGACAGAAGGATCCCGTATGAACGACCTCACCGCCCGCGTGCCCCTGCGGTTCCCGACCGCAGCCGCGACCTTCGCCATCGGCATCGCCGGCTACCTCGGCGTCAACCTCTCGCCCTACATGATCACCGCCCTGCAGACCGGGTTCGCCGTCGACGTGCTCACCGCGAGCTGGATCGTCACCGCCACGCTGCTCGCGACGGCGATCACCGGCCTCGCGACCGCGCCGCTGTGCGCCGGGGCGCGCCGACGCATGGTCGCGCGCATCGGGCTCGCGGCCGGGCTCGCAGGGTTCGCCGCGGCGGCGCTCGCCCCGTCGGCGGGCGTCGCGATCACCGGACTCCTCGTCGGCGGCGTCGGCGCCGGCTGCGCTGTCGCCGCCGCGGGCGCCGCACTCGCCGCGTTCCGCAACCCGGACCGTGTGGCGGGGTTCAACGGCCTCGCGAACCGCGGTGTCATCACCATCGTGCTCGCGGTGATCCCGGTCATCGGCCTCGCTCCGATCGACGTGTTCGGCGCGCTCGCACTGTTCTGCCTCATCGGCCTGGTCGCGGTCGGCTGGCTTCCGGTGGCGCCCGTCGTCGACCCGCAGGCAGGCGCCGCGGTGCCGGAAGCCATGCCGGTGACGGTTCCCGAGACGGGCGCCGTACGCAGCCCTCGCGCGCGCACCGCCTCGCGCACCGTGACGATCGCCGGCTTCGCGCTGCTGGTCACCTTCGCGCTCTGGGCGGCGAGCGAGGACTCCCTGTGGGCCATGGCCGGCGTCATGGGCGGCGAGCAGGCGGGACTCACACCGGAAGGCTTGGGTCTCGCGCTGAGCGGCGCGACCGCCGGCGGGCTCGTGGGCTCCGTGCTGCTCATGATCGTCGGCAACCGGCTCGGCCGCGCGGTCCCCCTCGTGGTGCTGCTCGTCGCCGGCGGCGCCCTGAAGATCGCGCTCGGCTTCGCAGGCGACCAGACGGCGTTCATCACGCTCTTCATCGTCTGGAACACCATCTACGCGATCGCCTTCATGTACTTCGTCTCCACCTCGGCCGCCCTCGACGCGGACGGCCGCTGGTCGGGCCCCCTGCTCGCGGTCTACCTCGTCGGGTCGGCGCTCACGCCGGTGATCGGCGCGGCGCTCGTCGAGGCGTTCGGCTACCAGGGGTTCACCGTCGTGCTGGGCGTGGCGAGCTTCGTGCTCGCGATTCCGGCGGCGATCGTCGCGACGATCTCGACAAGGGTGGAATCGGATGCCGCGGCCGGGGCCGCTGTCGAGACCGCTGCGGCGGAGACCGAGGAGCTCCACGCATGACCGCCACCATCTACACCGGAGGACGCATCTTCACCGCGGGCGCGGAGCCCTGGGCGGAGGCGCTCGTCGTCGCCGCGGACGGGGTCGTGTTCGCAGGCGACGCGGAGGGCGCGCGCGCCGCGGCGGGCGCGGATCCCGCCATCGTCGACCTCGGCGGCCGGCTGCTGCTCCCCGGGTTCACCGACGCCCACACGCACCTCGTGATGATGGGCGAGGCCCTGGGGCGCGTCGGGCTCACCGACGCCCGCACGCTCGCCGACATCCAGGAGCGCCTCCGTGCCGCACGGGCGGCGCAGCCCGACGCCGCACGCGTGCTGGGCCGCGGATGGCTGTTCGACTCGGTTCCCGGAGGCAGGCCCACGGCCGCCATGATCGACGCCGCGGTCGCGGACGTGCCGGTCTACCTCGACGCCAACGACTACCACTCGTGCTGGGTGAACTCGGCGGCCCTCGCCGAGCTCGGGATCACCCGCGACACCCCCGACCCCCTGGGCGGGCGCATCGGCCGCGACGCCGACGGCGAGCCCGACGGCATGTTGTACGAGACGGCCGCGCAGACGCACGTGTGGGCGTTCCTGGCGGCGGAGACCGATGACGCCGCCCGCGACGCCGCGGTCGAGCGCACGCTCGCGGCCTATGCCGCCACCGGCGTCACCGGAGCGGTCGACATGGCGTTCGACGACCTCGGGCTCGCGGCGTTCCAGCGGGCAGCCGAACGGCGCGGCGGGCACCTGCCGGTGCGCGTCGCCGCCCACTGGTTCGTCGAGAACACCGGCGACGAGGCGGCGAACCTCGGCCAGGTCGCCCGGGCCGTCGAACTGGCCGAGACGGTGCGCTCGCCCTGGCTGCGGATCGTCGGCATCAAGCTCGTGATCGACGGCGTGATCGATGCGTGCACGGCCGCGATGCGGCATCCGTATTCCAACGGCTCGAACGCGGAACCCATCTGGTCGCTCGCCGACATCACGCCGGTCGTCGCCGCCGCCGACGCGGCGGGGCTGCAGGTCGCGCTGCACGCGATCGGCGATCTCGCCAGCGGCATCGCCCTCGACGCGCTCGAGCACGCCGCCGAGGCGAACGGCGACCGCCCGCGTCGTCACCGCATCGAGCACCTCGAGTACGCGTCGCCCGGCACAGCCGAGCGCATGGCGCGACTCGGGGTGACGGCATCCATGCAGCCCGTGCACGCCGACCCCGCCATCTTCGACAACTGGGCCGCGATGCTCGGCGACGAGCGCGTCGACCGAGCGTTCGCGTGGCCCGAGTACGTCGACGCCGGCGCCCTGCTCGCCTTCTCGACCGATGCGCCCACGGCGCCCCACGAGGCCCTTCCCAACATGTACATCGCGGCGACTCGCCGCTCCGCCCTCGACGACTCGTTCGCCCCGCGGCACCCGCAGTTCGCGCTGCCGCTCGCCCAGGCGCTCGGACACGCGACGAGGGATGCTGCTGCCTCCGTGGGCGATGGCGCGACGCGCGGGCGGCTCGAGGCGGGGCTCGCCGCCGACTTCGCGATCATCGACGCCGACCCGTTCGCGGACGGTCCCGAATCGCTGCTGACCGCCCAGGTCGTGCGCACTGTCATGGCCGGCGAGACGAGATACGACGCGGGAGTGCTCTGACCGCTATCCGGTTGACGGCGGGTGGGTCGCGAGCCATTCGGCCGCGACCCGCTTCGTGACCTTGAGCAGCCAGGCGTCGGTGATGACCTCGCGCAGCTGCTCGAGATCGATGCCCTCGAGACACACGAGCACGGCCGGGTAGCCGTCGAAATGCGGGATCGTGAAGAACGCGTCGGGGTAGGTCTCGAGAAGGGCCTCTTTGACCTGCGCCCCGTCGGTGCGCACGCCCACGACGTCGCCCGGGGGCCACCCGCGCCCGAGCGCCGCCAGCTGATCGAGGTCGCGGCCGCTCGGGCCGCGCTGCCACACGAACGCCCCCGCCGGCGTGCGCCAGCTCGCCCCGCCGCGATGGCCGTCGACGCGCTCGATCACACGCGGAAAGCCGAGCGCGACGGCGCGGACGTCGTCGAGTGTCGCCATGCCCTCCATCATGCGCGCTATGCCGGCAGGGGGCGAGCTGTTGATTGTCCGGTTGATCGGGACCGATAGGGTACGACTACCGAGCGGCGCGCCTCCTCGCGCCCCGGGGGGAGAGGGGCCTCGCGCATGCCACGATTCGATCGCCCACGCCTGCGACGCGTCGCCGCCGGGATCACCGCGACACTGCTCGCCGCCACCGGCGCAGTCGTCGTGGGAGCGATCGAACCGCAGACCGCCTCAGCCGCCTATCCCGAGTCCGTCAACCCGTTCGCGATCGCGGGCGGCTTCACCGTCTATGCGCGCCAGAACGCCCTGCTGCAGAACCAGGAGACCGAGGGCAGCATCGCGGTGGGCGGGACCGCGACGGTGCAGGGCAGCAGCGGGCAGTACACGATCGTGCACGTCGTGGCCGGCACCGGGAATTACGACCTCCCGACCGTCGACGGCGACCCCACCCGGTTCCTCGTCGGTGAATACAGCACCGCGAGCACCGGCATCCTGGCCATCACGAGCGCCGGCACGACCGACCCGACGTTGTGGGGCGACCTCAAGATGGTCGACCGCGACGGCGGCTGGGAGGCCTTTGCACGGGCAGACTGGCTCCGGCTCAACCAGAACCGGTCCAACGCCGACCAGACTCCCCTCATCGACGCCACCCACCAGACGTATCCGACGAGCGCAGCGCCCCCGGCGGGTGCGGCCGGCAACGGGAGCATCTACACGGCGAACATCTCCGACACCGCGGTCGCCGACTACGTCGAGGCGAACCGCGACGCGTCGTGGGAGGAGGCGTCGAGCTGCTTCGACGGCATCGCCGACCCTGGAACCGGCGTCGGGTATCCGGTCGGGGTGGCCGAAGACGCGGGCGACCGCGTCGTGCTCGAGGAGCTGAGCCCCGACCAGCCGAACGTCGTGGACTACTCCGCCATCGAGGGCGCGTCTCTCATCCAGTTCTCCCCCGGACCGACGCCGGGAGTGTCGAACCCGCTCGTGATCCGGGTGCCCGCGGGGACGACCGAGGTGATCGGAGCGCGCGCCGATCCGCAGGGCGTGCACTCGCCGTACATCGTGTGGGACCTCTCGCAGATTTCCGGCGACGTCACCGTGACAGCCGGTCAGGCCCGCATCGACGGCTCGATCTACGCGCCGAACGCGTCGGTCACCGTGAACGCCGCGCCGCTGGACGGCCAGGTGATCGGCCAGAACGTCACCATCCAGGGCGGCGAGGTCCATTCGTTCCTCTTCTCGGGCGAGATCTCGTGCAACGACGCGAGCGGCACGTTCACCGTGCGCAAGGAACTCGACGGCATCGAGTCCGGCGATCTCCCGGAAGGCACCACGTTCACCGTCAACTACCGCGCTGTCGACCCGGACGGCAACGTCACCGTCGGCACGCTCGAGGTGCCGGCCGACGGCACTCCGGTCGCCGCCGGCGAGCGATTCCCGGAGGGCACCCAGGTGAACTTCGAGGAGATCGCGCCCGAGACGGTGCCGGGGTGGGAATGGGGGGATGCCACGATCGCACCCGACCCCCTCATCATCGGGACGGGCACCGCCCAGGTGGTCGTCACGAACACGGCGACGCAATCGACGGGCACCTTCAGCGTCTCGAAGTCGATCGACGATCCGTCGGGCGAACCTCCGGCGCTCGAGGGGACGGTGCCCGTCACGTGGATCGCGCGATACGGCGGCGAGCAGATCGGCACCGGCACCATGAACGTGCCCTTCACCGGCACGCCCGTCGTTCCGGTCGATGGGAACGGCGCTCCGATCCCCTTCCCGGTGGGCACCCGCATCATCCTCACCGAGAACCTCGACGGAATCGATCCGCCGCCGGGGTACGACTGGAGCGGCATCGGGTGGAACCCCGGGCGCTCGTTCGTGATCACCGAGGCCGACACGACCAGGGCCGTCGAGCTCACGAACATCGTCACCCCGACCGACGACGGCCGGACGATCACGATCGTGAAGTCCGCGACCGGCTCGGCCGCGGACCCGCGGTTCGGCTACGAGGTCACCTACAACACGAACCCCGCCCCTGAGCGGGCGACACTTCCCCTGCCGGTCGGCGAGCCCCAGCTGATCGAGGATCTCGAAACGGGCGCTGAGACACTGGAGCTGGCCGAGCTTCCACCGACGTTCGAGGGCGCTACCGTGGCGAACGTCGGCGACTGGGCGCCGCCCGTCTTCAACGTCACGATCGACGGCGTGACGACTCCCTACGAGCCGGACGGCTTCGGCGACATCGTGGACATCCCGCTGCCCGCCGACTCGGACGCCGACGTCGAGATCGAGGTGACGAACGCGCTCAAGGAAGGCACCTTCACGATCTCGAAGGAGTTCGACGGTGTCCCGCCCGACCAGGTGCCCCCGGGTCTGGAGTTCAGCGTCGCCTGGACGGCGTACTTCCCGACGACGGAGCCCGAGGACGTGATCCAGCAGGGAGTGCTGCGGGTCCCCGGCAACGGCGAACCCGTCGGCCCTGTCGACGACGCGGGCGAGCCGCTGCTGTTCCCCTACGGCACCGTCGTGACGTATGAGGAGCAGGCCGCGCCGACCATCCGGCACCTCTCCTGGCTCGGCGCCGCGTTCGACCTCGACCGGCTCACGATCGGCGTCGACGACCAGGCCGTGGTGCACGCGACACTCACCAACGACGCGTCGCTCATCGAAGGAACCTTCCTCGTGCAGAAGAACATGGACGGCATCGATCCGGGCGACCTGCTCGTCGACTCGTTCACGATCGACTACGTGGCGCATCTGCCGAGCCGAGATGTGCTGGTGGGCCGGTTCGAGCTGCCCGCAGACGGCACGCCGACGGGTCCCGTCGACGATCAGGGCGACCCGATCTCCTTCCCGATCGGCACGATCGTCAATCTCCTCGAAGAGGAGCCCGACGCGTCGGCGCTGCCACCGGGCTACGAGTGGGGCGAGACCACGTGGAGCCCGTCGAACTTCGTCGAGATCGGGCCGGAACAGACCCCTCCGGTACTCGAGGTGACGAACTCCGTCGTGGCCATGACGCGCTGGGCAGTCACGAAGGTCGTCGCGGGCAGCGGCGCGTCGTCGCTGCCGGCGGGGACCACGTTCCCGGCCGACTGGTGGCTGACCGGTGTCGCCCAGCCCCGCATCGAGCTCGAGCCGAACGTCACGATCACATCGCCGTACTTCCCGGTGGGCACCATCATCGAAGCACGCGAGGCGGATCTGCCGTCGATCCCTGGCGTGGACTGGGGGACGCCGACGTGGACGGTCGACGGCGAGGCCCTCGTCCCCGACGAGGACGGCAAGGTCACGCTGCCGATGTCGGGTGTGCGCACCCCGCAGACGGCGGAGCTGACGCTGACCAATACCGCGACGACGCGTCCGCTTCCGGCGACCGGCGGCGGCGGGCTCTCGCCCCTCGTCCCGCTCGGAGCCGTCGGCCTGATCGCCCTCGGCGTGCTTCTGGCCGCCCGACGCGCGCGACGCACCTGACGCACCGCCGCGAACGAACGCGAAGAGGGAGGGGACGGCATCCGTCCCCTCCCTGTTCGGTGAATCAGCCCGCCGGGCTCTCGTCGGGAGGTTCGCTCTGCTGCGCGAGCGACGCGCGCGGCCGCCACACGACGACCTCGGTCGCGCGGCGGACGCGAGTGCCATGGCGCAGCGTCACGACGGAGCCGGTCGAGCCGGCCGCGAAGACGCGGGCGCCCGGCCGCTTCTCGAGCTCTGCGCGCATACGGTCCTCGAGGTCGCGGACGCGGCCGTGAAGCTCCTGCACCCGATTCTCGAGCTCGAGGATGCGCACGATCGCCGGGAGGCCGATGCCGTCCGACGACATGCGGGCGACCTCGCGGAGCTGCTCCACGTGGCGCAGCGAGTAGCGCCGCGATCCGCCCTGCGTGCGGGCGGGCACGACCAGCCCGAGCCGGTCGTACTGGCGCAGCGTCTGCGGGTGCATGCCCGACAGCTCGGCGGCGACGGCGATCGCGAAGATCGGGGCATCCTCATCGATGTCGTCCTCGGACATTCTCGTCACCTCCTCATCGCTCACCAGAACAGGAGATCTCGCCAGCACAGGACGCTTCGCGCGGAATCGTCCTGGTCTCGCCAGATCTCCTGTTCTCGGCAAGCATCTCAGCCCTGCGCCTTGGCCATCAGATCGGCGCGCGGGTTCTCCTTCGACTCGAGGCTCTGGAAGCGCTCGAGCGCTTCGCGCGCAGCCTCGTCGAGATGCGACGGCACGGCCACCTGCACCTCGGCGAGGAGGTCGCCTGTGCCCTTGGCCGTCTCGACACCGCGCCCCTTGACGCGCAGCACGCGGCCGGACGGCGTGCCCGGCGCCACGCGCAGTCGCACCGGATCGCCGCCGAGCGTCGGCACCTCGATGGTGGCGCCGAGCGCGGCCTCGGTGAACGTCACCGGCACGGTGACGCGCAGGTTCAGCCCGTCGCGCGTGAACACCGGGTGCGGACGCACGGTGACCTGCACGACGATGTCGCCGTTCTCGCCGCCGTCGGGCGAGTGACGCCCGCGGCCGCGGAGCCGGATCTTCTGCCCGTCCGAGACGCCGGCGGGGATCTTCACCTTGAACGGCTTGCCGTCCTCGCCCTGCAGCGTGATGGTCTCGCCCCTGGTCGCCGTGACGAAGTCGATCGTCGTACGCGCCGTGACGTCGGCGCCGCGCGTCGGGCCGCCGAAACCGCGGTAGCCGCCGCTCGGCTGCCCGAAACGCCCGGAGCCGAAGCCTGTGCCGCGCTGCTGCTGGTTGAACATCGCGAAGATGTCGTCGAGGTCCTCGGCACTCTGGTAGCGCGCGCCGCGGCCCTGGTTGAACATCGAGAAGACGTCCTCGAAGCCGCCGGCGCCGCCCGGGCCACCCGAGGTGAATCGAGCACCCGAGCCCATCGCGCGGATCTGGTCGTACTCCTTGCGCTGCTCCGGGTCGGAGAGCACCGAGTACGCCTCGCTGACCTCCTTGAACTTCGCCTCGGCGGCCGCGTCGCCCTGGTTGGAATCCGGATGGTAGGTGCGCGCGAGCTTGCGATACGTCTTCTTGAGGTCCGCCTCACTGACGTCCTTCGAGACGCCCAGCACCGAGTAGAAGTCCTTGTCGAACCAGTCCTGACTGGCCATGCAGCCTCCTTCGGGCTAGTCGGCGGGAACCGCGACGACGACCTTCGCCGGACGCAGCTCCACCGCGCCGAGGCGGTAGCCGATCTCGACGACCTCGACGATCGTGGTCTCGGTCGCGCCCGGCGTCGGCACCTGGAAGATCGCCTCGTGGTGCTGCGGATCGAACGCCTCGCCGGCGGCACCGTACGTGGTGAGCCCGATGCGCTCGGCGACGCCGCGGAGCTTGTCGGCGATCGCCGCGAAGGCGGATCCCTGCTCCAGGTCGCCGTGCTTCTCGGCGCGGTCGAGGTCGTCGAGCACCGGCAGGATGCCCTTCGCGACCGCGCCCTGGGCTCGCTCGATCTCGACCTCGCGCTGCTCCTCGGTGCGGCGGCGGTAGTTGGCGTATTCGGCCTGCAGGCGTTTGAGGTCGTTCAGCAGCTGCGACTCGAGGTCGGCGAGCACGGCGTCCTCGGCCGCGGCGTCGGCGTTCTGCGCGGCGCCGAGGATGTCGTCGACCGTGAGCTCGTCATCCTCCCCGTCCTGCGGCGCGGGGCCGGAGGCGTTCGCCTCCGACCCCACACCCTCAGGCCGGACCTCGTCGCCGTCGCCCGGTTCTTCGACCGGTTCCGGGTTGTGGTCCTTGTTCGCCATGGTTACTTCTTCTCGTCTTCTTCGTCGACGACCTCTGCGTCGACGACGTCCTCGTCGGAGTCGGTCGGAGCCTGGCCGTCACCGGCGTCGCCGGACGCAGCATCCGGAGCAGACTGCGAAGCCTGGCTCGAGGCGTAGATGGCCTCGCCGAGCTTGCCCTGGCTCTGGTTCAGCTTGTCGAACGCGGCCTTCACGGCGTCGTCGTCCTCGCCCGCGAGCGCGGTCTTGAGAGCGTCGACGTCGCCCTGCACCTCGGTCTTCACCTCGGCGGGGAGCTTGTCCTCGTTCTCCTTGATGAGCTTCTCGATCGAGTACGACAGGGTCTCGGCCTGGTTGCGCACCTCTGCGGCCTCACGACGCTTCTTGTCGTCGGCGGCGTGCTCCTCGGCCTCGCGCACCATGCGCTCGATGTCGTCCTTCGGCAGCGACGAGCCGCCGGTGATCGTCATCGACTGCTCCTTGCCGGTGCCCTTGTCCTTGGCGGACACGTGCACGATGCCGTTCGCATCGATGTCGAAGGTGACCTCGATCTGCGGGATGCCGCGCGGAGCCGGCGCGATGCCGGTCAGCTCGAACGTGCCCAGCGGCTTGTTGTCGCGGGTGAACTCGCGCTCGCCCTGGAAGACCTGGATCGCGACCGACGGCTGGTTGTCGTCGGCGGTCGTGAAGGTCTCCGAACGCTTCGTCGGGATGGCGGTGTTGCGCTCGATGAGCTTCGTCATGATCCCGCCCTTGGTCTCGATGCCGAGGCTCAGGGGGGTGACGTCGATGAGGAGGACGTCCTTGCGCTCACCCTTGAGGACGCCGGCCTGAAGGGCGGCGCCGACGGCGACGACCTCGTCCGGGTTCACGCCCTTGTTGGGCTCCTTGCCGGCTTCCTTCATCACGAGCTCGGACACCGCGGGCATGCGGGTCGAGCCGCCGACGAGCACGACGTGGTCGATGTCGCCGACCTTGATGCCGGCCTCGCGGATGACGTCCTCGAAGGGCTTCTTGGTGCGGTCCAGCAGGTCCTTGGTGAGGTCCTCGAACTTCGCGCGGGTGATCGTCTCCGACAGCGACACGGGGCCCGAGTCGGTCAGCGACAGGTACGGCAGGTTGACCGAGGTGCTCGTCGACGAGGAGAGCTCCTTCTTCGCCTGCTCGGCGGCCTCCTTGAGGCGCTGCAGCGCGATCTTGTCGCCCGAGACGTCGACGCCCGTCGTGTCCTTGAACTGCTTGATGAGGTAGTCGACGAGACGCTGGTCCCAGTCGTCGCCGCCGAGACGGTTGTCGCCGGCGGTCGCGCGCACCTGGATGGTCGAGAAGTCGTCGTCCTTGCCCACCTCGAGGAGCGAGACGTCGAACGTGCCGCCGCCGAGGTCGAAGACGAGGATGAGCTCGTCCTCCTTGCCCTTGTCGAGGCCGTAGGCCAGGGCGGCCGCGGTCGGCTCGTTGATGATGCGCAGGACGTTGAGGCCCGAGATCTCGCCGGCCTCCTTGGTGGCCTGGCGCTCGGCATCGTTGAAGTACGCGGGGACCGTGATGACGGCGTCGGTGACGGTGTCGCCCAGGTACTGCTCGGCGTCGCGCTTGAGCTTCTGGAGGATGCGCGCGGAGATCTCCTGCGGCGTCCAGCGCTTGCCGTCGACGTCGAAGCCCCAGTCGGTGCCCATGTGACGCTTGACCGACGAGACGGTGCGGTCGACGTTCGTGACGGCCTGGCGCTTCGCGGTCTCGCCGACGAGCACCTCGCCGTCCTTGGTGTACGCGACGACCGACGGGGTCGTGCGGAAGCCCTCGGCGTTCGCGATGACCTTGGGCTCGCCGCCCTCGAGGACGCTCACGACCGAGTTGGTCGTACCGAGGTCGATTCCAACAGCACGTGCCATGTGTATCTCTCCTTCATGGGGGCGCAGACGGATGCTGCCACCCGGGGTTACAGGGAAGTCTTCACGCGGCTCGCCATGAGGTTGAGTCGCGATGGCTCAACCATACGCCCGGGGTGCAGCATCCGTCAAATCAAAGTTGATACGCGACGGCTCAACTTACCTTCAGATCGAGTGGGCGAGGGTCTGCAGCCCCACCACCAGCAGTCCGAGTGCGACGAGGAGTGCGAGTGCGATCACCTGCTTCCACCACGCGAGGTCGGAGCGGCGCACTGCGAACCAGCCGATGACGGCGAGCGTCGCGATGTAGACGATGGCGCTGGCCTGCAGCGCCGCGTCTAGCGGCATCACCTCCAGCCACGCGAGAAGGAGGAGGATGCCGGGGGTCAAGAGGGTGCCGAGCGCACCGCCGGCGATCCGCGTGGAGATGATGAGGTCGACGCGGCCCGGGAACGTGCGGTGCACCGACAGGTGCGAGATGACGTCGGAGACGAACCCCGCCGCCGTGATGCCGACGACGCCGAGGATCAGCGCCCAGAAGGCGTGGTCGGCCTCCGCATGCTCGCTCGAGGCGACGACGAGCACGATCGCGAGACCGGTGAACGTCGCATACACGCGCTCCTTGAAGTAGGCGACGATCGCCTGCTCGCCGCCTTCGACCTGCTCGAGCTGCGCCCGCGCGCGGTCCGTGCGCCGGCTCACCCGCCCAGGATCCCTTCCGCAGCCTCGTTGGGCTTCGGATCGGGCAGGCGCCGCATGCGGAGTCCGTTGAGCACGCCCAGCACGGTCGCGAGGATCGGGATGAGCAGGGCCACCTGGAGCGCGATATGACGCGCTTCGGTGTTGATGCGGACCACTTCGGCCGATGCCTCCGGCGGCTCGTCGGCGAGGAGCTGCTCGAGACCGGTGTTCGACATGAGCTCCGCGTCCTCCTCGAGCACCGTGGCGACCTGCTGCTGCTGCTCGGAGCTCAGCACGGTGCTCGAGTAGGCGAGCGTGGTGAACGACGCCGCCAGGGTGGCGAGCATGATGGCGCCGGCGAACGCGAGGCCGAACGACAGGCCGAAGGAGCCCGCGGCCGAGTTGACGCCCGCGGCCTCGCTGACGCGCTCGTCGGAGATCGGCGACAGCGTGTAGTTGTTCAGCTGCGAGACGAGCAGGCCGAGTCCCGCCCCCGCGACGACGAGCGGGATCGCGAGGTACCAGCCGCTCTCGGCGACGGGCACGAGCGGCACGATGACGATCAGTCCGACGGCGGCGAGCGAGAACCCGAGCAGGATGAGGTTGGCGGGGCGCCCCTTCGCCCGGCGGCCGGCCCAGATCGCGACCACGAACATGCTGAGCGAGAGCGGCGCGATCGACAGGCCCGCCTGCAGCGCGTTGTACTCGAGCACCATCTGCAGATAGAGGGGAAGCACGATCATCGTGCCGCCCAGCGCGATCTGCTGCAGCAGCTGCCCGCTCACCCCGGTGCGGAACGGCTTCGACGAGAACAGCGCCGGGTCGAGCAGGACCGGCTTGCCGCGCTTCTTGCGCGTGTTGAGCCACCATGCCAAGCCGCCGAGCGCCACGGCGCCGAGGCCGATGATGAGCCCGACGTACCCGCCGCCCTCCTGCCACACCAGGATGCCGAGCACGACGCCACCCATGCCGATGACCGACAGGCCCGCGCCGACGAGGTCGATCGACCGGTCGCCGGTGTACTTGACGTCCTTGACCAGACCCGCGCCCAGCAAGACGATCGCGATGATGACCGCCTCGAGCGCGAAGGCCACGCGGTACGACCAGAACGTCGTGATGAACCCGCCGAGCAGCGGCCCGACCGCCGCGGCGATCGCGGCCGACGCGCCGACCAGCGCGTATACGCGCTTCTGGTGGCCACCGGAGAAGTTGCCGTGGATGAGCGACTGCATGGACGGGAGGAGGAGGGATGCCCCGATCCCGCCGATCACCGCCCAGAAGATGATGACGGCGGTCAGGCTCTGTGCGAAGGTCATCGCGACCGCGCCGACGGCGTAGCCGAGAAGGCCCAGGATGTAGGCGAGCTTGCGCCCGATGAGGTCGCCGGTCTTGCCGCCGATGAGGATGAAGGCCGCCGAGACCAGGGCCTCCAGAGCGATCGCGCCCTGCACGCCGCTGGCGGTCGTGCCGAGCTCGGTCACCACCGCGGAGATCGAGACGTTCATGATCGACGTGTCGACGACGAGGACGAACATCGCCATCGCGAGGAGGATCGCGAGACGGCCGTTGAACTTCGCCTCCGGCACGTTTTCCCCTGTCATGAACGAAGCAAAGCACCCCGCGCCCCCGGAGCGCTACGTTGATTGCGCATCAGTTCACCGAAGGGCCTTAACGTGACCGACATGAGCTCTCCTGAGCCCGGGGCCGACGAGTCCGGCACACCTTCGCCGCCCGCCGCGCCCACGCCGGGCGCTCCCGCCGATCACGTGCTGTCGACGGCGGCCCTCAACACCGACGGCCTCGACGACACCCCGGTGCCGCGGCGGCGCGTGTTCGCGTGGGCGCTGTGGGACTGGGCGACGCAGCCCTTCAACTCCGTCATCCTGACCTTCGTCTTCGTGTCGCTGTACCTCGTGTCCGACGCCTTTCTGCCGGCCGACGTCGCCGAGCAGAACGCGAACGGCGACATGGCGTGCTCGAGCGCCGCCGACGCGGGCACGGCGTACTGCGGCGCCCTCGCCGATCTGTCGGAGTGGTACGGCTGGGTGACCTTCGCCGCCGGCATCCTGATCCTCCTGCTCGCTCCCGTGCTGGGCCAGCGCGCAGACGCCGCAGGCACCAAGAAGCGGTGGGTGGTCGGGGCGACCGCGGTGCTGGCGCTCCTGCAGTTCGCACTCTTCTTCGTGTACTCCGAGCCGCAGTTCTTCTGGCTCGGGGCGATCCTCGTCGCCCTCGGGTCGGTCTCGTCCGAGATCGCGGGCGTCAACTACAACGCGATGCTCGTGCAGGTCTCGACGCCGAAGACGATCGGCCGCGTCAGCGGGCTCGGCTGGGGCATGGGCTACATCGGCGGCATCCTCGCGCTCGCGCTCGTCGTCGTGCTCAACACCTTCGACTGGTTCGGCCTCGACGTGTCGGACGGCCTCGCCTATCGCCTCATCGCGGTCGGCGCGGCGGTGTGGACCGTGCTGTTCGCCCTGCCGTTCGTCTTCCTCGTGCCCGAGTCGCCGGCCGACCCCGGCCGTCGGAAGGTCGGCTTCTTCGAGGGCTACGTCGTGCTCGTGCACGACATCGTCGCGCTCTTCCGCGAGCACCGGCCGACCTTCTGGTTCCTCATCGCGAGCGCGGTCTACCGCGACGGCCTCGCCGGCGTCTTCGCGTTCGGCGGCGTGCTGGCCGCGGTGTCGTTCGGGTTCAGCGCGACCGAGGTGATCGCGTTCGGCATCGCCCTCAACCTCGTCGCGGGCGTCTCGACGATCATCGCGGGCCGCCTCGACGACCGCTTCGGCGCGCGCGCGGTCATCATCACCGCTCTCACGATCCTCATCGTCAGCGCCCTCTTCGTCTTCTTCCTCCGCGAGGGCGGCAAGCCGGTGTTCTGGGTGGGCGGCATCATCCTGTCGGCCGCCGTCGGTCCGGCGCAGGCGTCGAGCCGGTCGCTGCTCGCACGTGTCACGCCCACCGGGATGCAGGGCGAGGTCTTCGGCCTCTACGCGACCACCGGCCGAGTGATGAGCTTCCTTTCGCCGCTGCTGTGGGCGACGTTCATCGCGGCGTTCGGCGCGACGCACTACGGCATCCTCGGCATCGTGATCGTGCTGCTCGTCGGGCTCCTGCTCCTGCTCCCCGTGAAGCTGCGACCCAAAGACATCGGCCGCTGACCGCCGCGGATCGGTTCCGACGGTCGCGACAGCCATCGCATCGGATACCCTCGCTTTCGGGCAGCATGCGCACGGGGGGTCGTCGCGCACGCGTGCCTCACCTCGCCCAACCCGAGAGGCACCGTGACGACCCCGCCGATCCTGCGCCTGCGCGCTGAGCGCGCCGAGCGCCTGCGCGCCGCGCGCCACCGCCGCGCGGTCGGCTACTGGTGGGTGCTGATCGGGTGGCTGCTGTCGCTGTGGATCGGCACATCGGTCGTTCCGCATCAGTGGCTGCACGCGCCTGCGCTGTTCGGCCACCTGGCATCGGTGATCGTGGGACTCGGGGCCGCGGTGCTGCTCGAGATGAGCGGACTGCTCTGGATGCTGCGCCGCACCTCGCTCGACGACATGCGCCGCACCGAGCCCCCGGTGACCGCCCTCGCCTGGCTGGGCATCGCGGGCCTGCTCGCGACCGGCGCCTTCCTCCAGCCCGATCTCTCCCAGCCGCTCACCGCGATCAAGATGATCGCCGTGCTGGTGGCCGCGATGAACGGCGTCGCCATGACGAGGCTGACCGACGAACTCGACCGGCTGCCTGGTACGGTGCGCTTCTCGTCGCTGCCGGCCCGGTTGAAGTTGTGGTGCGTCTGGAGTGCCGTCGTATCGCAAACTGCCTGGTGGACAGCAGTTCTGATCGGCATGCTGAACACCGCTTCACGGTGATCTCACGGTCTTCTCCCGCTCGTCTCGCACGTGCACTCGGGCTAGGCTGTGCCCTGACCGGACTACCCGGCCGGTGACCCCCCGCCCGGCTTCACGGCCGCACCCGCTTTGAGGATGCCCCCATGCGCGATGGAACGCGCGGCGACGAGGACGTCCCTGGCCCCCGCAGGGGCCAGACCTCCGACCCGAAGACAACACACACGCCCTCGGCTGTCTCGCCGACCCCTTCTCCCACCTTCTCGACCCGGGCCGCGTCGTCGCAGCCCGCGAAGCCTTCCGCGATCGACGAGCGCCGCGAGCGCCGCCGCAAGCGCCGCCGCCAGGCGATCATCGCGACGACCATCGTCGGCATCGTGGCGCTCCTCGGCTCGATCGGCACGGTGTCGTACGCGATCGTCTCCAACCTCGCCGGCGCCGAACAGCCGGCCGCGGGCCCGGCTCCCGAGGCGCCCGCGGTCGCCGAGCCGATCATCTTCCCCGAGGACGAGCCGGCCGCCACCGCCGGCGCGGAGCCGTGCGCGACGGTGAGTGTGCTGTCGTCGTTCGAGAACGCCGAGATGGTCGAAGGACTCGCGGCCGCGTACAACAGCCAGCCGCGCAATGTCGCCGGCTCGTGCGTGACGGTGACGACCAGCCGCGAGAAGTCGGGTGTGGCCGCCGCCGTGGTCGCGACCGGCTTCCCGAACCTCGCCGACGACCACAAGCCCACTGTGTGGCTGCCCGACTCGTCGACCTGGGTCGACGTCGCGCAGGCAGACGGCGCCACCAACCTCCGCGCCGAAGGCACGAGTGTCGCGGTCTCCGACATCGTGCTCGCCATGCCCGAGAACCTCGCTTCCGCGATCGGATGGGATGCTGAGGCCCCGACCTGGGCCGAGATCTTCACGTCGGCGGGCGACCCCGACCTCTGGGGCGGCCTCGGCCACCCCGAGTGGGGCGCGTTCAAGCTGGGCAAGACGAGCCCGCTCGTCGCCACGAGCGGTGAGGCCGCGATGTTCGCGTCGTACGGCACCGCCGCCGGATCGATGAGGGACTTCACCGTCGCCCAGGTCCAGGACCCCGCCGTGCAGGCGGAGGTGCATGAGAACGAGCTGGCGACGAGCCACTACATGGCCACGCCCGAGCACTTCCTCTGGCACGCACGCCAGGCCGAGGCATCCGGTTCCACTGCCGACTTCCTCTCGGCGGTCATCGTCGACGAGAAGTCGGTGTGGGACTACAACCGCGGCATCACGAGCCGCGACGGCATCACGCGCACGCAGGCCGACCCCCCGTCGGAGCAGCTCGTGCCGATCTACCCGGCCGACGGCTACTACTCGGCCGACAACCCGGTCATGCGCCTCACGGGTGAGTGGATCGATCCCGTCGAGTCGGAGGCGGCGGCGGACTTCATCCGCTTCACGCACACCGCGCAGGGTCAGGCGACCGTCCGCGCCGCGGGCTACCGCGACCTCAACCGCGACCTCGACGAGGGCGTCCAGCAGGTCGGGCAGCTCGACGGCGACCAGGGCGGCACCCTCACCTTCCCCAGCGCCGACGTCGTCACCGCCGTCCAGGCGGCCTTCCCCGAGGTCCGCAAGCGCGCGAACGTGCTCTTCCTGCTCGACGTGTCGGGATCGATGGACGAGCCCATCTCTGCGAGCGACACCAAGCTCTCCCAGGCCCGCAAGGCGATCGAGGCGGCCCTCGGCCACTTCACGAGCGGTGACGACGTCGGGCTCGCGGCGTTCGCCCAGGCGCCCGACGGGGCCGTGGTGCCCGGGCTCGTGTCTCCGGTCGCCGACATCGGCTCGTCGCGCGACGGCTTCCTCGGCGCGCTGGGCGGCCTCACCTCGATGGGCGACACTCCGCTCTATCAGGCCGTCGACACCTTCGCGGCGCAGCAGGCGGCGTCGTGGTCGAGCGACCACATCAACGCCATCGTGCTGCTCTCGGACGGCGAGAACGATGCCCCGAACGCGCCGACGATCGGCGCCGACCAGATGCTCGCGAACCTGAAGGACATGCACCACGCCACGCCGGTGCTCATCTTCACGCTGGCCTACGGCGCCGACGCCGACGTGGCGACGCTGCAGTCCATCTCGAGCGCGACCGGCGCCCACTACTACGACGCGACCGACCCGTCGAAGCTCGAGGCAGTGCTCGGCGACCTCGTCACCAGCTTCTGACCCGTTCGGAATCGGGTCGTCGAGCGAGCCGGGGACGCTCCTACGTCTTGTGCTGCAGTTTCCTGCGAGTGCGGCGTCGTGCGACGCAGCACTCGCAGGAAAGTGCAGCCGTCGTGGGGTGAGTCCGGCGGTCAGGCGCCGGGCCAGGAGTCGGCGAGCTTCGTCAGCAGGCGGGCGAGCTCCGCGCGCTCCTCGTCGGTGAAGGCGGCGAGCGCCGAGTCGATCGCCTCGCGCCGCTCACCGCGGAATCCGCGCACCAGACGGGTTCCGGCATCCGTCAGCGCGACCCGCGTGCGGCGGGCGTCGTCGGGGTCCGCCTCGCGCCGCACCAGGTCGAGCTCGACGGACTGCTGCACGAGCCGCGACGCCCGGGGCTGATCGACGCCCACCGCGTCGGCGATCTCCCCGACCGAGAGCGGATGGGATGCTGCGGCCAGCGCCTCGAGCAGCCTCATGCGCGCGGGGCCGCCGAAGCGGCCGCCTCCTCCGGCCCACGGCGGTGCGCCGAAGCCGGGGCCCGGTCCCCCGCGACCCCACGGACCGCGACCGCCGAAGCCGTGCATCGTGCCGTCGGCGTGGACGTGCTCCCCGCCATCGCCGCTGTGACCGTGCGGTCCGGCGGGCCCGTGCGCGTGCGGGCCCGTGGAGTGCGGACCGACGCCCTCCATCCACGGCGGACGGGGGCCTCGTCGTCCGCGGAGGCGGGCGAGGGCGGCGGCGATCGCGTCGGACGGGTCGTCGGGAGTGGACGGCATGCATCCAATTTACATGCGACTTGACATGTATCTGGAATGCATGTCACACTGCATGTACATGCACTTCGACATGTATCACTCGGCGGCCCTTCGAGCCGCCCCCGAAAGGACTTCCCCCATGAACGACATCAATGACAACGAAGAGAACGACATCCCCGCCGGCACGCGTCCGCTCGGCTATTGGCTGCGTGCGGTCGACGGCCTGCTGACACGCGAGTTCGCGACGGCGCTCGAGGCCGAGGGCATCACGCGGCGGGACTGGATGGCGCTCAACGTGCTGTCCGGCGACATCGACGCCCCCGAGTTGCGCGAGCGTCTCGCCCGCAAGGGCAAGCGCCTGCGCGACCTCGAGGAGCGCGGCTGGGCCGAGGAGCAGGGCGACGGAACGTGGGTCCTGACCGAGCTCGGCCGCTCCGAGAAGGAGCGCATCGGCGCGATCGTCGACAGCCTCCGCGCCCGTGTGGTCGCCGCCGTCGGCGACGACGAGGCCTACGCGGCCCTGACCGCCTCACTCGAGGCCATCGCCCGTGAGCTCGGGTGGGACGAGAACGCCACCGGCCGCGATCGCGGTTTCGGCGGTTTCGGACGCCCCGGGTTCGGCCCCGGCTTCCGTCCGGGCTTCGGTCCGGGCTTCAGCGGCTTCGGCCCGGGCTTCGGAGGCTTCGGCCCTGGATTCGGCGGGCGGCCGCGTCCGTTCGATCCCGACGTCCACGACGGCTACGGCCGCAACCGCCATCGCGGATTCGCTCCCGGGCGCCCCGGCCACCCCGCCGAGCGCTTCGACGAGCCCATGCGCGGCTACGGCGATGAGGGCTGCCACGGCCACCACCCGCATGCCGGCCACAGCCACCACGACCACGAGAGCCACGGCCACGGCGGTCATGGCCACGGCCACCACGGCAACCACGGGCGCGGCGGACGGCGCACCCAGCAGGCGTACGAACGCGGCTTCGACGCCGGGTTCGCCCGCGGCCGGGAGACCGGCGCGGCCTGAGCCGCAGCATCCGTCCCTCCGAAGGGTGGTCCCCGCTCGCGCAGGGCCCACCCTTCGGCGTGTGTCCCGCGGTCCGGATTTCGCGGGCGACCCAGCCTGAGATCCTGCGAAGTCCGGACATCGCACCGGGGGGCGGGGGGGCGGGGGGAGGAGACGCCGTCACACGCGCGTCACACGCGCGGGGCACAATGGGCCCGTGAGCACCGCCCCCGCACTCCTCGCCATCTCGCACGGCACGTCGTCGCCGGCGGGTCAGGCGGCGGTCGCGGCGCTGGTCGACGCGGTCGCGCGGCGGCTGCCCGACGTGACGGTGCGGCTCGGGCATGTGGACGTGCAGCAGCCCGATGTCGCGGCATCCCTCGACGCGATCCCGGAGGGCACCCCCGTCGTGATCGTGCCGCTGCTCCTTTCGGCGGGCTACCACGTGCGGGTCGACCTCATCGAGCAGTCCGCGGGGCGCGACGGCGTCGTCATCGCTCCGGCGCTCGGCCCCGACCCGCGCCTCGTCGACGCGCTCCTCGCACGCCTGGGCCCCGTCGGCCCCGACGACGCCGTCGTGCTCGCGGTGGCCGGCTCGACCGATGACCGTGCGAACGAGGACTGCCGAGAGATCGGACGGATGCTGAGCGCCCGGCTCGACCGCGAGGTCACGGTCGGCTTCCTCGCCGCCGCCGACCCTCGCGTCGACGTCGCCGTCGCGGAAGCCAAGACGGGCGCCGACCGCGTGGTCGTGGCCGACTACCTCCTCGCGCCGGGCTACTTCCACGACCTCGCCGTGCGGCTGGCACCCGGCGCCCGGGTCGCGTCGCCGCTTCTCGGCGATGACGAGCCCCCGGCCTCCCTCGTCGACATCGTGATCGATCGCTACAACGAAGCCGCGAAGTAGTCGGACCGAGTCCACAAAGGCCCGCAGCCGCAACTGTGTGACGCACCGTTACGTCGGTTAACGTCACTTGACGTTCGGATAGGTCTGACAGGCCCCCGCTTCTAGCCTCAGGCAATGGACTCGATAGGGTCCCGCCCGGGGGACGCCCCGGGATTCACCCCGGAGGCCCCCGTGACCATCAGCGACACCGAAGCGCGCGCAGCCGACGACCGCCCGCGCGCGGCCGTGCGCCCGCCGCGCCCGTCGTCGAAGCCGAACGGCCAGTGGAAGGTCGACGGCACCGCCCCGCTCAACGGCAACGAGGAGTGGAAGCAGGTCGACAACGGCCTGAGCGTGCGCGAGCGCATCGAGAACATCTACTCGAAGGGCGGGTTCGCATCGATCGACCCGACCGACCTTCACGGCCGCTTCCGGGTGTGGGGCCTCTACACGCAGCGCAAGCCCGGCATCGACGGCGGCCGCACCGCGACGCTCTCCCCCGAAGAGCTCGAGGACGAGTACTTCATGATGCGCGTGCGCATCGACGGCGGCCAGCTCACCACCGAGCAGCTGCGCGTCATCGCCGGCATCTCCATCGACTTCGCCCGCGGCACCGCCGACCTCACCGACCGCCAGAACGTGCAGCTGCACTGGGTCCGCGTCGAGGACGTGCCCGAGATCTGGCGCCGGCTCGAGGCGGTCGGCCTCGGCACCACCGAGGCGTGCGGCGACGTGCCCCGCGTCATCCTGGGCTCGCCCGTCGCCGGCATCTCGGCCGACGAGCTCATCGACCCGACGCCGCAGATCGACGAGATCACGTCGCGCTTCATCGGCGACGAGTCGCTCGCGAACCTGCCGCGCAAGTTCAAGTCGGCGATCACCGGCCACCCGAGCCAGGACGTCGTGCATGAGATCAACGACGTCGCGTTCGTCGCCGTCGAGCACCCGGAGCTGGGCATCGGCTACGACCTCTGGGTCGGCGGCGGTCTCTCGACCACCCCGCGCCTCGCGGAGCGCCTGGGCGTCTTCGTCTCGCCGGAACGGGTGGCGGAGGCCTGGCACGGCGTCGCGCAGATCTTCCGCGACTACGGCTACCGGCGTCTGCGCAACAAGGCGCGCCTGAAGTTCCTGCTCGCCGAGTGGGGCGCCGAGAAGTTCCGGCAGGTGCTGCAGGACGAGTACCTCGGCTACTCGCTGCCCGACGGCCCGGCCGCTCCCAAGCCGCTGACGCAGGGCGACCACGTCGGCGTGCACAAGCAGAAGGACGGCCTCTCCTACATCGGCGCGACGCCGATCGTCGGCCGCGTCTCGGGCCCGACCCTGGCGAAGCTCGCCGACCTCCTCGAGGCGCACGGCTCGACGCGCCTGCGCACGACGCCCCACCAGAAGCTCGTGTTCCTCGACATCCCCGAGGAGAACGTCGAGCCGTTCATCGCGGGCCTCGACGAGCTCGGCCTGTCGGCCCGCCCGAGCCTCATCCGCCGCGGCACGATCGCCTGCACCGGCATCGAGTTCTGCAAGCTCGCGATCGTCGAGACCAAGGCGTACGCGACGGCCGCGGTGCTCGATCTCGAGAAGCGTCTCGAGCAGTTCGAGCTGCCGCATCCGATCTCCCTCCACGTCAACGGCTGCCCCAACTCCTGTGCGCGCATCCAGACCGCCGACATCGGCCTCAAGGGCCAGCTCGTCACGATCGACGGCGAGCAGGTGCCCGGCTATCAGGTGCACCTGGGCGGCGGGCTCGTCAACGCCGACCGCGACGACGCCGGCCTCGGCCGCACCGTGCGCGGGCTGAAGGTCGCCGCCGACGGCATCGCCGACTACACCGAGCGCGTCGTCAAGCGGTTCCTCGCCGAGCGCGACGCCGAGGCCGACGAGACGTTCGCCCAGTGGGCGCACCGCGCCGACGAGGAGGCCCTCCAGTGACCGTCTCCCTCGCGCCCCGCGTCGCGGTGAAGCGCACTCGCGAAGAGCTGAAGGCCCTCGCCGAGCAGGGCAACCTCGAACTGGGCAGCCTCACCGATCACGAGGCATCCGCTGCCGAAGTGGTCGCGTGGGTCGCGCGCAATTTCGGGACGGATGCTGCCGCCGTCGCCTGCTCGATGGCCGACGCCGCCCTCCCCCACCTCGTGGCGGAGCAGCTGCCCGGCGTCGACGTGCTCTTCCTCGACACCGGCTACCACTTCACGGAGACGTACGCGACGCGCGATGAGGTGCAGCGCGCGCTCGACGTGCGGATCATCGACATCACCCCCGACCAGACCGTCGCCGAGCAGGACGCCGAGTTCGGCGCGAAGCTGTTCGAGCGCGACCCCGGCCTGTGCTGCGCGCGCCGCAAGGTCGCACCCCTGCAGGACGCGCTGAGCGGTTACGAGGTGTGGTTCACCGGCGTGCGCCGCGACGAGGCGCCCACCCGGACGAACACGCCCCTGGTGACGTGGGACGAGCGCAACGGGCTCGTCAAGGTGAACCCGGTCGCGGCGTGGAGCTTCGACGACGTCCTCGCCTACGCGGCCGCGCACAAGGCGCCGGTGAACCTGCTCGTCGGGTTCGGCTACCCCTCGATCGGCTGCGAGCCGTGCACGAAGCCGGTCGCGCCCGGCGAAGACCCCCGGTCCGGCCGCTGGGCCGGACTCTCGAAGACCGAATGCGGGCTCCACGAATGACCGGAACGATCGCCGCCCCCACCACGCTGAGCACCCTCGACCTGCTCGAGGCCGAGGCCATCCACGTCATCCGCGAGGTCGTCGCCGAGTTCGAGCGTCCCGTGCTGCTGTTCTCCGGCGGCAAGGACTCCGTCGTCGTGCTCCACCTCGCCACCAAGGCGTTCGCGCCCGGCAAGGTGCCGTTCCCGGTGCTGCACGTCGACACCGGCCACAACTTCCCCGAGGTCATCGCCTTCCGCGACGAGACCGTCGAGCGACTCGGCATCCGTCTCGAAGTCGCGAAGGTGCAGGACTACATCGACGACGGCCGCCTGCAGGAGCGTGCCGACGGCACCCGCAACCCGCTGCAGACGCTGCCGCTGCTGGACGCGATCGCCGCCGGCCGCCACGACGCCGTCTTCGGCGGAGCGCGTCGCGACGAGGACAAGGCGCGAGCCAAGGAGCGCATCATCTCGCTGCGCGACGAGTTCGGCCAGTGGGACCCGCGCAACCAGCGCCCCGAGCTCTGGAGCCTGTACAACGGCCGCCACACCCCCGGCCAGCACGTGCGCGCGTTCCCGATCTCGAACTGGACCGAGCTGGACGTCTGGCGCTACATCGAGCGCGAGGGCATCGCGCTGCCGCCGCTGTACTTCGCGCACGAGCGCGACGTGTACGCCCGCGACGGCATGTGGCGACCCGTCGGCCCGTTCTCGCCGCCGCGCGAGAGCGAGACGGTCGAACGCCGTACGGTGCGCTACCGCACGGTCGGCGACATGAGCTGCACCGGAGCAGTGGAATCGGATGCCGCGGACCTCGCCGCGATCGTCGCCGAGGTCGCCGTCTCCACCATCACCGAACGCGGTGCGACGCGCGCCGACGACCGTCTCAGCGAGGCGGCCATGGAGGACCGCAAGAAGGACGGGTACTTCTGATGACCGCGACTCTCACCGCCCAGCCCACGCTGTTCCGATTCGCCACGGCGGGCTCGGTCGACGACGGCAAGTCGACGCTCGTCGGCCGCCTGCTGCACGACTCGAAGGCGATCCTCGCCGACCAGCTGGAGCAGGTCGCCCGCACGTCGGCCGACCGCGGCTTCGCGCATGGCGCTTTCGACTTCGCCCTGCTCACCGACGGCCTGCGCGCCGAGCGCGAGCAGGGAATCACGATCGACGTCGCGTACCGCTACTTCTCCACGGGCACCCGATCGTTCATCCTCGCCGACTGCCCCGGGCACGTGCAGTACACCCGCAACATGGTCACCGGCGCGACGACGGCCGACGCCGTGATCGTGCTCGTCGACGGACGCAAGGGCGTGCTCGAGCAGACGAAGCGGCACCTCGCCGTGGTGGCGCTGCTGCGGGTGCCTCACGTGATCGTGGCCGTCAACAAGATCGACCTGGTCGGCTTCTCGCAGGAGACGTTCACCGAGGTCGCCGCCCAGGCCGAGGCCGTGGCGACCGAGCTCGGCATCGAGGACCTGCACGTCATCCCGGTGTCGGCCCTCGAGGGCGACAACATCGTCGACCGCTCCGAGCGCACGCCCTGGTACGACGGTCCGGCGCTCCTCGAGCTGCTCGAGACGCTGCCGGCCGCCGATGACGCCGAGCGCGAGCTCGAGCCGCTGCGTCTGCCGGTCCAGCTCGTGCTCCGCCCGCAGGGCGGCCTCGCCCCGGGCATCGACCCGGCGGAGGCCGAGCGCCTGCGCGACTACCGCGCCGTCGCCGGCCGCATCTCGAGCGGTGTGGTGCGCGTGGGTGACCGGGTCGAGATCTTCCCGGGAGGCTCGGCGACAACGGTCACCGGCATCCGTGCCGCGGGCGCCGAGGTCGAGGAGGCCACGGCTCCGCAGTCCGTCTCGCTCGAGTTCGACCGCGACATCGACACCGCGCGGGGCGCGCTCGTCGTCGCCGCCGGCACGCTTCCGACGGGTCGCCGCGAGTTCGATGCCGAACTGTTCCAGCTCGACGCGCGGGCGCTGACCCCCGGCATCCGTGTCCTCGTCAAGCACGGCACCGCGACCGTGCAGGCCATCGTCGCGCAGATCGAGTCGCGCTACGACCTCGACGCGCTCACGCACGAGCCGGCGCAGACGCTCGAGACCAATGACATCGGCCGCGTGCGGCTGCGGCTGGCGGCCGACCTGCCGCTCGAGCCGTACGCCGCCAGCCGCCACGGGGGCTCGTTCCTCGTGATCCATCCGTCCGACGGCGCAACGCTCGCCGCCGGCATCGTGCGCGACTGATCCGTCGCGCACAACCCCACCACTGAGCAACACCGAATCTAAGGAGGCGACACCGTGAACAAAATCCGCACTGCGACAGCACTCACAACCCTGGGACTCGTGGCGGCGATGATGGCCGGCTGCGCCTCCGCCGCGGCATCGCCGAGCGAGACCTCGGCCGGTGACGCCGGGCCGTCGGTCGACGAGCTGCGGCTGGGCTACTTCGCCAACGTGACGCATGCGCCCGCGCTGGTGGGGCTGGAGGAGGGCCTCTTCCAGGACGCCGTCGGCGACGACGTCACCATCACGACGCAGGTCTTCAACGCCGGCCCCGCCGCGATCGAGGCGCTCACCGCCGGCGCGATCGACGCGACCTACATCGGCCCGAACCCGTCGATCAACACCTTCATCCAGTCCGGTGGCGAGTCCGCGCGGATCATCGCCGGTGCCGCCACGGGCGGTGCGGCGCTGGTGGTGCGTGACGGCATCGACGACCCCGCCGACCTGGAGGGCACCACGATCGCGACACCGCAGCTGGGCAACACGCAGGACGTCGCGGCCCGGGTGTGGCTGGCGGACCAGGGCTTCGAGACCGACACGTCGGGTGGCGGCGACGTGCAGATCACGCCGACCGAGAACGCGCAGACGCTGACGCTGTTCCAGGACGGTCAGCTCGACGGCGCGTGGCTGCCCGAGCCGTGGGTGTCGCGGCTGGTCATCGACGCGGGCGCGCAGGTGCTGCAGGACGAGGCCGACCTCTGGGAGGACGGCGAGTTCCCCACCACCGTGCTGCTGGTGCGCAAGGAGTTCCTCGACGAGCACCCGGATGTCGTCGCCGACCTGCTGAAGGGCCACGAGGCCGCCGTGCAGTGGATCGCCGACAACGCCGACCAGGCACCGGCCGTGATCAACGACGCGATCGAGAAGGAGACCGGCAAGCCGCTCGCGGACGCCGTCATCCAGCGCGCGCTCGATCACGTGACGTTCTCGGTCGACCCGCACGCCGACACGTTCGAGACGCTCGTCGACAACGGCATCCAGGCAGGCACGCAGAAGGACGGCTCGATCGAGGGCCTGTTCGATCTGCGCCTGCTCAACACACAGCTCGAAGCCGAGGGCCAAGAGCCCATCTCGGCGGCAGGACTCGGCGAGGACTGAACATGAGCACCGCTCCCGCCTCCGCCTCCGGGTCCGCACACGCGGGCCCGGAGGCGGGCGCGCCCGCTCCGGCGGGCACGACCAAGCCGCTCGCGCCGAGCTTCGACAGCGTGACGCCGGTGCCCGTCGCGGCGCCCGCACCCCCACCCGCGGTGCGCGTCGACGGCGTCTCCAAGCGCTTCGGCGCTGGGCCGGTCGTGCTCGAGGACGTGTCGCTCGACATCGCGCCGGGCGAATTCGTGTGCCTCCTGGGCGCGTCGGGATGTGGCAAGTCGACTCTGCTCAACCTCATCGCGGGCCTCGACCGGCCCACCGCGGGCCGCATCGAGACTCCCGACGAGGGCTCGGCGGTGATGTTCCAGGAGTCGGCACTCATGCCGTGGCTCACGGCCCGCCGCAACGTCGAGCTCGCCCTGCGTCTGCGCGGCGTCCCGCGGGGGGAGCGTCGCGAGAAAGCGCTGTCACTGCTGGATGCCGTGAATCTGGCGGATGCCGCGGAGAAGCGTCCTCACGAACTCTCGGGCGGCATGCGGCAGCGCGTCGCCCTCGCCCGCGCGCTCGCTCAGGACAGGCCCGTCCTCCTGATGGACGAGCCGTTCGCAGCGCTCGACGCCATCACCCGCGACCTCCTCCACGAGGAGCTCGAGCGCGTGTGGCGTGCCACCGGACGCACCATCGTGTTCGTGACCCACAACGTCCGCGAGGCCGCCCGCCTCGGTCAGCGCGTGGTGCTGATGGGCAGTCGCCCGGGTCGCATCGTGCAGCAGTGGCAGATCGCGAAGACCACGGGCCGTCGTATCGAGTCCCCCGAGGTCGCCGCCCTCTCGGTGGAGATCACCGAGCAGCTGCGCAAGGAGATCCGCCGAAATGCCGCATGACACCACCGCGACCATCGCTCGCGACACGATCGACGCGAAATCGGTGCTGCCCGACGACCTCCGCAGCCTCTCGACGGGGCTCGACCGGCTGCAGACCGACGCCGAGCGCGGTCCCAGCCGCTGGCGCCGCTTCGCCCAGAGCGTCGTGCCTCCCGTGGTCTTCGTGATCCTCCTGATCGTGGCGTGGCAGCTGTACGTCGTGATCGCTGAGCCTCGGCCCGACAAGGTGCCCAGCCCCGCCGATGTCTGGAACGCGCTCGGCCTCGCGTGGGAGACCGGCCGCCTGCAGGAGGCCGTCGCGACGAGCCTCGAGCGCGGCGTCGTCGGCTTTCTCATCGCGATCGTCGTCGGAACGCCCCTCGGCCTGCTGCTGGCAGAGGTGCGCCCGATCCGGCGCGCCGTGGGGCCGATCATCTCGGGTCTGCAGGTCCTCCCGTCCGTCGCGTGGGTGCCTGCCGCCATCATCTGGTTCGGCCTGTCGGACGCCACCGTCTACTTCGTCATCCTCATGGGCGCCATCCCGTCGATCGTCAACGGCCTTATCGCCGGCATCGACCAAGTGCCGCCGCAGCTCCGCCGCGTCGGCACGGTACTGGGCGCCTCACGGTGGCAGCTGGCCACGTCGGTGATCCTCCCCGCCGCACTGCCGGGATACCTCGCGGGCCTGAAGCAGGGCTGGGCCTTCTCGTGGCGCTCGCTCATGGCAGCGGAGATCATCGCGACCGGCGGCTCGATCGGCTTCGGCCTCGGCTCGATGCTGCAGCAGTCGCGCGAGCTGGCGGACCTCGCCGGCGTGCTGGCGACGATCATCCTCATCCTCGCCATCGGCATCCTCATCGAGCTCGTCTTCTTCGGACCGCTGGAGCGACGGATGCTGAAGCGCCGGGGCCTGCTCATCTCGGGAGGTTCGCGATGACCGCGGTCGGCAAGGTCTGGCTCGTCGGAGCCGGACCGGGCGATGCTGGCCTGCTCACCGTGAAGGGCCTCCGCGCCCTCGAGGCGGCGGACGTCATCGTCGCCGATCGGCTCGGCGCGCGCGCGGTGCTCGACGGTCTGGAGGCCGACGGGATCGAGCTGCGCGCCGAGGTGGTCGACGTGGGCAAGCGCCCCGGCCACCACGCCGTGCCGCAGGACGCCATCAACGCGCTGCTCGTGCACCTCGGCCAGGAGGGCAAGACCGTCGTCCGCCTCAAGGGCGGCGACCCGTACGTCTTCGGCCGCGGCGGCGAGGAGCTCCACGCCTGCCAGGAGGCCGGCGTGCCCGTCGAGGTGGTGCCCGGCATCACCAGCGCCATCTCGGTGCCCGCGATCGCCGGCATCCCCCTGACCCATCGCGGCGTCGCGACGGCCTTCACCGTCGCCACCGCCCACGACCAGATCGAAGCCCTCGGCGGCGGCCGCGACCACACGGTCGTGCTGCTCATGGGCATCGGCACACTGGCGAACTCCGCGATCACACTGGCCCGCGGTCACCGCGGTGCGGACTGCCCCGTCGCCGTCGTGGAGGACGGCTACGGGCCACGCCAGCGGGTCACCGTGGGCACGCTCGCGACCATCGCGCACCAGGCCGCGGAACGAGGCATCCGTTCCCCCGCCGTCGTGGTCGTCGGCGACGTCGTCCGGCTCAGCCCCTACGCGCCCGCCGAGCTCGCGACCCTCGATCTCTCCCAGTACGACCCGCTCGCACCCGAGCGCCTCCGAAAGGCCCCCACGCAGTGACTTCCTCGAGCCTCCAGAACCTCCGCGTCGCGATCGTCGGCGCCGGTCCCGCCGGCATCTACGCGGGCAACATCCTCACCAACTCGGTCGTCGAGGCGGGCGGAACCGTCGCCATCGACCTGTTCGAGTCGCTCCCGGCACCCTACGGACTGATCCGCTACGGCGTCGCGCCCGACCACCCCCGAATCAAGGGCATCGTCAACTCGCTGCACGAGATGCTGGATGCCGGCACCACGCGCTTCATCGGCAACGTCGAGGTCGGCCGTGACATCTCGATCGACGAGCTGCAGGAGCGCTACGACGCCGTGATCCTCGCCACCGGCGCGATCCGCGACGCCGCGCTCGACATCCCCGGCATCGATCTCGAGGGCTCCTACGGCGCGGCCGACTTCGTGGCGTGGTTCGACGGCCACCCGGACGTGCCCACCGAGTGGACGCTCGACCAGCGCGAGGTCGCGGTCATCGGCAACGGCAACGTCGCACTCGACGTCGCCCGTATGCTCGCCAAGCACGCCGTGGACCTCCGCTCGACCGAGATCGCCGACAACGTGCTCGCCGGACTCGAAGCCTCGGCCGTCACCGACGTGCACGTGTTCGGCCGCCGCGGCCCCGCCGACATCAAGTTCACGCCCATCGAGCTGCGCGAGCTCGGCGAGGTGCCGAACGTCGACATCGTCGTGCACGACGAGGACTTCGCCCACCTCGAGGGCATCGTGCCGGCGAACAACCAGCTGAAGGTCATGCTCCGCATCCTGCAGAGCTGGCGCACACGCGAGTCGACCGGGGCCAGCCGCCGCCTGCACCTGCACTTCTACCACTCGCCCGTCGAGGTGCTCGGCCACGGCAGGGTCGAAGCCGTCCGCTTCGAGCGCACCGAGCCCACCGGCGAGGGCAGCGCGGTGCGCGGTACCGGCGAGTTCCGCGAGATCGCGGTGCAGCAGGTCTACCGGGCCGTCGGGTACTACGGCACTCCGGTCATCGACGCGCCGTTCGACGAGAAGGCCGGCGTCGTCTCGAACGTCGAGGGACGCGTGAAGGATGCTGCTGTGACGGGTGACACGGAGGCTCCCGTGATCGCCGGGCTCTACGCCACGGGCTGGATCAAGCGCGGGCCTGTCGGCCTCATCGGCCACACGAAGTCCGACGCGATGGAGACCATCGCGCACCTCGTCTCGGACGTCCGGGATGGACGCCTGTCGGCCCCGACCGTGGACGCAGACGTGCTCGACGTGCTCGAGGAGCGCGAGGTCGCCTACACGACATGGGACGGCTGGCTGGCCCTCGACGCGCACGAGCGCGAGCTGGGTGCGAACCACCTTCACACGCGCGAGCGTGTCAAGGTCGTGCCCCGCGACGAGCAGGTCGCGATCTCGCGAGGAGCGCTCGTCCCGTGACCTACGTGATCGCCCTGCCGTGCGTCGATGTGAAGGACCGCGCCTGCATCGACGAGTGCCCGGTGGACTGCATCTACGAGGGTGAGCGGTCGCTGTACATCCACCCCGACGAGTGCGTGGACTGCGGCGCCTGCGAGCCGGTGTGCCCGGTCGAGGCGATCTACTACGAGGACGACCTGCCGGAGGAATGGCAGGACTACTACACCGCGAACGTCGAGTTCTTCGACGACATCGGGTCGCCCGGCGGTGCGGCCAAGACCGGCGTCATCGCGAAGGACCACCCCGTCATCGCGGCGCTTCCTCCCCAAGGAGACGGCCATGACTGAAAGCGCTCGCCCCGACCGCGACGCCCGCCCCGCCGCGCCCTCGACCGAGGTCGACGTCGTCATCGTCGGCGGCGGCCCCGCCGGGCTGTCGGCCGCGCTCAACCTCGGACGCGCCCGCGCGTCCGTCGTCCTCGTCGACGCCGGTCGTCCGCGCAACGCCGCGACCCTGCGTTCGCACGGCTTCCTCACGCGCGACGGGGTTCCGCCGCTCGAGCTGCGCAAGCTCGCACGCGCCGAGCTCGCCGCCTACCCCGATGTGCAGGTGTTCGACCGCACCGTCGTGACCGCGCTGCAGGAGCGGGACTGCGGCGAGGGACTCCGCTTCCTCGCGGCGCTCCAGGGCAGGGGCGCCGGTATCCCGCCCGCGGTCGCCGCGCGCTCCGTGCTCGTCGCGACAGGGCTGCGCGAGACGCTCCCGGCCATTCCCAGCCTGCGCGCCTTCTACGGAATGACCCTCTTCAGCTGCGCCGCATGCGACGCATGGGAACTCCAGGACCGGCCGCTCGCCCTCATCGGCGAGACCCGCGACCTCGCCGCGCGGGCCCGGCTCATCGCCCGCTGGACCGACCGGCTCACGGTCTTCACCAATGGCACCGATGCCGTGGACACGGTCGAAGAGGCCGAGCTCGCAGCATCCGGGATCGTCGTCGAACGACGGGTGATCGACGACCTCGAAGGCGACCGCGGCACGGTGACGGCCGTACGCCTCGCCGACGGCGCGCGCGTCGAGATCGACGGCGGGTTCGTTCGCCCGCAGTGGCACCCGGCGCTCGACTTCGTGGGAGGAATCGACCTCGAGCGCGACGGGTCCGGCAACCTGGTGACCGATCGCTCCGGACGCACGTCGGTGCCCGGGCTGTATGCGGCGGGGGATGCCGCGTCCCCGGGTCCGCAGCAGCTCATCGTCGCCGCGGGCCAGGGTGCCCGGGCGGCGGCCGTGCTCGTTCACGATCTCGTCGGGGTGAGCACCGCTCACTGAGCCGGCGCGCACTTCCGAGGGGCGCCGCAGGGTGTTCACCGATCGGACACCCGTCCGTTCGGCTTCCGGACGCCGCGATCGACGATGATGTCGCCGATGTCCGACGACCTGACCGACGACGCCGCGGGCGAGCTGCAGGCGCTGCGGCTGCGCGCCTACGGACCCGATGCCGACATCGACGACGATCCGCAGGCGCTGAGCCGGCTGCGCGAGCTCGAAGCGCGAGCCGCCGGTGCGACAGAGGCTGACATCCCTCTGGTCACCGTGGTCGCGCCTGCGACGACCGGGCAGGACGAACCGCCGGACGCGGTGTCGGGCGTGACGGTCCCGTGGTGGGAGCGACACCGCCCGCTCCTGTGGGGCGGATCGCTGCTGCTCGCGGTGCTTCTCGGCGCTGTGGTGGCGTCTGTGCAGCTGCCGTCGGGTCGAGAGCAGGTCGCTGTCCTCGGCGAGGACGCCGATGGGCTCTGGCCGGAGCAGATGTGGGGCGCGCGGCCGCCGGACGGCGTGACGTTCGATGAGTACCTCGGCCTCACCGCGATCGCCTCTGCCCGCGACTTCGGCAACGGCACCAACAGCACGTGCCTGTGGGTGTACGACTCGGACTCGGTCAACTTCGGCCTCTCGGCCGGATCGTGCGCCACCGGTTCGGCCCCCTCGTCGACGACGATCGCCGTCACGGCGCAGGCGCCGCCGGCCCTGCTCGAGGAGTTCGCCGAGGGCACCACGCTGCAGTTCGTCCGCGAGGGCGACCGCGTGATCGTCTACGCGCAGCGACCGTAGGAGCGGCGCGTCACCAGTCGGTGCGCTGGTCGCCGGCGAGCGCCTCACGGCCCGGCGCCAGCATGTCGCGCACCTGTCCGCCGTGGGTGCGGGCGGGCGCGACCGTGTCGGGCCAGTCGGCGATCTGCTGCTCGGCCCACTCGGTCCACGAGACGACGTGGTCGTAGTGGCCGATCATGAACGTGTTGGCGAGCGCGAACAGATGCCTGCGCTCGGGGAACGTGCCGCCGGTCTCGCTGATGAAGGAGGCGTACCGCGCGAACATCTCGCGGTTCTCCAGGGCCTGCTCCCGGGTGCGGGCGAGGGTCGCGCGGAGGTCGTCGAGGGAGCCCTGGTCGGAGAGCAGCACCCGCACCATGCCCTCGAACTCGACGGTCGGCGGACGCACCGGGGTGCGCAGCCACGCTGCGAGCGCCTCACGCCCTTGCGGCGTGATGGAGTAGATCGTGCGGGCGCGCTTGCCGGTGTGCTCCTGCCGGGTCGCCACGAACCCGTCGGCATGGAGGCGGTTGAGCACGGCGTACCGGCCGCGGTCGGCGGACGGCCAGAGCTCCGAGACGCCACGCCCGAGCTGCTCGGCGAGCTGGTACGCCGACCAGTCGCTCCCGGCCAGCAGACCCAGCGTGAGGTATCCCGTGATCGAGGGTTCGCGTTCGGGCACGACAGAGCTCCTTCCCGTAGGCAGTCGGGTCGCGTCGCGGAACAGAAGGTCGCCCTGCGGACGCAGGAACGACCATATACTGCAGATTGCAGTAACCATCGGCACGGCAACCTGTGTGGGGACACGGGCCGTCGCCGTGGGTGGGACTCACGCGTGGGGACGCGGGCTCACCTTGGCGGCGGGCGATCTGGGGATCGCCCGCCGCACATCTTCCCGCCCGAGGGTCAGCGCCGGGTCTGCTCCGATCCCGACAGCCGCTGCGCGAGGTAGATGGGCACGATCGACACGATCACCAGGACCACGGCGATGACCGAGACGACCGGCGCCTGGTTCGGGCGGAACATGTTGTTGAGGATGTAGATCGGCAGCGTGGTCACTCCGGACCCCGCGGTGAACGTCGTGACGATGATCTCGTCGAAGCTCAGCGCGAACGCGAGCAGCGCCCCGGCGAGCAGCGCCGAACGCAGCTGCGGGAAGGTCACGAGGCGGAACGTCGTCCAGATGCCGGCCCCGAGGTCGGCCGACGCCTCCTCGAGATTCGTCCCGGTGCGGCGGAGGCGCGCGATGACGTTGTTGAAGACGGTCACGATGCAGAAGGTCGCGTGCGCGATCACCACCGTCCAGATCGACAGCGGCACCCCCATGATGGTGCGGAAGAAGTTGTTCAGCGCGATGCCCGTGATGATGCCGGGCAGCGCAATCGGAAGGATGATCAGCAGCGAGATCGCGTCATGGCCGAAGAACTCGAACCGCTGCAGCGCGAGCGAGATGAGGGTGCCGAGCACGAGCGAGATCGCCGTCGCGACCAGCGCGATCACCACACTCGTGCCCACCGCTTCGAGTGCGCCCGTGCTCTGGAACGCCTTGCCCCACCACTCCAGCGTGAAGCCGGGTGGTGGCCAGCTGAGCGATGTCGACGTCGAGAACGAGTTGACGAGGACCACGAACAGCGGCAGATAGACGACCAGCAGGATCAGCACGGTGACGACGCCGAGTACCGTGCGGGAGAGTCGCGAGAGTCGCATCGCCGGGTTCCTAGAGGTTGTTCAGGGCGCCGGTGCGGCGCACCAGGGCGAGGTAGCCGAAGATGATCACGATCGGGATGAGCGCGATCGCCGCCGCGAGCGGCAGGTTGTTCGCCGCCCCGACGTTCGTGTAGACGAGGTTGCCGAGCATCTGGTTGGTGCCGCCCACGATGTTGACGGTGATGTAGTCGCCGAGCGACAGCGAGAAGGCGAAGATCGTGCCCGCGATGATCGCGGGGAACGCCAGCGGCAGAACGACGGAGACCAGCGTGCGCCAGGACTTGCCCCCGAGATCAGCGGATGCCTCGAGCAGCGAGTCCGGTACGCGCTCCAGCCCTGCGTAGATGGGCAGGATCACGTACGGCAGCCACAGGTACGACAGCGTGATGACCGTCGCGGTGAGCCCATACCCCGGAGTGTGCAGGCCGAACGGGGCGAGGATCCACTCCAGGATCCCCTCCTGCGACAGCACGGCTCGCCAGGCGTACGCCTTGACGAGATAGCTCGCCCACAGCGGCATCAGCACCGCGATCACGAGCAGCCGCTGCGCGCGCGGCGACGCGACCTTCGCCATGTAGAACGCGATCGGGAGCGCGACAACGACGTCGATCACGGTCACCAGCAGCGCGATGCCCACCGTGCGCAGGGTCACCGTCTGGTAGAGCGAGCCGGTGACGACGGTGACGATGTTGTCGAGCGTCCACTCTGTGATGATCTCGCCGGTGAAGGAGTCCACCTGCCAGAACGCCGTCACCAGCAGCAGGGCGAGCGCCACGATGTACACGACGACCAGCCAGAACAGCGGTGCCGTCAGGAGGAACGCCAGCCGGAACCGCGGATGCGCGCTCAGCCACGCCGAAGAGCGTCGCGCGGGCGTCACGCGGGGCGCCGGCACCGTGCGGGCCGGCGGCGGAGCAGTCGCGGTGTCGGTCATCGAGTGCCTCCGGGTTCGGGGTCGGTCGATGCCGGGGGCGGCGGCATCCGTCCACCCCCGGCGTGCTGCGAAGGGATCAGCCCTTGATCTCGGACCAGGCCTCGGTCCAGGCCGAGTAATCCATGCACTCGACGTCGGTGCGACCGTCGAGGCACTCGGCGATCGGGGTCGTCCAGTACCAGATCTGCGATGCGTAGTCGGCGTCACCAGCGTGGTACGCCTCGCAGTCCTCGCGATAGTCGCAGGCCGCGTCGTTCGACGGCGCCTCGCCGAAGTACGAGGTGGCCACGCCGTTGACCTCCGGGCTCGCGATCCAGTCGAGCCACGCGTACGAGCAGTTCGGGTGCTTCGTCGTGGAGGAGATCATCCACGTGTCCGACCAGCCGGTGGCCCCCTCGTCGGGCAGCACGACGTCGGTGGCCGCGCCCTCGCCGGCGAGGACGTTCTGGATGACCTGCCACGTCGTGCCCGCGACGGAGTCGCCGGTCTCGAACGCCTGGATCTCCTTCAGGTAGTCGGACCAGTACTCGCCGACATGCTGGCGCTGCTCCTTGAGCAGGTCGACGGCCGCCTGGAACTGCGTCTCGTCCAGCGCGTAGGGATTCTCGATCCCCAGGTCGGGCTGGTGGGCCATCAGGTAGACGGCGGCGTCCGCGATGTAGATCGGGTTGTCGTACGCCGTGATCTTGCCCGAGTAGTCCGCCGCGTCGTCGAAGACGACCTCCCACGAGGTGGGCGCCGGCGTCACGACATCCGTGTTGTACAGGAGCAGGTTGGCGCCGTAGCCGTGGGGCACGCCGTAGTGCTCGCCGTCGACGGTGTTCCACGGCTGGTCCTTGAGGAAGTCGTAGATGCCCTCGTAGCTCGGGATGAGGTCCACGTTCACCGGCTGCACGTCACCCGCCGCGACGAGGCGGAGCGAGGCGTCGCCCGAGGCCGAGACGACGTCGTAGTCGCCGGTCTTCATCAGGGTGACGGCCTCGTCCGAGGTGTTGAACGTCTTGGACGTGACCTGACAGCCGGTCTTCTCCTCGAACCCCGAGACCCAGTCGTAGTCGGGGTCGTTGCTGCCGTCCTCGACATAGCCGGCCCACGCGATGATCGAGACTTCGTCTTCGTAGTCTCCGAGCTCGTCGACGGCTTCCGTCGGCGAGCTGCTGCCGCTGGACGTGCCGCAGCCGGCCAGGACGGCGATCGACCCGACCGCCAGGGCGGTCGCGGCGAACCGCGCTCCGCGTGATGTGCGCATCATGGTGTTTCCTCTCGGGTGCTGTGCTGCTGTGTTCCGGGGCTCGGGCGCCCAGGTCTCGGGGCCGGGTCTCACGTGCCCGGCGGGATCAGGGAGACGACGTCCTCGTCGTGCCACGTGACGTGCACACGGTTTCCGCGATCGTCGTCCGCCAGGCGGGTGCGGTCGTTGCGTTCGAGCACGGTCACCCGCATGCCGGCATCCAGGTCGATGACGCGACGGATGCCGCTTCCCACGTAGATCGACTCGACCACGGTCCCCTCGGCCGAGTGCTCTCCCGGCGCCGAGGCGGCCGACGAAGCCAGCGTGAGCTTCTCGGGGCGGATGGAATGCTCGCCCTCTCGCCCGATGAGGGCCGCGGACCGCTCGTGGTCGAACAGGTTGGATGTGCCCACGAAGTCCGCCACGAAGCGCGACGCCGGACGCTCGTACAGATCCTGCGGAGTGCCGAGCTGGATGATCCGGCCGTCGTGGAAGACCGCGATCCGGTCGGAGAGCGTCAGCGCCTCCTCCTGATCGTGCGTGACGAAGATGAAGGTGATGCCGAGGTCGCGCTGGATCTGCTTGAGCTCGACCTGCATCTGCTCGCGGAGCTTGAGGTCGAGCGCGCCGAGCGGTTCGTCGAGCAGCAGCACCTTCGGCTGCACGACGGTGGCGCGGGCGAGCGCGACCCGCTGGCGCTGACCGCCCGAGAGCTGCGACGGCTTGCGCGCGGCCAGCTGGTCGAGGCGCACCGCGGCGAGCGCCGTCATCGCCAGGTCGCGGCGCTTCGCACGCCCCATCCCCCGGACGCGGAGCCCGTAGGCGACGTTGTCGAGAACCGTCATGTGCGGGAACAGCGCGTAGTCCTGGAAGACGGTGTTCACGTCGCGGTCGAAGGGCGCCTTCTTCGTGACGTCCTGTCCGAACAGCTGGATCGTGCCGTCGGTCGGCTGCTCGAAGCCGGCGATCAGCCGCAGCACGGTGGTCTTGCCCGATCCCGAGGGCCCCAGCATCGAGAAGAACTCGCCGGCGGCGATCTCGAGGTCGACGTGGTCGACGGCGGTGACGGCCCCGAACTCCTTCGTGAGGCCGGTCAGCCGGATGGCGGGCTGCTGCGCGGTCATTGACGTCTCCCTCGATGTCGATGCAACTAAATCATATGGATCCATATGTCAAAAGAGGAGTGGCCGTGTTACGGTCGGGTCACAGTTGCGGAGGACGAGTTCTTCCGCCGTCCACACGGGAGCCTGATGCCGCACGCGACGGGAAGAGTCGACGCCGCCCGCGCCGTCGTCTTCGCCCCCCTCGACGGCACCGGCAGGGCCGAGCTCGTCGAGAAGCGGCTCACCGATGCGATCGTGACCGGCGTCCTCCACGACGGCGAACGGCTGCCCACAGAAGCCGACCTGTCACGCAGCCTCGGGGTGGCCCTCGTCACCGCGCGCGAGGCGCTGGAGGTGCTGCGCGACAAAGGGCTCGTCAAGACGCGGCGCGGCCGCGACGGCGGCAGCTTCGTCACATTCGACCGCGACGCCGCGACCCGTCTCCTGGAGAGGCGGCTGCGCGAGCTCAGCCGAATCGAGCTGCGCGACTTCGCCCTGCACACCTCGGCGATAGCCGGCACGGCGGCCGAGACCGCCGCAGGCCGCGCAAGCGACGACGACGTCGAGACGCTCGAGCGGATCGCCGGCGCCGCCGATCTGACGACGGCCGGCGGCGCGCGGCGAGCCGTGAGCCGGTTCCAGCTCGAGGTCGCGGCGGTGAGCCAGTCGCCGCGCCTCGTGCACGAGGAGATGCGCCTGCAGGGAGAGGCGGGCTCCCTCCTCTGGATGTGCCTGCGGGAGCAGGAGTACCGTGACCGCAGCGCCATCGCCCGTTTGCGGGTCATCGACGCCATCCGCGACGTCGCACCCGACGAGGCCCGCGCGGAGACGATCACACATATCAACAGCGCCTTCGAATGGCTCATCGACGAGCGAGCGCGCATCGACGCGCGCACCGAGGACGCGGCATCCGACCCGAAGGACGTCCCATGACCACCATCGCGACGAGGTCTCCGGCCGATGTGGCGATCAGCGTCGCCGCGACCATCGACGGCATCTTCGCCATGATCGACGGATGGCGCGATCTGCTCGAGGAGCAGCTCGCGCCCGCCCCCGCGCTGACGACGCAGGCGATCGATCCGCTCGTCGAGGCATTCGCGGTGCCGGCCGTCTCGGGAGAGACGCTGCTCACCGGCGCGGGTTTCGTGGCGGCGCCGGGCGCGCTGACGGACGCCGAATGGCACCTCGCCTGGTGGCTCGGAACCACCGGCTCGACCCACGGGGTGCGCCGGCTGGCCACGATCGACGACCCGACCCACGAGCAGTTCCGCGACTACACCGCACTGGAGTGGTGGCGTGTTCCGCAGGCGACCGGCACCCGGCACCTCACCGGCCCGTACGTCGACTACGTGTGCACCGACGACTACACCGTCACGATCACCACGCCCGTGGTACGCGACGGTGCGATGATCGGCGTCGTCGGCGCGGATGCCCTGGTCGACCGGCTCGAACGCGTGCTCCTTCCTGTGCTGCGCGCGGGCGAGACGCCTGCGACCCTCGTCAACGCCTCGGGTCGGGTCGTGACCTCGACCGACGCGCGCCGCGAGCCGGGCTCGATGCTGCGCGATGACGACCTCACCGCCGCCGTGCGGGCGCTGTCGCCGGTTCCCGTCCGCCTGCCCGGCGGCACGTCGGTGCTCGCCTGCGGCGACACGTCGCTCGCCCTCGTCGTCGGAAGCTAGCGGGCCGGGCGCGATGGGGAAGGATGGCCTCGATGTCAACGCCGACCGACTCCTCGCGTGACGAGCTCGCCGAGCTCCGCGAGCGCGCGTACGGACGCGACGCCGACATCCACGACGACCCGGCGGCTCTGGCCAGGCTGAGCGAGCTGGAGGAGCAGGCCGCCGCCGCGAGCGCCGCGAGCATCGCGGCGAGCGCGCGTCTCTCGACCAATGGCGGAGCCCCGCGGAGGTCTGCGTTCGAGGGCGACGAGGAGGGCGCGGAACGGCCGGGGCTCGCCCCGCCCGCATCGGAGGAGACGGATGCCGCGGCCTCGGCGGACCCGATCGCCCCGGATCGCGACGAGCACGGCTCCCCCTCCCCCGCGAACGCTCCGAGCGCGGACGACCGCGCGGGCGCAGCGGTCCCCACGCCCGCTCATGTCGCCGCTGGCGCGTCGGCGGGAGTCTCCTGGCGCGTGGGCCCGGCTGCCGACTCGGCAAGCGACGCCGGTGACGACGTCGTCGATCCCGACGCCACGAAGACCCCTGAGGCGGCGGCCGTCCGCCCGTGGTGGCGGCGCATCCCCGTCCTGTGGGCAGCCTCTGTCGTCGCCGCGGTGCTCGTCGGCGCCGGGCTCACGGTGCTCGTGCAGAGCATGGAGGCGGGCCGGGTCGGCGTGCTCGGCGTGGATCCCGACGCCGATTGGCCCGAGGAGGTCTGGGGCGGCCCGACGGAGGACTCGCTCGCCTTCGAGTCGTTCTACGGCCTGTCGGTGCTGTCGCAGCCTCAGGTGACGGGCGACGGCACCCAGGGGGAGGTGCCCTGCCTGATCGTCTTCAGCGGAGTGGGCGACAACCCGTCCTATCTCGGCGGTTCGTGCGGCGCGGGCTCGTTCCCCGCGCAGGCGGCGTTGGTGGTCGGAAGACAGGCACCGTCAGAGCTGCGCGAACGCTTCGCCGAAGGCACGGCGCTGCAGTTCGTGCTCGATGGCGAGCAGGTGCACGTCTACGCGCGCGAGCCGGAGATCGTCGAGCCGGCACCCTGAGGGTTTCAGGCGCCGCGGCTCCCGGCATCCGTCGCGCCCACGTCGCTGCGGTGGAAGTTCTGGAAGGAACGGGATGCGGTGGGCCCGCGCTGCCCCTGATACCTGTTGCCGTACGGCCCTGAGCCGTAAGGGCTCTCGGCGGGCGAGGTGAGGCGGAAGTAGCAGACCTGCCCGATCTTCATGCCCGGCCAGAGCTTGATGGGCAGCGTCGCGACGTTGGAGAGCTCGAGCGTGACGTGGCCCGAGAATCCGGGGTCGATGAAGCCCGCGGTCGAGTGGGTCAGCAGGCCCAGGCGGCCGAGCGACGACTTGCCTTCGAGGCGAGCCGCGATGTCGTCGGGGAGAGTGATCTGCTCGAAGGTCGAGCCGAGCGCGAACTCGCCCGGGTGGAGGATGAACGGCTCCTCGGGGTCGACCTCGATGAGGCGCGTCAGCTCGGGCTGATCCTCGGCCGGATCGATGAACGGGTACTTGTGGTTGTCGAACAGCCGGAAGTACCGGTCGAGCCTCACATCGACACTCGAGGGCTGCACCATCGCGGGGTCCCACGGGTCGAGCGCGAGGCGCCCCGCGTCGATCTCGAGCCGGATGTCGCGGTCACTCAGCAGCACGGAGCCAGCCTATCCGGACCGTGCCGTGATGCAGGCCGGGCGCCGTAACAGGCGCGCGAGCGCCGGGAACCAGTTGGACACCGCCGCAATTCGAACTCCAGGCGCCACCGGCTCAGTGGAAGAGGCGCCGCCACACGTTCGTGTCCGCCAGATCGAGTAGCTCGTCGCCGCGGCCGGAGAACACCGTTCGAAGCGCATAGAGCGCGAATCCCTTCGCCTGCGCCGCGGTGATGGACGGCGGGATGCTGAGCTCCTGTCGAGCGACGACGACGTCGATGAGCGCGGAGCCAGGCTCGTCGAACGCGCGCTCCAGCGTCTGAGCCAGCTCGCTCGCCTTCTCAACTCGGTACCCGGCGATGCCCGATGCCTGGGCTATGGCGGCGAAGTCGGTCTGTGCCAGGTCCGTGCCGAAGTTCACGGTGCCTGCGGCCTTCATCTCCAACTCCACGAAGTTCAGGGAGGAGTTGTTGAAGACGACGATCTTGACGGCCAGGTCGTTCTGCCGGATGGAGATCAGCTCTCCCATGAGCATCGAAAGCCCGCCGTCGCCGGCCAGGGCGACCACCTGACGGTGAGGTGCGGCGGCGCGGGCCCCGAGGGCCTGCGGTACGGCGTTCGCCATCGAGCCGTGGCTGAACGATCCGATGAGTCGGCGCTCGGGTGTCATCTTGAGGTAGCGGGCGGCCCACATGACCGGTGAGCCGACGTCGGCGGTGAAGATGGCATCCTCGTCGGCGAGGTCGTCGATCAGCTTGGCGAGGTACTGCGGGTGGATGGGTTCCTTGCCGTCGTCGTTCGCCAGCTCGTCGAGCTCCTTCCGCGTGGAGCGGTAGTGCTTGAGGCTGTCGTTCAGGTGGTCGTCGGAGCGGCCGTCGCGAATCAGCGGAACGAGAGCGCGTGCGGTCTCCCCGACGTCACCGACGAGTCCGACATCGACGGGCGTCCGACGCCCGAGCTGTTCTCCGCGGATGTCGACCTGGATGATGGTCGCCTTCTCCGGGTAGAACTCGCGGTACGGGAAGTCCGACCCGAGAATGAGCAGGACATCGCACCGCTCCATCGCGCGGTACCCGGAGGCGAAGCCGAGCAGCCCGGTCATTCCGACGTCGAACGGGTTGTCGTACTCGATGTGCTCCTTGCCGCGGAACGCGTGAACGATCGGAGCCTTCAGCTTCCCCGCCAGCGCGAGCACCTCGGCGTGCGAGCCTTCCACACCGGCGCCGGCGAGGATCGTGACGTTCTTCACGGTGTTCAGCGTCTCCGCGGCCCGTGCGAGCTCCTCCTCGCCAGGCAGGATGCGGGGCGTCGTGGCACGAATCGGTGCGGAGGGACGGCGGATGGGCGCATCGCGGTGGAAGATGTCGCCCGGGACGACGACGACTGCCACGCCCCTCTTCTCAACTGCGGTGCGCATCGCGGTCTCGAGGACCCACGGGAGCTGTGCGGGATCGCTGACCAGTTCGACGTAGTCGCTGCACTCGCGGAAAAGCTCCTGCGGGTGGGTCTCCTGGAAGGAGGAGCTGCCGATCTCCGGACTCGGGATGTGGGAGGCGATGGCCAACACCGGCACTCGGCTTCGCTGCGCGTCGAACAGCCCGTTGATGAAGTGCAGGTTGCCGGGTCCGCAGCTGCCTGCGACGACCGCGAGCTCACCGGTGACGTGCGCTTCACCGGCGGCGGCGAACGCAGCAGCCTCCTCGTGGCGGACGTGCATCCACTCCAGTTCCCCGGAACGCCTCAGCGCATCCGTGAAGCCATTCAGCGAGTCCCCGGGAAGGCCCCATACACGAGTGACCCCGGCTCGGACGAGGGTGGAGATGAAGAGGTCGGCGACGTTCTGCGACATACGTCCACGCTACGTCGGGGCGGCGCGGGCGGCTCCGACAGTTGACGAATCTCAGGGCGTGGAGGTCACGTCCTCCAGCTCTTCGAGCACGTCGGCCGGCGGTACGAAGAACGCGGAGCCGGTGATGGGCGTGGAGAAGTCCAGCAACCGGTCGTGCAGTCCTGGTGGGTCGCCGATGAACATCCGCTCGAGCATTTTCTCGATGACGGAGAGGCGACGTGAGTAGCCGATGAAGTAGGTGCCCATCTCGGTTGCCGGGCTACCGAACGGCATGTTGTCGCGGAGGATGTCGTGCTCGACGCCCTCGTCGTCGACGATGGTCGCCAGCGTCTTGTGTGCCTTCTGACCTGACTCCGCATCGTCGAGTTCGACGCCATCGGACTTTCGGCGGCCGATGATGGCCTCCTGCTGCTCGGTCGTCAGTGCATTCCACTTGTCCAGCGGGTGCGTGTACTTCTGCACCACGACGTAGCTGCCGCCGATCCCCGCCGGGTCTTCCTCCCCGATGAGCGTCGAATCGGGAAGGTCGGGACCGACCGGGTTCGCGGTGCCGTCCACGAATCCGAGGAGGTCCCGGACATCGAAGTACCGGAAGCCCTCGGTCTCATCCACCACGGTCACCGCTGAACCGAGCTCTTCGAGCAGGAGACGCTCGAACTCGAAGCAGAGGTCTCGGCGGTTCGAGCGGATGTGGAAGAGCAGGTCGCCAGGGGTGGAGGGCGCCTCGTGCACAGCACCGCGCACCGGCGCAAACGTGTGCAGCTCGGCCGGGAGGGGGCGGCCGGTGAGCTCTGCCCACACCCGCGCCCCGATACCGACGGTGCAGGCGAGCGCCGCATCGAGGTCACGGAATCCGACGGTCTTCAGCAGTCCGGAGAGGTCTGACAGCGCTGAGCGGACCGAGGCGTACGCATCGGTGCTGTCGCTGACGGTGACGACGAGGAACACCGCCGACCCTGTCAGCGGAGCATCGACACTCTGGGGGGCGATGGGCACGCGTCTGGTCTTGCTCATGCAATCTCCACCTGCCGAGTGTACGAACCAAGAACGCTTCGCACACTGGCTCTGACAGGGCTACCTACGGTCGCGCAATCTCGACTGGCGTCGTTCTCGCAGAACTCGCCATGCTCCTCGCCCTCCCGTCGAAAGAACCGCAGTCGGTGATGAGCTTCGCGAGCTTCCGCGTCGACGGCTTCCGAATCGCCGCCTGGCACCAGATCCACGCCTGGAGAGGACAAGACAACGGCCGTCACCCTCGTACATGGATACCTTTCACAGGGATGACCTCAGACCCCGGCGGCCGCCCACAGTCGGTCGAGCTTGAGAGCCAGGTGCAGAGTGCTCCGCTGCATCCCGTCCGCGAGAGCGGCCTTCACAAGGTCGGGGAGGTTGTCGAGGCGGTAGTACAGGGTCGTGCGGTGGATGTGCAGCTGTTCGCACGCAGCACGTACGTGGCCGGCGGCGTCGAGGTACGCCTCCACCGTCTCGCGGTTCGTGTCCCCGAGCGCGCAGAGGAGCTCCGCCGCAGGTGACGCCACCGCGAGGAGCCCACGATGGCCTTTCACTGCCTGCAGCAGCGCCCACCCACCCAGCCCGTCGCCACTGGTGACATCGGCGAGCTCCGGGATCGACTGGCTGAGTTCGGCTGCCGTCAGCGCTGCGTGCGCGGATCGGGCAAGATCTTCGTCTTCGGGGCGAAGCGCTGCAGTGCCGACGGTTTTCAAGGCAACCTGCTGACTGAGGGCCCACGCGCGGATGAGGGCGTCGATGTCAGAGCCCACTTTGACTCGGCTGGTGATGATGAACACGGCGTCGTCGCGTTCCCTCAGCACCTCGGCTCGGCCGGGAAGGTTTCTGCAGAGGGCATGCGTCAGTCGCAGCCGTTCCAGCGGGCCGACCTCGTCGTCGTAGACCAGCGCGTGCACATCGGACTTGTCGTGGCGATCCACCCACCGTTGCTTCGACGCGCGGCGAAGGCTTGCCCTTCTGATCCCAGGGTCCGCGTCCAGGAGGTTGCGGAGAACGGTCCGTCGCCCTTCCCCGCCGAGTGTGGGCCGGGAGTGAGCCGTCCAGAGCAGCTCGGCCGCGATGTCTACGACCGCCAGCTCCGTCGAGCGAAGCTCTTGGTCTCGCGCTGCGATGAGAGCCCATCCTGTGACGTCACCGTCTACGAGCAGCGGCACCGTGATCCATGAGGCGTCGGCTTCAGCACCGGAGGCCCCCCGTCCCCGGTGCTGAGCGCCGCGCGCTGTCTCCCGAAACCAGTCTTGAACGATGTCGGTCGGGCTGGACACGGACCCGCGCTGGAGAAGCTCGTAGTCGTCCGCGCGGTAGCTAACGCCGACGACGGCGCCTTCCCGGTCCACGACGACCACAGAACGAGCGAGCTCATGTGCGAGGTGCTCGACGATTCGCTGGCCTTCCATGGTGCTCTCCTGTTCCTCGACGGTGCGCGATAAAGGAACGGTACGTCCGCGGCTCAGGAGTGCGCGTGGGCATGATGGGACTACCCACAGGCTGTCCCTGACGTCACCAGGCAGAGCTCATCGTGACCCACGACGTTTGCGACGCCTGTCTGATTCTCCCGATGCATGCCGTGCTTACCGTTGCCGGATGGACGACCAGATCGACCAGAATGTGCCGCCGACCGGGAACGGTTGCCGCGAATGCCTCGACCAGGGTTCGTGGTGGCTACACCTGCGACGGTGCGCTGCGTGCGGGCATGTGGGCTGTTGCGATTCGTCGTTGAACAAGCACGCCGCCCGCCACTTCCGCGACACCGGACACCGTTTCGTTCAGAGCTTTGAACCGGGCGAGGACTGGTGGTGGGACTATCTCGAGGAGGTCGACCTCTCCGGGCCACTTCTGTTCCCGCCGACGCAGCATCCGGCCACGCAGAGCGCACCCGGACCGGAGGGACGCGTCCCCGTCGACTGGGAATCGCGGCTGCTGTCGCAGGAAGAAGACTGAGCGTCGAGGGAGGGAGCGGTGATCACGCTCCCTCCCTCGAATAAGGTCAGTCGGCGGCCTGCCAGTCGATGCCGGCTGCGGAGCCGCGCGCCCACTCAGGCAACAGTCCGTGGTCGTCGAAGTCTGAGCTGCTGAGGAGGAACGTCGGTACGGCCGGGAGCTTCCAGTTCGGGTCGTTCGTCATTCCGTCAGGTAACCGTTCGGGCGCGCGCTGCAGCTTGTGCGTTTGTCGTGACCGTTCCGACATTCGTCGAAGGGCACCGCGAACAGGATCCGTTCTACGCGGCGACACCGAGAGACAGCGCGAGGTTCCGGATGACGGAGTCCGTGAACGACCCTTCCTCGGCCGTGTACACGGTGACGGTGTGGCCGTTGAAGTCGGGGAGGGTGAAGTTCTGGATGTCGACGCACAGTTCACCGAGTCCCTCCACCGTCGCGCGTACCTCGTAGTTCAGGGGGACGTTCACTTCGTGCAGCTTCCACAGGCGGGCGAAGTCGCGGTCGGCTGCAACGGATTGGAGGACCTCGCGGTGCCGGGAAGACCTCTCGTCCGTCCGATAACGGAAGGCTGCGACAGTCTCCCTCGCGGTCCGCTCCCAGTCATCCAGCGTCCGGCGCCGGTCGTCTGAGAAAGTCAGTTGAACCGCGTTCACGCCGGCTCTGATATCACCCTGCGACACTGCGACCATGAGGTCATTCGCGGCCACGATGTCGAAGTTGCAATCCATGATGTACGCCGGTGTGAAACGCCAGCGCCGTAGCACCCTGTCGAGCGCCTCGCGCGCATGCGGTGCGTGAGTCGACACCCGAGGGGCGCCGATTCCGGCGAGACGATAGAGGTAATCGGTTGACAACACGCTGAGCCGCAGAGCGCGCGCTATCGCATCCAGCACCTGGCGGGACGGACTGCCGACGCGTCCTTGCTCGAGCCTCATGTAATACTCGCTGCTCATCCCAGCGAGCCGCGCAACCTCATCTCGACGAAGCCCAGGGACGCGTCTGCCCGCTTCACGAATCAGGCCCACGTCCTCCGGCTGGCAGGTATCGCGTCGCGCTCGTAGAAAGTCTCCCAGCGTGGCGCTGTACATCACCATCCTCGACTCCTCGTCTCGTCAACTTCGACAACGGTAGGAGAGCCGCCCGCGCCTCCACATCCCCCGCTCCTCGGCGGGACATCGCATGTTCCGAAGAATCGGTGCACCGTGTCTAAGAGGACTGCTCCGGTCGCGGTCGTGCTGCGAGCATCTGTTCTTTCACCTCGCGCCGAGTGTTCACGCGCCACTTGGTGAAGATGTGGCGGATATGTGCGACGACCGTGTGGGGTGACAGAAGGAGATCGTCCGCAATCTGCTGAGTGGTGCGGCCGGCGGCAATCCGCTCGGCGACTTGGAACTCCCGTGGCGTCAGACCGCTCCTCGTGTCGTTCTGGTCAGACGCGACCAACCGGGTTCTTACCCCGCGCTGCCGCAAGGTGTGGCGCACACGGTCAGCATCTCGTGCTGCGCCCAGATCGTCGTAGATGGCGAGCGCTTCCCTCAGCGGACCTTCCTGACCGACGTCAAGTTGGCCGACCGATTCGAGCACCCGAGCCAGCACCAACGGCCGCTCGACCTGACGCAGATGTTCGACGGCTTCGTAGAGGTCGGCGCTGCTGCCGTCGCGGATACCACGTGTGGCGGCGGACACCGCCTGAACGAGATGGTTGGCAGGATGGCGTGCCGCACGCATGGCTGTCACGTCCGCGATCCTTGCCAGCGAAGGTTCGTCGTCCACTGCACGGCAGATGATGGCGAGCGTGATGTGATCGCCGAAATCACTCGGTGTGGTCATGGACGGGATCGGCTCTTCGATGGACGACCATGCCAGGTTCGAGAACGCGTGGGCGTCCTCCGGGCGTCCGCCGTCGAGAGACTCGAGCGCCAGACTCCACCGCCCCGTTCGCGTGAGGGTGGTTCCGCCGGCCAGTTCATCCACAAGCGGACGAGTCTGTTCTCGAAGGTGGATGTCACCGGTGTGCATACCGACCCTATGGAGAACAATGCCGGCGGTCGCGTTGGCAAAGTCACCGAGACCCAGCTGCGCGGCAAGATCGAGCACTGCCTCCGCAAGCACTCGGGCATCCTCGAGCCGCCCGAGGTCGTAAAGCGCCCGAACTCTCACCATCAGCCAGTACGCCTCAGCGGTCACGTGCCGTCCTGAGCGTGCTTCAGCCAGACCGGCCTCGACAAGGCGCAGAGACCCCTCACCGTCCCCAAGAGTGTTCCGCATGAACGCCAGCCACAGTCCTTCGGGTAGCCACAGATTCGGGCTGGCGCCAGAGTCAGCGATGCGCTGCTCCGCGCGCCTCTGCAGACGTTCGGCGGCCTCGAACTGCCCCTGATAGAAGAAGAGCACCGACTCGCTCGCATCCAGCGTTGCCAAAGCGATGCCGTCTCGTTCGTCGTCCGCGGCAGCTCGTGCGAGATCGAGCTGCGTGCGCAGACCTGTCGAGTCGGCGATGTTGGCGTGGTTGAGAGCGCGGACAGCGAGAAGCTGTACACGGGTGGCATCTGAGACGCCGGGGATCGACAGCGCCTCAGTGGCCTCGGCAATGGCGGCGTCGAAGTCGTACTCGGTAAGTCGACGGGCGACCGCTAGCCCCACCCGAGCCCGCGACTCAGCGGAAAGAGCCGGCATCAGCGCGCGACTGATCTCCATCGCCTCATGCACCGGCGCGCCGGTGAGGAGAATCGGAACGAGCGCCGCGACTCTCTCCGTGTGCCAAGGCTGACCGCCTGCGAGGCGTGAGGCAAGAACGGCGAGCTCGGACGCCCCCTGCGCATCCGTCTCAGCAAGTTGGATGGCTGCGACGACGAGCAGTTCGATGGAATCTTCATCCTCCGAGTCGGCGACGCTCGCTATGGTCCGTGCGAGAGCAGCAGGGCGTTCACCTGCCTGAAGACGACGGTTCAGCACCTCCCTGGCCATCACACGTCGGAGACTGGGTGGCAAGCTGTCTTGCGCCGCGGAGTGCACCGTGTCATGCCGGAAACAGAGAGACGTTCCGGTGTCGATGATGAATCCGAGGTCTATGAGCTCCTGGACCGCCGGCGCCCCTTCAGCGGCCGTGCGGCCAAGGACTCCAAACACCCCAGCGACCGGGAACTCGCGACCGTAGAGGCTGCCGACCTGAGCCACCTGCAGTGCGTCCTTACTCACTCGGCTGAGCCGCTCCCGTGCTGACGTCCCGAAACGGGCCGGAACGACGTCCCGTTCCAGGTCGATGACGCCGCGGTCGACGCGGAGCAGACCTTCCTCCTCCATACCCTGCAGCAGCTCGAGCAGGATCAGCGGGTAGCCACCAGCGCGTTCCATCGCATGCGCGAGCGACGGTCCAGGAGCCGCGCCGAGTCGGTCGCGGGCGACCGCGCTGACAGCCTGCGCGTCGATGGGGAGGATGTCGATGACTGTTCCGACCGAGGCGACGACTGCCATGAATCGCGCGTGGCTAGGACCGTAGTTCCCCGTGCGGCTCGCGAACATCCAGTACACCGGGATGCCCTGGAGGTCTCTGAGGAGAGCGGTGATCACGCCGAGTGAACCCGCGTCCAGCCACTGCAGATCGTCGACGATGACCAACAGTCGATCCTCAGCGGCGAGGGACTCCAGTCGGTCTGCCAGCAACCGGGTGAGCCAGTACTGAGGTGCCGGCCCGTGCAGGAGGCCGGAGACCTCCTTGTCGGTGACCAGCCGCGCAGTGGTGCTCTGGGCTGCTTCCAGAAGCGCACCCAACGGGGCTGTAGCGGAGTCGGGTCCGGGCGCGACGACGAGTGTGGACCAGCCACGTTCCTCGGCCATGCGAAGGGCGTGCTGGACAAGGCGCGTCTTCCCGATGCCTGGGTCACCGACTAGTGCCGTCAGCTCCGTCTGGCCAGCTTCGACGGATGTGAAGGCGCGCGCCACCGTCTCTATCTCCGGGGCACGACCACGAAGCGGCGTGCGGAACCGACCGGCCACAGTTCCGGCCAGCGCGTCGAGGCCCATCCGACGCGCCTGCTCGCCCTCAACAAGCACCTCATGAACGTACACCGCGTTCCGGTACGGCCGGCTGGCCCCGGCTTGCCCCGTCTCACCGCCAACCTTCGTCATTTGTCGAGGCGCGAGAAGCGCCAGAGCGCTTGACTCTGTGTCGCTGACATCCGGCCAATCGAAAGGATCCGCCCATGAGCGCAACTGTCCGCTCCGACCTGGTGCTCTCGCACGCGGTCATCACCGCAGACGTCACCGCCAACTTCGACGACATCGACATCGAGGCGTGGCTGAAGAACCTCCCGACCCACGAATACCAGCGCTGTGCGCCCGGTGACCACAAGGCCGCCGGCTACACGGTGGACGACGACGGCACCCCGATGTCCATCAACATCGAGATGATCGGCTCCGGCCTGGTCATCCAGCAGTACCGCTACGAGGTCGCCAGCCCGCACTACTGCAAGATGGTCTCCATCTCCGACGTGCTCTCCCCGGCCGGCTGGACGACCACGCAGGTGATCTGGGAGCTCGGCATTGAACAGCTCGAGGGCGACCAGCTGCGCTACGTCAACACGGTCACGTCGCACCCGACCGAGGACTTCCTCAAGTTCATCGCGGACAAGGGTCAGACATACGAAGAGGCCGCCGCCGCCCGCCAGAAGGCATCCGGTCAGCACTGCGAGATCGAGACGCCGCACTACGCCGCCAGCATCGTTGCCTACGCGAACGCCCACCCGCGGTCCGCGGCCTCCTGAACGGGATCGTGAACATGACCACGGATACGCATGTCGCGCATCACACCGTCTCAGACCACGAGCACGGGGAGGCGTGCGGTCACGAAGCCGTCGCGCATGACGACCACGTGGACTACGTCCACGACGGTCACCGGCACGCCGCGCACGACGACCACTACGACGAGCACTGAACACGAAAGGCCGGGGGTGAGCATTCTGCCACCCCCGGTCGTTCGTCACCGAAGACCAGAAGGAAGTCATGACATCAGCCGTCCGCTTCACGCACCCCGGACCACCCGACGTCCTGCGTCTGATCCCTGTCCCGCGCACTGAGCCGGGGCCGGGTGAAATCCGTATCACCGTCCACGCGGCCGGCGTCAACAATGCCGACTTACTCGAGCGGCGAGGTCAGTATCCCGTGCCCCCGGGCGCCCCGCCGGGTCTGGGGCTGGAATGCGCCGGAGTCATCTCTGCCGTCGGCGGCGGCGTCGATGCATGGCAAATCGGCGACCGGGTCTGCGCCCTGCTCACCGGCGGCGGCTACTCGGAGGAGGTCGTCGTCCCCGCCGTGCAGGTGATGCCCGTGCCCCATGGCCTCACCATGGTCGAAGCGGCGGCGCTGCCCGAGGTCGCGTGCACGGTCTACTCGAACCTCTCCATGATTGTCGGGCTCCGCGAAGGGCAGAGCGTGCTCATCCACGGCGGAGCCGGCGGCATCGGCTCGTTCGCGGTGCAGTGGGCAAAGGCCATTGGCACGCGGGTGCTCAGCACCGGTGGATCGACCGTCAAGACAGACGCGATCCTCAACCTCGGCGCCGACGTCGCCATCAACTACCGCACCCAGGACTTCGTGAGGCAGACCCTCGCCCACACCGACGGGCGGGGTGTGGACGCCGTCCTCGACATCATCGGAGCTCCATACCTTGCGCGGAATATTGAATGTCTTGCTCCCGACGGCCATCTGGTCACCATCGGCGGCTCCGCATCATCCACACGCTTGGACCTGTGGGAACTGATGTCACGGCGAGCAAGCCTGTCGGCTACTCTCCTGCGCGCTCGACCCGCAGACCAGAAGTCCCGGATCACGGCAGGAGTCGTTCGGGATGTGTTCCCCCTCATCGAGGCGGGACGAATCCGTGCGGTCGTCGACTCGGTCTTCCCGCTGGCTCAAGCCGCGGCCGCGCACAGACGACTCGAGTCCGGTGACGTCATCGGCACCGTCGTCCTCGAAACCGACGCCAACCGCGAATGACGCCGGCGAAGGTGGACGGTAGGCAGCCGGCGGGTGCTGACTCCGGGCCTCTCACCGACGGCGCGCCGGTGCACGTGTGGGCCCCGCTCACCGTCCCCATCTACCGAGCGCTCTGGCTCACCGCACTGGTCAGCAACATCGGCACGTGGATGCAGACAGTCGGGGCCCAATGGTTCCTCGTCGAGCAGCACACCTCACCACTTCTCATCGCGCTCATCCAGACCGCGTCCGCCGCACCGGTTCTCCTCTTTGGCATCCCTGCCGGTGTTCTCGGCGAACTCCTCAACCGGCGATGGCTGCTGATTTGGATGCAGGCACTCCAAGTCGTCATCAGCGGCGCGCTCGTATGGCTCACCATCAGCGGCCAACTCACTTCCTACCTGCTGCTGGGCATAACGTTTCTCCTCGGCGCTGCGACGGCCGTGCAGCTGCCCGCCTATCAAGCACTTGCCACGGAGATCGTGCCGCGGCCGATGATTCCGATGGCAGCGTCGCTGAGCGCGATATCCATCAACACCGCCCGCGCCATCGGACCTGCGATTGCGGGCGTCCTGCTGTCCGCGTACGGGGTGGGCTTCGTCTTCGCGGTCAACGTCGCTTCCTACGCGGCGTTCCTTCTCGTCCTCATCTTCTGGCGCAAGTACGTTCCCAGCCCACACGAGCCCGAGCACTTCACCGACGCTGCTCGTGCCGGCATCAGATACGTATCGAACTCAGCTGTCGTCAAACGGATCTACGTCCGGTTGGGATTGTTCGTCGTCCCGGGCAGCGTGCTCTACGCGCTCCTCCCACTCATCGCCACGGACCGTCTTGCCCTCGACTCGGTCGGCTACGGGCTCCTTCTGGCGGGCCTTGGCGCCGGTTCCATTGCCGCCGCCTTCCTGGTGTCGTGGTTCCATCGCGTGGGCGTGAATCGAACGGTCTTCTCCTGTTCGGCGCTATTCGGACTGGCCACCGTCGGGGTTGCCGCATCGCCAAGTATCCTCCTCACGCTTCCTCTCCTCGCCGTTGCCGGCGCTTCATGGATCGGGGTCGTGGCGACTCTCAACGGGACGGTGCAGACGTTCTTGCCGGTGTGGGTCCGCTCACGCGGACTGTCGATCTATCAGATGGTGCTCTACGGCTCGATGGCCGCGGGTGGTCTTGTGAGCGGTGTGGTCGCCGGATGGATGGGTGCGGTAGTCACCTGCGCCATCGCCGGCGCTGTCACCGTTGTCGCCGCGACCACCCACCTCATCTGGCCGCTCGTCGACACCACGGACATGCGGCGCGCGTCAGTCGCACTGCCGCTGAAGACGGCGGACGCGGACGCGCACATCGACGGAGACGGCGCAACCCTGGTGACAGTGCGGTGGACCGTGAATGAGAAGGACCGCGCGGCATTCATCGCGCACGCCTCCCTCGTCGAACGCAGCCGACGGCGGACCGGCGCACGCACATGGGGCCTCTACGAAGACAGGGAACACGAGCAGGTACTCGTCGAAGTCTTCGCCGTTGGCAGCTGGCAGGAGCACCTGCAGCAGCACCGCACCCGCCTCACCCCGTATGACCAAGAGGTCCTGCACGGAGCAGACGCGCTCGCCCAGACCGTCGACGTTCAGCACCTCATCCAACTACCGAACCCCGTCACCCCCCATGGACGACAGGAGAAGAAGAGGTGACCCTTTCAATGGCAGACCTTGTCGGCGCGTGGCGGCTTGTCAGCGTCATCGAGGTGTTCGAGGACGGCGAGCGACGCCCGGAGTTCGGGCCGAACGCGGACGGGTACCTGTCCTACAGTCCCAACGGAATCGTCTCGGCGGTACTCGGCAGCATGGATCGGCCAGCGAGTTCGAGTTCGGATGCGCTGGCGGCCAGTGACGGCGAACTGGTAAGGATGGCGCGTCCCTTCATCGCCTACGCCGGACCCTTCACCGTCCAGCCAGACAGCGACACCGTCATCCACCACGTCGACGTGGCGCTGTTCACCAACTGGCAAACGGGAGACCAGATTCGCCAGGTGCTGGTGGAGAAGGACCAGCTCATCCTCAGCGCATCCCCACGCACGGGCGCGGACGGCCGAACGTTCCACAGCGAGCTCACCTGGGGGCGCATCCCGGGCCCATGACCACCGTCGCAACGATTCCACCTGTTCGGTCGCCATCGGAAGGAGAGCCGCCATCGCCAACGACACCGGTGCCGGCAAGGCTCATCCCCTGCATCGTGCGGGGGCGACCAATGGTCTGGTCGCTGCGACAGGCGTGCTGTTCATCTACTTCGCCGGAGCCGTCGGGCTGGTCATCCCACACGCACGCGCTCACGAGCGCGCCGAGGTCTTCTCCGCGATCTACGTCGTGAACCATCTCGCCTTCGGAGTACCCGCCATCGCTGCCGGGTTCCCTATTGCCCCCCTGGGGCTGAACACAGCTGTCGTCAGCTACGCATCGGTCATCGTCCCGGTGGCAGCCGTCGGCGTCTTCGTCCGGGCCGTGCCCGCGCAGAGCGCGAGCTCGCGACGCCGATGACGTCCGGAGACGCGCGACCCGCATCAACCAGGCGTCATTCGCTGCACGGGACTCTCGTCGATGCTGTGGCGTTCCATCCATCGCCCGGCTCGTGGGTAGCAGCCACTGAGGCAGCGATTGCGATGACGCTGCTCCCCAGCGCGTTCCTGTTCGCTGGGCAACTGCAGCTGGGGCTCCTCGCAACATTCGGAGCGCTCGTCGTCCTTTACCTCTCCGACCGCAGCCGCCGGGAACGTGCCGTGAAGCTCCCCATTGTCGCCGCCGCATTCCTGGCGTCCGTGGGCGTGGGCCTGGTGGCTGGAACCAACCTCGTTGCCAGCCTTGTCGCCGTGTGCGCTGTGGCGCTGATCTGCTCGTGGCTGAGCCTGTCCACGGGGGTCGGGCCGCCGGGTGCGATCTTCCCCGTTCTGAGCGCCGGCGCCGCAGCCCAGCTCGCAGCCTCCCCGCAACACGGAGGAATGGGGCTGGCGCCCGGGGTCATCGTCGGGATGGTGGCTCTGGGCGCGGCATGCGGCTACGCCGTGGTCGTCGCTCCGCTCCTCACGACAGCGGGGCGCCACCGCGATGCCGTGAGGCCTCACAACGTGGCGTGGTCGTTCGCGATGACGCCGGAGTCACAGCGCATCCTGTCGCGCCTCTCCTTCGCCGTCGTCATCTCCATGGCAGTCGGCTACTCCCTCGGTCTTCATCACGTGGCGTGGGTTCTCCTCGCCGCTATCGGAATCCTCCAGAAGGACTCCGACCTCTACGCCGGAACCGTCCGCCTGACACAACGTGTCGTCGGAACGACCGTGGGGGTGGGTGGAGCGCTCGCCTTCCTCGTGTGGACGCCGGAGGGCCTTTTCCTTATCGCGGTCGTCGGTGTGCTGGTCTTCGGGTTCGTGCTCTTCTTGCGGCGAAATCTCATGCTGGCTCTGATGCTCGTCACCCCCATGGCGCTGCTCTTGGTCGCCGGAGGCGTGCCGGGGCAGCTCGCCGCGTCAACAGGAAGCCGCCTCGTCGACACGCTTGTCGGAGCGGCAGTCGCCTCAGGTGTGCTGCTTGTCGCGTCCCTGTACAGACGAGCTCGCCTCCGTGCCAGAGGATGACCTCAGCAACCCGCATAACGAAACGGAGAGCGACGTGGGTACCCGAAACCCACGCCGCTCTCCTTGGCGGACCGTCAGCGCAGCGGAGTGATTCCCTGCGCGCCACGCGGGAAGGTGGCAAGCACGGTCGGGTCGATGTCGAGGTGCGCTGACACGAGCTGCGGCGGCACGTGGGACAGCCAGTTCGCGAGCGAGATCTCCTCATACCTGTCGGTGCGGAACACCTCGAGGAACTGCAGCACGTCATCGCCGGTGTTCTCGATGTAGTGCCCGAAGTTCTTCCGGACGACGCCGACATCACCGGCGCGGAAGTCGGTCGTGTTCGCATGCGGACCCGTGTTGAACACGGTCATCCGGGCCGAGCCGCGCAGGTAGTACTGCCACTCGTCCGCGTTCGGGTGCCAGTGCAGCTCCCGCATCGACCCGGGCTCGACCGTCACAAGCGCAGCCGCGACGGTGTTCGAGTACGCGTAGTTCGTGGAGTCCGCGATCTGAATGCTGCCGCCGCTGTTCTGGTAGAGCGGCTTGGACCGCGACAAACGGAAGATGACCGGTTCCATACCCCACTCGACACCGGCCGCTGACTGATCCATCTCGAGGGCAGGCGGCTCGTCGCCGGGGAAGATCCAGAGATTGTGCAGCGGGATGTCCCCGAAGACTTCCTGCGCGACGCCGAAGTTCTTCGCGAGGACCTCGGGCGGCGTGTGCGCGAACCAATCGGTGAGCAGCAGCGTGTTGGACTCCGACTGGTCACCGTCGTCGAACGCGAGGACGAACTCACCGCCGTCAGGGCCAAGACCCTGCAACGAGTGCGGAGTGCCAGCCGGGAAGAACCAGAGGTCGCCTTCCTCGACGTCCTCGACCGCCGGGAGGCCCGACCGGCTGAGCGTCGTGACGCGAACCTTGCCGCGCGCCATGACCGCCCACTCCGCAGTCTGGTGCCAGTGCAACTCACGGATGCCACCGGGCTCGAGGTACATGTTGACGCCCGCGATCTCATCCGAGATGTGGAAGTCCTGCTTCGTCAACTCCCGCGCCCACCCGCCCCGCTGGACGCGCCTCGGGGAGATGTTGAACGACGACCAAAAGAACGGTTGCGTCGAGATGTCCGTCGCTGGCGCATGAATCTGGTTCGGGAACTGCGACTCGATGACCACGTTCTGCGGCCCCGTCATCGTCGTGCTCTGCGGGCGGGTGAGGGTGTTCACCTCCCCCTCCTGCGGCAGATCGGGGTTGCCGAACGTCGGCGTCTCGTGGTGCGGCGCGGCGGTGTCGTCCGAGTCCATGGGGTTCTCCTTCGTCGGTCGGGACTGTCCCTCGGAGTCTCGTTCAGACATGAGCCTGCGTACTTCGACCAGCGACCGAAGGGATTCGACTCACGTCTAAGCCCGGAGCCGGAAGCGGCGACTTCCATGGACCACGCCCCGAACTGAGAGGTCTGATGTCGACACCCACCACCCACCGCCGGTTCCCGCTCCTCGAAACTGCGCCGGCCGCGATCTCGCTTGCCCTGGTCGCCGGCCTGCTGAACGCGTGGACGCTCGGGGCGGTGGGCACCTTCTCTACGGTGCAGTCCGGGAACCTCGTGTCCATCGGCTACTTCCTCGCCGACTCCGACCACCCCCGGGCGTGGTCCGCAGCGGCCTCCGTGCTCGCTTTCGCGCTCGGCGCCTTCCTCTGCAGCCTCTACGTGCTGTGGCGAGGGAGGGAACAGCGACCCTACTCAGCTGAGGTGCTGATCTTCGAGGTGGGGGTCCTTGCAGTCCTCGCCGCCGTGAACTGGTCGCCGGGCGCGAATCCGTGGTGGATCGCGTGGGCCATCAGCTTCATCGCGGGCGTACAGGGCAACGCGTTCCACCGTGAAACCGGGATGCTCTACGGCAACGTCGCTGTGACGTTCGTGCTCCAGATGGCAGCCAGCCTCACAGGGCGAGCGGTGGGCCGCGGCATCGACGATGACGGGCAGCCGCACATCCGGCCGGCCGCCGCCTATTTCCTTGTGCTCGTCGCGTTCGCCGGCGGTGGCGGTATCGGCTTCGCGCTGGACGCGCTGTGGGATGGGTCCTCCATCGTGGCCGCGGTCATGGCACTCATCGTGCTGTTCGTTGCCGCAGCCACTGTTCGGGGTGCGGTCGACCCGGCCCAGAATGCGCCCACCCCCTAGCCGAGACCAGGGGATATTCGAGTCGGCCGCGTTCAGATCGAAGGCAGCTTGAGGCCGCTCCGGCAACCGGTGCGCCTCTCGGTTGGGCCTGCCCAACGCATGCGACTCGGGTGGCAAGAGTCTGGACAGATGTAGGAGAAGGCAAGAGGTCGCTCCGGCTTATCGTGAACGTGCCTACCGCTCCACAAAGAGGTAGAGCACTCATCTGCAGCTGGATGCTGCCCCAACCACGAACCCTGGAGATCAGTCATGCCCTTTGTGACGACGGACGACGGCACCGAGATCTACTTCAAGGACTGGGGTCCCCGTGACGCCCAGCCGATCTACTTCCACCACGGCTGGCCGCTGTCCGCCGACGACTGGGACGCGCAGCTGCTCTACTTCCTCGACAAGGGATACCGCGTCATCGCCAGCGACCGCCGCGGCCACGGCCGCTCCTCGCAGACCAGCGTCGGCCACGACATGGAACACTACGCGAGCGACGCGAACGCGGTCGTCGAGCACCTCGATCTGCGCAACGCCATCCACATCGGACACTCGACCGGCGGCGGTCAGGTCGCCCGCTACGTCGCCACGTACGGCGAGCCCCAGGGCCGCGTCGCCAAGGCCGTGCTCGTCTCGTCCGTGCCGCCGCTGATGGTGCAGACCGAAGCGAACCCCGACGGCACCCCGATCTCCGTCTTCGACGGATTCCGTAGGGCACTCGCCGCCAACCGTGCCGAGTTCTTCCAGGCCGTCGCGTCCGGCCCGTTCTACGGATTCAATCGTGAGGGCGCGACCGTCTCCGAGGCCGTCATCGCGAACTGGTGGCGCCAGGGCATGACCGGAAGCGCGCTCGCCCACTACGAGGGCATCAAGGCGTTCTCGGAGACCGACCAGACCGAGGACCTCAAGGCGATCTCCGTTCCGGTGCTGGTTCTCCAGGGCGACGACGACCAGGTCGTGCCGTACAAGGACGCAGCCATCAAGCAGCACGAGCTGCTCAGCAACTCGGAGCTGAAGATCTACGAGGGCTACCCGCACGGGATGCTCACGATCCACGCGGACGTCATCAACGCCGACATCCTCGCGTTCATCCAGAAGTAGGCCTCCCGGCTCCCTGGGCAGGGGCCCGTCTGAGGCAGAGCCGCAGACGGGTCTCTGTGGCTTTGTCGAGTGCATTCCGGGCCTTGAGACAGTTCTTCCCGAAGATCTGCCCGGCCTGCGGGCGATTGTGAGCCGAGCACATCCCGTTAGACCCGCACTACGATCTGTGGTCGAGCACGACTCGTGTAGATTGTCTGCTGGGGCAGACGATGCTCTCAACGTCTCACACGTGACGCACATGTGTACACCGTGCCTTGCCGGGAAGCCGACTTCCCAGCGTTTGCAAGGCCTCGGGGCTGTAGTTCAATGGCAGAACTTCTGCTTCCCAAGCAGACAGCGCGGGTTCGATTCCCGTCAGCCCCTCCATGTCTCCCGCGATCGCCGCCCATGAGTACTCGCCCTGGGATTTCTGGAGCGAAGCGAGTCCGTCCGAGCGCGAAGCGCAGCTGCTCCTCCAGCAGACCGTCGTCTCCGGCCGCCCCGACCACGAGCTCGGCGACCAGTGCTTCCTCTCCGAGCTCGCTTCGATCGACAACGACTCGCTGCGCCTCGGCGACCGCACGTACGTCGCGGCGGGCGCTTACCTCACCGGCGACCTCCGTGCCGGGGCCGACTGCAGCATCAACCCGTACACGGTGATCCGCGGTCGCGTCACGATGGGCGACGGCGTGCGGATCGGTGCCCACACCTCGATCCTCGGTTTCAACCACTCGATGGAGTCGGGCACGCCTGTCTTCCGCCAGCCGCTGACCTCCAAGGGGATCGAGATCGGCGACGACGTGTGGATCGGCTCGCACGTCGTGATCCTCGACGGCGTCCGTGTCGGGTCGCACTCCGTGCTCGCCGCCAGCGCGGTCGTCACCAAGGACGTTCCGGCAGGTGCCGTCGTCGGCGGGAATCCCGCGCGGTTCATCCGCTGGCGCGTCGAGCCCGACGACACCGGAGTCCACCCCGATGCGGCGGCGGATGCTGCCGCCCGGGGCACCGAGGACCGGCCCGACTCCCCCGAACCGCGCGAGCCTGTGGAGACCCGGCCGGCAGTGCTCGCCGCCCTGGCCACGACCGCGTCGGAGGCTGCCGTCTCGCCCGAGCTCCGGTCCGTGCCCGAGTCCGAGCCCGAGTCCGAACCCGCGCCGGACGCAGAACTCCCGCCCGATGCCGACCCCACTCACACGCCGTCCCGCGCCCCCGCGCCCGGCGGCCCGACCGCAGCGCCGAACACCGTCTTGACCGCCGTCGGCGCCTCGTCCGGGAGCGATGACGTCACCGGCCTGGCCGAACGCGTCGCCGAACTGGCGGCGCGCGCGAGGGACGAGGCATCCGTCGTCCTGCAACGCACGTGGAACGACGACCTCGGACTCTTCACGGACCGCCCCGGCGCCGCCCCCACCGTACGCGCTCAGGCCGACGCGATCGAGATCGCGGATCTCCTGCTCGGCACGGCGCCGCCGCAGGCGTCGGTCGAGGCGCAGATCCGCCGACTGCAGGGCTGGCAGGATGCCACGACCGGCGCGGTCGCTCCCCTCGATGCGGACGGGCGTCAGCAGGCGGGCCTCGGCTTCTCCCACGGCGACGTCGCCTATCACGTGCTGAGCACGGGCTACGCGCTCGATCTGCTGGGATCGGCATTTCCCGCTCCTCTCACGTGGGTGACCGCGGCGACCCCCGAACGTGTCGTCGAGTTCTGCGAGAGTCTGCCGTGGGCCACCGACGCGTGGGGCGCCGGACACCACATCGACGGATTCGGCACCGCGATTCTGTGGACGAAGCGTGCGGGGCATCCGATTCCGGCGGGTGTGGAGGAGGCGCTGTTCGGCTGGCTGCTGCTCAACACCGACCCGCAGACCGGCATGTGGGGTTCGGCCACGCCCGACCGCGGGAATCTCCCCGTCGTGAATGGGTTCTACCGCGCCTCGCGCGGCACGTTCGCGCAGTTCGGCGTGCCGCTCCCCCACCCCGACCGCGTGATCGACACGGTGCTGCGCCACGCCCGCGACCCGCGGTGGTTCGCACCGGGCGCCCGCAACGCGTGCAACGTGCTCGACGTCGCGCACCCGCTGTGGCTCGCGCGCGGCACCGGCTACCGCGACGACGAGGTGCGAGAGCTGGCCGCGCGCCTGCTCTCCGACGCCCTGGCGACGTGGGTGCCCGGCGCCGGGTTCTCGTTCCGCGAGCCGAGCCCCGCGGCGCGCGGTCTCAGCGAGACCGAGCCGGGACTGCAGGGCACCGAGATGTGGCTCGCGATCCTCTGGTACCTCGCCGACCTCGCCGGAGTCTCCGATGCGCTCGGCTACCGGCCCCGCGGCGTGCACCGGCCGGAGCCCGCCGCCACACTGCGGTAGGCCGCACCGCGCCGTACCGGCGAGAGGAGGCCCGGTCGCAGCCGGCGACGGTGAAGCGGCAGCGCGCATGCCGGGCGTGTGGATATCCGGATGCCGCGGCCCGCAGCATCCGTGACGATCGAGGTGCTCCGCGAGTAGGGTCGAGCGATGCGCGCGATCCCCGACAGTCTCGACGCGGTGGTCGTCAGCGAGATCGACCGGCGCCTGGAATCCGTCGCGGCGGAGCACGGCGTGCGGATCCCGTGGGCCATCGAGAGCGGCAGCCGGGCGTGGGGGTTCCCCTCGCCCGACAGCGACTACGACTGCCGGTTCCTGTTCGTGGGGCGACGCGAGCGCTACCTCACGCTGTGGCCCGCACGCGACGTGATCGAGACGCCGCTGGACAAGGTCTTCGACGTCAACGGCTGGGACCTGGCCAAGGCGCTCACGCTGATGGCGCGGGGCAACGCCACGCCGATCGAGTGGCTGCGCTCCCCCATCGTCTACGGCGGCGACACCGCGTTCCGCGACGAGCTGCTGGCGTACGCGGCCGCCGTCGTGGAGCGCGGTGCGATCTCCCGCCACTACCTCCATGTGGCGCGGCGCCAGCAGACGGGAACGCAGACCCTGAAGCGGTTCTTCTACGTGCTGCGCCCGGCCGCCGCGCTGCGGTGGCTCGCCGACCACCCGGGTGACCCCGTGCCGCCGATGGATCTGCCGACGCTGCTATCCGAGACCACGGTGTCGGATGAGATCCGGGATGCCGCCGCCGACCTCATCGCCCTCAAGTCGGTGACGCGCGAACTGGGCTCTGGAGAGGCGCCCGCGGTGCTCGCGCGCTTCGCCGCGCAAGAACTGGAACGCGCGGAGGCGCTCGAGGGCGTGGCGCCGGTGCGGGATCAGCGCAAGGTGCGAGAGCAGGCGGACGAGCTGTTCCTGCGGATCGTGGGCTGACGCGGGCGGATCTGCGCGCCGCTTCGAACTGTGTTCGTCGGCGTCCGGAGATCACCGGCAGCGCCGACGGATGTCGGAGGTCATTCGTATATTTGTTCTATGAACTTCTCGGCCGCCCCCTCCCCCGCGATGCGGTTGACGGATGCTGCCGCTCGGGTCGCCTCGCGGCTCGGCGACGGCGGTGCCGAAGTGGGAGGGCTCGCCGACGACGATCTCCTGGCACTGCTCGCCGACGCGACGGAGGCGCGGAAGGCGCTCGAGCTGATCGTCGCAGGAGCGTCGGCGGAGGTGTCGCGCCGCTCGTCACGCGAGCTCGGCTACGACGGGCTCGCGCAGCGAAAGGGTCTGCGCACCGGCACGGCGCTCGTGCAGCACCTCACGGGGCTCGGGAAAGCAGACGTCGCGCGGGCTGTGGACGCGGGCAGGGAACTCGCACCGGCGGAGCCGCCGGCAGCCGATGTCTCCAGGGCAAGCATTCCGGCGGCACCGGTGGTCCAGGAGTGGCTGGGCGCGCTTCGAGATGCACTCGCGTCGGGAGGTCTGACGCAGGCGCAGTTCCAGGCGATCCGCTCCGGTCTCGGAGAACCGCCCGTCGACCGCTACCCGGAGCTGGCGCCCGACTTCCTCCCGCAGGCGTGGGCTCGCGCCGTGAACATGCTGCTCGAAGAAGCGAGCGGGCTGCCCGTGGAAGAGCTCCGCAGCCAGGCGCGCATCGCGCGAGATCGGCTCGATCCGGTCGGCGTCACGCTCCGTTTCGAAGAGCGCTTCGACGCCCGGTCCTTCCGCACCTGGATCGACCACGACGGTCAGCGGCACGCGCACATCCTCTTCGACGACGAGGCGGGCGCCTGGGTGGATGCCCTCCTGCAAGCCGCACTGCGGCCACGTCGCGGGCCGCGCTTCGTCGGCACCGACGCCATCGAGAAGACGCGCGCGGCCGAGGCAGACAGCCGGTCGAACGAGCAGCTGCAGTACGACACGATCATCGCCGTGCTGCGCACAGGCGCGAACGCCGACCCCCAGCAGGCATTCGGCGACCGGCAGCCGGGAGTGCGTATCGTCATCGAGGCGGGCGCGGTGGCGGGCGGCGGTGAACGCGGCGAGATGCACGTCACCGGCGTCGGGCACATGGAAGACGGCGGACACGCTCTGCCCGGGGGCGTCATCGAGGCGCGCATGTGCGAGTCCGGCGTGATCCCGCTGATGTGGGGGCCGGATGGGCGCCCGCTCGACGTCGGGCGTGAGCTTCGCCTGTTCACGAGAAAGCAGCGCATCGCCATCGCCGCCCGCGACGGCGGCTGCATGTGGCCGTCCTGCGGCGCGCCGATCTCGCAGTGCGAGTATCACCACATCGATCACTGGTGGGAGCATCACGGGCGCACCGATGTCGACGATGGGATCGCGCTCTGCCGCAACTGCCATCTGCGCCTTCACAACCAGCGGTGGCGCATCACGCGGACGCGAGATGCCCTCACCGACGCCGACACGTACTGGCTCCATCCACCGCCCGACCCCGCCACGGGTGAGATCGGCGCGCCCGTCGAGCTGCGCTCGAAGTCGCCCCGGCGATTCGAGGCGGCATGATAAGGGGGCGTGCGAGCTTGGCTCTCCGGAGCTCCGCGATCGGGACGACCTCCGCGATCGGTACGGGGCGGTCAAGATCGAGCTCGCACGCGATCCTGGCATGGACATCGAGACCTACCTGGCTCTCAAGTCTCCGGTGCTTCAGGAAGTGCTCGTCCTGTCCGATCTCACCGACGCGGAGAAGCACGCGATCCTGGCCGTCAACACGAGCTTCTGAACGGAGGTCGCGGCGCGGCATCCGCTGTTCTGCGAGTCGATGCGCGGCAGCGATTGCCTGCCGTACTGTGAGCGGATGGCGTTCGATCCCAGTGACGTTCCGGCATTCGTGGCCTTCGTGCGTGCCGAAGCGCAGGGCGTCGTCGCGACCGTGTCGCCGTCGGGGGCGCCCGAGGCGGCGCTCGTCGGAATCGCCGCACTCGATGACGGCACTCTCGTGTTCGACACGCTCGTCGGCTCGCGCAAGGCCGAGAACCTGCGCCACGACCACCGCATCGCGGTCGTCATCGGGACGGACGGCGCGGTGTCGGCGCAGATCGACGGCTTCGGCACGATCGTGCGCGGCACGCTCCGCGAGGAGTACGGCGGCGCCTACAACGAGCAGTTCCCGGGATCACGCGCGCTCGACCCTGACTTCGCCGTCGTCGTCGTGCGGCCGGCGTGGGTGCGGGTCTACGACGCGTCGGCGACTCCGGCCCGTGTCACCGAATCGCGCTGGTGAGCGCTTCGCCGCCGACGACCGCAGGGTGCAGATGCTCGGACGAAAGCGCCACGACCGCCTGACGGGCACCGGCGGCGAGGCATCCGTCCAGATCCGCATCCGAGAGCGACGCGGCGAGGAATCCGGCGAAGAACGCGTCGCCCGCACCGTTCGTGTCCACGACGTCGACCGGCACCGCATCGACGGTCGCGCGCTCCCCTGAAGCTGCGAGGGCGATGGCTCCGCGCGCGCCGAGCGTGCAGACGGCAAGCCGCGGTCCACGGTCGAGGCAGCTCTGCATCAACGCCCACGGATCGTCGGTCGCGTCGTCGTTCATGAAGACCACGTCGGCGGAGCGGAGGAACGGTTCGTGGAACTCCGCAGCCCCGTCGTAGTCGTGGAGGTCGGTCCAGATCGGGGCGCCCGCGGCGCCGGCGAGGCGGCGGTCCACGATCGTCGCGCCGACCCCGCTGAGATCGACCACCGCGATGTCCGCGCCGGCAAGGGCGGCCTCGATACGGCCGATCTCCTCGTCGGATGCGGCCGACGGCGTCGCGAGGTAGAGGCTCACGCGCTCCCCCGCCGCGGTCATCAGGTTCGCGTGCCGCTCGGTGCGCTGCGAGGGATAGGCGGCGACCTGCACGCCCGCCGCGTCGAGCGCGGCGGAGACGTGCCGGCCGTCGTCGTCGGTGCCCAGCAGCGCGTGGAGCGTGACGTCGACGCCGCGATCGGCGAGGTGCAGCGCCTTGCCGGCCGACGTCCCACCGAGCGTATGCAGGTCGCCGAGCGCGAACTGCATGTGCGGCACCGGTTCGGGGAGGCGGTCGAGGAGGATGAGGTGGTTCCACGACGCGGGTCCGCACACGGCGACCCGGGCGCCAGACGCAAGGGGCATCCGCCCAGTCAACCAGTCGCGGAGCCGGCCCGGAGCCGTGGACCGCGAGAACGTCGTCGTCGTTCTCGACGAAGACGTCGTCTCACAGCCGCAGAACCCCGGGAACGACGACGCCGACAGCCGGCCGCCGATCACGCCGACTGCGAATCAGCCGCGGTGCCGCCGCCGGCTACTCCTCGAGCGGGCCGAGATCGGGCCCGGCGACGAAGCGCGCCTCGGCCTGCGTGACGCGATCCAGCTCCACCACCACCAGCACATTCTCGCCCGCGGTCAGCGCGGCAGCCGGCACGTAGAGGGTGCGCTGCGGGCCGCTCGACCAGAAGCGGCCGAGTAGGAAGCCGTTGACGAGCGCGAAGCCCTTGCCCCAGCCGTGAGTGTCGAGGAAGAGGTCGGCGGGATCGTCGAGCGTGAACGAGCCCCGCAGCACGAACGGGGCGACACCGGCCTCCGCGGACGCGCCGGTCGCAGCATCCACCGCCGAAGCACCGAGGGCGGCGACGTCGATGGGCGTCGCGGTCCACCCGGTGAGGGGCTCACCCGCCAGCGTCACCGGACCGAGGAGACCCTTGGGCTCGCCGAGGCGCACGTCATAGTTGACGCGGCCCTGCTCCTCCACGAGCACGCGCACGCGCCGGCCCGCCGGAACGACGAGCGCATCCTCGTGACGAGTGCGCGACAGCGTACCGACGGACACACCGTCGACCGAGACCCACGCGTGGTCGCGCACCTCGCCGAAGCGCAGCACTCCCCCGGTGCCGTCCAGGTCGGCCTCGTACGCGACGAGCGCGCTCAGGTGTTCGAGCTGCTCGAACGTCGGCGGCAGCTCATGACGGGAACCGGATGCTGCCGCCTCGGCCACGACCGGCTCCAGAGCGACCTCGAACGCCGGGGCCGGCCCGCTGACCGCGGGCACCTCGTCAGGCACCGGCGCGTACTTCGCGATGACATCACGGAACGCGAAGTACTTCTCCGTCGGATCGCCGCGCTCGTCGAGCGGGGCGTCGTAGTCGTACGACGTCACGATCGGCAGGTAGCGGCCCTTGTCGTTCGCACCGTTCGTGAGCCCGAAGTTGGTGCCGCCGTGGAACATGTAGAAGTTCACCGATGCACCCGATGCCAGCAGCGCGTCGAGCTCGGCGGCCGATGCGGCCGCAGGCGTCGTGTGGTGCGTGTTGCCCCACCAGTCGAACCAGCCGTCCCAGAACTCGGCGCACATGAGCGGTCCGGTGGGCTGGTGACGGCGGAGAGTCTCGAGGCGCTCAACCGCGCGCGAGCCGAACGAACCCGTGAGGTGCACTCCCGCGACACTGCCGTCGCGGAGCATCTGGTCCGTCGGCTGGTCGATCGTGGTGAGCGGGACGGTGATGCCGGCATCCTTCGTCACCCGCACGAGGTGCTCGAGGTAGGCGGTGTCGTTTCCGTACGCGCCGTACTCGTTCTCGATCTGCACCAGGATGACGGGTCCGCCGCGGTCGATCTGGTGCACAGCGACGATCTCGTACACGCGCTCGAGGTACGCGGTCACCTCTTCGAGGTAGCGAGGCTCAGAACGGCGAAGGCCGACGCCCTCGAGCGCCGTCAGCCAGACGGGGAGTCCGCCGTTGTGCCATTCGGCGCAGATGTAGGGGCCGGGACGCACGATCGCGTGCATTCCTTCCTCCGCGACGAGCTCGAGGAACCGGCCGAGGTCGTTCCAGCCGGTCGCGTCCCACTCGCCGCGCACCGGCTCGTGGGCGTTCCACGCGACGTACGTCTCGATGGTGTTGAGCCCCATCTGCTTCGCCTTGCGGATGCGGTCGGCCCACTGCCCCGGGTGCACCCGGAAATAATGCAGCGCCCCGGCGAGCACCCGGAAGGGTTCTCCGTCGAGGAGGAAGTCGGTCTCGCCGATCGCGAACGAGCGCGCGCGGGCGGTCATCGCGCAGCCGTGCGGGCGTGAAGCACCGCGGCGAGGCGCTCGAGCTGGGACGAGTCCTCGAGGGCCGAGCCGACGGCGGCGACGCGCACACCGGCGGCGAGGAACTCCTCGACGTTCGAGGCATCGAGCCCGCCCGTCGCGACGAACTTCACCTGCGGGAACGGTCCGCGGATGTGCCGGAACCAACCGCTGCCGAGCCACGTCGCGGGGAACGCCTTGAGCCACGTCAGCCCGAGCGAGACGGCGAGCTGGACCTCGCTGGGGGTGGCGACACCGGGGAGGATCGGGATGCCGGCATCCTGCGCCGCCCGGACGACGACCGGGTCGAGTCCCGGCGAGACCAGATACACCGCGCCGGCGTCGGCGGCCCGCGTCACCTGCTCGGGCGTGATGATGGTGCCGGCGCCGACGCTCTTGCCGCGGGCCTTCGCGGCCTCCACGACGGCACGCAGGGCGCGCTCGTCCTCGTCGGTCTGCAGCGGCACCTCGACCGAATCGATCCCGAGGTCCCATGCGGTCTCGGAGAGGCGCACCGAGCGCTCGACGCCCATGCCGCGGAGGATCGCCATGAGCGGGGCCCCGGCGAACGCGTCGTCGAACCAGGCGGCCTGGGCGACAGCATCCGTCGCGCTCGATGAGGTGGGCTGGGAGGTCATTCGCGGGTCCTTCGGGTGCCGGGTTGGGTCATCGTTGCGGGTTCGGGGCGCACCGCGTGCGCTCGGGGCGTGCGGCGTGCGCCCCGAACGTGCGGGACGCGCCCCGAACCCGTCATGTCGGGGTAGGGATGCCGGCGGCGGGAGCCGGAGCGGCAGCCGGAGCCGGACCCGGGGCGGCGGGAGCCGGAGCGGCAGCCGGAGCCGGGTCGGCGGACGGAGCCGGGTCGGCGGCGGGAGCCGGGGCGGCGGGCTCGTCGATCGAGTCGGTGGTGGTCTGGAGGGTGCGGGCGGCGCGGGCGTGGCCGGCCCGCAGGCGGTCCGATACCGAGTCGCCCGAGAGCAGGCCCGCCAGGTACCCGCCGGCGAAGGCGTCGCCGGCGCCGACCGGTTCGACGACCTCGACGACGAGCGCGGGTTCGAACACCTCGTCGTCCCCGACGAACGCGGTCGCGCCGATGTCGCCGTCCTTGACGATGAGTTCGGCCACGTCCGGCAGGAGGGCACGCACATCGGCCGCGGTCGGGGTGGACCAGAGCGTTTCGGCCTCGTCGCGGCCCACGAGCACGATGTCGGCGCTGCGGGCGAGCTCGAGCAGCGCGGGTGCGGCGGTCGCCGCATCCCACAGCGGCGCGCGGTGGTTCACATCGAACGACACCGGCACGCCGTGCTCCCGGGCGCGAGCGATCACACGCGAGAGGAACGCGGCGGCGGACGCCGAGATCGCGGCCGTGATGCCCGAGACGTGCAGCAGGTCGACACCGTCGAACGACACGTCGTCCGCGTCGGAATCCGACAGGTGCGCCGCAGCGGAGCCCCGCCGGTAGTAGAGCACCCCGTTGCCGGGATCCTTCACGTACAGCCCGGTCGGGTGCCCGTCGTCGAACACGACGCGCGAGACATCCACGCCCCGCGCCGAGAGCTGGCGAGCGATGCGATGGCCGAGAGCGTCCTCGCCGAGCCGGCTGAACCAGACGGCACGGTGTCCGAGCGCGGCCACGTGCGCGGCGACGTTCGACTCCGCTCCCCCGGCGTCGAGCAGGAACGCGTCCGCGTCGGCGACGGGAGTCGCGACGACGGGCGTCACCATCGCCATGGTCTCGCCGATCGCGAGCAGAGTCCGGGGCACCCCGCCAGCGTAGTCAGGCTGCAGCATCCGTCGCCCTCCCCTGCGGGACCGCGCGAAACTCGGAGATCCGGACCCCCGCGGCCGCCGGCGCAGTGCCGGCGGCGTCGAGCCGCGTCATCGCAGATCGGTCACAGGGGCGGCGTCCATATCGTCGAACGCCTGGTTCTCGCCGGCCATCGCCCAGATGAACGTGTAGGAGGACGTGCCGACGCCGGAGTGCAGCGACCACGAGGGAGAGATGACCGCCTGGCGGTCGGCGATCACGAGGTGGCGGGTCTCTTCGCGCTCGCCCATGAGGTGGATGACGCGGGCGTCCTCGGGCAGGTCGAAGTACAGGTAGCACTCGGTGCGGCGGTCGTGGGTGTGCGCCGGCATGGTGTTCCACATCGAGCCCGGGTGCAGCTCGGTGACGCCCATCACGATCTGGCAGCTCTTCACGCCGTTCTCGTGGATGTACTGATTGAGCGTGCGTCGGTTCGAGGTGAGCTGGTCGCCGAGCTCGCGCACGGTGCCCTCGCCGGGCGACACCAGAGCCGACGGGTATGCCGTGTGCGCCGGAGCCGAGAAGAGGTAGAACTGCGCCCCCGTCTCACCGGAGGCGTCGGCGAACGACACCTCTTTGATGCCGCGGCCGAGGTACAGGCAGGCGCCCTTGACGAGCGTGTAGACCTCGCCGTCGGCAGTGACCGTGCCCGTGCCGCCGACGTTGATGATGCCGACCTCGCGGTGCTCGAGGAAGTAGTCGCTGCGGATCTCGGGGTATCCGCCGAGCTCGAGCACCGCACCCGCGGGCACGGCGCCGCCGAGCACGATGCGGTCGTGGTGCGTGTAGGTGAGGCGGATCTCGCCCGGCACGAAGACATCGGGGATGAGGTACGTGTCGCGCAGGTCCTGCGTCGTCATGCCCGGGATCTGGGCGGGGTTGGTCGCGTAGCGCTGCGGGATGTGCGTCTCGGTCACGTGTTCTCTCCTGGTTCTGCGTGGATTTCTCGGGTGCGTGGGTTCAGCGGACGAGCCAGCCGCCGTCGACGGGGATGACGGCGCCGGTCACGTAGGCGGCGGCGTCCGAGGCGAGGAACACGAACACGCCTTGCAGATCGGATGCCTCGCCCCAGCGTCCTGCCGGGATGCGCGACAGGATCGATGCGGCGCGGTCCTCGTCGGCACGCAGCGGCGCGGTGTTGTCGGTCGCCATGTAACCGGGGGCGACGGCGTTGACGGTGACACGCGCAGCCGCCCACTCGTTCGCGAGCGCCTTGGTGAGCCCGGCGACGGCGTGCTTGGAGGCGGTGTATGCCGGAACGAGAATGCCTCCCTGGAACGACAGCATCGACGCGACGTTGATGATGCGCCCACCACCGTTCGCGAGCATGTGGCGCCCCGCGGCCTGCGACAGGTGGAAGACCGCGTCGAGGTTGACGGCGAGCACGTCGTCCCAGTCGCCGAGCGGGTACTCGGCAGCCGGCGCGCGCCGGATGGTACCCGCGTTGTTCACGAGGATGTCGAGGCCGCCGAGCTCGGCGATCACCTCGTCGACGGCCGCCGAGAGTTCGTCGGGCGTGGCCGACACGAGGTCGCGCTGCACGCGGTGGACGCGGCGACCGGTGGCTTCGATGAGCGCGGCGGTGGCCGACGCGTCGCCGCGGTCGAGCAGCGCCACGTCGGCGCCGGCCTCGGCGAGTGCGACGGCCGCGCCCTGGCCGAGGCCGCGGCTCGACCCGGTGACGAGCGCGACCTTGCCGTCGAGGCGGAACGAATCGAGGATCATGCGGCGGACTCCTGGCTTGCGACGAAACGGGTGGTGAGCTCTCCGAGCCCCGCGATGCGCACGGTGACCTCGTCGCCGTCGGCGAGCGGGCGGTGTGCGTCCTGGGCGGCGGGCAGCTTCTGCGGCGTGCCCGTCGAGACGATGTCGCCCGGCTCGAGGGTCAGCACCTGGCTGATGTGATGGATGACGTACGCCACGCTGAAGATCGTGGTCGAAGTCGACTGCGACACGGTCACGACCCCGTCGCGCACGACCTCGACGAGGAGGTCTTGGGGGTCCGGCGCCTCGTCGGGCGTGACGACCCACGGGCCGAGCGGCGCGAAGCCGTCGGAGCACTTGCCCAGTGCCCACTGGCTCTGCCGGCGCTGCCACGCGCGGTCCGACACGTCGTTGAGGATCGTGTACCCGCCGACGTGGTCGAGGGCATCCTCGAGCGACACGCGCTGCGCGCGCCGTCCGATCACCACGGCCACCTCGCCCTCGTAGTCGACGTCGGTCGCACCCGGCGGGATCACGACGGCGTCGTTCGGACCGGCGAGCGTGTTCGACGTCTTGACGAACACGTCCGGATACTCGGGGTCGTTCGCGGTCGGGTCGACGCCGTCCGGCACGTGTCCACGGTAGTTGTAGCCGAGGCAGAGGATCTTGCCCGGCACGACGGGGGCGAGAACGTCCGCCGCATCGACCACCGGAAGGGAATCCGCATCCGCCGACGCGACCGCTGCCCGCGCCGCGTCCAGAGCGGCGTCCGACGAGAGCAGGTCCGTCAGCGAACCCGCGATTCCGCCGAGGTCGAGCAGCCGATCGCCCGCGACGACCGCGGCCGGCCGCGCGCCCGCAGGCGTCGCGTACGTGACGAGCCTCACCAGTACTTCCTCCACTCCGGACGCGCGACGCGCATCAGGGCCTCGAGGTAGAAGTAGTCGCCCCAGAGCGTCCCCTCGTCGACGCCGTTGCCCTTCGGCAGGTCGTAGACCGAGTGCAGGATCAGCGCGTCGGAGTCCTCGGCGTTCACCGGCGTGTAGTTCGCGATGAGCGACGCCAGGATCGAGTGCGCCCGGGCGGTCCACTCGGCGGCGCGCTCAGCATCCGTCTCGACCTTCGCGAGCTCGAGCAGGCCGCACACCGCGATCGCGGCGGCGGAGCTGTCGCGCGGCGCGTCGCTGCCGTCGGTGTAGACGAGATCCCAGAACGGCACCTCGTCGGCAGGCAGGTGGCGCAGGAAGTACTCCGTGCAGCGACGGGATGCCTCGAGCAGGCGCTCGTCGCGGGTGACCGCGTAGTTCATCGCGAAGCCGTAGATGCCCCACGCCTGACCCCGGGCCCAGCACGACTCGTCGGCCGCGCCCTGCTCGGTGCCGCCGCGGAGCGCCTCGCCGGTCTCGGCGTCCCAGTAGAAGGTGTGGAACGTGGAGTCGTCCTCGCGGAGGATGTGCTCGCGCAGCTGCGCGGTGTGGCGCACGACGGCATCGGCGAAGCGGTCCTCGCCGGTCTGCTCGTGGGCCCATGTCAGCAGCGGCATATTCATGAGGCTGTCGATGATGGTGCGTCCGCGCTGGGCGGGGTCGGAGAGGTCGCCCCACGCCTGGATGATGCCCGCGGGCTCGAGGAACCGGCGCATCAGGTGGTCGGCGGCGAGCAGCGAGGCGTCACGGGCCCTCGGGTCGCCGACGAGGCGCCAGGCGGCGACCGTCGAGAGCGTGTAGAGGAAGCCGAGGTCGTGGGTGTCGAGGTCCTCCTCGGCGCTCACGCGACGCTCGAAGTCGGCTGCGTCGACCCGCGCGGCGTCGCGGTAGTCCTCTTCGCCCGTGAGCTCCCACGCGAGCCACAGCAGACCGGTGCGGAAGCTCGTGGTCCAGCCGCGGTTGCCGCCGAGCGGGATGCCCCCCTCGGCCGGACGCAGCTCGTAGCGGTCGTCCACCGTCGTGTCGTCGGGGTACGACCCCCCGAACTTCGCGATGTTGCGCCGGATCGTCGACAGCGCGGCGGCGATCGCCGCGTCGGTCGTGGTCTCGGTGGTGCCCGCGGCGGGCGAGGTGGACGTCATGGAGAGATTCCTTCTGAGGTATATGCAGAGAACGGATGCCGCGGGCTCAGGCCTGCGCGGCTGCCTTCTCGTCGAGATCGAGCACGGGGCGGAGTGTGAAGCGTGAGTTGGTCCACGCGAAGAAGAGGGCGGCGGAGGCCGTGAGGCCGAGCCCGAGGGCGGGCGCGGTGGCGAACACGGCGACCTGGGCCGACAGGGCGGCCAGCGACGCGGCCGTGAGGTACCAGCGGCGCAGGCTCAGGTAGAGGCCGGCACGCACGACGTCGCGGAGCCGTGCGGTCGGCACCTCGGCGATCGCGACCAGGGCGACCAGCCCCACCCCGACTGCGAGCAGCGCCAGCACGCCGAGGAGCGGCACGGTGAACACGGCGACGGCCGTGCTCGCCAGCATCCGCACGTCCACGAGCAGCACCACGACGACCGCCGCGACCGCGGCGCCGATCAGAAGCGCGCGACGCCACGTGGCGCGCAGCCCCGCGACGAACGCGCGGATCGGCCCCAGCCCGCCCTCCCCGTGCTCGCGGAACGCGCGGAACGCGGCGGCGAGGCCGGGGGCGGCGAGCGGCGCGGCGAGCGCGAGCAGCGGCCACGAGTACAGCGGGTCGGTCGTGACCAGCAGCACCACGAGCGGCAGCGACGAGACCACCAGCAGCAGGTTCACGATGAGGCCGAGGTAGATCATCCCGATGAGGGACGCCCACGTCTCGTGGGACACCAACCCGTTGAGCTTCTTCACGGCCTCAGCCCTTCAGACCGCTCGTCGCGATGCCCTCGACGAAGTACTTCTGGCCGAGTAGGAAGATGATCGCGATCGGGATGACCGAGATGGTCAGGCCCGCGAACAGCAGCGCATAGTTCGTGTCGAAGAGGTTCGAGACGAAGCCCTTGAGGCCGAGCTGGATCGTCCAGAGGTCGGGGTTGCGCAGGTAGATGAGCGGCCCCAGGTAGTCGTTCCAGGTGTTGACGAACGTGAGCAGCGTCAGCGAGGCGAGCGCCGGGATCGACAGCGGGAGCATGATCTTGCGCCAGATCGCGTACTCGCTGAGGCCGTCCAGACGCGCCGCCTCGGACAGCTCCTCGGGGATCGTCTCGTAGAACTGCTTCATCAGGAACACGCCGAACGCGCCGAACGCCTGCAGCAGGATGATCGACCACAGCGTGTTCGACACCTTGAAATTCGACAGCAGGATGAACTGCGGGATCATGTACGACTGCCACGGGACGGCGATCGTGCCGACGTACAGCAGGAACAGCACGTCGCGGCCGCGGAACCTCATGCGCGCGAAGCCGTAGGCGGCGAACGAGCCGGTCAGCACTTGCAGGAACGTGACGACCACGGCCAGGAACAGCGTGTTGCGGATCCAGACGAGCATGTTCGACTCGGTCCAGATGTCGATGTAGTTCTGCCACACCCATGTCTCGGGGAGCCACTGCACCGGCACGGAGAAGACCTCGTTGGCGGACTTGAAGGAGCTCAGCACCATCCACACGAACGGCGTCAGGAGTCCGATGGCGAAGATGACGAGTCCGACGTACATCGCGATGCGGGCGATGCGACGGCCGGGGGTCATCTTCTCGGTGTAAGCGACCTGGGGCTTTCGCTCCGGGATCTCTTCGGCGAGCTTGCGGAGTCCGCGACGCGCGCCCGCAGGGGCGGTGAAGTCGGAGACCAGGAGCTCGGCATCCTTCTCGATCTGCTCGGCCATCAGCTGCTCCGCTTCTTGTTCCAGAGGAACTGCACGATCGTGACGATGATGCACATGAAGAACAGCGCCACGGCAGCGGCCGACGCGTAGCCGAACTGGCTCTCTTCGAAGCCCTTGCGGTAGATGAACTGCGACATCACGAGGGTGGACTGACCCGGCCCGCCGTCGGTCATGACGAGGATCAGGTCGAAGATCTTGAACGAGTTGATCGTCAGCATCACGGTGACGAAGAACATGGTGGGACGCAGGCACGGCAGCGTCACGTTGACGAACCGCTGCCACACGTTCGCGCCGTCGACGCGGGCGGCCTCGTGCAGTTCGCGCGGGACGGTCTGCAGGCCCGCGAGGAAGAGGATCATGTAGTAGCCCATGTCACGCCACGTGCCGACGATGACGACGGCGGGCATGGCCCACTCGGGCGAGGTGAGCCATCCGGGCGGGTTCTGGATGCCGATGAAGCGGAGGAACTCGTTGATCGGCCCGTACTCGGGGCTGAAGAGCAGGTTCCACACGACCGCGATCGCGACGATCGAGGTGATGTACGGGAAGAACGCGGCGGTGCGGAAGAACGCGACGCCGCGGAGCTTGTTGTTCAGCAGCAGCGCGAGACCGAGCGAGACGACGATCGTCAGCGGGATGTGCAGCACCGAGTAGTACAGGGTGTTGAGCACCGAGATGCGGAAGCTGCCGTCGCCGATGAGGCGCGTGAAGTTGGCGAGGCCGACCCAGTCGGCCTTGCCGAAGACGTTCCAGTTGGTGAACGACATGTAGAACAGCACGACGATCGGGATGAGCGTGAGCAGCCCGAAGCCGATGAAGTTCGGAAGGATGAAGCTCCACCCGATGAGGGTGTTGCGCAGCCGCAGCTTCGAGCGCCGGCGGCGCACGGGCGGCGGCGCGGTGCCGGCCTCTGTGGCGGTGATGGTCGCCATGGCGGACCTCCAGTGGGGTGGTGAAGTCGGGGGGGCGGTGGCCGGTCCGCCGCAGGGTGCGGACCGGCCACCGGGACGGGCCCCGGAGGGCCCGGGGGGGGATCAGTCGGTGCCGACCTCGCTGGCCACGCGGTCCTGGGCCTCCTTGATGGCGTCCGAGACGCTCTTGGAGCCCGACATGATCGCGGTGTGCATGTCGCCGAGGATGCCCTGGATCGCCGCCGTCTTGCTCGACGTCGGGTTCTCGGGGTGCACCTCGTGCGTCGAGTACGCGAACTTCGACAGGTCGTCGGTGGGAGCACCGTCGACCGAGAAGTAGGTCTCGACGACCGGGTCGGTCAGCAGCGCCGGGGTGATGCCGATGTTCGCGAGCACCTGGGCGCCCTCTTCACCGGCGGCGAAGGCGAGGAACTTCTTGGCCGCGGCCACCTTCGACTCGTCGATGCCGGCGTTGATGCCGAAGCCGGTCGGGTCGCCGAAGGTCACCGGGGTGTTGTCGAGGCCGGCGGTCGAGGAGTCGACCTGCGGGATCGGCGCGATGCCCCACTCGAAGTCATCGGCATCGCCCGAGGCCTGCTGCGCGATCAGCGTCGCGACGAACCACGTGCCCATCTGGAGCATCGCGGCGTTCTGCTTGCCGAACTCGCCCTGGTAGGTGAGCTGGTTCGCCTTGGCGGTGTTGAAGTCCACCTGGTCGCCTGCCGACTGCAGTGCGAGCACGTTGTCGTAGAACGGCTCCATGTAGTCGTACTCGCCCTTGAGGATGTCGCCGTCGGACTGCGCGTTCGCGAAGCCCTGGACGGTCGACTGCCAGTTGTGCAGGTAGGCGCCCTTGGCCGAACCGCCGGCAGCGGCGATGCCCTCGGTCAGCGCTGCCGCGGCGTCGCTGTAGTCGTCCCACGTCCACGAGCCGTCGGGGTAGTCGACACCGGCCTGGTCGAAGAGTGCCTTGTTGTAGTACAGGACCCACGAGTCGTTGCGGTAGGGCACCGCGTACGCCGTGCCGTCCACCTCGTACGACTTGGCACCGCTGATGCCGTCGGGCAGCTCGACATCCGACACGTCGAGGAGCTGGCCGCCCTCGACGAACGTCGGGACGAACTTGACCTCCTTCTGCGTGATGATGTCGGGGCCGGAGCCCGCGGCGAGGTCGGCGGTGAGCAGCGTGTTGTACTCCGCCGCGTCGTAGCCCTTGAGCTCGACCGTGATGTCGGGGTTCTCCTCGTGGAACGCGTCGGCGAGCGCCTGGAACTCCGGCGTCGTGTCGAGGCTCCAGCCCGAGAGGGAGAGCGTGACCGGACCCGACGACTCCTCGGGCGCGGCCGCGTCGTCGCCACCGCCGCTGCAGCCGGCGAGAGCGAGCGTTGCGACCACGGCGATGCCGGCCGCGGCAGCGTATGAGCGCTTCATTCTGGGGGTACTCCTTTGTGATTGCGGACCCGTCCTCGGGCCCATCGGGTTACCGGTTCGCGGGGGATCCGGGGTGTGCGAGGCGACTCGTGGTCGCCGTTCCGTCCGGCCAGGTGACCGTGGCGGTGGTCTGGTCGCCGTCCTCGTCGAGGACGACGTGTGCCGCGTCGGCGGACGATGCGAGGTCTTCGGTGGTGAGCTCCACGAGCGTCGCGCTCCACGTGCCCGGCTCGACCGGGAACGACACGAGCGGCACGCCGGCGACCGGCCCCAGCGGGCTGGCGTCCTCGCGCGTCGCGACGTTCGTCTCGCCGTCGCCGAGAAGGGGACGGATGCTGCTGCTCAGGCCCTTCGCCAGTACCGAGGCGGCAGCATCCGTCGACGCGTCATCGAAGGACGCGGCTGCCAGAGCCCAGCCACCCACGCGGAGGCGGAGTGACGCCGCGTCGACGCCGGGCTCCAGCGAGTCGACGCGGGCGAGCCGCACCTCCCACGGGCCGCGCACGAGCGAGTGCACCTCGATGAGGCCGGCGATCTCGATGTCGCCGTCGATGCCGGAGCCGTGGCGCTGGGCCGACGGGCGGGGGTCGATCCAGTGGGCGCGCGAGACGGAGGCGGCGATGCCGACGCGGCCGCCCTCGCCGACCTGCACGCGCACATCGATGAGGTCCATCGCCGCGCGATGGGTCGCGCGGCCGGCGGCGTCCACCAGGGCGACAGACTGCTCGAGGGGCTCCTCGAACGCGCGCTGGTTCGCGAGTGGGCCCGCGGCGGTGGCGTACCCGATGCGGGCGTACAGCGGCGAGTCGCCGACGAGGCTGCCGTCGGCGGCGTGGTCGGTGCCGTGGTTGACGATGCGCACGATGCCGTCGGACTGCGTGCCCGAGATCACCCAGCCGGCTGGACGCACGGTGCGCAGCTCGTCGCCCGTCTCGATCGGCAGCGGCACGCTGTCCGCCGCCCACACGGGGTGATCGGCGGGGAGGGCGATGCCGAGGAGGCCCTTGACGGCCCAGTACGGTGAGCCGGGACCCGAGTACGACTGGGCGAGCTCGCGCCACTCGTGGTGCCAGCCCATGGTGAGGACGCCGTCCTCCCCCGGAACGCCGGCCCCGCCGAAGTGCGCGACGACGGCGTTCGCGGCACGACGCAGCTGTCCGAGCGGCACGGACGGGACCTCGGCGATCGCACCGACCCAGAACGGGGCGGCAGCGGCGAAGCGGTAGATGAGGCTGCGGCCCTGCACGAGCGGCGAGCCGTCGGCGCCGACGAGGGTCACGGCGTCCTGCAGGAAGCGGTCGAGGCGCGCGATGTCGCCGGGCGTGCGGCCGCCGGCGAGCTCTTCAGCGCCCTGCATGCGCGACCACAGCACGGGGTAGGTGTGCAGGGCCCAGCCGACGTAATGGTCGTAGGAGCGCTCGAAGCCGTCCGAGATCCAGCCGTCGTCCCGGACGAGCACATCGTGCAGAGCGAGGTCGTCGGCGATGTCGTCGGCCGACCACGGCCCGCCGACCGAGCGGAGGAACGTCTGCACGACGACGCGGAACCAGAGCCAGTTCGTCTTGGGGTATGTCGCATCGCCCACGACCGGCGCGAGGTAGTCGATGACCCGCTGCCGGGTGACCTCGTCGAGGCGGTCCCAGATCCACGGGCGCGTCATGTCGAGCACGAGTGCGAGCGACGCTGCCTCGACCTTGGCCTGAGCGTGCTCGTCGAGACGGACCCAGCGGTCCTCGGCCTCGGGGTCGACGCCCGTCACGATCCCGCGACGGTAGAAGTCGGCGAGGTCCTCGGTGCCCTCCCCCCGCGCCCCGGCGATGCGGAAGCCGGCGAGGAGGAACGTGCGGGCGAAACCCTCGAGCCCATCGACGGCGTGGCCGTAGCCGCCCTCGGCGCCCGGGAAGTGGATGCGGCCACCACCCGGCGAGGCGTGGGTGCGGGCGGTGTCGAGAAGGCGATCGGCGTAGGCGAGCCATTCGTCACGTGTCCAATCGAAGCCCGTCGCGATGTGCGCCGACGTGGTGGGCTGCTGGACCGTCACTGGATCTCCCTTGATGCCTTCTTCTCGCCGCTGGAATCTGATCAGCGGAAAGCGAACGTTTGGGACTGTAGCAACCCAATTCGTTCATTGCAAGGTTGTTTGAGATTCGTTATGATCGTTTATGATCGCTTTGAACTCATAGCGAGTCTCACTGCGAGGTGGATCCCCCGCCCCTGGTGAATCAACGAGGAGGAACCTTGACGACGGATGCCTCGACCGCGACCTTCGAGGGCGAGCTGGCCGCCGTCTACCACCGACAGGCCGGCGTAGACGGCGATCTCGGTGCGACCCTCGCCTCCCTCCTCGCGCCCGCGGAGGGCGCGCTCCCGGTCGCGACCTCCGCCGACCGCACCGTCTGGGGGCCCGACGGCAGCGCCGACCCCGTCGCCATCGCTGACGTCCTCGCCCGCGCCCACGACGACCTCGGCCGTCCGTGGGGCGTCCCGCTCGCCACCGCCGCGGCACGCATCCACGACGACGGCGACCGCGTCGGATGGGAGACCGTCGTCTTCGAGCGCCAGTTCCGCCTCGCCCGAGCGGCGATCGCCGCCGCGCATCACGCCGACGACCCCGAGCTCGGCCCCGGGTGGCTGGCCGAGGTGCTCGACGGCGTCTGGCTGATCTGCGAGCAGAGCAGCTGGTGCTGGCCCGCCCACGACGATGCGTTCCGGGAGCGCGGATCCGTGCTCCCCACGGTGACAGCCCCGTACCTCGACCTCGGCGCGGGCGAAGCGGTCGCCCTGCTCACATGGGTCGACCAGCTCCTCGGCGCACGGCTCGAGGCCCGGTACCCCGGCATCCGTTCCCGCATCCGCCACGAGGCGCGCGTGCGCGTGTTCCAGCCCTTCACCGATCGCCGCGACTGGCACTGGATCGGCCTCGACGGCGACGTGCACAACTGGAACCCGTGGATCCACGGCAACGTGATCACCGCGGCGCTGCGGCTGCTCGACGACCCGTCCGAAGCCGACGAGCGGGCGCGCATCGTCGCCCTGGCCATCGAAGGCATCGACCGGTACGTCTCGGCGCTGCCGGCCGACGGCGCGATCGACGAGGGCTACGCGTACTGGTGGAACGGCGCATGCCGCGCCCTCGAAGCCCTCGACATCGTGCGCCACGCGACCGGGGGAGTGCTCGACGCGTCCGGCATCGCGGCGCTGCGCGAGACCGTCGCGTTCCCGCACCGCATGCATCTCGGCGGCGACTGGTACCTGAACCTCGCCGATGGACAGGCGCGTGTCTCCGCCGCGCAGCCCTGGCACGCCCTGCATCGTGCCGCGTGGAACGCGGGAGACTCCGGTGCTGCCGCCCACGCCGCGTCGCATCGCTGCGCCGGCACCCCCGCGGCCACGGAGCACGAGGGTTTCGGGCGCCTGCTGCGCGGCATCACGGATCCGGTCTGGGTGAGCGCGGCATGCGACACGCCGCCGTTCCCCCGCGACGTCTGGCTGCCCTCGACCGAGGTGCTGCTCGCCCGGGAGCACGGCGGGACCGCGCGCGGCCTGACGGTCGCGGTCAAGGGCGGGCACAACGGCGAGCACCACAACCACAACGACGTCGGCTCGTTCGTCGTCGCGTCGGACGGCGTGCCCGTCATCGTCGACGCAGGCCGGCCGACGTACACCCTGCAGACCTTCGGGCCCGGCCGCTACGACATCTGGACGATGCAGAGCGGGTGGCACAACGTGCCCGTGATCGGCGGTGTCGAGCAGAGCCCCGGCGCCGAGTTCGCGGCCTCCGGCGTCGAGGTGTCCGTGGACGGCGCGTCCATGTCGCTCGACCTTTCGGGTGCGTACGCCGGCGCGGCGCCGTGGCGGCGCACGGTGCGCCTCGAGCGCGAGACGCGGCGCGTCGTGATCGAGGACGCGTGGCCGGCTTCGGCCGCCGAGCATGTCGAAACGCCCCGGACGGACGAGAAGACCCAGGTGCGGATGCTGCTGGCCGGCGATGTGCGCCGTGACGCGGCATCCGTCACCGTCACGCCGCTCGACGGCGCGACGCCCGTGCGCATCTCGTGGCCCGAGGGCGTGGAGGCCTCTCTCGTGGTGCGCGAACTAGACGACCCGGTGCTGTCGAGCGTGTGGGGCGCGCGACTCACCCGGCTCGATCTGGACGTGACGACGGCCGAGTCGGTCGCCGTCACGGTAGAACTGGACCTGACGAACGCGGAGGACGCCCGATGACCGACCAGACTCCGGCGCTGCTGGCCGCGGAACGGCGGGCGCACGTGATGGCCACGCTCGAACGCGACGGCGCCGTGCGGGTCGCGCAGCTCATGGACGAACTCGGCGTCGCCCCGGTGACTCTGCGCCGCGACCTCGCCCAGATGGAGCGCGAGGGGCTGCTCGTCCGCGTCCACGGCGGCGCTGTGCCTCCCGCGGGGGGATTCGACGACGTCGAGCCGGGGCATCAGCCCACCTCCGCTCGGACGGGGTCGATCGCGATGCTCGTGCCGTCGCTCAGCTTCTACTGGCCGAGCGTCGTGCGCGGCGCCGAGACCGAGGCGACGCGCCACGGTCTGCGCGTGGTGCTGCGCGGCGCGTCGTACGAGCTGCAGGACGAGCGCCCGGTGCTCGAGCGGCTCGTCCACACCGAGGGCGTGCGCGGGCTCGTCGTCGCGCCGAACACCGACACGCCCCACGCGCAGGACGTCGTGCAGTGGCTCGCCGAGTGCGGTGTTCCCAACGTGCTGGTGGAGCGGGACGCGGTAGTGCTGCCGGACGGCAGCCCGGTCGAGAACGTCACGACCGACCATGCTCTCGGCGCCGTGCTCGCGGCCCGGCACCTCGCCTCGCTCGGCCACCGCCGCGTCGGGCTCATCATCGCGCGGGACTCGCCCACGTCGCGCAAGATCGCCGCCGGCTGGCAGGCCGCCTGCCTCGAGCTCGGCCTCACCCCGTCTGACCACTTCGAGACGAGCCTGCCGCCGCGCACGAGTCCCGACTTCTCGGCGGTCGTGGACGCGACGCTCGACGCGGCGCTGTCGAACTCGGTCACGGCCATCCTGGTGCACTCCGACCCGGAGGCGATGGCGTTCGTCGATCTGGCGCTGAACCGGGGGATCTCGGTGCCCGGCGACCTGTCGGTCGTCGCCTACGACGACGAGGTGGCCGAGCTCTTCACGCCCGCGCTCACCGCGGTGAGCCCGCCCCGCAACTCGGTCGGTCGTGCGGCCGTCGATCTGCTGGCACGGCGCATCGAGGACCCCACGCGCCCGGTGCACCGCGTCGTGCTCAACCCCACGCTGAACGTGCGCGGCTCGACGGCTCCGCCCCGGGGCGCGTAGGCGCGCAATCGCGCGGGGCTCGCTAGAGTTCCGCCATGGGGGAGGACGTCCCGGCACAGGAGTTCACCCGCGCCGACCGCACACGCCATCGCGAGAAGGTCCGGCGCAACCTCGACGTGTTCGCGCGCATGCTGCGCGAGGCGCACTTCGACACCGATGACCCGCTGACGGGTCTCGAGGTCGAGCTGAATCTCGTCGACGACGACGGCGACCCCGCGCTGCGCAACGCGGAGGCTCTGGAAGCGATCGCGGATGCTGCGTTCCAGACCGAGCTCGGACAGTTCAACATCGAGATCAACGTGCCGCCGGCGCGCCTGCGCGAAGGCGGCCTCACGACCTTCGAGGAGGGCCTGCGGCGCAGCCTCAACCACGCCGAAGAGCGGTCGTCGACGGTCGGCGCGCACCTCGTGATGATCGGCATCCTTCCGACGCTCGGCGAGGGGCACCTGCGGCCCGACAGCATCAGCGCCAATCCGCGGTACCGGCTGCTCAGCGAGCAGATCCTCGCCGCGCGCGGCGAGGACATCCTGATCAAGATCGACGGGCCCGAGCGACTGCTCACGACGGCGGACTCGATCCTTCCCGAGGCGGCCTGCACCAGCACGCAGCTGCACGTCCAGACCTCGCCGGACTCGTTCGCGGCGTACTGGAACGCCTCGCAGGCGATCGCGGGCGTGCAGCTCGCGATGTCGGCGAACTCGCCGTATCTGCTGGGCAAGGAGCTGTGGCGCGAGACGCGGATCCCGCTGTTCGAGCAGGCCACCGACACCCGCAGCGAGGAGCTGAAGGTGCAGGGCGTGCGGCCGCGGGTGTGGTTCGGCGAGCGCTGGATCACCTCGGTGTTCGACCTCTTCGAGGAGAACGTCCGGTACTTCCCGGCGCTCCTGCCGATCGTCCACGACGACGATCCGATGGCGGTGCTCGACGCCGGCGGCATCCCGGCGCTCGCGGAGCTGCGCCTGCACAACGGCACGGTCTACCGGTGGAACCGCCCGATCTACGACGTCGCCGACGGTGTGCCGCACCTGCGCGTCGAGAACCGCCTGCTCGCCGCCGGACCGACGGTCGCCGACATCATGGCCAACGCCGCGTTCTACTTCGGGCTCGTACGCGCGATCGCCGAGAACGACCGCCCGCTGTGGTCGCAGCTGTCGTTCACCGCCGCCGAGGAGAACTTCCACAGCGCCGCCCGCGACGGCATCGACGCCCAGCAGTACTGGCCAGGCGTCGGGCAGGTGCCGGCGACCGAGCTCGTGCTGCGGCGCCTGTTGCCGCTCGCGCATCGAGGTCTCGAGGCGTGGGGGGTCGAGGCATCCGTCCGCGATCGCCTGCTCGGCATCATCGAAGGTCGGTGTCTCACCGGTGTCACCGGAGCCGGTTGGTTCACGGACCGCATGCGTCGCCGGGCGGACATGGATCGCTACGACGCGCTGCGCGCCACCCTGCTCGAGTACCGCGAGGCGATGCACACGAACGAGCCTGTGCACACCTGGGAATGACGCGGGCCTACCGCGTCAGCCGGCGAGGGCGGCCGCACGCCAGTCGGTGAGCACGCGAGCCGCGGCGCGCGTGTGGGCCCACGGCATCTCGGGCACCTCGAGCCGTCCCTCGGCGAGCGCCAGCGACAGCGCGTCGGCCTCGGCGGCCATCGGCTGCACCACCGGCAGCTCGACGACGCGCTCGTCAGTCCCGCGGCGCACGATCAGCGTCGACGGGCTCTCGGTGCGGCTGCCCCAGACGTTCGGCAGCACGACCTCGGCGTCGGCGAATCGCAGCACGCCGGTGTCGGACAGGTTCTCGATCACCGATGTCGCGATCCCGGCCGTCAGGTCGCCGAACGCGAGCTCGGCGGACGCCGTGCCGTCGACGCCACTCACCAGCTCGGCCTCGAACGCCCGGTACTCCGGCGCGATCGGCTGCCCCGCCGCGGCCGCGAGGTCGATCGCGAGCGCCAGCGGGTAGCACCCCACGTCGAGGATCGCGCCGCCCCCGACCGCCGGGTCGAACAGACGTCCCTCGCGCGTACCGGCGTCGAAGCCGAAGGCCCCCTCGAATCGCCGGGGTGTTCCGAGCTCACCGCCGGCGGCGAGCTCGCGCAGCGACTCGGCGAACGGGCCGAAACGCGTCTTGAACGCCTCGAGGAAGGGGCGCTGCGCGCGCTGCGCCGCGTCCAGGATCCGCTCGACCTCCGCGAGCGTCGGACTGGCGGGCTTCTCGCAGAGCACAGCCTTGCCCGCTTCGAGAGAGCGGATCGCGAGGTCGGCGTGGGCCGTGTGGACCGTCCCGACGTACACCGCGTCCACGTCGTCGCGCGCCAGGATCTCGTCGTAGGTTCCGGATGCCTCGGCCCCGTGCGCCGTTGCGAACGCCGAGGCGCGTTCGGCCGACGAGCTGCCCACGGCATGCAGCATCCCGAATTCCGATGCCCGCAGTCCGACCACGAAGTCCCGGCTGATCTGCCCCGGCCCGAGGACCGCCCATCTCGTCTGCAGCTGCGCCATGGCCCGATGCTACCGAGCCGTGGGCTCGTCACACTCCGGTCAGGCGATCGGCTCCGCCGCCTCGCGCGCTGCTCGCGCGGAGGACCGGATGGCACCGATGCTCGCGGCGATGACCAGTGCGATGCCGAGGAGCTCGAGCCACGTCATATGTTGCCCGAGGAATATGAACCCCGCGAGCGCCGCGGTCGCCGGTGCAAGGCTCATCAGGATCGCGAAGACGGCCGCCGGAAGGCGTCGAAGAGCGATGAGCTCGAACGCGTACGGGATCGTCGACGACAGCACCGCCACCGCTGCACCGAGCGCGACGATCTCGATCCGCAGGAGGGCGGCTCCGGCATCCGCGATGCCGAAGGGGAGGGCGATGAGGGCACCGATCGTCATCGCGAGCGCGAGCCCGTCGAGCTTGGGGAACGCCCGCCCGACGCGCGCCGAGGACAGGATGTAGAACGCCCAGCTGCCGGCGGCGCCGAGCGCGAACAGCACGCCGAGCGGGTCGAGGCGGTCCCATCCGCCGCCGCCCAGAGCCACGACTCCGGCGAGGGCCAGGAGCGCCCATAGCCACGCCGACGCCCGGCGGGCCGCGACGATCGACAGCACGAGGGGGCCCAGCACCTCGATGGTCACGGTGACCCCGAGGGGAAGGCGCTCGAGGGCGAGGTAGAACAGGCCGTTCATCAGCGCGAGCACCAGTCCGAAGAGCGCCACCGCCGTCCAGTCGGCGCGTGAGTGACCGCGCACGCGGGGTCGCGCGATCAGCAGCAGCACGATGGCCGAGAACACCAGGCGCAGCATGACCATGCCGAGCGGCCCGACCTGCGGGAACAGCAGGACGGCGATCGACGCGCCGACCTCCTGGCAGGCGAGGCCGGCGATCACCAGCAGGATCGCGGGCGTCGTCCCCGGCCGGCCGCCGCTCGAGACCCTCGTGCTCCCGGAACCTGACCGGGCGTTCACTCCGATGCCGGCGGAGTGCAGACCGCGAGCGTGTCGATCGCGGCGTGGTACTGCTCGGCGGTCCAGGGAAGACCGGCCTCCGGCGCCGTCTCGCCTGCCGTGGCGGGCGTCTTCGACGCGATCGCCGCCAGCTCCCACGCGAGGTACTCGCCCACCGCGGCGTCGGCAGCCGAGTTGTTCAGGACGATCGCGACGGTCAGCCCGGTCGCGGGATCGGCGAAGGCCGCGGTGATGTACCCGGGCACCTTGCCGTACTGGCCGATGAGCGATCCGGCGATCAGCGCGCCGCCGTCCGCGGCGTACCACGACGGGGCATCGGCGGCGACCGCCACGGGTGCGTTGAAGCGGTCGTCGTCCTCGACGAGGGAGCCCGACGCCAGCGACTGCACGTAGCGGCCGAGATCGTGGATGTCGGTGATCACGCCGGCGTCGGTGAAGCCGCTGCTGGACGACGCCGTGGTGAGATCGAGCGGCTGCGCGCAGTCGAGCGCGCCCTCGGCGTTGTTGACCGACTGCCCGCCTTTGAGCACGCCCGAGTCGGGGAGCTCTCCGAGTGCGGTGGCATCGAGGCCGAGTGGATCAGCGACATAGCCGTGGATGAGGTCGGCGGCCGTCGCCTCGGTCGCACGTTCCAGCGCGAGGCCGAGCAGCACGTACCCCGCGTCGGAGTCGCGATAGGCGACGCCCGGGTCGGCCGTGCGCGGCTGGCCGAGGCCGAAGCTCGCCAGATACCGCGGATCCCAGTTCCGGCCGGGATTCGAGAGCCAGGACGAGTACAGCTGACCGGCGTACGAGCCGATGCCGGACGTCCCGTCGCAGAGCTCGATGAGCGTCACGTCCTTCAGGTCGGGCACGCCCGAGACGTACTCGGTGATGCTGTCGTCGAGCTTCACCTTGCCCTCGGCGGCGGCCTCGAACAACACGTCGCACGTCATGGCGCGCGTGACCTTGCCGGCACGGAACACCAGGTCGTCAGTGACCTCGCCCCCGCCGTCCGGGCGCTGCGTGCCGAGGCCGGCGACCCAGCTCCCGCTCCACGGCGCCCACACGCCCACGATCGCCCCTGAGGACCCGGTGACGCCCATCGCGTGGGTGACGGCATCCGTCAGCTGCTGCACGGTCTCGTCGGCGAAGGCAGCGGTCGTCTGAGGAGGTACGTCCGGCTGGATGTCGCCTTCGAAAGAACACCCGGCGAAGAGCAGAGCGGATGTGACGGCACCGGCGACGACCGCGATGGCGCGTCGATGTGTGGAGCGGGTCCGCATTCTCACCCCCCGATGATCGTGCAATGAATTCAAACACACCATGGTCGCTTGCGTTGAACGGCGATCCGTAGGGTGATGGCATGACCCATCACTTCGACGACGCCGCCCTCACCGGCGTGCTCGGCCACATGAACGGCGACCACGCCGACGACAACCTCCTGATCTCGCGGGCGTTCGCCGCGGACGCGGGAGTGGCCGCGGCCGAGATCAGCGCCGCGACGATGACCGGGTTCGACGGGGATCGAGGGGTCTGGGAGGCGACGCTCGCCGACGGGGCGACGGCCGAGATCGCCGTCGCGTGGCCGTCGGGCCCGATCACGGAGCGCCGCGAGGTGCGCCGCGAGATCGTCGCCCTCTACGACGAGGCGTGCCACCGCCTCGGCATCGAGCCCCGACCGCACGCATAGGAAATTTGTGGTTAGGTTCGCCTTATCTTCAGTTAGCATGAAGGTATGAGCGACCCGATCCCGTTCTCCACCGCCCTGCGCGAGCGCTCCAGCAGCTCGCACTCGTCGAGCGAGCACTCCGGCTTCATGGCCGACCTCATGAAGGGGGAGGGCACACGCGAGGACTACGTCGCCCTCGTGGTGCAGCACTGGTTCATCTACGAGGCGCTCGAGCGCACCGCCGGCCAGATGCGCAACGACCCGGTCGCGGCGGTGTTCATCTCCGACAAGCTCACACGGCTTCCCGCGCTCGAGGCCGACCTCGAGTTCCTCGTCGGTCCCGACTGGCGCGACCGCATCGAGCCGCTCCCGACGACGCGCCGCTACGTCGACCGCATCAACGAGGTCGGCGCGACGTGGGCGGGCGGGTTCGTCGCGCACCACTACACGCGCTACCTCGGCGACCTCTCGGGCGGCCAGTTCATCGGGCGCCTGATGGCCCGCCGCTTCGGGTTCGACACGAACGGCATCGGCTTCTACCTGTTCGATGACATCGCCGACCCGAAGTCCTTCAAGGACGTGTATCGCGAGCAGCTGGACGCGGCCCCGTGGGATGCCGCGGAGCAGGAGCGCGTGATCGACGAGGTCCTGCTGGCGTACCGCTTCAACACCGAGCTCTTCGAGGATCTGGCCGCCGCCAAGGCCGCTCAGGCATCGCACGTCGCCTGACGCGGGTCAGGCGACGGGTGTGCCGCGCACCGCGGACGCCATGAATCGCCGCACGTCGGGGTCGACCTGGATGTCGCGGGGCCGCAGTGGCCGTGAGAGGTACAGACCGTCGAGCGAGGTCAGTCGCGACAGCGCGACGTACGTCTGCCCCGGCGCGAAGGCCCCGGAGCCGAGGTCGATGATCGCGCGGTCGTAGGTCTTGCCCTGCGACTTGTGGATCGTCACCGCCCACGCCAGCCGCAGCGGGAACTGCGTGAACTCGGCCACGATGTCGCGGGTGAGCGTCTTGGACCCGGGGTTGTACGAGTAGCGGTACTTCTCCCACACCGACGGCTCGACGTCGAACTCCTCGCCCTCGACGTCGACCCGCACGGTCTCGCCGGCGATGCGGGTGACCGTTCCGATCGTGCCGTTGACCCACCGCGGCGGCTCGCCGAAGGCGGCGGTGTCGTTGCGCAGGAACATCACCTGGGCGCCGACCTTCAGCTTGAGCTCGAGATCGGCCGGGTACGCGGCATCCCCTCGTCCGAAGTCGCCGTTGACCTCCGCCATCGCCGTCTGCTCCCGGCCCACGAGCTCGGCGAGGTGGCGGCGGTTGATGTTGTTGACGATGTCGTTGCGCGTCGCGAGCGTGATGATCGGGTGCTCGCCGTCGAGCGGGTCCGGGGGAGTGCGCGAGCCGGTCGTGTTGAGCACCTCGGCGATGTCGGCCGTCACGCGGCCGTACCGCACGGCATTGAGCATCGCCTTGAACGCCGGATCGGACTGGCGGTGGATGTCGACGAGTTCTCGGATGTTGAGGTCGGCGCCGTACGACCCGACGTCGAGGATGCCGTCGGTCGCCGCCTCGCCCACCCACACCTTGGCGTCGAAGAACCAGAACGACCGGTAATGGTCCTGCACGTACCGCAGCTCGTCGCCGCGAGGCGGCACGGGCGCGAGCTGGTACGGGTCGCCGAACATGACGATCTGCGTGCCGCCGAACGGCTCGCCGCGCCGCCCACGCGCCTTGCGCAGCGAACGGTCGATCGCGTCCATGAGGTCGGCGTTGACCATCGAGATCTCGTCGATCACGAGGGTGTCGATCGCGTTGAGCAGCTTGCGGGTGGCGTCGGACTGGTCCTCGTCGTGCGAGCCGATGATGCCGAGCGGCAGCTTGAAGAGCGAGTGGATCGTCTGGCCCTCGACGTTGAGGGCCGCGACTCCCGTCGGCGCGCACACCGCGATCTGCTTGTTCGTGTTCCACGCGAGGTGCTGCAGCAGCGTCGACTTGCCCGTGCCCGCGCGCCCCGTCACGAACACGTGCTCGCGGGTGTCTTCGATGAGCCGGAACAGCGCCTCCTGCTCGGCAGACAGAGGCGGAGTGTTCACCGACTCATGTTAACGAGCGGATGCCGTGTCCCGGCCCTTCGCGCCGCGATCGGTGGACACCCGCCCGCTCTCCACAGGCGGTTCGTCGGCCTCGCGCCAGCGGCCGGTGCCCGCCACGACCTCGTCCATGATCGCCCGGAACCGTGGGCACGTCGTGATGTCGTGAGACCGGCAGCGCAGGGCGTGCTCGGTCATGCGCCGCGAACGCTCCATGTCGGCCATACGACCCTCGAGGTCGGCGAGGTGCTCCTCGAGCACGCGGTGCCGCTCGGGCGCCTGCTCGTCCAGCAGCACGCCGATCTGCTCGAGGCTCATGCCGGCGTTCTTGCTCCGCACGATCACGCCGATGCGCACCAGGTCGTCGTCTCCGTAGCGGCGGCGCCCGCCGCCGTCGCGGTCGGGCCGCAGCAGCCCCACTTCCTCCCAGTGCCGCAGCACGTTCGTGGGCAGCGAGAACCTGGCGGCGGCGTCTCCGATCGGCAGACTTGACTTCATGTCGACATGAAGTCACAGGATCGAGGCGGACGCAATCCGACGAGAGGATCCCCATGTACGACGTCATCGTGATCGGCGGCGGCCCGGCCGGCCTCCAGGCCGCGCTCACCATCGGCCGCATGCACCGCAGCGTGCTCCTGCTCGACTCCGGCCAGTACCGCAACGCGACGGTCGAGCACGCCCACAACCTCCTCACCAACGACGGCCGCAGCCCGGCCGAGCTGCGCCGGCTCGCCCGTGACGAACTCGGCGCCTACGACACCGTCGAGGTGCGCACGACGGCCGTCACCGCCGTGTCGGGATCGATCGGCGACTTCGAGGTGACCACCGCCGACAGCACGGAACGCGCAGCGCGCCTCGTGCTCGCGACGGGCATGCGCGACGAGCTGCCGCCGGTCCCCGGCCTCGCCGAGCAGTGGGGGCGCCTCGTCGCGCAGTGCCCGTTCTGCCACGGCCACGAGTTCGCCGGCCGGCGCGTCGGCATCCTCATCGACGGCGAGCACGCCGAGATGATCGAACGGATGCTGCGCCCCGTCGTCGCGTCCGCCTTCATCGCACGCCCCGCCGCCGTCGCCCTCTTGACAGAGGTCGACGGCGGGCTCGAGCTCGCGCTCGCCGACGGGTCGGTCGAGCACGTCGCCGGCGTCTTCACCGCCGCGACGGCGACGCAGCGCGCTCCGTTCGCCGACCAGCTCGGCTGCGGCAGCCTCCCGAGCGGCGGTGTGGAGATCGATGCGATGGGGCGCACCACGGTGCCCGGCGTGTACGCGGGCGGCGACATGGCGCACCTGGCGGCCGTCCCGGGTCCCATGGTGTCGTTGGCCGCCGCGATCGCCTCCGGCCAGCTCGCCGGCGCGAGCGCGGTGCGCGACGCGATCACGCCCTGACCGGCGCGCGCGGGTACGGCAATGAGCCGAGTGGACTTCGAGTCCCAACCTCGCAGTCCACAGGGCCCTCCCGGCCAGCATTTCCTAGACTGGGCGCGTGGACCAGGGGGTGATGGACACGTCGTCCGGTCGCGCGAGTGCGCGTCCGGCCGCTCCGGCGACCCCTGACGCGGCGCCCGCGACCCCCGAGTCGCAGGTCATCCAGCCGCCCGAAAAGCGGCGCACGCGCCGCCGCCTCGTGCTCGATCTGACCCTGCTCGGTGTCGTCGGCGTGGTTCTCGTCGGCGCCGCGTTCGCCGCCTGGGAAGTGATGCAGCGCGAGTTCTACAGCCCGAAGGCGTTCGTCGAGCGCTACGTCCAGCTGCTCGCCGAGGGGCGCGCGGCCGATGCCCTCGCAGTGCCCGGGGTCGCCGTGACGTCGGCAGAGCTCGAGGCGGCCGGACTTCCGCCCACGGCGTCCGAGGCGCTGCTGCGCAGCTCCGCGCTCGCGCCGATCCGCGACGCGCACGTCGTGTCGGAGGAGCTCGACGGCGACGTCACACACGTCACCATCGAGTACACGGCACGCGGACACGACGGCCGCACGACCTTCTCGGTCGAGCGCGACGGCTCCATCGGCCTCGCGCCGACGTGGCGGTTCGCGAAGAGCCCGCTGGCGGTCATGAACCTCGGTGTCACGGGCTCGATGGTCTTCGACGTGAACGGCTTCGAACTCGACAAGCGCCAGGTCTCCCCGGAAGGGGCGGATGCCGACCCCGCCGCACCGGTCTCGCTCCTGGTCTTCTCGCCCGGGCTGTACTCGGTGTCGGTCGACACCGCGATCTCGAGCACCCCGGGTGTCGCGGTGCTCTCCGACAGCCCGTTCCGCGCGATCCCCGTCAATGTCGTGGCTCAGCCGACCGAGAAGTTCCTCAGCGTCGTTCAGGAGAAGGTCGAGGAGTTCCTCACGTCCTGCGCGACGCAGGAGGTGCTGCAGCCGACCGCGTGCCCGTTCGGCTTCTTCGTGGAGGACCGCATCACTTCGCTCCCGAAGTGGTCGATCACGCAGCAGCCGACCGTCGCGGTCGAGCCCGACGGTGCCGGCTGGTCGATCCTCGCCGCGGAGGCGGTCGCGCACATCGAGGTCGGCATCCGCTCGCTCTTCGACGGCCGCGTGCGCGACGTCAGCGAGGACGTCCCCTTCATCGTCAAGGGCACGATCACCGTGCGCCCCGACGGCACCGCGACGATCGTCGTGACCGGCCCCGACACGACCTGACGCTCGGTCGCCCGCGTGCGGTGCGCCATGATGGGTGCCGGGGTCGATGATGAGGTCGCAGGAAGGCATCGCGCGGTGGATTCCCGCCGTCGCGACCGTGCGCGGCTACCAGCGCGCCTGGCTCTGGCCCGACGTGCGGGCGGGCATCGTCGTGACCGCACTGCTGATCCCCGCGGGCATGGGCTACGCCGAGGTCGCGGGGCTCCCGCCCGTGACCGGCCTGTACGCGACCATCGTGCCGCTGCTGGCGTACGCGGTGTTCGGCCCGTCGCGGGTGCTCGTGCTCGGCCCGGACTCGTCGCTCGCCCCGATCATCGCGGCCGCCATCCTCCCGCTCGCCCTGGGCGATCCGTCGCGCGCCGTCGCGCTCGCGGGGCTGCTGGCGATCATGGTCGGCGCGCTGCTCATCATCGGCGGCCTGGTGCGCCTCGGGTTCGTGACCGATCTGCTGTCTAAGCCGATCCGCGTCGGCTACCTGAACGCGATCGCGGTCATCGTCATCGTGTCGCAGCTGCCGAAGCTGCTGGGCTTCTCCGTCGAGGCGCCCTCGCTGTGGCGGGGAGCGGTCGCCACGGGCGAGGGCATCGTGGGCGGCAGCATCGATCCCGTCGCCGCAGCGTTCGGCGTCGGCTCCCTCGTGGTGATCTTCGCCCTGAAGGCACTGCGCTTGCCCGTGCCGGGAGTGCTCGTGGTCGTGGTCGTCTCGATGGTCCTCACCGCGATCCTCGGCGTGTCGGCGCTGCCCGTGGTCGGCGCGCTGCCGCAGGGCCTTCCCGCGCCCGCCCTCGGCGGGCTGGAGTGGACGGATGTCGCATCCCTGGCGCTGCCTGCCGCCGGCATCGCGCTCATCGCGTTCACCGACACGGCCGTGCTGTCGCGCACGTTCGCCGCCCGCCGCGGCGACAGCGTCGACGGCAGCCAGGAGATGGCCGGGCTCGGCATCGCGAACGTCGCCGGCGGCGCGCTCGGCGGCTTCCCGGTCTCGGCGTCGTCGTCGCGCACTCCGGTCGCCGAGCAGGCGGGAGCACGCACCCAGCTCACCGGCGTGGTCGGCGCCGTGCTGCTGATCGTGTTCATCCTCGCCCTGCCGGGACTCACCGAGTTCCTCCCGTCGGCGACCCTCGCCGCCGTCGTCATGAGCGCCGCGATCGGCCTCATCGACGCCCGCGGGTTCGTGCGGCTCGTCCGCATCAACCTCGTCGATGCGGTGCTCTCGGCGGCGGCCTTCCTCGGCGTGCTCGTGTTCGGCGTGCTCCAGGGCATCGTCATCACGATCGGGCTGTCGTTCATCGCCTTCGTCAACCGCTCGTGGCGGCCCTACAAGGCCGAGCTCGGCCGTGTCGCGGGCCTCCGCGGCTATCACGACCTCTCGCGCAATCCCGAGGGCGCCCGCGTTCCGGGCATCGTCATCGTGCGATTCGACGCACCGCTGTTCTTCGCGAACGGCGCGATCTTCGACGACTGGGTGCGCTCGCGCGTGCGGTCCGCGGGACCGGACGTCCGCACGGTGATCCTCGCCGCCGAGCCCATCACCGATATCGACACCACCGCGGCCGACGAGCTCGTCGAGCTCGACGAGTACCTCGAGGCGCGCGGCATCCGTCTCGTCATCGCGGAGATGAAGTCGCCCGTCGTCGACACGCTCGCCCGCTACCGCCTCACCGGCCGCTTCACGTCCGACCGCTTCGCCCCGACGGTCGGAGCCGCCGTCGACGAGGTCACGGGCACGCTGCGCGGCGACATCGGCGGGACGAAATGGGATGCTGCGCCCGGAACTCCCCGCCGCGACGCGGGTGACCACACCCCGGATCGCGCGAAGGAGTAGTCTCAGCCGCCGGTCCGCGCGTCGCGCTCGGCGAGCTCCGCCAGGCGGGCGTTGTACGCCTCGAGCTCGGCATCACCGGTGCGGTCGGCGTGGCGGTCGCGGCGCTTGGTCTCGCGGTCGTCGCTGCGGCTCCACTGGATCGCCACCGTGATCGCGAGGATGAGCGTGGGGATCTCGCCGATCGACCAGGCGATGCCGCCGCCGGTGTACTGGTCCTCGAGGGGCGTCGCACCCCACGTGCGGCCCATCGAGCCGAACCACTCGGCGATCATCAGGCCCTCCTGCATCATGATCGCGATGCCGAAGAACGCGTGCATCGCCATCACGCCGATGAGCAGCAGGAGGCGCCCCGGATAGGGGAGGCGGTAGGGCACCGGGTCGATCCCGATGAGGCTCATCACGAAGAGGTACCCCGTGATGAGGAAGTGCGCGGTCATCCACTCGTGCCCGAGGTGGTCGTACAGCGACCAGCGGAACAGGTCGGTGTAGTAGAAGACCCAGAGCGAGCCGATGAACAGACCCGCGGCGACGAAGGGGTTCGTGAGGATGCGCGCCACCGGCGAGTGCACGACCCAGAGGAGCCACTCGCGGCCGCCGCGGGTGGCGTCGTCGCGCTTGTGGATCGCGCGCGCCGCGAGCGTGATGGGTGCCCCCGGCACGAGAAGCAGGGGGATCGCCATGGTCAGGAGCATGTGCCCGACCATGTGCATGCTGAACAGGTAGTCCTGGTAGACGTTGATCACGCCGCCGGTGACCCACACGAGCAGCAGCCAGCCGACGACCCACATGACCGTGCGGTACACCGGCCACGCGTCGCCGCGGCGCCGCAGGCGCCAGACGCCCACGAGGTAGAAGAAGATCGCGAACCCGGCGATGACCGCCCACAGCAGGTCGACGTTCCACGCCGTGAACCAGCGGTCGATCGTCAGCTCGGGCGGCAGCGGGGCCCCGGTGAGGCGCTCGGCCGGTGTGGGCGTCTGGGGGATCAGCGGCGCGACCGGCGGGGGCGTGCGCGCGAGGGCCGCCGCCGCACCGCTCGCGACGCCCATCAGCACCAGTTCGAAGGCGATGAGCGTCCAGAAGGCGCGGGTCGCAGCATCCGTTGTCCTCATCCTCCCGATGAGGCGGGTGCGGTACCAGGCGCCGAACAGACCGAGCGCGATTAGCGCCAGCACCTTCACGCCGAGGATCACGCCGTACGGCGAGATGAGAGCCGACCAGTCCTGGAGGCCGATCGCCGCGCGCACGGTGCCCGACACGGCGACCACGACGAACGCGGCGAGCGCGATGCTCGAATAGCGGGCGACGGTCGCGACGCTGTCGCCCCGGGACTGCAGCGGCCGCACGATGACGATGAGCAGTAGCCCGCCCAGCCACACCGCCGCGGCGATGATGTGCAGGATCAGCGCGGTCATCGCCTCGTGGTGGAACGCCTCCTCACCGGAGTGGCCCTGGGTCCCCATCGGGACGAGGGATGCCGTGGCCAGTAGCGCCACGAAGAAGGTCGCGGTCCACGAGCGCACGGCGAAGGTCAGCACCGTGAGGGCGGCGCCGGCGATCGTGGTGATGAGCCACGTGCGGCCGACCTCGGTCTCGACGATGAAGCGGCCGAGCTGCGCCCCGAACTCCGGGCCGATGCTGAGGACCGGATTGAAAGCGTCGACGAACGTCAGGAACCCGGTGGCGGCCGCGGCCATCGTGAACACGGCGGCCGAGATCGACGCGGTGTCGAGGGCGATGTCGAATTCGCGGTCCCCGGCCCGCAGCGTGAACAGCGCCGTCACCAGCACGCCGACCATACCGGCGGCCGAGAGGTTGACGAAGAGCTTCGCGGTCGGAAGCCCCCAGCGGACGAACGGCCCGGGGTCGGCGATCGCGAGCGGCGCGGTGCCCCCGCCGAACGCCAGTGCCCACATCATGACCGCGAGCGCGGCCACGACGAGGATGACGGGCCCGACGGCCCGCAGGGCGCGGGGGTTCACCCCTCAAGCCTACGTCGCGGTGCCTGTGCGGTTTCCCGCCCGGAGACGCAGGAGAGGGGATGCCGCGGTCGCGGCATCCCCTCTCCAGAGGTGTGCGTCGGAATTACTTGACGGCGGCCTTCAGCTTCGAGCCCGCGGTGACCTTGACGCGCTTGCCCGCGGGGATCTTGATCTCCTCGCCGGTCTGCGGGTTGCGGCCGGTGCGAGCCGAGGTGGCGACCTGCTCGAACGCGATCCAGCCCGGGATCGAGACCTTGCTGCCGGCGGCGACCGCGTCGGAGACGGTGGAGAAGAGGGAGTCGAGCACGCCCGAGACGGCGGACTGGCTCTGGCCGGTCGCGCTCGCGATGCTCGCGACGAGCTCGGTCTTGGTGATGGTCTTGTCGGCCATTTGGTATGTCCTCCAAAGACGACGACTGCCGTCTTGTCATTTCTCGGACCGGTTGGCTTCGCCCCCCGGCTGGTCCTATCGACCGGTCCCGAATGTACCTGAACTGGCCGACAGAACCGCGTATTTCTGCGGATTTCTGCCGATTAGGACCGCGTGTCGTGTGAAAAGAGTGACAAATGTGACTCGTGAGCCTCGATTACGCCGTCAGCGTTCAGCCTTGTGGGCGGCGATGAGTTCGCGGGCGGTGCGGGCGAACGCCGGGCCGACCCGGTCCTGGCCGTCGAGATAGCCGCCGACGAGCGCCGCATCGCGCAGCAGGACGAGGGATGCGGCAACCCCTTCGGGATCGCGCAGCCCCGCTCCCTCGGCCAGTTGCCGCAGGGTGTCGCGGAACCACTCGCGGTGATCGGCGATGAGCTCGCGCACCGGACCTTGATCGGGATACTCGGCGGCGGCGTTGATGAAGGGGCAGCCTCGGGTGTGCCGGTCGCGGATGTCCTGCTCTATGCCCGCGACCACGAGGTCCAGCAGCACATCCGGGTCGCCCCCGGCCTGTGCCGCCTGCGCGAACAGCGCCCGGAGGCCCTGGTCCTCCCCCTCGAGGTAGGCGAGCACGAGGCCCTCCTTGCCTGCGAACTGCTTGTACATCGTGGCCCGCGTGACGCCCGCCTCATCGATGATCCGGTCGACTCCCACCGAGTGGATGCCCTCGTTGTAGAAGAGCTGCGTCGCCGCCTCCAGCAGCCGCTGACGCGCGGGCGACGGTTGGGTTGCCGCGTGGGACGCGGCGGTGGTGGTGCTCATGGATCCCCCTCAGGTCCTTCCATCGTGCCACCGCTTCTCGGCCCTGACCGGGCTCGGGAGCAGGGCGCGAATCGTGCTCCGGAATCTTTTCAAGATTCTCTGGGAATAGTCTTGCATAGATAGAACGTTCGGTCTACCATCGGATGCATCAGCCGGAGACACACCAGGATCCGGAACCTGAGACCACGACCGACACCACCGCACGACACACCTGAGGAGCAGGAAATGAACACCACGACCAAGACCCCCATCGTCCTCATCCACGGCCTCTGGATGACCCCGAAGAGCTGGGACACCTGGGCGGAGCGCTTCCGCGCCGCCGGCCACCAGGTCATCGTCCCGGGCTGGCCCGGCATCGACGACCGCACGGTCGACGACATCCGGAACAACCCCGAGGCGCTCAAGGGCATCGGCCTGAAGCAGATCGCCGACAACTACGAGCGCATCATCCGCCAGCTCCCCGCGAAGCCGATCATCATCGGCCACTCCTTCGGGGGAGTCCTCACCCAGATGCTCGCCGACCGCGGCCTCGGCGTCGCATATGTCGGCGTGGCCCCCGGACAGACCGCCGGCGTCACCGCGCTGCCGCTGTCCACCCTGTGGACCGGCACACCGATCCTGTCGAACCCGTTCGGCATCAACGGCGCCAAGCCGCTCTCGAAGCGCCACTTCCACTTCACGTTCGGCAACGACCTGCCGCGCAGCGAGTCCGACAAGCTCTGGGAGGAGTATGCGGTCAACTCCTACAACCGGGTCTTCTTCGAGGGCGTGTCGTCGGTGCTCAACGAGAAGGGCGGCGTCACCCACGTCGACTACGGCCGCACCGACCGCGCGCCGCTGCTCGTCATCACGGGTGAGATCGACCACGTCGTGCCGCCGGCCATCGGCAAGGCCATCGTGAAGAAGTACCAGAAGACCGGCAGCCCCGCGATCGTCGAGTACAAGGAGTACGCGGGACGCACCCACCGCCTGGTGAGTCAGGACGGCTGGGAGGAGATCGCGGACTACGCCCTTCAGTGGGCGACCACCCACCAGGTGCGCGAGACGGCTGAGGCTCCCGAGACGGAGGCGGCGCAGTAGACGGATGCTGCGCCCCCGCGCCGCGCCCACAGCACCCGGTCGTCGAGCTCCCAGTCGCATCTGGTGGTTCGGCGGTCGGGTGGTGTCCCGGCCGGTGTCCGCGGTGGGACGCAGAGGCCCGGGGTTCTTCCGAACCCCGGGCCTTCGCCGTGTCTCAGACGTGCAGCCGCCTCAGCGCGGTGACGACGTCATCGTGCCAGCGCCGCGCGGCGGGGAGGACGGCGAGGAAGATCGGGGTGTCGTGCGTCACGCCCTGGTAGCGCACAACGCTCGCGTCGACGCCGGCCGCGCGCAGCGCCGCGCCGTAGGCGTCGCCGTCACCGCGGAGCGGGTCGTACTCGGCCGTGAGGATCACCGCCGGCGGCAGGCCCTCGTGCGACGCGGCCCGCAGCGGCGACGCGTAGGACTCACGGGCTCTCCGCTGAGACGGCAGGTAGGTGCGGGCGACCGAGCGCAGCTCGCGGACCGCGATGAATCGAGGGATGCCGAGAGCCCGGGTCGCGCTCAGATCGAGGTGCGCCCCCGTGAGGTCGACCACGGGCACCTCGAGCACCTGGAGCCGGAGGTCCGCCCCGCCGCGATCGCGGTTCATGAGGGTCACTGCAGCGGCGATGTTGCCCCCGGCGGAGGTGCCGAGCACTCCGATGCGCGCCGGGTCGATGCCGAGTTCCTCCGCCTGCGCGAACAGCCACTGCAGCGCCGCGTACCCCTGCTCCACGGGCACGGGGTACTGGTGGTCGGGCGCGAGGGCGTAATCGACGGCGGCGATCGCGACCTCGGCGTCGACGGCACGACGGCGGAATCCGGCATCCGTCGTCGGATAGTCGATCCCCCCGATGCGGAACGCGCCGCCGAAGAACGCGAGCACGGCGGGCACCGGCGCGCCGGCCGCCTCGGACGGGAAGTAGATGCGCACGCGCACTGACGGGCGGCCCGGCACGTCAACGCGGTGCTCGGCGATGCGCACCTCGGGGCCCGCGACCCCCACAGTGCGCAGCTCCGTGCGATCCCATGCGAGCGCGGCGCGGCGCTTGCGCGCGCGGGCCTGAGCCCGGGGACCGAGGGTCGGCTTCTCCGGCTTCTCCGGCTTCTTCGTGCGCTGCTGCGAACGCGCCTCGACGGTGGAACCCGTCGCCTCGGCGGTGCTCGGCGCGCTCGCCTCGGCGGCCGCGGTCGGCGCGGCGACGCGCGGGAAGGGCCAGAGGGCGGCGAGCCGCGCGCGCATCGACCCCGTGGCCTTGTCGAGCAGGTACTTGCGGTGCACTCTCAGGCGCTCGTCGAAGAACGGATCCAGCCGCATGATCCCATCCTCGCGCGGCCGGCCGCGGCCGTACGGCGCTTGACAAAGCGCAAGGCCCGGAGTTCCGAGGAACTCCGGGCCCGAGAAGACCGGGCCTACTCGCCGGACTCCTGCGCCAGCTTGGCGTCGAGAGCCGCCCCGACGTCCGCCGGAGTGGCCTGGCCCTGCGCCATCAGCTGGATCTGCGCGACCAGCTCGGTGTACAGCGCATCCTGGTACTTGGGCCACGAGATCATCGGCAGGTAGAACTTGCCGTCGAGCAGCGCCTGGAACGGCACCTCGAGCGACTCGTCGATCGTCGGGGTGTAGTTCGACGTGGTCGTCATGTCGTTCGTCTGCTCCTGGAAGATGCGCACGCCCTCCTCGCTGGCCAGGAACTCCAGGAACTTCTTCGCGGCCTCCGGCTCCTTGGCGGCCGTGTTGATGGCGTAGCCGGGCGACGCGGCGCCGGTGAAGAAGGGCTCGCCGCCCTCCTGGGGCACGCCGGCGAACGTGAAGTCGATGTCGGGGTTCGCCTCGCGGATCGTGCCGACATCCCACGGGCCGGTCGTGATCATCGCCACGCGGCCGCCGACGAACTCGTCGCGCACCTGGTCGCCGGTGAGGCCGACCATGTCGGGGCTCAGGACGCCGTCCGCGATCAGCTCGTCCCACGGGGTGAGCGGGTCGGTCCAGAGGTCCTCGAAGGTGGACTCGCCCGCGAAGATCTGCGCGTCGACGTCGCCGCCCTGCTCGAAGTTCGCGAGGCCGACGGCAGAGCCGAGCGACGTCGGGAAGCCCTGCCACGACTCGAGGAACGGCACCACGCCCGCGCTCTTGAGCGTGGTGAGCATCTCGACGAAGGAGTCCCAGTCCGTGGGGAACTCGTCGTAGCCGTGCTCGGCGAGGAGGTCCTCGTTGTAGAGGATGCCCGATGCCCAGGACGAGATCGACAATCCGTACGCCTCGCCGCCGGGCCCCGCGTACGTCGCCGTGTTGAACTCCGACGCGACGTCCATGAACGGCTCGTCGCTGAGGTCCTCGACGAAACCGCCCTCGATGAGGTTCGTCTTGTTCTCGGCGGCGATGAGGAACACGTCGGCGGCGGTGTTGGAGCCGAGGCGGTTCTGCAGGGTGGAGATGTACTCCGCGACCGGCGGCGCCGAGGAGAACTCGATGCGGATATCGGGGTTCTCCTCCTCGAACGCCTCGATCACGGGCGTCATGGTCTCCTCGTTCGACCACGAGAAGAAGGTGAGCACGGTCCGGACGTCGGCGGGTGCGCCCGAGCAGCCCGCCAGTGCCACGGCGGTGGCGAGGGCGGCGGCGCCGGCGGCGATTCGGATCGACGTGCGGGCGGAGGGCAAGGTGTGCGTCATTGCTGTGCCTTTCGGTTGTTGGATCGTTACAGGTTGCGGAAGCATCCGCGCGTACCGCCGTGCGAGCGGTGCATCTCAGCCCTTGACGCTTCCCGCGATGAGGCCGCGCACGATGTGGCGCTGCATCGCGAGGAAGAAGATCACCATCGGGATCAGGACGATGACGCTGAGCGTCAGGAACATCGGCCAGTCGGTCGTGAACTCGCCGACGGCCTTGTAGGTCTGCAGGACGAGCGTCTGCTTCTCGGTCGAGCTGATGAAGACGACCGGCAGAAGGAAGTCGTTCCAGACCCACATCGTCTGGAAGACGCCGACCGTCACGAGGATCGGCCGGATGAGCGGGAGGGCGATCCGCCAGTAGATCTGCCAGGGGCCGGCGCCGTCGATGCGCGCGGCCTCGATCACCTCGCCGGGGAGCGTCCGCATGTAGCCGACGATGAGGAAGTAGCAGAACACCGCCCCCGCGGAGTAGAGGATGATGAGCCCCTCGAGGGTGTCGACGAGGCGCGCGTCGCTCAGCAGCCGGTACAGCGGGATCAGGGTCACCTGGCCCGGCACGAGGAACGCGATCACCAGCAGCACGACCATGAGCCGCGATGTGCGCATGATGACCGAGAACGCCGCCATCGAGCCGATCAGCAGCATGAGCAGGATCGAGACGACCGTCACGTACAGCGTGTTGAGGAACGCCTGCGCGACGGGGACCTCCGTGAACACGCGGATGTAGTTGTCGAGGTTGAAGGTGGTCGGCAGCGCCAGCGGAGACGCCGTGGTCTCGGCCTGTGTCTTGAGGGTGTTGATGACGAGGTAGTAGAACGGCAGCCCCACCAGCACGGCGAGCGGGATCATGACGAGGCTCGTGACGATCGCGCCCGGGCGCGACAGCACCCGTTCGCGACGGCGCACCTTGGTGGAGGAGACGGATGCTGCGGGCGCAGCGGCTTCGCGGACGCTCATGAGAACCTCCCCTCGAGGCGGCGCGAGAGGAAGAGCTGCAGCGCGACGATCGCCCCCACCGCGATCATGAAGATGACCGCGAGCGCGGACGCCTGCCCGTACTTCGCCTGCGAGACGCCGTTCTGGATGATCGTCTGCGTGATCGTGAAGGTCGAGAAGCCGGGGCCGCCCTTGGTCAGCGTGATGGGCAGGTCGTAGACCTTGAGCCCGCCCGTCATGAGCAGCAGCCAGCTCACGGTCATCGCCGGCAGCAGCAGCGGAAGCGTGATGTGGAAGAAGCGCTGGAGTCCCGACGCGCCATCGATGCGTGCCACCTCGTAGTAGTCGCCGGGGATGGACTGCAGGTAGGCGAGGTAGAGGATCGCGTGCCAGCCGGTCGAGGTCCACACCGCGACCGCGATCACACTGATCTGAGCGAGCGTGCTGTTGGACAGCCACGGGATCGGCCCGATGCCGGCGATCGACATGAGCAGCGAGTTGAGCGCCCCCGATCCCAGCGGGTTGAGGATGAAGCCCCACACCAGCCCGAGGATCGCGACCGACGGGATGGCGGGGAAGAAGAAGATGGCGCGCACCGCGTTGCGACCGAAGAACGCCCGGTCGAGGACGACGGCGAGCGGGATCGCGAGGGCCGTGATGATGATCGTCGTGGCGAGCGTGAACAGGATCGTGAAGCTGAGGCCCGCCAGCATCGACGGGTCGGTGAAGACGTTCGCGTAGTTGCGGAACCCGACGAACCGCGCGTCGGACGAGTACCCGTTGAAGTCCGTGAAGCTCCACCACAGCGACTGCGCCAGCGGAATGGCGAACAGCACGATGAACACGATGATCATCGGCACGAGGAACAGGCTGATCCGCACCCGATCGGCGCGGTAGACGGGGCCGTGGCTGCCGACCGGCTGGCGCAGCCATCGCGACATGCGCCTTCCCGCCGTCACGAGGACCCGTGTGTCGGTCTGCGGCCTCTCTTCGATGAGTGTCACGTGATCTCCTTCGACCAGCGGAAGTGGACTGAATGCTACCTGTATCGTTACAACCGGTCTAGAGCCGGTACCGAACCCTCATGACGAGCTCACCCGGTCGACTCGCGCGCGACCACGCGGAACCCGGTGACGTGCTCCCTGGGCTGCCAGTCCGGCGCGTCCGCCAGACGGGCGAGCAGGAGGTCGACGGCGAGCCGGGCGACCTCGTCGTGGTCGGGGTCGATGGTGGTGAGGCTCGGCACGCTGTACCGGGCCTCGAGGATGTCGTCGAAGCCGACCACCTTCACGTCGCCGGGGACCGAGACGCCGCGATCGGCGAGCCCGCGGATCACACCCAGCGCGACGGTGTCGGTGATGCACACCACTCCGTCGACACCCCTGCCGCCGTCGACCAGTCCATGCGCGGCGAGGCGTCCGGACTCGGACGACAGCTCGTGCAGCTCGACGACGAGCGCAGGGTCCGGCTCGATGCCCCGCTCGGCGAGCGCCCGACGGTATCCCGCATGACGCAGCGATGTGACGCTGAGGCGGCTCACGTCGTCGCCCTCGACCATCGCGATGCGCCGGCACCCCCGGTCGATCAGGTGCATCGTCGCGGCGTACGTGCCGTCCTCGTTGGGCAGGGCGATGTGGTCCACCGGCGAGTCGAAGACGCTCTCGCCCAGGATCACCATCGGCACGTCCGTCGTGAGCAGATCGCGGTCGGCGGTGCCGAGGCCGACGGCCGAGAGGATGAGTCCGTCGTACATGCGGGTGCGCGACGAGACGATGGCCGACAGCTCGTTCTCACGGTCGGCGCCGGTCTGCTCGATCACGACGCGGTATCCCGCGTCCTGCGCCTTCGCGATGACGCGCGCCGCGAGCTGGGCGAAGTACGGCCGGTCCACCTCCGGCACGGCGAACCCGATCGTGTTGGTGCGCCCCGCGCGCAGGTTGCGCGCCGCGACGTTCACGCGATAGCCGAGGTCGTCGATCGCCTTGAGCACGCGCTCGCGCGTCTCCGCCCGCACGTGCGGGTGCTTGTTGAGCACGTTCGACACGGTCATCGGCGAGACGCCGGCGGCCTTGGCGACGTCGTGCAGGGTGGCCATTGCTGAACTCTATCCGTGGGCCGTCCGCCCAGCCGTCAGGCCAGCTCCAGCGACACCGTCGCGAACGAGTGCGCCGGCAGCGTGACCCGCAGCGTGCCGCCCTCGAGCTCGGTGTCCAGTGCGATCGGGGCGACGGCATCGGGCGCCTCGGCAGTGTTGTGCGCGGCGGCGGAGTCGCCGGTGAGCACGCGGGCCGTTGCGGACGACACCGTACGGCCGCGCAGGTCGACCTCGATGGACAGGGATGCCTCGGCGTCGAGGTTGCTCAGCGAGAGCAGCGCCGTCGAGCCCGTCGTGCTGGCCGATGCCGACACCACCTGGAGCGATCGCCCGTCCGCCTCGCGCGTGTCGGGGGCGTCGAGGACGTGGACGGCGAGCGACGTCGCATCGTGGTGGCCGCGGTTCATCTCGAACACGTGGTACGTCGGCGTGAGCACGAGGGCGCCGGTCTCAGCATCCGTCAGCAGCATCGCCTGCAGGACGTTCACCGTCTGCGCGATGTTGGCCATCACGAGGCGGTCGGCGTTGCGGTGGAACGCGTCGAAGTGGACGGCCGCCACGAGCGCGTCGCGCACGGTGTTCTGCTGGTACAGGAACCCGGGGTTGGTGCCCTCCTCGACGTCCCACCACGTGCCCCACTCGTCGAGCACGAGCCCGACCTTGCGGCCGGGGTCGTACGCGTCCATGATCCGGGCGTGCGCGCTGATGACGCGCTCGATGTCCTGCGCCTTCGACATCGTCGCGTAGTAGTCCTCGGTGGAGAACGACGTGGCGCTGCCCTTGTGCTCCCACGTGCCGGCGAGCGTGTAGTAGTGGAACGAGATCGCCTGGAAGATGTTCTTCGGGTCGCGCTGGCAGCCGAGGCAGCTGAGAGCCTCCATGAGCGCCGTCGTCCAGGTCACGTCGTCATCGGACGCGCCGGCGGCGATGCGGTAGAGCTTGTTGTCGCCGTGGTCGCGGCAGAAGGTCGCGTAGCGACGCGCCTCGGACGCGAACTGCGGGGCGGTGAAGTTGCCGCCGCAGCCCCAGGCCTCGTTGCCGATGCCCCAGAACGGCACCTTCCACGGCTCGTCGCGGCCGTTCTCGCGGCGCAGGCTCGCCATCGGGCTGTCGCCGTCGCGCGTCAGGTACTCGACCCAGTCGCTCATCTCCTGCACGCTGCCACTGCCGACGTTGCCGCTGACGTACGCGTCGGCGCCGAGCATCTCGCACAGATCCATGAACTCGTGCGTGCCGAAGTGGTTGTTCTCGACGACGTCGCCCCAGTGGGTGTTGACCATGCGGGGCCGCGACTGCTTCGGGCCGATCCCGTCGCGCCAGTGGTACTCGTCGGCGAAGCAGCCGCCCGGCCAGCGCAGGTTCGGGATGCCGATGCCCTTGAGCGCCTCGACGACGTCGAGCCGGATGCCGCGCTCGTGGGGGATCGACGAATCCTCGCCGACGTAGAAGCCGCCGTAGATGCAGCGTCCCAGGTGCTCGGCGAAGTGGCCGTAGAGGTGGCGGCTGATGATCGGACCGGGGACGTCCAGGTCGACGACGGCGCGGGCGCGGAGGTCGGGCACGGGTTTCTCCTTCGAAACATCGGGCGAAGCGATTTGTAACGATACACACCCGCGTGTTCGATGTCGAGAAGAAATGCAGAAGGCCCGGAGTTCCGAGGAACTCCGGGCCTTCGGCGAAAGCGGATGCTTACCAGCTGGACTTGGTCACGCCGGGCAGCTCGCCACGGTGCGCCATGTCACGGAAGCGGACACGCGAGATGCCGAACTTCGTGAGGACACCGCGGGGGCGACCGTCGATGACGTCGCGCGAGCGCAGGCGGACCGGCGACGCGTTGCGGGGCAGCTTCTGCAGGCCCACGCGAGCGGCTTCGCGCTCCTCGTCGGTCGACGTCGGCGAAACGAGCGCCTTCTTCAGCTCAAGGCGCTTGGCGGCGTAGCGGTCGACGACCTCCTGGCGCTGCTTGTTGCGCGCGATCTTGCTCTTCTTAGCCATGGATCAACGCTCCTCTCGGAAATCGACGTGCTTGCGGATGACCGGGTCGTACTTCTTGAGCACGATGCGGTCGGGGTTGTTGCGGCGGTTCTTGCGCGTGACGTAGGTGTAACCCGTGCCCGCGGTCGAACGCAGCTTGATGATCGGACGGACGTCCTGTGCCTTCTTGGCCATTAGAGCTTCACACCCTTCGCCTGGAGGTCACGCACGACCGCCTCGATGCCGCGAGCGTCGATGACCTTGATGCCCTTGGCCGAAACGTTCAGCTTGATGTTGCGACCCAGCGACGGAACGAAGTAGGTCTTCTTCTGCACGTTCGGGTCGAAGCGGCGCTTCGTCCGGCGGTGCGAGTGCGAGATGTTGTGACCGAAGCCGGGAACTGCTCCAGTCACCTGGCACACTGCTGCCATAGTGATGTCTCCTTAGTACCGTGAAGCCGGACGGCTTCACCCAAGATCCCTTGTCTGCACCCCGCGCCGGATCCGGCCGGTGAAGGCCCGCGAACTGGTGTGGGATACGTACTGCGTGCTGGAGGCGCGCAGACAAAGAGTCAGTCTAGCACGGACGGATGCTGCGCCCCGCCGGCTCCCACCGGCGCTGGGCATGCCGCATCCCGGCGGTCAGGCGGTGAGCGTGTAGCGCGACTTGCCGGCGAGGCGTGGAGTGCGCTGGGCGTCGATCCACGGCGGGGGAATGAGCCACACCTTCGCATCGATGCCGAGACCGTCGACGCGGATCTCCCACCCGTCGGCATGGAGCCGATGGTGACACCCGGTGCACAGCAGGACGCCGTTCTCGAGGTCGGTGCGCCCGCCGTCGCGATCCCACCATTCGAGGTGGTGCCCGTGGCACCACGCCGGTGGCGCCCCGCAGCCGGCGCATCCGCCGTCGCGCTCGCCGAGCGCGAGCTTCTGCGCCGGGGTGAAGAGGCGCTTCGCGCGCCCCCAGTCGAGGATCTCACTGTCACCGCCGAGCACGCACGGGATGATCTGCGCATCTGCCGCCAGGCGGCGCAGCGCGGACGCGGGGATCGGCTGGGCGATGCCGTCGATCGTCGCGGCGCCCGTGCCCGCCTCGAGATCTGCGAGGTCCATCCGCACGACGACGGTCGCGGTCACCCCAGTGGGCACCCGGTCGCACCCGATCGCGTGGCGGCAGAGGTCCGCGAGCGCATCCGCCTGCATCTGCCGAACCGATCGCGGGTCTCGGTCGACCTCGTCGGCGTGTTCGTTGCGGCGCAGCGCATCGCCGACGAGCGCGTCGAACGCCGCCTTTACCGGCGCTCCCGTCTCCGGGTCGAGCTTGCCGGAGATCACCAGCATCCCGTCTCGCTCCTGAATCTGGAGGGTCCGCTCGGAGACGAGCTGCTCGTGTCGCGGCTCGACGCCGTCGGGATCGAGGTGCGCCCCGGCGCGGGCCAGGAGCTTGCCGAGCTCGTCGGGGCGCAACCCCGGAGCCAGCCCCACGAGCTGCCGCTCTGCTTCGTCGAGCCGGGCCGCATCGACGCGCACGGCCAGCCGGTCGAGCAGGCTGATGATCGCAGCGGCCGGCGTCATGCCGATCCCGCCGCCCGCCACCGCCTCGGCGACATGCGGGCGCTTCGCGGGCAGCGCCTCACCGGTGAGCGACACCCGAGGCGCGGTCGCCTCACCGACCTGCACGATGCGCACCGCCTCACCGACGCTCGTGCCGGTGGTCGTCGAGATCAGCACCGCGGGCGATGCGAAACCCTGCTTCTTCGCGAGCGAATCCTTGCCGAGCTCTCGGCGCGACTGCCGCGAGATCTCGGCCGCTACGGGGGCGAACGCGGCATCGACATGGCGCTTCAGCGCACCGAATGCCTGGTTCACCGCCACGAGCTCAGCCGGCGTCAGAGCGCCGGCAGGACGGCCGCCGCCCGCGGTCGTGAGTGCGCGGAGCGCCTCCGCGATGCCGTCGAGCGGTGTTGCTTTCATGGCTCGACCTTAGAACATATCTACGACATCGAGATCACCCTCTGGAACCAGCTGAGAATGGGGGCCTTTCGGCGTCGGCACCCGCCCCTCGTGCCCCTTCTTAGCGCGGCCCTGTCCCCGCGATACCCCTCCTCAGCGCTGCATTCCGCCACGGGAATGCATCGTCGGGGTTGCTCCAAGACGGCGGGCGCCGGTGGCGCGCCGCATTGTGCGCCCCTACAAAATCCCGCACCGCACCGCATTTCGGGTGGACCATGTCGTCAATCCCGGGAGAGGGGATGGACATGAGCGCAACGCACGACGACGGACCCCTGTGGCCTGCGTCTCCGTTCGATCTCGCCGACGCGCACCGGTGCCCGTCGTGCTTCACCGCCGTCACCGCGCGGGTATGCCCCGCGTGCGGCTTCGCGCTGACCGACCCGGGCGCCCCGCGCGTGCTCGAGCTCGGCCGCCAGATGCTCACGCTGGAGCTGTCGCGTCAGCAGCTGATGGACGAGATCCGCCTCGCGCACGCGACGGCTCTGGTCGCGAAAGCCGTCCCCACGCCCCCTCCAGGCGCCGCTGACGCGTCGCCCGGAGCCTCCGGGCGCGTGGGCCCAGCTGCGCCCGCAACGCTCGCAGGCCCGCCGGAGCTCGTCGCGGCCGAGGCCGGCGCCGGCGCCGGCGTGGCCGTGCATCTGGCGCCCGCGGCCGACGCGATGCTCAGCGACTCGGCGCCGCCGACCGGCGCCATCGCCGTCGTGGCCCAGCCAGCGGCGGAGGGGGCGTCCCTCACAGCGCCCGACGCGCTCGAGCTCGTCACCGTGCCGGAGTCCACCACCGCGGCGCCCGCGACGACGGCATCCGAGATCGTGGTGCCCCCGAAGCCGCCCGCACCGGCCGCTTCGGCGCCGCAGGGGCCTGGTGGGCCGTCCGCACCCGTCGCGGTGGCGGCATCCGCTCCCCGCCGCCGGCTCACGGTACCGGTGCTGCTGCTCATCGTCGGCGTGTCGCTGGTCGGCATCGCCGCCGTGTTCTTCCTGCTGCTCGCGTGGTTCTACGCCGACATCGGCGTGCGCGCGCTCATCATCGGCGGCATCACACTCGCGACGATCGCGCTGGCCTCGTGGCTGCGCCGCCGCGATCTGGGGGCGACGGCCGAGGGCATCGGCGCGCTCGGTGTGGGATTGCTCGCGCTGGACGCGTGGGCCGTGCGGGCGAACGACCTGTTCGGCACCGGGTCGACCGACGCCGCTCTGTATACGGGGTTGTCCGCTCTCGTCGTCGCGGTGATCTGCCGCCTGTGGGCGCGAGTGTCGCATCTACGCGGACCCGACCTCGCCGCGTCGCTGGCACTGCCCGCGGGCCTCGGATTCCTCGTGGGCGGACTGACGTCGCTGCCGCCCACGGAAGCCCTCACCGCCGGCCTGCTCGGCGCCGCCGCCGGCGGGCTGGTGCACGCGCTTCCGGCGCCTTGGTCGTCGGCGCGGCGCGGCGAGGACCACGCGGCCGAGCGCCTGGTGCTCGCGCTCAGCGGGGTGGGTGCCCTGGTCGGTGCGGGTCTCACCGCGGCGTTCCTGACCGCGGACGCACTGCCGGTCGTGATCTGGTCGAGCATCGGGCTCGTCGTGCTCGGCGCCGCGCACGCGTGGCTCGCCCATCGGCCGGTCGACGGCGCTCGCTTGCCCGCCGCCGCCGTGGTCTCGGGCGTCGCCTCGGTGGTCGCGACGGCGGCTGCGGGTCTCGCAGGCTGGCAGCTCGCGCTGCGCAGCAACCTCCCGGTCTACGGCGTGCTGGTCGCCCCCGTGCTCGCCGTGCTCGTCGCCGTCGCCATCGACGTCGTGCGAAGCCGACGCGGCACACCCGCATGGGTGCCTGCGGCGATCGCATCGGCGGTCGTCGCCGGGCTGTCGATCGTCGCCGTGGCGCTCGGCTGGGGCGTGCAGGCCATCACCGTCATCGGCGCCTCCTGGACGGCGTGGCGCACGGATGCCTTCGCCGTGCCTGTCGAGGCCCCCGAGGCCCCGCTGCTCGCGGTGATCGCCGCCGTCGTCATCACAGGCCTGCTGTTCGCCGCTCCCACACTGGCCCGCCCCGTGCTGCGCGAGCTCGTGCCGGTGGTGACTACGATCCTGCTGCTGGTCGCGGGCGCGCGCACGGCGGTGCCCGGCGTGCTCGTCGGGGTCTCCGTCGCGCTGGTCGTCGTCACTGTCGTCGTCGTTGCGATCCTGCGGAACCGCGATCGGCGACGCGCCGATGACGCCGGCGCCGCGCCGGAACCCGACGCCGGCCTCATGGCGCGCGGAGTCCCGCTGGGGTATCTGCTCGCCGGCGGGGTCGCCGCCGCGACCGCCTACGCGGGCGGGGTGGCGACGCCGTGGCTGTGGCTCGTCGGGGTCGCGGTCGCGATGGCGTACCCGATCGCGCTGCGGCTGGCCCTGCGGCCGATCGGGGTGGCAGCGGTGGCGGCGGCACTCGCTCCGGTGGCCGTCGCCGCCCTGTCGACTCCGCTCGCTGCGGGGGCGACGTCCGCGGTGACAGGACTGTACGGCGAGGCGACGCCCGTCATCGCGGTGCTGCTGCAGTGGGTCGCTCTGGCGACGCTGGTCGCGGCCGTCGCTCTCCCGGTCGAACAGGCGAGCCGCACCGGGCTGGCCGCAGCCGCCGAGGTCCTCGCCGCGATCGGGCTGGCGGGCACCTTCTCGGCGGTGGCGGTGAACCCCGCCGCCCTCTCCGAGAACGCGTTGCTCACCGCGATCGGCGAGCCCGGTCTCGGCATCGCGCGCGGCGCGCTGCTGCTCGCAGGTCTCACGATCGTCGCCTTCGGCCTCACCCGCATCTCCGGGGTGCCCACGATCCTGGCCGCAGCCCTGACGGCGCCCGTCGCCGCCGCGACGGCGTACGACGTGCTCGGCACCCTCGAGCTGCGCTCGACGGACTGGGCACCGCTCGCCCTCACTGCCGCCGCAGTGGTCGTGCCGCTCGTCTCGGCGGCCACCGTGTTCCGCCGCCGCGCCTCCGACGACGTTCCACCTGCCCCCGTCTCGCAGTGGCCCGCCGACATCGCCCCCGCCCCTCCGCGACCTCGCCCGGCGGATCGAGTGTTCCGCAGGCTCGCCGCCGATCTCGGCGCGGCCCTCACGGTGCTCGTCGTGGTGTGGCCGGTGGCTCCTCTGCTCGTATGGGCCGCACTCGCGATCATCGCCGTCGGCTTCGCCGCGGCATCCGTTTGCCGCGGGTGGGTGGGGACGATCGCGGCGGATCCCGCCGACGATCGCTTCGCGACGACGCGCAACGGGATGCCGCTCCTCGACGCCCCGCGCCGGCTGCTCACGTGGCCGGCGGTCGTCGCGGCGATCGCGGCGTGGTGGACGTGGCTCGACGCCGGCACCCCCGACACGTACTACACGGTGGAGTCGTACGTGGTGCCGTCCGCCGTGGTGCTCGTGGTGTTCGCCGCTCTGCTGGCGCGGCTGCGCCGCCGCGTCGAGGCGACCATCGCCCTCGCCGGCGGTCTCGCGCTCGGGCTGTGGACGCCCGCCGTCGAGGGGTGGAGCGGGGACCCGCTGCGCGGTGTGGTCATCGCCCTCGTCGCGGTGGCGGTGTGCCTGGCACTGTCGTTCACGCCCGTCCGCAGCATCCGTCCCGCCGCTCCTCTCGGAGCCGCCGTCGCGGTGATCGCGATCGGGCTGGTCGCCGTCGAGCGCGCCTTCGAGGGGCCCGACTGGCAGGTGCTCTGGCTCGTGCTGCTGGTCGCCGTCGCGTACGCATCGGGCTGGGGCGCGACCCTCGCCCGGCCGAGCCGTCTCGCGTCCGGGCTCTACGCACTCATCGTGCCCCCGGCCGCCCTCATCGCGGCGCTCGTCGCGATCGTGCCGCTCGCCGACGAGCCGCGCATCGTCGCCGGGACGATCATCATGCTCACCGCACTGCACCTCGCCGCCGCGGGGCTGAACCGTCTCCCGCTGACCGGCACGACCCGCTGGATCTCGCTCGCGGGAGCCTTCGCCGTCGGCGGCGCGGGCTGGTTCCTGGGGGCGGCGACCCAGGTCGAGGCGGTGTCGCTCCCCGTCGCCGCGATGTGTCTCATCGGAGACGTGCTCGGCATGCTCCGTCGTCGACGGGCCGGCGATGTCTGGCCCGGAGCGGAGGGTCCCGCGTGGATCGTGGGTCTGGTGCTCGCCACCGCGCCGAGCCTCCTGGTCGCGGCCGAGCCCCTGCGTGCATGGGCGTACATCGTGCTCACCCTCGCGGCGGCGGCCGGAGTGGCAGCGCTGCGCGAGCCCGCGCGCGAACTCGTCGCCGCGGCGGCCGTACCGGCGCCGGTGCAGGTCACCGCGCCGCCGGCGCCCGCGAGGGGCGCGGTACCGCCCATCCCGCCCGGGCCGTTCGCGACGAACGCCCCGTCCGCGCAGCTCTCCGCCTACGCTCCGCCCGCGGGATCGCCCGTGCAGCCCGCCGCGCCGCCGGCCGTCGCGCCCGACGCAGCCGTCGCGGCGTCCGTGCCCGACGCAGCCGTCGGGCCGTCCGCCCCGCGGACGCCGCGGTTCGTGGACATCTGGTCGCTGCGCACCCCGACGGCGATGCTGCTCGGATTCGCCGCCGTCCTCATGGGGCTGCGCGGGCTCGTCCCGCCGGCCCTCGAGGGCGACGCCGCCGCGGCGATCGTCACGGGCCTCGGCGTCGTCGCGGTGGCCGTCCTGCTCACGGCGCGCGCAGCGGCGGATGCCGCCCGCGGCGCGGCCGTCCTCGCCGGCGCCGGGACCGTCCTCCTCGTCGCGATGTCGCTCACACGCCCCGAGGCTGATCTCGTGCTCACGACAGTGACCGCCGTCGTCGGCGGGGTGCTCGGCGTCGCGGGCGCCTCGGTGCTGGGTCTGCGGCGCTGGGCGCCGCTCGGCGGCGTGCTCGCCGTCGGCGGACTCGTCGTCGCGATGGTCGCGTGCGGCGTGCGATTCCTCGAGATCGCACCCGCGGGCGGGCTCGAGCCCGACCTCTGGGCGGTGGCGGGTGCCGGGATCGCCGGCGCGATCGCGCTGGCCGCGCTCCGCGCGACGCCGTCGCGCGCGGTCGGCCTCACCGCCGGCGCGGGCTTCGCGGTCGCATCGGTGCTGTTCGCCCTCGCCGAGCTGCAGCTGCTGCTCGTGCAGCAGACGGGCGACGACCTCCGCACCGCCGCGGTGATGTCGGCGCTGACGGCGGCCGCCGTCGTCGGCACGGCCGCACGCGCCCGGCTCGGACTGGCCCTCGTGATCGCGGCCGCGATCGCGGGCGCGGGCTTCGGCATCCTGGCGCTCACGGTCGGGGACGTGCGTCCCATCGAACTCGTCACGGTGCCGCCGGCGCTCGGCGGCATCGCGTACGGAGTGCGCACTCTGCGCCGCGAACCGGCGTCGCGCACGTGGCCGGCCCTCGGCCCCTGGCTGGCGCTGCTGACCGTGCCGTCGCTGCTGACCGACTTCGCGGGGTCCCCGTCCGGCGTGGACGTCGAAGCGGGGTGGCTGGGCCAGCCCGAGCTCTGGCGCGTCGTCTCGCTCGGCGTCGTCGCGATCGCGATGGTGGTGGTCGGCGCGATCTATCGGCTGCAGGCCCCCCTCCTGCTCGGCTCGGCGGTGCTGGTCGTGCACGGGGTCGCCCAGCTGTGGCCGTGGATCTCCACCACGTACGTCGCCGTGCCGTGGTGGCTGTGGCTCGGCCTGGGCGGCGCGCTGCTCATCTTCATGGCCGCCCGCTACGAGAAGAACATGAAGGCGCTGCGCACGACCGTCGTCGCGGTCACGTCGCTTCGCTGACCTCGCGCGCGCCGCGCCCCCAGCGGAACGGCGACACGGTCGGCTCGCCGGGGACCCAGTATCGCCACGGGAACACCGCGGTGCCGGCCACGCCCGCGACGCCGACACGCGGCCCCGACGCCACCTCCGCGAGCGGGTCGGTGAGCAGCTCCAGTCGTGCCGTGGCGCCGTGCAGCGGCGCACCGGTGATCGCGTCGATTCCGTCATGCAGCGGATGCCGCAGCCCCACCGCGTCGCCGAACCGGCCGGGTCCGCGCGCCAGGTCGCGCGGTGTGCGGGCCGCAGGTCGGCGGCGGGTCGCAGCATCCGCCCCCTCGATCACCTGCCCCGCTCGCAGCAGCACGCCGCCGGCGACCCCCTCGGGACCGCACACGACGTTCACGCACGAGTGGATGCCGTGGCTGAGGTACACGTACAGGTGCCCGGGTTCGCCCCACATCGTCGCGTTGCGCGCGGTCCGTCCCATGCGTGCGTGAGAGCCCGGATCGGGCACCGGTCCGGTGCCGCGGCCGTGGTACGCCTCGACCTCGGTGAGCCGCACCGCCACCGTCTCACCCTCGACCACGGTCGTCAGACGGGCCCCGAGCAGGCGCGGCGCGACGTCGGCGGGAAGACCCTGCAGGTCGGCTCGGGTCGCCGCACGCCACACGTCCCGCGCCATGGGCCGAGTCTACGACCGCGCGTCGTGGCCGCGATGGGGTCGGCGAAGCCCCGCCGCCGATACTGTTCGCCCATGGGCAAATGGTTCGTGCTGATCCTGCTGAGCGTGTCGCAGTTCATCATGGTGCTCGACAGCACGGTGATGAACGTCTCGATCTCGACCGTCGCGCATGACCTCGGCACTGACATCTCGGGCATGCAGGCCGCCATCACGTTCTATGCGCTGACGATGGCGGCATTCATGCTCACCGGCGGCAAGCTCGGCGACCGCTGGGGCCGCAGCATGGCCTTCCGCATCGGATCGGTCGTCTACGGCATCGGTTCGCTGACCACCGCGCTCGCGCCGAACCTCACGGTCCTGATGCTCGGCTGGTCGCTCGTCGAGGGTCTCGGCGCGGTGCTCGTCATCCCCGCGATCGCCGCCCTTGCGGCGATCAACTACACCGGCCGCGAACGGGTGGTCGCGTTCGCCGTGCTCGGCGCTGTCACCGGTGGCGCCGCTGCGGCGGGTCCGCTCATCGGCGGTCTCGTCACGACGTACTCGTCGTGGCGGTACGTCTTCGTCGCCGAGGCGGTCGTCATGACCCTCGTGCTCATCGTGTCGGGCCGTATCAAGGACGTGCCCGGCGACCGCCAGCTCCGCATCGACCTGCTGAGCGTCGTCCTCTCCGCCCTGGGCCTGGGCCTGCTGGTCTACGGCATCCTGCAGTCCAAGACGTGGGGCTGGTTCCAGCCGCTCGACCCACCCGTCATCAACGGGCAGCCGTTCGCCCCGCTCGGCATCTCGCCCGTCGCCTATCTGATCCTGCTGTCGATCGTCGTGCTGTGGCTCTTCGTGAAGCGGCAGCAGCAGCTCGAGCGGAGCGGCCGCGTTCCACTGCTGAAGGTGAGCCTGCTGCGCAACACGGCGCTGCGCAGCGGCCTGACGATGTTCATGGCCCAGTACTTCGCGATCGCCGCGCTGTTCTTCGTGGTGCCGGTGTACCTGCAGACGATCCTCGGCTACGACGCCCTGCAGACGGGCCTGAAGATCCTGCCGCTGTCCCTCGGGCTTATCCTGTTCTCGATCCTCGGGTCGCGGCTGTCGACCGTGCGCTCCGCCCAGAACATCGGCCGCATCGGACAGCTCACGCTGGGCCTCGGGGTGCTCGTGGTGTTCCTCGCGGTGCAGCCCGAGCTCGCCGATTGGGCCTTCGCGGCCGGCATGTTCGTGGTCGGCGCCGGCTTCGGCCTTCTCGCCTCACAGCTCGGCAACGTCAATATGTCTGCCGTTTCGCAGTCCGACACGTCCGAGGTCGGGGGCCTGCAGGGCACGTTCCAGAACCTCGGCTCCTCGTTCGGCACGGCGATCGTCGGCTCGGTGTTCATCCTGCTGCTCACGTCGGGCTTCACCGCGGCGGTGCAGCAGAGCACGACCATCCCCGACGACATCCGCTCCCGGGTCGTCGCGACCGCCTCGAAGGGCGCGCCGATCATCTCGCAGCAGCAGGCAGAGGACCTGTTGACGGATGCCGGGGCCGACCCCGAATCCGCCACCGAGATCGCACAGCTCTACGCCGACACGCAGGTCGAGTCGCTGCGGCAGTCGCTGTTCTTCGTGTTCGCCCTCACCGTGCTCGGGCTCATGCTGTCGAGCGGTCTGCCCTCGAAGCTCCCCGACCCTCCGGTCAGCGGGGCGGCACCTGGCACCACGAGATCGAGGAGCCGTTGAGGGCGACCACGGGGTCGCCGTCCGCCACCTCGAGGATGCGCGTCTCGGGGCGCTTCGGCAGTGGGTGCTGATAGGTGTCGTAGGAGTTCGTCACCGCGTCGGGCGCCACGAGCACCGCGAGGTAGCGGGCGCTGGGCGACACGCACACCTGGATGACGGCATCCGTGTCGGCGATCTCGGTGAGCATGCTCGTCGCGCCGTCCGCGCCGACGTGGGCGACCGAGGTGCGCCCGGTCGGGACGCCGTCGGCGCCGAGCACAGCTGCCGTGCGGATCGTCGAGCCGTCGGGGAGGGGCGTGACCGAGGTCGTGCCGCCGAGGTCGGTGTCGGGCGCGACGAGGTCGGCCTCGCTCGCGTCGGTCAGGTCGATCACCGTAGCCCGGTCCACCCGATCCACGACAGCCTCGCTCGAGCCGCGCGCGATGCCCTCGATCGTCATCGCGTCACCGAGCGCGGTCGGCGCGCCGCTCGCGCTTTCCGATCCGGTGAGCAGCAGCGAGCCGTCGAACGAGAGCAGCAGGATGCTGTCGGTGTCGGGCACGAACCGCCACTCGGCGACCCGGGGGTCGGCGCCTTCGACCTCGATCGCCGCCGGATCGGTGTCCGGGTCGCTGAGCGACGCGGTGTAGAGCCGGCTCTCGCGGCCGGAGTCGGCGGTGAGCTGCGCGTCCGAGAACGTGTAGCCGATGCGCTCACCGCGGTCGGCGGTCTGCAGGTTCGACACATACCCGTCACCGGGGAGCGGGAGCTCGTGGGCGTTGTCGCCGTCGAGGTCGGTGACGATGAGCCCGGCCTGGTCGTCGTCGGTGCGCACCGAGACGACGAGGTGCTGAGCCGTCGCGCGGAAGTCCTCGATGTGCGCGTGACGGAACACCGGCACCGCGTTCTGCCCCGTGAGGTCGGTGCGGTAGATGAGGTCGCCCGAGTTCGTCCCACGCTGCATGAGGAACAGCTCGGTCGGCGGGGTGCGGAAGGTCTGGGTGATGGTCGCCGTCGGGCCGCCGCCGAGCGACTCGACGCCGTCGATGGTCACGGTGTACTCGGTGTCGTCCCACAGCGGCAGTACGAACCGCACGCCGACGCTCCGCCCCGACGTGTCGACGACGAATGGCGTCTCGGGGGTGATCGTCACCTGCGACGGGTCGACCTCGGCGAGCGACTGCGTGGTGGTGACGATGAGGCGAGCGCCGGATGCTGCGGCCGCCGCCTCCGGATCCACGGAGGCCTCCGTCACCCGCGGCCCCTGCGCGACGCTCGCGGCCGCTCCGGCGAGCCCGAGCACGGCGAGCACGCCCACGACGATCGCGAAGGCTCCGACGAACGCGCGGCCCCGACGACGCCGGGACCGCGAACGACGTGACGTCCCGTCAGTACTCATACGGGTCCTCGGGCTCGGCGATCTCCTCGACCGCAGCCGCATCGACCACGAGCTGCCCGTCCGACGAGGAGCGCACCGTGCCGGTGATCGCGACCCACTGCCCGGTGTCGGGCGCGCTCGCGCCGGTCACGACGGGCAGGCTCGCGGGCTGCGCGTCGATCACGCAGTGCGTGATGACCAGACGCGTGAGATCGAATGCGCCGTCCTCGCCCGGAGTCACGAAGCCCGTGAGCTCGACCGTCTCGCCGTCGAAGGCGTCGGGGTTGGTGGCCGTCGCGAACACCGTCGCCCACTCGCCGACGCCGAACGAGGCGGTGTCGCCGGTCGAGGCCAGCTGGATCGTGTCGGCTCCACCGAACAGCGGGGTGGCCCCGACGTCGCGCGACATCGCGAGCTCGGCGCTGAGGGAGGCCGGCGGCAGCACGAGGGTGAGCACGACGACCCCGGATGCCGCCACCCCGCCGACGACGGTGGCCACCACCGCCGCCGGGTGCCGCACGTGCTCGTGCTCGTGCTCGTGAGTCGCCACGACACGCCGGACGGTCGGGGCGTCGCCCGGCGTGTTCTGGCGAGTCGAGGAGGTCTGGGGCGCGAGGGCGCCGTGGTCGTGGCCGTGGTCGGCCTCGGCGCCGAGCGGCAGGGCGAACGACGCCACCGCCCCGATCAGCACGAAGACCGACATCGACACCGCGAACCACGTCGAGTCGGGGTTGATGTACAGCCCCAGCCGCCCGGTCACCGCGAGGGAGATCGTGAAGACGGCGAGGGCCGCGGCGAGCCCGACCCCGAGCCACCGCGTGCCGACGAAGCCTGCCCTACGCAAGGAGGTTCACCGCCGTCCCGATCGCGAAGGCCGACAGCACGACCACGACGACGATGCCGCCGAGCGTGCGCCACGTGAACGTCGTGCGCATGAGCGCGAGCATCTTCACGTCGACGAGCGGCCCGACCAGCAGGAACGCGACGATCGACCCGGGCGTGAACGTCGAGGCGAACGACAGCGCGAAGAACGCGTCGACGTTCGAGCAGATCGACACCACCATCGCCAGCGCCATCATCGCGACGATCGACAGCGCCGGGTTCGCGCCGATCGCGAGCAGCGCCTCGCGCGGGATGAGCACCTGCACCGCACCCGCGAGCGCGGAGCCGATGACGAGCGCCGGCATCACCGCGCGCAGCTCGATCACGAACTGGGCGAGCGTGCGCCGCCACCTGCCACCCGGCTCGTGCACCACGAGCTCGCACGTGTCGCGGAAGCGGTCGGTGAGCAGTGCGTCGGGGGACGGATGCCGCGAATACAGCCATCCGATGAGGTTCGCGATCGCGTACCCGCCGACCAGGCGCGCGACGAGGATGCCGTCGCTGAAGCCGAACGCCTGGTGCGTCGTGATGATGACGATGGGGTTCGCGATCGGCGCCGCGATGAGGAAGGTGAGCGTCTCGGGCACCGAGAATCCGCGCATGAGGAGGCCGCGCGCGAACGGCACGTTGCCGCACTCGCACACCGGGACGATCATGCCGAGCAGCGACAGCACGGCGCGTCTCGCCCACCCGCGCCGCGGCATCCACCGCTCGATGACACCCGGGGGCACCCACACCTGCACGACGATCGACAGCACCACGCCGAGCGCCACGAACGGCAGCGACTCGATGAGCACGCTGATGGCGAGCGTCAGGCCGTCCTGCGCGCGGGTGGGGAGCGACGCCGGGAACAGCGTCGGCGCGAGCCAGTCGATGAGGAAGAGGCCGGCGATGACGGCCACGCCGACGCCGAGCCAGAGCAGGGTGCGGGCCTGCGCGGATGGCTGCGGCGCAGCATCCGGTGCAGATCCGTGGCGATGGCTCGGCGAGCCGGCCGGGGATCCCCGTCGAAGGCCGGGGTCAGTGCGCGTCACGCTGGGCATCCCGGGCGGCGGCGCAGTTCGCGCAGAGCCCGAAGATGTCGACGACGTGTTCTGCGTCGCGGAATCCGTGGCGCTCGGCGGTGCGCTGGGCCCACTGCTCGACATCCGTCGCCTCGATCTCGACGGTCAGTCCGCAGGAGCGGCAGATCAGATGGTGGTGGTGGCCGGTGCTGGAGCAGGCGCGGTAGAGCGCCTCGCCCTCGGGGCTCTGCAGCGAATCGGCCTCGCCCTGGGCGGCGAGCCCGGCCAGGGCGCGGTACACCGTGGCGAGTCCGATGCCGGTGTTGTCGTCGCGGAGGGTGGCGTGCAGCGACTGCGCGCTGACGAATCCGCGGGCGTCCGACAGCGCTTCGCGCACGCGTTCGCGCTGCCACGTGTTGCGCTGGGCCATGGTGGCGAGTCTACCGAGGGGTCCTGTGCGTCGCCCGGGCGCGGGTCACGCCGCGACCCTCGTGACGCGGTCCCGGCGAGCACCCACGACGCGGCAGACGACGTAGATCAGGAACGAGATCGTCGTGATGTACGGGCTCACCGGGAGGGTGCCCATGATCGCGAGCAGGATGCCGCCCACCGCCGAGACGAAGCCGAACAGGGCCGACAGGAGCGGCACCGACAGAGGCCCCGAGACGATGCGCATCGCGGCGGCGGCGGGGGTGACGAGGAGGGCCATCACGAGCAGCGCGCCGATGATGTGGACCGCGACGGCGACGATGAGGCCGAGCAGCAGCATGAATCCGAGCGACACCGCCGTCGTCGGCACGCCGCGCGCGGCGGCCGACTGCGGGTCGAGCGAGTCGAACCGCAGCGGGCGCCAGATGAGCAGCAGGCCCAGCAGCACCACCGCGCCGATGCCGATGAGCCAGCCGAGCTGCCCGGTCTGCACCGACACGATCTGGCCGGTGAGCAGGCTGAACCGGTTCGCGCTGCGGCCGTCGTAGAGCGAGAGGAACAGGATGCCGAGACCCAGCCCGAACGGCATCAGCACGCCGATGATCGAGTTGCGGTCGCGGGCTTTCGCCCCGAGCACGCCGATGATGGCAGCCGCGATGAGCGAGCCGACGATGGACCCGGTGACGACGTCCCACCCGATGAGGAGCGCCGCCGCGGCGCCTGCGAACGACAGCTCGCTGATGCCGTGCACGGCGAACGCCATGTCGCGCTGCATGACGAAGACGCCGACGAGTCCGCCGACGAGCCCGAGGATCGCGCCCGCCCACACCGAGTTCGACACGAGTGCGAGGATCTCGCCGTAGTAGGGCAGCCCGCCGAACATCGCGTCCGCGATGTCGTTCCAGTTCATGCGTCGGCCCCGTGGTCGTGATGGTGATGGGATGCCTCGGCATCGGGCGCGCCGACCACCACGAGCCGGTCTCCCGCACGCAGCACGAAGACGTGCGCGCCGTACAGCGCCGTCAGGACGTCCGAGCGGAGCACCTCCTGCGGCGTGCCGAGGGTGAACCGCCCGTTCGCGATGTAGAGGATGCGGTCGACCTTGCCCAGGAGCGGGTTGATGTCGTGCGTGACGAGCAGGACCGCGGCATCCTTCTCCCGGCGATGCCGGTCGATGAGGCCGATGACCGCCTGCTGGTTGGCGAGATCGAGGCTCGTGAGCGGCTCGTCGCACAGCAGGAGCCGCGGGTCGTCGGCGAGCGCCTGGCCTGCGCGCAGCCGCTGCTGCTCGCCGCCCGAGAGGAGGCCGACGGGGCGGTCGGCGAAGTCGCGGGCGCCCACCGCATCGATCAGTGCGTCGACGCGCGCGCGGTCGCCGCGGCGCGGGATCGGGAAGCCGAAGCGGTGGCCGTCGACCCCGAGAGTCACGAGGTCACGGCCCCGCAGAGACGTGTCCCGCGGAAGCGGGCGGGCCTGCGGGATGTAGCCGATGGTGCGGCTGCCCTTGTGTGTCACCCGCTCGCCCTCGACGGTGATCTCGCCGTTCGAGAGCGGCTCGAGGCCGAGGATGGCGCGGAGGAGCGTCGTCTTGCCGGATCCGCTCGGCCCGAGTACCGCGACGAGCTCGCCGGCGTGGACGTCGAGGTCGAGCCCCGCCCAGAGCTCGCGGTCGTCGCGCTGGAGCGCGGCATCCCGGATGCTGAGGATGACGGGCCGTGAGCCCGCGGCGGCCGGCGTCACGCCTGAAGCGCCCCGTTCAGCGCCTCGATGTTCGCCTGCATCCACGAGATGTAAGTCTCCCCCTCCGGAACCGTTTCCGAAAACGCGATCACCGGGATGCCGAGCCCGTCGGCCTCGTCGACGATCTCCTGCGTCTCCGCGCCGCCGGTCTGCGTGTTGGTGATGACCACGCGCAGGTCGCCGCCCTTCACGAGCGCGAGGGATTCGAGCAGGGTCGCGGGCGCGACATCCTGTCCCTCTTCGACGGCCTCGCTGAACTTCTCGGGCGTCGCGTTCTCGAGGCCCGCCGCCTCGAGGAGGTACACCGGCACCGGCTCGGTGACGAAGACCTTCTCACCCGCGTGTGCGGCCGAGATCTCGTCGAGCGACGCCTCGAGCCCCTCGACGTCGGCGGAGAACGCCTCGGCGTTCGCAGTGAAGGTCTCCGCGTCCTCCGGGCTCAGCTCGCCGAGCTCGTGGGCGATCGCCTCTGCGACGTGCGCGATCGTGTGCGGGTCGTACCAGACATGCTCGTTGAAGCCCTCGACGTGCTCGTGATCGCCGTGGTCGTGGGCGTGGTCCTCGGCGTCGTGGGCGCTCTCCTCGTCGTGGCCGCCGTTGTCCGGCCAGTCGTGCGAATACTCGACCGCCGTGACGACCGGTGCGTCGGTGCCGCTGGACTCGATGAGCGCGTCGATGAACGCGTCGTAGCCGCCGCCGTTCTCGAGCACGAGGTCGGCCTTCGACACGGCGAGCTGGTCGCGCGCGCTCGGCTCGAACGAGTGCGGATCCTGCGACTCGTTCGTCACGATCGACGTGACCTCGACGAGGTCGCCCCCGATCTCCTGCGCGATCTGCCCGTACACGTTGGTCGACGCGACGACTGCGATCTTGCCGTCGCTCGTGTCGCCCCCGGCGGCTGTCCCCGCGCACCCGGCGAGGACGAGTGCGGATGCTGCCGTCAGGCCGAGCACGGGGAGAGAACGTCGCAGAGGGGTCATGCATCCGACTCTAACGCTAATGAGAATCGTTCTCAAATCTCCCCTTTTTCCCCACCTGTCGGAGTCCGATATTTATTTACCGTTCAGTACGGAATAGATGTCGCGAGCCCCGGGTTGGCATCCATTACCGTACCGAACGGTACAAATAGAGATGGGACAGACCATGGCAGACCTCGCCAGCAAGACCGCGCTCGTCACGGGTGGGACCTCCGGCATCGGACTCGCGGTCGTGCGCCGCTTCGTGGAGGAAGGCGCCCACGTCGTCGTCACCGGACGCACCGCCGAGAAGCTGCAGGCGGTGAAGTCCGAGTTCGGGGATGCCGTGACGATCGTCCAAGGTGAGGTGTCGCGCATCGAGGATCTCGACGACGTGTTCGCCGCGGTCGGCGAGCGGGGATCCGGACTGGACGTCGTGTTCGCCAACGCGGGCGGCGGCGAGTTCGCCGCCCTCGAGGACATCACCTGGGAGCACTTCAGTTCGACGTTCGAATCGAACGTGGGCGGCACGGTGTTCACGGTCCAGAAGGCGCTGCCGCACCTCAACCAGGGCGCCGCCATCGTCCTCACGTCCTCGAACATCGATGTCAAGGGCAGCGCAGCGTTCAGCGTCTACGCCGCGTCCAAGGCCGCTGTCCGCAGCTTCGCCAGGAGCTGGGCGGCCGAACTCGTCGATCGGGGCATCCGAGTGAACTCGGTCGCTCCCGGCCCGATCGCGACGCCCGGACTGAGCGGACTGGCCGCCGAGCCGGAGCAGGCCGAGGCGCTCCTCGGCGGACTCGCCGCGGGCGTTCCGATGCGTCGCCTGGGGTCGCCGGAGGAGATCGCGGACGCGGTGCTGTACCTCTCTTCCCCGAGGAGCTCCTACGTGACCGGGGCGGAGCTGTACGTCGACGGCGGCGCAAGCCAGATCTGAGGCGACGACGATCTGCGCGCCGGGCCTGATGCCCTCTGCGGCCCCGCGCGCAGACGTCGCCACAGATGCGGAGGAGACCGTGCCGTCCCCTACGTTGGAAACGTCACCCGACGTCAGGAGGGCTTGCATGGCTACCAGGGGTCGACCACGCGAGTTCGACCTGGACGACGCACTCGACAGGGCGATAGAGGTGTTCTGGCGGCACGGTTACGAAGGCACCAGCTTGAGCGACCTCACCGACGCCATGGGCATCAACCGCCCCAGCCTGTACCGCGCCTTCGGCAGCAAGGAGGCCACGTTCAAGCTCGCCGTCGACCGGTACGCGCGCGTCGACATGGCCTACGTCTCGGATGCTCTCTCGGCACCGACCGCGTACGAGACGGCGCATCGCTACCTCCTCGACAACGTCGACGCCATCACGCTGCCGGGACGCCCTCCCGGGTGCCTCTCCATCCAGGGCGGACTCTCGAGCGCGCCGCAGGATGCGGGCATCGTCCGCTATCTCGAGGAGCGGCGGGCGGATGCTGAGGCGCGATTCGCCGAGCGCTTCGCCGCGGCCATCGAGGCCGGTGACCTCGCCGCGGACGAGGATCCCCGCGACCTCGCGCGCTACATCACCACGGTTTCTGCGGGCCTCGCCGTGCAGGCGGCGGCCGGTGCCACCCGTGAGGAGCTGAAGCGGGTGGTGCACCGTGCGCTGAAGGGCTTCCCGCGCCCGTCGTGATGCCGGCCCGGCGTACTGTGCTCCGCGCCGGCGCTACACATCAGTCCAGCAGCAGGGCGGGCTCCTCGAGGATCGACGCCACGTCGGCGATGAAGCGCGACATGCCGTCGCCGTCGACCACCCGGTGGTCGAAAGAGCCGGCGACCGTCGTCACCCACCGCGGGCGCACCTCGCCGTCGACCACCCACGGCTTCTGGCGGATGGTGCCGAGAGCGACGATGCCGGCCTCGCCGGGATTGATGATCGGGGTGCCCGCGTCCATGCCGAAGACGCCGATGTTCGTGATCGTGATCGTGCCGCCGTGCTGGTCGGCCGGCGTCGTCTTGCCTTCGCGCGCCGTGAGCGTCAGCTTCTCGAGCGCGCGGGCGAGCTCGCGCATCGACAGATCCTGCGCGTCCTTGATGTTGGGCACGAGCAGGCCGCGCGGGGTCGCGGCGGCGATGCCGAGGTTCACGTAGCGGCGCACACGGATCTCGGCGCCGTTGTCGGCATCCACCCACGCCGCGTTCACCATCGGGGTGCGCCGGGCCGCCCAGATCACGGCGCGCGCCATGATGAGCAGCGGCGACACCTTGATGTCGGCGAAGTCCGGCGAGGTCTTCAGCCGCTTGACGAGCTCCATCGTGCGGCTGGCGTCGACGTCGGTCCACACCGACACGTGCGGGGCGGAATACGCCGACTGCACCATCGCCGACGACGTGGCCTTGCGCACGCCTCGCACCGCGATGGTCTCCTCGCGACCGGCGGCATCGGGCGCGGGCGTCGAGGGAACCACGGCCGCCGGGCCAGGCGACGGGGCCGATGCCGATACGGGGATGGTCTCCTCGCGCACGTCGCCCCACTCGGGGGTCTCGATGTTGCGGAAGACGCTGGCCTGCGACGCGTGCCGCACGACGTCCTCGCGGGTCACCTCGCCGGCAGGGCCGCTGGGCGCGACTGCGGCCAGTTCCACCCCCAGGTCGCGCGCGAGCTTGCGGATCGGGGGCTTCGCGATGACGCCGACGGATGCTGCGACCCGTTCCTCGGCCGGAACCGCGGGCTTGCGCCGCCGCGACTGGACGTGTCCGCCCGTGCCGTAGCCGACGAGCACCGCACCCTCGTCGGCGGCCTCGGCGGGCTCGCCGTGCTCGGACTGTCCGACGGTGGCCGGGGGCGCAGCATCCGTCTCCGAGGCGATCGTGATGATGGCCGCGCCGACGTTCACGGTCGCGCCCTCCGCGGCGAGCAGTTCGCCCACCGTGCCGGCGAACGGCGAGGGCAGCTCGACCAGCGACTTGGCGGTCTCGATCTCGACGAGCACGTCGTTGACGGCGACGCTGTCGCCGGGGCGGACGCGCCACTGGACGATCTCGGCTTCGGTGAGGCCTTCGCCGACATCGGGGAGGACGAACGTCTGGGTGCTCATAGGTCGCCTTTCGGTCGTTGAGCGTGTCGAAGCGGTCAGTACGCGAGGGAGCGGTCGACGGCCTCGAGGATGCGGTCGGCGTCGGGGAGGTAGGCGCCTTCGAGCTTGGCGGGCGGGAACGGGGTGTCGAAGCCCGACACCCGCAGCACCGGGGCCTCGAGCGCGTAGAAGGCGCGCTCCATCACGGTCGCCGCGACCTCGGAGCCGAGCGAGGTGAAGCCCGGGGCCTCCTGCGCGTAGACCATGCGGCCGGTGCGACGGACCGAGTCGAGGATGGGCCCGTAGTCCAGCGGAGAGAGCGAGCGGAGGTCGATGACCTCGATGCTCGTGCCCTCGGCCTCGGCGAGCACCGCGGCCTGCAGCATGGTCGTCACCATCGCGCCGTGTCCGACGAGGGTGATGTCGGTGCCACGGCGGACCACGCGGGAGGCGTGCAGCGGCAGGGCGCGCGCCGACGTGTCGACCTCGCCCTTCTGCCAGTACTTGCTCTTGGGCTCGAGGAAGATCACCGGGTCGGGCGAGGAGATGGCGTCCTGGATCATCCAGTAGCCGTCGTTCGGCGTCGACGGGCTCACGACCCGGAGGCCGGCCGTGTGCGTGAAGTACGCCTCGGGGCTCTCCTGGTGGTGCTCGACCGCGCCGATGTGCCCGCCGTACGGGATGCGGATGACGACGGGCATCTGCAGCGCGCCCTCGTGGCGGTTCGTGAGCTTGGCGAGCTGCGTCGTGATCTGGTCGAACGCGGGGAACACGAACCCGTCGAACTGGATCTCGACGACCGGACGGAAGCCCGCCATCGCGAGTCCGATCGCGGTGCCCACGAGTCCCGACTCCGCGAGCGGGGTGTCGAGGACCCGCTGCTCGCCGAACTCGGCCTGCAGGCCCTCGGTCACGCGGAAGACGCCGCCGAGCTTGCCGATGTCCTCGCCCATGAGAAGGACGCGGTCGCTGCCGGCGAGCGCGGCGCGCAGCCCGGCGTTGATCGCCCGGCTGAACGGCAGGGTCTGCACCGCGGGGGCGGCGGCCTGGGCGGTCGCGGTGGTGGTGGTGGTCGGGGTGCTCACGCTGCGCCTCCTTCGAAGGATGCCTCGTAGTCGGCGAGCCACTGCCGCTGCTCGTCGATCAGCGGATGCTGCTCGGAGTAGACGTGCGCGAACATGTCGTCGCGCTCGAGCCCGCCGAGCGCGTTGGTGCGGGTGCGGACGTCGTCGGCGAGCGCCTGCGACTCGGCATCCACGTCCGCGAAGAACGCTTCCGACGCGCCGCGGCCGATGAGGAACGCCTTCATGCGCGCGATCGGGTCGCGGCGGCGCCACGACTCCTCCTCGTCGGAGGTGCGGTACTTGGTGGGGTCGTCGCTCGTGGTGTGCGCGCCGAGGCGGTAGGTCATGGCTTCGATCGCCTGCGGTCCGCCGCCGGCGCGCGCCTCGTCGAGCGCGGTGCGCGTGACGGCCCAGCTCGCGAGCACATCGTTGCCGTCGATCAGCGTGCTCGGCATGCCGTAGCCCTCGCCGCGCTTGTACAGCGGCGAGCGCGACTGCGTCGCGACGGGCACCGAGATCGCCCACTGGTTGTTCTGCAGGAAGAACACCTCGGGCGTGCGGTAGCTGTTCGCGAAGACCATCGCCTCATGCACGTCACCCTGGCTGGAGGCGCCGTCGCCGTAGTAGACGATGACGGCCTCGTCGCGGTCGAGGTCGCCGGTGCCGCAGCGCCCGTCGAAGACGAGGCCCATTCCGAAGCCCGTGGCGTGCAGCGTCTGCGAGCCGAGCACGAGGGTGTAGATGTGCGTGTTGCCGTTCTTCGGGTCGGTCGGGTCCCACCCGCCGTGCGTCAGTCCGCGCATCACGCGGATGATGTCGATCGGGTCGACGCCGCGGATCTTCGTGACCACGTGCTCGCGGTAGGACGGGAAGAGGTGGTCCTGCGCGCGCGCGGCGCGGGCCGAACCCACCTGGGCGGCCTCCTGCCCGTGGCTCGGCGGCCAGAGGGCGAGCTGCCCCTGCCGCTGGAGGTTCGTCGCCTGCACGTCGAACGCGCGGATGACGGCCATATCGCGGTAGAACGTCTCGAGGTCGGCATCGCCGAGACTCTCGACGGCCTCCCGATACGGTTCGGCGGCAGGGCTCGGTGCGAACGTTCCGTCCGCCTCCAGAAACCGCACCAGGGCGTGATCGTCGACCGGGATCATGAATTCACGCTATCTCTCCGTGCATGCGCGATTCTGCATGCGTTCGACAACGAATGCCGGGAACCACCAGGCGCGATCGACAACCGCACCGGCCGTCATCCCTCACGGCGGGCGGCGACCGCCGCCGCGATCCGCAGCACCTGTTCGACGGATTCCTCCTCGCCGACCGAGATCCGGATGCCGTCGCCGGCGAAGGGCCGCACGATCAGTCCGGCCTCCTCGAACGTCGCCGCGAACGCCGTCGTGTCGTCGCCGGTGGGCAGCCACACAAAGTTGCCCTGCGCCACGGGGACGTCCCACCCGGCCTGGCGCAGACCCGCCGCCAGCCGGTCGCGACGATCGGCGATCACGCGGACGCGCTCGAGCAGCTCGTCCTCGGCGTCGAGGCTCGCCAGCGCGGCCTCCTCGCCGTGGGCGGTGACCGACAGCGGGATCGCGGTGCTGCGGGCGGCGTCCAGCACGCGCGGGTGCCCGATCGCGTACCCGACGCGGAGCGCGGCGAGCCCGTACGCCTTCGAGAAGGTGCGGAGCACGACGACGTTGGGGTGGCCCGACCCTCCGAGCACCCGCAGCCCGTCGACCGACTCGGGGTCGGTGACGAACTCGGCGTAGGCCTCGTCGAGGATGACGAGCACGTCGGACGGCACCTTCTCGACGAAGGCGTCGAACTCGACCTGTGTGACGATCGGCCCGGTGGGGTTGTTGGGGCTGCACACGATGATCGCGCGCGTGCGGTCGGTGATCGCCGCCGCCATGGCGTCGAGGTCGTGCCGGGCGCCCTCGGCGAGCGGCACCTGCACGGCGGTGGCGCCGGCGACGACAGCGAGCCACGGATACGCCTCGAACGAGCGCCAGGCGTAGATGACCTCGTCGCCCGGGCCCGAGGTCGCCAGCACGAGCTGCGCGAGGATCGAGACGCTGCCGGCGCCGATGTGGACGGAGTCGGCGCCGACGCCGAATCGCTCGGCCAGCCGTTCGCGCAGGCGTGCGGCCGTCGCATCCGGATATCTGTTCAGCGCCGACGCGTTCCGCACCCGCTCGAGCACTCCGGGCAGGGGGTCGAAGGGGTTCTCGTTGCTCGACAGCTTGAAAGCGTCTGCGCCGGCCTGCCGGCCCTGCTTGTACGGCGGCAGCGCGGCGACCTCGGGGCGCACGCGGACGGGGATCTCGGGGGCGTCGGTCACGCCCCGAGTCTACGAGCGGGGAATCAGTCGCGCCTCCCATGCAGGGGCGCCGCACAGCCCGGTGTGGCTCCTATCGGTCGTGGGCAGGGGCGTGGAAGACTGGGCGGACTATGGGCTTCCTCATCCGCGTGGTCATCAACGCCTTCGCGATCTGGGTCGTCACCCTGATCCCGGCGCTCCAGGTCTCGGTCATCCCGTTCCCACCGGGCGAGACGCTCCAGCTGATCCTGACGCTGCTGATCGTCGCCGCGATCTTCGCGCTCGTGAACACGATCATCGGCACGGTCATCAAGGTGCTGGCGTTCCCGCTCTACATCCTGACGCTGGGTCTCATCGGCCTCCTCATCAACGCGTTCCTGCTCTGGCTCACCGCGTGGTTCACGAGCTTCTGGAACTGGGGCCTGCGGGTCGAGGACTTCTGGTGGGGTGTGGTCGCCGCGATCATCATCACCCTGATCAACTGGGTCGTCGGCATCATCATCCGCCCGCGCAAGGACTGACTCACCCCTCACCCCGGGTCGCCGAGAACTCGGTCACCTCGACCGATTCGGCGCGCGCGAGATCGGCGAAGACGTCTCGCAAGGCGTCGACCCGCGGGTCGGTCGAGGCATCGACCAGAGCCGCCGTCTCGGCGTAGGCGTTGAGCCGGTGGGCGGGCAGCCGGGGCTCGTCGGTGCCGACGTCGGGATCGAAGACGCGTTCCGCGACGAAGCTCCCCGCCGCGCCGACCGCGGCGGCGTGGCCACCGCCGGCGAGCCCGGCGACCGGGTCGTCGGTGTGCCGGAGCGTCACGCTGAGGGTGCCCGATCCGACGTCGGTGTCGACGGGCGACCCGATCGAGACCAGCGTCCGCGTGTCGTAGCCGCCTTCCAGCGCCAGATGCCCGGCGATCATCGCCCCCTGCGAGAACCCGAACACGTGCACGGTGTCGCCGGGCTCCACGCCCGCCTGGTCGAGGGCGGCCCGGGTCGCCGCGTAGGAGTCCGACGTCCTGCCCGCGTACAGCTCCACGTTGGATGCGTTGTCCCACGGCTCTTCGCCGCCCGCGCCGAACGACTGCATGCCCGCGATGTACACGGCGAACTGCCGCGACCCGTCCGGCATCGCGTACCGCTCGATGCGCACCCGCGAGTCACCGGCCCCCGGCATCCGCTCGGTCACCGCCACGAGGCTCTGCGGCGCGACCGATGCGGGCGACCGAGACGGCCGGGACGCGGCGACGCCGGCTGAGGTCGCGCCCGCCGGTGGGCCGGCGACGACCGGAGCCACCGTGACCGGACCCGCCGTGCCCGAAAGCCGCGCGTCGCGCGACAGCCTCCCGGCACCCGCGACCCCGACGACGGCGGCGCCGCCGAGCGTGAGCAGCCCGGCGGCGGCGCCGGCCACGATCGAACCGGGATCGCTGACCTCGCCGCCGACGACCACGCCCCACTGCGTGGCCTGGCGGACGAGCTCCGACGGCCACATGACGGCGCGCTCGAACTGGGCGCCGAGTGCGATGCGCCACGCATCGGGGTGCGCGTCGACGAGGGCGGTCATGCGGGCGTCGAGCCGTTGCGCGCGGTCGGTGTCGCCCGCGAGAACGGCGGCCCGGTGCGCCGCCTCGATCTCCACCATCTCGTACGCCCAGCCGGCTTCCCGCAGCGCGCCGGCGATCTCGTCGGCCTCGGCCCGCACCGCCTCGAGGTTCGCGGCGAGCACGGATGCTGCGCCCCGGGCATCGGCGGTGTACTCCGGGTGCGCCCCCAGCTCGGCGCGGAGTGCACGCAGTCGCTCGCCGATCGCGGTGAGCTCCTCCCGCGCGGTGTCGAAGCGGACCGCCGCTGCCGAGAGCGTCGCGGTGTCGACCGCGACCGCACCCCCGCCGCGGATCTGAAGGCCGTCGTCGACGCGCGGCCAGCGCTCGGCGAGGAGGCCGACGGCGCCCTCGTTCGGGCCGAGCCGCCCCACCTCCGGCGCCAGCTCCGGATCGAGGAGGTTCGGGCCGGGCTTCGTGTCGCTCATCGCCGCGCCCCCGGGAAGAGGCCGGGGAAGGAACCCGCGAACGCGGCGCGGTCCTGCGCACGGGAGACGTCGTACCGGGCCGTCTCGGCCAGGCACGCGAGGCCGGACACATCACCGGCCCACCGCGTCGCCCGATCGTGGAACGCTGTCGCGGCCTTCGCCTGCCAGTCGACGGCGTCGGCGAGTCCGCGGGCGACGAGCGCGGCGTCCGTGATCCGCTCGATGATCCGCGCCAGCTCGCGCGCGACCTGGGCCAGCTGGTGAGACGCCGCGTCGGCGGCCGGTTCAAGCAGTGTCACCCGTCGATCGTCGCGGGAAGGGACGTTCCCGCGACCGCCCGCGCGACGATCTGTTCACGGCGCAGGGCCGCACCCCGGATGTGGAGGAGGGGCGCCGCTCCTTTCGGAACGACGCCCCTGAGGGCGGAGCGATCGCGGGCTACTTGCCCACGACCACCTCGACCGTGTCGGCCCCGGTGTTGCCCGCAGCATCCGTCGCCGTCCAGGTGAAGCGATAGACGGCGCCCTTCACGGCCTTGACCGTGAACGTGTCGTCGTCGACCTGGGTCCACGACGCCTTCGCGCCCGAGACGCTCACGTCGGTGAGTTCGACGGTCACGTCGCCGCGATCATCGGCCGCGTCGATCGAGAACTGCACCGTGCGCATCTTGTTGTTCGGCGGCCAGATCAGCTCCGGGTCCGCCGTCACCTCGATGGTCGGATCCGTCGTGTCCGGCGGCGTCAGGTCGAGCCCGACGATCACGGGGTCGTGGTCACTCGAGCGGTATGCGTCAGGTGCATAGAGCGCGTCCTGGGCCGGGAGCTTGAACGACATGTCGTAGTCGATCAGGCTCGGCTCGTCGGAGTTGATGTGCCACGACGAGACTCCCGACACGTCCGCGGTGAGGGCCGGCTGCGCGAGTGCGTAGTCGAGGTAGCCCAGCTGGCCGTCGAAGACGTACGAGTACGCGTGCTCGCCGTTGAACTGCTTCTCCAGGTCGGTGAAGCCGCCCGCGACGAACGCGTCGATCGAGTCCTCGTGGTCGTACGAGTTCAGGTCGCCGATGACGATCGCACGACCGTCGGGAGCCACCGTCTCGTTGAGCCACTTCGTGAGAGCCGTGGCGGCCGCCGTGCGCGACGCGCTGCAGTTGCCCTGGCCGTCACCGAGGTCGGGGCTCTCGGCGCACGCCGAGCCCTTCGACTTCAGGTGGTTGACCGACAGCACGAACTCCTCGCCCGTCTCCGTCGACGCGAACCGCTGGGTGACCGCCGGGCGGTGCCGCGCGTCCGACCAGGTCGGGTCGACCGCGCTCGTCATCAGCTGGTACGTCCCGACGGGGGTGACCGTCGACGGCTTGTAGATGACAGCCGTGGTGATCGCGTCCGTGCCGATCACGCCGGTGGTGACCGGCACGTACGTGCCCGCACCCACCTTCGCGTTCAGCGCGTCGGCCAGCGCCTGGACGGCCGTGCCGTTGTTCTCGATCTCGAGCAGGCCGAACACGTCCGCGTCGATCGCCGCGAGCGCCTCGACGATCTTCGTCTGCTGGCGCAGGAACTCCTCCTGGGTGTCGGCGCCACGGTAGTAGTCGTCGTCGTTCGAGTTGGTCGGCGTCGGGTCGATCGAGGTGAAGTAGTTCAGCACGTTGAAGCTCGAGATCTTCAGGTCGCCGCCGACGTCGGGCACGCCCGTCCGCGCGTTGGCCACGGTGAAGTCGGCACCTTCGGTCGGCTGCACGCCCCACGTGTCGAAGCGGTAGTCCAGGATGCCGGTGGCGTTCTGGACGAGGTCGCCGCTGCGGAACGAGTGGTCGAGCGTGAAGACCGCGCCGTCCGGATGGATTGCCGGGTCGGGGTTCTGGGTGCCGCGGCCGTCGTCCAGCGTGATGCTGTTCTCGACGTTGGCGGCGGCGAGCGCGTTGGCGGCCGCCCCCGGCTCCACGACCGCGGTGGGGGTGTCGAGGCGACCGTTGGTGAGGGTGATCGTGCCGAAGCGGCCGTACTCGAACGTCTCGCCGATCGCGAGGTTCTGCGGAAGCGTCACGTACATGCCCTCGAGCGCCTCGCGCTGCGCGGTCGTCGCCGGCAGGCTGAGCGGCGTCGCCGCGGGCAGCGACTGCCCGGTCGCACACACCTCGACGTCCGCGGCCACGACCTGCGTGAGACCGAAGAACTCCGCGACCTCGCCCGCGACGCTGACGCTGTCGCCGACGTTCACCGGCGCCCCGCCCGGCGCGTACACGAAGATGCCGTCCGAGGTCGCAGCGTCGCCGTCACCCGCGTCCTGCACGTAGTACCCGTCGAATCCGCCGGTCTGGAAGTCGCCCACGACGACGCCCTCGATCAGCACGTCCTGTCCCTGGATCGACGACGCCGCACCGTAGCCCTGGACGGACCCGATCGCCAGCGGAGTCGCTGCGCAGTCCGCCACGGGGCCGGGATCGGGGTCGGGGGGCGTCAGGTGCCAGCCGAGGCCGTCGAAGGTGTCGCTGGCGTAGCCGGTCCACTCGACTGCGGGATCGAACGGGTCCGAGCCGTTCGTGTCGCCCTGCACGATGTTCGCATTGCGGCGCAGCGTGTTGTCCATCGTCGACGCGAGCCCGGTGCCCCACTGGGAACCGGGGTCGACACCGATCTGACCGATGAGGTCGACGATCTCGGTGCCCTTGACCAGCGCGACGGCGTCATTGCCGTTGAAGAGACCGAGGTTCGCCGACTGGTCCGCCTGGGCCAGGATGGCCGCGTTGGCGAGCGCGTGCGAGAACACGTAGACATCCCCGGGGGCGACGCTGCCGGTGAGGTTGATCGTAAGGCTGACGGTGGGGCTGCCGTTGGAGTACTGCTGCAGCTTGTATCCGGTCGCGGCGAGGTCGACCGCCGTCGTGCCGGGGTTGTAGATCTCGATGGCCTTGTTGTTCGAGGAGCCTTCGACGTACTCGCTGATGAACAGATCACCGGATGCTGCGGCCGCGGGCGCGGCGAAAGCCACGACTCCTCCCGCGGCGAGCGCCGCGGCTGCGATCGCAGCGGCGATGGGACGGGGTGCTGGGGACACGAGACCTCCACGGGATGACGGCGGTCTGTGGACCGCGCATGGGGAAAGGGCGGCCTGGTCGCCGCCCGTTCGTCACAAGCTAGGCGAGCAGCATCCGTCATCGGAAGACCCTGAGAGGAGAACTCCTTAACGTTCGGTGTCCGCTCGGTCCAGAATGGAACCCATGACCGCGACCGACGCGACGCCCTTCCGCGTCGTGTTCGTGTGCACGGGGAACATCTGCCGCTCGCCGATGGCGGAGGTGGTGTTCCGGGGATTCGCGGATGCCTCGGGCCTCGGTGCGCGCGTCGCCTCGACGAGTGCCGGCACCGGCGACTGGCACGTCGGCGAGCAGGCCGACCTCCGCACGATCGAGGCGCTGGAGCGCGCCGGCTACGACGGCTCGCACCACCGCGCGCGGCAGTTCACGCACTCGGACTTCGCGCGCAGCGACCTCGTGGTCGCGCTGGATCGCAGCCACGAGCGGATCCTGCGCGGATGGGCCCGGACCGAGGGCGACGCCGACAAGATCGCCCTGCTGCTGGCCTTCGATCCCACAGCCCGCACGCTCGACGTCCCGGACCCGTACTACGCGGGCCCCGGAATGTTCGACGAGGTGCTCGGTATGATCGAGAGCGCGAGCCGGGCGCTCTTCCGGCAACTCGAACCCGCCATCCGCCCGGTGTGAAGACACCGGATCGACGGTCGTCCTCGGCGATACCGACGGGAGCCCCCATGACCTCTCTGCCTCCTCAGCCGCTCAGCCCCCTCGACGGGCGCTACCGCCCCGCCGTCGGGGAGCTGGGCGAGTACCTCTCGGAGGCGGGCCTGAACCGCGCCCGCGTCGAGGTCGAGGCGGAGTGGCTCATCGCCCTCACGGACCGCTCGCTGTTCGGCACCTCGCCGCTCGCCGACGCCGACAAGGAGCGCCTGCGGGCGCTCTACCTCGAGTTCGGGCAGGCCGAGATCGACTGGCTCGCCGAGAAGGAGTCGGTGACCCGTCACGACGTGAAGGCCGTCGAGTACCTGGTGCGCGACCGCCTGTCGACGCTCGGCCTCGACGCGATCGCCGAGCTCACGCACTTCGCGTGCACGAGCGAGGACATCAACTCGACGTCGTACGCCCTCACCGTGCAGCGCGCCGTGCAGCGCGTGTGGCTGCCGAAGCTGCGCGCCGTCATCGCCGCGCTCACCGAGCTCGCGGTGAACCACCGTGACGCCGCGATGCTCTCGCGCACGCACGGCCAGCCGGCGACGCCCTCGACCATGGGCAAGGAGCTCGGCGTGTTCGCCTGGCGTCTCGCCCGCGTCGCCGACCAGATCGAGGGCGGCGAGTACCTCGCGAAGTTCTCGGGCGCCACCGGCACGTGGTCGGCGCACCTGTCGGCCGCGCCCGACGTGGACTGGCCCGAGGTCTCGCGCGCGTTCATCGAGGGCCTGGGGCTCGATTTCAACATCCTCACGACCCAGATCGAGTCGCACGACTGGCAGGTCGAGCTGTACGACCGCGTGCGTCACGCCGGCGGCATCCTGCACAACCTCGCGACCGACATCTGGACCTACATCTCGATCGGCTACTTCACCCAGATCCCGGTGGCCGGCGCCACCGGCTCGTCGACGATGCCGCACAAGATCAACCCCATCCGATTCGAGAACGCCGAGGCGAACCTCGAGATCTCGGGCGGCCTGCTCGGGACCCTCTCGCAGACGCTCGTCACGAGCCGCCTGCAGCGCGACCTCACCGACTCGACGACGCAGCGCAACATCGGTGTCGCGTTCGGGCACTCGCTGCTCGCGCTCGACAACCTCCAGCGCGGCCTCAAAGAGATCTCGCTCGCCGAGGATGTGCTGCTGGCCGACCTCGACCAGAACTGGGAAGTGCTCGCCGAGGCCATCCAGACGGTGGTGCGCGCCGAGATCGCGGCCGGGCGCTCGCAGATCAGCGACCCGTACGCGCTCCTCAAGGACCTCACCCGAGGCCGCCGCGTGGGCGCGCCCGAGCTCGCGGAGTTCGTGCGCGGCCTCGACATCGGCGACGAGGCGAAGCAGCGCCTCCTCACCCTCACCCCGGCGACCTACGACGGCCTCGCCTCGCAGCTGGTCGACGAGCTGGGCTGAACCGCACCTCTGCCGCGAGACCCCGATTCTGCGGAGAGACCCCCGGGGCCGGGCTAGGTACAGCCGTGCGCGCGGACCTCAGGCCTTCGGGTTCCCGGATGCGGCGGCATCCGGGTTCTCGCCCTGCTCGGGCTCGTCGGGCTTCTCGTCGAAGAGCACCGGCTTGTCGATCTGCTTCGTCACCTGCGCGGGGTCCACGGCCAGGAGCAGCAGCGACACGATCAGCAGCACCGCGATGAAGCTGATGCCGGCGATGACGAGCGCCGTGACGACCGCGCGCTCGGCCTCGCCTGCGGCGCGCTGCTGGAAGAAGCCCATCGACACGAGCGTCACGATGCCCGCGAACAGGGCGGCCGCGAAGGCGAGCCCGAGCAGCTGGAGGGGCTTCATGAGGTCGCGGCGGGTGGGGCTTTCGTGGCTCACGCGGAGTCCTTCTGCGGGGTGGGATCGGCGGACGCGGACGCCTCCGCCGTGAAGTCGGGGGCCCCGGCGTCGTCCGGGGGGCGCGGCGAGAAGCCCGCGATGCCGAGGTACACGGCGACGATCGCGGCGTAGCCGCCGAAGAGGCCGACGCCGATCGTGATGCCGGTGAGGGTGAACGTCGCGTGGGCCTCTTCGATCGTGTAGTCCAGCGCATACGCCGGCTGCACGAACAGGAGCGCGATGCCGAGGAGGATCGTCAGGGCGCCGACGACGGCCGCATCGCGGCTCTCGGCGCGCGGACCGACGAGCGCGGCGGGCCGTGCGTCGGCGACACCGGGCGCGATCTCGCGCCGCTCGCGACGACCGAGGAGGCCGCGCCAGCCGGCGATGAGCTCGATGACGCCGCTGATGAGCGCCCACGCGATCACGATGACGAAGTATCCGGTGACGGTGCGCAGCGGGTAGAGGCCGCTCGCCATGCCGGCGACGATGGCGACGCCGCCGAGCGCGGCCGATGGCCAGCGGAGACCCTTCGGATAGACCAGCCACACCGCGAGCAGCAGCACGAGGCCGGTCGCGATCGTGAAGCCGCTGAACACCGAGCTGCCGACCAGGGCGGAGTGGTCGGGCGAGAACGTGATCATGAGCGCCGCGAGCGCTGCGAACGCGGCGCGTGCGAGCTGCACGTGGCGCACGGCGAACGTGCGGGAATCGGCTGAGGTCACGGTGATCCTGCGGAGCGGCGGGTTCTCAGGAATGAGAACGGATGCCTCCAGTCTACGTGCGTGGCGGCTGGGAGCTTCCGGGCGCCCGTCGGCGGCCTCAGTCCAGGGTGTCGAGGATCGCGGTCAGCAGCTCGAACGTCGTCAGCGGCGAGATGATCGCGAACCGCAGCACGGGCTCGCCGGCGTGGGAGCTCGGCACGACGAAGGCGTGCTGCTCCTCGAGCAGGTGGCTCGACCACGCCTCGTAGTCGGCGAGCGTCCAGCCCTCGCGGCGGAACACCACGACCGACAGCTGCGGGTCGCGCACGAGCGAGAGGCCCTCGCGCGACTCGATCTCGTCGGCGATGCGGCGCGCGAGGTCGATGCCGTACTCGATCGTGGCGCGGTACTGGTCGGTGCCGTGGGTCGCGAGCGAGAACCACATCGGCAGGCCTCGGGCCCGGCGGGTGAGCTGGATGGCGAGGTCGGACGGGTTCCAGTCCGGCTTGCCGGTGAGGGTGTCGAGGTACTCGGCCTTCTGGGTGTGGGCTGACAGCGCCAGGGCGGGTTCCCGGTAGATGAGCGCGCACGCGTCGAAGGGCGCGAACAGCCACTTGTGCGGGTCGACGATGACCGAGTCGGCGAGCTCGACGCCCGCGAAGACGGGCCGCATGCTCTCGACGAGCATCGCCGCGAGACCGTACGCGCCGTCGACGTGGAACCAGATGCCGCGCTCGCGCGCGACGGCCCCGACGCTGGCGATGTCGTCGACGATGCCGAAGTTGGTCGTGCCGCCCGTGGCGACCACCGCGAACACCGCGTCGCCGTGGTCGTCGAGCACGCGCGCCACGGCGTCGCCGTGCAGGCGACCGTTCGCATCGACCTCAGCCGTCGCGACGTCGACGTCCATGACCGCCGCGGCCGACGCGATCGACGAGTGGGCCTCGGCGCTGCACACGATGACCCACCGGGGCGGGGTCTGGCGCCCCTCGTCCGCCGCGCGGCGGCGGGCAGCATCCCGAGCCGTCACGAGGGCTGAGAGGTTGCCGATCGTGCCGCCCTGCACGAACACGCCGCCCGCCCCCGCCGGCAGACCGAACTCCTTCGCGAGCCAGTGCAGCACCTCGTTCTCGGCGAACACCGCGCCGGCGCCCTCGACCCACGAGCCTCCGTAGATGGCGGATGCCGACACCACGACGTCGAACGCGAGCGAAGCCTTGCTCGGCGCCGAGGGGATGAACGAGAGGTACCCGGGGTGGTCCGTCGACACGCACGCCGGGGCGAGGACGTTCTCGAAGAGGGCGATCGCGCGCCGCGAGCCGATGCCCTCCGGGGTGATCGAGCCGGACGCCAGGCGCTCCAGGTCGCGCGGGCTCATCGGCTTGTCGAGCGGCACATCCTCGTACAGGGCCCGGCGCCGCGCGTACTCGAGCACGTCCTCGACGGTGTGACGGGTGTCGGGGGAGATGCGATGCATGTCGTCGGGCGCGGTCACGGTGAGTCCTTCCAGAGGGTGGCCTCGCCAGGCTATGCGCGTGGGACTGCGCCTTTCAATCAGCATCTCGCGTCAATTCGGCAACGGGGTACGCACTCTGCTCACCGTTCACGTACATTCTGTTCATGGTGGCTCCCCTGGACGATCTCGACCGACGCCTGATCTCGCTGCTGCGCGCCAACGGCCGGGAGTCGGTGGTGCGCCTGTCGGAGCGGCTCGGCGTCACCCGCACGACGGTGAACAAGCGGATCGAGCGCCTCGTCGATTCCGGCGTGATCGCCGGCTTCTCGGTGCGTCTCCACGATGTCGCGAGCGACTCGGCCGTGCGCGCGATCACGTTGGTCGCCGTCGAGGGGCACGACGCGCGCGATGCGATCCGCCAGCTGCGCGGCATCCCTCAGATCGCGGCGCTCCACACGACCAACGGCCGCTGGGATCTCGTGGCCGAGCTCAGCTGCGGGAGCCTCGGCGACCTCGACGGCGCCCTTGCCGCGATCCGCAGCACGGCAGGCGTGCGCGACAGCGAGACGAGCATCCTGCTGAGCTCGGCCGTCGCCTGACGTCGGCAGCGGGACGATCGCGCCCGGGCGCGACCGGAAGAGCGGCCGGCGGATGCCCGTGCACGCTCGACACCGTCGAGCGGTCGTGGACGCCGCCGCGGCACTCGACGAACCCGGCCCGATCGAGCAGGAATGGAGAAGCACCGTCCAGAGCGCCTCGGTAGCGTGAGGATCACGGGACGCGAAGGCGCCCACGAGCGTGAGGAGAGCATCATGGCGAAGACGGCATCCGACGGACTGTCCCAGGAGGAGCGCGAGGCGGTCAAGAATCGCGCGAAGGAGCTGCGCGACCAGGCCAAGGCGGGCAAGAGCCGCGAAGCGGGGACGAAGCAGGTCCTCGAGGCGATCGGCAAGCTCGACGGCACGGACAGGGAGATCGCGGAGGGCCTGCACAAGGTGGTCGGCGAGGTCGCCCCCGACCTCGTGCCCAAGACGTACTACGGGTTCCCCGCCTACGCGAACGCGGCCGGAAAGGTCGTCGTCTTCACGCAGCCGGCCTCGAAGTTCAAGACCCGCTACGCGACCATCCAGTTCGACGAGACCGCCCACCTCGACGACGGCGACTTCTGGTCGACGGGCTTCGCGGTGCTCGCCTGGACCCCCGCCGTCGAGAAGAAGATCACCGAGCTCGTCGCGGCCGCCGTGGCCTGAACCCACCGCGCCCGACGCACCGCGGGGCGCAGCATCCGTCATCGATGCGGATGCTGCGCCCCGCGGTCGTGCACGCTTCAGCGGTCGGGGTCGGTCGGCCTCGCGGCGGCGCGATCGGCGTGGCCGAGCGCGCGGTCGGGAGCGATGCGGTCGCGCACGCGGCGCTTCAGCACGACGATGTCGGGGAAGCCGCCGTCGGCCTTGCGTGACCAGACGAGCCCGTCGTCGGCGTACACCTCGAAGATCCCGCCGGTGCCCGGCTCGAGCGTGGCGCCGCCACCCATGAGCTCGTCCTGGAAGGTGGTGAGGAGCTCCTGCGCGACCCATGCCGCACGGAGCATCCATGCGCACTGGGTGCAGTAGACGACGCGGATGTGATGGCTCATGCGCCCGTCCCGTCCGCCTTCAGGAACTCCGCGGCCGCATCGCGGAAGGCGCGTGAGCCCGGGGCGTTGAAGTGATGGCGCCCCGGGATCTCGATGAAACGGCCGTTCGGCGCGGTCGCCGCGAGGGTCCGCGAGCGCTCGAGGATCGCGTCCTCGGTGCCGGTCGCGAACAGCACCGGCTGGCGCGGGGGTCGCTCCGGGTCGGGGTCGGCGTCGCCGAACCGCATCCCCTCGGCCAGCGCGATGAGCGCGCGGAGGTCGTTGTCGGGCACCCGCTCGGCGAGCTTCACGTAGTTCTGGGTGACAGGATCCTCGACGGGTATGCCCTCCTCGGCATACGCCCTGGCCTGCTCGATGCGCAGTCGGCCGAGCGGACGCCCGTCCGGGATTCCGCCCAGCACGGCACGGCTCACGTGCTCCGGGGCGTCGACCGCGAGCTGCCAGCCGACACGGGCCCCGAGCGAGTAGCCGACGTAGCGGACGGCGTCGACGAGGTAGGTGTCGAGCACGGCGATCAGGTCGCCGACGAACGCGCTCATCGAGTATGCGACGGGATCATCCGGCTTGTCACTCGCGCCGTGGCCGCGCTGGTCGACGCCGATGACGCGATATCCGGCGCTGGTGAGCATGCGCACCCAGCCGGTCTCGACCCAGTTGTCGCGGCAGCTCGACGCGAACCCGTGCACGCACAGGACGGTGTCGGCGTCGGATTCGCCCCAGGCGTACGTCGCGAGCTGATAGCCCTCGGCCGACATGATGTAGCTCGGCGGCGGCATCTCGGTACGCGGGATCGGGGCGACGGCATCCATATCGCCATTCTGCTCCTGCCCCGCGAGCGGCCCCGCACGGCAACCCGGACAACGGTCGCCAATCCCTTCCGCCCGGGCGGAAAGTTGCACAGGTTACCTCGCACCGCACCGGATATCAACCGGGCTGAGTGTCAGTGCGTGCTCCGCATACCTTCACGTCATGAGCACCGACAACCGCGACTACCGCACGACGGACCCGCGGAGCACCGACGGGGACCTGGATCGTGATCGCGATCTGACCCGCTACCCCGATGCCGACCGCACCCGTCCTCTCACCCAGGACCCTCGGGTCGACGCCGACCGCGACGGAGTGCCCGACGTGCAAGAGGCGCGTCGCGGGCGCGACATCGACAGCGTCACCGATACCCGCGAGGCGTCGTTGCGCGACGTCGTCGTCGGGCGCGAGCGCGAGCGCTTCGGAGGGATCAAGTTCGGCAGCGCCTTCTTCGGCTGGCTCACGGCACTGGGCGCACTCGTCGCGCTGACCGCCGTGGTCGCCGCGATCGGCGCTGCCACCGGCCTCACCTCGCCTCAGGCGGTCGACGACGCCGCCGAAGCCGCGACCGGCAACGTCGGCGCGGCGACGATCATCGGCGCGATCGCCATCGCCGCCGTGCTGTTCATCGCCTACTTCGCCGGTGGCTACGTCGCCGGCCGCATGGCGCGGTTCAGCGGCGCCAAGCAGGGCTTCGCGGTGTGGCTGTGGGCGATCCTCATCGCGATCGTCGTCGCGGTGATCACGCTGATCGCCGGCAGCCAGTGGGACATCCTCGCGAACGTCGACATCTTCCCGCGCATCCCGGTGACCGCCGACACGGCCACGCTCACCGGAATACTCACCGCCATCGGCGCCGCCGTGATCACTCTCGTCGCCGCGGTCTTGGGCGGGATGGCCGGCATGAGCTACCACCGCCGCGTCGACCGCGTCGGACTGGACGGTGTGGACCGCATGGATCGCACCCGCTCCTGAGCCTCGCCCTATGAAAGACAACGAAGAGAAGGGGATCCGCCATGGGTCTGGATGACGACATCAAGCACAACGCCGAAGACATGAAGGGCAAGGTGAAGGAGAAGGTCGGCGACGCGACCGACAACGAGAAGCTGCAGGCCGAGGGCGTGGCGGATCAGGCCAGCGCCAAGATGAAGAAGGCCGGCGACGACATCAAGGACGCATTCACCGGCGACCGGTGACCTGCCGACGACGATGCCCCGGGTTCCCGGCGGACCCGGGGCGTCGTCGTGCGCACGCTCAGAACACGTCCCAGTCTCGCGCCCGCTCGGTCAGCGCGTCGATGACACGGCCGGCGGCGGGCGTCGGGGGGTCGGCGGCTCGGATCGCGAGGTGCAGGGTGTTGATCGGCGCTTCGTCGGAACGGTGCAGCACCTCGACGGTGCCGGCGCCGATGGCGGGCTCGGCGAGGTAGCGGGGCAGCGCCGAGACGCCGGCTCCCGCCACAACCGCGGCGAGCACACCCCGCAGGTCGGGCACCGTGACAGCCACGGGATTGGCGGGTCGATGCCCGAACTGGCTGCGCCAGTACCTGCGCACGATCGAGAGGTCGGTGTCGTAGGCCACGAGGGGCAGGTGCTGAAGTGCCCCCGCCGGTTCGGCGGCGAGGCGCGTGCGGTCGATCGTCCGGGCGAGCGCCGGTGACCCCACGAGCACGAACTCCTCGTCCACGAGACCGCGATAACGGATGCCGCGCACCGGCGTCCGCACCGACGACACCACGACGTCGAGCTCACCGTCCGCCAGGCGTGCGAGCAGGTCGTGGGCGAGGCCCAGCGTGAACGCGAGGCTCACGCCCTCGCCCGTCAGCGGCGCCAGCGCGGGGATGACCCTCGACGCGACGACGTCGCTCGCACCTCCGACCCGCACCGTCTCTGCGGGGCCGGGGGCGGGCGCGACCCACACCTCGCGCAGGCGGTCGACTGGCCCGGCCACGCGGACCGCGAGGGCGTCGCCGGCGGGCGTCGGGGTGGCTCCACGTGCCGAGCGTGTGAACAGGGCAGTGCCGAGCTCGCCCTCGAGCCGGGCGATCCGTTCGCTCACCGACGGCTGGCTGACTCCCAGCCGCGCCGCGGCGGCGGTGATCGAGCCCGCCCGGTGGACCTCGAGGAACGTGTGCAGCAGATCGAGCTCTTGCATGCGGCATCCATCCATCAAGAAATCTATGGCTCAACAGCATTGCAGGAAATGATGGCGATGGATGCCTCGTTCCTTCCCGCAGCGGCTCGCACGGAGCGCCCACCTGAACGGAGAAGACATGGCACACGTACTCATGGCGGTCACTGGCGCCGACACCATCGCGCTCACCGACGGCACCGCGCACCCGACCGGATTCTGGGCGGAGGAGCTCATCGAGCTGCACCGCGGGCTCGTCGCAGCGGGCCACGCCGTCGATATCGCGACTCCGGGCGGCGTACGCCCCACGGTCGACCCCGGCAGCCTCGGCGAGGAGTCCTCGGACGAGCTGCGCGCCTACCTCGCGTCGATCGACGCCCTGCTCGCGCACCCTCGCGCCCTCGCCGACGTGAAGACCGGCGAGTACGACGCGATCGCGCTGCCGGGCGGGCACGGACCGATGGTGGACCTCGCGGCCGATGCCGACCTCGGACGGCTCCTCGTCGACGCGGTCGACCGCGACGCGGTGGTCGGCGTGCTGTGCCATGGTCCGGCCGGCCTCTTGAGCGCGGTGCGTGAGGACGGCTCGTTCGCCTTCGCCGGGCGCCGGCTCGCCGTCTTCACCGACGAGGAGGAGCACCAGGGCGGCCTCAAGGATGCCTCGCCGTACCTCGTGGAATCGCGGTTGCGCGACCTCGGCGCCGTCGTCGCGTCGGGTGAGCCGTGGTCGGTCACGGTCGTCGTCGACGGCTCCCTCGTGAGCGGACAGAACCCGCAGTCGAGCGTGGCCACGGCCCGGCGCCTCGTCGAGGTGCTCTCCGCTCGCTGACGCCGAGGGAGACGGATGCCGCGGCCAGCGGCATCCGTCTCCGCGGCGGGGCGAGGGTCAGACGACGGGCTGCTGCAGCTCGGTCACCCATGTGGACTGCGGACCGTCGGCCTGGAGGTACACCTCACGGCACGGGCCGTCGAACTCGACGCCGTCTGCCGCGACCGCCTGCATGAACGCGCCCCACGCGTCGGCGATGCCGCTCATCTCGCCCCGATAGGTGGTGACGGCAGCACGCTCGGCTGCGGGCAGCTCCACGACCTGCCAGCCGTCGCCCGCCACCGGCTCGTCCCCCGCGACCCACGAGACCCACACGCGCAGGTCGCCGCCGTCGAGCGGCTCGTACCAGAACGTGCCGGGCTCGCGGTACTCGACGCCCGCGCCCTCGAGGGCGTCGTGCAGGGGCGGCAGGATGCGGTCGATCACGGCGGGCACGCCGTCGCTGCCCGGCGCCACGCCCGATGCCGCATAGACGGTGACGGGCTCGAGCCGGCGGTATTCGATGGCGGTCATCCTGTGCTCTCCTTCGAGGGTCGGTGGCGGCGCGTACGTCTCGCCTCCCGCATCGTCGCCCTGGGGTCGGACATCGGCGGGGCACAATGGCACCGTGCCCATTCTGAACAAGGACATGGTCCTCTGCATCTCCCTGGCCGCACGCCCGTCCAACATCGGCACCAGGTTCCACAACTTCCTGTACGACGAGCTCGGGCTGAACTTCATCTACAAGGCGTTCACGACGAACGACATCGAGGCGGCGATCGGCGGGGTGCGGGCGCTCGGCATCCGCGGCTGCTCCGTGTCGATGCCGTTCAAAGAGGCCGTGATCCCGCTCGTCGACGAGATCGAGCCCTCCGCCGCGGCGATCGAGTCCATCAACACGATCGTCAACGACGGCGGGCGCCTCGTCGCGTCGAACACCGACTACGAGGCGGTCGCGGAGCTGCTCGAGCGGCACGCCGTCGACCCCGCGCTCCCCGTGCTGGTGCGCGGATCGGGCGGCATGGGCAAGGCGGTCGTCGCCGCCTTCCGCGGTGCGGGCTTCGACGATGTCACCGTGGTCGCACGCAACGCCGAGGCCGGGGCGCAGATCGCCGCGAAGTACGGCTACCGCAGCACCACGACCGACCCGGCGCCGGGGCACGCGGTGCTGGTCAACGTCACCCCGCTCGGCATGGCCGGTGCCGACGCCGACGTCCTGTCGTTCTCACAGGAGCACGTCGACGCGGCGCAGACCGTGTTCGACGTCGTCGCCTACCCCGCCGAGACGCCGCTGATCCAGGCGGCGCGCAGCGGCGGCATCCCGGTCATCACGGGTGCCGAGGTGATCGCGCTGCAGGCGGCCCGGCAGTTCGAGCGCTACACCGGCGTCACGCCGACGCTCGACCAGATCCGTCGCGCATCGGAGTTCTCGCGGCAGTAAGTCGGCCCGCGCTGGTTCGCGATCCAGGGGATTCCGGCCGAGACCGAGGACACCGTCCTCGGCCTCGGCGGATACGCCTCGGCCCGAAGAGCCCGGGGCAGGGTCAGGGCACGCGGTAGCCCGCGGCGCGGAACAGCTCGTACCACTCGGCGCGGGTGAGCGGGATGTCGGAGCCCTCGGCGGCGCCGCTCACGCGCTCGGGGTTCGTCGTTCCGAGCACGACCTGCATGCGCGCAGGGTGCCGGGTGATCCACGCCACGGCGATCGCGATCGGCGGCACGTCGTAGGTCGCAGCCAGCCGGCCGATCACGGCGTTGAGCTCGGGGTGGTCGGGCGAGTCGAGGAACACACCGGTGAAGAATCCCGCCTGGAACGGCGACCACGCCTGCACCGCGATGTCGTGCAGGCGGCAGTAGTCGATGATCCCCCCGCCGTCGAGCGTGAGGGACTGCTCCTCGCCCTGCATGTTGGCGGCGACGCCCTGCGCGATGGTCGGGGAGTGGGTGATCGACAGCTGGATCTGGTTCGCGACGATGGGCTGGCGCACCGATTTCTTCAGCAGATCGATCTGGCGCGGGGTGTGGTTCGAGACGCCGAACGCCCGCACCTTGCCCGCGGCCTCGAGCTCGTCGAACGCCCGCGCGACCTCGTCGGGCTCGACCAGCGCGTCGGGCCGGTGCAGCAGCAGGATGTCGATGTAGTCGGTGTCGAGCGCGCGGAGCGACCCGTGAACCGACTCGACGATGTGCTCGTACGAGAAGTCGAAGTACGGTCCGTCGCCCACGATGCCGGCCTTGGTCTGGATGGTGATCTGGGCGCGCTCGGACGCCGAGAGCCGCATCGCCTCGGCGAAGCGGAGCTCGCAGCCGTGGAGGGCGCTGCCGTAGATGTCGGCGTGGTCGAAGAAGTCGATGCCCGCGTCGCGCGCGGTGCGGATGAGCGTGCGCACCGCGTCGTCGTCGAGATCCTGGATGCGCATGAGGCCGAGCACCACGTTGGGTGCCGGACGCTCGACGCCGGTGAGTTCGATGGTCTTCATGGGTCCGCTCTCGCGTCGGGTCAGTACTGCCGCGTCCACGTTAGGCACCGCGCACAAAGAAGTCCAACAACTGTATATTCTGCGATTGAGAATCCAAGCGAATGGATACCCCATGGAGCACCGCCAGCTGGAGTACTTGGTCACCCTCGCTGAGGAGCGACATTTCACCCGCGCTGCCGAGCGATGCCGCGTGTCGCAGTCCGGGCTGTCGGCGGCGATCCGCCGCCTCGAGCACGAGCTCGACGCGAAGCTGTTCGAACGGACCACGCGCTCGGTCGAGCCCACGCCGGCCGCGCTCGCGCTCCTGCCGCATGCCCGCGAGATCCTCGCCCAGACGGCCGCCGGGCGGGATGCCGTCGTCCGCGCGTCGCACCAGCTCGCCGGCTCGCTGCGCATCGGTGCCGAGCAGTGCCTGGGGGCCCTCGACGTGAACCTGCTCCTCGAGCGGTTCCATCGCCGCCACCCCGCCGTCGACATCCAGTTCGTGCAGGCGGGTTCGCATCAGCTGGTCGACCATGTCGCGGCCGGCGAGCTGGACGTCGCCTTCGTCGCCAGCGCAGACCCCACCCCGCTGCCGGCCGTGGCCGAGCTCGCTCGGATCCCTCTCGTGCTCATCCTCCCGCCCGCCCACCCCCTGGCCGAGCGTCCGGTGTCGCGCTGGCGAGACCTCCGCGACGCCGACTTCGTGGACTTCCGGCCGGCGTGGGCGCTGCGGACGATCAACGACGACGCGTTCCAGCGGCACGGCGTCGAGCGGCGGGTACGCTGCAGCGTCGACGACGTCCACACGCTGCTCGACCTCGTCGCGCGCGGGCTCGGCGTCGCGATCGTGCCGCAGCACGTCGCGAACAAGCCCCAGGCGAGGGGCCTGGTCGCCCTGCCTGTCCCCTCCGGCGCACCGGAGTGGATCGTGTCGACACTCATCGCGGGCACCGCCTCTCTCGCGCCGCGCCTGCTGGAGATCCTCGACGAGGAGCGTGCCGAAGCCGAGGCCGCATGACCGTCGTGCTGGTCGAAGGCGAGAGCGATCGGATCGCCCTGGAGACGCTCGCGGCGCGGATGGGGATCCGGATGCCGGAGGTCCGCGTCGTGGGCGGCTCGAAGGGTGCCCGCCGCGCGGCCGGGGAGCTCATCGGCGTGCCGCTCGTCGGTCTCGTCGACGTGGGGGAGCGGAACGACTTCGAGCGGGTGCTCGACACGGTGTTCGTGTGCGACCCCGACCTCGAGGCCGAGTTCGTGCGCGCACTGGGCGTCGCCGGGGTAGAGGCGGTGATCGACGACCAGGGCGAGCTCGAGTCGTTCCGGAGTCTGCAGCGCCAGCCGTTCCAGCGCGAACGCCCGGTCGAGGCGCAACTCGCGCGCTTCTTCGGCGGCCGCAGCGGCAACAAGGCGCGCTACGCGCGCCTGCTCGCGGAGGCGGTGCCGCTCGATCGCGTGCCGCCGCCGCTCGCGGCGCTGCTGGGCGCGCTCTGACCGCGACGGCTCCGGGCGCTGATCAGGGCTTGCGCGGCAGCATCCGTCGTCCTGCCGTTCGTGAGATCGTTCTCACGCGACGCTTGCCGCCCGTTCACCGGGTCGTCGCGCAGTGGTCGGCGGTCGGTCAGCACGCGGCCGAGCGACCCCGGTTGCGTCGATGGCATGAGTCGAATCCCCACGCGACGCGTCCCGCCGCGCCTTCTCGTCGCGGCAGCAGCGACGGCCACCGCCGTCGCCCTCCTCCCCACCTCCGCCGCCTTCGCCCAGCCGGTCGCCGCTGCGCCCGGTGACTCGCAGTCGCCGTACGTGCAGACGCACGTGCCGACGCTCGTTGCGCGGGCCACCCTGTCGGCCGATCACCTCGAGCCGGGTCCGGCGTCCGGCACTCTCGCCAGTTCTGCCAACGGCCGCACCGGCCCGTGGGACGGGCAGGTCATCCCCGGCTTCTCGGCCGCGATCGACAACGGCGACGGCACTTTCTGGGCGCAGCCCGACAACGGCTTCGGCGCCAAGGGCAACTCCGCCGACTTCCTGCTGCGCAACTACCTCGTGCGTCCCGCGTGGCAGACGGCCGCCGGGGGTGCCGGCGAGATCGAGATCGAGCGGTTCGTGTCGTACAACGACCGCAACCAGCTGCTCGACTTCCCGATCGTGAACGACGGCACCGCCGAGCGCCTCCTCACCGGCGCCGACTTCGACATCGAGTCGGTCGTCAAGGCCAAGGACGGCACATTCTGGGTCGGCGAGGAGTTCGGCCCGTTCCTGCTGCACTTCGACGCCGAGGGCACGCTCCTCGAGAAGCCCTTCTCGCTCGACGGAGCGAAGTCTCCGCAGAACCCGTACCTGCAGCCCGGCGAGACGCCGCGCGTGCGCGCCAGCCGGGGCTTCGAGGCCCTCGCCGCGTCGGTCAACGGACGCTACCTCTACCCGGTGGTCGAAGGCTCGTACGCGGACGAGAGCGACCTGCGCCGCCGCGAGATCCTCGAGTTCGACACGCGCGCCGGGGCATACACCGGCCGCACGTGGAGCTACCAGACCGACCAGGAGCCGAATGTGATCGGCGACGCGTTCACCGTGAAGAACGACGTGCTCCTGCTCATCGAGCGCGACGACTTCGAAGGCGAGCAGTCCGTCACCAAGCGCGTGTACCAGGTGGACCTGCGTCGCACGGACGCCGAGGGCTACCTCGAGAAGAGCCTCATGCTCGACGCGCTGCGCATCGCGAACCCGCACGGCTTGGGCGCGGGCGACGGCTACGGCACCGGCGAGATCTATTCGCTGTCCGTGCAGTCGATCGAGACGGTGGTGCAGCTGAAGGACGGCAGCCTGCTCATCGGCAACGACAACAACTACCCGGGCAACGACGCGCGCATCCCCGGCACGCCCGACGACACCGAGTTCGCGATCATCGACCTCGACAAGACGAAGATCGAGCCGTCGACGGTCAGCCTCATCGGCCACCGCGGCGCGAGCGGCTCGCGCCCCGAGCACACGCTCGCGGCGTACGAGACGGCGATCGTGCAGTGCGCCGACTACATCGAGCCCGACGTGGTCGCCACGAAGGACGGCGTGCTCGTCGCCCGTCACGAGAACGAGATCGGCGGGACGACGGATGTCGCGTCCCACCCCGAGTTCGCCGCGCGAAAGACCACGAAGCGCATCGACGGCGCCTCGGTCACCGGCTGGTTCACGGAGGACTTCACGTTCGCCGAGCTCCGCACGCTCCGCGCGAAGGAGCGCCTCCCGCAGACGCGTCCGGCGAACACCGCGTTCGACGGGCTGTACGTCATCCCGACGCTCGACGAGGTCATGGACCTCGCGCGCCACTCGGTGAGCTGCGACGGCCGGCCCGTCGGCGTGTACCCCGAGACGAAGCATCCGTCGTACTTCGACTCGATCGGCCTGTCGCTCGAGGAGCCGCTCGTCGCGGCCCTCAAGGCGAACGGCCTCGACCGCGCGAACGCGCCGGTGATCCTGCAGAGCTTCGAGACCGCGAACCTGTACGACCTCGACGGGATGACGGACGTCACGCTCGCCCAGCTCGTGAATGCGTCGGGCCGCCCGTACGACTTCACGCTCGCGGGGGACACGCGCACGTACAAGGACCTCGTGACGCCGGCGGGCCTCGCCGAGATCGCGACCTACGCCGACGGTGTGGGCCTGGAGAAGTCCGTCATGATCCCGCGCACCGCCGACGGCCGCCTGGGCACGCCCACCGCGGTCATCGCCGACGCGCACGCGGCGGGGCTCACGGTGCACGGCTGGACGTTCCGCGCCGAGAACCAGTTCCTGCCGGTGGACTTCCGCTCGAGCGCCGACCCCGCCGCCCACGGAGACCTGGACGGCGAGATCCGCGCATTCGTCGCCGCGGGCATGGACGGCGTCTTCAGCGACCACCCCGGCATCGCCGCGGTGACGATCGACACGGTGACGCTCGCGGGCTGAGCCGTACGGCACCGTCGATCCGGGCGGGGGATGCCGCGGCATCCCCCGCCCTTCGCCGTGCGCGCCACCTCCGCCTGGCACAATGCGGAGGATGGGCGCCGCCGGGGGGCGGCGCTTCGGACGAAGGGACGAGTATGGCCATCGAGGGCACCCCCGGGGCGGGACTGACGAAGGAGCAGCTGGCGGAGGAGGTGACGCACCTCGCCACGCCGGACCTGCTGAAGACGCCGTTCGGCGAGTTCGAGTTCTTCGACGGCGTGCCCAAGACCGAGTCGGTACAGTCGATCTTCGACGCACTCGACCTCCTGCGCGGCATCGACGCGTTCCTCACCGCGGTGCCGGGAGCCTCACTCGTCGCGATGCGGACCGGCCTGCGGACGGCGGGCGTCGACTCTCCCGACAAGATCGGCTACACCGACCCGCGGGCGAACTCCGGCAGCATCTTCCTCACCCCGAACACCGAGACGACCTACGGCACGACCTTCCTCGACCTGAAGGCCTGGGGGCCGACGGTCATCGAGGCGCCGCCGCAGTCGCTGTGCGTCGTCGACGACTTCTGGTTCCGGTACGTCGCCGACATGGGCATCGCCGGGCCCGACAAGGGCGCCGGCGGCAAGTACCTCTTCCTGCCGCCCGGCTACGACGGCGAACGCCCGGAGGGGTACTACACGTACGATTCGCCGACGTACGCGAACTGGGTCGTGCTGCGCACCCTGGGCGGTGTTCCCGCGATGAAGGAGACGCGGATCTACCCGCTGAGCGAAGCCGGCTCGCCCCGCGAGAACACCTTCCTGAACATCGCTCCCGTGCTGCAGAACACCGTGCACGCGAACGACTTCACGTTCTTCGAGGAGATCGCGCAGCTCGTTTCGGAGGAGCCGCCGACGGCGCTCGACCCCGAAAGAGCCGGCACCCTGGCCTCGATCGGACTCGCGCACGGCACGCCGTTCCATCCCGACGCCCACCGGCGCGCCATCCTCGACGACGCCGCCCGCATCGGCGCGGCGATCTCGCGCGCGCTCGTCTACAAGCCGCGCGACCCCGACGCCTTCTTCTGGGAGGGCTCGTCGTGGAAGAACGCGTTCGTCGGCGGCAGCTACGAGTTCCTGCGCGGCGGCGCACTCAATCTCGACGCCCGCACGCAGTTCCACTACTTCGCGACGGTGATCACGCCGGCGATGGCGCATGCGCAGGTGGGCTCCGGCTCGGCGTACGCGTACACCGCGGAGGATGCCGACGGCCACGCGCTCGACGGCTCAGCGACATACTCGCTGCGGATCCCGGCGGACCCGCCGGCGAAGAACTTCTGGGCGATCGACCTCTACGACACGCAGACCCGCTCGCTCCTGCAGTCCACCCCGTACCCCGCGCTCGCCAGCCTCTCGGGCACCGTGCAGGCCGAGGACGACGGCTCGTACGTGCTGTGGTTCTCGCCGACCGCGCCCGAGGGCAAGGAGGCGAACTGGATCCCCACGATCCCCGGCAAATCCTGGTTCCCCATACTGCGGCTCTACGGCCCGCTGGAGCCCTGGTTCGACAAGACGTGGCAGCTGCCCGAGCTCGTGAAGGGGGCCTGACCGCACGGATGCCGCGGCACGGGCTCGTGCCGCGGCATCCGTGGGTCCTCGTGGTCAGCGTCGCGGTCAGCGCACGCGGCGGCCGTGCGCCAGGTCGATGAGGCGCGACAGCACGTCGCCGCCGCCGCGCAGGCCGTTGTGCTCGTGCTCGCTCGTGATCCACGGGGTCACGCCGGGGAGGAGCCGCGCCGTCTCCATCGAGAACTCGACCGGCACGTAGACGTCGTTGACGTAGACCGCGGCCGCGCCGCGGGCATCGGATGCCGCGATCGCGTCGGCGTCGTAGAGCGACGGCCACTCGAACTCGGCGAGCGCGAGGGTCACGTCCCGCCACGGCTGGAATCCGGGCACGGTGTCGAGCCACTCCCGGCGCACGTGCTCGCCGGTGAAGAGCGTCGGGTCCTCGCGGAAGTCGGCCGGCTCGGTGCGCTCGGCCGACCACCGCGTGGCGTGGCCGTCGGCGTAGCTGGACTCGTGGAAGACGTAATACAGCGGGTTGCGGGCACTGAAGGGCATCGCCGCGGCGAGGTCGTGGCGGAAGGCGTTCGATCGCGGGTCGCGTTCGAGCAGACCCCACAGCGTCTGCCAGCCGTCGTTGGTGCCGAGCGCCGAGCCCACCGATCGCACGCGCGAGACCGAGGCGACCTCGCCGCCGGGCAGCACGAGCTCGCCGTCGACCGCGAGGTCGATCACGCGCCGCATCGCGTCGCGGTGAGCGGGGAAGCGGCGGTAGTACTTCTCCGACTCGTCGCGCATCTTGTCGTACGTCACGGCGTAGACGTCGTCGGGGTGGCGGCCCACGGCGCTCAGACCGCCGGTGATGTAGACGTGCTCGAGGGACGCGGCATCCGTCGAGAGATACGCCAGGGTGGTGAACCCGCCGAAGGACTGACCCAGCACGCTCCACCGCTCGGCTCCCAGGTGCTGGCGCACCGCCTCGCAGTCGCGCACGATCGCGTCGGCGCGCAGATGCGTGATGTACTCGGCGAGCTCGGCTGCGTCGCGCTCGAGGTCGTCGTCGCCGACGGGCGTCGAAAGCCCCGTGCCGCGCTGGTCGAGCAGCACCACGCGGTAGTGCTCGAGCGCCGCGTCGAGCCAGGACGGCCCCGACGGCGAGTGGAACGCGCGCGGCGCCTCGTGACCCGGCCCGCCCTGCAGGAACACCAGATACGGCAGGCCCTCGCCACCCTCTCGCGTGACGACCGCCGCGTGGATGTCGATCGTGCGGGCGTCCGCCGGATCTCCCCACACGAGGGGAACCGTGAGGAAGTGGTCGTCGATGGTCAGATCCTGCATGCGGCGCGTCGTCACGGACATGTCAACGAGCCTATGGTGCGCCGCCGACGTCGCGGCGAGGACGGCCCCCCGCGGCGTGACGATGCCCCTCCCGCCGGCTCAGCCGTGCGTGCGCCGCTTGTCGCGTGACCGCACGAACCGGAACCGCCGCGACCGCCGGGTCGCACCCTGGGCGACGGTCGGCAGCGCGATGGGCTGCGTGACGATCGCATCGACGACCATCGAGCCGTCGGTCGGACCGATGACCGCGATGGGGGTGGTGGGGGTCGCGACCATGGGGACGACCGGCTGCGTGGCGAGCTGGCGGTGAGCGTGGATGTACGCGGGCACGAGCACGACCACGGCGCCGAGCCACGCGAGCGGGTTGCTCGCCGCGACGCCGATGAAGCCGAAGATGCTGCCCAGCACGACGGCCGCGCCGACGCGCATGGCGAGCTCGATCACACCGGTCACGGTGGGGATGAGGGTGTGGCCGAGCCCCTGCAGAGCACCGCGCAGGACGAAGAGGATGCCGAGGATCCAGTAGGTCGCGCCGTTGATGGCGAGCATCTGCGCGGCGAAGTCCACGACCTCGGCCGAGCCTTCGTCGATGAACAGGCGCACCGTCATCGCCCCGAAGGCGATGAGCAGGGCCCCGAGCACGATGGCCGCACCCACCGACATCCATGTCGCCTGGATCACGCCGCGGCGGATGCGGTCGGGCCGGCCACCGCCGTGGTTCTGCGCGACGAACATCGACACGGCGAGGCCGAGCGACTGCAGGAGGGCGACGGCGAGGCCGTCGACGCGGGATGCGGCGGTGTACGCAGCGACGGCGTCCGCGCCGAGCTCGTTCAGCGCGACCTGCACAGAGAGGGTTCCGATCGCGATGATCGACGCCTGGAAGCCCATCGGCAGACCGAGTCGGAGGTGCTCCGCGAGCGCGGCCCTGCTGACACGCCAGTCGCCGCGGCGGACGTGGAGCACCGGCATCCGTCGCCGTACGAACTCGAGGCACAGCAGCACCGAGATCGCCTGTGACACCACCGTCGCGAGCGCCGCGCCGCCCACGCCCCAGCCGAGCGGGCCGACCATGAGGATGACCAGCGCGACGTTGAGCACGCAGGCGAGCGTGAGGAAGACGAGCGGTGTGCGCGAGTCGCCGATGGCGCGGATGATCGCCGACAGGTAGTTGAAGAACATCATCGCGCCGGCGCCGAGGAAGCTGATCTGTGCGAACACGATGGCGTCGGCCATGAGCTCGGCGGGCGTCTGCAGCAGCTCGAGCAGGGGCGCCGTCAGAAGCGGTGCGCCGACGGTGAGCAGGAGGGTGCAGATGCCCGTGAGAATCGTGCCCGCCGCGACGGAGCGCCGCACCGCCGCGTAATCGCGCGCGCCGAACGCCTGCGCCGTCGGGATCGCGAAGCCCGACGTGAGACCCCACGCGAACCCGAGCAGCAGGAACAGCATGCTGCCGGTCGCGCCCACCGCGGCCAGCGCGTCGACGCCGAGCCGGCGCCCGACGACGACGGCGTCGACGAAGTGGTACAGCTGCTGCACCACGTTGCCGATCAGCAGCGGGACGGAGAACAGGAGGATGACGCGCCACGGGCGGCCCGTCGTCAGGGCGGTGGTCATGAGGGCGGCTCTCGAACGAGAAGGCGAGCAAGAGGACGGATGCCGCGCCCGCAGGCGACGGAGAGGTGCCGAGTGGCAGGAGCCAGTGTATCGAATCGATTCGGAAGCGCCATCCTCAGCTCAGGCTCTTGCGCAAAACCTCGCGCGCCCACCCGGGCAGCCCGCCTGAGTGAATCGTATGTTTGTTCTTATTTACGATTCCATCTCGTGGTGGGATTGGCTAGAATATAGATCAGAGATTCGAAGATCGGGTGGGGCCCGTTCAGGGCGTTGAGTGGAGCGGTTTCAGCCGCGGGCAGGTGTTGAGGCATATCGCGCGTGACGCGCGGGAATCTCGGTCCACTCCTTCCTGACTGCGAGCCTCATGTCTGCGAATTCCGACCCCGGTGCTGACGGCGTCGCGCCTGAGTTCTTCCGGGTCGTGCGGCTGGTCGATGCGTTCGAGGCGGGGCGGAAGCGTCGATCGATCGACGATGCGGCGGAGATCCGGGTGCTGGCGGATGCTGCAGCCGCGGTCGCCAGGCCGGCCGATGCTACCCCGGATCGCGCTCGGCGAGCGGAGCTGGACCGGCGCGCGCTGGTCGCCGACCTGGCGACGTCGGCCCGGGTGTCGGAGTGGACCGTGACCCGACTGCTGTCGGAGGCCGCCGATCTGTGTGAGCGTTTCGCCGGGGGCGTGGAGGCCCTCGAGCGGGGAGAGATCTCCAGGCCGCACCTCTCGGTGATCCACGACGCCGGCGCCTCGATCGTCGACGACACCGCGCGAGCCGAATTCGTCGGCCTGGCGCTCGAGCGCGCCGCGAACCTGACACCGGGACGCCTGGCCGCGGTGCTGCGGGTGATCGCCGAACGCTTCCTGGAGCGAACCCTCGAGGAGCGCCACAAAGAAGCAGCCGCCGGGCGTCGCATCGAAGTGGTCGATCTGCCCGACGACATGGCCGCGCTGACGGCGATCATGCCGGCGACGCTGGCGCACGGCATCGAGGACCGCCTCACGCAGCAGGCCCGCTCGGTCATCACCGCACGGGGTGATGCCGACGGCGACGGCGAGGGTGACGGCGACGGCGACGGCGACGGCGATGACGTCGAGATCGACGAGCGCACGATGGACCAGCTCCGCGTCGACATCTTCACGGACACGCTGCTCACCGCCGGGCCTGACGACTGCGTCGCCGGCACCGGCCTCCGCGCGATCCGCGCCACCGTCCAGGTCACCATCCCGGTGCTCACCATGACCGGGGCGTCCACCGAGCCGGCCCTGCTCGCCGGGTACGGCCCGATCGACCCCGGCGCCGCCCGGATCCTCGCCGCCGGCGCCGTCGGCTGGGAACGCGTGATGACCTCCCCGGTCACGGGCAGCGTCCTCGCCGTCGACCGCTACCGCCCCGGGCCTGCGCTGAACCGGTTCCTCGCCGCCCGGGACGAGCACTGCCGATTCCCCGGCTGCCGCCGCCCGGTATGGCGGTGCGACGTCGACCACACAATTCCCGCCGCCGACGGCGGACCCACGCACCACGCGAACCTCGCGCACCTGTGCCGACGCCATCACACCCTGAAGGGCGTCACGGCTTGGTCGGTCGAGCAGGTCTCGCCCGGCGTTCTGGTCTGGACCAGCCCGACCGGGCGAAGGCACACCGACCGACCCGAGCCGACCGTGAGATTCACCTTTGACCAGACCGCCACACACCTGCGCGCGATGATGCGCGAACCCTGGCTCTTCCCTGCTGACGACCCACCCGGATCCTCCGGGGCGCCACCCTTCTGACGCGGATGCCCCGCGTCTCGGCGCGTCTGTTCACCTCACCGACCTGATCCGACGCGACTCACACGCTTCCTGTGGGATCGGGCGCGCGTCATCCCCAGCGGACGCGCTTCGCTTGGGCAGCCGGCTGACCTCCGTGATCCTGCGCCGGCGAAACGACACTCGACGGCGCAGTCCGGTGACCAGCACACCTCCGACCAGGAGCGTGCCGCCGATGATCTCGGCGGACGTGGGGATCTGGCCGAGCAGCAGAGCGGCCGATGCCATCGCGACCACGGGCGCGAGCAGCACCCACGGCACGACGGCCGCGGAGGGATTGCGAGCCAGCAGGCTGTTCCAGATCGAGTAGCCGATGATCGTGCACAGCACCGCGGTGTAGAGCGTCGACAGAAGGGACTGCCAGCCGAATGCGGCGATTCCCGACGCGATCGCCTCCGGACCCTCGACGGCGAACGACAGCATCAGGGCCGGCACCGGCACCACGAGCGCCGACCATACGGTGAGCGACAGCGACCCGAGCCGCCCGGGCCCGCTGACCACCCCGGCACGGCGGGAGATCACGTTCCCGATTCCCCACGAGAATGCCGCGGCGAGTGCCAGCGCCACCGCGAGCGCGGGCGCATCGCCACCGCGACCGGCCGCCACGATCGCGAGCCCGACGATGCCGAGACCGACTCCTGCGGTCTGCGGCGCGGTCGGACGCTCCCGCAGCACCGCGGCGGCGATGAGGATCGTGAACACCGCCTGCGCCTGCAGCACGAGGGCGGCGAGCCCCGGCTGGAGTCCGAGCGCCATCGACGTGTACAGCAGGCCGAACTGCCCCAGGCTCATGAACAGGCCCACGCCGATGACGGTCCGCCAGGAGGTGCGGGGCCTCGGCACGACGAAGACGGCGAGCGCGACCACCAGGAAGCGGATCGCAACGAACAGCAAGGGCGGCACGCCGTTCATCCCCCAGTCGATCACGACGAAGTTGAAGCCCCAGAGGGATGCCACGGCGGCGGCGAGCATCATGTCGCGTCTCTTCACGACTCTCACTTCACTCGATCGCGGGATGAAGCACCAGCGATGCTTTTCTCACGAAACGATGTAGCGTTGCTTCATGATCGACCTGGAAGCCGTCATGTCGCTTCGCGCGGTCGCCACGCAGGGCAGCGTGGTCGCCGCGGCGACGAGTCTCGGGTATACGCCGTCCGCGGTGTCGCAGCAGGTGAAGCGACTCGAGCGCGAGACCGGCATCGCCCTCCTCGAACGTGCCGGGCGCGGAGTCATCCTCACGGAAGCCGGGACGCGTCTCGTCGTCGCATCGACCCCGATCCTGGCCGACCTCGAACGGCTCCGCGCCGATCTCCAGCTCACCGCGGGGCCCGACGATCGGGTGGTGGGCGAGATCAGGCTCGCCGCGTTCTCGACCGTCGTGCGCGGACTGGTCATCCCGGTCCTCGGCGACCTCGCGGCGCAGCATCCCGATCTCTCCGTGCCCCTGCGCGAGAGCGAGCCGTGGGAGACGATCGCGCTCGTCGCTTCTGGCCAGCGCGACCTGGGCATCGTTCACCGGTGGGGCGGGGTCGCCCTCGCGATGCCCGACCACCTCGTGTCGACGCCGCTGTTCACGGATGTCGCCGACGTCATCCTGCATCGCGACCACCCGCTCGCCGGTCGCACCGTGCTGCACCCCGGCGAGCTGGCGGGGCAGGTCTGGGTCGCGACGTTCGAGGCGACGATCTGCCGCCAGTGGCTGCGGCGGCTCTTCGACGGTGTCCCCAACGCCCCGCGCATCGTGCACGAGTCGATGGAGTTCCAGAACCATCTCGAGCTGGCGCGCGCGGGCCGCGCGGTGGCGCTCGTGCCCCGCCTCGGCCGTGGCGACATCGGTCCCGACCTGGTTGCGATCCCGACCGTCGAGCCGGCGTCGACGCGCGACGTCCTCGCCGTGCATCGCCGCACCCAGGAGGACTCCCCCGCCCTGCGCGCCGCGCTGGACGCGTTCGTCGAGCACGCGCGCGCCATGTGACTTCGGCCGGCTCAGTCCGGACTCACGCGCTCAGAGCGCAGCGGCGAGAACCAGGCCAGGAGCGCGGCGATCGCGAAGATCACGGCGACGGCGACCAGCATCCAGCGGTCGCCGACCAGGGCGATCGCGGCGCCGCCCGCGAGCGCGCCGATCGCGGCCGCGGTGCGGTTGACCGAGCGGATGTTCGCATTCACGCGGCCGAGCAGGCGGTCGGGGGTGACCGTCTGCCGTAGGGCCATCTCGTTGGCGTTCTCGACACCGCCGGCGAGCCCGTGGAGCGCGAGAGCGATGAAGAGGAGCACCGCTGCGGCGGGGACCCCGGCCGCCACCGCGGCGAGCGCCCATGCGATCGGGTACATCGCCCGCGCCAGGATGATCGTCCGGCCGATGCCCAGCCATCCGCCGATCCGAGCCGCGAACGTCGCCCCGACCAGCGCGCACGATCCCGCCACCGCGAGCAGCAGGCCGAACGTGAACGCCGTGAAGCCCAGCGAACGCAGCGCCAGCAGCGAGAGCACGGTCAGGGCCACGCCGTTGGCGAAGAACCACACGTGCGTCGACACGGCGAGCGGACCGAGCGTGCGGTGCGCGTACGCCCACCGCAGGCCCTCACGGATCTCGCGGCCGAGATGCCGATCGCCCCGCCGCTCGCGGGTCTCCTCGACGCGGATGCTCGCGTTCAGCGCGGCATCCACGATGTAGCTGATCGCGTCGACGAGCAATGCGATCGGCGCACCGAGCAGCGCCACGAGCCCGCCACCGAGGGCCGGACCGAGCGTCTGAGCCGCGGCATCGGTCTGATCGAGGCGCGCGTTCGCGATGACGAGCCGGGAACGGGGCACGAGCCGGGGGAGGAACGACTGCGTCGCCGCGAAGCCGAAGACGGAGAACGCACCGAACAGCAGCAGGAGTGCGACGAGCATCCAGATCTGGAGCGCGCCGACGAGCCACAGCACGGGGATCGCGCCGAGCGACACGGCCCTCCCGACGCTCGCCCACACGAGGATCGGGCGGCGACGCCACCGGTCGGTGTACGCGCCGGCGAAGAGCCCGAGCACGGCGTACGGCACGAATTGCGCGGCCCCGACGAGGCCGACCTCGAACGGCGTGGCGTGCAGCAGCTGCACCACCAGCACCGGCATCGCGACGGCGGTGACCGCCGTGCCGAACGAGCTGATGGCCGCCGCGCTCCAGAAACGCGCGAACGCCGACCGGGGAGCAGGCTCGCGCCCGCCGGGCACCGGATCTGTCACCACCGCCGGTCCGGCGACGTCACCCCCGTCCACGAGGCGCTCGTCATGCCCCAGGCGGGCCGTCGAGCACTGTCGGGACGTACTCGAGCAGCTGGATGCGCCCGTCGAACGTGCGCGCCTCGACGAGGTCCAGGCGCACGTCGGGATAGCCGTCGAAGATCCGGTCCTGTCCGGTTGCGCCCGTGATCACCGGGAACACGCCCACGCGGTAGCGGTCGACCAGCCCCGCGAGCAGCAGCGACCGGCAGAGGGCGACGCTGCCGAGCGTGCGCAGCGGCCGGTCGGATTCCTCCTTCAGCCGTCGGACGAACTCGACCGCATCCTCGCGCACGAGCGTGGAGTTCTCCCACGTGAGCGGCTCCTCGAGAGTGGACGAGAAGACGTACTTCCAGATGCCGCCGAGCATGTCGGTGCCCTCCTCCCCGCCGGCGGTGAGCTCCGACATGAGGCGGTACGTGGTCGCCCCCATGAGCAGCGGATCGTCCTTGTCGGGCGACTCGGCGAGCCAGCCGAGATACTCGGGACCTTCCATCCCCCAGAACCCCGGCCACCCCTCCGCGGCGCCGTAGCCGTCGAGCGAGATGATGAAGTCGACCGTCACGGTCTGCATGGGACTCTCCTTCGTGTCCGGTTCTCTCCGCGTTCTGCGGGAGTTCTTTTCTCGAGCGGATGCCTCGCCCCGAGCCTATGCGCCGGCTCCGCGCGACGACACCCCCGCGTCGCGAACCCGACCCCATCGCGGAATCGGGGCCGGTCTGACATGATTTCTCCCACCGCAGATTGGAAGCTGTCGTGAAGCAGCCATCCGAGGGTTCTTCACCGGTCGCGCCGATACCCCGCTACCGGCGGACATTCGCGGGGGTGCTCGGTGGCCTTGTCGGCCTGCTCGCGCTCAGCGTCATCGCGGGGGTGCTGGTCGTCGCGCCGCTCGCGCCGGCCATCGCGATCAGCGGGCACGCGGCCAGCAGCGCGGTGTCGCTGTTCGACAACATGCCGAGCTACCTCGAGATCGATCGCCTGATGCTGCCGACGACCATCTACGCCCGCGACCCGTCGACCGGGCAGGACGTCGAGCTGACGTCGTTCTACGACCAGAACCGCGAGCCCGTCGCCTTCGACCAGGTGTCGCTCGTCATGTATGACGCGATCCTCGCCTCCGAGGACCCGCGGTACTACGAGCACGGTGGCGTAGACATCCTCGGCACCACCCGCGCCCTGATCAAGAACGCGCAGGGCGGCCAGACGCAAGGCGGTTCCTCGATCAGCCAGCAGTACGTGAAGAACGTGCTGGTCCAGCGCTGCGAACGCGACGCGGGGACGGTGTACGAGACGAACGAGGCGGGTGAGGCGGTCGTCGACGGGGACGGCGCCCCCGTGGTGAAGTCGACCCGCGACCAGGTGCTGCAGCAGTGCTGGCTCGACGCCACGCAGGCGGACGGCGTCGAAGGCTACGAGCGAAAGCTCCAGGAGATCCGCTACGCCGTCCAGCTCGAGCAGAAGTATTCGAAGAACGACATCCTGCTGGGCTATCTCAACATCGCGAACTTCGGCGGCACGACATACGGCATCGAAGCTGCAGCACGCTACTACTTCAGCACCACGGCATCCCGGCTCACACTGACGCAGGCGGCGACGCTCGCGGGCATCGTGCAGAATCCCAACACGTTCCGGATCGACCGACCGCTGGGCTCGATCTTCGGGGGCGACGGCACCAGGTACAACAAGGCCGCCGACGGATCGGTGGACGACGTGACCCCCGGCACCCTGGCGGGGCTCGACACCCTCCTCGCCGACGGCACCATCACTGCGGAGCAGTACCTCGCGGCCGGCGACGCCTACAGTGCGACCAAGGGCAGGCAGCTCTACGTGCTCGACCGGATGCGCGAAGACGGTCGCATCACCGCCGACCAGTACGTCGCCGCGGCGATCGAGCCGATCACTCCGGCGTTGCAGCTGCCCCCGACCAGGTGCGGGTCCAGCGCCGCCCCCTTCTTCTGCCAGTACGTGGTGAACACCCTGCGCCTGGACCCGGACTATGCCAGCGCGTTCGGCGAGACGGCGGAGGACAGGCAGCGGTCGCTGACGCGCGAGGGCCTGAACATCTACACGACGCTCGATTGGAGCCTGCAGAACGCGTCGCAGGACGCCATGCACCGGTACGCGCCCGAGACCGTGGCGGGCATGTCGTTCGGGTCGGCGTCGGTCAGCATCGAGGTCAACACCGGGCGCATCCTCGCCATCAGCCAGAACAACCGATTCACGGAGGACCGTGATCTCGCCCTCACGGACCCGGTGTACAGCTCGCTCGTCTACGCCGGCGACACGATGCACGGGGTCTCGACCGGGTTCCCAACCGGATCGACCTTCAAGCTGTTCACCCTCGTCGACTGGCTCGAGACCGGGCACACGCTCTCCGACACCGTGAACGGCACACTGCGGGCCATCCCCCGTCTTCGGGACCGCTGCGCGGGCACCTGGGTCAACCGCGAGAACCACGTCGTGCGCAACTTCGGCGGCGCCGCCGGATACGTGGGAACACCGCTGCAGTTCACCGCCCAGTCGCTCAACAGCGGCTTCCTCGGCATGGCGGAGCAGCTCGACATGTGCGACATCGAGAACGTCGCCGCTCGCATGGGCGTCACCCGCGGCGACGGCACGCCCGTGGATCTCGACGGCGCCTCCTCGATCATCGGCACCAACAACATCGCCCCCGTCGCCATGGCCGGGGCGTTCGCGACTGTCGCGAACGGCGGCGTCTACTGCAAGCCGCGCGTGATCGAGCGCGTGGTCAACGCCGACGGCACCGAGCTTCCGGTTCCGGGGAACCGCTGCTCGCAGGTCATCAGTCCCGAGGTGGCGGCCGCGACCGCGTTCGCGCTGCAGGGCGTCATGCGCCCGGGCGGCACCGGCGCGGGCGGCAACCCGAACGACGGCACGCCGATGCTGGGCAAGACGGGAACGCACGAGAACATCCAGACGTGGCTCGTCGAGTCGAGCACGCGCGTGACGACCGCCGTGTGGGTCGGGAACACGACCGGCTACGGGGACGTGTTCCGGGCCTTCTACAACGGCCGGGCACTGTCGACGATCCGCCTGCCGATGACCCGCGACATCCAGGCGGCCGCGAACCAGCTCTACGGGGGCGGTGGCTTCCCCGCTCCTCCCGCCGACCTGGTGCGTCGCGCCGCCCCGCCGCCGCGCCCGGGTCCCGCACCGGCTCCGGGCCCGGACCAGCCCCCGGCCGGGGACGGCAACGGGAACGGGAATGGGAACGATTGACCTTCGTCACCGATTCTCGACAGACGATTATCGATTAGTGTAATCTCGCGCTCGTTCCGTCATCGTGCGCTGAGGTGCGCACGCGTCGGACCAACCCCATGCACGAGCACCGCGATGCCGCGGTCACTCACAGAAGGGCTGGAACCTCGCGATGAAGCGATTCTTGTCAACACTCGCGCTCGTGGGCACGCTGATCGCCGCAACGGCGACCGCTGCCCACGCAGCGCCCGATCCTCGATCGGCGTCCGTGGAGATCTACGTCGCCACCGACGGCGACGACCATGCCGACGGCTCGATCAGTGCGCCGTTGCGCACCCTCGAAGGCGCGCGCGACGCGATCCGCGCACTCAAAGCCTCGAGCGGGCTGCCGGACGGCGGGGTGACGGTGTCGCTCCGCGGCGGCACCTACGCCCGGACGGCGGCGTTCGAGCTCGGGGCGGGCGACTCCGGCACGGCGGACGCGCCGATCGTCTACCGCTCGTACCCCGGCGAGACCGTCACGCTGACCGGCGGCGTGCAGCTGGACCGCGCCGGCTTCGAGACCGTCGCCGACGAGACCGTGCTGTCGCGGATCGTCGACCAGTCCGCCCGCGGCAAGGTGGTGGCGATCGACCTCGCGGCGGCGGGGATCACCGACTACGGACAGCTCAGCCGCCACGGCTACTGGAAGGCGAACGACGTCAGCACGGTGCCGCCCATGGAGCTCTACGTCGGCGGCGAGGGAATGACCCTGGCCCGCTGGCCGAACGGCGACGGCACCGTGAAGATGGGCGAGATCCTCGATGCCGGACCCACCCGCAAGGACGCCGACCTGCAGGAGCGGGGCGGCACCTTCAGCTACACCTACGATCGTCCGAGGCACTGGACCCAGGCCGACGACATCTGGCTCGACGGCATCTTCGGCTACAGCTGGGAGTGGTCGTACAACAAGATCGAGTCGATCGACCCCGAGGCGAAGACGATCACGCTGCGCTACGGCGAGATGTCCGGCCTGATGAAGACGTGGTTCGAGGACTTCCACTTCGCGGAGAACCTGATCGAAGAGCTCGACGCGCCCGGCGAGTACTTCATCGACCGCGAGACCGGAAAGCTGTACCTGGTGCCGAACCAGGCGTTCCTGGGCGGCGCCGCCGCCACCGTCACGATGCTCAAGGAGCCGATGCTCCGCACCGACGGCACGTCTCACGTGTCGTTCCAGGAGCTGGTGCTCGAGTACGGGCGCGCGAACGCCGCCGTGATCCTCGGGGGCAGCCACGTCACGATCGAGCGCAGCGACATCCGCAACTTCGCCGACGGCGGTGTGCTCATCAACTCCCCGGGTCGCTACACCTACGACGGCATCCCGGTCAATCGCGGCGGGCGGGACCACGCCGTGGTCGACTCGCACCTGCGTCACATCGGCGGCGTGCCGGTCGTGCTGCAGGGCGGCGACAAGACCACCCTCGAGCCGGGTCGCAACCGCGTCGAGAACTCGCACATCCACGACTTCGCGTACTACCACAAGGCCTACAACCCGGGTGTGATGTTCGACGGGGTCGGCAACATCGCCCGCAACAACGAGATCCACGACGCCCCGCACCCGGGCATCATCGTGCACGGCAACGACCACCTCATCGAGCGCAACGAGATCTACGACGTCTGCAAGACCTTCCAGGACCTCGGTGCCATCTACATGAACGCCGGTTCCACCCCGCAGCAGCGTGGGACGGTCATCCGGCAGAACTACTTCCACGACACCGGAATCGGGCGGCTCGGGGTCGAGGGCATCTACCCCGACAACCTCACGATGGGTCTGACCATCGAGGAGAACGTCTTCTACCGGATGGGCAACGACGCGATCAAGAGCGGTTCGGGCGATCACATCACCGCCCGCAACAACGTGTTCGTGGACACCCATGTCCCGTACGACAACTATGAGATGTGGATGGGCGACCAGCCCGGCAACACGGTCGACACCTCGTACATGCCGGGATGGGTGAAGCTCTTCGAGGACAACAACGGGTTCGCCGGTACGCCCTACGCGCAGAAGTATCCGGAGCTGCTGACGTTCTTCGACGAGAACCACTACTTCCCGGCGAACAACGTGTTCGAGCGCAACGTCACCTGGAATCCGACACTCACCCGCTCCGGCCAGGTGAACGCGCACGGTGCTCGCGACGTGAAGAACCTGATGAACTACGCCGACAACTGGGTCGCGAGCGAGGACCCCGGCTTCGTGGACTGGCGGGCCGGCGACTTCCGGCTGCGGGAAGGCGCCCCGGTGCTCGAGCGCATCCCGGGCTTCGCGGCGATCCCGTTCGAACTGATCGGCACGCAGGGCAAGGTCGGCCTGCCCCACGGCCCGGACTCGGTCGCGCTCGAGAGCGTGCACCTGCCCGCTCCTCAGCTGACCGTCGACCTCGGCAAGACGGTGTCGTTCGGCGCCGAGATCGTGCCGTGGAACGCCTCGAACGGCGCCGTCGAATACGCGTCGAGCGACCCGACAGTCGCAAGCATCGACGCCTCCGGGACGATCACGGCGCTGACGCCGGGCGAGACCGTGATCACCGTGACGTCGCAGGCGGATGCGACGATCTCCGACCAGGCGGTGGTCGTGGTCGCCGACGGCGACGGGATCATGCACGCGACCGACTTCGAGTCGGGCTCCAACGGCTGGCCCGTCGATCCGAATCGGGCCGTCGTGGCGGACGCCGACGGCGAGCACTGGTATCGGATCAAGGGCGGGGCGAACTCGCAGCTGCCGCGGAGCTTCACGGACTACGTGCTGGACTTCCAAGTACGCACCCCCGCGCTCGTTCCCGAGGGCGGGATCATGCTGATCTACGACCGGACCGGACCGACGCCCGGCGGATACGTGCGCTACCGGCACACCGAGGCAGCTCCGACCTGGACCGTCTACGGGCCGCAGTGGCAGATCCTCAGGGAGGTGAAGCTGCCGGCGGGCTCGGGCTTCGAGCCGAACACCGTGTACGACGTGCGCCTCGTCGTCAAGGGATCGGGCGTGCAGGTGACCGTGGACGGTGAGACCGTCATCGAGGGACCGAACCCGTCGGCCACCGGGTCGGGCAAGGTCGGCTTCTACGTCGAGAAGTTCACGGCGCTCGACTTCGACGACGTGCGGTTCTCGATCGTTCCCACCGCGGTGACGGGCATCGAGGTGTCGCCCGAACAGGCCACCGTCGAGCCGGGCGAGCGGGTGAAGCTCTCGATGTCGGTGACTCCCTCGGACGCAACGAACCCGCGGGTCGCGTGGACCTCGGACGCTCCCGAGGTCGCAACCGTCGACGAGTCGGGCGTCGTGACCGGACTCGCTGCCGGCCGCGCGACCATCACGGCGACCTCGCAGGCGAACGCCACGATCTCGGCGTCGTCGACGATCGAGGTGCGGGCGGCGCAGCATCCCACGATCGATCTCGTCGGCGAGCTCGTGAGCCCTGAAGGGTGGCCGCCGTCGGATGCGGTCGACTTCGCGGAGGGCACGCTGCGCATCGACGGCGAGGGCGTCTACGGCTACTCGGAAGGCACCTTCGGGAGCGGGCTGCTGAAGTTCCGGGCGACGGTCGACGGGTTCGACGGCGGCTGGTACGGCTTCGCCGTGCGCTCCGACCGCGCGGGCGATCCGGCGTGGGTGAACGGCAACAAGGGGTATCTGGTGGTGATCAAGGAGGACACGATCGAGTTCCAGAGCTGGAAGCCCCAGCAGACGATGCTCGACGTGATCCCGAACACCGCGATCACGGCCGGCGAGGAGCACGAGCTCGAGTTCGGCGCGGTCGAGGTCGACGGGGGCACGCGGCTCGTGCTGCGCGTCGACGGGCGCACCGTGTGGAGTGCGCTGGACGCCGGCGCGTCGAACCCGATCGCCGACGAGGGATACCTGAACGTCTACCACTACGTCGAGCAGAACGCCCTGCGGCTGCAGCCCGTCGCCATCGACGACGGCGCGACGGCCGCCCCGGGCCGAGGCACGCTGTCGAACACCAGCGGGTGGGAGACCGGCCTGCACGACGGCACCTACGACGTGATGATGAACCTCTGGTGGGGGACGCCGGGCAGCATCTTCCGGCTCTACGAGAACGGCGCCCTCGTCGCCACGAAGGTGCTGGAGCGGACGGGAGGGATGTCGCAGACCGCAGGCGTATCGTTCAGCGGCAAGCCGAACGGCACCTACGTGTACACGGGCGAGCTCGTGAACTCGAAGGGAGTCACGGCGACCACGTCGACGACGGTGAAGGTCGTCCACGCGGCGCCGGCGGTGCCGGTGGTGTCGCACGACGATCACGACCGGGACGGGACGTTCACCGCGACGGCGAACCTGTGGTGGGGAACCAACGCCACCTCGTACCGGTTCGAGCTCGACGGGGCAGTCGTCGGTGCGGGTGAGCTGGCTGCGGCGACCCCCGCCGCGCAGACGGCGTCGGTGCAGCTGACGGGCGTCGCACCCGGCGAGCACACGCTGGTCGCGGTGTTCGCGAACGCGAACGGCGACACGGCGTCGAAGCCGGTGAAGCTCACCGTCCGGTAGGTCCGGCGTCGCGGGGGAGGGAGCGCGTCGAGCGCGCCCTCCCCCGCGTCGTCCTTCCGGCCGGTCGGGATCTCCCGGCAGGCCGCTTCAATCGAAGTACTCCCAGTTCCCTTCGGAGATCACCTCGACGGTGCCGTCGACGACCGAGATCGCGGTCTGCTCGTCGATCGCGTACGCCGGCCCGGCGATGGTCGCCGCCCACCGATGTGCACTCTCGGTGCTGTTCGACGACCAGCCCGGGTAGTCCAGGTGCGGGAAGATCGAGAAGTCCACGACGCCGAGCGTCTCGTCGGTGCCGTCGGGTCGCCAGTCGACGAACTGCCGTCCGATGCGCGGCGTCATCACCATGCTCCCGGCGCTCACGCCGACCCACACGGTGTCGGTGAGTGAGGGGAGCAGGTCGGCCATCCCCGACTCACGCATCCAGTGCGCGAGGTACACCGCCTCACCGCCGTCGACGAGCAGGACGTCCGCGTCACGCACCCAGGGAATCCAGCGGTCCTCGCCGATGGTCGGCAGTGCGGTGAGCTCGAGAGTCCCGATCGACTTCCATCCCAGGTCGACCAGTCCGACCTCGTCGTCCCATCGGCCGGCGACGGTGCGCCACACGGTCTCGGGCGAGCACATCGGCTGCCCCCATTGCGCCGTCGGCACGAGGAGCGCGTTCGATTCTTCGATCGGCCGGCCGAGCAACCCGACCAGAGCGGTGCGGATGCTGTCGTTCGTGACGCCGCCTGAGGTGAGGAGCAGCTTCATGTCGCTTCTATCCGAAGTCGCCCGGGGCCATGTCGGTGAAGCGGGAGAAGTGGCCCTGGAACGCCACGGTGATCGTGTCGGTGGGGCCGTTGCGATGCTTGGCGACGATGAGATCGGCTTCGCCGGCTCGCGGCGAGTCCTTCTCGTACGCGGCCTCGCGGTGCAGCAGCACCACCATGTCGGCGTCCTGCTCGATCGAGCCCGACTCACGAAGGTCGGACAGGGCCGGCTTCTTGTCGGCGCGCTGCTCGGCACCACGGTTCAGCTGCGACAGCGCGATGACCGGCACGCCCAGCTCCTTCGCGAGCAGCTTGAGGGCACGCGAGAACTCCGAGACCTCCTGCTGACGCGACTCGACGCGCTTGCCCGAGGTCATCAGCTGCAGGTAGTCGATGACGACCAGCTTGAGGCCCGCACGCTGCTTGAGCCGGCGACACTTCGCGCGGATCTCGACGAGCGTCATGTTGGGGCTGTCGTCGATGTACAGCGGCGCGTCGTTGATGCGGCCGCGGGTCGCCGCGACGGTGGTCCAGTCGCGCGAGTCGAGCGTGCCCTTGCGCATCGACTGCAGCGGGATCGCCCCCTCGGCGCTGAGCAAGCGCATCGCGATCTCGCTGCGGCCCATCTCGAGCGAGAAGAAGATCGTCGGCATGTTGGCCTTGATCGCGGCCGAGCGTGCGAAGTCGAGCGCGAGCGTCGACTTACCCATCGCGGGTCGCGCGGCGATGATGATCATCTGGCCCGGGTGCAGACCGTTGGTCAGAGAGTCGAGGCCCGAGAAGCCGGTCGGGATGCCTGTCATCTGGCCGTCGCGTCCGCGCGCGGCCTCGATCTCCTCCACCGCGGCATCCACCGCGATCGTGAGCGGCACGTAGTCCTCGGCCTGCTCCGCCCCGGTCACCGAGTAGATCTCGGCCTGCGCGTTGTTGACGAGGTCGAGCGCCTCCCCCTGACCCGAGTACCCCATCTGCACGATGCGGGTGCCGGCGTCGACGAGACGACGCAGCAGCGCACGCTCCGAGACGATCGAGGCGTAGTAGCCGGCGTTCGCGGCGGTCGGCACGATCGAGGTGAGGGTGTGCAGGTAATCGGCGCCGCCGGCGCGCTGCAGCTCGCCCGTCTTGATGAGCTCGTCGGTGACGGCGACGACATCCGTCGGCTCACCGTGCGAATACAGGGTGAGGATCGCCTCGAAGATCAGCTCGTGCTTGGGCACGTAGAAGTCGGTGCCGCGCAGTGTCTCGATGACGTCCGCGACGGCGTCCTTCGAGAGCAGCATTCCGCCCAGTGCGCTCTGCTCGGCGAGCAGATCGTGCGGGGGAGTGCGCTCGAAGTCGCGAGGGCCCCCCATGCGCTCTTCGGAGATGTCGGCGATCGACATAGGCTGCGCGTCCTCCCTGCCGTTGGTCACATCATCCGAGCTCTCTCGGCGGTATCGGGGCGGCTCGCCGAGTGGGCGCGCCTGGGCACGAGCGAGCAGCGAGATGCCACGGCATCTCGCCCCCCGCTTGATTCCGTCGTGCGATTGCGGCCGCCGTCGCGTCTTTCGAACCCAGCACGGAGGCGCGACGCCCGAGTGGGCCGCACCCCACGCTAAGGATGGCCTCCGACAGTCGCAACACACCCTGTGGATAACTTTGTGGAGAGTCGGGGAGAAACGCCGTCGCTCCTGTGAACAACCCCTGTGGAGAACTCACCGCCCTTCTGGGAGTTATGTCGCGGAAAATGCCGCTGACCAGGGCCTGCCCAGTCCACAGCCTGTGGAGAGAGATGTGGTTGAAGTCAGGGTTGAAGGTTTGCTCGCCAACACCGTCCTGTGCACAATCGCCCCTCAGGTGCGCGGCCTCCTGACGCCGTCCGGACAAGGGGACTCGCCGTCCAAAATGGTCTGGACAGACCGAATCGGCCAGGAGTAGCCTCGGGGGTCCAGGCACCCTCACGCACGATCCACCCGGAACGTGCGGCTCTTTCGTCGTGGGAGGTGAACGTGGAGATCGCAACCTCGCAGCTGCCGAGGATCGTGCGGCTGGCCCTCATGGGGGTCGCGACCGCGTTCGCCTGGATCGTCGTCTCGCTGGTCCTCGGCCTCGGCCTCGGACAGGCGCACGCCGACGAGCCTGACGATGCGGGAGCGCTCGGGGGTGCCCTCGGCGCCGTGACCTCGCTGGTCGACACGACCGCGTCGACGGTCACCGGCACCGTCTCGACCGTCACGACCGGCGTGAGCAGCGCTGTGAACAGCGTGGTCGCCGCCGCGCCCGATCCCGTACACCAGCCGGTGAGCCAGGTCGTGCAGGCCGTCGGCGCCGTCGTCACGACGGTGACCCAGCCGGTGTCGGAGGCCGTCTCGGGCGGTGTCGTGAGCGAGATCACGAAGCCGGTCGTCGACATCGTCTCCGAGGTGCCGATCGTCGGCGGGATCGTCTCGGGCGTCGGCCTCGACGACGCCGTCACCGACCTCGGCGGCACCGTCGACACGACGCTGGGCGGCCTCGTCGGTGCCGTCGACGAGACGGGCTCGACGATCGGCCGGCCGCCGGCGACCGGCCCGGTTCTGCCCGCCCTTCCTGCGATCCCACAGCTTCCGGGCCTCCTCGGCAGCTCGGCCGAGTCCTCCGCGCCGACCGCGATCGCACTTGTCGCCGCGCGGACGGATGCTGCCGCCACCCTCCTCAGGACGACAGCGGGTGCGTTCGGCCACTGGGCCGCGGCATCCGTCTCCGAAGCGGCCACGCGCGCCGCTCTCGTCACGTCTTCCGCAGCGCTCGTCGCAGGCGGACTCCTCGGCTCTGCAGGCGGACTCTGCCTGTCGATCGCCTCCGCGGGACCCGGTGGTGCGGGTCCCGGCGCCTGGGCGCTCGCCGCCCTCCTTCCGCTCGTCGCACACCGTGCCTGGGTGCGCCGAGCCGGACCGGAGGACGAGCACGCGTTGCCCGCGCCTGCAGGCTCCACCGACGTCTCCCCCGACTGATCGGCTCGCCGCCGCTTCTGCTCACCCGAGCGTGAGCGGCAGAGCATCAGCGCGCCCTCCGCGCTGAGCAGCGCGGCCCTTCCGCGCTGCGAATCGATCAATCCACAAAGGGGAACATCATGCGCACTCTCTACAAGCGCGCCCTCTTGGGCACGCTCCTGGCCGGCGGCATCACGCTGCTCGGCGCGACGGTCGCGAATGCGGCCGAACCACCATCGGATCCGGACCTTCTGTCGTCGGTCGTCGCCGACGACGGGCTCGTCGACTCGATCGTCGGCGACGGAATCGTCGATCCGCTCCTGGGCGATGACGGCGGTCTCGACCCGGTCGCCGACGCAGCAGCCGCGGTCGTGAACGACCTCACCGACACCACCGCCGGGACCGCGGTCGTCGGCACCCTCGTGGGTGACGGCGGCGCACTCGATGATGTCGTCGGCGACGGCGCCCTCGTCGAGGGCGGAACCGTCGGCACCCTCGCGGCCAACGGCGATGCCGTCATCGGCGACGTCGCCGCGGGTGACATCCAGGCCGCCGTCACGGATCTCGCAACGACGGTCCAGGACCTCGGCTCCGATGTCGGACAGACCGTCACCGCTGCGGCGGCGAACACCGACGATCAGGTCATCGACGGCCTCGTGCACGACGCACTCACGGACGCGGTGGGTGTGCTGTCGGGCGACACGGCGATCACCGGCCCCGACGGACTGCTCCAGCATGCGGGCGAGAACACCGGCGACGCCATCGACACGACGGGTCTGCTCGAAGACGCCCTCGAGCGGACGCTCGAGGGCGGCCCCGCGTCGACCCCGGCCACACCGGTCGCGGATGCGGACGGCCTGCTGACCGGTCTGACCGAGGACGACGGCCTCGTCGACGGTCTCCTCGGCGACAGCGTGCTCGATCCGGTCCTCGGCGACGACGGCGCGCTCGCCCCGCTCACGGGTCCCGTCGGCGACCTCCTCGACGGCGTCACCGATACGACCGCGGGCACCGGCATCCTGGATGGCCTGCTCGGTGACGAGTCCGGTCTGAACGATGTCGTCGGCGACGGCATCCTGGTCGAGGGCGGACTCGTCGGCAACCTCGTCGACAACGGGGACACCCTCGTCGACGATCTGCTCGACGGTGACCTCGACAGCGCCGTCGACGACCTCGGCACCACGGTGGCCGACCTGGGTGCCGACCTCGGCACCACGGTGACCAACGCCACGGAGAACACCGCCGACCAGGTGCTCGATTCTCTGGTGGTCGACGCTCTGGGCGATGTCGACACGATCCTCGACGAGCTGCTGAGCGGCGGCGACGTGCTCGGCGCGGTCTCCGACACGGTGCAGAACGCCGGCGACAACGTCGCGGACGCGGTGGACGACACCGGACTGGTCGACGATCTGCTCACCGACCTGCTCGGCGACACGGACGTGAGCGGGCCGGTCGATCCGACGGACCCCACCGATCCCACGGACCCGACCGATCCGACCGACCCCACCGATCCGACGGACCCCACCGACCCCACCGACCCGACCGACCCCGCCGGCCCCGGTGACGGTGGCACGGGAGGCACCGACGGCACGACCGGCTCGGTCGCGGTCACCGGCTCGTCGGCCCAGGCCGGCACATCGACCCGGCTCGCCACGACGGGAGGGACGGGTGTGATGCCGTTCCTGCTGCTCGCGCTCTCGCTGCTCGCAGCGGGCGCCATCGCACGCGCGTCGCGGCGGCGCTCCGCGTGAGTCGACGGGGCGGGTCGACGTACCCCAGGCGTCCCTCGCCCCACCCGCGTGAGCGCGCGGGAGGGCCGTCCCCCAGCGGCCCTCCCGCCCTGAACGCCCCCGATCGCGAGAGCCGGCTCTGCCTGGACCGCGCCTCGTGATCGGGGGTCCACACCATCTCCGCAGTGCGGTGTCCCGGCACAATGCCTGGACCGGGGCGACGCACCCGGAGATGTCACGAGCGGATGCCGCGACCCGGGGGGCTCGCGGCATCCGCCTCGTCATGCCCGCTCGTCCCCCGCGCATCCGACGCGTTGCGCGCCCGTCTCCTCCTCGCCAGAGTGGAGGGATGCCGCTGCCCGATCCCTATCGCCTGACCCCTGTCGACGCCGACCGGCTCGAGGACGTCCTCCGCCTCGACACCTGGGCCTTCCCCACGGAGCGCTCCGTCGAGGCGCTGCGGGAGCTGCCGAGCCCGCTCAGCTGGGATCGCACCTACGGGGTCGCCCGCGTCGACGACGAGGAGGTGCTCGCCGGCTTCCACGGCGCCTATCCGCTGCGTGCCTACCCCGTCCCCGGCGCCGAGATCGCGTGCGGCTGGCTCACCTGGGTCGGCGTGCACCCGGGCCACCGGCGGCGCGGAATCCTCCGCGGCATGATCGAGCACCACTTCGCCGACTGCCTCCGCAACGGCGAGGCGATCTCCGGCCTCATGGCCGCCGAGACCCCCATCTACGGCCGCTTCGGCTACGGCATGGCCTCGACCCAGCTCGACCTCACGATCCCGCGCGGCGCGGCGCTGCGCCCGGTGGCCGGGGCCGCCGAGCTCGAGGTCGAGCTGGAGGAATGGGATGCCGAGATCCACGGCGATCTCGTGGCCACGATCCATCGCGACTACGCGCGGCTGCCTGCCGGGCTCGGTCGTCCGGGGTGGGCGACGCGCGAGACGCCCGAGCAGCGCACCGCCCGCGAGGCCGACCCGCCCGCGTACCGCGGCGGCAAGGAGTCGCTGCGGCTCCTCCTGGTGCGCGACGCCGCCGACGACACGCTCGCGTACGCGACCTTCCGTCGTGCGATGTCGTGGGAGCGGGCCGGCGCCGAGGGCACCGTCCACGTGCGCGAAGCGGTCGCGCTGACCGCGGCGGCGGCGCACCGGATGTGGTCGGTGCTGCTCGACCTCGACCTCACCACCCGCGTCAGCATCTCGAACCTGCCCGTCGACGACCCCATCGTGTCGCTGCTCGTCGACATCCGCCCCGCGGTGCCCGACTACCAGGACAACTCCTGGATCCGCATCCTCGACCTGCCCGCGGCGCTCGGCGGGCGGCGGTACGCGGGCGACGTCGACGTGGTGCTCGAGGTGACCGACGCGATGCTGCCCGCGAACGCGGGGCGGTGGCGCGTGCGCGCCGGTGCGTGGGAGCACGCGGAGGTGACGGCATCGGATTCCGAACCCGACCTCGTGCTCGACGTCCGCGAGCTCGGAGCAGCGCACCTGGGGTCGATCTCCCTCGCCTCGCTCGCACAGGCGGGGCTCATCGAGGTGCGCACACCCGAGGCGCTGCGCGCCGCCTCGGCCGCATGGTCATGGCCGGTCGCGGCCGGCGCGAACTGGATCTTCTGATCGCGGAGACGACGGATGCCGCGAACCCGTGGGGTTCGCGGCATCCGTTCGTGCGCCAGGTACTACTTGGCGGCGACCACCTGCAGGGTGATCACGGCGGTGAGGTCGTCGCGGAGGCGAACGGTGGCCTCGTGCTCGCCCACCGACTTGATCGGGGAGGTGATGTGGATCTTGCGCTTGTCGAGCTCGCCGAGACCGGCGGCCTTGACGGCCTCCGCGACGTCGACGGTCTTGACCGCGCCGAACAGGCGACCCTCGGCGCCGGCCTTGACGGCGAGGCGGACCTTGTTGGTCTCGAGGTTGTTCTTCAGGGCCACGGCCTCTTCGTGGTCGTGGATCGCGCGCGCCTCGCGGGCGGCGCGGATCGACGCCACCTGCTTCTCGCCACCGCGGGTCCACGCGACCGCGAAGCCCTGGGGGATGAGGTAGTTGCGGGCGAACCCGTTCTTGACCTCGACCACGTCACCGGCGCTACCGAGCCCGGCGACCTCGTTCGTGAGAATGAGCTTTGCCATGTGGGTACTCCTTAGCGGCCAGCGCCGGCGTAAGGCAGGAGCGCCATTTCGCGCGCGTTCTTGATCGCCTTGGCGATCAGACGCTGCTCCTGCACCGAGACACCGGTGATACGACGGGCGCGGATCTTCCCGCGCTCCGAGATGAACTTGCGAAGCGTCGCGACGTCCTTGTAGTCGATGAGACCGACCCGGATCGCCTTCGCGGGGGCCGCGTTCTTCGCGCCCTTCCGCGGCTTCCGGCGGTCGCCGGTTGCCTTTCCAGCCATGGTGTTTCCTTTACGTTTTGCTGACCGGATGCCTCGTCACGAGGCATCCGGAACCTGTTGTGAGATCTGACCGATCAGAACGGGGTGTCGTCGCCGTAGGCGCCCGGGGCAGCCCACGCGTCGCCGCCGCCGGCACCGCCGGCGTTCTGCGAACCGGGCGTCGACCACGGCTCGTCGGCGACCTGCGGACGCGACTGACCGCCGCCGCCGAAGTTGCCGCCACCACCGCCGGAGCCGCCCGCGGCGCGGGTGACCTGTGCGGTCGCGTAGCGCAGCGACGGGCCGATCTCGTCGACCTCGAGCTCGATGGCGGTGCGATTGTTGCCCTCGCGGTCCTGGTAGCTGCGCTGCTTGAGGCGGCCGGTCGCGATGACCCGCATGCCCTTCGTCAGCGAGCCGGCCACGTGCTCGGCGAACTCGCGCCACACGCTCGCGCGGAGGAACAGCGCTTCGCCGTCCTTCCACTCGTTCGCCTGACGGTCGAAGTTGCGAGGCGTCGACGCGATCGTGAAGTTCGCGACGGGGAGACCGTTCTGCGTGTACCGCAGTTCGGGATCAGCCGTGAGGTTGCCCACGACGGTGATGATCGTCTCGCCGGCCATCGTCCTTACGCCTTCGCAGCCTTGGCGGTCTTGCGGGCGGCGCGCTCGTCGGCACGCTGCTTCTCCGAGGCGATCATGGCGATCGCTTCCTCGGCGCGGAGGACCTTGGTGCGCATGATCTGCTCGCTCAGGTTCAGCTGGCGGTCGAGCTCCTGCGTGGTCGCAGCCGTGGCGGTGAAGTTGACGACGGCGTAGATGCCCTCGTTCTTCTTCTGGATCTCGTAAGCAAGACGGCGCTTGCCCCAGATGTCGATGTTCTCGATGGTGCCGCCGTCGGTCGTGATGACCTTCAGGAACTTGTCGAGGTTGGCGCCGACCTGGCGCTCGTCGATCTCGGGGTTCAGGATGACCATGAGTTCGTACTGGTGCGTCACTAACCCACCTCCTTCGGACTAGAACGGCTGTCGGGCATTTCCCGGCAGCAGGAGGGTGTGTTTGCACGTCGTCCGACTCGCCGCGCAAGGTTGCGCGTGCGGACAACCCTCCTATGGTACCGGATCCCCGAGCAGACGCCGAACCCAGGCTCTGTCAGCGTCGGCCGCGGGTGGTGCGAGTGGGTACTCGGGCGGCGTGGCGGAGAAGGAGATCGGATGCCGCACCCCCGGCACGCGCTCCGCGCCGGCGTGGGCGACGGGGTCGAGGCCGAGCGCCCGGGCGCGCGCGAAGGCGGCGTCCATCGCGAGGATCGGTGCGCAGGGGACCCCTGCCGCCGTCAGACGGGCTTCCCAGTCCGTCGCGGAACGCGCCGCCAACGCCCGCTCGAGCACCGGGCGCAGTGTCTCGCGGCCCATGCTGCGATCGGCGTTGTGGAGGAAGCGCGGGTCGGCCGCGGCATCCGGGATTCCGAGCACCAGGCACAGTCGCTGGAACTGGCCGTCGTTGCCGACCGCGAGGACGAGCTCGCCGTCGGCCGTGGGGAACGCGCCGTACGGGTACACGCTCGGATGGTCGTTGCCGAGCCGCTCGGGCACCACGCCGGCGACCGCGTACGCACCCGACTGGTTGACGAGCGCCGACAGCGCCGACGACAGGAGGTTGACCTCGACGTGCTGCCCCTGGCCGGTGGCGTCGCGGTGCCGCAGCGCGGCGAGCGCGCCGAGACCCGCGTGGAGGCCGGTGACGACGTCGACGATCGCGACGCCGGCCTTCGTCGGCTCGCCGTCAGGCGCACCGGTGACACTCATGAGTCCCGACAGCGCCTGGCCCAGCACGTCGTAGCCGGGAAGAGCCGAGTCGGCGCCGAAGCCGGTGATCGAGACGTACACGGCGCGGGGGTTCGCGGCGTGCACGGCGTCGTAGTCGAGTCCGAAGCGCGTGAGTCCGCCGGGCTTGAAGTTCGCGATCACGACATCGGCGCGGTGGGCGAGCGCGCGGGCGAGGGCGAGGTCTTCGACGTCGTCGAAGTCGAGCGTGATGGCGCGCTTGCCGCGATTGATCGACAGATAGTAGGTGGCCTCTCCGTCGCGCGACGGCGGCATCCAGTGCCGCGTCTCGTCGCCCGCCGGACCCTCGACCTTGACGACCGTGGCACCCTGGTCGGCCAGCAGCATGGTGCAGTACGGCCCCGCGAGCACACGCGAGAAGTCCGCGACGAGGAGTCCGGCGAGCGGGCCGGCCGTGTGCTCACCGGGCGCCGTCATCGGAACGCGCCCAGCCCCGTGAGGTGCTGGCCGAGGATGAGGGTGTGCACCTCGTCGGTGCCCTCGTAGGTGCGCACCGACTCGAGGTTCGCCGCGTGGCGGATCGGCGAGTTCTCGAGCAGCACGCCGTCGCCGCCCAGGATAGTGCGGGCCTCGCGCGCGATCTCGATCGCCTCGCGCACGTTGTTGAGCTTGCCCAGCGAGATCTGGGCGGGCGTCAGGGTTCCGGCATCCTTCGCGCGCCCGATCTGCAGCGCCAGGAGGGCGCCCTTCTGCAGCTCGACGACCATGTCGACGAGTTTTCGCTGAGTGAGCTGGAATCCCGCGATCGGCTTGCCGAACTGCTCGCGCCTCAGCGCATGCCGCAGCGCCGCCTCGTAGCTGTCGCGCCCGGCGCCGAGCGCGCCCCAGACGATCCCGTACCGCGCGTCGCTGAGCGCCGAGAACGGGCCGCGCAGACCTCGTGCTCCGGGAAGGAGAGCGGATGCCGGCACGCGCACCTCGTCGAACTGCAGCGCCGTCTGCACCGACGCCCGCATCGAGCCCTTCGGCTCGAGGACCGTGATCTCGAAACCGGGCGCATCGGTGGGCACGATGAAACCGCGGACGCCGTCGTCGGTCTGCGCCCACACCACCGCGAGCTGCGCGACCGACGCGAGGCCGATCCACCGCTTCGCGCCCGTGATCACCCAGTCGTCGCCGTCGCGGCGGGCGAACGTCGTCATGCTGGAGGGGTCGGACCCGGCGCCCGGCTCGGTGAGCCCGAACGCGCCGATCACGTCGCCCGCAGCCATCGGCGGCAGCCACTCCTGCTTCTGCTCCTCGCTGCCCCAGCGGTGGATCGAGCCCATCGCGAGCGAGCCCTGCACCGAGACGAACGTGCGGATACCCGAGTCGCCGGCCTCGAGCTCGAGCGCGGCCAGGCCGTACTCGACGGCGCTGCGGCCGGGGCACCCGTACCCCTCGAGCTCCATGCCGAGTACGCCGAGGCGTCCGAGCGCAGGCGCCAGCTCGACGGGGAAGTGTGCCCGGTCGAACCAGTCCGCGATGTGCGGGCGCAGCTCTGCGTCGACGAACGCGCGCACCCGGTCGCGGGTGGCCCGCTCGTCGGGGCTCAGCTGCGCATCGATGCCGAGGACATCGGATGCCTCGCGCAGCGCGGCGAGATCCTCGGGGTCACGGCGGACATCGGTCACGGCGCCTCCTCGCGTCGGTGTGCGCTCGCGCGCTTCTGCGTCGATTCTCCCCGATGCCGCGACCGGCGACTCTCGCCTCGGGAGGCTTGAAGGCGATAGGTTCGCGGGAACCCGGCATGGGAGATCCGCGCGGGCCAGGATCGATCGGCTCAAGCGATTATCGATTATGCTGGCGGAACACGCTCCAACGATGGGACCACGGATGCCTCGCTCGACCACCCTCGTCTTCGCCGGCGATTCGATCACCGATGCCGGCCGCGACCGCGACGACGCCACGTCGCTGGGGGACGGGTATGTCCGGCTCATCGCGGAGGCGGTCGGCGAGGACGCCGTCGTCGTCAACAAGGGCATCTCGGGCGACCGCGCCGTCGACCTCGCCGCGCGCTGGGACGATGTGCTGGGCGCGGGGCCCACCGTGCTCACGGTGTACGTCGGCGTGAACGACATGTGGCGCCGCTTCGACTCCGACGACCCCACGTCTGCCCTGGACTTCGAGTCGACCGTCACGGCGCTGCTGGAGGCGGCCCGCGGCGCCGGCGTCGAGCGGATCCTTCTCATCGAGCCCTTCTTCGTGCCGGTGAGCGAAGGCCAGGCCGCGTGGCTCGAGGACCTCGATCCGAAGCGGGCCGCGGTTCGTCGCCTTGCGCAACGGTTCGACGCGACGCTCGTCGAGCTGCACGACGGCATCGGCGCGGCCGCCGCCGAGCACGGCGCCGGCGCCATCGCGCCCGACGGCGTGCACCCGACGCCGCAGGGCGCCGCCATCATCGCCGACGCGTGGCTGGCGGCGTACGCCGCGGCACCCGTCGGGGCCGCAACCACGGGGGTCGCACCATGACCGATGCGCTGAGCGCCGTGACCGAGCTGAAGCGCGGTCTGCTCTCGGACCAGATCTACGAGCTCGTCAAGACGATGATCAAGGACGGCTCGCTCGCGCCCGGCGAGCAGCTCGTCGAATCGCAGCTCGCGCGGCGGCTCCAGGTGAGTCAGGCACCCGTCCGGGACGCACTCAAGCAGCTCGCCCACGAGGGACTCGTCACCCATGTGCGCCACCAGGGCAACTTCGTGACCAGCTACACCGACGAGGAGGTCGCGCAGGCCAAGGTGGCGCGCGCCGAGCTCGAGTCGATCGCCGGCCGCCTCGCGTGCGGCGCACTCGATGCCGGCACGCACCAGCGCCTCGAGGACCTCATCGCCCAGATGCACGCGGCCGCTGATGCGAAGGACCTCGGCGTCTTCCGCGAGCTCGACTTCGCGTTCCACCGCGGCGTGATCGAGGGCAGCGGCAATGTGTATCTCCCGCGCATGTGGGACATCATCGAGCCGAGCCTGCGCTCGCTCCACGTGCTCGGCGACCCGTCGTTCCCGGGCGACTGGCACGACGTCGCCGAGTGGCATCGGAGCCTCCTCGAGGCGCTCGACGCGGGCGACCCCGACGCGGCGGCGCAGCTGTTCCACGCCCACGCCGCCGGCACCCTGCTTCCGGACGAGTCCGAGGGCGCGTAGCGCCGCGGGTCACCTGCGGTAGAGCTCGCACGCCGTGGATCCCCAGAACGCGTCGGGACGAGAGCCCCAGGCCCGGTCGACGTCGTCGACGAGCTGCGTATAAGAGAGGTATCGCGCCGACATCGGCCAGTCGCTGCCGACCATCAGCCGCGAGGCGCCGAAGGCGTCGAACGCCGTCGCCGCGAGCGCGGTCAGTCGCGCGTGATCACCGGGTCGCGTGGCGACTCCGGAGAACTTCGCGAACGCGTTCGGCTGCCGGGCCACGAGGCGCAGCGACTCCTCCCACGCCGCGTCGGGCCCCTTCGCCCCGAGGCCGAGATGACACAGCACGACGGACGTGCGCGGATGCCGCGCCGCGACGCCCGCCACGGCATCGAGCTGTGCGGGCCGCACGAGGAACTCCACGACGCGTCCCGTGTCGGCCGCGCCCTCGCACAGCGCGTCGAGGCCGGAGACGTCGGAGAGATCCGCGGCACCGCCAGGAGTGGCCACGCGCACGCCGGCGATCCCCTGATCGAGCACGGCGCTGGCCACACCCGCCCACCCGGCCGCCGGCGCGAACTGCAGCACCGCGGCGCGGACGACAGGATCGCGCCGGGCGAGGTCGCGGAGCCAGGTCATCTCGGCCGGCGTGTCGGCCGCCTGCACGGCCACGGCGGCTTCGAGCGGACGGGAGGCGGCGGCCGCGGCATCAGTCAGTCCCTCCGTCGTGGCCGCCCGCGGCAGCGCGAGGTCGTCGCGGAACCACGAGAGCGGGAACCGATCGAGGTCCCACACGTGGACGTGCGCGTCGACGATGCCGCCGCTCACACGCGCCCGGACCCGGCGAGCTCCGCCAGCTCGCGCCACAGCTCGCCGGGGATCGCGACGTGCTCCGCGGCCGCGAAGTCGTCGACCTCGGCCGCCGTGCGGGCGCCGACGACGACCGCCTCGACGGCGGGCAGACGCAGCGGGTAGCGCGCCGCCGCGTGCCGCAGCGGCACGCCCCGGGCATCGCAGATCGCCGCGAGCCGCAGGGCGCGCTCGCGCAGCTCGGCCGGGGCCTCCCGGTAGTCGAAGTACGGCGCGGCCACCGGATCGGCGAGGATGCCCGAGTTGAACACGCCCGCCGCGATCACGCCGACGCCGCGGCGTGCGGCCTCGGGCAGCAGCTCGTCCTCGCCACGATGGTCGAGCAGCGTCGTGCGGCCCGCGATCATGACGACGTCGACGTCGGCCTCGCGCACGAACCGCATCAGCGGCTCGGGCCACACCATGCCCACGCCGATCGCCCGCACGACGCCCTGCGCGCGCAGGTCGGCGAGAACCGGCATCGCCTGGGCCAGCGCCTCATCGACGTCGAGCGGATCGTGCAGGTACAGCAGGTCGATCCGGTCGGTCTTCAAGCGCGCGAGGCTCCCCTCGAGACTGCGCAGCACACCGTCGCGCGTCAGGTCGCCGACCGTGTCGACGCCGATCCCGCCGGTCGGCACGGTCGCGCCGGATGCATCGATGACCCGCCGGCCGACCTTGGTCGCGATCGCGACGGTGTCGCGGTCGACGCCGGCGAGCGCGCGACCCAGCCGCGCCTCGCTCGCGCCGGCGCCGTAGTGCGGAGCCGTGTCGAAGAAGCGGATGCCGCGACCCAGCGCCGCCGCGACGGTCTCGTCGGCGTCCGGCTCGGCGACGGCCTGGAACAGGTTGCCGATCGGCGCGCACCCCAGACCGAACGTGTCGGACGCGCCCGCAGTCGCCGTCAGCGGGCGAAGGCCTGCACGGAACGCCACTTCTCGTACTCCTCCCGCGAGTCGGGCGTGAGCGGGTAGTAGTCGCTGAGCCGCGCGCCCTCGTCGAGGCGCAGGCGGCTGAACACCTCCCAGTCCTCGTGGTCCTGCGCCGACTCCACGACCGACTCGGCCATCGCCTGTGGCACGATCACGGGGCCGTCGCCGTCGGCGATCACGATGTCGCCCGGCATGCACAGGGCGCCGCCGACGGCGACCGGCACGTCGTACGCCCACGGGAACAGGTCGGTCTGCGACGCGTAATGCGGCGTGGTGCCCGTGGACCACACCGGCAGCCCGAGGTCCTTGATGCGGTCGGAGTCGCGGATGCGCCCGTCGACCACGATGCCCACGCCGCCCTTGCGGAGGAAGTAGCGCGCGAGGATGTCGCCGATGCAGCCGGAGTACCGGCTCCCGAAGGCCTGGATCACGAGCACGTCGCCGGGCTGGACCTGCTCCAGGACGTGCCACAGCGCGGTGTGCCGCTCGACGTACTCCTGCCCGTGACCCGAAGCGAGATCCTCGCGCTGCGGCATGAACTGCAGCGTGATGGCCGAGCCGACGATGCGCTGCCCTTCGGCGAGCGGGCGCGGACCCTCGACGAACGAGCGCGAGATGCCCATGCCGTGCAGCTTCGCGCAGGCGGTCGCAGCCGACACCCGCTCGAGCTCGCGCAGCGTGTCGGGGTCGGCGCGCTGGTAGGCACCGCCGCGCACCGGCAGATCGAACGCGGGCCGCGGGAACGGGGCTGAGGAATCGGACATGTCACTCCTTCGAGACGGCGGCGGAAAGGACGGATGCTGCGCCCCGGTGCCGCGGTGCGGCTCCCGAGGCGACGGTGTGCAGGGTGAGGTCGACGCGATGCGCCGGCGGGAGTTCGACCTCGACGGCGCCGGATTCGACCTCGCGCTGCAGGAGGGTCGGTGTGCCGGGCACCGCGGCGTACGCGGTGCTGCGCCCGGGGTACTCGCCGCCGGTCTCGGTGCGGACCGTGACCGATGCCACGCGCCGCTCGCCGAAGCGCGAGGCACGCACTGTCACGCGGCGGCTGCGCGTGGTCGACGTGTTGACGAGCGCCAGGTCGAGGTCGTCGCCGTCGAGCCGCGACACGAGCGCGGCCACGTCGCGCGGCAGGCCGGGCCGGGCGGCGTCGGCGTCCTCGTAGACGACCGCCGCGAAGGGCAGGCCGCCGTTGTAGAGCACCTGCGGCGTGCCCGAGACGAGCTGGCTCAGCACCTCGGTCACGACGGGGTTCACGCGCTGGCCGAAGTGGAGGTGCGCAGCATCCGGATCCGCCTCCGCCGCGGCCATCAGCGCCACGCGCCGGGCGACCTGGCCGAGGGCCATCGACAGCGCCCGCGACGGATACTCGGGCAGCTCGCCGTCGAGGTATGCGAGCCACGGTGCCTCGTGCCCCGCCTCCGCCTTGTCACGGAATGCCTTGACCGGATCGTCCATCGCGGGAAGGCCCGCGATCGCCCGCCGCACCCGCGCGAGGTCGTCGTCGCGACGCGACCACCACCACACCCACAGCGGCAGCTCCAGCGGCATCGGGCCGTAGTCGAACCAGCCGTGACGCCCGTGGCGATGGGGAACGAGCAGCGCCGGCTTCGCGGCATCCGTCCCCCAGCGGGCGAGCCAGCCGCCCCGCAGGCTGAAAGGCGTCTCGGCGATGGGGGCGACGATCGCGTTGTCGAGGACGGTGTCCAGGAGAGCGCGCGCCATGTCGAGGGCGCCGTCGTCACCGGTGAGGAATGCCTCGTTGATGCCGGCGATGACCGCCGCCATGCCGACCGACGGCAGGCCGTGCGGCCAGCTCCAGCCGTAGTGCCCGCCGTACCAACGACCCTCGTGCAGCCCGCCCACCGTGCCGTCGGGCGCGACGCTGTCGGGCACGAGGCCGCCGTTCGCGGCAGCGCGGGCCCGCCAGCCGTCGACGTACGCGTGCACCCACGCGGCGGACTGCTCGTCGCCGTCGTAGAGCCAGCGGTTGGCCACCAGGCTCGTGGCGGCGAGGTTCACCGCGACGTCACCCGCGGCCGCGCGGTGCATCGCCTCGCCCATCGCCACGGCGAGTGCGGGATCGGCGAGGTCGTCCCACTCGTCCACCCCCGGCACGTACTCGAGCGGCAGACCATAGGGCCGCATCTCGGGCCGCTCGGACGAGTACGGCTCCGGCTCGTCGCTCAGACCCGGGCGGGGACCCAGCGCTCCGTTGTGCGGGGCGCGGATGATGCCGAGCGCCGCATCGAAGTTGCCGTGGGCAGCATCCGTGTACAGCTCCGCGAAGCGGCGCGCCCGCTCGGCGAACGCGCGGTCGGATGGATCGGCGGCACACAGACCATAGAAGAAGAGGAGCGACTCGCCCTGGTGGAACCAGTCGTAGCCGTTCTCATACTCGTCGGTGACCATTCCGGCCTCGGTGAGCTGTGCGGTCACGCCCTCCCAGTGGCGCTTCGCCGCCGCGAGGATGTCGTCGCTCCCGCCCAGCAGGTAGAACGCCGGCCAGTTGAAGAACGGCTCGTAGAGGTCGTCGACGCCGTCGCGGTCGACGAAGTCCGCCGCGAAGCGCAGCCGCCCGTCGGGTTCGGCGAAGGTCCCGGAGAAGAGGCGCCAGGCGGCCTCGATCTCGTCGAACAGGCGGCGCTCGAGCACCGCCCACGCGGGGATCTCTGACAGCGGATGCCCGTGGATCGCGTCGCTCAACGTCAGCCCTTCGTCGCTCCGGCGACCAGGCCGCCGATGATGTGCCGCTGCATGATGATGAAGAAGATGACGGCGGGTGCGATCGCCAGCAGCAGCGTCGGGAACAGCACCGTGTAGTCGGTCGAGAACTCTCCGACGGCCGCGTAGACGCCGGTGGTCACCGTGTAGATGCCGGAGCCGGGTCCGAGGATGATCTGCGGGCTCACGAAGTCGTTCCACACGCCGATCGAGTTGAGCACGACGATCGTCGCGACCACCGGCCGCATGATCGGGAAGATGCACGACCAGAAGGCGCGGATGCGCCCGGCGCCGTCGAGCGCGGCCGCCTCGTCGATGTCGCGCGGCACGGTGCGCAGGTAGGCGGCGAACAGGAAGATCGTGACCGGCAGCGTCGCCGCGGTCTCGAACAGGAGGAAGCCCGGGATCGTGTTGATGAGGCCGAGCACCCGCAGGACGAACACCACCGGGATGAGAGTCACCTGGCCGGGGATGAACAGGCCCGAGACGAACACGAGCAGCAGGGCGAGGTGCCACTTCGAGCGTCCGCGGGCGATCACATAGGCGACCGGCGCCGAGAGCGCGATGCAGAAGATGTTCACGAGCACGACGAACAGCAGGGTGATGCCGTAGGCGCCGACGACGTTGAACTTCTCGCTCGTGAGTGCGTTCCACAGGTAGTCGAACGTGAACATGTCGGGCGTGATCGCCAGCGGGTGCAGGATGATGTCGGCCTGCGGCTTGAACGCGCTGATCACGAGGATGTACAGCGGCACGAGCATCACGAGGGCCAGCGCGCCGAGGAGCGCCCACTTCACGATCGATGCGGCGAGCGGCGTGCGCTGTGCCGCCGGGCCGCCACGGCGGCGCCCGCGCCTGTCGTAGCGGCGGCGGGGCAGCTCGTCGGCGTCGGTGAGCATCAGCTCGGCGCCGATGTTCGGGCTGGTCTGCGTCGACATCGTCATGATTCGCTCGCCTTCCGGTCGGCGCCGCGGCGCGCGAACGTCACCGCGAGCCCGAGTGCCGCGGTCACGATGAGGAGCACGACCGATTGCGCCGCGCCGAACCCGAGCCGCGCCTGCGCGAACGAGTCCTTGAGGATCTGGTAGACGATCGTCTGCGTGGAGGCGGCCGGGCCGCCGTCGGTGAGGGCGAGCACGATGTCGTACGCCTTGAGGAGGCCGACGAGCGTGAGCACGAGGTTCACCGTCAGCACGGGGGCGATGAGCGGCAGCGTCACGTTTCGGAACTGCTGCCACCGCGATGCGCCGTCGACGGTCGCCGCCTCGTAGTACTCGGTGGGCACCGACTTGATGCCGGCGAGGTAGAGGATCATGTTGAAGCCGAAGTGCGACCACACGATCGTGAGGATCACGCTCGCCTTGGCGAAGGTCATGTCGGTGAGGAAGGGCAGCGGCGCCACGCCGAACTGCGCGAGCAGCGAGTTGACGGCGCCCTGCGGGGCGAGCATCGCCGACCAGAGGAACCCGATGATCAGGGCGCTGATGATGTACGGATAGAAGAAGACGGTGCGCAGCACCGTGTTGCCGCGGCTGTTGCCGGCGATGAGGGCAGCCACGGCCAGGCCGATGCCGTTGCAGAGCAGCGTGCCCACGACGGCGATGATCGCCGTGAAGATCGCCGCGTCGACCGTGCGCGGGTTCTTGAACGCGTCGGTGTAGTTCTCGAACCCGATGAAATCGAAGCGCAGGCTGTAGCCGTTCCAGTCCGTGAAGCTGAGCACGACCGCCAGGAGCATCGGCACGATGAACATCGCGATGAACACCAGGAGCGCGGGGCCGCTCATGATCACGCCCGCGAGGCGGTCCTGCCACGAGGTGCGCCGGCGGCGCGCCGGCGCGGACGTGCGCGCCCTCGCGGTGCCCGCCAGACGGGCCACGGTGTCGGCCATATGAGCCTGCTTTCGAATCGTCGGTGAAACGGAAGGGACGGATGCTCCCCACGCCCTCTGCACGCATCGCTTCGGGCTGCGCGGAGCCTCGCGGCGCGTGGTGCCTCGGCGCCGGGGTGGGTCCCGGCGCCGAGGCTCGCGTCAGTTGCTGTTCGCCTCGAACCAGGCGTCCATCGCCGCGTCCACGTCGGCAGCGGACGTGCCGCCGAGCAGCGCCTGCGTCTGGGTGTTGATCTCGCCGGAGTAGCCGTCGGGGAGCTTGCGCTCACCGTAGCCGCCGCCGGTCGGCGTGTAGGCCGACGCCGGAGTGTCGGAAACGATGGCCAGCAGCTCCTTGCCGAGGTCGGTCATGTCGTACTCGAAGCCGTCGCGGTAGTTGCCGTCGACCTGGAGCTGATCCAGGACCGCGTCCTCGTCGGTGGTGAGGAACTCGAGGAGCTTCGCCGCGGCGTCCTGGTGCTCCGACACCTTCATGATCATGTACGGGCTGGCGATGTTCGCGCCCATGGCGGGGTCGGCGACGCCGTCGACCGCAGGTCCGCGGAAGACGCCGATCGGAGCCGGGTTCTCGGCCTTCGCCTCGGTGCCGGCGAACCAGCTGCCCATGGGGTACAGCGCGGCCTTGCCGGAGAGGAACGCCTGCTCGGCATCCGGGTACTTCACGCCGAGCGCGTCGGCGTTCGTGTAGCCCTCGGCGATCCAGTCGGCGTACATCGCGGTGTAGTCGCCGTAGCTCGCGCTGAAGGTGGTGTCGCCGGAGTTCATGTCGGCGAACCAGTCCGGGTTCTCGCCGACGATCGACGGCAGCGCGAGCGTCTGCAGTGCGCCGCTGGACATCCAGTCGCCGCCGGTCTGGATCGGGGTCCATCCCGCGTCCTTCAGCTTGCCCAGCGCGTCCTCGAGCTCGTCGACGGTGGTGGGCACGTCGGTGATGCCGGCCTCGGCGAAGGCGTCCTTGTTGTAGAACCACAGGCTCTGCAGCTGCACGCCGACGCCGGCCATGTAGTACTTGCCGTCGATCGAGTACTGGTCGGCGAGCGGGCCGCCCGACGCCCAGTCGTACTCCGACAGGTCGACCAGCTCTTCGGCGAGGTCGGGGGTGGGCGCCTGCGACTGCACGATGTCCGGCGCCTGCCCGGCGGCCAGCAGCCGCGGCACGGCGGCGGCGACGCCCTCGGCGCCAGGGTTGTCGATCACGACGTCGATGTTCGGGTTGGCCTCCTCGAACGGCGCGACGAGTTCGTTCCACCACTCCTCGGTGAGGTTGGGGGTCACGTTAACCAGCATGCGCAGCTGGATGTCCTCGTCCTGACTCTCACCCCCGCTCGGCGCTGCGGAGGAACATCCGGCGAGGAGCGTCACGGCGGCCGCTGCGGCGCCGATCGCGGTGAGGGTACGTCTGGTGATCATCGTCGATCCTCTCGTAGGCACATCATCGGGACGTGACGACCCTACACTAATCGATAATCGGTTATCAACGATTGCCATCCTTCCTCTCGTGGACTCTACGCCGGGCGCGGGTAGCGTGGTCGGGTGAGTCTTCCTCCCGCCGCGCCGGCCTCCTACCCGTTCGACGCGCGCCCGCTGGTCGAGCCCGTCGCACCGGGCGCCGCGCGTGCATTCGTGCAGGAGCTGCGACGGACGGGCCGCATCAAGGGCTCTCCCGCCTTCGGCGTGCTCGTCTTCGTCGTCATCGCCTTCGTGGTCGTCGTGCTGTTCGGCTCCGTCGCGATCACCCTCGTCACGAGCATCGTCAGCGCCGCGACCGCCGGGGCCGACGGCGGGGGACTCGCCGTCCTGTTCGGCTTCCTGCCGCTCGTGGTGATCGGCATCATCGCCGCGGTGGGGATCACGCTCTTCGTACGGGGTGCGCGCAGCAGCAGCGACCGCATGTATCGTCTCGACGGCTTCGCGCGCGCGAACGGGATGCACTACGAGCCCCGTCTCGACGACCCCGCGCTTGCGGGCATGATCTTCTCGCTCGGCAACAGCCGCCACTCCAGCGACCTCGTGCGCGGCGATCGTCCCCGCTTCGTGGAGTTCGCGAACTACCGCTACACGACCGGCTCAGGCAAGAACCAGCAGACGCATCACTGGGGCTATGTCGCGGTGAAGCTCGACACCCCCCTCCCGCACATCGTGCTCGACGCCATGAGCAACAACGGCCTGTTCGGCTCGAACCTGCCGCTCACCTTCGACAAGGATCAGCGCCTCAGCCTCGAGGGCGACTTCGACGAGTACTTCTCGCTGTACTGCCCCGCCGACTACGAGCGCGACGCCCTGTACCTCTTCACGCCCGACATCATGGCGCGCTTCATCGACAACGCCGCCGCGCTCGACGTCGAGATCGTCGACGACTGGCTGTTCCTGTACGCCAAGCGGGACTTCTCCACGCTCGACCCGCAGACGTGGGCGTGGCTCTTCTCCGTCGTCGGGGCCCTGCTCGACAAACTCGCGCAGTGGGCGCGGTGGCGCGACGAGCGGCTCGCCGCGGCGGCTGCCGCCGCGGTGACGGATGCTGCCCCCCTGGGCGCCGCGGCGGCCGGGGCCGGCGCAGGGCAGGACGGCGCAGCATCCGCTCCGTTCACTGCGCCGCTCGACGCGCTGCGCCCTCCGCCCGGCGTCGCCCCGCAGGGCCGCCGCCTGCAGCGCGGCGTGCCGTGGCTGCCGATCGTCGTCGGCGGCGTGATGGTGCTGTTCTGGATCTTGACCCAGATCGGGCCGGCCTTCCTCCGCTGAGCGAACGGCCTACGTGCAGGCCGACGAGCGTATGCTGTCGGGCGTGCATTCGACGTTCACGACGCCCGGCGGGCGTGAGGGGGTGCTCGGCGCTCCACGCGCCGAGCGGAGGTAGCCGCGCGCGCCACCCCGGTCCCTGACCTTCGGGTGGTGCAGCCCGCATCATCTGCGCGCCGCCGGCCCGCAGCATCCTTTCGTCGCCGCTTGGGCGATCTCTCTTTCGTGAATCAAGGAATCATGCACGCATTCACCGAGAAGGACATCCGCGCGTCCTTCGTCAACGCCTCGCTCCGCGAGCGCAACTCCATCATCGTTCCCGACCTCGCCCAGGTCGCCTGGGACGGCCTCGACTACTTCGGCTGGCGCGACCCGAAGCAGCCGCTCGCCGGCTTCATCGTGGTTCCGGTCGACGGTGAGGCCGTCGGCATCCTGTTGCGCCAGACCGAGCAGCGCACGCGCACCCGCGCGCAGTGCTCGTGGTGCGAGGACGTCACGCTGCCGAACGACGTCGTGCTGTTCGGCGCGAAGCGGGCCGGCAAGGCCGGTCGCAACGGCGACACCGTCGGCACTCTGCTGTGCGAGCGGTTCGAATGCTCGGCCAACGCGCGGCGACCGATGCCGCCGGCGTACCTCGGCTTCGATGTCATGGCCGCGCGTCAGCGGCGCATCGAGGCGCTCCGCGCCCACGCCGAGGGGCTCGCGCGCGACATCCGCGACGGCGCCTGACGCTCACCGCGGCGCCGCCGGGCGCCGATCGCGTGCTCTCGCCGAGACGACACGACGTTCGCGTACACAACGTGGGGTCTCGGCGAGAGCACATGATGTGACCGCCGGGCGGGGCGCGAACACCCGCCCGGCCCCCCGGGTCATTCGTCGCGAGTCGCCTGCCAGACGGCGCGCCGCGCCGCCTGCTCGTCGGGATCGGGCACCGGCAGCGACGCGATGAGGCGGCGGGTGTAGGGATCCTGCGGGTCGCCGAGCACGCCGGCCGTCGGGCCGGCCTCGGCGATCGTGCCGCGGTGCAGCACCACGACCTTGTGCGCGAGCATGTCGACCACGGCGAGGTCGTGGGTGATGAACAGCGTCGCGAACCCGAACCGCTCCTGCAGCTCGCCGAACAGCTCGAGCACGCGCGCCTGCACCGAGACGTCGAGTGCGCTCGTCGGCTCGTCGGCGATCAGCAGCTTGGGGTTGAGCGCGAGAGCTCGGGCGAGCGAGGCGCGCTGGCGCTGGCCTCCCGACAGCTCGTGCGGGAACCGCTCGCCGTACGACTTCGGCAGCTGCACGGCCTCGAGCAGCTCGTCGACCTTCGCCTGCACCGCGGCCGCGCCCTTCGCTGCGCCGTGCACGATGAGCGGCTCGGCGACGTTGCGGGCGATGGTCAAGAGCGGGTTGAAGCTCGTCGCGGGGTCCTGGAACACGAACCCGAGCTCGCTGCGCCGGCGCCGGAACTCCCGCTCCTTGACACCGAGCATCTCGGTGCCGAGCACCCGCAGCGAACCGCCTGCGACCGGCGTCAGGCCGGCGATCGCACGACCGATCGTCGTCTTGCCCGAGCCGCTCTCGCCCACGAGACCGAGCACCTCCCCGGGCGCGATCGAGAAGCTCACGCGGTCGACGGCGCGAAACGCTGGGCGGCCGAACCGGCCGCCGTACTCGATGACGAGCTCCTTCGCCTCGACAACGGGATCAGCGTCCGCGGCGCTCGCAGGAAGCTGCCGGTCGACGATCTCGAGGCGTGGCACCGCGGCCAGGAGCTTCTTGGTGTACTCGTGCTGCGGCGCGGCGAACAGGTCGCGTACGGTCGCGGTCTCGACGATCTCACCGTTGAACATCACAGCGACGCGGTCGGCGAGGTCGGCCACCACGCCCATGTTGTGCGTGATGAGTGCGATCGCCGTGCCGTCCTGGTCACGGAGCTCGCGCAGCAGGTCGAGGATCTCGGCCTGCACCGTCACGTCGAGCGCCGTCGTCGGCTCGTCGGCGATGATGACGGTCGGCTCGAGCGCGAGCGCCATCGCGATGACGATGCGCTGCTTCTGGCCGCCCGAGAACTGGTGCGGGTAGTCGTCGACGCGGCGCTCGGGGTCGGGAATGCCGACTCGGCCGAGCATCTCGATCGCCTTCGCCTTGGCCTCGGCCTTGCTGTAGCTGCCATGTGCCCGCAGGCCCTCCGCGAGCTGCCAGCCGACCGTGTACACGGGGTTGAGCGCGGTCGACGGCTCCTGGAAGATCATCGCCGCCTTCGAGCCGCGCACCTCGCGGAGCTCCTTCTTGTCGAGGCCGACGATCTCGGTGCCGTCGAGCACGACGGCGCCGTTCATGACCGCCGTCTCGGGCAGGAGCCCGAGGATCGTTCGGGCGGTGACCGTCTTGCCGCTGCCGGACTCCCCGACGATCGCGAGCACCTCGCCGCGGCGGACATCGAGGGTCACACCGCGCACGGCGTGCACATCGCCGCCGTCGCTGGCGAAGGTGACGGTCAGATCGCGGATGTCGACCGCGAGGTCGTCGGATGCGGGGGCTGCCGAGGCCATCACTCCACCTCTCCCATGAACTCGCGCGATGCCGGCTGGCTCGCGGCGACCGCGTCCGCCGGCGTCTGATTGGTCGCCCGGCGGCGCGCGCGCAGACGCGGGTCGGCGAGGTCGTTGAGGCCCTCGCCGATGAGGGTCATGCCGAGGATCGTCAGCACGATGGCGACGCCCGGAGGGATCGCCGTCCACCAGATGCCGGCCGCGACGTCGCTGATCGAGCGCTGCAGGTCGTAGCCCCATTCGGCCGCGGCCGACGGCTCGATGCCGAACCCGAGGAAGCCGAGCGCCGCGAGAGTCGCGATCGCCTCCGACGCGTTCAGCGTCACGATGAGAGGCAGCGTGCGGGTCGCGTTGCGCAGCACGTGCACGAACATGATGCGCGACGTCGGCGCGCCGATGACCTTCGCCGACTCGACGAACGCCTCGGCCTTGATGCGCACGACCTCAGCGCGGACCACGCGGAAGTACTGCGGGATGAACACGACGGTGATCGACACGGCCGCCGCCATGATGCCCGGCCACAGGCCCGACTGCCCGCCGCTGATCGCGATGGCGACCACGATCGCGAGCAGCAGTGTCGGGAAGGCATAGATCGCGTCGGCGATGACCACGAGCGTGCGGTCGACCCAACCGCCGAGATAGCCCGACACCAGACCGAGCAGGATGCCGACGACCACCGAAAGAATGAGCGCGACGATCACGACGAGGATCGCGGTCTGGGCGCCCCAGATCGTGCGCGACAGCACGTCGTAGCCGCCCACCGTCGTGCCGAGCCAGTGCTCAGCGCTCGGCGGCTGGGTGGAACCGAAGTTCCCCTGGGCGTCGCGGAGCTGGTTGTAGCTGTACGGGGCGATCCACGGTGCGAAGATCGCGAAGACCAGGAACAGCGCGGTGAGCACGAGGCCCGCCACGAGCATGCCTCGCTGCAGGCCGACGCTCTGACGCAGCTGGTGGACGACCGGAATCCGGTCGAGAATCCGGCGCTTGGCCATGTCAGTACCTCACCCTCGGGTCGAGGAACGCGGCGATCACGTCGACGACGAAGTTCGTGACCGCGACGAGGATCGCGATCATCGCGACGATGCCCTGGATCGCGACGAAATCGCGGGCCTTCAGGTACTCGCCCAGCTGGAAGCCGATGCCCTGCCACTCGAACGTCGTCTCGGTGAGAATGGCGCCACCCAGCAGCAGTGCGATCTGCAGGCCGATGACCGTGACGATCGGGATCAGCGCCGGCTTGTAGGCGTGTCGGCGCACGAGGCGGTACTCGCTCACGCCGCGCGAGCGGGCGGCGTCGATGTACGGCATGTTGTGGGTGCCGATGACGTTCGTGCGCACGAGGCGCAGGAAGATGCTCGCGGTCAGCAGGCCCAGCACCATGGCCGGGAGGAAGGCGTGCAGGAGCACGTCCTGCACGTAGGCGGGGTTGCCCGACGCGATCGCGTCGATGAGATAGAACCCCGTGCCACCTTCGCGGGTGAGGGCGATTTCGGTGCGCACGCTCGCGCGACCCGAAACGGGGAACCAGCCGAGCCAGACCGAGAACACCAGCTTGGCGAGCAGGCCCGAGAAGAACACCGGGGTCGCGTAGAACAGGATCGCGCCGACGCGGAGCCCGGCATCGGTCGCCTTCTCGCGCTTGGCGGCGGCGACCATGCCGAGCGGGATGCCGACGAGGAACGCGATGACGAGCGCATAGCAGACGAGCTCGAACGTGGCCGCGCCGTACGTCAGGAGCACCTGCGTGACCGGCTGGTTGTCGGTGATCGTGGTGCCGAAGTTTCCCGTGAACACCTGGCCGATGTACTCGAAGTACTGCACGAGGACGGGCCTGTCGTAGCCGGCCTCATGGATGCGCTCCTGCAGCTGGTCGGCCGGCAGGCGCCCGCCGAGGGCGGCGGTGATCGGGTCGCCGGTGAGGCGGATGAGGAAGAAGACCAGCGTCACCAGGATGAGCACGGTCGGGAAGATCAGGAGGAACCGCACCAGGAGGTAGCGGCCGAGGGTCCCGCCGGAGGCGGGTCTGCGCCGGGCCAGCATGGCGGGCGGCTGGTCAACGGATGCGGCGACGTCGCTCGTCATCGTGGGGGCCTAACTGTGTGTGCTGCCGAAGGGCGAATGCCGATGGGGCGACCCGGGTGAGCGGGCCGCCCCATCGATGGATTCCGCGCTACTTCGTGACCGGCGCGAAGCGGAACTTGAACGATGCGTCGAGCGTGACGCCCTCGACACCGGTTCCGGCGACCGCCACCTGGGCACCCTGCAGGAGCGGCACGGTCGAGAGCAGCTCGGCCACGCGCGTCTGGATGTCCTCGATCTCCTGCGTGCGCTTCGCCTGGTCGGTCTCGACGGCCTGCTGGAGGATGAGGTCCTCGGTCTGCTGGTCGCTGAAGTGGTTGCCCAGGAAGTTCTTCGTCAGGAAGAACGGGGTGAGGTAGTTGTCGGCGTCGGAGTAGTCCGGGTACCAGCCCAGCTGGTAGGCGGGGTAGACGTCCGACGTGCGGTCCTTCGAGTACTGCACCCACTCGGTCGACTTCAGGTCGACCGAGAACAGGCCGCTCTCCTCGAGCTGCGACTTCACCAGGGCGTACTCGTCACCCGACGAGGGGCCGTAGTGGTCGGGGCTGTACTGCAGGCTGAGTGCGACGGGCGTCTCGACGCCCGCAGCCTCGAGCGTGACCTTCGCCTTCTCGGCGTCGGGGCCGCCCGCGCCGTCGCCGTACATCTCCTTGAGGGGCTCGATGGCGCCGGTGAAGCCCTCGGGGACGAACGAGTACAGCGGCGTGTACGTGCCCTTGTAGACCTGCGTCGACAACGCCTCGCGGTCGACGAGGTCAGCCACGGCCTGGCGCACGGCGAGGGCCTTGGCCGCGTCGACCTCGGGGGTCGTCGCACCGTACGGCTGCGTGTTGAAGTTGAACACGATGTACCGGATCTCGCCGCCGGGGCCGTTGACGATCTGGACGTCCTTGTTCTTGCTGAGGTCTTCGACATCGGTCGAAGACAGCGCGCGGTAGGCCACGTCGATGTCGCCCTGCTGCACGGCGAGCTTCAGGTTCGACGACTCGGCGAAGTAGCTGAGAATGACACCGCTGTTGACCGGCGCGTCGAGGAGACCCTTGTAGTTCTCGTTCGGGGTGAACTCGACGGTCTTGTTGAAGTCCCACGAGGTGATCGCGTAGGGGCCACCGAACGCGTTGGCATCGACGATGTCCTGGTCGGGGGTGACCGCGTCGGCCGAGAACACCTCGTCGTCGACGATGGCACCGGGGAAGCTGGTGAGGATGTACGGGAAGACCTGGTCGTTCGCCGTCTTGAGATGGAACACGACCGTCGTGTCATCCGGCGCCTCAACGCTGTCGAGGTTGTAGAGCAGGCTCGACGCGCCGTTCGGGTCGGCGATCTTGAGGTTGCGATCGAACGAGAACTTGACGTCGGCCGAGGTCAGGTCGTTGCCGTTGGCCCACTTGAGGCCCTCGGGCAGCGTCACGGTGTACTCGGTCGGCGACGTGAACTCGGCAGACTCGGCGAGGTCGGGGACGACCTCGGTGCTGTTGTAGTCGGTGTTGAGGAGGTACGGGAACACCTGGGTCTGCACAGCCAGCGAGCCGTTGTCGTAGGAGCCGGCCGGGTCGAGCGTGGTGACCTTGTCGGTGGTGCCGACGATGATGGGCTCGCCCGACGCGCCGCCGTCGTCGTTGTTCCCGCCGCCACCGCCGGCGCAACCGGCGAGGAGAAGTGCTGAGGCGCCGAAGGCCCCGATGGCGAGACCGATGCGGCCGCGCTTGCTGTGGTGCAGTGACATGAAGTGCTACCTCTGCGTAGTGGTGTCAGCCGCGTCAGATGGTCGCGGCCAGAGGCTATCTTCACCCTGCGAGGGCGTTACGGCAATCCAGTAAACGATTCGTAACCAGAACGAAACCCGCCCGCGATCGAGCCGGATGCCCGCTCGATGGCCGTTCAGTTGGGCGAACTGCCCCGTGACGCCTCTGGTCCGAGGCCGAAATGCACGAGCTCTGCGTCGTCGAGCATGCGGCTGCGGATGATGAACCGGTTGCCCGTCGGACCTTCCACGCTGAAGCCCGCGCCCCGGCCAGGCACCACGTCGATCGTGAGGTGCGTGTACTTCCAGTACTCGAACTGCGCCTGGGAGATGAAGACGTCGATCGGGTCATCGAGCCCGACGTCGAGGTCGCCGAGCTGCACGTCCGACGTTCCGGTGAGGAACATGCCCACGGGGAAGCACATCGGGGCGCTTCCGTCGCAGCAGCCGCCGGACTGGTGGAACATCAGCTTGCCGTGCTGCGCGGTGAGCTGTCGCAGGAGGGATGCCGCGGCATCCGTCACCGCCACGCGTGAGTACGTGCGGATCGTCTCCATCGCGTGTCCTTTCGTCTCTTCATCTTCTGCGAGATCAGGAGATCTGACCGAGACAGGATGATCGCTGCCGGATCTTCCTGATCTCGCCACATCTCCTGGTTCGGGGATGACCCGGGCGGAGCGTCTGGGGACGCGCTCCACCCGGGTCGGGATGCCGGTCACGCGACCCCCCGGAAGCGGGACCGGGCGGGCCGGCTCAGAAGAAGCCCATGGCTCCGTCGGCGTACGACACCAGCAGGTTCTTCGTCTGCTGGTAGTGGTCGAGCATCTTGAGGTGGTTCTCGCGGCCGATGCCGGACTGCTTGTACCCGCCGAACGCCGCGTGGGCGGGGTACTGGTGGTACGTGTTCGTCCAGACGCGGCCTGCCTCGATGGCCCGGCCGGCGCGGTACGCGGTGTCGCCGGAGCGGCTCCAGACGCCGGCGCCGAGGCCGTAGAGCGTGTCGTTGGCGATCGAGATGGCGTCGTCGAAGTCGTCGAACGAGGTGACCGAGACGACCGGCCCGAAGATCTCCTCCTGGAAGATCCGCATGTCGTTCGTGCCCTCGAAGACCGTCGGCGCGACGTAGTAGCCGCCCGAGAGGTCGCCGCCGAGGTCGACGCGCTCCCCGCCGGCGAGGAGCTTCGCACCGCCCGCCGTGCCGATCTCGATGTACGACAGGATCTTCTCGAGCTGATCGTTCGAGGCCTGCGCGCCGATCATCGTCGCCGGATCCAGCGGGTTGCCCTGCACGATCTTGCCGACGCGGCCGAGGGCGTCGCCGAGGAACCCGTCGTAGATCGAGCGCTGGATGAGCGCGCGCGACGGGCACGTGCAGACCTCGCCCTGGTTGAGGGCGAAGAGCGTGAAGCCCTCGAGCGCTTTGTCGTAGTAGGAGTCATCGGTGGTGCGGGCGACGTCCTCGAAGAAGACGTTCGCACTCTTGCCCCCGAGCTCGAGGGTCACCGGGATGAGGTTCTGCGACGCGTACTGCATGATGAGGCGGCCGGTCGTGGTCTCGCCCGTGAACGCGACCTTGCGGATGCGCTTGTGCTGCGCGAGCGGCGCGCCGGCCTCGATGCCGAAACCGTTGACGATGTTGACGACGCCGGCGGGCAGCAGGTCGCCGATGATCTCGAACAGGAACAGGATCGACGCCGGCGTCTGCTCGGCGGGCTTGAGCACGACGCAGTTGCCGGCGGCGAGCGCGGGTGCGAGCTTCCACGTGGCCATGAGGATCGGGAAGTTCCACGGGATGATCTGCCCCACCACGCCGAGCGGCTCGTGGAAGTGGTATGCCACGGTGTCCTCGTCGAGCTGGCTGAGCGAGCCCTCCTGGCCGCGCAGCACGCCCGCGAAGTAGCGGAAGTGATCGACGGCGAGCGGGATGTCGGCGGCCAGCGTCTCGCGGACCGGCTTGCCGTTCTCCCAGGTCTCGGCGACGGCGATCCGCTCGAGGTTCTGCTCGATGCGGTCGGCGATCCTGTTGAGGATGACGGCCCGCTCGGCCGGGGTCGTTCGCTTCCAGGACTCGAAAGCCTTCCACGCGACATCCACCGCGCGGTCGACGTCTTCGACGGTGCCGCGGCCGACCTCGGTGAAGGGCTTCCCGGTGACGGGCGTGATGTTCTCGAAGTACTGGCCCCTGATCGGCTCGACGAACTCGCCGCCGATGTAGTGCCCGTAGCGGGGGCGGTAGTCGGCGATCGATCCTCGCTGCCCGGGTGCGGCGTAGACGCTCGAGACGCCCTCTTCGACGATGGTCATTGCTGGTCTCCTTCGACGCGTTCCGCGACGGACGTCGTCGCGATGCGTCGAAGGTAGGCCGGGCGACGTTGCACAACGTTGCGCCGGTCTTCAGCGGTCGGCTTCGAGCCTCTCGATGCGGGTGACGAGGCCCGCGCGGCGAGGCGAGCGCGCGGGCAGCATCGACAGGCACAGCCTGAGCAGCTCGATGTCGTCGGCGGCGGCATCCGTCTCCGCGAAGGCGAGGAGGACGTCGACGGATGCCTCGGCCATGAGCGCTTCGCGCAGTGCGACCCGCACGGTGTCACGGAACTCCTCGACCCCGGGCGCGACCGAGTCGGGGAGCACATCACCGCGGTAGGCGGCGAGCGCGACGCGATGCGCGCCGCGGTCGAGGAGCGACAGCACCTGATGGGCATCGGTCTCGACCTCGACCCCGAGCCGGTACGGCCGAGACTCCGGCACGAGCGCCGGGGCGGCGGTCGTCAGCGCCTTGCGGAGGCGCACCATCTCGGCGCGGAGGGTCACGGATGCTGCGTCCCCGGCCGACTCGCCGTACACGAGGTCGCCGAGGCGTTCGGCCGACAGGCCCTGCCGGTGGACCGCGAGCATGAGCAGCAGCTCGGCATGGCGCGGGCCGAGCTCGGACACCGTCTCGAAGCCCTCACCCGTGACCTCGAGCTGCGCACGGTCGCGGCCGAGCACCCGCAGCGTGGCGCGCGTGGGCTCGGCCCGCCGGGCGGGCGCGCGGCGTGGGGGTCGCGGCGGCTCGGCCCGGGCGCGGAGGCGCGCGACGAGGAGCTCTCCCTCGATCGCCCGGGCCGTGGCATCCACCAGCAGCTGCGCTTGAGGAGTGACGGCCTCGTGGCCGCCGGTCACATCGATCACGCCGAGGATGCGCCGCGTCTCGGGGTCGTGCACGGGCGCGGCGCTGCACGACCACGGCTGCACGAGCCGGTTGAAGTGCTCGGCGCCGGTGATCTGCACCGACCGGTCGAGCGTGATCGCGGTGCCGGGGGCGGCGGTTCCGACGGCGTCCTCGGACCAGTTCGCGCCCTCGACGAACCCCACGTCGCCGGTGAGACGCCGCACGTTGCGGTCGCCCTCCACCCACAGCAGGCGCCCGGCGGCATCGCCCACCGCCACGACGACGCCGGATTCGGACGCCTCGCCCGGCAGCAGCAGACCGCGCACCATGTCGATGACCGCGGCGAGCGGGTGGGCGCGGCGGTACCCCTCGAGCTCCTCGGCCGTCAGGTCGAGGGGCGGCAGCGCTTCGGCCCCGACGAGGCTGTCGAGCGAGCGGCGCCACGAGTCGCGCACGAGCAGCCGGACGTCGCGCAGTCGCGCATCGGCGGCGTTGCCCGCCACGAGCTCCTCGTGGGCGCGCTCGATCAGCAGGCGCGAGGTCTCGGGCGACACCTCACGGCGCTGCGACCAGGGTGATGACACGGCGGCTCCGATCGACGTCGGTGGAGCGTGGGTCCCAGTGTAGGCGCGGAGGGGCAGCAGGAACGACGGATGCTGCGGCTCAGGCTCGCTCGGAGACGGTGAGGTTCTCGCTGGCCCAGGCGCCGAGCTGCTGCAGCACCGGGATGAGCCTCTCACCCTGCGGGGTGAGCGTGTAGCTGACGGCGACAGGCGGCCCGGCGTCGACGTCGCGCGTCACCAGGCCGGTCTCGGCGAGCTCCGAGAGGCGGTCGGAGAGTACCGCGTCGCTGATGCCGGTGACCGTGCGTTTCAGCGACACGAACGACAGCGGTCCGCTGCTCAAGGCGTCCAGGATCATGCCGTTCCACCGTTTGCCGAGCACTGAGAACGCGAGCGATATCGCCGCGTCGCACGCGGGTCCGCCATGTTCCTGCTCGGTCATCCCCTCATGGTACCCGTGCTACTTTCTGCATAGTCACTCTGGTTTTCATAGTGACTATGCGAAATGAGAACAGGAGCCTCCGTTGACCCTCTTCCGTCTGGACGCCAGCATCCTTCCCGCCACCTCCGCCAGTCGCGAGCTCGGCGACCTCGTCGAGGCCGAGTGGACAGCCGCACACCCGACGTCATCGGTGCTGCGCCGCGATCTGTCGGCCGACCCGGTGCCGGCCACGGCATGGCGCGACGCCGTGCAGGGCGGCTTCACGCCCGAAGCCGAGCGCACCGACGACCAGCGCGCGGCGATCGCCCTGGCCGGCACGTTCGCCGACGAGCTCCGCGGCGCCGAGGCGCTGCTGTTCACCGTGCCGCTGTACAACTACGGCGTCTCGCAGCACTTCAAGACCTGGTTCGACCTCGTTTACACCGTCCCCGGCATCGACCCGCAGGGGACCGACCTGCGCGGAAAGCCCGCGACGCTGGTGACCGTGCTCGGCGGCAACTACGCCGAGGGCACGCCGAAGGAGGGTTGGGATCACTCCACCGCATGGCTGCGCCGCGTGCTCGAGGACGTCTGGGGCCTCGACCTGCGCATCGTGCAGCGGCCGTTCACGCTCGTGGGCGTGAACCCCGCGCTGGACGCCTTCGCTGAGCCGGCCGCCGAGCTCAAGCGCTCGGCGGAGACGGATGCCGTGCGCTCCGGTCGCGAGCTGGCCGAGCTGCGGGGGACCCAGGTCGCCTGAGACCGCGGATCACCCCGCCGCTCTCGTGCGACATCCGCCGCCCGGTCGATCGGTGAAGCGCCCAGGGGCGTGCTGCGACGCTGGGCCGCCGCGGTGGTGACCACCGCGCGCAGCCGATGACGCGATCGAAGTCGGCGTCGGTGATCCCGCGACCGGCGTGGGCGACCCCGAGGTCCTTGCCCTTGTACCCCCGGCGGCGATGCCCGCGCCTTCGCCGAGGCCCCGACGAGTTCCTCTGCCCCATCGACGACACCGCGGGCGCGGACGTGAGGGACGTCGCGTCCGAGCAGATCCGACGCGCCGCCGGAGCGCGCGAGGACCGCCTCACGGAGGCGCTCACCGCCGCCGGCTGCCCCGCGTTCGCCGAGCGGGTCTCCTCGCATCTGCTCGCTCGCACCGTGATCGGCGGAGCGTCTCGGGCGGGGGCCGTCCTGTCTGACGGGGGTCAGGCGCGCGCGGCCCACCACTCCCGCAGGCGCCGCTCCGCCTCCTGCTCGCCGACCACGCCTTCGTCGAGCCGCACGTCGAGGAGGAACCTGTAGGCCTCGCCCACCTCGCGGCCGGGCTTCAGGCCCAGCACCTCCTGGATGCGGTTGCCGTCGAGCTCTGGGCGCATCGCGTCGAGCTGCTCCTGGGCGGCGAGCTCGGCGATGCGGCGCTCGATGTCGTCGTAGGCGCGCGCGAGGCGCGTGGCCTTCTTGACGTTGCGGGTCGTGACGTCGGCGCGCGTGAGGATGTGCAGACGATCGAGCTCGGTGTCGGCGTCGCGGACGTACCGACGCACCGCCGAGTCGGTCCAGGCACCCTCGGAGTACCCGAAGAAGCGCAGGTGCAGCTCGATGAGCCGGCTCACGGTGGCGATGGTCGCCGAGTCGAAGCGCAGCTCCTGCAGGCGCCTGCGGGCGAGCCGCGCGCCCTTGAGGTCGTGGTGGTAGAACGTGACGCCGCCGCCCGGCTCGAGTCGGCGCGTCGCGGGCTTTCCGATGTCGTGCAGGAGCGACGCGAGGCGGAGCGCCACGTCGGGGGCAGCATCCGGATTCCGGCTCTTCTCGAGCTGTATCGCCTGCCGCAGCACCGTGAGCGAGTGCTCGTAGACGTCCTTGTGGTGGTGGTGCTCATCGACCTCGAGCTGCAGCGCGGGGATCTCGGGCAGGAACTCGGCCATGAGTCCCGTCTCGACGAGCAGGCGGATGCCTCGCACGGGGTCATCGGTCGCGAGCAGCTTGACGAGCTCGCCCTGGATGCGCTCGGGGCTCACGATCTCGAGCGTCGCACTGAGCTCTTCCATCGCGGCCTCGGTGGCGGGGTCGACCGCGAAGCCGAGCTGCGACGCGAACCGGGCGGCGCGCAGCATCCGGAGAGGATCGTCGCCGAAGCTCACAGCGGGGTCGGTGGGGGTGCGGAGCACGGCGCGGACGAGGTCCTCGACACCGCCGGTGGGATCGACCAGGGTCTGCCCGGGAACCCGCAGCGCCATGGCGTTCACCGTGAAGTCGCGGCGCACCAGATCGCCCTCGATGGTGTCGCCGAACTCGACGGTGGGCTTGCGGGTGACGCCGTCGTAGCTGTCGGCGCGATAGGTCGTGATCTCGACCTGCTCGCCGTGGACGCGGGCGCCGATCGTGCCGAAGGCGCGGCCGATATCCCACTGTGCAGTGGAGATCGGCTTGACGATCTTCAGGATGTCGTCGGGGCGCGCGTTCGTCGTGAAGTCGAGGTCGTTCGTCGGGCGGCCCAGCAGCGCGTCGCGTACGGGACCGCCCACGATCGCGAGGTCGAAGCCGGCATCGGCGAAGGCGCGGGCGAGTGCGGCGACGACGGGGGACTCGGCGAGCGCGCCGAGGCGCGCGATGCCCTCGGCCATGTTGAGCATGGGTTCCAGCCTATCTGCGCGCGGGCGGAGCCTCCGGGGCGGCGCTCATGCGAACCGCAGGAAGCCGCTGAACAGGAACTCGCGCACCCGCGGCAGCAGGTCCGCCCGGAGCGCGCCGGCGTCGACCTCGAGCAGATCGGCGATCGCGTCGATGAGAACCCCCACGGGAAGGTCGCCGTCGCACGCGCCGACGAGCGCCACGAGCCCCGGATCCACGCCGAGGGCGCGACCGAATCCGCCGCCCTGACGCAGCTCGATGACGGTCGGATCCTCGGCTCCGGGAAGATGATGGCGCGCCTCGGTGACATCGGGGGCGACCAGGAGGACGGATGCCGCGAGCCCCGCGTCGTCGAGCGCGCTCACGCGGTCGTGGGCCTCGAGCGCGGCCGCGAGGTGCGCCCCGAGCCCTTCGCCGGCGAGCGCCGTGTGGAGGGTCTCGTAGCGAGCGAGCGTGGGGGACCCGTCGGCGGGACGCCGCAGCAGCAGGTACCCGAACCCCACCTCCGTCACCGCGCGGGCCGCGAAGTCGTCGAGCCACGCGTCCACGAGTCTCGCGAAGCCGGGCGTGCCGGGCAGCGTGCCGCCGTCGCGCACCCACAGCTCGGCGTAGGACAGCGGGTCGAGGCTCTCGCGCTCGACGACCCAGGCGTCCAGGGGTACCGGCGACGACTCGACCCATCCGCGTACGCGGTCGAGGCCGGGCACGCCGTCCCGTGTCTCCCAGTTGCCGAGGAGCTGCGCGACGCCACCGGGCGCGAGGTGCGCGCCGACACCCCGGACGAACGCTGCCACGACGTCATCGCCGACCATGCCGCCGTCTCGGTACTCGTAGGCGGGAACGTCGGCGACCCGGGGCGTGATCACGAACGGCGGGTTCGACACGACGCGGTCGTACTGCTCGCCGACGACGGGCTCGAAGAGGCTGCCGAGGCGCACCTCGACGCCGTCGATGCCGTTGAGCAGGGCGTTCAGCCGCGTGAACGAGAGGGCGCGCGGCGAGATGTCCGTCGCCACGACGTGGCCGACGTGCGCGCGGGCGCGGAGCGCCTGGATCCCGCAGCCGGCACCGATGTCGAGCGCCCGTTCGGCGGGCGTCGGCAGCTGCAGCCCGGCGAGCGTCAGCGACGCGCCGCCCACGCCGAGCACGTGATCCTCAGGCAGCGGCCCGCCGAGCGCCGCCTCGTCGAGGTCGCTCGCGATCCACCATTGTCCGGATCCCGAAGCGTCGGCGTACGACTGCGGCCGCACCACCGCGAGAGGGCGCACCTCGCCGCCGTCGATCTCGGCGAGACCCAGCCGCACGAGTCCTCCCGCACCGGCACGCACGAGCGCGTGATCGACGGATGCCTCGGCCTGCGGCATCCCGAGCACGAGAAGTCTGCCCAGCACGGCGAGGGCATCGCCGCGGTCGCCGAGGGCCCGCGCCGCCGGCGACCGCAGGCCGCGCGCGATCGCGTCGTCGGCCGCCGCACCCCACGCGTCGCGCAGGGCTTCGGCGGTGAACCCGGCGCGGCCCAGGTCGGCGGCGAGGTCACGGCACAGGTCTGTATCCGGTTCGGGGAGCACGGCTCCATTCAACCGCGCCGCCCGCCCTCCGGCGGGCTCGGAGGCGCGGACCGTAGAATCTCCTCGATCGTGCGGTCAGGACATCGCACAGGAGCGAACCCCCCGACAGGATGATCGTGACTTCACCGCGAGCCCCGCGGCGTGCCCCGCGCCTCGTGACCGCCGCCATGGCGGCCGGGGTGATGCTCGCCGGGCTTGTGCTGCCGGCTCCGGCGCTCGCGGCGGATCCGACCCCGAGCCCATCGCCGAGTGCGACCTCCGCCGTCCCCACGGGCACCACCGTGTTCACCCTGTCGCCGGTCGCCAACGGCATCGTGAATCCGGGCGATGCGCTGAGCGTGTCGGTCTCGATCCAGAACGGGACGGAGGCGGAACTCGCGCCCGCGACCGTCACGCTGTCGCTCGGCCGCACACCGCTCGCCGACCGCGACGACCTGGGCGACTGGCTCGACGGGAGCTCGGCCGAGCTCGCGCTGGAGCCGATCGGCACCGACACGATCGCGGCCGTCGAACCCGGCGGGTTCCAAGTCCGCGGCATCACAGTCGCCGCCGACGACCCCGCCCTCGCCGGGCTCGCCCCCGGCGTCTACCCGCTCGCCGCGTCGTACCCCGACGCGGTGGGCACCGTCACTTCGACGAGCGCGATGATCGTCCCGCCCACCGGGGCCACGGACGTCGGCATCGGCGTGGTCGTGCCGATCACCGCCGGTCCGCTCAGCGACGGCCTCCTCACCGCGGAACAGCTCGCCGAGCTGACCGCACCCGACGGCGATCTCACGAACCAGCTGGACGGCGTCACCGGAACCGCCGCCATCCTCGCGGTGGACCCTGCCGTTCCCGCGTCGATCCGGGTGCTCGGCACATCGGCTCCGGAGTCCGCGCTCGAGTGGCTATCACGCCTCGAGACGATCCAGAACTCGCGCTTCGCGCTGCAGTTCGGCGACGCCGACGTCACCGCGCAGCTGCAGGCGGGTCTTCCGCGGCCGCTGCAGCCCACGTCGTTCACCGCGTACATGTCGTCCTCGAACTTCGCGACCCCGACTCCCACTCCGACCCCCGCTACCTCGGCTCCCACCCCGACGCCGACCGCGGCGCCGTCGGACGCGCCGACCACCGCCCCCACGCCACAGCCCGACAGCGCCCTGCCGAGCACCGACGAGCTGCTGGTCGTCGGCCCCGCCACCCGCCAGGGCGCGTACTGGCCAGCCGACGGCACAGCGGACGAGCAGATCATCTCCCGCCTCGCAGACATCGCGACCGACGACGGCACCGCGCCTGTCACGCTCATCCCCTCGGCGACGACGGATGCCGGCTCCGACGGCCGCACCGTCTCGGCACACGGCCGGGTCGGCTCCGGCGAGGTGCTCGTCTACGACAGCGACATCTCCGCCGCACTCGACGACGCATCCCAGCAGGAGGAGCCGTGGCTCCGCGGCGCCCCGCTCACCACGGCCACCGCCTACCTCGCCTTCGCGGCGGCCGAGACGAACGGGCCCCTCCTCGTGACCGTCGGCCGCGGCGAAGGGCGCTCGCGCGTCGAGCTCGGCGCCGCGATCTCCGCCGCATTCTCCGCGCCGGATGTGACGCCCCGCACCATCGCGACGGTCGCGGCGGGTGAGGCGTTCGACCTCGAGCTGACGGGTGTCGAGTCTTCGCCCGAGCGCGCGGACGCCGCATCCGCTCTCGTCGCCGACGAAAGCGATCTCGCACGGTTCGCGACGATCCTCGACCAGCCGCCGCTGCTGACCGGACCCGAGCGGGCCGACATCCTGCAGCTGCTCGGCGTCGCGTGGATCGGCGACGCCACCTGGCCGACGGTGCTCTCCGACCACCGCGCCGCGACCGCCGGCACCCTCGACTCGGTGGCACTCCTGCCCACGAGCCCCAGCGACCTCTACGGCTCGAGCGCCGCTCTGCGATTCTGGGTGCGCAACGACCTGCCGTACCCCGTCAACCTCGTGCTCTACACGAGCCGCGACAACCTGCGGCTCGACGTGCAGGGCGAGACGCCGATCGTCGCGACGCCGCAGAGCAACACCCGCGTCGAGGTGCCGGTGCAGGCCCGCGTGGGCCGCGGCGACGTCACGCTGACCCTGCAGCTGCGCAGCCCCGCCTTCGTCGCCATCGGCGAGCCCGAGTCCGTCGAGATCAACGTCTACGCCGACTGGGAAGCCGTCGGCATCGCCGCCCTCGCCGTCGTCATCGGCATCCTCCTCCTGTTCGGCATCGCGCGCACCGTGCTCCGCATCCGCCGCCGACGGAAGGGGATGGCCACCACGCCCCCTCCAGGCGCCGCTGAAGCGACGGATGCGGGCGAGGAACGGGTGTCGTCCACGCCCGACGGAGACGAGCCGTGAGCGGGATCGGGCGCGCGAGCGCTCTCATCGGCGCCGGCACGATCGTGTCGCGCCTCACCGGCTTCCTCCGCTCCGTCGTGCTGGTGTCGGCCATCGGCGCGACCACTGCGGGGGGGAACGCATTCGCGATCGCGAACCAACTCCCGAACAACATCTACGCGATCATCTCGACGGGCCTCCTGAGCGCGGTCGTCGTGCCGCAGATCGTGAAGGCGGCCGCCCATGATGACGGCGGGCGCGCCTTCGTCTCGAAGCTCTTCACCCTCGGCACCGTCGTGCTGCTCGGGACCACGATCATCGCCACCGTGGCGGCACCATGGCTTGTCGCACTGTACGCGCCGGGTTACCCCCCGCAGCAGCAGGCGCTGGCGACCGCATTCGCGTACTGGTGTCTGCCACAGATCCTCTTCTACGGACTGTTCGCGCTGGTGGGCGAGTCCCTCAATGCGCGTCGGGTCTACGGGCCGTACACGTGGGCTCCCATCGTCAACAACATCGTGTCGATAGCGGGCTTCCTGGTCTTCATCTGGCTGTTCGGGCCCACGGGTTCGGCAACGGCATGGACTCCCGAGATGATCGCAGTGCTCGCGGGCACCGCGACGCTCGGCATCGTGGTGCAGACAGGGATCCTCTTCCTCTTCTGGCGGCAGACCGGTCTGCACATCCGACCGGACTTCGCGTGGCGCGGCGTCGGGCTCGGGCAGATCGGCAAGCTCGCCGGCTGGACCTTCCTGATGGTCGTCGCAGGCCAGCTCGCCGGCCTCGTCCAGTCGCAGGTGATGTCGGAGATCCCCAAGAGCGACCCAGGCGTGTTCGTCGCCCAGAACGCCTGGCTGCTCTTCATGCTCCCGTACTCGATCATCGTGCTCTCGATCGGCACCCCGTACTTCACCCAGCTCAGTGAGCACGCTGCAGCAGGACGCGACGACGAGGTTCGCGGCGACATCGGGCGCAGCATCCGCACGCTCGGCGTGTTCGTGGTGGCGGCTACCGCTGCTTTGGCCGCGGCCGCCATCCCCGCATCCCGCATCTTCACCGACAGCCCCGACGAAGCCGTCGGCGCCGCGGGAGTGCTCCTCTGCTATCTCGTGAGCCTGATCCCGCTCGCGGTGCTGTTCGTGGTGCAGCGGAGCTTCTACGCCTACGACGACACTCGCACTCCGTTCTTCTTCACGATCCTCCAGTGCGCCATCGTCGTCCTGACCGCATGGAGCGCGCTCTGGGCGTTCCACGAAGGAGTCCTCCCCTCCGCGCAGCTGGTCGCCGCGGTCGCGCTCGGCCAGTCCTTCGCCAGCGTCGTCCAGGTCATCGTCGCGACGTGGCTGCTGCAGCGCCGGCTGGGCGGGCTCCGCGTCGGTTCGTGGCTGCTCGCGCTTGGCCGCTTCGCCCTGGCCGCCATCCCTGCGGGCGCCGCAGGCTGGCTGGTCTTCCAGCTTCTCGGCGGGACGGCCGGATGGATGGTCTCCGACAAGCTCCTCGGCGCTCTGGGCGCCGCCGTCATCGGCATCGTCGTGCTCGTCGTCTATGTCGGCTTCCTCGCACTGCTGCGCGCGCCCGAGCTGTCGGTCGCCACCGGCCTCGTGCGGCGCTTCCTGCCCGGCCGGCGCTGACCACGACCCCGTGCGTCACGGAGGGCGCGGGGAACGGGTGACGGAATGCCACGCGGTTACCATGTGTTGAGGCATCCGGAGCCATCGCGCGTGTCATGAGACGTTCCGCGAGGCTTCACGAGGAAAGGTGCGCACGTGCGTCAGGTCATCATCATCGGTTCGGGTCCCGCGGGTTACACGGCGGCCATCTACGCCGCCCGGGCCAACCTGAGCCCGCTCGTCGTGGCGAGCTCGGTCGAGGCCGGCGGCGAGCTGATGAACACCACCGAGGTCGAGAACTTCCCCGGATTCCCCGAGGCGATCATGGGTCCCGACCTGATGGCGAAGATGCAGGAGCAGGCCGAGCGGTTCGGCGCCGAGGTGCTGTACGACGACGTCGTCTCGCTCGACATCGACGGCCCGGTCAAGAAGGTCACCCTCGGCAGCGGCGCCTCGCACGAGGCCGACGCGCTGGTGTTCGCCACCGGCTCGGCGCCCCGCAAGATCGGCATCGAGGGCGAAGCCCGCCTGTCGGGCCGTGGCGTGTCGTACTGCGCGACCTGCGACGGGTTCTTCTTCCGCGAGCGGGTGATCGCCGTCGTCGGCGGCGGCGACTCCGCGATGGAGGAGGCCACCTTCCTCACCAAGTTCGCCTCGAAGGTGTACATCATCCACCGCCGCGACGAGCTGCGCGCCTCGAAGATCATGCAGGAGCGCGCGTTCAAGAACGACAAGATCGAGTTCGTCTGGAACAGCGAGGTCGTCGACATCCTCGGCGACGAGGCCGTCACCGGCGTCGTGCTCGAGGACACCGTCGACGGCTCGCGCCGCGACCTGGCGCTGGACGGCGTGTTCGTCGCGATCGGCAACGACCCGCGCACGCACCTCGTGCACGACAAGCTCGACCTCACCGCCGAGGGCACCGTGTGGGTCGACGGCCGCTCGTCACGCACCTCGGTCCCGGGGGTGTTCGCCGCCGGTGACGTGATCGACCCGACCTACCGTCAAGCGGTCACCGCCGCGGGCAGCGGCACCGTCGCCGCCCTCGACGTCGAGCACTTCCTCGCCGCACTCGGCGAAGCCGGCGCACCCGCCCCCGACGCCGCCGAGATCGACGGCCTCCCCGGCGCCGAGCCGGTCGCCAAGGTCGACGCCGCCTAGCGTCCCACCGGGTGCTGCACAAGCCCGGGAACACTTCGCGCCCATCTCGCGTTGAATGAGCGTGGACAGACTTCTCAGAGAAGGAGAAACACAGATGACCGCCAAGGCGACGACTTCCGCCACGTTCGAGCAGGACGTGCTCCAGGCCGAGGGTCCGGTGCTCGTGGACTTCTGGGCGGAGTGGTGCGGCCCGTGTCGCATGGTCTCGCCCGTCCTCGACCAGATCCAGTCGGAGCACCCCGACAAGATCACGATCCTCAAGCTCAATGTGGACGAGAACCCCGACCTCGCGATGAAGTATCAGATCACCTCGATCCCTGCGATGAAGGTGTTCAACAAGGGCGCAGTCGAGACGACCATCATCGGCGCCAAGCCGAAGTTCGCGCTCGAGCAGGACCTCGCGGCCTACATCGGCTGAGTCCGCTCGCGCTTCCCGAAGACCCCGCCGATCCGTTCGGCGGGGTTTTCGCCGTTCTACCGGGTATTTCCACTGTATGCCGATTCCGGCATCCGGGATTCTCTCGAGAATCTTCCCGCGCGCTGTCGATCTGCGCGAGGCTGGTTCGACGCACATGGTGAAGGGGCCGAACAGGGCCCCCCAACCGGGCCGTCATCGCCCCGAAGAAAGGGATTCCCATGCGTTACATGCTCATCATGCAGGTCGGAGCCGAGGCTGCTGCGGCGTTCGACCCCGAGACCTTCGACATGGCCGAGGCATACGCTGCCATGGGCGCGTACAACGAGGAGCTGCAGAAGGCCGGTGTGTTCCTGAGCGCGGAGGGTCTGTCGGACGCCTCGGAGGGCTTCCGTGTCGACTTCGACTCCGTCCCGCCCGCCGTCACCGACGGACCGTTCGCCGAAGCTCGAGAGGTCTTCACCGGCTACTGGATCCTCGAGGTCGCATCCCGCGAGGAGGCCGAGCACTGGGCGCGCAAGTGCCCGCTGGGCCCCGGCACCGCGCTGGAGGTGCGTCGCGTCAACGAGCTCAGCGACTTCGACCAGAACGACGAGTGGATCGCCAAGGAGAAGGAGTGGCGCGCCGCCAACTCGTGACTCGTGAGGTGCGGGCTTCAGCCCGCTTCGGCACGCACCGTCGGGTCCCACCGGCGGTGCGTGTTCGCATCACCCAGCAACGACCACACGGCGCGGGTGAGCGGGGGATAGTCGATCGCGATCTGCCTCAGCACGCGGTAGTGACGGCTGGCATTCGGCCGCGACCCGCCGTCGGCCGCGATGTTCTCGGCGCGAAGCAGATAGACGACGAGTTCGTCGACGGACGGCAGATCGTCCATGAACTCCCACGGGTCCTCGCCGGCACGGAGGCGCTCGTGCACCAGCACCGAGAGTTCGTCGGCGGCTTCGGCGCGGAGCACCTCGAGGCTCGCACGTCGCCGCGGGGTCTGGTCCTCGTTCGCCATCAATCCAGGGTACGTGCCGATCCCGACACCGTGGGCCACGCGCCTACGCTGGCAGCATGAGCCCCGACGACGATGCCCACGCGCGCCGCGCGGTCGAAGCCGTGTGGCGCGACGAGTCCGCTCGCATCGTCTCGGCGCTGACTCGGCACACCGGCGACTTCGCATGGGCCGAGGATCTCGCTCAGGAGGCGCTTGTCGAAGCCCTCGCCGCGTGGCCGGGCAGCGGCATCCCCGACAATCCAGGAGCCTGGCTCATGTCGGTCGCCAAGCGGCGCGCGATCGACGGGTGGCGCCGACGCGAGCGGATGTCGCAGCGGGAGACCCTGTTCGTGTCAGAGGCTCTCGTGGCCGAGGCGATCGACTCGGTGCCTGACGACGCCGACCCCGACCGCATCGACGACGATGTGCTGCGTCTCGTCTTCGTCGCGTGCCATCCCGTGCTCCCGGCACAGGCGCGGCTCGCTCTGACCCTGCGCGCGGTGGCCGGTCTCACCACCGACCAGATCGCCCGGGCGCTGCTGATGACCGTGCCGACCGTGCAGCAGCGCATCGTCCGAGCCAAGCGGACTCTCGCCGTGGAGAGCGTGCCGTTCGAGGTGCCCGACCGTGCGGAACGCCCGGCGCGGCTTGCGAGCGTGCTCCAGGTGATCTATCTCCTCTTCACCGAGGGGTACTCGGCGGCCGAGGGGGAGGGGCCCATACGTCCCGATGTCGCGCGTGAGGCGGTCCGCCTGGGCCGGCAGCTCGCCGCCCTCATGCCGCGCGAGCCCGAGATCTGGTCGCTCATCGCGCTCATGGAGTTCCAGTCGTCGCGCTTCGCCGCGCGCATCGACGCCGACGGCCTCCCGGTGACCCTGGGAGACCAGGACCGCCGCCGATGGGACCGTTCCGCGATCGCCCGCGGTCTCGAAGCGATGGAGCGAGCGGATGCCTCCACCCGAGGACTCGGCTACTACGGCCTGCAAGCCGCCATCGCGCAGTGCCACGCGGTCGCTCCGTCGTTCGCCGAGACGGACTGGGAGCAGATCCTCCGGTTGTACGACGCGCTGGAGTCGCTCGCGCCGTCGGCTGTCGTCCGCCTCAACCGCGCCGTCGCGCTCTCCATGGCACGCGGCCCCGAGCCCGCCCTCGCCGTGGTGGACGCGCTCGAGCCGGAGCTGTCCGGGTTCCGCCCTCTCCCCGCCGTACGCGCGGAGCTTCTGGAGCGCCTCGGCCGAACGGATGCCGCAGCCGCGGCGTTCCTCGCAGCGGCAGAGCTGCCAGGCAATGCCGCGGAGGGCGAAGCGCTGCGTCGGCGGGCGGAGGCGCTCGGACGCCTATGAGGCCTCGAGGGCCCCGTACTCCGTCTCACCGAGCTCAGCGAGGATGCGGTTGAGATCCTGAATCGTAGCGAAGTCGATGCTGATCTGGCCTTTTCGTGCCGTCAGTGCGATCTTCACCCGAGTGTTGAGCCGATCGCCCAGTCGTCCCGCGACCTCATCCAGGTGGGCGCGGCGCGAGCCGGCCTGTGGCTTGACGGAACGGGTGGGGGAGGCATCCGGAAGCTTCGCCGCAGCCTCCGCGGCACGCACCGAGAGATCCTCGTTGACGATCTTGTCGGCGAATCGCTGCATCGCCGTCGGGTCTTCCAGCGACAGGATCGCGCGGGCGTGCCCGGCGGTGAGCACTCCCGCGGCGACTCGCTGCTGCACCGGCATCGGGAGCTTGAGGAGGCGGATCGTGTTGCTGATCTGCGGACGCGAGCGGCCGATGCGGGTGGCGAGCTCTTCCTGCGTGATGCCGAAGTCCTCCAGCAGCTGCTGGTACGCCGAAGCCTCCTCGAGGGCGTTCAGCTCAGAACGGTGCAGGTTCTCCAGCAGCGCGTCGCGCAGCAGGTGCTCGTCAGCGGTGTCGCGCACGATCGCGGGGATCGAGGTGAGTCCGGCCTCACGCGCGGCGCGTGTACGGCGCTCACCCATGATGAGCTCGTATTCGCCCTTCTCGTTGAGCCGGACGACCACGGGCTGCAGCACGCCGAACTCTCGCACGCTGTGCACAAGCTCCGCGAAGTGCTCGGGGTCGAAGTTCGTGCGCGGCTGGCGCGGGTTGGGCACGATGTCGTGCGGGTCGATGTGCGCCAGTCGGGCGCCGGGCACCTCGACGAGATCCTCCTGCCCGTCGGACTCAGCGGCCTCGGCGGCCGGCTCCGCTTCGGCCACGGCGACGGCCCGGGGGAAGAAGACATCTGCGGGACGCTCGTCGGCCTGCTCACTGGTCGGGATCAGTGCGCCGATTCCGCGGCCGAGTCCTGTGCGCTTCGCTGCCATCAGGCGCCCCTTTCGTTCGAGGCGCTGTCGCGCCGGATCATCTCGACGGCCGCCTCGCGATACGCGATGGCGCCGGCCGACTGTCCATCGTAAGCGAGAACCGACTGCCCGAAACTCGGTGCCTCCGAGACGCGCACCGAACGCGGGATGATGGTGTCGAGCACTTCGGCGGGGAAGTGGGCGCGCACCTCGTCGGCGACCTGCTGTGCGAGCCTCGTGCGCCCGTCGTACATCGTCAGCATGATGGTCGACAGTTCCAGGCGGGGGTTGAGGTGCTTCTGGATCATCCGCACCGTGCCGAGCAGCTGGCTCAGTCCCTCGAGTGCGTAGTACTCGCACTGGATGGGGATGAGGAGCTCACTCGCCGCAGTGAACGCGTTGATCGTGAGGAGTCCGAGCGAGGGCGGGCAGTCGATGAGGATGAAGTCGAGCTCGCCCGGGTTGTTCGCGAGATAGTCATCGACGGCGACGCGCAGTCGATGCTCGCGTGCGACCTGCGACACGAGTTCGATCTCAGCACCGGCGAGGTGGATGGTGCTCGGCGCACAGAGCAGGTTGGGCGACTCGGGGCTCACCTGGATGATGTCGGCCAGCGGGAACTCGTCGATGAGCACATCGTAGACGCTCGGCGTATCAGCGGTGTGCGGCACTCCCAGCGCCGTCGACGCGTTGCCCTGCGGGTCGAGGTCGATCACAAGCACCTTCGCGCCCCGCTCGGCCATTGCGGCGGCCAGGTTGACGGTGGTCGTCGTCTTGCCGACGCCGCCCTTCTGGTTCGAGACAGTGAGGACTCGAGTGCGACCGGTGAGCTGGACGTTGGCTTCTTCGAGCGCCTTGCGACGTGCGGTGAGGTCTGCGAGCTCCCGCGCGATGGGGGAGTCGTCTTCTTCCTGCGCGAGTGCGGCGCCGTCTTGCTGCGCGATGGGGGATTCCTCTTCCTGCGTGACGGTGGAGCCCTCGGGGGATGGGACGACTTCGGGCGCGGAGTCAGCGTACTCAGCAGGTGCGACATCTTCGTCGGAGTCTGTGCGCTCAACCGCGTCCTCCTGCGAGGCGACCTCGTCGGGAACGGTGTCATGGGGTACAACTTCTTCTTCGAGAGCGGCCGCCGCGTCGGGTACGGTGCTTTCGCTGAGGGAGTGGGTCTCGATGGCGACGGCCTCCGGAATCGACGCAGCATCCTGCTCTGCAGACTGCGGTGCCCAGGCGGTCGACGGCTCATCGGACGAGAAGGATGCCTGAGCGTCACTCTCGTCGGGTTGTTTCACGTGAAACTCTCCCCCGTGCCCGAGCCGCTCAACATCGTCTTCCACCCTATCCCGCCTTCCCCCCATCCCCAGCCGCCGGAGCCACTTATTCATGCGTTCCTTACCGTTCCACGTGGATGACCCACTCTCCCTAGTCAACCCCGCGAAGTAGGTTGGAGCACGCCAACCCGCCGCTCGAACACGACTGAGAAATCCCTCATCTGAGCCGGAGCCGACCGCCCCGTCCGCGCGCGGTCGCCCCGCGCCCGAGCGGCCGGCCACCCAGCCCGCGCATCGTCGCGTTGACGGGTGAGATTGCGCCGAGCAGGTGGGTTGTTCCGCGCGACGCTCACGAGGGATGCGTGGTTTCGAACCGTGCGCAGCTGGGTCCCAAAAGCCCCCATGTTTCACGTGAAACGGGGCAACCTTGTTGCGACCCGATGTGATTGGTGGGTACCCGTGTCAGCACCCCGGCGTCGAGACGCGTTACCTCGGCTCGACCGCGGGCCGCCAGGTCGAGAGAACCATCCACTGCGCGGCCCGCGGTGGTCGGCCGAGTTCCAGTTGAGGTCGGTCGGCCCTCCGGTGGAGGGAGTGTTTCACGTGAAACTTGCCGCGACGCCGTTCCCGAACTGAGGTCGGTCGGCCCTCCGGTGGAGGGAGTGTTCACGTGATACTTGCCGCGACGCCGTTCCCGACCCGAGCAGTTCAGGACTCTCCACCGCAGGAAGGCGTCACGATCTTCAGGCACACGCGCAACCTCGCCTCGAGCCCGGCTCCTACCACCATCGTCGGAGGCACTCATTCACCCTAGCCAGACGGCGCTGACCTGATGCCTCTACGAGGAGGGCCCCAAGCCGCGCGGAACAGCCGTCCTCGCTCCGGTCCCTTGTCTGTTGACATCGATTACCTTCGCGACCCCGGAACACTGCCGCGAGCTTCCGGTTCACCGGCGCTGATCACCCCTCATTGCGGGCCCTCGAGCAAGACGGTCGCGCCTGACGCCCGGCCCATCGCCCCGGATGCCCGCCCCAGCGCGGCCCGACGGCGGCGTCGCAGTGTCGAGCACGCGGTCCTCTCTGACCATCGAGGCGTGATCGCCTGCGCCGGCGATCACGCCGGTCGAGATCCAACCCCGCTGCCACGCGTGCGGACCGGATCCCTCCGGCACCCAGCCCGGGAATCGCGTCCGCTCGGAGACTCACCGAAGGCCGTGCTGATCGCGATGACACCATGGCGGGCATGGGCCGGGAATGGCGAACGGGTCGATCCCCTCTGACATTGTTTCCAGGCGAACCGCCGCTGGCGGGCAGTATTACACGTCACGGACCCCGTCCATCAAGTGTGACAGCCAGACGGACTCGCGCATGTTTCACGTGAAACCATTCGAGGGGTGAGGGGCCGCGATCGACATCGCCCGCGATGGTCGCCTCCCACCAAGGAGGCTTCCGCTCAAGGGAGCTGCTCGCTGCTCCCATCGTCCGCATGAACGGGCCGGGCGCCGCAGCAAGAGCGGCCACCTAGTGAGCAAGTCCGTGAGACGGTGGTCCGCGACGCGGTTCTCCTCGTGTGTGCGCCGGTTGGTGCCGCACGCTTCGACACGATGACGCCCGCACGAATGTCACGGAACCGTGAAGCGCCGCGTCGTCGTCGACCCCCTCCGCCCCGCCGTTTCACGTGAAACGGAAGATGCGGCGCGGTCGTGCGCGGCTGCGACTCTGCCGGTGAACACCTCGTCCGTGGGGTGGCAGAACCGTACGCTCGGAAATCAGGATGCGGCCCTGCGAGGCACCCAACCCCTGCCATTTGACGACAGAGGCCTGTGGGCTTTCCGGGACTTCGTCGTGATGGCGCTCTTTGACACCTTGTGGGCGTCGGCGTCGCCGAACACCACACACGGGCGACTCCACCCAGTTCCATCGACGTACGCAGCCCACCCAGCGTGACCTGCTCGCAAAGACGCTGCCCCGGTCTGGTCGCACACCCGCCAAAGACACGACGCCTTGAGTGGGGCGAGGGTCGGACGATCGCCCGGGAGCCCCCGGTGGACGTCGTGGCTCGGGGGCAGCTCGCCGCGGAGTGGAGAGGTTCGTACCACGACGCACCTCCATCACCGCTAGTCCCCTCCCGATCTGTGCCGCACGAGCGCGGTCTGTCCGGCACGCCGCGCGGCGCGTCATAGCCTCCGCGGGCGGAGTGTTCCTCGACCTCGCCGCCAGCACTTGAGTTACCTGGGTCCTCATCGGACTACACCAACCTGCCACACCCGATTGGGCGCAGATCACGGTTACGGCGATCGTTCCCACGCCCCGCACCCACAGCACGGTCGCCTCCCGGCACCTACGGCATGCGAACACGACAAATCTGTGCAGCGACGCTCGAGCCCGGCCATCCGGCCCGTGACAACCATCATCAGCGCAAATGGGCGGCCCCCTTCTCGAAGTTCGGGGAGCTGCGACCAACCGTCGGGGGGAGAGGGGGCGGGCATCCAGCGATCTTCGCTCCCTAGCCCCCGTGGTCAGCTCTGCGACTACTAAGTACTCCGCCCGAATCGGTAATCGCCGCGTAGATTCGTGAACGTCAACGAGGTGTGCAGAGCATCTTCATCAACCCAGCGGATCTCCGGGCTGGGTTGGGGCTAGACCGGCTTGCCGGCGACGTCGTCGGAGCCGCGTAGGCCGTGCATCGTGCCCAAGTCGGCGTGCGCAAGAGACAGTCCGCCGCCAGAGAGCCAGGTGCCAGCTTTCGGGACGCCGGCCCACGGCCGTCGCCAGCCGCGCTCTCTCACTGCGGTACGCAAGCGTCGATCCCGAATCCGGCAGACGATTCCTCGTGACGCCAACGCCTGTTCCCATCCGGCCCACCAATTCACGCGCGAATCGTCGATGTTTCACGTGAAACGATCGGCGAGCACCACCAACCTGTCCAGCGCGGAGAGTGCGCCGACTGAGGGCCGAAGGGTATCGACGCATCGATAAAGCGGCGGGACGGCAAACGCTGCCCGACAGCAGTGAGCGCTGACTGGCACCCCCTGTCGTCAGGTCCGCAAGCGGGATCATCGAAACCCGGGGGTTCGACGACGCGCGTAACGGAGATCTCATTCCTCTGCCTTCACACGTGAGACACAGCTCAGATGCGATCTCGCTTAGGAGTCCCCGCCACGTTCCGGCAACGCGCCTCTGGTCTGTTCCTCGCCGCCGCATGTTTCACGTGAAACGTGATCGATGACGCCGCGCCGGTGCGGTCGATCGAGTTCAGAGGGTGGCGTCGGAAGACGAGAGCAGTCCATGCTCCTCGCAGCCAAGATCCGCACACACCGCAGCGACAGTGCAGTGAATGACTGGTTGCTCGGATCGGGTTGACTCCAAGAGTCGAGGTGACAGGGGAGCATGACGAACTTGAGTTCGGCCGACGTGTCAACTGGTCCGGAGGTTGCGCGGCGCGTTGGAGCTCTACCGTCGCGCCCGTATGCAGCGACTGCGTCCTGACAATTGACCAAGGGGAGGGGCTCCGGCGGACTGACGCGCTCATGTCCGGCCAGTATCCGGCTTGCACGGAAGCGACGACTCAGCCATTCCCGCCGCTCCAGTGAAGACGCAGGCCGCGATATCCGCCACGCGCAATGGACGGTCCGAGCACCGACATACGGCACCGGTCCGCCGCCGCAGAGGACGATGGAACTGGCGCGTAGCGTGCAGGGTTGCCTGCCATCTTGTGGTCAAATCTCAGAATTGCAGTGCTGGAGCCCAGGAACGTCACACCAAGCCAGAATGCCATCCGTAAGTCGGGTTCAAGGCTCACCGCATGAAGACCGGCTGCGGACGCAACATCGTGTCTGCCGCGGCGTTGCACGACCGAACCAGAGATCGCACACCGATCACCTTCGTCATGGGTGGGTCCGACGGCTTCGCCGATGCCGCGGCGGCCATTCGGAACACGGGCGCCGGCAGACGGACACAACCTCATCGGATTCGAGCTGCCCACAGGTCAACTGATCAACGAACGGGACGCGCTGATGTGACCGTCCGCTTGCCGGTGCACGCGCGAGGCTGCCGCGTTTCCCACGCGCGCCCGACGCCGGTGCGATCTGTCCCCATCGGCGCGCACCGCTTCACGTGAAACACTTGCTCGCGCCACACAGGCACCCGCGAGACCCCACGGGCTCCACGCCCGTCATCCTCCATCGATCCGCCGCCGACGCCTGCTCGTACAGGGCCATGACATCGTCAGGCAGGACAAGCGTGAGGCCGATGGACGCATGAACGCCGGAGGATCGGCCCGCGAGGCGTCCGTCCCGTTGCTGCTGGCGCGATCGACCGTCGCGACACGGCTGGCCGCGCGTCCGTCCGTAACCCCGGGCCGACGTGGATGATCCCGACACCCGGTGGGTCGCGAGCACAGACCTGGGAACGATGCCGCGCCCCGCCCACCGCACACCGCCCAGCCCGCACTCCCGCCACGAGCCCGGCTCGTGTGACATGTGTCTCGACTCACATGTGTCACCTCCGACCGGAGCGTCACTCCCTTCGGTGTGAGCCCCCGGGTGTCAGCACCTCCACGACGACAGCAGACCGCGCGCTCTCGCGATGATCCGCCTAGGACGACGTGGGCACGCCCATCTCATCCGCCCGGATTGACCGTCAGGGAGGCGCTCCCACCCGATATCGAAGGGCTGGCAGCGGATCACGCCGGTAACCGACATGAAGCGCGCCATTGATCGGAATTCCATGGTCGGAGGCGCACTGGCGCGGCGTCGGACCAGACCTCCGCCGTTCGAGTGCGCATTGGACGCACGTCTGCGTGCGCTTCGCGGGCACAGCGGCGGTCCGTGCACGAGCGACCGTGAACGCGAGACGTGCGCCGCCGCCAGGCGACCACGGCCGGCCGACGAGCAATCTCGGCAGAGCAGCAGCGGGCCAGCGACTAGCGCGGACGCCACGCGTTCACGCGGTGCCACACATCCTCGAGGCGAACACAACTCTTCACCTGCCACGCCAGACCGCCTCAGCCGTGCTCCGTCGCACCACGGCGCGCATCCCTGCGAACTCCGCCTCGACCAGCAGAACTGAGGCTCAATGTCTCGTCGAGTGCCGGGCCGTCGTCGCGCCAAGACGAGCCGCCAGTCAGGCCCAGCCTACGAAACCGTTTCACGTGAAACATGCCCGATTCGTCGGTCAGAACCGGTCCCGCCCGACGAATCGCGAGTCCACCATCACGCCGCCCACGGCCCATAGGTGCGAAGTGTGCCCGACGAGCCCATCGAGCGCCGGCTCTGCGAGCACCACACGACGAGGACGCCGTAGGGTCGGTGTCGAGGCAGCGGAGGCCTGGGTCCGTTCGGTCAATCCTCCCGAACGCGGCCGACACTCAAGTTATCGGAGACCAGCCATCAGCGTACGGTGGCTCGGATCACCCGCGACGGTTCGGGGAGCACGCCCTCGCCGACGACCTCGACACGGGGGTTCGTCACCTTGAACTTGCGGAGCTGCTTCTCGGCAGCCTCGATCTCGTTCGCGGCGCTCGTCCCTTTCAGGAGGATGAGCTCACCACCGTCTCGGACCAGGGGAGCGGTGATCGGCACCAGGGTGCGCAGAGCGCTCACGGCGCGGGCGGTGACGGCGTCCAATGAAGGACCGCGTTTCCAATCCTCGGCGCGTGCGCGCAGCACCTCGACGTTGTCGAGTTGAAGCGCCTCGGCCTGTTCCGACAGCCACGCGACCCGGCGCTCCATCGGCTCGATGAGAACCCACTCGACGTCGGGACGAGCGATGGCGAGTACGAGGCCGGGAAGGCCGGCGCCCGATCCCACATCCCCGACGCGGCCCGAGAACAGGGGAGCGATGATCGCGCTGTTGAGGATGTGGCGCGACCAGAGGCGCGGCGGTTCGAGCGGGCCGATCAGCCCGCGCTCTTCGCCGTGCTGTCCCAGCGCTTCGGCGAACTTCCGCGCCACGTCGATCCGGTCGCCGAAGATCTCGGCGGCGGCCTCAGGTTCCTGCTCGATCTCGATCATCGATACTTCGACAAGCTCAGCACGAGTGTTTCACGTGAAACGCGCGGCTCAGCCGCGACGGATCACGGTGTGGCGGTCGGCGCCCTCGCCGTACGACTCGGACACGAAGCCACGCTCGGCGACGATATCGTGGACGACCTTGCGCTCGTAGCTCGACATGGCCGGCAGTGACGCCTGCGAGGCGCCGTCGTCCAGCCGGGCGATCGCGCGGTCGACGAGAGCGGTCAACTCGTTCTGCCGTGCGTCGCGCGAGCCGCCGATGTCGAGGATCAGGCGCGAGAAGCGACCCGTGCGATTCTGCACCGCGATGCGCGTCAGCTCCTGGAGCGCCTGAACGGTGTCAGGCGCTGCGATCAGATCGACCGATCCGCCAGACGGCGCTTCAACCGACACGTAGGCGCGGCCTGCGCGCACATCGAGATCGAGATCGCCGTCGATATCCGCGATGTCGAGCAGACCCTCGATGAAGTCCGCGGCGACGTCGCCTTCCTCCTCGAGCTGGGCGACGGTCGCGGGGATCCGCTCTTCTCGCGTGTCGACAGGGGCGTACTCAGGGGACGTGGTCATGGCGTGATCCTCGGGTGTGACGTCGGTCGGGTATTTCAGGAAGCGGAGCCGGTGCCGGGCTTGCCCGGATCGGTCCCACCGGGGACCTGGCCGCCCTGCTTCTGGCCGGTCCCGGGCTGCTTCTGCCCCTGCTTCTTCGCGCGCTGCTTGCTCACAGGCTGCTGCCGCTTCGGCGCCGCGGCCTTCGCCCGTTCGGCCTCTTCGTACAGGCGCTGCTGCTCGGCGACGTACTTCTCCATCGGGACGACCTTGCCCGACGCGTCGATCGCCTTGCCCTTCTTCGCGAGGCGCTCCTCGCGGGCCTTGGCCGCGTCGGAGCCGGGGGTCGGCATCTCGCGGATGACGAGGAACTGCTGGCCCATCGTCCACAGGTTCGACACGAACCAGTAGATGACGACGCCGAGCGGGAAGAAGATACCCGAGAAGATGAAGCCCAGCGGCAGGATGTACAGCATGATCCGCTGCATCTGGTAGGCCTGGCCGGTCTTGGCCTCGGGGGACAGGTTCTTCGAGATGATCTGCAGCTGCGTGAAGAACTGCGACGCGATCATGAGCACGACGAGCGTGACCAGGATGATGATCGCCGGGGTGTTGCCGGCTTGCCATGCCTGGATCAGCGTCTCGTGCAGCGACGCGACGCCGAAGAGCTTGGCGTTGTAGAACTCCGCCGTGAGCTCGGCGCTGAGCAGACCCACACCACCGGTGCCGGCGGCGTAGTGCTTGGTGACGTCGTTGAGCACACTGAACAGCGCGAAGAACACGGGCATCTGCACGAGCAGCGGGAGGCAGCTCGAGACCGGTGTCGTGCCGTGCTTCTTGTAAAGCGCCATCGTCTCGCGGCTCATGGCCTCACGAGACAGCTGGTCCTTCTTGCCCTTGTACTTCTCCTGGACTTTCCGCAGTTCAGGAGCGATTTCCATCATCTTGCGCTGGCTCTTGATCTGCCGAACGAAGAGAGGGATCATCGCGGAACGCACGACGATCACGAGACCGACGATCGCCAGCACCCACGTGATGCCGTCTGCCGGCGGGAGCCCGATCGCGGTGAAGAGCCAGTGCCAGAAGACGAGCACCGCCTCGACGGCCCACTTGAGCGGCCACAGGATGATCCCGAAGAGATCGAATCCGCCGTTCGTCGCTGGAGCGGAAGGCGACGGCGTCGAGGCGAGGGCTGACAAGAGATCCATGTGGAGGATCAGTCCTTTCCGGTGGGGGCAGGCACGACGAACCCGTGGCGGGTAAGCGCGTGCCGGAAGTTCTTGCGGGGCGGCACGTCATCGACGCCGCCGACCGCCCAAGGGTGACAGCGTGCGATGCGCGCCGCGGTCAGCGCCGATCCCACGACGGCGCCGTGCTGCTGCACCGCTCCGACGGCGTACGCCGAGCACGACGGGTAGTACTTGCAGACGTCGCCGTAGGTGTGCGAGATCGTGGCACGGTAGCCGTGCAGCAGCGCGAGCAGCGCATTGCGGGGGAGCAGAGGGATGCTGCGCAGAGAATCGGATGCCGCGAACTCGGCGTCTCCGAACGCGTAGGCGGGAAGAACGCTCATGCGGCCCTCCGTGCGAGGCACTTCACGACGTCGCTGCGCAGATCATCGAAAGATGCGGATGCCGCACTGGGCAGTGCGCGGATCACGACCTCGCTGCCGGGCGCGACCGAGTCGATGGACTCGAAGCACAGCGCCTTCAGCCGGCGACGGACGGTGTTGCGCACGACGGCGCCGCCCACCTGCTTGCTCACGATGAAGCCGAACCGCGCCGGACCATCGGTCACGACGCGGTTCACGTAGGTGATGGTGTGCGCTCCGGCACACCGACGGCCCCGACGGACAACGGCCTTGTACTCCGATCCGCGGGTGAGTCGGTGCGGCCTCGCGAGCACCGCTCGGCTCAGGCCGAGAGCTCGGTGCGCCCCTTGGCGCGGCGAGCCGACAGGATCGAACGGCCGGCGCGCGTGCGCATGCGGGCGCGGAAGCCGTGCTTCTTGGCGCGGCGGCGGTTGTTGGGCTGGAAGGTGCGCTTGCTCATGGGGACTACTTCCGATCAGGTGTCACCGGGACGCTCGAGACCGGGGACGTGTGTACAGGGGCGACTGCCGCGAGGGCATAAGTCAACCGATTAAGGCTACGTCGACTTGCCCGAGAACTCAAACCGAGCGCAGAACGTGTCATTATGCACCGGCGAGGCGATCCACCCTGGCACCGACACGCAGGCCGGTTCTACAGTGGAGTTTGCTCACGCGACGCCTCCTGACTAGCGTGGCTCCGGCAGTTATCCACAGGCCTGGACCGACTTTTCCGCGGCCTCCGGTGGAATCATCGACAACCCGGGGGGGCCATGACACCGCACGAAGTTCCAGATGTACCGGTCTGGACGGCCGTTCTGGACGAACTCGTGCGAGACGATCGCATCACCCCGCAGCTGCACGGCTTCATCAGCCTGGCAGTTCCGCAGGGGGTGATGGGCGGGACGCTTTATCTCGACGTCCCCAACGATCTGACCGCGGCTCAGTTCACCAAGCGCATGCGCGCGCCGATCCTCGAGGCTCTCACGCGCGTCGGCCAGGACGTCCAGGACCCCGCGTCGAATTTCCGTGTCGTCGTGAACCCGGATCTCGCGGATGCGCACCTCACGGCACCCATCCCGGTCCAGTCCGCGGCGCCGCCGATCGCGCCGCCCGTCGGCCTGCAGTCCGGGCCCCCGGTCGGACGCCCGCCGCTCGACGAGCCGGGGGACGCAGCATCCGTTTCGCGCAGCGATACGCGACTGAACCCGAAGTACACGTTCGACAACTTCGTCATCGGGCAGTCCAACCGCTTCGCCCATGCGGCGGCGGTCGCGGTGGCCGAGGCGCCGGCGAAGGCGTACAACCCGCTCTTCATCTACGGCGACTCGGGTCTGGGCAAGACCCACCTGCTCCATGCCATCGGCGACTATGCGCTGAGTCTCTACGCCGGCATTCGCGTGCGCTACGTGTCGAGCGAGGAATTCACCAACGACTTCATCAACTCGATCGCCAACAACCGGGGCTCGGCGTTCCAGGCGCGGTACCGCGATGTCGACATCCTCCTGATCGACGACATCCAGTTCCTGCAGGGACGCGCCGAGACGCAGGAAGCCTTCTTCCACACGTTCAATCAGCTGCACGATCACGACAAGCAGGTCGTGATCACGAGCGACGTGCCCCCGAAGCACCTCACCGGCTTCGAGGACCGCATGCGCAGCCGGTTCGAATGGGGCCTCATCACCGACGTGCAGGCGCCCGATCTGGAGACGCGTATCGCGATCCTCCGCAAGAAGGCGCAGTCCGAGAGACTCCACATCCCCGACGAGGTCATGGAGTACATCGCGACCGTCGTGTCGAGCAACATCCGCGAGCTCGAGGGCGCACTCATCCGCGTCTCGGCGTTCGCGAGTCTCAACCGCTCGACCTTGGACATGTCGCTCGCCCAGACGGTGCTGCGCGACATCGTCGACCAGGACGACGCCAACGTCATCTCTCCGACCGACATCATCACAGCGACCGCGGCCTACTTCAAGCTCACCGTGGACGACCTCTACGGGTCGAGCCGGTCGCAGTCGGTCGCCACGGCGCGTCAGATCGCGATGTATCTGTGTCGCGAGCGCACGAGCCTGTCGCTGCCCAAGATCGGGCAGCTGTTCGGCAACCGCGACCACACGACCGTGATGTACGCGTACAAGAAGATCAGCGAGCTCATGAAGGAGCGTCGCTCCATCTACAACCAGGTGACCGAGATCACCGCCCAGCTCGGCCGCAACGGTCGCTGAACCGTCCTCTACACCCGACGAGGGGCCAGTGCGTCACGGCGCGCTGGCCCCTCGTCGCATATGCCTCAAGAAGTTCTTGACACGCGTGGGCAGCAGGGGCCAAGATTCCGGTTCTTCACAGTGTGGAAAACCTGTGGATAACTCTCCCAAGCTGCGGAAACTGCTGTGAACGAGCGGGGGAGACCTGTGGATGGATTGCGGAATCCACAGGCTCTGTCATTCGTCTTTCCGATCGCTCTCCGGAGCATCTCCACAACTCACAAGAGTGTGGTTTCCGTCTCTCGACTGGCAACGCGACAGTTGTCCACAGTTTCCACAGCCGTTAACACCATGACAAGAAATCTTTGTGATGAAACCCGTCCGATCACCTTTGCGGTGGACGAGCCCCGAGACGAGAAGCGGACTGGCAATCTCCGAGGCTGGCACTAGCATGAGAACCCCGAGCCCGCAGTCGAAGGGCCCGCTGCAGAGGGAGCGTTCGTGAAGTTCCACGTCAATCGCGATGTGTTCAGCGAAGCCGTATCGTTCGTCGTCAAACTCCTGCCGCAGCGCAACCCACAGCCGATCCTCGCGGGCGTGCTGATCGAGGCATCCGCCGAAGGCCTCTCGCTCGCCGCGTTCGATTACGAAGCGTCCGCGCGCACCACGATCGAGGCCACCGTCGACGAACCGGGCACGATCCTCGTCCACGGCCGGCTGCTCTCCGACATCGCCAGCCGTCTGCCGAACGCGCCGATCCAGATCGAGGTCGACGAAGACGGCGGGATCCTGCTCACCTGCGGCTCCGCGCGCTTCACCCTCGCCTCGATGCCGGTGCAGGAGTACCCCGCGATCCCCGAGGTGACAGGCGACTCCGGCCTCGTCCCCTCCGAGGATTTCGCCACGGCGATCGCACAGGTCGCATTCGCCGCCTCGCGCGACGACGTCACCCCGGTGCTCACCGGCGTGCAGCTCGAGGTCTCGGGCACGACCCTCAGCCTCGTCGCCACCGACCGCTATCGCGTCGCGCTCCGCGAGATCCCCTGGGACGGCGGCAGCACAGCGAGCGATGAGTCGACCACCGCACTCGTCCCCGCACGCACCCTGACAGAGGTCGGCAAGACGTTCGCGCACGGCGCCGACATCTCGATCGCATTCTCCGGCTCGGGGGACCGCGAGATCATCGCCTTCACCGCCGGGAACAAGACCGTCACGTCGTTGCTCATCAAGGGAAACTTCCCGCCGGTTCGGCGCCTGTTCCCCGAGCAGACCGAGCACCACGCGGTCGTCAACACGGCCGAGCTCGCCGAGGCCGTGCGCCGTGTGTCGCTCGTCCTCGACCGTTCGGCCCCGCTGCGTTTCACCTTCACGGCCGACAGCGTGTCGATGGATGCCTCGGGCACCGAGCAGGCTCGCGCCACCGAGTCCGTCGACGCGACGCTGCTCGGCGGCGACGAAGTCACCCTGGGTCTCAACCCCCAGTACCTGCTCGAGTCGCTCGGCGCCGTGAAGAGCGAGTTCGTGCGCATCACGTTCACCTCGAGCGACAACGCGAACAAGCTGAGCCCCGTGCTCATCACGCCGCAGACCTCGGTCGACCGCGCCGGCTCGGACTCGTTCCGCTACCTGCTGCAGCCGAACCTGCTCCTGCGCTGATCGGTCCGTCGTCGGAGCCCGTCACTAGGCTTGTCCGGTGATCGTGGAGCATCTGAGTCTCGTCGACTTCCGCAACTACGCGGCCGCCGACGTCGAGCTCGGGCCCGGTCCGAACGTCTTCGTCGGCCGCAACGGTCAGGGCAAGACGAATCTCGCCGAGGCCATCGGCTTCTTCGCGACCCTCGGCTCGCACCGGGTCTCGAACGACGCGCCGATGGTGCGTGACGGGGCAGATGCCGCGATCATCCGTGCGCGATTGGCCCATGGCGAGCGTCGCGTCCAGCTCGAAGCGCAGGTGAACCGGCAGGGTTCGAACAAAGCGCGGGTCAACGGGGCACCGGTGAAACCGGCAGAGCTCCCCCGCTACGCGCAGGTGGTCCTCTTCGCTCCCGAAGATCTGCAGATCGTGCGCGGGGACCCGTCCGCGCGCCGGCGCTTCGCCGATCAGCTCCTGGTGCAGCGCACTCCCCGCATGGCCGGGGTCATCGCGGACTACGACCGCGTGCTCAAGCAGCGCACCGCACTGCTCAAGTCGGCGAAGGCGCGCGGCGTCCGCGGCGACGCGCTCTCGACGCTCGACGTGTGGGACGAGAAGCTCGTCTCGCTCGGCACCCAGCTGATCGCCGCACGCCTCGCCCTCGCGACCGACCTCGCGACCCCGCTCGCGGCCGCCTATACGGCCATCGCGGGGGCCGATCACAACCCCGAGATCGAGTGGGCGCTCTCGGTCGCGGGCGCCGACACCGGCGAAGACGGCGATTCGGGGGCCGGTTCGACGCCGGGCCACGCGGCTGAGACCGCGAGGACGGATGCCCCGACCACCCGTATCGCGGAGCTCTTCCGTCAGGCGCTGGCGGCGAAGCGCACGTCCGAGCTCGAGCGCGGGCTCACGCTGGTCGGACCGCACCGCGACGACCTCCTGCTGCGGATCCGCGGCCTTCCGGTCAAGGGGTACGCATCGCACGGCGAGTCGTGGTCGGTCGCGCTCTCGCTTCGGCTCGCGTCGGCGCAGCTGCTGCGAGCGGAGTCGCGCCTCGGCGACCCCGTGCTCATCCTCGACGACGTCTTCGCCGAACTCGACACCGACCGCCGCGCGCGCCTGGCGCACCTGGCGGCCGACTACGAGCAGGTCGTGGTCACCGCCGCGGTCGAGGGCGACGTGCCCGGGGAGCTCCGCGCGCGGATGGTGCGCGTCGAGGCCGGTCGCATCGTCGCTCCCGTCGAGCCGGAGGCGGCGGATGCCTGACCCCGGTGAGCAGCCGAAGCCCGCACCCCTTGATCGCACGGCTGTCCCGGAGACGATCGCGACATACCTGCGCCTGCGCGGACTCGAGCCCTCCGCCCGGTCGTATCGCAAGCGCCGCCGCCGCACCCAGGACGACGAGAACATCCCGTTCGCGCCGGGGCGCGACCCTCGCGGCGTCGGCGATGTGCTCGCAGACCTGACCCGTGAGGCCGGCTGGGACCCCCAGCTCGCGCGGGAGGACGTCGTCCGGGCGTGGGATCAAGTGGCAGGCGACGACACCGCGAAGCACACCCGGCCGGTCGCGTTCTCGGACGGGACGCTCACCATCCAGGCCGACTCGACGGCGTGGGCGAAGCAGCTCCAGCTGATGCGCGCGCAGATCCTCTCTGAGATCGTCCGCCGGTACCCGGAGGCCGGGGTGAACGCGGTCCGCTTCATCGGGCCGGACGTCCCCTCCTGGAAATGGGGTCCCAGAACGATTCCAGGGCGCGGTCCGCGCGATACCTACGGATAAGCCACGTCGGGAGGCATCCAGGCGATTTTTCTCCCCTTACAGGGGCGTAGAGCGCTGTGATCGGGCCGTTACCCGATAGACTGTCAGGGCCCGTGTCGAAGGATTTGGAGCCCTCGCGAAGATGACGTCTGACAACCCCGATAACGTTTCCGAGGAACCCGAAACGCCCGCTCCGGCTCCCAACGGAACTCCCAGCGATTACGGGGCAGACGCCATCCAGGTGCTCGAGGGCCTCGAGGCCGTCCGCAAGCGCCCCGGCATGTACATCGGCTCGACCGGTGAGCGCGGTCTCCACCACCTCGTCTACGAGATCGTCGACAACTCCGTCGACGAGGCCCTCGCCGGCTATTGCGACACGATCAACGTGACGATCCTGCCCGACGGCGGCATCCGCTGCGTCGACAACGGCCGCGGCATCCCCGTCGACATCCACCGCACCGAGGGCAAGTCGACCGTCGAGGTCGTTCTGACCGTGCTTCACGCCGGCGGAAAGTTCGGCGGCGGCGGGTATGCGGTGTCGGGCGGTCTCCACGGCGTCGGTTCGTCGGTCGTGAACGCGCTGTCGACGCGCCTCGAGGTGGAGGTGAAGCGTCAGGGGCACGTCTGGCGTCAGTCCTACCGCGACGGCGGGCAGCCGCAGGCGCCACTCGCGAAGGGCGAGCCGACCGAAGAGACCGGAACGATCATCCAGTTCTGGCCCGATGACACCATCTTCGAGTCGGTGAACTTCGACTACGACACGCTGCGCACGCGGTTCCAGCAGACGGCGTTCCTCAACAAGGGGCTGCGCATCACGCTGTCCGACGAGCGTCCCTCGTCGACATATGTGACGGATGCCGAGGGCGGAGGCTCTGAGGAGCGTCAGCCGTTCGACGACTTCTACTACGAGCGTGGTCTCGTCGACTACGTCGAGTACCTCAACAAGGTGCGTCACGCCGACGTCGTGAACGACGAGATCATCGAGATCGAGTCGGAGGACACGGTCCGCCACATCTCCCTCGAGCTCGCGATGCAGTGGACCTCGAGCTACACCGAGAACGTGTTCACGTTCGCCAACACGATCAACACGCACGAGGGCGGCACTCACGAGGAGGGCTTCCGTGCGGCGCTGACCACCCGCATCAACGCGTACGCGCGCGAAAAGAGTCTCCTCAAGGAGAAGGACGACAACCTCACCGGCGACGACATCCGCGAGGGTCTCACCGCCGTGATCTCGGTCAAGCTCTCCGAGCCGCAGTTCGAGGGCCAGACCAAGACGAAGCTCGGCAACACCGAGGCGAAGGCGTTCGTGCAGAAGGTCGTCGGCGACCAGCTCGCCGACTGGCTCGACCGCAACCCGGTGCAGTCCAAGCGCGTCATCACGAAGGCCATCGACGCCGCCACCGCGCGTATGGCGGCCCGCAAGGCGCGCGAGACCGCGCGCCGCAAGAGCGTGTTCGAGTCGGCGGCGATGCCCGACAAGCTCAAGGACTGCACCAGCAAGGACCCGTCGATCAGCGAGATCTTCCTCGTCGAGGGCGATTCGGCCGGCGGCTCCGCAGTGCAGGGCCGTGACCCGCACACCCAGGCGATCCTGGCGCTGCGCGGCAAGATCCTGAACGTCGAGCGCGCGCGTCTGGACAAGGCGCTCGGCAACCGTGAAGTGCAGGCGATGATCCAGGCCTTCGGCACGGGCATCGGCGAGGACTTCGACATCGACAAGGCCCGCTATCACAAGATCGTGCTGATGGCGGATGCCGACGTCGATGGCCAGCACATCACCACACTGCTGCTCACCATGCTGTTCCGCTACATGCGCGGGCTCATCGAGGCCGGCTTCGTGTACCTCGCGATGCCGCCGCTCTACCGCCTCAAGTGGACCAACTCCGCGCACGAGTACGTCTACTCCGACAAGGAGCGCGACGCGCTGCTCGCCGACGGCCTTGCCAACGGCAAGCGGATCCCCAAGGAGGGCATCCAGCGCTACAAGGGTCTGGGCGAGATGAACGCCAAGGAGCTGTGGGAGACCACGATGGACCACTCCACCCGCACACTCCGCCAGGTGACCATCGACGACGCGGCGGCCGCGGACGAGATCTTCTCGGTGCTGATGGGCGAGGACGTCGAGTCGCGCCGAACGTTCATCCAGCGCAACGCCAAGGACGTCCGCTTCCTCGACATCTGACCCTGCGACGGGTACAGACACCGAGGTTCACAAAGAAGACGAGATAGAAGAACATGGCAGAAGACGAACGTCCCGACGTGAACGCCGAGCACGACCACGGCCGCATCGACCAGGTGGACCTGCAGCTCGAGATGCAGCGCAGCTACCTGGACTACGCGATGGCCGTCATCATCGGCCGCGCGCTCCCCGACGTGCGCGACGGCCTGAAGCCGGTGCACCGCCGCGTGATCTACGGCATGTACGACGGCGGGTTCCGTCCCGACAAGTCGTTCTCGAAGTGCGCGCGCGTCGTCGGCGAAGTCATGGGTCAGTACCACCCGCACGGTGACACCGCGATCTACGACGCCCTCGTCCGTCTCGTTCAGCCGTGGTCGCTGCGCTACCCGCTCGCGCAGGGTCAGGGCAACTTCGGCTCGCCCGGCAACATGGGCGCCGCCGCACCGCGGTACACCGAGACGAAGATGGCTCAGCTCGCGCTCGAGATGGTGCGCGACATCGAAGAAGAGACCGTCGACTTCCACGACAACTACGACGGTCAGACCCAGGAGCCGTCCGTTCTCCCGGCGCGCTTCCCGAACCTGCTCGTCAACGGCTCCGTCGGCATCGCGGTCGGCATGGCGACCAACATCCCGCCGCACAACCTCCGCGAGGTGTCCGCCGGCGCGCTGTGGGCGCTCGAGCACCCGGAGGCGTCGCGCGAAGAGCTGCTCGAGGCGCTGATGGAGCGCATCCCCGGTCCGGACTTCCCGACCGGTGCGCAGATCCTCGGCACGAAGGGCATCCGCGAGGCGTACCGCACCGGCCGCGGCTCGATCACGATGCGCGCCGTCGTGTCGATCGAAGAGATCCAGGGCCGCACCTGCCTCGTCATCACCGAGCTGCCGTACCAGGTCAACCCCGACAACCTCGCGGTCAAGATCGGCGACCTCGCGCGCGACGGCAAGATCACCGGCATCGCCGACATCCGTGACGAGACCTCGGACCGCACCGGTCAGCGCCTCGTGGTGGTGCTGAAGCGGGACGCCGTCGCCAAGGTCGTGCTGAACAACCTGTACAAGCACACTCAGCTGCAGGAGAACTTCGGCGCCAACATGCTCGCGATCGTCGACAACGTGCCGCGCACGCTGTCGCTCGATGGTTTCGTCACGCTGTGGCTCGAGCACCAGATCGAGGTCATCGTCCGCCGCACCAGCTTCCGCCTGCGCAAGGCCGAAGAGCGCATGCACATCCTGCGCGGCTACCTGAAGGCGCTCGACGCGCTCGACGAGGTCATCGCACTCATCCGCCGGTCGCCGAACGCCCAGGAGGCGAACGAGGGCCTGCAGAAGCTCCTGGACGTCGACGAAGCTCAGGCCGACGCGATCCTCCAGCTGCAGCTGCGCCGTCTCGCGGCTCTCGAGCGGCAGAAGATCATCGACGAGGCCGCCGAGCTCGAACTTCAGATCGCCGACTACAAAGAGATCCTGGCCACGCCGCAGCGCCAGCGCGACATCATCCGCGAGGAGCTCACGGCGATCGTCGACAAGTTCGGCGACGAGCGCCGCACGCACATCCTCCACGGATTCGACGGCGACATGTCGATGGAAGACCTGATCCCCGAAGAGGAGATGGTCATCTCGGTCACACGCGCCGGCTACATCAAGCGCACGCGCAGCGACAATTACCGCCAGCAGCACCGCGGCGGCAAGGGCGTCAAGGGTGCGCAGCTGCGCGCCGACGACGTGGTCGAGCACTTCTTCGTCACCACGACGCACCACTGGCTGCTGTTCTTCACGAACAAGGGCCGCGTGTACCGCTCGAAGGCATACGAGGTTCCGGAGGCCGGGCGCGACGCGAAGGGCCAGCACGTCGCCAACCTTCTGGCGCTGCAGCCCGATGAAGAGATCGCCCAGATCCTCGACATCCGGGACTACTCGGTCGCGACGTACCTCGTGCTCGCGACCCGCAGCGGCCTGGTCAAGAAGACGCGTCTCACCGAGTACGACACGAACCGTCAGGGCGGCATCATCGCCATCAAGCTCCGCGGGCAGGTGCCCGACGAGGGTGACGAGGCCGAGTCCGGGCCCGACGACGAGGTCGTCAGCGCGTTGCTGGTCGATGAGGGCGACGACATCCTCCTCATCAGCCGCCACGGCATGTCGCTGCGCTTCTCGGCGACCGATTCGGCGCTCCGCCCGATGGGCCGCTCGACCTCCGGCGTGAAGGGAATGGACTTCCGCGCCGGCGACAGCCTGCTGTCGGCGTCCGTCGCGGCCGACGACGGATACGTCTTCGTCGTGACCGAAGGCGGCTACGCGAAGCGCACCGCGGTCGATCAGTACCGCATGCAGAATCGCGGCGGGCTGGGCATCAAGGTGGCCAAGCTGAGCGAGGATCGCGGCGATCTCGCTGGCGGTCTCATCGTCTCCGAGGACGACGAGGTCTTGGTGGTTCTTGCCAGCGGCAAGGTGGTACGCTCTGCCGTGGCCGAGGTCCCCGCCAAGGGTCGAGACACGATGGGAGTCGTGTTCGCCCGCTCCAGCGACGACGATCGCATCATCGCGATCGCGCGCAACGGCGAACGGGGCCTCGCAGAAGAATCCGAGGATGCAGCCACCGACGGCGCCGACGCAGCACCGTCGTCCGAGCCCCCCCAGTCGACGGACACCCTCGGATCGGATGCCTCCCCCGAGACCCCCGAAGAGAGCACTGACGCATGAGCACGGTAGCCGACAAGCTCGCCAAGAAATCGAGTCACAAGACCAGCGCGAAGCAGGTTCGCCTGCGCCTGGTGTACGTGGACTTCTGGTCCGCGGTCAAGCTGTCCTTCCTCGCTGCGATCGCCATCGCGGTGGTGACGGTCGTCGCCTTCGTGATGGTCTTCCTGGTGGTGCAGACCACCGGTCTGATCGCGAAGGCCGACGAGTTCTTCTCGAGCTTCTCCGACGGCAGCATCCTGCTGTCGCAGTTCGTGAGCTTCCCGCAGGTGCTGGCCTTCTCGGCCGTCGTCGCCATCCTGAACCTCGTGGTCGTGACGGTGCTCGGCGCCGTGATCGCGGGCATCTACAACCTCGCGGTCAAGGTCACGGGCGGCCTGCTGGTCGGCTTCACCTCGAACTGACGCACGACGCCCGAGCGCCGGCACCCGTGGATTCGATCCCGGATGCCGGCGCTCGGCGTCTGCGGGTCAGACCACCGTGGTCCCGAGCAGCGTGCCGATGAGCCAGGTCGCGACGAGGGCGAGCGCGCCGCCGATGACGAGGCGGATCGCGGCGCGCCCCTTGGGAGCTCCGCCGAGGTGCGCGGAGACGGTGCCCGTGACGGCCAGAGCGATGAGCACCGCCACGAAGGTGACGGGCACGCGCCACTCGGGCGGCGGGAGCAGGATGGCGAGGAACGGCAGCAGGGCACCGAGCGTGAACGAGACGGCTGACGAGATCGCCGCGTGCCACGGGTTCACCAGGTCGTTCTGGTCGATGTGCAGCTCGACCTCCAGGTGGGCCGACAGCGCGTCGTGCGCGGTCAGCTCGAGGGCGACCTGACGCGCCGTCGAATCCGACAGGCCACGGTCGCGGTAGAGCTGGGTGAGCTCGTCGAGCTCCTCCTCGGGCATATCGCGCAGCTCGCCGCGCTCCTTGGCGATCAGCGCCCGCTCCGAGTCGCGCTGACTGCTCACCGAGACGTACTCGCCCAGCGCCATCGAGATGGCTCCGCCGACGAGGCCGGCGATGCCGGCAGTGAACAGCGCGGCGGTGTCGGTCGTCGCGCCCGCGACACCGACGACCAGCGCCGCGACCGAGACGATGCCGTCGTTCGCGCCCAGAACGCCGGCCCGGAGCCAGTTGAGGCGCTCCCCAAGCCGGACGTCGTGCGGCTCATCAGGATGGGAGATCTCTGTCACGGTCCCAGTCAACCAGCCCGATTCGTGAAATCCGGAATCGTCGGGTAAAGTCTTGGAGGTTGCGGAGCGCAGTTTCCGCAGTCAAACGGGGCTATAGCTCAGGCGGTTAGAGCGCTTCACTGATAATGAAGAGGTCCCAGGTTCAAGTCCTGGTAGCCCCACCGTAAGCCCCGGGGCCTTAGCTCAGTTGGTAGAGCGCCTGCTTTGCAAGCAGGATGTCAGGAGTTCGAATCTCCTAGGCTCCACAGACACGAAGCCGGTTCCGAGAGGGACCGGCTTCTGCGTTCTCCCCTGAGCCCCGCGCAGTTAGGGTGAAGCATGGACCTGCGCGTCGCGGCGTACGCGGTGATCGTGGACGACCACGATCGCATCCTGCTCGCGCACTGGAACGAGGGCCGCCGCGCCGCTTGGACGATGCCCGGTGGCGGCCTCGAGCCCGGCGAGGACCCCGAGAGCGCCGCGCGCCGCGAGGTCAGGGAAGAGACCGGCTACCGCGTCGAGATCGATGGGCTCCTCGGCATCCATTCCCGTGTGATCCCGCCAGGACGCCGCCTCAAGCCCGGCGCGGACCTCCCGCTTCACACGCTGCGCATCGTCTACCGTGCCCGCATCACCGGCGGGCGCCTCCGCAATGAGACGGACGGCTCCACGGATCGCGCCGAATGGTTCGCGCTCCCCGAGGTCCGCGCGCTGCAACGCGTCAAGCTCGTCGACATCGCCCTCGACATGGCGGGGATCGAAGTGCCGCCGGCGGACTGAGGGAGACGGATGCCGTCAGTCGATGGGCTGCGAGATGTCGGCGACCGTCGCGCCGTAGGCGGCGATGAGGGCGTCGGCGTCGACGAACATGCTGTACCCGTGGGCGCCAGCCCCCATCGCGATGCGCTGACCCACGATCTCGGCGTCGGCGTAGATCGGCCAGTCGTGCGTGCTGCCGAGCGGCACGATGGTGCCCCGCTCGTAGCCCGTGGCCGCGAGGGCGCGCGCCGGATCCGGCAGCTGGAGCTTGTTTACCCCGACGATGGCGCGCAGTTTCGGCCAGGAGATCGCGCGATCGCCCGGGATCAGGGCGAACAGGTAGGTGTCGTCGCTGCGCTTGACGACGAGCGTCTTCACGATGCCCGACGGCGGGATGCCGAGGATCGCGGCAGCCTCCGGCAGGCTGTTCGCCGCCGGACGCTCCCGGATCTCGACCTCGAGGCCACGCTCCGCCGCCGCCGCGCGGACGCGGTCGACGCCGGCCAGGGCCTCACCCGTAGCGGGATCAGGCATCCGGTGCGCGCAGCGGGTCGTCCGCGACCCAGAGTTCGTCGTCGGCACGCAGCGTCTGCCACGCGGCGTACAGCACGCCGACCGCGGCGGCGACGCCGAGGATGATGGCGATCACGCCGCCCGCCCCGATGCCCTTCTTCGCCGGAACAGGGGCCGCCTTGGCCCACGAGGACGGAAGGCTGATGCCGCGGCCATTCGCCAGGCGCGAGCGCTGCTCGTTGGCCGCGTCCCACACCGACAGCGCGGAGCCGACCACGGCGCCGGCGGCCGGGATGACCGTGGTGTTGACGACCTTCTTGCCCTTGTCGACATAGGGGGCGGCGTACTTGTCGTAGCCGGCCTGGACCTGCGGCTTGACCTGCTCGCGACCGAAGTGACCGAGCTGACGGCTCGCCTCACGGGCGACGGTCGCGGCCTCTCCGACCAGAACCTGCTGGGCCTCCCAGAGGTTTCCGGCCTGCTTCTGCAGCTTCTCGAGTTCCTTCTTGCGCTTGCGGCTGAGGCTCACGGTTTGCCCTCCCTATCGTGGGGATGTCGGTCTCTTCATCTTGCCAGACCACCGCTGAGACGGGAGGGGTTGCAGGGAACTCTGAGACAATGTAGACATGCCGCTTCACACTGCTGTTGCAACGATCCACACCAACTACGGCGACATCGTCGTCAACCTGTTCGGCGACCAGGCTCCTCGCACCGTGCAGAACTTCATCGGCCTGTCCGACGGTTCGCAGGCGTGGACGCACCCGGCGACCGGCCAGCCGGGCGAGGGCCCGCTGTACAAGGACGTCATCTTCCACCGCATCATCTCGGGCTTCATGATCCAGGGCGGCGACCCCCTCGGGCAGGGCGTGGGCGGTCCGGGCTACAACTTCAACGACGAGATCAGCGGCGAACTCACCTTCACCGCTCCCTACAAGCTCGCCATGGCGAACGCGGGCCTGCGCCGCAACGCGATCACCGGCCAGCCCGAGGGCACCAACGGCTCGCAGTTCTTCATCACCGTCCCCGGCCAGGGCGGCCGCGGCCCGGAATGGCTGCAGGGCAAGCACACGATCTTCGGCGAGGTCGTCGACGACGCCTCCAAGGCCGTCGTCGACACGATCGCCGAGGTGCCGACCGCCGCCGGCGACCGCCCGGTCGAGCCCGTCGTCATCGAGTCGATCGACGTCGCCGCGGTCTGAGCGCGAGCGTCACCGGGCCCGGGGCGGCGACCGCCGCCCCGGGCCATCCGCATCCCTGAGCCCAGGCGAGACAGAGACGGGTCCCTCGTGAGCACGCAGGAATTCCAGCGCAACCGCGACAACTTCTGCTACCGGCATCCCGACCGGCAGAGCTTCGTGCTGTGCCAGCGGTGCCTGCGCACGATCTGCCCGGAATGCCAGACTCAGGGCGCCGTCGGGGTCATCTGTCCGGAGTGCCTCCGCGACCAGCAGAAGGCTCAGTCGCCGGCACAGAAGAAGGCCGAACGGCGGTGGTCGCGCCCCCGTGCGGTGTCGGCGTCGGCCGGCCGGCCCATCGTGACCTACTCGATCATCGCGATCACGGCCTTCGTCTTCCTGCTCACGCTCATCCCCGGCGGCTTCGGCGGCGCCGTCCAGGACGCGCTGTACTACTGGGCGCCGCTGCTCTACCCCGAGTTCCGGGGCACCTCCCAGCCCTGGCGTCTGCTCACCGTTGCCCTCGTTCACTCGGGCATCTGGCATGTGGGACTCAACATGCTCGCCCTGTGGATGATCGGACGCAGCCTCGAGCCGCTCCTCGGCCGCGGGCGGTTCCTCACCCTCTACCTCCTGAGCGCGCTCGGCGGGTCGGTCGCCGTGACGCTCCTGTCGTTCACGACGCCCGTGGTCGGGGCATCCGGTGCCATCTTCGGCCTCTTCGGGGCGCTCCTCGTGATCGGCCGGCACATCGGCGCGAACATCGCCGGTATCGCCCTCGTGCTCGGAATCAACCTCGTGATCGGGTTCATCCCCGGATTCAACGTGTCGTGGCAGGCGCACGTCGGTGGACTCGTCGTCGGTCTGCTCGTCGCATTCATCTACACGCGCACGCGTGCGGTCCGCCAGCGCGGGCTGCAGATCGGGCTGCTCGTCGCGGTCGGCGCGGGGCTCGTGGCTCTCCTGTTCGTGCCGGTCTTCTTCCCCGCGCTCATCATCCTCTGAACAGAGTTATCCACAGGTTCATCCACACCCTGGGGAGAATGACACCGGTGTAATTCACAGGTGTTAACAGACTTGTTAACAACTCCGGATCGGCCGGATCCGCAGCATCCGGGCACGGAAAAACCCCGGTCGCCGTAGACCGGGGTTTCTCTTTCGAAGTGTCGCTACCGCCAGCGCGTCGTCATCAGGAAGCCGATGAAGGCGATGCCGAAGCCGATCACGAGGTTCCATGCCCCGATGTCGGGGATCGGGAACGCCATGCCGCTCAGGTAGAAGACGAGGATCCACACCAGACCGATGAGCATCAGTCCGATCATGATCGGCTTGAACCACACCGGGTTGGGTGCGGCTTCGCCTTCTGCGCGCTCGACGAGCGAGTCGTCGTCTTTGCCGGGTCGTGCCATGCTCAAGAGTCTAACTGCCAGCCGCGCCACAGCCCGCCCTGACTAGAATCCACCTGTGGATGACGCGCTTTCCGGTCAGGGGCGAGCTGCCCGCGGGACTCGAACCCCGCGTCGGCGCACGTCCGTCGTCGGCGTCATCGGCGAGGTCCTCATCACCGCCGGCGTCATCGTGCTCCTCTACGTCGTGTGGCAGCTCTGGGTGGGCGACCTCATCTACGGCGCTGAGCGCAACGCCGAGGGCACGGAGCTGTCGCAGGAGTGGCAGGCGCAGTACGAGGAGCAGACTCCCGAGCCCGCGCCGACCGACGCCGGCACCGACCCCGAGGTCGCGCCCGTCACCGCGCCGCCGCCTGTGCTCGCCGAACCCGCCGACGGACAGACCTTCGCCATCATGCGGATCCCCCGGTTCGGCGCGGACTACGCCGTGCCGATGGCCGGCGGCGTCACGCGCGCCCGCACCCTCGACCCGATCGGCATCGGTCATTACCCCGGCACGAAGATGCCGGGCGAAGCGGGCAACTTCGCCCTCGCCGCTCACCGCACCACGTGGGGCAAGCCCTTCAACCGCATCGCCGATCTGCACGTCGGCGACGCGATCGTCGTCGAGACGCAGGAGGGCTGGTACACGTACCGCTTCCGCACGCTCCAATACGTCAAGCCGAATGAGGTCGAGGTGCTCCTTCCCGTCCCCCAGGCGATGGACGTCCCCGCAGGAACGGCCTACATCACGCTCACGAGCTGCAGCCCGATGTACGCCATGACCGAGCGCATCGTGGCGTACGGCGTGTTCGAGTCGTTCACGCCCCGCTCCGCCAGCGGCGAAGAACCGGCCTCGCTCCAGGCGGTGGCCTGATGTACGCGGGTCTGTGGCGGATCCTCCCCGGCCCGTGGTGGGTGAGGGTCCTCATCCTGCTCGTGCTGATCGCCGCGGTGCTGTACGGACTCCTCTTCTACGTGTTCCCGTGGGTGAGCCAGTTCGTGAACCCGCAGGAGGTCACCGTCACCCTCCCCGCGGCGTCCACGCCGACGCCCTCGTCGTGACCGACCCCTCCTCGTCGGCGCCGATCCTCGTCGTCGACAATCACGACAGCTTCGTGCACACCCTGATCGGGTACCTTCACGAACTCGGCGCCGACACCGATCTCGTCGAGGCGGATGCCCTCGCGGATCCGTCGCGGGACATCGCAGGCCGGCCAGCCGTCCTCGTCTCACCCGGACCCGGTGCCCCCGCCGACGCCGGCGCGTCGATCGAGGTGGTCCGCGCCGCAGCGGCCGGCGGCATCCCTCTCCTCGGCGTGTGTCTCGGCCACCAGGCGATCGGCGAGGCGTTCGGAGCCACCGTCGATCACGCGCCAGAGCTCATGCACGGCATGACGTCGCTCGTGCACCACGACAGCTCACCCCTGTACACCGGACTGCCCGACCCCTTCTCAGCCACGCGATACCACTCCCTCGCGATCGTGCCCGAGACGCTCTCCGATGACCTCGTCGTCACGAGCCGCACGGCGAGCGGGGTGATCATGGGCGTCTCCCATCGCACCGCGCCCATCCTCGGGGTGCAGTTCCACCCTGAGAGCGTGCTCACCGAGGGCGGCTACCGTCTGCTCGGCAACTGGCTCGCATCGATCGGATACACGGATGCCGCGTCCCGCGGCGCTGCGCTGAGCCCGCGGCGCCGAGCCCCCGGGCGGTGAGCCGGCGGGTCAGGCTCCCGTGCAGTAGGTCAGCGTGATCTCGGAGTGGACCGGGACGTCCCCCGGAGTGAGGGACTGCGACGACACCGTCGGCGGGGTGGAGCCCGCACAGTTCGGGTCTTCCGCCGGGATGACCGTGAGGCCGAGGCTCTCGAGCTCCCGGGTCGCCGCATCGACGGTGTAGCCGCGCACGTCGTTGATGGCCACGCGGCCGGAGGCGACCACGAGATTCACCATCGCCCCGGTGGGCACGCTCGCCCCGTCGACGGGGTCGCTCGAGATCACCGTGCCCGCCGCGAGATCCTTGTCGTTCTGCTGAGTGACGGTGCCCAGCTGCAGCCCCGCGCCGGTGATGGCCGAGGTCGCGGCATCCTGTCCGAGGCCGGTCAGCGTCGGGACCGTAGACATCTGCTGTCCGGTCGACACGTAGACCTTCACCTGCTGCTCGGGCGTGACCGAGGTCCCCGCCTCGGGATCGGTGCGGATGACGTTGCCCGCCGCGACGTCGGTGCTCTCCTCGTCGACGCGGATCGCGCGGAGGTCCGACTCGGCGAGGGTGTCGTTCGCCCGCTCGTAGGTCATGCCCGACACGTCCGGCACCTCGCGGACGTTGCCCGGGAGGTCGTCGCGCGGCTGGATCGTGAGCACCCAGAACAGCAGAGAGATGAGCAGCACGCCCAGCAGTGCCACGCCGGCCCAGATCCACGCCACCGGCGGGCCGGCTTGTGTGCGCTTCATCGTGGTGTCGGTGCTCAGCTGACGCAGCGACCGCGCGGTCTCGGCGGCCTGCCGCGGGTTCGGCCCGTACAGCTCGCTCGTGAGGGCCCCGACCTGGCGCTTGGAGGGCTGTCGGCCGTCGACCGTCGCGTCGAGCGCCTCGCGGAAGCCTGCGGCGTCCTGGTAGCGCTGGAACGGGTCCTTGGCGAGGGCGCGCAGCGCGACGGTGTCGAGCGCCCGTGGCACGGTGTCGTTCACCTCGGACGGCGGCACCGGTGCCTCGCTGACGTGCTGGTACGCGACCGCGACGGGCGACTCGCCGCGGAACGGCTGGCGCCCGGTGAGAAGCTCGTACAGCACGACGCCCGTCGAGTACACGTCGGCGCGGGCGTCGACCGGCTCGCCCTTGGCCTGCTCGGGCGAGAAGTATGCGGCGGTGCCGAGGATCTGGGTCGTCTCGGCGACCGTCGACGACGAGTCCGACACCGCGCGCGCGATGCCGAAGTCCATGACCTTCACCTGTCCGGCGTCGGTCACCATGACGTTGCCCGGCTTGATGTCGCGGTGCACCACACCGGCCCGGTGCGAGTACTCGAGGGCCTCGAGGATCCCGTCGACGTAGCGGACGGCATCCGTCACCGGGACGGGTCCCGCCGCGATGATCTCTTTGAGGAGCCGGCCCTTGACGAGCTCCATGACGATGAAGGGCACCGGGCGCACGGTGCCGTCGGGAGCGGTCAGAGAGTCCTCGCCGGCGTCGTAGACGCGGACGATGGTCGGGTGGGCCATGCGGGAGGCCGCCTGCGCCTCGAGGCGGAACCGCGTGCGGAACGCGTTGTCGTCGGCGAGCTCGCGGTCGAGGATCTTGATCGCGACCTCGCGGCCGAGCGTGAGGTCGTACCCGCGGTAGACGCTCGCCATGCCGCCCCGGCCGATCGGCTCATCGATGCGATAGCGCCCCGAAAGCACGCGCGGCTCAGCTGTCACGGTCACTCCCTGCCTGGAACATCAGCCACATTAGCCGAGCCTGAGCGGGTCGCACGTGCCGTACGACCCGCTCGGAGGACTCACTCAGCCAAGCTCACGGCGTGGGCGTCGGGATCGGGGCCGCGGCCTCGATCAGCACCGTCGCCTCGCCGGACGCGCCCGACGTGCGGTTGCCTGCCGTGCCGCCGCTGCAGGTGACGGTATACGTGACGATCACCGTCTGACCGGCCGTGTCGCCCGCCGTCACCGTCGCGTTGCGCGCGTTCTGCGGGAAGTTCGGGCCGTTCTGGATCGTGCCGTTCTGGACCGCGAAGGTGTAGGAGCTCACCGAGCCGGTGCCGGACGGGCACGTGTAGCCGTCCCACATCACCGTCAGGGTTCCGCCGGGCTCCACCGTCGCCGGCGATCCCTGGAACGTCGGGGTCGAGGGCTCCGGCATCGGGGTCTGCCCCGCGTACGCCGTCAGCTCGATGATCGTGCCCTTCGGCACGTTGCCCGTCGGCGAGACGCTGTAGATCTTGCCCACACTGCCCTCATCCGGAGCCGCGTTGCCTTCCACGCAGCTCGCCCCGAGGCCGAGCGCGTCGAGCGCGGCCGACGCGGTGGCGCAGTCCTGGCCGACGTAGTCGTCCGCGACGACGTTCGCCGTGGTGGGCGTCGGCGTCGGGGTGTTCGTCGGCGTCGCGGACGGCGACGCGGACGTCTTCGTCGGGTCGGGCTCCGGCTCGTTGCCCGAGTTCGCGACGACGGCCCAGATCGTTCCGATCAGCACGAGCAGCAGCAGCGCGATGAGCGCGATCAGCGGCCACGTCCACGGGCTGCGCTTCTTCTTCTCGGTCGTCTCTTCGGCGACCTCCTCGCCCGGGGCCGGCATGATGCGGGTCGCCGCGGACGTGTCGGAGCCGGAGGCGAGCAGCTGGGTCGCCGCGTCGCCGGCGGCGGCCGCGCCCGCGATCGCCGGTACGGCTGCGGCGGCGGCAGCGACGTCTCCGCGGCGCAGCGCCGTGGCGGCGCGCGCGACGGCGGCAGCCGAGGCGGGTCGCTCCTCGGGCTTCTTGGCGATCATCGCCATGACGAGGTTCTGCACCGGGACGGCGACCGTCGCGGGCAGCGCGGGCGGCTGCTCGTTGATCTGCGCCATCGCGATCGCGACCTGCGACTCGCCCGTGAACGGACGCTTGCCCGCGAGGCACTCGTACGCGACGATGCCGAGCGAGTAGATGTCGGTGGCCGGCGACGCCGGGTGTCCTGACGCCTGCTCGGGCGACAGGTACTGCACGGTGCCCATGACCTGGCCGGTGGCGGTCAGCGGCACCTGGTCGGCGATGCGCGCGATGCCGAAGTCGGTGATCTTCACACGCCCGTCGGGCGTGATGAGGAGGTTCCCGGGCTTGATGTCGCGGTGCACGAGGCCCGCCGCGTGCGCGGCCTGCAGTGCGGCGGACGTCTGGGCGACGATGTCGAGCGTCTTGTCGGTCGACAGAGACCCGTCGCGCTCGAGGATCGTCGACAGCGCCTCGCCGGGGACGAGCTCCATCACGAGGAAGGCACTGCCGTTCTCCTCGCCGTAGTCGAACACGCTGGCGATGCCCTCGTGGTTGACCAGCGCCGCGTGGCGGGCCTCGGCGCGGAAGCGCTCCAGGAAGCCCGGATCGCCCATGTACTCGTCTTTGAGGATCTTGATGGCGACGGTTCGTCCGATGACGTGGTCGGTCGCCTCCCAGACCTCGCCCATGCCGCCGATCGCTATCCGCGAATCGAGTTCGTATCGGCCGCCGAAGGTCACGCCCTGCGTCGGTCTCATCGTCCCAGCACCGCCTCCATGACCTTCTTCGCGATAGGAGCGGCGATGGTGTTGCCGCTGCCCGATTGTCCTTGCCTGCCGCCGTCCTCGACGACCACGGCGACGGCGACCTCGGGGTTGTCGGCGGGTGCGAACCCGGTGAACCAGAGGGTGTACGGCTCATCGCCCGTGTTCTCCGCGGTACCCGTCTTTCCGGCCACGTCGACCCCGTCTATTCTTGCACCCGACGCAGCACCGTCACTGACATTGGCGACCATCATCGCCACCAGCTCGTCGGCGAGGGCCGTGTCGAGGGCACGCCCGAATTCACTGTCGTCGAAGGTCTTCTGAACGGACAGATCCGGGCCGATCACGCGATCCACCATGCGAGGGTTCATCACGATCCCGCCGTTCGCGATGCCGGCCGACACCATCGCCATCTGCAGGGGCGTCGCCGTGACCTGACCCTGGCCGAAGCCGCTCAGGGCGGTCTGCGCGTCGTCCTGGATGGTCCGGGGGTAGCCCGACGGCGTGGAGATGAGCGGCAGCTCGAACGACAGGTTGAAACCGTACTTCTCGGCCTCTTCGCGGATCGCGGTGTCGCCGAGCTGAACCGCGAGCTCCGCGAACGGGATGTTGCAGCTCAGCCGCAGCGCGTCGGCGAGGGTGACGGTGTCGCCGCCGCCGCACGTGCCGCCACTCGCGTTGTGCACCACGCTCGACGACTGCGGCAGCTGGTAGGTCGCGGGGTTCGGCAGCGTCGACTGGGGCGTGTAGTCGCCCGACGCGAGGGCCGCGGAGGCGACGACGAGCTTGAACGTCGAGCCCGGCGGATTGAGATCGCCCGCGATCGCACGGTTCGACAGCGGCTTGCCGGGGTCGGCGACGAGCGCGTCGTACGCGGCGTTCACCTCGCCGGTGGCATGCGAGGCCAGCACGTTCGTGTCGTAGCTGGGGCTTGTCACCATCGCCAGGATGCGGCCGGTCGACGGCTCGATCGCGATGATCCCGCCTTGCAGGTCGCCCAGGGCCTCGTAGGCCGCCCGCTGCACGTCGGCGTCCAGTGAGAGCACGACGTTCGATCCGCGCGGCGGCTGCCCGGTGAAGATGCGCTCCACGCGCGACAGGAACTGCGATCCCGCCGTGCCGCTGAGCTCCTGGTTCATGGCCTGCTCGATGCCGGTCGCCGAGTTCAGGGCGGGATTGATGTAGCCGGTGACCGGCGCCCACATGTCGGCATCTGTGTACACGCGCTGCCAGCTGTAGAGGTCGCCGGACGGCACCGACGACGCGATGGCCGAGCCGCTCGCGATGATCGATCCGCGCTGCACCTCGTACGAGTCGTACAGCGCACGGCGGTTCGCGGGGTTCGCCGCGAGCTCGTCGGTCTGGATCACCTGGATCCAGCTCGTCGATCCGAACAGCGCGAGGAACATGATCAGCATCAGGATGCTGAGCCGGCGGAGCTCCTTCGTCATGTCAGCCGATCACCACCCTCGGTCGGCTGCGGACGGCATCCGAGATGCGCAGCAGCAGGGCGACGATGATCCAGTTCGCCACGAGGGATGAACCGCCGGCCGCGAGGAACGGTGTCGTGAGTCCGGTGAGCGGGATGAGGCGGGTGACGCCGCCGACCATGATGAACACCTGCAGCGCGATCGTGAACGACAGGCCGGTCGCGAGGAGCTTGCCGAAGTCGTCCTGCCCCGCGAGACCGATGCGGATGCCGCGGCTCGTGAACACCATGTACAGGCACAGGATCGCGAAGACCCCGATGAGACCGAGCTCCTCGCCGAGCGCCGGAAGGATGTAGTCGCTCTCGGCGACCGGCGTGAGGTACGGCCGCCCCTGGCCGAGGCCGGTGCCGAGCAGGCCGCCGTTCGCCATGCCGAAGATGCCGTTGACGAGCTGGTAGCTCGAGTTGTCCATCAGCTCGGGGTTGAACGCGTCGAGCCAGTTGTCGAACCGCGCGCCGACGTACGGCAGGATCCGCGACGCGAGGAACGCACCCGATACCGCGAGCACGACGCCGATGAGCACCCAGCTGGTCTTTCCCGTTGCGACGTAGAGCATCGCGACGAACATGCCGAAGATGAGCACACCGGTTCCGAGGTCGCGCTGCAGCACGATGATGCCGAGCGACACGAGCCAGATCACCAGCAGCGGCCCGAGCTCGCGGGCGCGCGGCCAGGTCATGCCGAGGAAGCGGGTTCCCGTCGAGGTCAGGCTCTCGCGTGTGCGGACGAGGTAGCCGGCGAAGAAGATGCCGAGCGCGATCTTCGCGAGCTCGCCGGGCTGGAACGTGAAGATGCCGAGGTCGACCCAGACATCCGCGTTGCCCCCGCCGCTGAGACCGGGGATCACCGGCAGGATCAGCAGAACGATGCCGACGAACCCGAAGATGTACGTGTACCGGAACAGCACGCGGTAGTTCTTGAGGAACATCACCACGAGGATCGCCGCGACCAGGGCGATCGCCGCCCACGCGAGCTGCCGCGTCGAGAACGCGTCCCACCCGTGGCGCTCCCAGTAGAGGTCGAGCCGGTAGATCATCGCGAGGCCCAGCCCGGTGAGGAGCGTCGCGATCGGCACCACGAACGGATCGGCCGCGCGGGCGCGCAGGCGCAGCAGGATGTGCAGCGCGATCACGAGCGCGGTGAGGCCGCCGCAGTAGACGAGGAACGTCCAGTCGATCACGCCCTCGGAGCCGAGCTGCACCAGCGCGATCGCCGCGCCGTTGATCGCGAACGCGAAGATCAGGAGAGCCAGCTCGCGATTGCGCTGCGTCTGCGGAACCCGGATGCGGCGCAGCGCCCGCACCACGGCGGTGTCGGTCGAGACGGCTTCGGTGGGCGTGCCCGTGGATGTGCTCATCCGCCGCCTCCCGCCAGGTCGCTGATTCCCGACACGATCTGCCGTGCGTGCGACAGGGAGTTCGCCGAGATGGTCTGCTCCACGGTCGCACGGGCGAAGTCCGAGAGCGAATCGAGGGGGATCCCGGTGTCTTCGTAGGGGGTCGACAGCGAGATCGGCCCGATGCTCTGCTGCACGCCCTGGTATATGACGACGGTGTCCTCGTCGGCGCCGACGTAGTACCGCGTCTGCGTCCACTGGTAGCCGATCCATGTGGCCCCGGCGATGATCGCGAGCACGAGCGCGACGCCGGCGATCCAGCCGATGCGGCGGCGACGCGCCCGTCGCCGGTCCTCCTCGATGAGCTCCTCGAGGAACTCAGGCGCCGGCTCGAAGTGCGTCGGCTCGTTCGCCGCCTGGCGGTTCGGGTGCAGCCAGCTCGAGCGCCGCGGCGCGGCCGCGGGCACCTCGACGCCGACCGGGTTCGACGCGGAGCCCACGATGGTGGGGGTCCCCGAGAAGAGCGGATGCTGTCCGCCGACGTCGACGATGACGATCGTGACGTTGTCGGGGGCGCCGCCGTCCAGGGCCTGCTTGAGCAGGTTGTCGGCCGTGCGGCCCGGGGCGAGACCCAGCCCGAGCGCCTTGGAGGTGTGCGGGTCGTCGACAACGCCCGACAGGCCGTCCGAGCACAGCAGCCAGCGATCGCCGGGCTGCGTCGGCATGATGAACGTGTCGAGCTCGGGATCGGTGTCCATGTCGCCGAGCACGCGCATGAGCACCGAGCGGCGCGGGTGGTAACGCGCCTCTTCGGGGGTGATACGGCCCGAGTCGACGAGGCGCTGCACGAAAGTGTGGTCTGTGGTGATCTGCGTGAGGGCACCGTCGCGGAACAGGTAGATGCGCGAGTCGCCGATATGGGCGATCACGGCGTAGTCGTCCACCATGATGAGCGCGCTGACCGTGGTGCCCATGCCGGCCAGCTCCGGCCTGACGCCGACCGTGTCGACGAGGTCGACCGCGGCATCCGAGATCGCATCGCGCAGGGCCCGCTCCGCCTCGGCGGTCGAGTCGAACGGGCGGTCCAGGCCCTCCAGGCGCGAGATCGCAAGGCTCGACGCGACATCGCCACCGGCGTGACCGCCCATGCCGTCGGCCACGACGAACAGGTTCGAGCCGGCGTACCCGGAGTCCTGGTTGTTGGAGCGCACCTTGCCGGTGTGCGAGATCGCGGCGCTCGAGCCCTGGAAGACCATGTGCGAGGGGTCCGCCCGCTACTTCCGCAGCTCGAACGTCGTCGCGCCGACCTTGATCGGGGCGCCGAGGTTCACGGGGACCGGGGCCGTCACACGCACACCGTCGTGCCAGGTGCCGTTCGTCGAGTCGAGATCCTGGATCATCCACTGGTCGCCCCACAGCACCAGGCGTGCGTGGTGGCTCGACGTGTAGTCGTCGCGGACGACGAGTCCCGACTCGCTCGAGCGGCCGATCGTGAGCGGCTCGTTGCCCAGCGGGAGCTCGAGCCCGGTCTTGGGTCCGCTCGTGATGACGATGCGCGACGCGGTGGCGGTCGTGGCGGGTCCGCCGGGCTTGGCGGCGGGGGCAGGGACTGCCGGAGCGACGGGCGCGGTCACGGACGAGGCGGCGGCACCCGACGCCATGGGCGCGGCCGCTGCGGCGGCCGCAGCATCCGGCATCCGCCTCACCTTCACGCCGAACAGGTCGGCGCGCAGCGAGTAGACGACGGCGAAGACGAACGCCCACAGCAGCACCAGGAAGCCGATGCGCAGCAGCAGCAGGGTGAGCTCGCTCATGCCAGCGGGCCCCTCTCCTGCGCGTCGAACGCTCGTGTGGCATCGTCGACGGATGCTGCGGGCCGCGGCGCGCTCGCCTGTGCGACGACGCGGAACACGATGTCGGTGCGGCCGATGCGCACCGTGGAGTCCGGTGGCAGGGCCGCCTCGGTCACTTTGCGGCCGTCGAGCATCGTGCCGTTCGTCGAGCCCAGGTCGCGCACCATCGCGCGCTCGCCGTCCCACAGGATCTCGACGTGCTTGCGGCTGGTGCCCGAGTCGGCGACCGTGATGTCGGCGTCGCTGCCGCGGCCGATGACCGTGCGCGACTTCGTCAGCGGGATGCGGCGTCCTTCGACGTCCACGACGCCGCGCCACGAGACGCGGCCGCCCTGCGCCGTCGACGACTCGACGCGAAGAGTGCCGGTCGACAGCTCCTCGTCGCGGCGGATCGCGATCGTCACCGGCCCCGCGAACGAGTACCCCTGTGCTTTGGCGTGCGCATGGACGAGCGTGTCGAGCTCGTGCAGGAGCGCGTCGCCGAGAGCCGAGATGCGGTCGTCGTCGGCGGGTGACAGGCGCACCGTGAACGTGTTCGGCGCGAGGATGCGGTCGCGGCTGACGACTGCCGCCTTCTTGTCGAGTTCGCTGCGCAGGGCCGATGCGATCTCGACAGGCTGAATGCCGCTGCGGAAGGTCTTGGCGAACGCGCTGTTGACTGCGCGCTCCAGACCTTTCTCGAAGCTGTCAAGTAGTCCCACGGAGCTCCTCTAGAGGGGGGGTGCCGGTTGCTACATGCTAATTGCACAGGCTGTACCCGTCATGGACCGCGCCCCCGGACAGGAGAGTTCGGAAGGGGCCGCGACGCATGATATCCTCGGGAAGTTGAGTTTCGCGGGATCTCCGGATGCCGCGGCTCGCGCGAGTGGCGGAATAGGCAGACGCGCTGGCTTCAGGTGCCAGTGCCCGAAAGGGCGTGGGGGTTCAACTCCCCCCTCGCGCACAGCGGGCCCTGTTCGTTAATACGAGCAGCGGTTCTCACTAAATTGCGGAAAGTAGCCGGTCGGAGGTCAAAACCTCCGACCGGCTCCTTCGTTTTCGCCCGGAGTTGGTCGCTTCTGGCCACAGATCGGCGCTCGCCACCCACCGACCCAACACGAGTAGCCCCTTTCGGGGCTGCTCGAGTTTGTGTTCTGTTCGGGGTGGACGCTTGCGCTACATCTGCAGCTGCGTGGCCGTCGAGGGGTGCTCGAGGCGGTTGCCGTGTTCGTCGCGCCGGCGACGGGCGCGAAGCTGCTTGGTCGTGAGCACCTGCTTCGCGGCGTCCGTAAGGAACGTGACGATGCGGCGCATGTTGGACACAGCGACTGCGGCGCCGACGGCGAGGGCCTGGAAGGCATAGCCGCGCGGGCGGCGCTTGTCGGCGGCGCCGAGGTTGGCGTGTGCGTCGTCCTTCACGTACCGGTTGTTGCCTTCGACGTGGCTGCGCAGGTGGTACCACTCTGTCCACTTCTTGCTGCGGAATTCGTGTGCCTGCAGGTTCTTGATGATCGTCATGGACTCCCGGCTGTCCGGGTGCAGGGTGATGCTGCCTGAGGTGAGCCGGGGCTTGACCGGCTTGCCGGTGGCGGGGTCGAGGCACATCAGCTTGCTGACATCGGGGTAGGTGAACCGTTGCCGGCCCTCGTGGTCCGGACGTCCGTGCTCCTTGAGACGGTACGGGGTTCTGGCGGCGAGTCGCGCGTTGTAGGTGTCTTCGTCGATGCGGCGGGCCTTGAAGTCGATGCTGGCGTTGATGAGCGCTTCGGGCATCCACTTCACGTAAAGGCAGCCGTCGACGAGGATCGCGTCTTCGATCGCGCCCTGCTTTCCACTTGTGGCCTTCTTCTGGTACTTGAAGTTATAGAGGTTGCGGAACCCCATCATGCGGGTGGGGTTCTGGAACCGGTGGGGCTTTAGGCCGTTGTAGGCACGGTCGACCATCAGATACCCGCGCTCGTCGAAGAGCTGTGCGTGAAACTTCACCACGATGAGGGGAGCGTGTTTTATTTTCCCGGGGACATGGAGCGTGATTCCGGTCGTGAGGACCGGGAAGCTGTCCGACTGCCCGGGGGCGTTCGGGACGGTGACGACGGTCTCAGCTTCCCAGCCGGCCTCATCCTTGCGCTTTCCCTTGCCTTGGTGGTTGCCGTCGCGCGTGTAGGGGCCGCTCATCGCATCAAGGTTGAAACGCTCGCGATCGAGGTTGGTGACTCGGGGGTTGGGGCGCCCGGTGATGGGGATGAGGGTCGCGTCCAGGGCGATGTTCCCGCGATAGGTTTCGCGGATCGCAGCGGGCAGCCGCCGCACTGAAGCGTGGAGGAGGCGGTTCATGAGTTCGTCCATCCGGTCGCGCCGCTCCTGGTTGTAGGTATCGAGCGCTCGCCGGTAGGCCTCCGCACTGAGGAACGTGTTTCGAGGGACGTCCCACGGGCTGGTGAGCGCGAGGAGGCGGTTCAGGGAGCGCCAGTAGCGGATGTACCACTCCTGCTGGGTGCCGTCGGTGACCGTGATGCCGAGGTAGGTGAACGTCTCGGGGGTGAGCCGAGCGAACAGCGTCTTGGCGACGTCGTGGTAGCGGTTGCTGCCGGCATCGGTGTGCATGAGATGAAGGATGAGGAGTGCACGGAAGGGGATGTGGGGTTTGCGGCCCGCGTTCGACTTGCGGTCTTCGGCCGCCCACTTCTCGATCGCCTCGACGGCACCGGACTCGTCGACGAGGCGACCGTACAGCTGCACGTGCGCAAGGGAGGTCGGGCCGACGGCGCGGACCCGTTCGTACTGTTCGAGGGTGTAGCCGGTGGCTTCCTGCATGCGGTTGTCGAACAGCTCCGCCGCGGCTTCCTGCTGCGGGGTCACGCGTTCTCCTCCGAACGGAAGATGCGGCGGAAGTCCGCGCGGTCGCGGTACTCGATGTGCTCGAGGAGTTCGGGCAGGTGGTTCATCTTCTTCTGCCCGGCCGCGCGGAATAGGTCCTTCATCGGCACCCCGGCGGCGAGGTGGTGCTGGAGCCAGGTCTGACGAAGCCGGTCCGCCCGCGGAGGGTGCCCGTGCGACCTTTCGGTGAAGCTGGAGGTGAGGTTGTGGGTGGTGCGTCGGTTCACCGGGCCCCACAACGACTCTTCGCGAGGGCGTCGCTCGAGGATGGCGATCATCCACTCTTCCCACTCCGCGAGCAGCGGCACCTCCCGCGGAACGTCCTCGGAGTGAACAACGATGACGATGCCGGCATCGTCGACAGTGACGTGCTCGTGGCGGATGAGCGGGATTTCGTTCGGACGCACACCGGCGCCGGCGCAGAGGATCAGCATCAGCATTGCCCGATCGAGCTTCTGCGGCGTGAGCTGGTTTCCTGCCCACTCTCGGAAGGCCTCCATCTCGTCCCGCGTATAAGGCTCCGCGGAATGCTTGTGGCTCAGGGGTGTCACGCGCTCCGGGTACTGGTCGGGCAGGAGGACTTCGCTGATGCGAGTCAGCAGCGCGCGGTAGTTGCGGCGTGTGCCTTCAGACAGGCCTTCATGGGCGGTCGTGACGTAGAGGTTGATCGCGCGGACACTCCAGATCACCTCCGCATCCAGCGGCCAGCCCTGATCGCGCACGCACCAGACAACGAAGTGGGACGTGCGCGTCATCAACAGGTTCGCGGCGTACGCGGTGTGCGGCGCCGCGAGCGTGACCGCGTCGCGGATGAAGCTGTCGACAGCCGGGTCGTCCATGGGATCGTCCGTCAGCGGCCTGGTCAGGATGAGCGCGCGTGCAGCAGGCGGGAGGGTGGCGTAACTGCAGCGGGCGAGCGCCTTGCTGACCTTGCGCGGGAGGTTCGGGTCACGGAACAGGCCGACGAACTGGATGAGGAGTTCGGCGAAGCTACGCGCCCAGTCGGTGTCGCCCCAGCGGACGATGCGGTTGATGTACAGGAGGTTGGTTTCATTACTCACGCCTTCTCCTGTGCGCCCCGCCGGCCAGCAGCAGGCCGAGTACGGCTAGAATTCAGCACAAACGAGAAAATCTCATCGCAAACTGGAATATCCGCACCGGAGGGCAGTGGCCAAGGGGGGAATGAGCACGTGGCGTATCGGGCTGGGATGGCGTTTGAGCCGCGCACGATGGTGGCGCAGCGAGGCGCTTTCGGGAAGGTGAGCCGCTCGATCGAACCGGCCGAGGGTGTCGATCCGGCTGACCCCAGGTATCGCGCGGCGATCCTGCAGCACTTCCTGGCGCGGTGGATTCGCGACGCCCTTGGGATTCGCGGGGTGACGCCGGCTGAGTTCCTCGCCTCGGTTCCTGACGCTCCGGGGTTGAGTGTGGACCGCCAGCGTCGAGTGCTGCGAGGCGAGACGACCGCCACGTACACCGACCTTGCGTTCTGGGCAGGGCATTTCCCGTTCATCGCGAGACAGATGTCTGCGTATCTCGCGTCCTGGGCGGACGCTGACTCACCGCAGAAGCCTGACTTCGCACCGCAGGCGCCGGCGCGGGCGCAGGCAAGGCCGCCGCTGCGCTGAGCGCGGCCCGGGTAGAGCTTCGCTGCTACAGCGCTGGCACGCGTCGCCATGGGTCGAGGTCCGTAGCGGACATGATGACGAGATCGAGCACGACCATGTTGCCCGGCTGACCATCCATGGCGAGCGATTCCACCTGAACAAGCTCGGTCCCTCGCAGTGCCTCCGTGGCCGAATCGCGCACGTGGTAATGCCCGTGCAGATGCACCCGTGGGTTGGTGCCCGACACCACTGAGTCCACGAGGTAGCGACTGTAGGTGGCGTACACGTCCGCGGTCGGACTCCAATCGCCGGCCCGGCGCGCGATTGTCTTCCTTACCCGGAAGCCTGGGACGCGGCCCACATCATGGGTGAGCAGCACATCGACGTCGCCGCTGGACGCGGCCTGCTCCGCCTCCACAACCGTCGCGATCTCGCTCAGCCACCAGGTCTTGCCGGCCGCCCTGGCGGCGAAGTCGATGCTGGCCGCACCACCGAAGCTGAGGAAGCTGCGGTTTCCGATCGTGAACCGGAAGCCGCGAGGCAGCACCCACACGCGATCGCTGACTCGCACCACGGATCCTGGCGCCTCGGCGAACACGCGATCGAGGTCGCCCCAATCCTCATGGTTGCCAGGGGTGACAAGGATCCGGTCAACGCCGGGATGTCCGCGCTTGCGGGACGCCCAATAGTCCACGGACTTCAGCAGGTGATTGCTCTCTCCTGGCCAGAATCCGAAGTCGCCGAGGTGGAGCATTGTCCGGACGCCGGCGCGCGCAACCGCAGGAAGGGCAAGTCCGATCCAGTCCTGGTTGCCATGCCAGTCGCCCGCGACGACCACAGACGTGTCGGGCAGGTCGAACGTGGTGGCCACTTCCCTCGCGGTCATCGCCACCATGAGCACCCGCAACGACGCGGTTGCAGATGTGGCGCCAGCACAGATGCACGGAGGAGATGCGATAGATCCGCGCCCGCATATCGACGTCGGCGGCGACTCCGCACCTCGACCGCCGCGGTCGCTGGACTGAAAACAGCAGACATGCCCGCCCCCTCCGCTCAGACGCAGAAGTTCCGGACGTCGATCCTAGACCATATTAGTCAGGCCGTACAGATAGGGCATTGTTGGGTGCGGAGCAACTCGGTCGAGTGGACCGCGTCGGGGTACCGGAACGGCTAGAGCCGCCGGGTCGACCGGCGGCTCTAGCCTTCCTGCATCAGGCCGCAAACTGCGGTGCGGCGCTCACCCTCAGTAGCCGCCGCGGCTCGAGCCAGGCAGCGCCGGGGCCGCGGGCACGACGGTGAGCTCCGTACGCGGCGTTGCGGTGAGGGGCCGCCAGGAGTCGAGGTAACCGTCTGCCCGCGAGAGCGGGACGCCGTTCACCGCGAGAGCCTCGTCCGCGGCGCAGACCCGGAACTGCCGGCGGGTCCACCACTGCTCGCCGGCGTGGTCATCGCGGTCGATGCGGGTGAGCAGGTGGTCCGCGCCGAAGTCGTCGCGCGCGTGGGCGGCGATCGACTCGACCAGAGCGGCGGCATGACCGTTTCCACGATGCTCCGGCAGCAGAGCGAGGGCCTCGAGCGCGTGGACGTGGAGAGCTGCGAGCACGCCCTCCATTCCTCGGCCGGCGAAGAAGAGGTCATCGACGATCGAGGTTGCTGCCGCAGCGTACGCGGCGCCGACAAAGTTGCCATCGACGACGACGGCGGTGATGTGCCCGTTTACGTCGTTGGGTGACACCGGCCGTCCGTATCCGAACTGCTCGAAGAAATCGTTCACGTCTTCGCTGGCGAACTTCGGGTTACCGCGGAGGTAGATGGTTTCAGTCATGGTGTGTGTTCTTTCTGTGTGCCGCGCATAAGGGGCGTATGGATAACAAGGGATTGAATGTGTCGGTGGCCTGGAAGCTGGACGACTTCCTGCACTTCATGGGTGGTCCGGTGGAAGCGCCCTCGGTCGTCGAACAGATGTGCCGGGCTTCCGCGGACCGTCAACGGGAGTGAACGGCATCTGGGAATACGTCCGGCAGCTCTTTGCCGGAGCGAGCGAACGTGGTTCGTGCTTTTCATGCGCTGGTCTTCCTGTGGGGCCCGCTTCTTGTGAGGCGGTACCCCTCCTTAAGGGAGCGGCTCGGCATTGCATGTTGACCACGTCCGCATGAAAAGCACGATCAACCTGGGATTTGTCACGTTCCAGCTAGAATAAGAAAATGGACACCATCTCGACCGTCGAGTTGTCGCGCCGCCTCGGCGTGTCCCTGCCGACCGCGCACACCCTCCTTGACGCGGCCGGTGTTCCGCGTGTCGGTCGGGGCTACTCGAGGTCGGTCCCGGTCGAGGTTGTCGATGCGCTGATCGCCATGCGCGGTGTTACTCCCCGCTCCGAGCGCAGTTCGACGGAACTGCGAATCTTGGCAGCGCTGCTGCATGCTGAGGAGGGGTTGCCAAGTGCACGCGCGGTCGCGGTGCGCGCGGGCGTCAGCCCGACCACGGCGAGTCGCGCGATCGAGCGCCTCGTTGCGGACGCGCTGCTCCAGGATCTCCGGCACCGCCTGCCGGGGTCTCTCCGGGTTGTCAGGCGCATCGAAGTGATGACGTTCATGTGGTCGGACGCGCTCACGCGCGCCGTCAACGACACGCGTCTCCCCACCCTGCGCTGACCCTCGTGGCGGTAGGAGCCGAGCTTCCCCTCCCGCGCCGACGTGTCGCGAGTGTGAGGTGCGACGGTAGGCGTGTCTGATTGCGCCATCGCGTTGCATCTGCATCAGGCCGTACCCGTAGGGTGTTGTTAGACATGTCCAACAGGGATGCTCGAAAACGATGTGGGATCAGGAGAGCGCGACCCGGCTGGGGACGAGTGTCCGGCGCTTCCGCACCGAGCGCGGGCTGTCTCAGGAGTCGTTGGCCTTCCAAGCGGGAATCACGAAGAATCAGCTCCAGCTCATCGAGTTCGGGAAGGGGTCGGGGGCGACAGATCGGCCCGGACCGTCGAACCCGAAGATGTCGACGCTGAGTGGGATCGCGCGCATCCTCAACATCACGGTCGCAGAGTTGCTCGCCGACGCCGGGCTGTAGCTGGTGACGTAAGGTCGCCCCGCATCGAGTCTGGGAATCCAGCCGTCGCTTCTTGCTAGAGCGAAATCTCTGGTTCGCTCTGCGGAACTGGCTCGAAGCGTCCCCGCTGGTCACGCGGCTGCTCCCACCCGGGCGACCGGGTGGGACCCTGAGAAGCGGTTGTGCTCGCATTGGCTCCAACGCGGTCAAGGAGCCAGCCGTACGCGTAGTCCAGTGAGATCCCGTCGATGCGCTCGGTGACCGTAAGTCGCTCGAGAAGTACCTCCGGGTCGATCAGCCCGGCCACGATGAGGGCATCCACGAACGCCCGGTCCTTCTCTCGATGCGCGACGACCTTCGCGACACACAAGTCGTGCGGATCCAGGCACAGACCGAAGGAACGCACGCCGTCGAAGTCGACGGCCTCGACGTCCACGAGTCGTTCTTCCCAGCCGCCCGGGAGGGTCGCGGTGGAACGACCTACACCGTCGATGTAGAACCCATGGGCCTGATGGAAAGCGCTCCACTCTCCAGCGATATCCAGGCGGCGCGCGAGCGCCTCACTGTCGTCGTCGCTCAGCGGCATCATGTCCACCTCGGGAGACGCGGTGACCAACGGTGGGAGTTCGTCCTCGCTCCATGTGCCGAGAATGCTCTGGCTCCCAATGACGATGATGCTGTTGGCTTGCATGATCCGTGCCGCCGCGCGGATCGCGTGCTCGAGCTCGGAGCGGATCATTTCGCGTACTCCGCGCGGCGATACACCTCGTCGAGCACGGATCGACGCTCCTCTTCGGAGAGCACACCCAAGAACACTGCGATGTTCCGCATCTCAACTGCATGCTCGTCGTCGCCGGTCAAGACTGCATCGATCGATTCGATGTCTCGGGACTGGAGAAGGGTGATCCACTCATCGACGAGATCGCGAGCGCCTCCGCGCGAATGAGGGCGCACGTGCAGCGCTCCAGCAACACCCAGCTCAATGACCCGCTCCGGGTCTTCATGGAGATGGCGTTGGACGGCCTCGTGCAGTGCGAGGCTGACAAAGTACTTACGGTCATGGCGAACAGGCGGGACGTACATACGCCTCCTATGCGCGGTGGGTTGAACGGCACGTCACGTGGCGTGTGGTGACGTGCGGTGCGATGCTACCTTCGCACGCCATGGCGGAGGCTCACCAGGCGGCCTGCGCTCGGAAATCATCGTGCGCACAGCTGTGTCGGGAGAGAGGGCACTCGCCCGGACACGGCCCGCGCATGGAGCGGGTATGGAGACTTTCTCATCCCCGTCGCTGTGCAAGGCACTTGAGTTCGGTTCGCTGCTGCTGCGGCCCGAAGCCAGCCTGACCGCGGACGAACGCGCGTCACTCGAGTTCTTCGAGGCATTCGACGCGGTCTTCATTGACGGCGTGAAACCGACCGACGAGCCGGAGCGATGGGCGGCGATGAGCATTCAGGTCGGCCGGCTGGCCTACCTCCTCGGCCAACTACCTGAGGCGCCTGACGAGGGCGTGACTGCCGCGCACCTCGCGTGGATCGAACAGCAGCAGAGCGCGACAGATCTGAACCCGTTCCAACGGGCCCGATTGCAGGACATCGTCGGATGGCCATACGAGTACGTTCACGTCCCCAAATAGCGATTGTTACGTCCCAACCAAACTCCAGATCATTGGGAATTTCGCGACGAAGTGTCACAGAACTGCACCCTTAACCGTGCATGTACCTCCTTGACGCCGTTGCAACGGGCAACGGCCGATCCGGAGAGACATATGAACCGCATTCGCCGCATCCATTTCGACGCCACTGCCAGTTGGGAAGACGACGTGGTGCACGACCGCCGTATCGTTCCAAACTGCGGCGACATCATCCTCAACATCGGAGATGGCGGCGACCTGCGCGACCCCCAGGCGCAGGGCCTCCTCGAACGGTGGGCTGAGGGGTGGCGGTTCTCTCTGCGTGGCATCGACGAGGAGGCCGCAATGCGGAAGTTCATGCTCGGCATTGTCTTCCCGGCGCTCGGTGAGCTCTCCGACGAAGAGCGCGACGGACTGCCCAGACGCATCGTCGTTGTCGAGGGCGTCACCCGGGTTCTGCCGGACTTCACCGTACGAGTCGATGGGGCCCTCGTCCGCCTATTCCTTGCAGATGCGTACGACGGCCCCTTCCCCAGCCTCCCGCAGCGGCTTGCGGCCGTCGCTCAGCGGTCACGGGTCGAGGCGCTCCGCTGATTGAGGACAGTCAGACACCTGGCTTTAGCGGCTGCCCGTACTTGTCTTCGTATGTGGCGCCGACTGAAATACAGTTCCCAATGCAGCTTGCACCCGGGGTTGAATCGCGTGGCACACGACGGGCAGGTCTCCACGCCTGCATACTCCTCAATCGTCAGCACGTACCCACAGACGCCGCAGAGCACAGCCCGCTCGTGCTTTGCGCCGGCTTCCCACTGCGCGGCCGGATGGTCGACGGTATCCGCGTGACAGAGGTGGCAGGGGTAGAACTCGCCGCAGCAGCGGAACCTGATCGCGATGACGTCCAAGGGTGTGGAGTAGTGGATGCAGCGGGTCTCGGCATCCACCACCGGCCCGAAGACGCGGGGGCGCTCCGGCCTCATCACGTGCCCCGGGCGGCGAGGGCGTCGCCGAGCTGGTCGGCGTGCTTGAGCGAGACGACGAGGAACGGGACGACGAAGGTGCGCAGGCTGGCGCGGGCGCCGCGCGCTCGTTGGGCGTCGCGGACCTCGCCGGCGAGGCGGGCGAGCACGGGAACCGTGCCGAGCGTCACGGTCAGCAGGAGCGCGGCGCGCGTGCTGTCGACGCCGATGGACCGCAACGGCCGCAGGCCACGTTCGAACGCGTTCAGGAGATCGCTCACGCGCGTGGTGAGGACGAGGAGTCCTGCCAGCACCAGCGACGCCGTGACCCGGGCGGTGTTCGCGACCGCCAGCTCCGGGCCGAGGAAGAACAGCTGCCCCGCGACCGTGAGGACGATCACCCAGCGCACGGCGAACAGCTGACGGCCGAGCTCCCGCATCCCGCAGCGGCCGTCGCCGAGCCCCGCGACCGCGTACGCCGTCACGCTGATCGCGGTTGCCGCTCCGGCCGTCCACCAGGCCGTGGGGAGGAGGAGCACCCCGAGCGTGACGACGAGCAACAGCAGGGTCTTCGGACCGGCCGGCATCCGGTGCAGCCGGCCGTCGCCGGGACGGTAGAGCGTCAGCATCGCAGGATCGCCTCATATTCGGCGATGACCGCGGAAGGGTCGCCGAGCGCCGCGACCCGGCCCTCGGCGAAGAGCACGGCCGCCTCGCAGCGCTGTGCGAGGTTCAGATCGTGGGTCACGACGATCAGCCGGTGGCCCGCGTCGGCCATCAGGTGGTCCGCGATGAGCCGCGCGTTGCGGGCGTCGAGGTAGGCGGTCGGTTCGTCGGCGATCACGAGGTCCGGACGCCGGACGAACGCGCCGCACAGGGCGAGCAGCTGCTTCTGCCCTCCGGAGAGATCATGAGCGGACCGCTCGGCGAGCGCCATGAGACCGAACCTCTCGAGAGCCACCTCGACCCGCTCGCGGGCCTCGGCCCGAGGCATCCGTTCGGCGCGGAGCGAGAACGCGACGTCCTCCGCGACAGTGGGCATCACGATCTGCGCGTCGGGATTGCTGAACACGAGCGCGGTGCGTCGGCGGAGCTCCGCCGCGTGGCGAGCGGAGTCGAGGCCGAGGATGCTCAGCGATCCGCCGGTCGGACGGACCAGGCCGCCCAGCAGCCGGGCGAACGTCGACTTGCCCGACCCGTTCTCGCCGATGACCGCCACGGTGCGCGCATCGAGGTCGAGTGACACGTCTCGGAGAACGTCCATTTCGCCGAGCCGGAGGCTCACGGCGTCCAGCCGGATCGTCATCGCACCACCTCGACGACCGCCGCGATCCCCAGTCCGCCGCCGACCGACGCAGCGGCGACACCGAGCGTGCCCGCCGGCAGGCCGGCGCGCACGAGCCTGCTGAACAGGCGCACCAGAGCCACGGCGCCGCTGGCGCCCCACGGGTGTCCGAGCGCGAGCGCGCCGCCGTCGGCACAGACCCTGGGGTCGTCGTCGGCGACGCCGATCCGGTCGAGCACGGCGAGGCTCTGCGCCGCGAACGCCTCGACGATCTCGAACGCCACCACATCGGCGACGGTCGCACCGGCTGCCTGCAGGGCGGAATGAATGCCGGGGGCCGCGCCGATGCCGGGAAGCGCAGGGTCGCATCCGACCACGGCGGCCGCGCGCACGGCAAGTCCCGGGCCGGTACCGGCGGCCGCGACGACCACGGCCGCCGCGCCGTCACCGATGCGGGTCGAGGTGCCGGCGGTGACCGTTCCGCCCGGGAACAGGGGAGCCAGCCGTGGTAGCAGTGGCTCCGCCTCGCCAATCGAGTGGTCGTGGTGAAGCCCTGCCAGGGGAACCAGTTCGGCGTCGAATCGCCCCTCGGCGATGGCGGCCCGGGCCCGCGCGTGGCTGCGGGCCGCGTGCGCGTCCTGCCGGGAGCGCGAGAGGCCGTCGTGGGCGGCCAGGTCCTCGGCCGCGCGGGTCATATCGGGGTCGGGGAAGCCGTCGGGCGCGAACGGCGCCCGGTCGTACGCGACACCCCCCACACTGCGCACCGGCGCGGTCGAAGGGCTCTCGACACCACCGGCCACCCGCACCCGGTCGTCCCCGGCGCGGATCGCGGCCACCGCGTCCAGCACCGCGGCGAGGCCGCTGCCGCACTGGCGGTCGACGGTGCCGCCCGGGACCGAGGGGTCAAGCCCGGCTGCGAGGGCCGCGACCCGGGCCGGGTTGCCGCCCGGACCTATGCAATTACCGAGCAGCACGTCGGCCACCACGACCGGTGATCCGGTCACTTCCTCCGCATCCGCCAACGCCGCACGGATCACCGCACCGCCAAGTACGCCCACGGGCAGCCTGCTGAGTGCCCTGCCGCGGGTGGCGATGGGTGTGCGACGGGCAGCGACGATCACGGGTGCGCGATCAGAGGACATGCCGCGACACCTCGCCATCCACAACACGGCGCATCGCCTCGGCACGGGCAGGTTTGCCCGACGAGGTGCGCGGAAGCTCGCCGGAGTACCACAGCCGCGGGCGGTGCGCCGGAGCCAACTGCGCCGCGACAACCTCACGCAGGCCCACCGCGGCGCCACCGTCGAGTTCCACGAACGCGGCAACGAGGGCGCCGACCCCCTCTCGCGGCAACCCGAACACGACGGCGTCGCGGATGCCCGGGACCGCGCGGAGCACCTCCTCAACCTCCTCGGGCACGATGGTGGCGGAGGCGCTCAGGATCGCGTCGTCGGCGCGGCCGAGCAGACGCAGCCGACCGTCGACGAGCTCGGCGCGGTCCCCGACCGACGCCCACTCGCCATCCCGCCGGAGCGGTCCGGGCGCACCCGCGTACCCCGCCGCCACGAAAGGCGAACGCACCCACAGCTCGCCCTCCCGGACGCAGAGCTCCACCCCCGGGAACGCCCGCAACCCGTCCCCCCGGTCGACGGCGACGAACGACAATTCCGCCGCACCGTAATACCCGATCACCTCCACCCCCGCGCCCCGCGCACGCTCCCGCAGCGCCGCATCCAGGTGCGAACCGCCGACGAGCGCGGTCCGTAACCGCGGCGGGACGCCCGCGTCCAGCAATGTCCGCAACGCCTGCGGCGTACCGTGCAGACACGTCGCGCTCGTCACACCGGTGGCGCCCAGTGATGCCCGGGGGCCGCCAGCCAACGCGTGGGCGATCGAGAACAGCGTGAGCGACGACGCCGGCGTAACAGGCAACGCCACCGCATCCTTCGGGCCCGCCCGCAGGAGATCCGCCACCGTCGCGAACGAATCCGACCACGATGACGCGCTGCGCAACACGATTCGCGGCCGGCCGCTGCTGCCCGATGTCAGGGTCGCCCAGCCCACATTCTCCGCAGCACCCGCCTGCGCCACCGCGGCCAGCGCCAACTCTCGCTGAGCGCGTGACCACCGGGGGTCACAGACGAGCGGCACGTCACCGGCATCCCGGGTCCGCCGCACCCGCCTGATCAGATCTGGTGCATCTCCGCGGACCGGGACAATCACGACACAAGCGCGCGGTCACTGTCCAACGTCTTGGACCTCGATGTCCAGTCGCGGCGGAATGCCCGTGGGTAGGCGCGCACGAGCGTCACCACGATCGCCGTCGTCAGCACGGCCTTCACCAGGTCGCCGGGCACGAACACAAGACTCATCAGGGCCGTCTCGACGAGCGGCAGGCGCGTGACGAGGCTCTGCACTGGGATGCCGAACGCGTAGACCACGAGGATGCCGCCGACCACGACGCCGAGCAGGGTGCGCCAGGTCGTGGGCTTGCGTCCGCCGGCGAGCACGATGAGTCCGATCACGATGGCCCCGGCGATCCACCCGAGCAGGTACCCGGCGGACGGGCCGAAGAAGACGCCGATGCCGCCGCGTCCACCCGCGAGAAGCGGCATCCCGACCGCGACGAGGCCGAGCAGGACGGTGACCGACAGCGCGCCGAGCCACGGGCCGAGGATGGCGCCGACGAGCATGACGCCGAGCGTTTGCGCGGTGATCGGCACTGACCCGAGGATCGTGAAGCCGCCGGGCAGCCCCAGCACGGCGATGATCGCGGCGAACACGGCGACGCGCGCCAAGGCGGTCGCGTCGAGCGTGCGGACGCCGGTCTGCGGGGCGAGCGAGGATTCGGGGGGATTGGCCATCGGACGAGGTCCCTTCGACGGATACGGTGATCCTGAACGACGTTCACTTGAACAGTGTTCACTATAACGCTGTTCAGTAGAGTGCTGTGATGGGGTCGGCGAGAGGACATCGGGGTCATACCCGTGACGAGGTCGCGCGCGCCGCGATGCGGATCCTCGACGAGTACGGCCTGCCCGACCTGACGATGCGCCGCCTTGCGGCCGCGCTGGAGGTGCAGCCGAGCGCCCTGTACTGGCACTTCCCCAACAAGCAGAGCCTGCTCGCAGAGCTCGCCGACCGGATCGTCGCCGAGATGCACGCCGTATCGACGGAGGGGGACTGGGCTGCGCGCGTCCGCACGGAAGCGTTCGCGCTCCGTGCTGCGATGCTCGCTCACCGCGACGGTGCCGAACTGGTGACGAGCACGTTCGCGCTCGGCCTGGGGTCCCAGGCGGCGCAGGACAGCCTGGCGGCGGCGATCACTGCTGGCGGTTTCGACGATGAATCTGTCCAGCGGGCCACCACAGTCCTGCTTCATTTCGTGCTCGGTCATGTTGAGCATGAACAGCAACGGCAGCAGTACCGCGCGCTGGGTGTCCACGGCGACCAGATCGACGATCAGCGACAGGAGGGCGCCTCGGACGCCGAGTTCGCCTTCGGCGTCGACCTCCTCGTCGGCGGACTGGAGTCGCGTCGCATCCGCGGCTGATCTCACAACGTCAGCACTCCTCGCGCAGCCCTCCGTCCGATCGCCTCGCACGAATGCGGTAGCGTGGCGCTATCCACACGGGTGCCCTCGCAAGGGCTGAGATCGGGCTGACGCGGCCTGCGACCGTTCGAACCTGTCCGGGTAATGCCGGCGAAGGAAGTAGGAGTCGCCTCCATGGAAGCTGTCCATTCATCGCGCGTTCTCGCGCACCTGCACGACACCGAACACGACATCCGGGTCCCGGTGGACCGGATCGCGCTGGAGCCGTCTCCTGACGGGTCGGTCAGCGCGCCGGTGACGGTGTACCGCACCCAGGGTCCGGGCAGCGATCCGGTGCGCGGGCTCCCGCCGTTGCGGGAGCAGTGGATCTCCGCACGCGAGGACACCGAGTGCTACGACGGTCGCGACCGGGATCTGCAGGACGATGGGCGTTCCGCAGTGCGCCGGGGCGCAGCATCCGCGGAATGGAAGGGTGAGAAGCGGGCCGCGCGGCGTGCCAAGCCGGGGCGCACGATCACGCAGATGCACTACGCCCGCAGCGGGATGATCACGCCGGAGATGAGGTTCGTCGCGCTGCGGGAGGACTGCGACGTGGAGCTGGTGCGCGCCGAGGTCGCCGCCGGGCGCGCCATCATCCCCAGCAACGTGAACCACCCCGAGTCGGAGCCGATGATCATCGGCAAGGCGTTCCTGGTGAAGATCAATGCCAACATCGGCAACTCCGCCGTCACCAGTTCGATCGCCGAGGAGGTGTCCAAGCTGCAGTGGGCGACCACGTGGGGCGCCGACACCGTCATGGACCTGTCGACCGGCGACGACATCCACACGACGCGCGAGTGGATCGTCCGCAACTCGCCGGTGCCCATCGGCACGGTGCCGATCTACCAGGCGCTGGAGAAGGTGAATGGCGACGCGTCGGCGCTCACGTGGGAGGTGTACCGCGACACGGTCATCGAGCAGTGCGAGCAGGGTGTGGACTACATGACCGTCCACGCCGGAGTGCTGCTGCGGTACGTGCCGCTGACAGCCGACCGGGTGACGGGAATCGTCTCACGGGGCGGGTCGATCATGGCCGGCTGGTGCCTGGCCCACCACCAGGAGAACTTCCTCTACACCCACTTCGATGAGCTCTGCGAGATCTTCGCCCAGTACGACGTCGCGTTCTCGCTCGGTGACGGGCTGCGGCCGGGGTCGATCGCCGACGCCAACGATGCCGCGCAGTTCGCCGAGCTGGACACGCTCGCCGAGCTGACGAAGCGGGCCTGGGAGTACGACGTGCAGGTGATGGTCGAGGGACCCGGGCACGTGCCGTTCCATCTGGTGCGGGAGAACGTGGAGAGGCAGCAGGAGCTGTGCGACGGTGCGCCGTTCTACACGCTGGGACCGCTGGTGACGGATGTCGCGCCCGGCTACGACCACATCACGTCGGCGATCGGGGCGACGGAGATCGCCCGCTACGGCACCGCGATGCTCTGCTACGTGACCCCGAAGGAGCATCTCGGGCTGCCGAATCGCGACGACGTGAAGACCGGGGTGATCACGTACAAGATCGCGGCACATGCGGCCGACCTGGCGAAGGGGCATCCCGGTGCCCGACTGCGGGACGACGCCCTGTCGAAGGCGCGGTTCGAGTTCCGGTGGCGCGACCAGTTCGCGCTGTCGCTGGACCCGGTGACGGCGGAGCAGTTCCACGACGAGACGCTGCCGGCCGAGCCGGCGAAGACCGCGCATTTCTGCTCGATGTGCGGTCCGAAGTTCTGCTCGATGCGGATCTCGCAAGACATCCGCAACGAGTTCGGGCTCGCGGGCGACGGCGCGCGGGCCGCCGGCATGGCGCAGAAATCAGCGGAATTCCGGGAATCCGGCGGGAAGGTGTACGTGCCCGCGCCCGCCCTCCGTCAGCCCTGAAGGCCAACGCATGGCTCACCCGAACGACGGGATGTCCGTCGGAGGCGAGGATGAGGTCCTAGGCGGCCGCGGCCGACACGGTCGCGGGGAGTGCGGCGCGCAGTCGCCGCGCACTGTCGGCGGGGTCATCCGACTCGGTGATCGCCCGGACGACAACGACACGCTCGGCCCCGGCTGCGACGACCTCGTCGATGTTCGTCAGGTCGATGCCGCCGATCGCGAACCACGGGCGTGTCGTGGAGATGCTCGCCGTGTAGCGGACGAGCTCCGGCCCAACGGCGGCGCGGCCGGGCTTGGTCGGGGTCGCCCAGACCGGTCCGACGCAGAAGTAGTCGAGATCGTCCGCGTCGGCGGCGATGTCGACCTGCGCCGGGGTGTGGGTGGACAGGCCGACGATCGCCTCGGGTCCCACGATCTTGCGGGCGAGCCGGGCCGGGAGGTCCTTCTGGCCGAGGTGGAGCACGGGGGCGCCGGCGACGTGGGCGATGTCGGCGCGGTCGTTGACGGACCAGAGCCTGCCGTGGCGGTCTGCCGCGTCGGCGAGGATGCTCAAGAACTCGAGCTGCTCGCCACCTTCCAGGGTCTTGTCGCGCAGCTGGATGATGTCGACCCCGCCCGAGAACGCAGCGTCCACGAAATCCGCGAAATCGCCCTGGCGGGCCCGGGCGTCGGTGCAGAGGTAGAGACGTGCGGCAGCGATGGACATCGGCCCAGCGTAGCGACGGATCCTCGGGGCTTTGACCGGCCGACCGTCGATGTGCTCGTCGTGGGCGGCGGGATCATCGGGCTCAGCATCGCCTGGCGGGCCGTGCAGACCGGACGTTCCGTGCGCCTCATCGACTCGGCACCCGCGCAGGGCGCCACCCATGCGGCGGCCGGCATGCTTGCACCCGTCAGCGAGTACCACCACCAGGAGCACGCGCTGCTGCCGGCGATGCGGGAATCCGCGGCACGCTACCCCGGCTTCGTGCAGGCACTCGCGCCCATCGACGGTGCGACGGGCTACCTCCGGACGGAGACGCTGCTGGTCGGCGTCGACCACGGCGACCGGCAGACGCTCGCCGATCTGCACGCCGCCCATCGACGCGCAGAGCTTGCCGTCGAGCCCTTGACGACCCGCGAGGCGCGCACCCGGGAACCGCTGCTCGGTCCCCGGGTGACGAGCGCCTACCGCGTGCCCGGCGACCATCAGATCGACCCGCGGATGCTCGCAGCCCAGCTGATCGGCGGGCTCGCGAACGCCGCGGGGCGAGGTCGGAACGTTGGCGTCCTCCGCGAACAGGCGGTCTCCCTGCTGCACCACGACACGTCGGACTACGACTCCCGCGTCGTGGGAGTACGGCTGGCGGACGGGACGACGCTCGGCGCGGCCGAGGTCGTGCTCGCAAACGGCGTCGGAGCCGGCACGATCGACGGACTCCCCGAGGGGCTCGAACTGCCACTGCGGCCGGTCTACGGCGACATCCTCCGGCTGCGGGTGCCAGGTCGGTTCCGCCCGCTTCTCACGACGACCGTGCGTGCTCTGGTTCACGGCGAGAGCGTCTACCTGGTGCCCCGCGCCGACGGCACCCTGGTGGTGGGTGCGACGCAGCGCGAGGACGGGATGGATGCGGTGTCCGCGGGTGGCGTGCACCGGCTGCTGCGCGACGCGCAAGAGGTGCTGCCCGTCGTCACCGAGCTGACGCTCGTAGAGGCGACAGCGCGCGCTCGACCGGGCACACCCGACAACGCACCCCTCCTCGGACGCGTCCGAGGCCGTGACGGGGACACGATCCCCGGGCTCGTCGTGGCGACCGGCTTCTTCCGGCACGGAGTGCTGCTCGCCCCGCTCGCCGCCGACATCGCACTCGGACTCATCGACGACCGCACCGACCAGCGGTGGGACGCGTTCCGCCCCGATCGATTCACACGAACCCGGGCCGGTCTCCCGGCAGAAAGGACCCATCGATGACCATGATCACCGTCAACGGCGAACCTCACTCCGCATCGACAGGAATGTGCGTCGCCGACCTGGTGGAACGGATGCTGGGTGTCCGTGTCGCCCCCGACGGGACCGTCCCCGAGGGCACCACGCTCGGCATCGCCGTCGCAATCAATTCCGTCGTGATCCCCCGAGCAGCATGGGTCCACGAGGAGCTCGTCGACGAAGATGCAGTCGAGATCGTCAGCGCGACCCAGGGAGGCTGAAATGACCACGGACCTCCTGCACATCGATGGCGTCGACCTCGCCTCACGCCTGATCATGGGAACCGGCGGAGCCTCGAGCTACACCGGACTCGGCGACGCACTGCGGGCCTCCGGCACCGAGCTCACCACCGTCGCCATGCGGCGTCACGACCCATCGACCACCGGATCCCTATTCGGCTTGCTCGCCGACGAAGGCATCCGCCTCCTCCCCAACACCGCCGGATGCCTCACCGCGCGGGAGGCGGTGCTGACCGCCGAACTCGCGCGGGAAGCGCTGTCGACCAACTGGATCAAGCTCGAGGTGATCGCCGACGAAGACACCCTGCTGCCGGACGGCGCCGAACTCGCCTTGGCCACGGAGCAGCTCGTGGCGCGTGGGTTCGTCGTGTTCGCGTACACCAACGACGACCCGGCACTGGCGCTGCGGCTCGAAGAGCTCGGCGCCGCCGCGGTCATGCCCCTCGGGGCACCGATCGGCACCGGGCTCGGCATCCTCAACCCCCACAACATCTCGCTGATCGTCGACCGGGCGAGTGTTCCCGTCGTGCTCGACGCCGGAATCGGCACCGCCTCCGACGCCGCTCTCGCGATGGAGCTCGGCTGCGACGCCGTACTGCTGGCCACTGCCGTCACCCGCGCGCAGGACCCCGTCGGGATGGCCGCCGCCTTCAAGCACGCGGTGATCGCCGGCCGTCTCGCCCACCTGTCGGGCCGCATCCCCCGACGCACCACCGCCCAAGCCTCCTCGACCATGGAAGGGCGGCCGGACCTATGACCACCACGCGACCCTCCGCCGCCCTGCCGCCGCTCGTGGCGCCGGCGACCGGGCTCGATCCCGACGAGATCGACCGGTACTCCCGCCACATCCTGCTGCCCGAGATCGGCGAGATCGGGCAGCGGCGGCTGAAGAACGCACGCGTGCTGGTCATCGGCGCCGGCGGTCTCGGATCCCCGATCCTCCTCTACCTCGCCGCGGCCGGCGTCGGCACCCTCGGGATCATGGACGACGACCGGGTCGAGGCCAGCAACCTGCAGCGCCAGACCGTGCACGGCGTGGCCGACATCGGCCGCCTCAAGGTCGACTCGGCGCGCGATGCCCTCGGCGCGATCAACCCGCTCGTGCACGTCCGCGCCCACCCGGTGCGACTGACGGCAACGACTGCGGTGGCGCTGTTCGAGGAGTACGACCTCATCATCGACGGCGCCGACAACTTCGCCACCCGCTACCTCGTCTCCGATGCCGCCGCGATCACGGGGAAGCCGTGCGTCTGGGGCTCGATCCTCAGGTTCGAGGCTCAGGTGAGCGTGTTCTGGAGCACCCACGGACCCACCTACCGCGATCTCTACCCCGACGCACCCCCTCCCGACGACGCGCCCTCCTGCGGGGAAGCGGGCGTGCTCGGAGCCCTCTGCGGCGTCGCGGGATCGATGATGGCGGCCGAGGCGATCAAACTGATCACAGGTGCAGGGCGCCCCTTGCTCGGCCGGCTCTCCCTCTTCGATGTCGCCAACGCCACCTGGCGCGAACTGATCGTGCGGTCCGACGCCAGTCGGCCGCCGGTGACAGTCCTCGACGGTCTTCCGGAACTGTGCGGGCTCGACGCCGGGGCGACCAGCCCGGCCGCTGTTATCACCGTGGACGAGCTGACCGAGTCGCTCCGCGAACGCTCCGCAGGTAGGGCGGTATTCGAGCTGCTCGACGTCCGCGAGCCCGACGAATACGCGGCGGGCCACATCTCCGGCTCGCGTTCCGCGCCGCTCAGTGGGATCAGGAGCGAGGGGCCACGCGCCCTGCACTTGCCCGGCGAACGCCCGGTGATCGTTTACTGCAAGGCGGGACCGCGGGCTCGTGCTGCCGCTGAGCTGCTGCTCGCCGCCGGGCACGCAGACGTTCGCGTGCTCAGCGGAGGATACGTTCGATGGTCCTCGAAGCACCGATCGAACCGTGTGGGGTAACTTTCACCCCCACGAATATGTCGAGGCCGCGCGGGAGTGTGCTGCGGGCAACGACGGCACGGTCGCCGCAATCGAGCTGGGCGGTGGCATGTGTCCGAACCACACGGTCGCGGCAAGAGACTTCTGCCTGCACTGCAACAGAGACACCGATTCAGTCCAGGCTCCACAAGGTCCTGCCCGACGGTTGGGGCTGGCCGTCAGGGGCGGACCATTCCTCGCCACGTTGGCGTCCCGGGGTTGATTTCATCCTTTCGAATGAACTTGAGCGTCACATTTGTGCGCGATCGTGAGAGTGCATGTCGAATCATGCCGCAATCGGGGGGCGTCCAACTCGGTCCGAGCGTGCCGGTTCAACGAAACCACCGAACCCCTGGAGCAGGTGAACGTCCGACCGTTACACTCAGGCGTCGGCCGCGTACATCCTATGTAGACCGACGTGGCTGCCGAGAAACCAGCCGGGGTGCCCGTAGTGTCGGTGGTGGCGGGTTCCTGGGGGTGCGGGTGTCCCGTGTCGGTGGCTGGCAATACAGTCCACATGGAGGACGGAAGGATGAGCGGCTCAATGACGATGGTGTTGAACATCACAAGTCACAACGAACGAGCTCTAGCCATCGAGAGTGCCAAGTACTCGAATGATCTTGCAGGCGACGCGTCGAGGACGGCTTTCCTGCTGGCGGTGCTCGCGGATGGGGTTTCCCAGGCGGAGGTTCCTCGACTGGTGAAGTCCGCAAAGGGCTTCGTGGAGGAGCTTCGTCAGGTTGATGAGCAGACCAGTAACGGACGTCGTGAGCCGTTCCGCGCGTTGATACCGGTCCGAGTCGTGAACGAGGCTGTCCATGATGTCGGCGGGGCTCGAGACCTGGCCGACGCGGTGGAGCACGCGTTGTCCGATTCGTCGGTTGACGATCGCGTGTTCACAGACTTGGCACTGCGGCTCAACCGTGTTTCCGAGCGTTTCGCTTCTCAGGCTTTGAATGCGGGGCATGCCAGTATCGACGCGTGAAACTCACGTCGCAGCGCCTCATCGCATCGGGCGCACTGGACATTCGTGCACGATTTGTCCGGTTGCTATCGCTCCTTGAACGAATCGCGAGTTCGGCGACCGAGAGCGAACGGCGCATCCTCGATTGGTTGATCGCGGTGACGCGCGATCGGCTTGAAAAGTACGTCGAGAATGTGGCGGGGATCATCGAAGGTGGTCATGCCATGGTGGCAAAGGCCCCGGGTGCACCCTGGCCGAGCCCCTTCCGCACGTACCTTGTTAAGGCAGCTGAGGAGGGGTACCAGTCCCTCCGGCAGGCGCACTCGACGGCATACCCGTACATCAGTGGCCGCACCACGGTCCCGGACGACTTACGACATTTTCTCTTCCGGTCGGTTGGATTGTCACTGGTCTCTCCAACTCACCGGGAGGCCATCGCGATCTACCCCAGCTCACACATGGTGTGGGAATCGTCCTCCACGCGCGTTCAAACCGACGCAGATGACTTCGCCACCGCCGGCATCCTGATTCCGTATAGCGAGATCGCGTCGCCACTGAGGTGGCCGCTCCTCGTGCACGAGCTCGGTCATCACATCTCGCCCGGCGGTCACAGCAGCGACACCCTCCGGGCTGAAGCGTTGAAGAGGCATGGCGTTGAGGAGTTGGACGATGCGCTCAGCGAACTGCAAGCGGACCGGATCGCGGAACGCGCGACCGGTGCGACCTATGCGGTAGCCATGGCCAGGGAAGGCTACTTGCTTCGCATCGGGAAGCATTTCAAGCAGGGCGGCCCGACCGTGCAGCAGCGACTGACAGAGCTCAGCTACGGTGCGGACGTCGCCGACGCTCTGCCAGCGGAATGGCACCTCGACGGCACCCGTGTCGACATGGACACGAACGAGCCGGAAGAGCTGTTCGATCCCGACGCACTTCAAACCCTCAGCAGCATAGTGGGCGAGATCGTTCCTGCCCCCGACGAGCAGGACTCCAGCGCACGAATCGCACGAGCGCGGACCTTGCTGAGGAACGGGGATCCGATTCCCTCCATTCCTCGCGGCATCACTCCACCGCCCGAGGTGTTCGAGCAGGCCGCCGCCGGCTTGTTGACGAAGCAGGAAGTGGTCGACCTCTTCAACGCTATCGTCGAAGACCCGCTCACGGATGCCGAGATCCTGGAAGCCGCATGGCAGCAGGAGTTGGACCAGGACGAGGAGTCGATGCTGACGCGCCTCATAGACCCGGTGACCGATGAGCAGCTAGAGAAGGAGATGGCGGCACTGGAGGCGGAGGATGTCCGCTTGTCCCGATCATTGCAGGCCGCGGCGGTGCACCGGTGGCTGCTGGAGAACGACGCCGACATCGCAGAGCGCGCTCACATCGCCGAGTCGGAGTCGTCGTCAGCGGAGCCGGACGTTGTACAGTCCTCCCCGCTGGAGGCGGAGTCGAAGGAAGCGGACGAGCCTGATGTTCCGATCAGCGCGGTCGAGTCGGCTCCGCTGTCCGACGTGCAGCTGGTGCGACGACTGAATCTTCCCGCGAAGCACCGGCAACGTCTCGTCGTTCGTCCCATCGTTGATCCGGACCAGGTTGGCGGAACAACGATCGACCTCAGACTCGGAACCGAATGGGAAATGCTGCGAACGAGTCGGTTCCGTAGCCTCGATCCCAGCGATGACCAGGCTCAGGCCACTGACCTGCTCAACCGGAGCGTAGACGAGTACCGGCTTGCAGCGGACGACCCCCACGGTCTCGTCCTGCACCCGGGCGAGTTGCTTCTCGCGCTCAGCTTGGAGTACCTGTCGTTGCCGAACGACCTCTGGGGGCTACTGGAGGGTCGGTCCACCTGGGCACGACTCGGCTTGCAGGTCCACGCGACCGCTGGCATGGTCGATGCCGGGTTCAAAGGCTTCCTGACCCTTGAGTTGCAGAACACCGGCCGGCTTCCGATGGTCATGTACCCGGGCATCCGTGTCGGCCAGCTGGCGTTCTTCCCGGTTGCCGGGATCGCCCGCCCATACGGCGCCAAACCCGGTGCGGCGTACGCGGACCAGGCGAGGGTTCGCACCGCGTTCACCAACCAGCACGAGCATCGAGCGCGGCACGCGTATATGCAGCGGGAAGAGGCAGCCGAGAAGCGCAGGCGCGAATCCTCCCAGCGCAAGGACGAGAGGTGAGTGACGAGCGGGCGAAGCGCATCGCCCGAATGGAGCAGGAGCTCCTCGACGTGGGACTGTCGCTCCCAGCCGGCGAGCTTGGCGGGGTGCTTCTTGACGAGCTGGTCAGCGCAAGATACGTACACGTCCACGAAGGCATCCGGCCTACGTATGGCGCAATCATCCGCGCCGGTGGCCTGGAAGACGTGGAGACAAAGGTCCCGCGGGAAGGCGTCGCTGCCGCTGACGTCCGCGCACTCGCGGACGGAATCAGTACATTCGTGGTCCGCGACCTCACTAACCCGCAGGGCCTGGCGATCGTCATGACGCAGCTCGAGGATGAGATCGATGCCGTCTCCCTCGCCATGAGTCAGCAAGCTGTCATCGTCCAGCGTCACGACGCGGGCACGATCACGGTCGTCTTTCCCGAGGAGATCTGGGTCAACGAACTGTTCACGTGGCGGCGACGGCCGATCGCGCGACAGCGTGCCATCGACCTCAGGCTCGGGCTGAGGCTGCACGGGGACACGTTCGAGCTAGTCGTGACCTTGGTTGAGTTCGCGGTTCATCAGCTTTCGCCGAGAGGTATTGGCGCAACCTTGGTCATTCCTGTGCGGCCCGGGGGCCCCTATAGCGCGGAAGGGTACCGTCAGGGTGCCGAACCGCCGTTCCACCTGTCCGCGATGTCACCCGATGATAGGAACATGCTGCGCACGTTCCTGCGTGTCGTCGACGGCGCCTGTGTGTTCGGTCCGGATGGTGCGGTGACGCAGACCCAAGTGAAGCTGAAGGCGTCAGATGACGCCACCGCGCTACTTCGCACGGAAGGCGGCAGCCGGCACGCGTCGGCACAATGGTTCTCGTACGACTACCCGGAGTACGTCGTGCTCGTGGTCAGCGCCGACGGTCCGGTGAGCCTGTTCTCCGATGGTCGTAAGTTCGCGCAACTCAGCTCGACCGCCACACCTGAACGCCCGGATCCGGTGCAGGTCGTTCCCGGACAGCGGGACAAGCTGGACACCCGAACCGCCGACCTTACCTGCGACACCTGTAAGGCCACCCTGGAGTTGCGAGAGTTCGGGCAGGACACCGAGACGGCCGCAGTCGTCGTCGCCTGCGAGGTGTGTGGCGCGGACCTACTGACTACGGCGGCGTCATTCCACGAGCTCATCGTAAAGAAGCCGTGGTGGTGAACGCGGGTCGCCGCAGGTCGACCGCTGGCTGCGTCGACTCGACGCACATGCACGGCCGGCTGGACACCGTCAACTGCAGGGCTGCGTATCGAGTCGCCAGACGCATCGAGGGGATCGACGAGCTGTTCGGGTCGCTGACCGGACCATGGCGGCAGGGGACGCTCGCACGAGAGGTCACCCGCCAGTGGGCCCGCTCCCGAGTAGCGCAGGTCATCCGTGAACACCCGTAGCCCGCGAATGGTCTGAGGAGTACCATCGCGGCCAGGTGTTCTGACTGGGGTGAGCACGAAGTCTCGACGCTTGTGGCCAAGTTGGGGATGCGGGGGCACCGTCATGACCGGAGCAGCGCCGATCACAGAGTCCGACGACATTGTGTCGTCGGCCTTGAAAACCCACCGGTACTTGCGCCTGTCGCTGGTGTTCTTGATAGCGACCCTGTTCGTGGGCGTAATTGTCGCGTCATGGGATCCGCTCGATCTCGACTGGCAGGTGCTGCCATCGATCAGCCACTACTTCTACACGCCGGTGCGGCTGATCTTCGTAAGTGTGCTGGTCGCCGCTTCCCTGGCGCTGCTCGCATTGTCCGGGCGGCGCCGACCGAGCACGTTCCTCGACATCGCCGCGATCTTTGCACCATTGATCGCAATCATCCCGACAGGCCTTGAACCTCCTGCTGAGAAGGTGGAACGGGACCGCATGACGTGCGTGGCCACAAACTGCATCCCCACGGCGGAGCTCGCCAGTCTGCGGGCGACGGTCGCGACGTACGTTGTCGCGGTCATCATGGTGGTCGTCACGCTGTATTTCATACGTAAGCGCAAGCACGTCGCGACAAGCACCGCGCATCGGGTGGTGAGCTGGGTGGCCGTAATCACCGCGGTGGGGCTGGCAGCTCTTGCGTTCCTGCCGGAGGTGGGTGATGGCTTCCCGTTTCGGTTCTGGCCGGTAGACACCGTCCATTTCGCCGCAGTCCTGCTGTTCTTCGGCTCCTTTGCGGCCGTCCCGATCATTTACGGCTGGCGGCCTCCCGAACCCGATGAGACGCCTCCGACGGGCTGGCAGAAGGGCGTCTACCGTTTTGTGGCGATCGCGATGGGCGCTGACTTGCTGTTCTTGGTGTTCGTGTTCGTCGCGCGGAAGTTCAACTGGGACCTGTTTGGCGAAGCGCCTGTCGTGTTGATTGGAGAAGCCGTCGCACTGTTCCTGTTCGCGTGGTTCTGGTGGGAGCAGACCTTCCAGCGTTGGGATGATCAATTCAACCCCTTTGTCGTCACCGCGTCGACGGCGCTCGGCGCGATCACTCCGGCGGAGGAACCGGCCGAGGCCGAGTAGGCCGCTTCGGTCCAGAACCTATGACACCATCGGCTCTCCGGTCTCCACCGTCCGCGGGTGCGGCTGTTCAAACAGTAGGCGAGGAGACGGGGTGCGCATCAGGCCGTGCGCTTCTTCGGCGATTAGAGTCACGCTGCGCAGGTTCTTCACGACAACCACACAGCGCAAATAGGCGATGTCATCGACCTGTCGCAGACATGACAGGATCCCGACCGCAAGCTGCGAGGAGTGCACCGTGGTCTGCCCGCTGAGGTTATCGAGCACAAACTTCGCCACCATATCGGCGGTCGCCTCTGCATTGGATCTGCCGTCGAGGGCGTACTGAATACTCTTGAGGAACTGTCCGTAAGAGAACTTCGCGGGCTCTCGGTTGTTCTTCTTCAGCACGGTGACGGGATGGTGGGTTGTCATCGGTGGCGACCACCGGAAGACACGAGTCTGCTGCACGCTCGTCGAGTACGGCGCATCCAAGGTCGGAAACGCTCTGCGCAGCCACACCATGAAATGGGCGGCGTTCGACCACCCTGCGCGTGACGGAGGGGCTGTGGGGACATCTTGTCGACCGCGGGTCGACAGAGCGTAGAGCACCCGTTGGATCCGCGTCTCGTCCCGGTCCAGCTCCACTTCGATCATGTCGGCGATGGCAGAGTCGAGCACCGCGACCCGAAGCTGCGGGAACTTCAGGCGCTCGTTGGCCCGGAGCGGGCGATGCCCTTTCCCATAATTGCGGAGCAAGTTCGCGCTGACGCCGTTGATGACGTCGTCGATCAACATCGTGCTCGTCGTGGTGTGGCCTGCCATCAGTGAACGGCGCAGACTGCGCCTGAGTTGCACGACGCTGAAAGGCTGAATCCTGCTCGTCCGCGAGTCACGCACTCCGATGTCTTCGAGCTGGAGGGGCTCCAGTTCCACGGTCTCGAACTGGTGCTTCCCCAGGCCTTCACAGCGGCGAGATCTTGTCACCGATGCCGGTATCGGATGCTCAGACAGCGTGCGTTCTACCCTAGTCGGCGCATCGCATACGGGGCATTTCATGAGATATATCTAACATTGATTCGCGCAAGATGATGCGAAACGGCGCATATCTAGCAACACTGACCTCCACGTTCTTTCACCGCGGCTATTTCTGCACCATCTTCTCTGAAGTCAGGTTGGGCGGGTCGTGCGGCGCGAACAGGATTGAGATGTCTCGTCAGCATCCCCAGTGAAAGGCGCTCCTCGATGAACCTGCAACCGCTCCGCGTGCGTCGCTACACAGCCGTCGCCGCCGCGCTGGCCGTCGTCGCCAGTACAACCCTGCTCGCTCCCGCCGCTCATGCTGATCCGACGTACCGGATCAGTTGGACGGTGAAGGGCATCTACCCACGTTCGACACCGGAACTGCTCACTACCAACCGTGTCGGCGCTGCGCTTGCTGACGGCACGCGCATCACCATCGCCTGCGAGACCGAAGGTGCGTCGGTGACGAGCGCGGTCACCACCTCGAGCATCTGGGCCCGCACGCCTCAGGGCACGTACCTACCGAACGCCTTCATCGACACCGGCGTGAACGGGTTTACGCCCGGCGTGCCGCGGTGTGACGCGCCCAAGCTGCCGACATGGACGTCCGACCAGATCGCGGCGGTCAGCGGTTACACGCCGCAGTCCGCGCAGGAGTGGGCGCGCGGAAACTACAACTCGTTCCCCATCAAGTACGGGTCAAACTGCACCTGGTTCATCTCCCACGCGCTGTGGGCCGGAGGACTCTCCAAGACCGGCAACTGGACGGATTCGTCGATCGCAATCTTCAAGCTGGCCAAGAAGAAGGAGATCCCTGGCCCCACTAAGGCGGCGACCACCGCTGACTACCTCAAGAACGAACTGGTCGACTCCGGCATGGGGGTCATCGAGCAGGTCGACATCAACACGGCGGTCATCCCGAACGCCAAGGTCGGCGACCTGATCTTCTACGACTGGGATCCGAACGGCAAGGCTGACGGCGCTGTCGATCACGTCGTCATGATCACCGGGTTCGTCGATGGGGCGCCTGTGATCACCGGTCAGACGAACAACGTCCTGGACCAGCGCTGGCAGTACACATCAGAGCAGAAGCTGATCACTTCCACCAAGAAGTTGGTGTACGCGTACATCATGCGCATCCGACACTGAGCTGGCGCAGCACGGCTGTGATGCCCCCGGTCCGCGACCGGGGGCATCACCCATGTCAGCCGGCGACGCTAAGGCCGATCGCCCCTGATGCCGTCCGACCGCCGCTACTCGCGCTGGTGGGACGACCCGCAGCGACACATCGACAAGGTGTGGCACGCCATACCTCCGACGAAGACGCGGAGATCGAATGGTAGCGATGCGCCGGTACCGCCGACGGAAGGGGTGACGCGTCCGGAAGTCCGGATCAACGCCCGCCCGCCGCGGGCCAGATTCAACGTACCTTCGTGTCCAGTTCAACGGCAGTTGGACCAATCAGCCCGCCGCTGACCCATTCAGCTACCTCCCCGAGCTCGTCATCACTGAGTTCCATCCGTGCACCCCGGCACAGGCCGAGGACATTCTCCGTCCAGACTTGGGCCAACTCGTCTGCCACCGGCTTGCCATTCAGGTCAGTCCCCGCGAGCAGGAGACCGTTGATCACGAAGTTGATTGCTGCGCGTCCGACAGGACCACCTTGCTTGGCGCACTCATCGCGCACCCGCTTCGACGTGTCGGTTCGATTGAACGGGGACAAGGCCAAGTCAAAGGCGAGCTGTTCAAGGAGCAGCCTGTACTCGGCCGTCTCCAATGCGGGGATCTCGGTGATGCTTTCTACCTGTAGCTGCAGCCCGGTGAAGTCCGACATGCGATGTTCGCGTGGTGGGAGATCCGCTTCCGTGAAGCGCGTGGGATCCCATACGTAACCCGGAGCACGCGTGTGAATGACGAGCTCGGGAAGCGTCCGCTGAACCCAGTTGGTGAACGAGCCGGCACCATCCCACGCCGACCCACTCAGCTCGGGGTCCGTGCGCGATGCCGCCGACGCCGCGGTGGCGAGGACGACCGGCTTGTCTGTGGTGTCGAGGAGCTGACGCACAGCGGTTGCCGCAACATCCGATTCGGTTCCGCGTCGCGCGATCGACCCGGTGTGGGCGGATGCTGCACGTGAGGCCCGAGGTGTCTCGGATACCGGTGCCAGCAGTTCGATGAAGCTGTCTGCCGTCATCACATGGTCTGCGACGGCTCGGTAGGCGGCCGCGGCCGGCCCGGGCGTGATGACGGTGACCTGCCGGTCTGCTGCTCGACACCGGGTGATCAGCGGGGTGAAATCCGCATCCGCTGAGAGGAACACGAATTCATCAAACCTGGTGGAGGCGCCCAGCGCGTCGACGGCATCCAAGACAAGGCTGATGTCCGCGCTGGACTTCCCTTGCTGGGTCAGCGATGGGCAGTCCACCACTTGAAACCCCGCCCGCGTGAAGTTGGGCCGGTACCGCGAGAACGCTGCCGGGTTGAGGTAGCACTTGCGCACCAGGAATCGTCTGGTGAACGGACCGTCACTGTCAGCGCCATGTGTCAGGGTGGCGACCCAACGACCGGGGTCTTCCGCGAACGACTTGGCGGCGGCGAGGTCAAGGCGCTGCAGCCCGAGGTACACGTTGTCGAAGTCGACAAACATCGCCGAACGAAGACGCCGAACGGGTGCGGATATCGCATCGACTTGAGTCATAACCACACATCCTGCCGGTCAGCTCGGCTCAACCCCCGCGATTCGCGGGTGCGGTGGCTTGTTGCGTCCGCATTGATTGGGAGTCCGGGGGTGGTGGTACCGTCCGAACATCCGCCCCCGAGTCGCCGTCTCGTCGCGGTTCGGCCGGCCCAGTATCCACCATCTGCGTTCACTCATTTGAGTGAAATCGAGCCGGGAAACCGGCGTTCAGCATGGCGGGCGTTCGGCATGCAATCGCTGCAGCAGCACGGACGCTTCGTTGAGGATCGCGCGGTCCTCCGCCACCAGCACCGTCTCCCCACGGTGTGCGAGCGCCAGCAGATACCCGGCGTACCAACCGATCGTCTTGTCCATCACGGTTCCCTTCATCGTCATGACACCCCTATGCGCGGTCCGGGCGCCGGCGAGGCGCACCCACGTTCACGCTTTTGAGCGGTGTCGCCAGGGCCTGTCGCAACCCGGCGCTCTGACAGGATGAGCAGAGCGTCCCGTCGGGGGAGACGGTGCGCGGGGTCTCGACGATGGGGGCGTGACGTTGTGAGGTTGCTTCCTGCCGTGCAGCTGACACCTGAGCAGCTGCCGCTTCTGAACGACAACCAGCCGGGTGTGATGGTGATTCGGGGTGCCGCGGGTAGCGGCAAGACGACCACGGCGCTCATGCGGTTGCGGCAACTGTGTTCGACCCGGCTGACGAGGCGCGCCCGCATGGGCAGCGACCGGCCGGTGCGTGTCCTGGTTCTCACCTTCAACAGAACGCTGGAAGGGTACGTGCGTGCACTCGCGGAAGAGCAGGTTGCCGAGGACGAACATCTCGAGCTCTCGGTGACCACCATCAGCAAATGGGCGAAGTCGCTGGTGTCAGAGGCGTTCCCGCTGAATCCTGATGCGGCTGCCGTCGTGCTCCGATCGCTCTGTGCCGCGTTTCCCGGAGACACCGACTTCCTCTGCGACGAGGTCAACTACCTGCTCGGCCGGTTCCGTGACGACGACATCGACTCGTATGTCGGATCCCGTCGGGATGGGCGAGGCGCGTCTCCTCGGATGGACGACGCCACAAGAGTCCGCCTGCTCGATGAGGTGGTGCGGCCGTACCAGTCGGCGAAGCACGCCAACAATATGGCGGACTGGAATGACCTGGCGGTCGCAGCGGCGACTGCGGCGACCGACGAAGTGTGGGACGTGATCGTCGTCGACGAGACACAGGACTTCTCCGCAAACGAGCTGCGCGCCGTGCTCGCCCACATCGACGAGGACACCTCGGTGACGTTCATCATCGACGCAGCCCAGCAGATCTACAAGAAGGGGTTCACCTGGAAGGAGATCGGCGTGGAGCCGGTGGTCCGACCGCTCAAGGCGAACTACCGCAACACACAGGAGATCGCGGCGTTCGCCCGTCCACTGATGGCGGGGTTGCCGCTCAGCGCGGACGGTGCCCTGCCCGACCTGAGTGCGGCGACCCGATCCGGTTCGAAGCCGGTCGTGCTCAAAGGGCGCTACAACGGGCAGGTACGCTGGGCGCTAAGGAACGTCGTTGACAACGCGGACCTGGCGACCGAATCCGTCGCGTTCCTGCAGTTCCGGCAAGGCGCGTGGAGCGACACACTCAAGACCGCGCTCAGCGGTGCCGGCGTGGAGTGGGTCGACCTGACCCGTCAGAGCGTGTGGCCGGGCGGCGACGAGTCCGTCGCGGTCTGCACGCTGCACTCCGCGAAAGGACTGGAATTCGACCACGTCGTGATCCTCGGGATCAACGGCCAAGTCACCCCGCACGGCACTGACGAGGACGACACCGACCTGGACAGTCTGCGCCGCCTTCTGGCGATGGGTGTCGGCAGGGCGCGCAAAACAGTCACCATCGGATACAAGCCGGGAGAAGCGTCGAAGCTGATCAGCTACCTCGCGGCGGGAACTTTTCGCCCGGTGACGGTATGAACAGCGTGCTGACTCCGGCGGTGCGGGCACGGGAGCGCGGTGTCACCGAACTGCTCCATTTCACCACTAGCCGCGGGCTGATCGGGATCCTCGCGCAGGGCAAGGTGTACAGCCGCGACGGGCTGAACGCGGATCAGTACCTCGAGAACGTCAAAGTGCTCAACTCACCCGACCGCTCTCGGGACGCGGCATGGACGAACTGGGTCAACCTGTCCATCAGCCGCGTCAACGCCAGCTTCCTCGGCATCTCGAAGCGGTGGCATGTCGATGACGGAGTCTGGTGGGCGTGCGTCGCGTTCGACGTCGAGATCCTCGACCACCCCGACGTGTACTTCTGCACCGGCAACAACGTCTACCCCGCCACCAAACGGGCGCAAGGCGTCGAGGGCTTCGAAGCCCTGTTCGCCGACACCCTCGTGTGGGGAAAGTACGGCTCGGTGAAGCATCGGCCGTCCTCGTTGCCGACCAACCTGACCACTGACGCGCAGGCGGAGGTGCTGTACCCGGTGGCCGTGGACTTGAGCTACGCGCGCGCCGTCTACGTGCCGGAGCCTGAGCTGACCGACGCGGTCGCGGGAATCGTCGCCGCCATCGCCGACTCCTCCCCAGTGGACCTCTCGACCATTCCTGTCGCCTGCCGCCCCGAGGTATTTCAATGACGTCCGCCACCACGGGTACCGTTGTGCACTGTGGGGACGACAGTCGTGACTGACGCATCGATGGCGCCCGCTCCGTTCACGTACAGGGATCAGGTGACGTCCTCCATGCTGTGGGGGGCCTGGGCCGACGCCGTCGGCTTCATCACCGAGCTCACCGACGAGCAAGGGCTGCAACGCCGTACCGGCGGCGAGGGGCTCCACACCACGATCGAGTGGAAGCGTCGAGTAGGCGGACAGTACGGGGTGCAGGCTCGTCTTCCCGCGGGCACGTACTCCGACGACACCCAGCTGCGGCTCGCGGTCGCCCGCTCCATTTCCGGACAAGGCTTCGATGTAGAAGCATTCGCCCGCATCGAACTTACGGTCTGGCCTGCCTACGCCCTCGGCGGTGGGAGGGCGTCCCGGGCGGCAGCGTCCGGCATGGCCAAAGCGAATGCCACTTGGCATACGAACTACTACGACGGCTGGACACAGTCTGGCGGCAACGGCGCAGCAATGCGAATCCAGCCACACGTCTGGGCGGCCGGAAACGATGACACGTACATCGTTCCCGTGCTTCGCGACGCGGTCGTCACCCACGGCCATCCCCGCGCGCTGGTTGGGGCGGTACTTCACGCCGTCGGTCTGGCGTTCGCATTCCGGCAGCGGCGTACCGCTGCGGTATCTGACTGGCGGGCTTTGTTGCACGCCACCAGCCGGGCTGTGCAGTTCTTCTCCGATGACACCGACCTGCACACCATCTGGGTTCCGTCCTGGGAGCGGCAGGAGCGCCGCTCGTTCGCTGACGCCTGGGAAGAAGCGGTGCAGGAATGCTCCAAATTGCTCGAAAGTGGGGCCGCATTCGTGGCCGAGGTGCGCGAGCCGGGCGTCATCCCCGCCCACGCCTATCGGACGATGGCCGAACGGATGGGGCTGACCGAAAAGAAGACGCTGGGCAGCGGTACTGCCACGGTCACCGCGGCGATGGCCCTCGCCGCAGCGTTCGAGAACCGGCCGCTCGAAGCGACTCTGCTGGCAGCGGGCGCGCTCGGCACCGACACCGACACGATTGCGACCGTCGCCGCCTGCACCATCGCCGCGGCGATACCGTCAGAGCCGCCGGGTGCGATCCAAGACGAGACCTATCTGCGTGCCGAAGCCGCCCGCCTTTCCGCGATCGCCGCGCACGAGAAGTCGCGGACGTTTCCCTACCCGGACACGTTGCGCTGGAAACCACCGCAGTCGCAGCTGGATGCTGTGGGTCTTCGTGGGGACCGGGTCGCGCTTGCGGGTATCGGCTGGCTGGAGCCGATGACCCCTCCGACCGGCTCGCGAGATGCAGCATGGTCGTGGATGCAGAGCAGCATCGGAGCGTCGTTCCTGGTGAAGCACCGACTCGACCTGCGAGAGCTGCCCACCGGCAACGTTCCCTCTGACAGGGACGTTTGGCAGAGTCGCCCATCAGACTCCGCCAGCGCGAAGCGAGCGCCGCAGCAGGAAGTACTGTTCGATGACGCACTTGTGCATCATCCCGTTGCCACACGACCACGACACGATTCGTCTCGTGTCCGCGTCGAAGACGTGCTGTCCGAGCTTCAACGTGAGGGGCTGGAGGATGACGCGGCCATCGGCCGTGCGCTTCGAGTGGTTGCCCGCTCAGGTACCCGCGATCAATTGGCGGTGCTCGCCGGCACGCTGTTCACCTTGCTGCGCGAGCAGTGAGCCGCGCCAGTTAGCCCGCTAGATCGCACCCCTGTCGCCAGGGCAACTCGCGGCAGAATTAGCTGGTTAATCGCCAGCCTGCACGGTGGCTCCCGCTGTCTGTGACGCAGAGCGTCGAGCACGATGGGCAATCGCATGTCGCCTCGACTCCGCGACATGTCAGACCTAGTCGCCGATGTGTGGGCGCCGCTTGTCGTCGGCCTCGTGCTGTTCCTCGTCGCGGAGATCGTCCGCGTCTGGTGGAGCACCGTCAACACCCGACGCGCGCGGCGACGTCAAATCATCTCGCTGATGGGCGAGCGGTTTCACTGCAGTCCCGGGCGATCGACGACGGGCACTTCGACCAAGCCCCTATCCAGAACTCTGCTCGGCCGCTTGCGAAGGTGCGGGCGAAGTACGACGATCTCACTGCGCAGGCACTGGACTTGTTCGAGCCCGGAGAGGAGATCGTTGCGTTCTGGACGGCGGCAGAGTTCTACGCCGGCTGGTATTCGCCTCTCGAAACCCTCGAGGCGATAGAGGTTCCGCGGGCCGCGGACCCGGATGGCTGGCGGCTGTTGAGCACGGCGGATCTGACGCGAGGGTGGGCTTTGGCACAGCCTCAGGAGCTGGCGGAGTGGGCGCATGTTCGCTGGCCGTGGGACCAAGGCAATGCGCGGGGGCACCGGTACGCGACCAGTGACACACCCGGCGACACCACGCGGCACAGCATCGTGGTCCCCAACTCGGACGTGAACAGCGACATACTTCGTCCCCTCGTGCTCTACCTGAGCGAGAGCAGTCGCGCTTCCTTCGCGCCGCCGTCGCCGCGGGAGTCGAGACGGCTTGAACGTAATTACGCCGAAGCGAATGAGCAGCACGACGAATACCGCCGCTATCTTCTGGGCGCACACTCGTATGCCGCCCGCTCGGCCGAGGCCGACTGAGACACCTCGAGTTGGTGTCGCCGACGATCGGGTCATGTCGGCGCCGAAAACGATGAAGAGGCCGTTGCCCTGGTGTTGGATCCTCGAAGCTTCGTGGAAGCGACGTTCCTTGTGGTCCGTGGTGCCCGGCGCAGCAACAATGTCGGCTCCGATCTGGTCCTGCCGAGTATGAACGCAGGGGCTGGGGTTCTTGTTGCTGAGGGCGCCGACCGGGTCTGACAAAAGGCTGACGGGAAGCACCGCGCGATGGCTGGCGGGGATGCGCGTGGTTCCAAGGTCCGTATCCGCTTCTCGAGCGTTATCGAGCACGACCACCGTTCGCGACGCGGGCCGTCCGGCGGCGTTCGCATGACGTAGTTCGGCGACGAGCGCCGACGCTTTGCCCAACCAGTGTCCCAGTGCGAGAAAGAACGCCACCTGGAGGATGACTCGCAGAGCGTTGGAGTGAAGCGAGGCAAAGGTGCGCGTAGACGCGCATCGCCCAGGACGGGGGCCTGCGTGCACCTCCGCGGCAGGTGCCGCGAGTGCGAGATGGGTGGCGGGGGACTGTTGCACGCCTCTTACCCTGCGGCACATCGATGCTTCCCGGTGCTGCCAAGCCAGGGTTTCAAGGTTTGAAGGTGAAAATGCCAGATCAGGGTCCAAATACGGGCTTCACGGATCCGTGCAATCGGGCAGCCTGCCAAGCTCAAGCCAAGCCCGAAAACGCAGCAAAGCCCAGGCCAGGCGGGTAAAAAGCACCTCCAGCCAAGTCGGCCAAGTGCGGAATAGCTATATATAGAGAGGGGAGCAAAGCTAAACCCCCCTTTCTCTACTACTTACTTTTTCTTCTCATGGAATACAACTACTACTTGGCCACCTTGGCTGGAGGTCGTTTTCCCTTGAAAACACTGGGCAAACTCCAGCCAAGGTCACCTTGGCCGACCTTGGCTTTCCTTGGCCATTTCGGGTCGGATCGAGCCGTTGAGGCAGTCGCTGGAGCTCTCGGGCGCGATTTCCGTCACCGTTCAAGGCGGTCGCGATGTGTGCCTGTGACGGCCCAGACATCGTGTCCGCAATGGGTTGACCATCTCAATCCGACCGGATAAATATGGTCATGACACGATCTGAAGCTTGGGAGGTGTGTCATGCGCGTCCTCGAGACGGCTGAGACGTTCGACCTCCCGGATCCTCGGGCCTGGGCCCTAGGTGACCTTCACGGTAACTCGGGTTGGGTACAGACGCTCTTTCCCGCGATGCGCCGCCACGACTCGCAGGTGACGACAGTTCTGCAATTGGGTGATTACGGGTTCGGCTTCCCTGTGCGCGGCACCAGCCCTGTCGACTACTGGGCGAGCAAAGCGGGGATCGAACTGGTTCTGTGCACCCTGGGCAATCACGAATCCTGGGGCGCGGTTAGCGCAGCGCAAGCCGAAGCGCCGCACCTTGCGATCCGGGTCAGCGACGTCGTCTGGTTGCTGCCGAGACCCGCCCGGTTTACGGTGGGCGGCCGGACGGTTCTGTCCCTCGGGGGTGCGGCTTCCCTCGACAAGCATCTGCGCACCGAAGGCTCCGACTGGTTCCCGGACGAGGCGATTACCAACGCGATGGTGGAGGAGGCGATCGCTGGCGGCGACGCGGATCTCATGCTGACCCACGAGTGCGGGCTCACCACGGTCCCGGAAGCGGAGCGGGTCATCGCAGCGAACCCGCACCAGTTCCCACAATCGGCGTTGGAGGCCTCCCGAGCGTCCCGAGAACGTGTCGAACGCGTCCGGGACGCGGTGCGCCCCCATTTGCACGCCCACGGTCACCTTCACGTCTACGGGGAGCGTGAACTCCCCGACGGTCGACGCATCGTGGCCGTGAACAGGGACACCATGGCGGGCAATGCCCTCGTGCTCGACCTGGCGACGCTCACCTACGAGCCCCTCTCTCTCGCCGCGATTCGCGGCTGGCGAGTGTGACGCGATGGCCGGCAGGCGGGTCGGCGACGCGGAACGGCAGCGGGAGGGTGCGCTGCAGATCGGACGTGCGGTGCGGCGGGCCCGTCGTGTACTGGACGCGCTGGACGAGACGCCGCCGGACCAGTTCGATGACTTCCACTACTACTCCGGATTCAGCAGTCTGGATCGTGCGCTCCGCGACCTCCTCGCGGCGTGCGAGCGAGTCAACTGGGAGCACACCGCTGAGGTCGTAGGGCGCGGTCGGTCCCCGCGTGCCGCCAAGAACATCACCCCTGCGGGCGGGTCAGATCCTGAGCCTGGACCTACTGCCCTTGTGCGATGCGCGCACGGACTCCCACACACACGTGACCCGCACGCGTGCGATGCCGAGGCCCACGACGGCGACTGTCCCTGGTGGTGGGAAGAGTGGGCCGCCGCCGACGACGAACGTCACCTCCCGCCGCGCTAGGCCATTCCTCGGGCCGGCGCGCATAGGAGCTCAGAAGGAGGAGAGATGTCGGATTATCCGTGGGGGTGCAGCGGCACCGGCGGCAGCGGACCGTCGAGGGACCTCATCACTGCGCTCAGGTCCAAATGCATCGCGACCGCGAGCTGCACCACGGTGAACAGCCCAGGGTCGAGGGTGCGACCATCCTCGATGGCCTGGATGTTCGACGCGGACACCCGCGACCGTCGAGCGAGCTCTGCACGTGAAATCTTTAACACTTCTGTGCGTTGCTTCTTGAGAAGTTCGCGGAGCTGGTGTGACCGCTCAAACATAGCGAAGTCTTCCCGCCTTGCGCGTCCCACCATCGATCAATCTTATCAAATAAATACCAAATCGACTATCGCCGGTGTGTTAGGGTCGGGCCATGGCTGGTAGGCACCTGCGCGACATGATCGCGGCGTACGGTGAGCGGGACGATCTGAAGTTCCGTCGCGCCGCCCAGGCGATCATCCAGGAGGAGGAAGCCAAGCGGCACACAGTCCTCGCGAAAGAGCTGCGCGCGGTGCTCGCCGCGAATGCCGGCGTTGGCGCCAACGACGTTCTCATCACCCCGGATCCTCCGGTCGACCGGGACAGCTCGCTGCCGTTGGCGCGAGTTACCCACCCGGACCGGCTGCTGGGCGACCTCGTCCTCGCTGAGCCCACAAGAGCTGCGCTTGGACAGATCGTCAACGAGGTGCGGAACTGGCCAACCCTGGACCGAGCCGGCCTGCCGCGAAGGAACCGGGTCCTCTTGTCAGGCCCTCCAGGCTGTGGGAAGACCTCCGCGGCCGTAGCCCTTGCCCATGAGCTCGGACGACCTTTGGTCACGGCGCGTGTCGAGGGGCTGATCTCGAGCTACCTCGGTGAGACCGCCGCGAACCTTGCCAACCTCTTCGCGTTCGCCTCGACCGGCGCGTATGTGCTGTTCCTGGACGAGTTCGACAGTCTCGGCAAGATGCGCGAAGACGCCTCCGACCACGGTGAGCTGCGTCGCGTCGTGAACGCGGTGCTGCAGCAGATCGACGCGTACAGCGGCCCGTCGCTCATCGTCGCCGCGACCAACCACTCCCAGGTCCTCGACGCGGCACTGTGGCGCCGATTCGATTCGGTGGTGGAACTGGGTCTTCCCACGCGCGATCAGGTTCTCGAACTGCTGCGCCGGCAGCTTCTCGGGAACGGCCTTGCGGACGCGGTGCAGCACGCTGACGACCTGGCTGGCTTGCCACACGCGGCGACCGAGTTCTTCGCCAACTCGGCCAAACGGCATGCGTTGCTGGATGGCCGTACCAGCATAGATTCATCCGATGTTTCGTTCGCGGCTGCCGAGGTGATGTCTCGCCCCTGGTCGTAGCACGCCTCGACCGACGGGCACGGAGGCAATCGTGTGCAACGCTATCGTCGGCTCATGGCCGACCATCTCCGTCTACCCGGACTCATCACGTTGCCCACCAAACGCGTCAACGTGCAGTACGACCCGAAAGCTGCGCCGCGCGATCGTGGTCACCATGCGACCACGCTGCGTGGGGTCCTGGCCGGGCTCGAGTCGGCGCGCGCGTTTCCGATCCTGGACGAGGACGGGGCGCTCGACCCGGAGGAGGAGTGGGAGGTCGGCGAGCTGGTGATCCGATTCACCGGAGCGCAACCGTTCGACAACACCGCCTTCAAGAGCCTCGGTCTGGTGCCGCTGGCGATCACCGATGACAAGCGGTACTTCGCGCTCACCGACGCCGACGCACGACTCGCGCTCGCACGTCTCGTCGGCCGCTACGCGGATCCAAGCGATGACCTCGATGAGGTCGCGAACAGCCTGCAGAAGGAGCTCGCGAAGATCGACGGAATCGATCTGTACGGCCAGCGAGACCGACTCGCGCCCGACCTGATTGCACCGGATGGTGATGCGGTCATCGACGTCGACGTGGCACTGTGGCCGACGTCGCTGGAACGTCAGAACGACGCCCGCCGAGGCAGGGAGCGCGTGCAGCGGCTTGTCGAGTTCATCGAAGCCGCCGCCCCGGGCGATCCGCGGGTCCAGGTGCTCGCTGCTGACGACCGGGACCCTGACCGGCTCCTCATTCATGCGCGTGTGGACGCGGTAACTCTCGATGCACTCGCGAGCCACCACCTTGTGGAGCGGATACGCGGCCCGCTGCATGTTCTGGTGACCAGGCAGGACTTGGAAGCGCTCGTGCTGCCCGCTGACACCCTGCTTCCGGAAGGCGCCGCGATCGGGGTGATCGACGACCTGGTCATCGAGACACATCCTTGGCTGGCGGGCGTCGTCGTCGAACAGCGGTCGTTCCCCGACGAGAGTACCCTCGGGGAGCCGACACGGCACGGCACTCAGGTGGCAGGTGTCGCCGCCTGGGGTGATGTGAGTGCGCTCCTTGACCCGGGCTTTGACGGTCAGCCACACCCGTTATACGTCGCGCGCATCGCTCAGGCGAACGACGACTTCGACGCGCAGGTGTACGGCAACCCATCCGACCAGTTCACGGCCGCGTTAGATTGGCTGGCGTCGCACGGTATCCGCGTCGTGGTGCTGGCACTCGGCGAGTCATACGCGGATAACGGGGCGCTCACTTCGGATCTGTCCGCGACCATCGATGAAAAGGCACGGGAGCATCGGATGGTGATCGTCACCAGTGCCGGGAACTTTCACGTCTCCAACGCCGAGGAACTGGCAACCTACCCGTCCTTCCTGCGGGCCGACGAGGCGAAAGTCTCCGCCCCTGGCACCGCTGCGCTCTCGCTGACCACCACGGCGATCGCCGCGAACGACGCCGTGGACCGCAGGACCTCACCTCATGCCGTCGCCGTCGCGCCCGCTGGTGCGCACGCCCCGTACGCCAGGACCGGACCGGTCCCCTCCTCGAAGGCCGCCGGAAGACAGAAGCCGGAGGTTGCCGCGAATGGCGGGAACTGGGCAATCGACAGGGCCACCGGGAATATCGTCACCGATGCGGCCGAACTGGCGGTGACGACGCTCATCCCCCCGATCAACGGTCGCCTGTTCGGGTCGGCGACCGGAACCAGCCTGTCAGCACCCTGGGTGGCCCATGAGGTCGCGAAGATCGCAACACGGTACCCGGATGCTGGCCCGAACCTTCTGCGGGCGCTGACCGCGCTGAGCGGGGGCTACCGTCCGCGCCCCGGCGATCGCGCGCCGTCTTTCCATTCCTCCGCCTACGGCGTCCCAGACGCGTCCGACGTACTCGAAAGCGACGGGAATCGCGTGTTCTTCACCTTTGAGGGCTCGATGACCACCAACAGCCACGTCGTGCTCGAATTGCCCATCCCCGAAGTGTTCGCGCGGGGCGCGTCCACCCGAGAGATCCGGGTCGCACTCGCGTTCGACCCGCCGGTACGACGCAGCCGCAAGGACTACATCGCCGGGCGGATGGAGTTCGCGTTCATCCAGCGGGAGAGTCTGGAGGACATCCGGGCGGCGTACGCGAAGCAGCCGACGAAGGTGGAGCGGGACGCGGACACCGCGCTCGAGCTCAACAAGCGTCTGGGTGGACGCCAGCTGATCCCGTCCAAGACGACCTTCTACAGCGACACGCTGATGCGCCGGGCGTTCTTCAGCCGCAACCTCGGCTGGGACGCGGATGACGAGGACTACTTCCTCGTCATTACCCATGAACACAGCCGGTGGACGCCGGCGCAGAAGAAGTCGTACACGGAGCAGGAGTTCGCCATCGCCGTCGAGATCTGCGACCACGGCCGGCTGAATCTCGACCTGTACGCGGAAGCGCTGGCGCGTCTGCAGCACCGTGCCGGGGCGCGCGCAGGAGGGGCTCGATGACCCATACGCACATCGCGCTGGACTGGAGCGAGCACGCTGACAACGCATGCGATTCTGACGTGCTGCAGACCAACCAGTTCCGCGTCCATGGCGTGCTCTCACGGGAAGCCCAGATCACCGGTCACTGTCCCTATTGCTACGGATCGATCGAGTTCACCAGGAAGCTGAAGCTGCTGCCAGCCAACCCCAGCGGCACCACCGGGCAGAGCATCGGCAAGAAGACGATGGACATCACCGCCCGATGCACCTGCGCCCTAGACCATCCGGGCCGCCCGGCCGGTGAGCGCGGCTGCGGCCGCTCCTGGGTCGCGACGGGACACAAATGAGCCGGCAATGGGAGGCCGCGGGCGGACGAGCCGCCACTGCCGCTGACATCGAAGAGTCGAAGCGTCTAAACGAGGTCGCCCGCAACCAGCTACCTTTCGTGCGTGCCGCGGCGACCAATTGGCGCAACGCGGTCGGCTTGGGAGGGGTCCTGGCGCTCGTGGTGACTGTCGTGGCGGCCCCGGAGACGGTCGCAGCGCTCGACGACCAGGCCCGATACAACACAGGCTGGTTGCTGGGGATCGGGGCTGTGGTGACGTTCGTCTCATTAGGGCTGGCGATGTACGCGTCGTTTGGGTGGGTGCGGCCGGTCGCGGTTGGCCGGACCGGCTCGCTGCGAGCGTGGGAGGAGCGGGAGGCACGCCGCAGCGGGTGGTGTCTGACGCTGTCGATGATCCTTGCGGTGGTCGCCCTCATCGCGCTGTCCTGGGCAATCGCGGTAATGATCTTTCACATGCCGGCACCGGTTGAGTTCCCAGGCTGGGACAGCGGGGCCCCGTCACCGTAGCCCGTGACGGCGCTCACTCATTTGGATGAAATATTGATGTCAGATTTGCCCCCGTCGCTGGTCAGGGGGACGGAGATGGTGAGCGCGGTTCGGGTCGGACTCGTCCGGCCGCTGGGATACTCAGCCGACGTTTGCTGTTCGAGGAGGGCCGCGTAAGGTGCAGGTTTTCATAAGTTGGTCGGGTGAGCAGACCCGTCAGCTCGGACACGCATTGAAGGCTTTCCTGGAGACGACATTCGCCGGGCATGTGCGAACGTTCCTCTCGGATGCTGACGTCGCTCCCGGCGAGCGGTTCCTGGCCGCAATCAGCTCAGAATTGGACGGCGCCGATCTGGGCCTGCTGTTGGTGACCCGCGCGAACCAGCACGCACCTTGGCTGCTGTTCGAAGCGGGTGCGCTGGCCGGGAAATCCTCCAAGGGGAGCGTCATCCCCATCCTGATCGATCTCGACCGGGTCGAACTCGATCCGCCACTCAGCCAGTTCCAAAACGTGCTGGGCACCTCCGAAGAGTCGATCCGGAAGCTGTGCCACCGAATCCGCGCCGACGGCGGGCACGTTCCCGGCGAGTCCGCGTTGACGATCCTGTTCCGTGAGGCGTGGCCCGCACTCGAGGCCGCGATTGCGTCGGCGACGGCAGAGCAGGCTGAGGTCCGCGGTCCGCGGCGGGGAACCGACGAGATGCTCGGAGAGATCCTGCTGGGAGTGAACGCCCTAGTCCGCCGCGACACGCTTCCCGCGCGCACCGCGACGGTGGAGTCCTGGAGCAGCCCACGTCCGGCGCGGGATAACGGGGATCTGACGCTTCACGTCGGGGAGGTCGTCGTCCACGACGATTTCGGCCGCGGTGTGGTGCAGGCGGTGACAGACGCCGGGCTGAAGTCCGTAGCAACAATCGTGTTCGACGCCGTCGGCAGCAAGAAGATCCTCGTCAGGATCGCGCCGATCACCGTCGATCACCGGTGAGGCAACACGATCACCATCGCCGTATTGGGACCTTGGCCCAGCCGTCGGCCGCGGTGGCGTTCAGATATGTTGCACCCATGACAGTGGATGAGACACACGAGCCGGACTTCCCGAGTAACTGGCCCGACGGTCACGTGTCGGTCCTTCCGGAGCCCCAGCCGGCGGACTCGCGCGACCGCCTTCGAATGGCAGAAATCGACGTGCAGCTCACCGACCTCGACGACGATGAGTGCATCGTCGTACTTCTGGCCGGCCACCGGCACTACCTCCACAGCACGACAGCGCGTGCGCTCAGCGACAAGCTGCTCGCGCAGGAGGGGCACGCCGTGGCCATCACCATTCACGACGTCACACACACCGCAGGTCGGAACGCATCGCGAGCGCTGCGACAGAATCTGCAGAGGAGACTGGCCGAGTGGAACAGCACACACGCCGCACGGTTGGGTCTACCAGGCGTCTAAACCAAGGGCGCCTCACCCGAGGCGGTTGACGACTTCTCATGGCAGAACTGGTTAGGAACTCTCGACAGGCGTCGATCCGATCACTGGATTGCGCGCGCGGGACAGCAGGCGGACCGGCGCGCGACCGCTGATGTACCTGCTGGCCCAACCGGAGCATCGCGGCGTATCCATAGCCAGCGGGGGATTCGGCGATCGAGTGGGTCGCCAGCGTCTCGATCACTCGCCCACCGCTGACTCGGGGCCAACATCGAGCAGCAGCAGCATCGCGGGCAACAGGCCGCTGGCCAGTGGGTCCGAGGCGCCTTCATCGATGGCGCCCTCTAACGCGAGAATGGTGTACCCGTGTACAAGCGACCAGACCGCGTACGTGGCAAGAGAGCCGTACGGTTCGTCTTCCTCGGGCATCTGCGCGCCTGGGCCGCGAAGGCACCGATCCAGAGCACGCAACGCGCGGTGCTTCTGCTCGGCCAGATCGGGATCGTTGAAGTCGAACTGTGTCATGCGCCACATCAGGTCGAACAGCGCACGGTTGTCCCGAGCGAACGCGACGTACTCGACAGCGAGTGCCTTGACGCGTTGACGGACATCGCCGCCGACAGAGTCCACTGCTTCCAATCGGCCACAGAGTTCGCGATAGGCCGTTGTGGCAAGCGCGCCCAACAACCCCCTCGTATCGCCGAAGTGGTACTTGGGAGCTGACTGCGACACCCCAGCTCGCCGGGCGGCTTCTCGCATGCTGAACCGGTCTGCGCCGCTTTCTGCCAACACCTCCAGGGCGCTGTCCAGCAGCGCCGCCCGGAGATTGCCGTGGTGGTAGCGGTCGCCTTTCACGCGTTGGTCGGTTCCCATTTCACTTAATCTTGACATCGAGTAGATGGGTCGTAAACTGCTCAGTGTCAAGATTTGGTCGAAGGGGTCGAGCGGGCATGGCAGACAGGGTTCTAGTCACAGGCATTTCCGGGTTCATCGGGGGCCATATCGCGGCACGGTTGTTGCGGCGGGGGTTCGCGGTGCGCGGGTCGATACGCGCGCTGAGCCGCGTCGCCAACGTACGAGCCGCCATGGCCGCGGCGGGCGCAGACGACACACGGCTGGAGCTCAGGGAGCTGGACCTGCTCTCGGACGAGGGCTGGGCTGACGCCGCCGCAGACTGCAGGTACGTCCTGCACGTCGCCTCGCCGTTCGTGATGACCAGGCAGGCAACTCCGGACGACCTGATTCGCCCCGCCGTCGGCGGCACGACCCGTGCCGTGGAAGCCGCGCTCAACGCGGGCGTCGACCGCGTCGTTGTCACGTCGGCGCTCGCGACGGTGCAGTTCGCGTCAGCTCCGAGAGGCCACATCTTCACGGCGTCTGACTGGACAGATCCGAGCAATCCACGTCTCAATCCGTACACGGTCTCGAAGGTGCGTGCCGAACAGGCGGCTTGGAGCATTGCCGAGCGACGCGACGCGACAGACCGCCTTGCCGTTATCAACCCGGGCGCCGTCATTGGTCCGCTCCTCGCCGACGATCTGGGTACCTCGATCTCGGCGATTCAGCAGATCATGGCGGGCGCGTTGCCGATGGTGCCCGATCTGCGACTCCCCTTGGTGGATGTGGGCGATATCGCTGATGCGCACATCGCTGCAATGGCGGCCGATAACGCCGGAGCAACCCGAACGATCGTGGCATCCGAGCCTATGTCACTCGTCGATGTCGCAGCCGTACTCAGAGAGCGGCTTCCTGAGGGGAGCGCGAAGATCCCGAAGCGCGGGATGCCTACCTGGCTCACGTGGGTGGCGAGCGCATTTGAGCCGCAGCTCCGCGATAATCGCTGGCTGATCGGGGCAGCGCAACGCTTCGACCTGCGCGCCGCGGAAGCGCTCATCGGCCGCCCGCTCCGATCGGTTCCCGACACCATCGAGGAGACCGCGCGCAGTCTCATTGAACGCGGGCTCGTATAGGCATGGTCATAGTGCTACTCATCCTTGAGGATGCTGAACCCGCCATCGACGCGCAGCACTGCTCCGGTGACGAACGAGGACTGTTCGGACAGGAGATACGCGATCGCATCAGCCACTTCGCGCGGCTCTCCGAGGCGCTTCATCGCGTGCTGCCCGGCGGCGGCGTCCTCGTCGGCGAATCCCAGTCGAATGCTCTCGGCCAGGAGTGGCGTGCGGATGTAACCCGGTGCGACCGCATTCACCCGGATGCCGTGAGAGGCCCACTCGACCGCTAGAGTCCTCGTCACCGAATGGATCGCGGACTTCGCCGCAGCGTAGGCCAGTCGGCGGGGACGCCCGAACGGCGTGACGATCGATCCTATGTTTACGATCGAGCCTCCCCGACCTGCCATCATGCTCCGGGCCACAGCTTGACTCCACAGGACGGTGCCATCCAGGTGTACGGCGAAGATTCGGTGGATGGTTTCCAGTTCCACATCCTCACTCGGAGAGTTGTCGACGGTCCCGGCCCCGTTCACCAATCCGTGGATTGGAGGCATGGTTGCCGAGATCTCCTGATAGCAGCGTTGTACGTCCGCCGGGCTGGTGACGTCGCAGGCGAACTGCTGCCAACGTTGGGGGGCCGCTTGCAATGGGACGTCCAGCTCGACTCCGGCACGATCGACAACAGCGACACTGATCGAACCATCTCCGTTGAGCAGTCGCTGCGCTGCCGCACGGCCAAGGCCTCCCGCTCCGCCCGTTATGACGACTGTTCGCGACACGTGACCCCCTGTTGCATCAATGGTCTGCACTCCGGCCCGATGCGCGCCTTGCCAACTAGCCTGGTCGTTGCGCCGACCGGGCCGCGGGGCCTTCCGCGAGTCTGGAGCTACCGAGGCGTAGACCGGCTCGCCTGTCCAGACCCTGCTGGCGATGGTTTACTCCCGGTACATCCTTCAGTCTACCTGCATGTTGGACGTCGCAGCCCGAACGACATGCGGTGCCAGGCTGGAGCGCCAAGAGCAGGTGGTCGCGAGCTCTGCGTCGGTGACCGTGGTGGTACGCCGTAATGAAGCGTTCTCACGATTCAGACTGTTGGGCTCAGCCAAATAGCGTGGGATCTTGTGATTCGAACCATGCTGAAGTCGAAGTTGCATCGAGCGACGGTCACCGGGAGCGACCTGAACTACGTCGGCTCGATCACTATCGATGCCGACCTGCTCGAGCTGGCAGACATGCTGCCGAACGAGCAGGTACACGTGGTCAATGTGAACAATGGGGCCCGTTTCGAGACCTACACGATTGAGGGTGAGCGCGGCTCGGGGACGGTCCAAGTCAATGGCGCTGCGGCACGCCTCGTCCATACCGGCGACACCATCATCGTGATCTCGTACGCCGCCTACAGTCCCGACGAGCTCGGCTCTTACGAGCCAGTCGTCGTACAGCTCACGACTGATCCGGAAGGGTCGACCCCCAACAGGGCGACGACGAGCGTTTCAGCCAAGCTCTGCAATTCATCCGTTCACTGAGCGCAACCGCCGCCACGCGCAATCAGACGAAACAGCAAGGGCCACCCTTGCTCGGTGTAGGAATCGATCACCAGGCCGGACCGAGTACAGACTTCGATGGAAAACTCCTGCCACGCGTGTGACGGAGCCGTTACGAGTTGATAGACGTCGCATCGAGGTTGCCCGGCGTGGCCGCGCCACCCGTTCGCAGCATCGCGGAGAGTGCTGGCGGCGACGCTATCGGGCGCGTATTGTCCTGCCCGTGAGGAGACCGGGACTATCGCTCGACTTCTCCGGGCGTGCTTGTCCCCCAAACGGGGGACAGCTACAGTGAAGTACGGCGATGACGCGAGGCTAGGCATTGGGGATGTCGGCTGAGTTTCGTCGTGCTGGGGATGACAGGGGAACGGCCGAGTATTCGCGGGCGCTTTCTGAGCCTCGAGCCTGTGCTTGCCAGCATCCCGAAGCTCGAGGGGGACCGGGCATTCGGCGACTCGTGAACCCCGCTGGGGACAGAGCTCGCGACCCTAAGCGGTCACTGGGGAGGACCAGGGTTGTCGTAGAAGCCATGCTCACCCTGACATAAACAGGGAACGCCGGTCTACGATTTCCAACCTCTGAACGCGGACCGGTTTCACCTGTTCAGATCTCGGATTCATGGCCGGCGCCCATTTCGCCACCTACCGCCTCAGCATCGAAGACCGCTTGGTCCGGGGGTGTGGGGATCGTGTTCTCGTCTGCTGCTGAACACGCCTCAGCGGTCATCGACTTTCGGTTGTCACCGGTCGTGGTGATGGTGGCACACCTCGTCAACATGATCGTAAGGGCTAACCCGACAGCCATGCATTTGCGTGCTGTCGTATGCCTCTCACCATAAAGACCAAGACCCACGCCCAACGCCCAACGCCCACCCTGTCAGACGGTTGGGTCGACGGGGCGCGCACCTGAGGAAGAGGGGGCTATTCATTCCAGGTTGCGTAGAAGTAGGGGCGGCCGACGGCGTTGGTGACGAGCCCGTGCGGCTCGGCGCTGGTCACGTAGGTCTAGTAGTTGTCAACCAGGGGCAGTGTGTAGGCCTGTTGGATCGTCTCCTCCTGCAGCGCACGGGCGGCCGCGTTGCGTTCCGGGGTGCCGGCGGTCGTCGCTGCGACGTCGTCGAGGAGCGGGTTTGAGCACCTCCGTGGTGAGCTTGAACTGGTTCGTGCCGCTCAGGCCCCAATAGCCCTTCAGCGCGGCCACGTCGAGGAAGATGTTGGCGGTGGGGGCCAGCGGTGTTCGGTCCGCCCGGCGTCGTCGAGCAGCTCCTCGGCGCGGCCCGGGTCGAGCAATGCCGAATGCATCTCGGAGAACACTCGGGTTGACGAGCGACTAGTCGCACGCCGGTGATCGCCAGGCAGTCATCGATCCTCGCCGTTGCGCGACACGGTTCCAGCTGACTGCGTCGTCTCTTCGGATTCCCGCGGAAGCGATCAGAGGATCTGGTATATCTACATTGTGTAGAAGAAAATGTTGGACGGACAGCGACGCCCGCGGATGACATTCGCCGACAACTGATGATTTCTTCGGGCTGGACAAGGTGGGCTCGGACGGCTTGGCGCGCTGCTGCACAGTGGCGACTGTTCGGCCTCCACCGGATCGCTCGGAGCTCCGTCCGGTGAGGTGTGGGCCGCCTCGCTGGAGGAATAGGGGAGAACCTTATGAGGAAGCACAGAGGCAGACTAGGCGCCGGCATTCTTGGACTGATGTTGGCGGTGACAGGGTGCACGTCACCGACCACCGGCGCATCCCACGTGATTGACGGGGCGGACTCGGCGCCGGTCACGGTTGAGAATTGCGGGAGAACCGTGACGTTCGAGGCAGTGCCCTCCCGTGTCGTGATCATGTATGGCGCGTCCGTCGCCGAGGTCACATCCTTCCTTTCCCTCGGGCTCGAGGATCACATACTCGCGAACCTGCAGTCTTACGGGATGTCGGACGACCCCACGATGCAGGAGCGGATTGACGCGCTCCCGCAGGCTGGACTGACCGTAAATGAGAACTTCGACATCCCTGCTGAGCAGCTTCTCGCCGTTCATCCGGACCTTGTCGTGTCGGTCGGTGCGACTGGCTTCGACAAGAGTCTGGGTTTCGCTACGCGAGATGAACTGCAGGCGGCGGGAGCAAACACCATCATCAATCCGGCCAACTGTGCCTCGGGGAATCCCGAGGCGACTCCAGCTGAGAGAGACCACTTTCTGACGGCCGGGGTAGACGCGAGCTTTGACCTGCTCCGGCTGCTCGGGAAGATCTTCGAGGTCGAGGATCGCGCGGATGAGGTGGTCGCCGGGATGAAGGCGAGTCTCGCCGACGTGGCCGCAACGTTGGACGGTAAAACCCCCGTCACCGGGATCATTGCATCACCCGGCATGTCGATGATGAACGCCAACGGACTGCCCGCCGTGATGACCGGAGGCATCTTCGACGACGTCCTCGCGCGCAGTGGCGTCACAAACGCGTTCGCCGGGCAGTCGGACCAGAGCACGTACACGATGAGTCCGGAGCAACTGGCAGCAGCCGATGTGGAGATCCTCGTCATCTGGGGGTTCACTCCCGAGGAAGACCTGGACGAGGAAGCAGCGAAGATCTTTGCGGACTATCCGCAATGGACAGCGTCGAAGGACAGGCGTTACGTCAAGGTTTACGACGGCGTGTATTTCGGCCCCAACAACGCCGTGGCAGTCCAGAAGATCGCGAGGGCCGCGCATCCTGACGCGTTCTGATGTTGGCCGGGTCAAAGCACCACTTGTCTCTTGGATGCTCGGTCTGAGCAGCCTCCTCGGCGTTCTTGTCGTGCTCGCGGTTTGCGCCGGCAGTGTCCCGCTCTCTCCAGGCGACGTGTTGAGCGCCGTACTCGAACGAACCGGAATCGGCACGCACCCCCCTGACCTGGCGGTAACAATCGTTTGGGACTACCGGCTTCCCCGTGTCCTCGCCGCTATGCTCGTCGGCGCTGGACTGACTGCATCAGGAATCGCGTTGCAAGGGCTCGTGCGAAACTCCCTCGCAGATCCATACGTGATCGGCGTCTCGTCTGGGGCATCGTTCGGAGCCGTGCTGGTCATGGTCTACGGGTCGGCCGCGGTTCTCGGAGTCGGGGTCGCGGGGGGCGCCTTCGCCGGGGCAGCAGTAGTGCTGGTGCTCGTCTTTGCGTTCGCGCAGAGCCGGGGCAGCTTCACGGACGAACGGATTGTGCTCTCGGGCGTGGCGCTCGGGTATGTGGCCATGGCAGGCACCAGCTTTCTCCAACTCCAGGCTCGACCTGGACAGATCACGGGGATCCTGTTCTGGACGCTTGGCTCTGTCGCCGGAGCACGCTGGGAATCTCTACCTGTGCCGACAGCCGTGGTCCTGGCATGCCTCGCTTGGCTGCTCGCGCACGGGCGGACCCTTAACGCGCTTGCCCTTGGCGACGATGCCGGCGTGGCGGTCGGAGTTGACGTTCGAACAAGCCGGCTGCAACTGCTGATTGTGGCTGCGCTGTGCACGGCCGTTACGGTGAGCCTCGCGGGTGGGGTGGGCTTTGTCGGGCTCATCGTCCCTCACATCACACGCCTGCTTGTCGGCGCCGACCATCGTCGCGTCCTCCCTGCGGGTGTGCTGGTGGGAGCCATCTTCCTCGTTGCAGTAGACCTCGTTGCTCGCACGATCGGGTCACCTCAGGAGTTTCCGCTCACGGTGTTCACGGCACTTGTAGGCGGCCCGTTCTTTCTCTTGCTGATGAGACGCCAACCGGTGGGCTGATGGGCTGATGGAGATCGATCTCACCGAAGTCGAAGTCCGTTTGGGGTCGGACTTGATCCTGGACGGCGTCAATCTCGAGGTGCCTTCCGGGTGCTTTCTTGCCTTGGTCGGGCCGAATGGATCGGGAAAGACGACGCTGCTTCGTTCGATCTACTACACACTCCGCGGCTTCGGTGGCACGATCCAAATCGGGGGAACCGATGTTCGTACGATGCGGCCGCGCGCTGCTGCGTCCCGACGAGCTGTTGTTCCGCAGTTCCAGTCACTGGGGATCGCTCTCACGGTTGCGGAGATCGTCGCTACCGGCACACATGCCCGACGGTCATGGTGGTCCACAGACGGGGAATCCGAACGCGCAGCGGTCGAGGCGGCGCTGGCTCGCGTGGACGCGCTCAGCCTTGCACAGCGACGGTTCAACGATCTATCGGGAGGCGAGCGGCAGAAGGTCATGGTTGCTCGCGCGCTGGCGCAGGATGCATCAACATTGCTTCTAGATGAACCCACGAATCATCTCGATGTGAGGGCGCAGCTCGACCTGCTCCAGCTCATCAGCGGATTGACGATGACACGGATCGCCGTCCTTCACGACCTCGACCACGCGGTGGCGTACGCGGACCTTGTTGCGGTATTGGAGGAGGGCCGGTTGATCGCGGTCGGACGCCCGGCGGAAGTTCTTGACGATCAACTAACCCGTCGCGTTTTCGGAGTCCGTTCTCGGGTCATCACCCACCCCATCACGGGACAGCAACATCTGGTGACGGGCCCGCTGTAACCACACATGGTGGCAGATGTGTGTGGGGGCACCGCCGATATCGGGACGGCTCGGCAGCAGGGGCGGCTTCACGTGCGGCGACGTCCGAGCGCCGCTCCCTGACCTGCCATAGGCAGTGGGGCTAGGCGGCTTCCTCAACGCGGGTCTGGCGCCCGCGGAAGCTCTGCCGGTAGGCGGTTGGTGTCGTGCCGAGTTCCCTTGCAAAATGCAGGCGGAGGTTTGCCATCGTGCCCAGTCCACAAGCTCGGGCGATGGATTCGACCGTCATATTCGTAGTTTCCAGAAGGCGGCGGGATTCCGCGATGCGCTGCGTGGTGAGCCAACGCAAAGGTGTCATCCCGGTCTCCTGCACGAAGTGGCGCGCAAAGGTGCTCGGCGCCCACCCTGCATGTTCTGCCATGCGGCGCACCGTAATCCGCTCGTCCAGGCGCTCGAGAGCCCAGTCGCAGGTGCGCATTAGACCACCGGTGGATCTGATAATTGGCCGCTGAATGAACTGGGCTTGACCGCCGCTGCGATGCGGTGCAACGACCATTCGCCGCGCCACCTCCGCGGCAGCATCGACGCCGTAGTCGGTGCGGATCAGCTGAATGCAGAGGTCGATGCTTGCTGCGATTCCCGCACTCGTCGCGAAGTCAGCTTCCTCGACATACAGGACCGACGCGTCGACGGTGATTCGGGGGTACTGCCGTGCGAGCTCCTCTGCACGGCGCCAATGCGTTGTCGCGCGTCGCCCATCGAGCAAGCCGGCGGCGGCCAACGCAAACGCACCCGTGCAGAGCGACACGACTCGCGCACCACGAGCGGAAGCCCGGCGAAGGGCGAACAAGGCTTCCTTCGGTGGGTCTGCGAGCGAGGTGAACCCAGGCACGATTACCGTATCCGCGGACTCCAATGCGCGCAGGTCACCTTCGATATGAATGGCGTGCCCGGCGCTGGTCGGCACCAGTCCGGGGGTGACCGTGCAGACGGAGTAGGCATATCGGTCGGCGACCTCCTCGTTTCCGAACACCTCGAACGGAACGGAGAGGTCAAAGATGACGACGCCGGGTAGGGCAAGGCTGACTATCGAGTGCATGGGTCGGAGCCTCTCGGTCGGATACTCACTACGTTACGCAATCCGACCGCCTGCCCGGACATAGGCAACTCTGCCGATGTAGCAGGGCAATCCTGCCGATCCTTCCCTGAGCCCGGTGCATTCGTGCGACGTCGACCTAATCTCGACGTGCCGCGTCAGGTGCAGCCTGGGCGCGGATCCGACGAAGCAGCCCACGTACACCAATTCGTGATGAGGACATCAATGACTTCCACCGAGATCGTTCCCCCTGAAGGCACGACTGCGCGCATCCTCCGCGATGCGTATTTCTTCGCCCCCGCACGCCGGATCGGTGATGTGATCAAGCTCTCCGGTCAGACGGGCCATCGCCCCGACCAGACACTGGCCGAGACCCACACTGAGCAGATCGAGACAGCATTCCAGAACGCAACCGAAGTGCTCACCGCCGCCGGCGTGGGGTGGGACAACGTCGACGTCGTCCGCACCTATCACGTGGTTCCTGTGGGCGCGGACGCGATCGGCGAAGAATCGTTCACAGTGGTCCACGACCACCTTGGCAAGCTGATGCCGAACCACTACCCCGTCTGGACGGCGATCGCTGTGCCAGCGTTGTCTCTGCCCGGCATGCTCATCGAGATCGAGGTGGAAGCGCACGCCTGACCGCGCAACGCCGGGACTGTAAAGTGCTGTGCGGAGGTGGCCGTCATGGCCGGAAGACGAGCCCGAGCACTCGGGGAGCTCGAGGCGGAGGTGCTTCGCTTACTAAGGTCAGCCGACGTTCCGCTCAGCGCGAAGGAGATCGTAGGCGTCTTCAGCGAGCCGCGGCCGGCGTACACCACCGTGCTCACCGTGCTCGACCGGTTGCAGGTCAAGGGGCAAGTAGATCGAGTCGCATTTTCGCCGAGGAAGCTCCGGTTCCGGGCCACCACCACCGCGGAGGAAAGCGCGAGCGACTCAATGCTCACCGCACTGTCGACGGTGGACGACAGAAGTGCCGCACTCATGATGTTCGCGGGACGGCTGGACGACACAGACGTGGCGTTCCTTCGGGATGCGCTGAAAGCACGACACCCACCGGAGTGATGTCGTGATCGTCATGATTGGGTCGGCGGTCTGGACGATTCTGGTGACCTTCGTGGTCCCCGCCTTACTTGCTCCCAGTCGATGGCAGGCGAGGTATCCGCGCGCCGCCCTCTTGGTATGGCACATCCTGTTCACCTCCGGATTGGCCGCGCTCGCGCTGGCCTTCCTGACCACAGTCCTCCTCGCGATCGGCGACCAGGGTGGCACCGGAAGACTCGGCGCCGCCCTGGTCGTAGCTGGCTGTGTAGCGGGTTTCGGCTATACGACGGGGGTCGTGCTGGCTGGTGCGGGTGAGATCTCAAGGAACGAACTTCGCACTCGCACCCGGATCCTCCAGACGCCGCACCGCATGCGAACACTGGATGCGAGCACCGACCTCCTGCTATCCGACCTCGCCATGCCGTTTGCGTGCTCGTTCCCGGGGAGGCGACAGACGGTGGTCGTCTCCCAGGGGCTGGTGGATTCCCTCACCGCCGCGCAACTTGCTGCGGTCGTTGCCCACGAAAGGGCGCACCTCACGCAGAAGCACTTCGTCGCTTTGCGGCTGGCGGATCTGAACGCAGCCTGCCTTCCGATGGTGCCGGCGGCGCGACGGATGCGCCGCGCCACCGGATTGCTCATCGAGCTCATGGCCGATGACGCCGCCGCCCGAGCGGCGGGGCCGTCGCACCTCGCGAATGCCCTCGTCAGGATCGGATATGCCACACAGGACCCAAGCCTTGCGGTGAGAGCTGAACGGTTGGCCGTCCGCAGGTGGAGACGCGTGCCGCTGGCCAACAGACCGGTCGTCGTGCTCCCCTAGTCAGGCGACGCGTAAGCATTCGAGCAGCGGGTGACGGGTTCGCAGCAAATCGGCGGAGGCACCCCAAAGCCAGGAGCAACACCCCCGCACTGGAAGGCCGGTGGATGGTCAGTGCTGTGGCCGGGAACCGTTCACCGCCGCCTTGACACAATGGCGCCCGGCGCGGGTCGCACTCGCCAGCGCAGATTGCCGCGCGGCACGGTCATGCGAAGGCCTTCAACCCGAGTCGGATCCTTTGCCAGATGAGCGGCTCTTGTCCTTCTCCTACGCGTCACTGGACTGCAATCCTGGCGGAAACAATCCCATGAGCGAAGGCGCTGAATAAATGAGTGAGAGTCTCCCTTTGGGCAGAGTCCAAGTTGGGCCGCACACCATTGCCTTCCGTGAATCCGGTCCAATCGACGGGCAGCCGATCGTGCTGGTGCACGGGTGGCCGCAGACGTCGTGGGCATGGCGGCACCAACTCGAGGAACTCGGGCAGCGCGGCTACCGGGTAATCGCACCAGACCTGCGGGGGGTTGGGGGCTCGACAGTGTTCACACGGTACGAGGACTACGCGATCCGCCACCACACCGCTGATCTGATCGCGCTCATTGACGCGTTGAAGATCGACAAGGCGACATGGATCGGTCATGACTGGGGCGCGCCAGTGATGTGGACCACCGCACGCCATCATCCCGAGCGGTTCGCCGCGGCGGGTTCGATAAGCACGCCGTACGACACGCTGGAATGGGGCTTTGAACGGATGAGCTCTTTCGCGCGCCGCGACGTCTACCCTGAGCGGGAGTACCCGGCGGCGCAGATGGACTACTACCTCTTTTACAAGGAGCGATTCGCCGACGCGCAGCGCCAGTTCCAGGCCGACATCCCCGCATTCTTCGCGAACGTGCTGCGCGGTGACCAGCCCGGTCAGCAGAACTCGATCTCACCGACCGCCACCGTTCGACGTCGTGGCGGCTGGTTTGATGGTGACTCAGCGCCCACGATCGCACCGGATCATTCGGTGATCTCGGACGATGATCTCGATCGTTTCGTCGATGCGTACTCTCAGACGGGCTTCGTCGGCACGAACGCCTTCTACATGAACGACGAGGACAACCAGGCGTTCGTAGCGTCCGCCAATCGTCAGCGCGTGGACGTTCCGGCTCTCCTCCTGATCGGGCGATACGACTACGTCAACGACGCCGCATACTCGGACCTCGCCACGCCCATGAGGGAACTCTGCGATGACCTCGATGAGCGCGTCGTCGAGGCGGCCCACTGGATTCATCAGGAGCGTCCGCTCGAAGTCAGCGACGCGATCGACTCGCTTGCACAGCGGGGAGCCGCCCGCTGACGGGAAGCCATCCGCCGCCCAACGACGGCACAGCGTACACAGCGCCGGATGTCGACGATGCGAACACCTTCGGATGTTAGATGTGGGGGTCCCGCTTTACGTGGGCACCCCGGCGCGTCACTTCCGTCAGGCCTCGCGGAACCAGGCAAGTCGGGCGCGTCTGGGCGAGCACGGCCGACGTTCTAGCCGGCCCGCTGTTTCGGTCCCGGGGTGTCGTTGGCGTTTCGCGCGATCATCGCCATTTCTGCCAGGTTGGCAGTGTGAAGCTTGGCGCGCACTCTTGCCCGGTGCACTTCAACAGTCCTTGCGCTGATGCACAGAGCAGACGCGATCGCCTTGGTCGGTTCGCCCGCGATCATCAACTCCATAACCTCGCGTTCCCGCGCGGTCAGGCTGGCTACGAGCGTGACCGCGCGTCTCTTTCTCTGGAGGGCGGCCAACGCATCGGAATCGCTGGCAATCGCCGCGTTGACGCGCTCCAGGAGATGCTGTGGCGGAAGCGGCTTCTCGAAGAAGTCGAAGGCACCGTCACGCAGCGCGGTCGCGCACGTGGAAACGTCCCCGTGCGCCGTCATGAAGATCACGGGCACCCTGTAACCGTTGTGCTTGAGGTAGCGGTTGAACTCGAGGCCAGTCATTCCCGGGAGCCGCAAGTCGAGGATGAGGGTGCTCGCCTCCTCCTCCGCGTAGGCGGTCAGGAACTCGTGCGTCGTGGCGAACGTGTGAACCTCATGTCCGATTGAACCGAGCAACCACGCAGTGCTCGCACGAACAGCTGGATCATCGTCGATCACGTAAGTGCGTGTCATGAGGCGGAACCGGGCGATGCGGGCGTTGGGCTTAGGTTGACCGCAGGCATCGACGCCTCGAAGCGCGTGACGCCGTGGCCAGTCGACGCACTGATGCTGCCGCCGAACGACTCCACAACGGTGCGACAAAGGCTGAGGCCGAGGCCGAGTCCCTCGGCCTTCGTTGTGAAAAACGACTCGAACAACAGATCGTGACCAACGTCCGGCAGGCCGGGTCCGTCATCGGCGACATTCAGATGCACCCATCCGGCATCACGATCGGTGCTCACCACGATCAACCTCTCGCGGGGGGTGTCGGAGGCGGAGGAGTCGATCGACTCTGCGGCGTTGAAGACCAGGTTCAGTAGGACCTGACGAAGAAGCACCGCATCGGCTCGCGTGAGCATGTCGTCGGAGCAGAGCTCAACTCGAACGTGGCATGCGGCAAGGTTGGCTTTTAGTTCGATCAGGGGTACCACCGAGCGCACAACGTCGTTTACGTCTACGACCTCCCGCCGGGTCGCTTGCCCTTGCAGGAAGCTTCGAATACTGGATGTGATCGAGCCTGCTCGACTTGTCTCGCGGTGAGCGAGTCTCAGAGCCTCGATGAGCTCTTCGGGGGAGAAGCTGCCGCTGGCGAGCCGCGCGATGCAACCGCTGATGTAGTTGTCGATCGCCGCGAGCGGTTGACTGATCTCGTGGATGAGCACACCGGTGAGCTCACCCACCGCCGTCAACCGTGACCGGCGATGCAGGTCGTGCTGTGGCCAGTTTGTGATGTCGCTTGCGAACGCTGAGCGGAGGGACGCTGTGGCGGAGCGGAGATCGAACACATCAGATGCTTCCCCGCGTGGTTGCCGATGCATACCAACTGCCTCCCTCTCGGACCCGGAAACGCTGCACTCCGTTGGTTCTCGCCTCATTTCGGGCTGGCGAGGCCGTGCAGAATTCTCTCGGCCGGGCAACGGTGCGGTGGTGCACGACCGTGGTGAATCGGTGACGCTGCTCCGGCGGCCGCTTGGGATCGCGGGATTGCAGATATCTTCGCAGGGTCGAACAGCTGACGAGAGCGGCGAAACAACCGGGTTAGGAAAGGTTTCTACCCGACGCGAAGAGAAGCACCCCGCGCCCGATCGGGCGCAGGGTGCTTCAGGAGGAGTGAGGGTTAAGCGGTTAGCGGATGTCAGTGGGAGTGTGCCGGCTCAGCGTCGAGGGCCGCCCACGAGCAGGTGTCCATAAGATCGCACACCGAGAGCGCCTTGAAGCCCGGCACGAATCTCTCCCCCATCTCGGCATAGAAGTTGCCGAACGTGGTTTCGACGGGGCGGCGGCGACTCTGCTCGCCCATGACGATCTGATACTCCCGGGTGAAATTCCCACGCGGAATTGCCTCGGCCACGGCCAGCGCCTGCTCTCCGTCAAGGCCGGCGCCCTCCCATCCCATCAGGTCGATCACCGCGCCGGTCGACACCAGACTGACCTCAGGACGCTTGTATTCAACAATCCCGACGCTCGTGTGCAGGGCGATCGCATCCCACACCACATCGATGCGCGACTCATCGACCGAGCGCGAGCGGAGCCAGGTCGCCGCGCCATTCGCGCCCTCTACTTCGAATCGTTCCTTTCCGATGTAGCCCGCTGTCTGGCCGAGGTCGTGCAGGATGGAACCGAGGAAGAAGAGTTCGGAGTCCGGCTTCTGATTTCGGATGCGAGCGACGAGTTCGCCGAAGACGTAGGTTCGCAGGGCGTGGTTGAACACGATCGGCGGACTGATCGAACGCACGTAGTCGGTTGCCTCTCGGGCTAGCGCAGAGTCAGGGATTCGCACGCCCGCCACTTCCTTCGGCACGGGCCACGTCTCCGGCATGCAGGCCAGGATGTCCTGCTCGCCGGCACCGCCTACATAGAACGAGGGTGTAGTCATCGCTCCCCTTGAATCGTTGAGTAGCCGCTGGGACGTCCAGTGGCCTGAGCTGAGTCAAGCGGATTGCGACGACGTCCCCAATGCGGGAAGCCCCGGTTCGATGTACGGGATTACCCCTATGCGCCGTGTCATTGGCGGAACGCCGGACGAGCGGTAGCCGGTGGTCCTGGCATGCTCTGAGTGACCCGGCTCCTCATGGTGTGACGCGCCCTTCGGCGGTCGCCAGCGAACGCGGCGGTGGGCGGCGAGACGGAACACCAGTTCTGAACGAAGCCAAAGTGGGTATGCATGCGCCTCCAGCGGCTGACGCGGCCCGTGTCGGTTCGGCAAGCTTGTGCGCGGGAGGACAGGCGGATCGTGCCGGCATCCCTGCCTAAGGCCTCGACCCGCTCCCTCCGTAGTCGCCGCGGCTCCCGTCGCGGGCGCGGCGCCTCGCGCCTTGCTGATTGGGTGCTTGTGCGAACGGTGGATTCCGGTTCCTGGCTCCGGTGTTAAGGGTTCGACATATCTCGCAGGTCGTGACAACCATGAAGCGGGTCGCGCCAGCGAGGAGTTGCACAGACTCCTCGCTGGACGCGAGTCTCTCGGTCATCTTTCCGCGTCGCCGCCTTGCTCGGCTTCAGTTGTGCGCTTCGCCAGGCTCAGCCAAGTGTCCACTACGGTATCCGGGTTGAGTGAAACGGACTCGATGCCTCTTCCCACGAGCCATTCAGCGAAGTCCGGATGATCGCTTGGGCCCTGACCGCAGATACCGACGTACTTGCCCTGGCGGCGACATGCATCGATTGCCATCGACAGGAGCTTGAGCACCGCCGGATCGCGTTCGTCGAACGCGTCGGCAACCAGGGCGCTGTCTCGATCGAGCCCCAGCGTGAGCTGCGTCATGTCGTTCGAGCCGATGGAGAAGCCGTCGAAGTGCTCGAGGTATTCGTCGGCTAGCAACGCGTTAGTTGGCAACTCGCACATCATGATGATCTTGAGGTCGTTCACGCCGCCGCGCAGTCCGTTCTCCGCGAGGAGTTCGACCACGGTGCGGCCCTCGTCGACGGTGCGAACGAACGGCACCATGACTTGCACATTGGTGAAACCCATCTCGTCGCGGACGTACCGTAGCGCTTCACACTCCATGTCGAAGCACTCTCGGAAGTCCGGTGAAATGTACCGGGAGGCTCCCCGGTACCCGATCATCGGGTTCTCCTCGTGAGGCTCGTATCGTTCGCCACCGATCAGGTTCGCGTACTCGTTCGACTTGAAGTCACTCATCCGTACGATCACCGGTTCCGGGGCGAACGCTGCTGCGATCATCGAGACGCCCTCGGCGACGCGACTGATGAAGTAGTCGCGAGGTGAGGGATACGCGGCAATGCGTCGCGAGATGTCGGTTTGAAGATCTTCAGGCAGCGACTCCATCTCCAACAGCGCCTTGGGATGGATGCCGATCTGGCGGTTGATGATGAACTCGAGGCGTGCCAGTCCGACACCGCGGTGCGGCAGCCGCGAGAACGAGAACGCTTGATCTGGGGTTCCGACGTTCATCATGATCTTGACCGGAGCGTCTGGAAGCCGGTCTAGGTGGGTTTCTTCTTCGACGAAACGAAGCTGACCCTCGTACACGAAGCCGGTATCTCCCTCCGCGCAGGACACGGTGACGGGGCTACCGTCCGAGAGAGTCCGTGTCGCGTCACCTGTGCCTACGACCGCGGGAATCCCGAGTTCACGGGCGATAATCGCCGCATGGCAGGTTCGTCCGCCACGGTTGGTGATGATCGCGGCAGCACGTTTCATGATCGGTTCCCAATCGGGATCCGTCATGTCGGCCACCAGCACGTCGCCCGTCTGAAACTCGCTCATCTGGGTGACGTCACGGAGAATGCGTACGGGGCCGGCGCCGATTCGTTGTCCAATGGCACGTCCGGACGAAAGCACCGTGCCGGACTCTTCCAAACGAAACCGTCGCAGCACATTCGCTGACGCACGGGAGATGACGGTTTCCGGGCGCGCCTGAAGGATGTAGAGCTTGCCGTCGATGCCGTCCTTCGCCCACTCGATGTCCATAGGGCGGCCGTAGTGCTCCTCGATGACGATCGCGTGCCGGGCCAGCTCCTCAACCTCAGTGTCGGTGATTGAGAACTGACCTCGTGCCCACACCGGCACGTCCACGAAAGCCGTGCTCGCCCCGGCCTCCTGGCTTTCGGTGTATTTCATCGCGATTGCCTTCTCGCCGACGGATCGCTTGAGAACGGCTGGGCGACCAGCGCTGAGGGCGGGCTTCGAAACGTAGAATTCATCGGGATTGACAGCGCCCTGCACGACGGCTTCCCCCAGTCCATAGGAGCTCGTGACGAACACTGCTTGATCGAAACCAGACTCGGTGTCGACCGTGAACATGACTCCGGAGGCGCCGACGTCAGACCGGACCATCCGCTGCACCCCGGCGGAGAGCGCAACGTCATCGTGATCGAAGCCGTGATGTGCGCGATAGGCGATGGCGCGGTCGTTGTAGAGGGAGGCGTAAACGTTGCGAATCGCGTGCAGGATGTTGGTGATGCCCCCGACGTTGAGGAACGTCTCCTGCTGGCCAGCGAACGAGGCGTCGGGCAGATCCTCCGCGGTCGCCGACGACCGCACTGCCCATGTCACAGCGTCCGGCTCCGGGTCGGTCGAGGCGATCCGCTCGAACGCCTTGCGAATATCGTCCTCGAGATCCGCGGGCAGGGGGTGCTCGGAGATCCACGAGCGTATCTCCGCCCCTACGTGAGCGAGCGCAGTAACGTCATCGACGTTCAACTTCTCGATCGAACCGCGGATGCGTTCGCGCAGACCCCCAGATGCGAGAAAGCGATTGTAGGCCTCGGACGTCGTCGCGAACCCGCCGGGCACGCGAACGCCCAGATGGGCGAGATGAGAGACCATCTCACCCAGCGATGCGTTCTTTCCGCCGACCTGGGGGAGATCGGCCATGCCGATCTCGTCGAACCAGAGAATGTTGGTCATGGAACTCCTTCGTGTGCTTCTCAGGCGCGCAGTTTGAGCGTCTGCAGGATGACAGCGGACATCTCCTCGACACTCTTCGTCGAAGAGTTGAGGAACGGGACCCGGTTTCGGCGGTAGAGATCCTCGGCGCGACGTAGCTCCAGGCTGCATTGCGCGAGGCTGGCATATCTCGAGTCAGGGCGCCGCTCGTGCCGGACTTGACTGAGCCGTAGCGGAGTGGTCGTGATTCCGAAGCATCGACCCGCGTATGAAGCGACCATCGAGGGCAGCTCGTCGGTTGGGAAGTCGTCGTCGGTTAGGGGATAGTTCGCAACCAGTAGCCCGTACTGCAGCGCGAGGTACATGGTCGTCGGTGTCTTCCCGCAACGACTCGGCGCGATGATCACAACGTCAGCGATGTCGAGTGCGCGTGAACTCTGGCCGTCGTCGTGCTCGATGGCGTACTCGACCGCCCGCATACGGGCGAAGTACTGCGTCGCATCACCAAGTGCGTGGTACCGGCCGAGTTGTTCGGAGGCCGTTGTTTCTAACGCAGCCTCGAGTTCGGTGAGGTGACCGCTCAGAAGATCGATCACCGTCGCAGAGGCGGCCCCGAGTGTCCGCTTCACTGCCGGATCCTTCGTCGTTGTGAAGAGGATCGGGGACAGCCCGGACTGCGCGTCGGCGTCGATGTCGCGCACGACCGCCGCGGCTCCCTCAGCCGTATCGACGAAGGGGATGGTGTGCTTAGCGAACGTGAAGCCGGGGAAGTTCGACAGGAGTGCGTTGCCGAGGGTTTCGGCTGTGATGCCCGTGCTATCCGATACGAAGTAGGCGGATCGATAGGCCAAGGGCCGGTCACCACGATCGATGAGTGGAGGCTTCATGATTTGAGCGTATGCCTGATTTTCGACGCGTTTGTCCTAGCAGTCGTCGCTAAAAATGGTCATTCTTGCCGCGGGCTGACAACCATCAGCCCGCACCGCAGTCCTGGAGCGTGTGCGTGAGGGGGCACAGGTAGCCGACATAAGTGCTCGGCTCCGAGTGTCCTGTCGATGCGGTGCCGCGCTAGTGGTGAGCTACCGCGTGGCAACGGAGCACGTCGCTGCAGCATCGACGCTAACTCTAGGAAAGTGGCCACGCGGCGCCGCGATCGGCAAGATCAGCGATCGCGTTGTTGACCTCTTCTGGCCGTTCTTGATGAATCCAGTGGGCCGCGCCGACAACCCGTTCGTCCAGGTTGCGACATGCGGCGCGCATCGGTTCGGCGAGATCCGAATAGGCGGCGTCGTTGACGTAGTCGTGCCCACCAATGATCAACAGCGTCGGGATGGTGATCAGTGAGTCACCTGCTTCAGCGACAAAGGCCCGGTTGTCGTCATCGTTCATGTAGAAGGAGTTGGTACCGAAGAACCCTGTGCGGGAGTACTCCTCAACGAACTGCCGCAGGTCGTTGTCGTCGATGACTGTCCGGTCGATCTCCATACGAGGAGCGGGGCCGCCATCGAACCATCCGCCGCGTCGGCGGACGGTAGCTGTCGGCCAGACGACGTCTTCCTGGTGCGGTGCATCGCCACGCAAGATCGCGGTGAAGAACGCGGGGACGTCGGCCTCGAAATGTGACTTGGCGGCGGCGAAGTCCTCGGAGTAGAAGCGGTAGTAGTCCATCTGCCCCGCCGGGTACTCATCCTCGGGGTACACATCGCGGCGGACGAAGGCCGTGACTTGCTCGAAGCCCTTCTCCAGTGTGTCGTACGGAGTGCTGATCGATCCGGCCGCGGAAAAGCGTTCCGGATGGTGGCGCAGCGCGGCCCACACAATGGGAGCCCCCCAGTCATGACCTACCCAGGTAGCGCGCTCGACGCCGAGCGCATCGAGGAGGGCGATCAGATCGCCGACGTGATGGCGAAGAGCGTAGTCGCTGTGGGATGAATAGGTGCTCGATGCGCCGACGCCCCGAAGATCGGGGGCGATGACGCGATAACCGCGTTGCGCGAGGTCGACCAATTGATGACGCCACGCCCAGGACGACTGTGGCCAGCCATGCACCAGCAGAATCGGCCGACCGTCGGACGGACCTGTGGCCCTGAAAGCAACAGTGCGGCCGGAAGCTTCGACGTACTGGAGATCAAGATCCCCGGGGTGGTGTGCCATCTCACTCCTTCGTGTGGGTGGGTGCGGCTCGGGCGATGTGTCTCGTGCGCGAGGGCCCGGCGAGATTGCCAAGAATCCACACCCGTTGGAGCCTTGACTCTTGTAATCCTTAATTTTGTATAATAGATCAAAGGCTCTACGACGGCGAATCGGCGGTCAGTTGACCGCTGGGAGCCGCCGCAGTGGGTCGAGCCTCCACCGAAGGCCGAGATGGGAAGAATGATGAGTGACAATCAAGTCGTCGTGTTCGTGACGTACCAGGGCGACGCTGATTCCTGGTTCGATCGGGAGTACTACCTCGCGAAGCACATGCCGCTGGTCCAGAGCGCCTGGGGGCCGTACGGACTGGAGAGCGCGGTGGCGTTCTTCCCGCCCGCTGTCGAGGCGGGCACCATCGTGGTGGCGGAGCTGCGATTCCGTGACGAGGCGGCGATGGAGGCGGCCTACAAGGCTCCCATTACCCCCGAGGTCTACTGCGATACGCCGAAGTACACCGACATCGCCCCGATCCGGAGCCGTGCCTACATCTTCTGACGGACGCACGGCTCCATCGAACCGAGCCCCCACGTCGTGCCCGGGTGGCGACGGCGCCGAGACATCGATCGGGCATCCACGCGACAAGCCGGAGGGGTCACGCGATAGCGCGTGACCCCTCCGGCTTGTTCTGGTTAGAGCGGCTTTCCGCGCAGGTATCTTGTGACGGCCACGGCGGTCAGAAGAGCAATGCCGTTGAATGCCGGCTCGACCCAGTTGGGAAGCCCCATCAGGTTCAGACCCGCGACCCCTGTGGCAAGGGTGACCACAGCGGTGATCGTTCCCCAGACATTGAACTGGCCCACGGTATAGGCGGTAGCGCCGAGGAATGCGGCCGCAAACGCGGGCAGCAGAAACGACGGGCCGACCGCCGGATTACCGCTTCCAAGCTGCCCGGCCATGATGACGCCGCCGATGCCCGTCAGCGCGCCCGCGAGGACGAAGGTGATGATCGTGACCCGTTCGGTGTTGATTCCGGAAAGACGCGCGGCATCTTTGCTCCCTCCGACGGCGGACATGTATCGGCCAAGGGGAGTTCGTTTCAGGAACAGCCAGACGAGCACCGAGATGACCGCGACGTAGAGAACCGGCCCCGGAATGCCCAATGGTGCGAACGAGGCGATGAGCAGCAGTTCCGGGGGTACGCCGTCGAAGATTGCGGAACCACCTGAATAGGCGAGCATCACCGCACCGATCAGTGCTGCGGTGCCGATGGTCGCGATGAACGAGTTGACCTTGAGCTTGGCGACGAGCAGACCGTTGGCGAGTCCCACCAGCATGGTCACTGCGATGGAGACGATGATCCCCACTGGAATACTCAGCACCCCGTGAGCGGTCAGGCCAGGCAGCAGGATGGCCGCAAGGCCCATCTGCGCACCGAGCGAGAGATCAAACTCGCCGATGATCAGCGTGAGCAGGGCACCGAGGGCCACCAACGCGAGCACGGACTGCGTGCTGAGGATCGTCGTGAAGTTACTCAGGGTCGGGAAGGTGGCCGGCTCGAGAATCGAGAAGACGATGATGAAGATGACGAGGAGGGCGGGAAGTGCGAAGCGTGCGCCAGACGCGAGCCTCGATCTTCTTGTGGCATGCCAGACACCGATCGCTCCATCTGGGCGGTCGGCCTCCAACTGTGAGGGATTCTGAACGGTGGTCATACGATCTCCTTTGACTGCACTTCGTGGATCAGTTCGGTGTCATCGACGCCGAACGTCGACGACGACATGGTCTCGGTGTTCATCCGTCGGCCGGACAGCTCATCGACTAGTCGGCCCCCGCGCATAACCAGAACGCGGTCGCACAATTGGGCAAGGTTGTCGAAGTCGCTGTCGATGACGAGGACGCCAACTCCCTCCGCTGCCGCCACCCGCAGCATCGTGAAGATGTCTTCCTTAGCGCCGACGTCGACGCCCTGCACCGGCTCGTCAAGGATCAGGACTCGAGGTTTGCGTGCAAGCCACTTAGCGAGAACAACCTTCTGCTGATTTCCGCCAGACAGGGTGGACAGCGCCCGATCGGGGTCAGCGGGACGGATGTCGAAGCTGCCGATCGTCCCTCGGACCACTCGCTTCTCTTTCGCGGGATCGAGCAAGCCCAACCGGTTGGTGTCGAGTTTCGCCAGAGTCACGTTCTCCGTGATGCTCATGTCGAGAACGCAGCCGTCTCGCCGCCGGTCCTCAGGCACGAGCGCGACACCCGCGGCCATCGCGCGGGAGATGGAACCACCTCGGAGTGCTCTGCCATTGACTTCTCGAGAGCCGGACGAGGTCGCCTGTGCGCCGAAGAGCAACCGTGCGAGCTCGCTCCGCCCGCTGCCAGCGAGGCCCGCCACCCCCACGATCTCGCCGCTTCGCAGCGACAACGAGGCATCCTGTACACGATGACCGCTAAGCCCTTTGGCTTTCAGAACAACAGGAGCCGCGGAGAGGTCGCGTGCCGACGAGGTCCTTCGCTGTCTGGCCACTTCAGCGCGGCCGACGATCGCGGAGAACAACCCCCGGGGATCGAGGCCGGCAACGTCGAGTGTTGCAGTGACGACGCCGTCCCGAAGAATGGTGGCCCTTGAGGCGAGCTGGAAGACCTCGCCGAGGCGGTGAGTGACGTAACCGACGCCGACCCCGCTCGCAGTGACGCGATCGATTGCCTGGAAGAGGAGCCCAGCGTCGTTGTCTGGCAACGAAGCAGTCGGCTCGTCGAGGATGAGGCAGGCGAGGGGCGGAAGGTTGGTCTCTTCTCGGTTCTGGAAGACCCGAGCGATCGCGATCAATGTGCGAGCGGTAACGGGAAGGTCGCTGATGAGGGCGTCGGGGGAGATGTCGAGTCCGAACTCGCCGAGCACGCGCGCGGCGCGCTGCCGCTGCGCTCGCCAGGAGATGAGTGGCCCCCGCCGTTCAAAGCCGACGCCAATCGCCAGGTTTTCCGCCACGGTCATGTCGTTGACGAGGCCGAGGTCCTGATGTACGAAAGCGAGACCGTACTTGCGTGCCTCATTGGGTGACATGGAGTGCGGTAGGTGGCGCCCCGCCACCTCGATGGTCGCAGCGTCAGGTCGGTGGACGCCTGCGAGGCACTTGATGAGGGTGGACTTCCCGGAGCCGTTCTGCCCTAGCAGGGCGTGAACCTCCCCAGGTCGGATGTCGAAGGACACATCCCGCAGCACCTGTACGCCCGCGAACGATTTGCTCAGCGAGGAGATCTGGAGAGCGAGAGGGGCAGCCGTGCCCATACCGTGCCCGTCGCGCTCAGGGGTTTCGTTGACCATCGCCATCCTTGTCACATCTTCGTGGTTGTAGCCTCGGCATTCAGCATTGGGTATGTTATACCCTGAGTCACGTATGCTGTATACGCTATTCCGCGCCTAGGTCTGCTCGGCGCATAGGACTCGATGAAGAGTGGGGACAAGGATGTTCAGTCGGAGATGGAAGCTTGCGGCCGTCGGTATGGCAGCCGCGCTGGCGCTCACTGCATGCTCGACAGGAGGGACGCAGGACGACGCCGGAGAAGTGGATTCGGCGTACTTCGCTAGCGTGCAGGAAAAGGTCGAGGGCCTGAAGGCGCCGCAGACCGATCTGCCGCCCACCGGTGGCCCGGAGGCAGTTCCGAACAAGTCTGTGGTGATTGTCACCATCACGATGGCTGAAGACTCGGCCAAACGACTGACCGAGGCCCTCGACAGTGCGGCGAAAGCCATCGGCTGGGACTCGACCATCTATGACGGTCAGGGCTCCGCCACCATCGCGAACGACAAACTGCAGCAGGCCGTCACGACGCGCCCTGACGGCATCGTTCTTGTTGCCTTGGACAAGACCACGGTCGGCGCAGGTCTGGCGGCGGCGGATGCCGCCGGTATTCCTGTTTCCTGCAGCTTCTGCTGGGACCTGGGCGCGGAGGACGGTAAAGGTCCGTACGCGGACGTGGAGCCGTCTCTTGAGACTGTTGCCAACATGGGCCGCGCCAGCGCCGAGTACGCATTCGTAGCCACCGATGGTCACCCCCGCTACCTGCAGCTCAACGACCCCTCGCTGAGCAATCTGATCACTCGCCAGAGTGGGCTTGAAGACTTCATCGACGAATGCCAGTCGTCGGGGGGTGACTGCAAGCTCGTGGCAAGCCAGGACTTCCAGGTCGCGGATGCTACGACCACACTGCCGGCCGCGGCCGCGACGCTCGCGCGAGCAAACCCCGACTTCAACGTGATCTGGGCGGGATTCGACTTCGCCGGTCTGCAGATCATCAGCGGACTCCGTCAGGCGGGGTTGACGTCTGGAGACTCCACGTTCCTCGTCTCCTCCGGAGGTGACGGAGCGAATCTCAAACTGATTGCCGACGGTGGCTACCAGAAGGCGAGCACCGCCATTAGTTACGAGTGGACTGGTTACGCGGGTATTGACAACCTGAACCGCATCTTCGCTGGTCAGGAGCCGATCGACCAGAACATTCCCATTCGCCTGTTCGACAAATCGAACGCCGGCTCCGCTCAGGGGGCATGGATCTCCGACTCGGACTTCAAGGCGGCATACCTCGAACAGTGGCACGGCTAGGCCGCTGAGACACCACGCGGGCGGGCGCGAAATCCGCCCGCCCGCAGGTGATCGACACCGGCTGGTGAGTATCCCCGCCCGGGCGTCGTCAACTCGACTCAAAATCGTGCAAACCAGCAGCAGCAAGGAGTAAGCAGCATGTACACCCTCGAAGGACGAGTGGCTCTTGTAACCGGCGCGGCCCGGGGCTTGGGTGCGGGGATTTCCCGCGCCCTGGCGGCGGACGGAGCGACGGTGATTCTCGCCGACGTGCTTGACGCTGCCGACACTGCGGCTGAAATTGGCGCCGACACGGGAGCTGACACCTGGGCGACGACGCTCGACATCCGCGATCGTGACGCGGCAACCTCACTCCTTGAGCAGATCGTGTCCCGGCATGGGCACCTGGACATCCTTGTCAACAACGCAGGGGTCTTCCACAACTTCGCGGCTTTGCCGGACATTCCAGACGAGGATGTCACCCGCGTCATCGACATCAATCTCCGTGGCACCGCCGTCATGAGCGCCGCAGCCATCCCGTTTATCTCCAAAGGGACGGGAAGGATCATCAATATGGCTTCCCAGTACGGTGTGGAGGGGCGCCCCGGATATGCGATCTACTGTGCGACCAAGGCAGGCGTCATCGGCTTGACTCAGTCGCTTGCGCTTGAGCTGGCGTCCGAAGGCATCACCGTGAACGCGGTCTGCCCGGGAACGCACCTCACAGACATGCTGGAGGAGCGATTCCGGCTCGAGGCTGAAAACAAGGGCCTTCCCCCTGAGGCTGCGAGCGCGCTGATCGACGAGTTCGCCGCGGCGACCATCCCCGTCGGACGCATCGGCACCGCCGCCGATGTCGGTTCGATTGTCTCGTGGATCGCTTCGGACGCGGCGTCCTTCTCGACAGGGGCGTCCTTCAACGTCGCCGGCGGCGAGACGCTCTTCTGAGCGTCCCATTCCCCAATCTTGTGCACGGAAACAAGGAGAGCACCAAATGACTGAACTCACTCTTAGTGGAGAGACGGTGCTTGTCACTGGCTCCAACGGCGGACTCGGCGTCGAGTTTGTGACGCAGGCCCTCGAGCGGGGAGCCAGCAAGGTCTACGCCACCGCGCGTACGCCGCGGGACTGGGCCGATGATCGTGTCGTCCCGCTCGCGCTCGATGTACTGGATCAGGCATCGATCGAGCATGCAGTCGCCACTGCGAGCGATGTGACGGTTGTCGTGAACAACGCAGGCATCTACCCACTCAAAGACTCCCTCCTTCACGGCACGCAGGCGGAGTTCCGGCAAATCTTCGACACCAATTTCTTCGGCGCGGTCGAGATTGTCCGGGCCTTCGCACCTGGTCTGGCGGCACGTGGAGGTGGCGCAATCATCAATGTCCACTCCGCGCTCAGTTGGCGCTCCTCGGCTCACGGGGCGTACTCGGCGTCCAAAGCCGCACTCTGGTCCGCAACGAACGCGCTGCGTGTCGAGCTTGCCGACCAGGACGTCCACGTGCTGGGCCTGTTTATGAGCTGGGTGGACACGCCGATGGTTGCCCACGAGACCGAAGTGCAGAAGGCGTCCCCGCGCGAGATCGTCGGTGCCACCTACGACGGGCTGGAGCGCCGCGACTACGAAGTGCTCGGCGACGACGACACGCGATGGATCCGCGAGACGCTCTCGGAGCCGATCGAGGCCATGTACTCCGAGCTCGTCAGAGATTGAGCGGAGTGGGACTCATTCGATCGCCTCGAGCAGGCCTCTTGAAACCGCAAGAAGGAGAGACAGGATGACAGATACCAAGGTAGCGGTCGTAACCGGTGCCAGTTCCGGAAACGGTCGCGCGATTGCGCTCCGACTCGCGCGGGACGGCTACTCGGTTGTCTGCTCGGATCTCAGAGAGCAGCCCCGCGCCGGTGGATACGACGACTCACCTGAGGTTCCCACGCACGAACTCATCCAGAATGAGGGCGGGGCGGCAACGTTCGTCGCTGCTGACACCTCGAACTTCGAGCAGATGTCGGGTGTCGTGGAAACCGCCGTCGGGGTATACGGCCGGCTCGACGTGTTCGTCAACAACGCTGGCGTGTTCTTCGGTCTTGGAAACATCGTCGAGGAGACGGAGGAAGTCTTCGACAAGACGATCGGCGTGAACCTCAAGGGCGTGTGGAACGGTTCGAAGCTGGCGATCACGCAGTTCCTGAAACAGGAGCCGCGTGACGGGACCCGTGGGGTCGTCGTGAACATCGCTTCCATCGGGGGGCTCGTCGGTCTTCCGGAGGAGCCGGCGTACTGCGCGTCCAAAGGTGGAGTGGTCAATCTTTCAAGGCAGCTCGCTGTCGACTTCGCCGAGCATCGGATCCGGGTCAACACAATCTGTCCTGGATTTCTTGAGACGGCCATGGCGCGCGAGTTCCTCGACGATCCGACCCTCAACGCGGGGCTGCACGCGCAGTCGCCCTGGCCGAACCTCGGCACGGCGGAGGATGTAGCGAAGGCAGTTTCGTTCCTCGCCGGCGACCAGTCGTCGTGGGTGACCGGCGCGAACCTGGTGGTGGATGGGGGATTCACCATCCGATGAGCGGAGGTGCCGGTCGAATGAGGACGATCGGCACCTCTACCAAATTCTCGACCGCCCGGCCCCCGGGCGGTCGAGAAATCAACAGTGAGGGCCCGATCGCAAGATTGCCCAACGGGACATTCTGATCCGCAAGTGATCCGGTCCTCCGCGAATCCCGCACTTGCAGTCGTGCGTGCCGGGTAGGAAGAGGACATGCGCACTCGGCCGACCTCGCCGCCGGACGTTCGCGTCAGAGTTGATACTCGGCCTCATATTGCATTTCGTCACGCACCGCGGCCGCGCGCGCTTCGCCGGCGAAGCGCGCCACCAGGTGCAACGCCACATCGATCGCCGCACTGATGCCCTGGCTGGTTACGACGTCACCGTCGTCGACGTAACGGTCCAGAGGGCGAAGAAGGATCGAGGGATCGATCCCGGCGACGCGCTCGAGCCGCCGCTCGTGGGTGGTAGCCGGGCGTCCGCTAAGAAACCCCGCCGAGGCGAACAGAGTTCCAGCTGTGCACACGCTTACCAGCACCGGCGTATTCGCACGCAGCGAGCGCACCCACTCGAGTTGGACCGGGTCGTCGACGATTGCCTCAATACCGGGACCTCCAGGAAAGATCACCACGTCGTAGTCGGGCGCAGCCTCGATCGAGTACATCGCGCCGATCGACAGTCCCTTGCTGCCGGTGACCGGACCCCCCGTGGGAGAGAAGACCGACGTCTGGTAACCATCTTCCGGGTGCTGCGTGGTCCACAGCGCGAGTACCTCCCATGGTGCGACGATGTCGAACTCGTCGGCGCCCTCGCAGGCGAAGATGCCGATGTGCTTCAGAGGGGTGCTATTGATCGAATTCATGTGAGAACACTGCCTCTACTTTGTTGAAGTTGCCGGGCAAATAGCACTCGGTCTCGAGCGGATCCTGCCGCGTCTGTTTCGCTCCGCGGACGGCTCGTTTCCGTCTTGTAAATACCCAAAAGGGGGTCTTGTTCCCGAGGCGCGGCGCTCGCAAGCTGACACGTATACAGGATCGCTGATCCCGTATACGTCGCCCGGTCTGACCGGCCAACACACTGTGATGGCTCGCAGGTAGCCGAACAGCGAAGCAGGATCCGACCGCAAGCGAGCATTTTCTGCCCGACTCGTCAGGGCACGCCGGTGGCACTGTGACTCATACGAATTCCGGCGGAGCAATGACGACGCCGATCACTCTGAAGGAACGACCAATGCGAATCCCACTCATCCCTGTCCTGGCATTCGCCGCTGTCGCGGCCAGCGCTATCGGACTCACATCCTGCAGTAGCAGTGATGGCGGCGACCGTGCCGCCTCCGACAGCACCGAGGTCGTGATGTTCTCACCAACATCGAGCCATCCGTATCTGGCCGCAGCCATCGCAGGGGCGACCGAGCAACTCGAGGCGGACGGATACACCCTCACGGCCGTCGAGAACAACTTCGACCAGACGGAGCAAGACACGCAGGTTCAGCAGTATCTGGCATCCGGCGAGAAGCCCGCTGGGATCATCTGGTGGCCCGCCGACAGCAGCGCCGGCATCGCCTCGCTGAGTCGCCTGCACCAGCTGGGAGTGCCGATCGTGCAGATGAACCAAACCCCTCTGCCTGAGTCCGAGGAGTATTTCACCGCGTACGCAGGAGTGAACGACACCCTTAATGGCCAGGTCGGCGGGCAGCTCGCGATCTCGGCGCGCGACACACTGCTTGAAGACGGCTTCACGCTGCACTCGGACGGCGGGAACGTGCTGCAGGTTACCGGGCCGCCCAGCTATGCGGCCACCACCAACCGCCTCGCTGGCTTTGCCAACTCCACCGCCGACGCTGGTTTCAATGTAGTTGGCACCCTGAACGCCGATTCGCTGACGCCTGACGCTGCCTACAACGTGGTCGCGCAGTCTTTGCAAGGCTTCCTAGCGAAGGGTGTTGACATCGTCTACGGCCTTGATGACAACCTCGCCGCCGGCGCCGCCAAGGCTCTTGCAGAGGCCGGTGTTCAGCCGGGCAAAGACGTAGCCGTGGTCAGCTCAACTTGCTATGACCTCGCGAAGAACACGGTTGACGGAACGTTCTTCGCCACGGGGCTGACCAGTCCGGACTATGAGGGTCTGATCGCCGCGTCAACGCTCGCAACGCTGATCGGCAATGGGGGCACGACGGATGGCGACGAGTACGAGTTCCCCGCAGATCCCGATTCGCTGCCGGATCTTGAGCGCACTCCGGCGAAGTACAACTACCTGCCGAACCCGCCGATCACTGGCGCGTTCGACGACCCGGCGACGGCGGCCACTAACGTCGCGTCGTTCAAGCTCTGGGGTCAGGGCATCGACCAGCTCTGCAACTTCTGATTCCGACCGATCCAAGCTCCCATCAATAGGAAGGCAACACCCCGTCATGATCCGCAGGACCTCTCCCGAGCTCGACAACTGGATTTCACAAGACGTCTTCAAGACGTTCGCGTTCAACCAGATCGTGAGCGTCGACCGGACCGTCTACCTCGCCGGGATTCCAGCGACGGTCGGCGGAATGGAAGATCTGAGAATCGAGCATCCCAACGACCTGGAAGGGCAGCTGAGGTTCATCCTCAACAAGTTCGACGAGCTGCTCGCCACCGAAGGGCTCGACCGTACGAGCCTCGTGGCGTGGACGTTGTACGTGACCGACAGCTCCATTCCCGAGTTCGCGCGACTGGTACCGGAGATCATCGGCCCGTGGGTTGGTGATCATTCCAACGCGCCAGTCTCCACCACTGTGGCGGTACCCAGCTGGATCGTCGACGGTCAGCTGATCGAGATCACAGCGATCGCCGTCCGGCCGTAGATGCCAACTGCCGATCGGTTCCGGCGTCCGGCGAGCCCGCTCACGGAACCGGTCGGCCTCACCGACTCGTAGTCGGCCACCTCATCGAAGCAAAGAATCCAGGGTGCGAACTCGATGTACTCACGTAGCAACAGTTCTCGCGGCCGCGCGTCGTCGGCGATCGTTGATGAAACCTCTCGCCAGCCGCTAGTCGCCGTCCCATCAGGCTCGTCCCCCGCCCCGCTGCTGCGGGTTGCGGGAATCAGTAAGTCCTACGGCCAGGCTCGCGCGATTGGGGATGCGCACTTCACAGTCCAGGCCGGCGAAGTGATGGCGTTGCTCGGCGAGAACGGCGCGGGAAAGTCCACCATCGTGAAGTGCCTTGCGGGTCTCGTTCAGCCCGACGCTGGCGAGATTGAGATCGCGGGAAAGGCCATCGCCCTCTCGACTCCGGCAGATTCCCTTGCCGCCGGCATTGCAGTTGTACAGCAGGAGCTCAGCCTCGTAGCGACGCTGACCGCTGCCGAGAACGTCTTCCTAGGTACCAACCTGCCTGGAGCTTGGACCCAGCGACGGCTGCAGCGTCTCGCGAAACCACACCTTGACCTTGTCGGCTTGCCGGAGAGCCACCGCAACCGACCGATCGCTGAGCTCTCGGTCGCCGAGAGGCAACTCATCGAGATCGCCAGGCTGATAGCGCGAGACGCCCGCATCCTCATCTTCGACGAGCCAACCGCCGCGCTCTCAGACGTCGAGATCGAGCGGGTGTTGGAGGTCGTGCGGCGGTTGGCGGCGACTGGATGTGCAGTTATCTACGTCACTCATCGCCTGCGCGAGGTGTTCATGTTGGCAGATCGAGCAACGATCATGCGCGGCGGTTACAGCCAGCCCACCGTTGACATCCAGTCGACTGACCTATCCCAGGTCGTCGCGATGATGCTCGGGCAGACGCTCGAGAACGTCTTTCCCGAACGCTTGGAGGAGGTTGACACGAGTCTGCCCCCCGTTTTCGAGCTGCGCGAGCTCACCACGTCGCAACTGGTCACTCCGGTGAATCTCAGCATTGCACCGGGGCAGATCGTCGGTCTTGTCGGGCAGATCGGCAGCGGAGCACCCTCAATCCTGCAGGCGATCGCAGGCATCGACCACACCGCCCGCGGCGAGGTCTACATGATGGGTCGACGCAGCAGCCCGCGTTCCATACGACAGGCGATCGCCCAAGGCATCGCATACTGTTCGGCCGATCGCAAACGTGACGGGTTCTTCTACAGCTTTTCCGTAACCCAGAACTTCATGGCGCCGGCCCTGAGGTCCGTGTCCGTCGGAGGGTGGTACTCCGCGGCACGTGCTCGCAGACATGCCGAGAAGCTCGCAGACATGTTCAGCGTCAGCCGCGATCGCTTGACGAGCGCGGTTGGCACTCTCAGCGGCGGCAATCAGCAGAAGGTGGTGCTGGGCAAATGGATGTCGCGGAAGTCACGCGTGCTGCTCGTCGAGGAACCGACGCGCGGCGTGGACATCGGTGCACGATCTGAGATCTACCGTCAGCTCCGGTTGCTTGCAAACTCGGGCGTCACTGTGATCTTTGCCTCGTCCGACATCTCCGAGGCCGTCGGCCTCGCAGACACGCTGTTGACCTTCTACCGCGGTGCTCTCGTTCGGGCGCGACCAGCGATCGGGCTCGACGAGGCCGAGGTCATGATCGATGTCACTCATGGAACACAGGAGCGCGCAGCATGAGCACGACACAAGCGAGCCTGCCAAAGGCCGTGCGCGAGGGGGCTGCAACCACGTCGATTCTGCGTCGATCGAATTTCGCTGTCGCCGTGATCGTGGGACTGCTGTTGGTTTTCGCGGTCACCACTCCTGCCTTCCTTACGTACGAGAACTTTCGCTCGGCCATCGGTAGTGCCGCACTCACCGGGACGGTGGCCGTGGGGCTGACCTTCATCACCCTGTCGGGCAACTTTCTGCCACTGTCCGTCGAGCAATCGGCCACATCGGTAGCGATTTCGCTCGCCATCGCGCTCAACGCGGGGCTGCCGGTGCCGCTCGCTCTACTGGTAGCTGTCGTGGTTGCCCTCATCGTGGGCGCCGTGCAGGGCTATGTGGTGAGCCTTGGTGCCAACCCGATCATCGTCACTCTCGGCGCGGGTGCCGCAATAGCAGGCATTGTCGCAGCAGTGACCGGGAACCGCGCACTCACTGTCGACGCGACGTTGCTGCGCTGGCTAGGCGACGCGAGTCTGCTCGGTGTGCCGATCTCGACCTGGATCTTCCTCGCGATCACCGTCGTTGCGACGATCTTCAGCCGGCATCACCGGCGTGGTGTCGAGGTGCGATTGATGGGGGAGAACAAGGCGGCCGCGCGTGCCAGTGGCCTGTCAGTGCCGTTCCTTACCATTCTGGCGTTCGTGCTTGCCACCCTCGCGATCGCGGTAGTCGCGATCCTTTCCGTCAGCTCGTTCGGTCGTGCCAGCACCGATCAGTTCACCGGACTGACATTCAACGCGATCGCCGCGGTACTACTCGGAGGCACCGCACTCCAGGGCGGGCTGGGCTCACCAATGCGCTCCGCGTTCGGGGCCGTCTTTGTCGCCCTGCTCATCAACATGCTGTCGCTTCGCGAGTTTTCCTACGGAGCCCGCCTCCTTGTCGAAGGCATCGTCGTTGTGGCAGCAGTCAGCTATTACCGGGTTCGCTCGAAGGCGGTGCAGAAATGAGCGCGAATACTGTTCCTGCGTCGTCCTGGCACACACCACCTCCACTCGTGGTGCAGGTGGGCATGCTCGCCGTAGTGTGCGTCGCCTTCGCGGCGCTCAACCCAAGCTTCCTCAGCATCGACGGCGTGTTCGGGGTATTTCAAGGCTTCGCCTTGTTGGGCCTGGTCACCGCGGGCGTGGGCGTCACGATCATCGCCGGAGAGCTCGACCTTTCGGTCGGCTCGATGGCGGCTGTCGGGGGCGTCGCGGCGGTGTCGCTGCTGCCGCTCGGCACCATACCTGCGGTGCTCATCACCGTTATCGTCTGTACGGCATTTGGTGCGCTGCAAGGCGCGCTCGTCGCGAAGCTCAACATCAACTCACTCGTCTTCACGATCGGAACGATGTTCGCGCTGCGCGGCGTTGCTTACGTCCTCGCGGGCGAGGAGGCCGTACTCGTTCCGCTGGATCAGCTGAACCTGTCCAATGGGGTTATCTCCCGCATGGGCATCGTTTCGCCTTTCACCATCATCACCCTGGCCATCATGGCACTCGTTGGTGGCTACCTTGCGTTCACCCGCTATGGCCGCGAGATCTACGCAGTCGGCGGCGGACGGCACGAGTCCAAAGCCGCCGGTGTGCGCCAGATCCGGCCGATCGCGAGCGCCTTCGCGATCTCGGCCGGCACCGCGGGGCTTGCCGGCTCGCTGTCGTCGATCGCATCAGGCAGTGCAGCGCCATTCGCGTTCACGTCAATCCTGCTCTCAGCGATCACGGCGGTGCTCATCGGCGGACTCGCCGTTGACGGAGGCCGCGGCAGCATGGCGAACATCATGCTCGGTGCACTGATTCTCGCAACCCTCACCGCGGGGATGTCGAGTGAGGGAGTGCCTTCGGCGGTTCAGCAGCTCGTGATCGGCGCGCTCCTGCTCATCATCATCGCGGTGGAGATCGCAAAAGGCCGCAAGAAGTTCAACCTGAGCGCAAGCGCCCTCGTCTCGGCTGACGCGCGTCGCCGCAGCATCCGCGCAGCGGATCCCCTCGCCAACCGCAGAAGACAGGAGAAGATGTGAACCTCTATCGTCAATTCCGAACCCAGGCCGAGATCGATGAGCAGTACAACTTCGAGGAGATCTACCCCGACCGCGACGAAATCATCTCGGCGCAGTTCGCACGCAGCCACCGCGTGTTCAACGAGTCAGGAGTGCGCACCGCGCAGTTCGGCCCCACCGTCGATGAGTACCTCGACATCTATCCTGCCCTTACAGGGCCAGCGCCGATCTTCGTCTTCATTCATGGCGGGTACTGGTATCTCGATGTCGCCACCCGCGACTTCGCCCTGACCACACTCGCCCCGCGTGAGAACGGAATGGCCGCGGTTATTCCCGACTATTCGATCGCGCCGAAGGTGACGATCGACGAGATCACGCGACAGAGCCGCGCGGCGGTCGCCTGGATCTACGCGAATGCACACACGTTCGGAGGGGACCCGGATCAAATCTACGTGGCTGGGCATTCGGCAGGCGGTCACCAGGTTGCCATGTTGTTGAGCACCGATTGGGAGGTCGAGTACGGTCTGCCCAACTCCACCATCAAGGCTGGGATTGCCGTCAGCGGGCTGTTCGACCTGCGGCCATTCGCCTACAGCTGGCTGGCACCGCGTCTTCTGCTGACTTCGGAGACTCTGCATCGACAGTCGCCCATCTTCACCGTGCGCGAGGGCGCTCCGCCGCTGTTGCTGGCCACCGCAGAGCACGAGCCAGCCGAGCTGCACCGTCAGACGCAGGCGTTCCTCCAAGTATGGGAGAGCGCCGGCAACGAGGGTCGCAGCGTCGTCATTGAGGGCGCGACCCATCTGAACGTGATCGAGGGGTTCGGCGAGCATGACAGCCAACTCTGGAAGGAAACCTCGCGGCTCTTGCCGACAAGGACGACGCCCGCTGACACCTCAACGCGGAGAATCTGATGATAAAGCTCACGGTGCTGGTCAAGCGGAACCCGACACTTTCGGTCGAGGAATATCGGCAGTATCACCTGAATACCCATTCCCGGTTGCTGATGACACTTCCTGAAGCGCAACAGTTGATCCGACGCTACTCCATCTCTTTCCCGGTAGCGGATGCTGGGGTGTTTGATGCTCCCGAGTTCGACGGAATCGCCGAATTGTGGTTCGACGATGTAGCGGCCATGGACGCGTTCCTCGCGTCTGAGAACTTTCGCACGCGCGTGCGCGAGGACGAAACCCGCTTCCTCGACGGCGAGGGCACGACCGCGATGGTCACCGAGGAAATGGTAGTGGTGCCGTGATGTGGGATCGCATCCAACGGCGGCATTCGGTGATCGCGCTCGCTCTCCCCGGCGTGATCACCTACGACCTCGCAATCGCGGGTGAGGTGTTCGGGCATCCCGACTTGCGTCTAGCGTACGACTTCGCAGTCTGCACCCCTGAGCCGGGGCGGGTAAGGGCGAATGTCGGATTTGACATCCACGTCGACAACGGGCTGCAGGCACTGGAAACCGCCGATACTGTGGTCGTGCCTGGGTACCTTCCACTCAGTGACCCACCGCCAGAGGTACTTTCCGCGTTGCGCGACGCGCACGATCGCGGCGCGAGGATCGTGGCGCTGTGCACAGGCGCCTTCGCCGTAGGGGCTGCGGGGCTCGTGGACGGACGCCGTGTGACTACGCACTGGCTCGAGCTTGACCGGCTTGCCAAGCGCTTCCCGGCAGCGACGGTGGATCGCCACGTCCTCTACATCGAAGACCGGGGCGTCTCGACGTGCGCGGGTGTCGGTGCGGGCCTGGACCTATGCATCCACCTCGTGTGCCTCGACGTCGATGCCGAGACGGCCACCCGTATCGGCGAGCGGATGGTGGTCGGGCCGCACCGCGCGGGCGATCAAGCGCCGATGCTCGAGCGCTCACGTGTGAGGTCGGGGCTCACCGGTCTCTCTCACACTCTGGACTGGTCGGTGAGTCAGTTGTCGGAGAAGTTGACGATCGGACAGATGGCCGAGCACTCGGGGTGGGCGCCAAGCACGTTTGCGCGTCGGTTCGTGGCCGAAGTGGGGATGACACCCCTGCGCTGGCTCACGATCCAGCGGATCGGCGAGGCGAAGCGGCTGCTTGAGACCACCGACTTCACGATGGAACTAATTGCGCACCTGTGCGGGTTCGGCACATCGTCGACACTGCGGCATCACTTCTCGCGGGAAATGGGCCTAAGCCCGGCTGCCTATCGCAAACGCGCCCGGGAACCGCGCCAGGATCTGGATCTCCAGTCTGAAGAGCGCCTCGTCACGCGATACGCAGGCGCGGCATGAACGGGGTCGGCCGGCAGAGCGTGATGTGGGAGGGCACGTGCCGACATTTATCTTTCGCGGACCAGCTGGTGGCGGCACGGCTATCCGGGTGCGATGTGATGTCGATCACACCGGCGACGTACGCCGAGCATCTAGACCGCGGGTTGACCACCGCAGAAATGAGGCTGATGGCAGACGATGAGGGCGTGCGGCTCACGCACCTCGATCCGCTCGCGACATGGGCGCCGGCCTGGCGCCCGCCCGACGCCACGGACGACATGGTCTCGGCGCTTGGCACGCCGGTTGATGGTTTCCTCGACATTGCCGAGACGCTCGGCTGTGAGTCGATCACCGCAATCTGCAGCTTCTCGTCCGGCGCAGTGCCCCTCGACGAGGTGACCGAGGCGTTCACACGGCTGTGTGAGCGCGCCCGCGGGCTCCGTGTTGACCTGGAGTTCATCCCAATCTGGGGCCTGCCCGATCTGGAAAGCGCCTGGCAGGTCGTGAAGGATGCTGACCAGACCAACGGTGGGCTGCTCATCGACTTCTGGCATTTCTACCGCTCGCACTCAAGCCTGTCGCTGTTGCGTTCGATTCCCGCTGAGAAGATCCATTCAGTGCAGGCGTGCGACGCCGCGTTGGCTCGTCGACGCGGGCGTTCCGAGTGGCAGGACCTGCTCGAAGACCGGACGCCACTCGGCCAAGGCCAATTTCCGTTCGGCGAGTTGCTCGACGCACTGGCTCAGATGGACGCCCTCAGCGTGGCCGGGCCGGAATACTTCTCGCGGGAAATGGTGGGACTCACGCCAGCGGAAGTCGCTCGTGTCATCGACGAAACATACTGGCCGCAGCTGGAGTCGCGCGGCGTGACGTCCGCTCGCTCCACGGGGCGAAAGTGAATAGGACCCAGGAGCAATCGCCCATCATGCCAGACTACCGATACTTCACCGTCGATCGCACCGACCGGGGGGCGTGGGTCTTCCGTGATCCCGTTGGTGATCCGTTCGTATCACTGGCGGTGAACCACGCCGACGACAGCGATCTCCGCTACCCGCACAACGTCGAGATCTTCGACCGCAGGTACGGCTCGCGCCGCGCATGGACGCAGGGTGTCGTGCGCGATCTCGCACACCTGAACTTCAACACGATCGGGTGGACAGTGCAGTACGTCAGCGGCAGTTGGGGCGAAGGAGATGTTGACTGGTTCGGCGCACCGTTCGACCTCGGTAACTCCACACCGTGGCCCGACGAATTGTTGGCCAGCGCCGGGATGCCCTACGTGGTGCAGATTCGCGCTCAAGAGATAGAGGACTGGAACGGGCACCCCGCTTATCGTGACGTGTTCAGCCCCGAGTTCGAGAAGTACGCTGACTGGATCGCCCGCCGAATGGCCTCCGACCACGTGGAAAGCCGCAACCTCATCGGGTACTTTCTGGCTGACATCCCCTCATGGATCCCGCACGCGTCGGGGCGCTTCTGGCCGGGTTTTGAGAACCTCAACGCGCAGCGGTACGACGCCAAGCTTTTCGAAGTTGCCACGCGATACTACGAAGTGATCACCCGTGCTGTGCGCCGCTACGATCCAAACCACCTGATTCTCGGCGACCGCTATAACGGCAATAAGGGCGTTCCCGGGCCAGTGCTGCGCGCGATGGTGCCGTTCGTCGATGTGCTGTCGGTGCAATACTTCACGGGGAAGACGGACGCCGAGCACGACGAGATGATCCGTGTCCTGCGCGCTCTTCACGATGCCACCGGGAAGCCGGTACTTATCGCAGATATCGGCAATTGGATGCCCACCGTGCTAAACCCGCACCGCACGAGCGACATGCGGACCCAATCGGAGCGCGGGGACGACTACGCGAAAGGCTTGGCCCGTGCGCTTGCCGAGCCGTGGATTATTGGATGGCACTGGTGCGGGTTCCTCGAGAATCTCGGCCGCGGATTCGGTATCAAGAGCCCGCAGGACGAGTTCTACACCGACATGACCGATCGAGTCGCCGAGGCAAACGCCCGAGCGCGTCGAGTCGCCCGCGAACGGTAACCGATTGGGTGACGGTTGGAAGACCGCTCGGCCGCTGTGCGGACCATGCGGTCGACAGCAGAACTTCGCGCTCCGATCCGGTTCCTCAGGGGCCAATTCAGGCGACGTCTCTGGGCTGGGCGCACCTAGGGGCGGGGTGTCCGCGCGAGCGGGATCAGTACGACCGGAAGCGCGACGAGCGCAAGCGCGCTACAGGCAAGTCCGCTGTAGCCGATCCATGCAAGCACAAAGCCAGCCACGATGGCCCCGACGGCACCGACCATACTCATTGCGGCGTCGCTCACACCCTGGCGGCGGGTGCGCAGACCCTCCGCCGAGGCTTCCGTGAGGAGCGCGGATGCGGCAACGGTGGATGCGCTCCACCCCAGCCCCAACAAGATGAGTGCCACGGTGATGGCCACCATGTCGTCTGCACCCAACCACGCTGTGACGAGCGAGACGGCCAACAGGCCCTGTCCGAGCGTGATGGTCGCTCGACGACCCCAGCGATCCGCGAGTATGCCGAACACCGGTGACGCAGCATACATTCCGGCGACGTGAAGGCTCATGGTGAGCCCGATGATGGGGAGCGTTGCGCCGTGGTGCTGAAGGTGGACGGGTGTCATTGCCATCAGCGCGACCATGACCGCGTGCGCGGCGGCCAACGTGAAGATCGCGTAGCGCGCGACGACTGGCCGATCAGTCCGCGCGATCTCAGCACGTGCCGAGGCGGAGGATTGCGCAGTGAGGCGCTGTGCGAGCAGTAGCGGGTCGGGACGGAGCCCAACCACATAAACAGCGACGCCGAGGAGCTGCGCGACAATCGTAAAGAGGTACGGGCCGGTCAGCGGCGGCATGCCGACGAGTCTGCCGAGCGCTTCACCGGGCGCGATCAGATTCGGCCCTAGGACAACTCCGATGGTGGTCGCCCACACAACGAGTGAGAGCGAGCGTCCACGGTCGAGCGGGGTCGCGAGGTCGGTTGCCGCGAACCGCGACTGGAGATTGGTCGCCTGGCCTCCTCCGACGAGAGCAAAGGCGAGGAGCAGAAGAGGAAGCGAATGAATGGCGGTCGCGGCCACCACGAGCGCTACGCCTGCTAGTGCGGCCAACATTCCCGTTGTTAGACTCCAGCGCCGACCATACCGGCGTGCCATCCCCGCCAACGGGATAGCGAGGACGGCCGTACCGATCCCCAGGGCCGCAGTAGCGAGGCCGCCGAGCGCGTCGTCGCCAGCGACGGCGGCGGTCAGCAACACCCCCAGCGATAATGTTGCTCCAAACGCCACCCCTCCCAGCACCTGGGCGCTCGCGAGGATCCTTACGGTACGTCGCTGAATGCGGGCGACCTCGGCGGGCGCGGTCGTTGACCGCCTCAGCATCCCCGGCGGCGTTGTTGGGCCTCCCGCTCCTATACCGCTCGCGTGCCCCGACGGCTTGCGCGATGAGCTGGCCGGTGTGGGTGTGGGTCGTGAATTGAACATTCTGCCTCCGCCGGGGAGGGAGCTGGCTTCTCGCCAGCTCCCGGGGTTATCCGCCACATCCTGTTGCGTCTCTCATCGACTCCTCATCGTGAGGCAGAGCGGGGCCGGTCGGCACGAACCCCGAAGCCTGCCGAGTGCGTCTGGTGGGAGGCTTCAGTTGGCGAAGAGATACTGCGACTTACAGTCTACCTGCATGTGGTCGACGAGCCGCCGGTCGAGGTCGTCTCGGGGTGTGAGCTTGGCCGCGAGAGCAAGGGTTTTCGGCTACGAATTGCGTATACAGCATTAGAAATATAGGCTGAGGGGAGTTCATGCTAATGGTCGGCTCGGTCGCACAGGTGCGATAGGTCCCATTTCCGTCTCGTTCCTGTTGTTCTGTTGCAGCCCTCTCCATGGCGCCGCACAGGACTGGACGACACCCCCGGTACGACCAGAAATCGCGAGGAGGCGCCGTGAGCGACGCGGGCACCCAGCACGAGAAGGCCACCCTCACGATCGGTGGCAGCACCGCCGAGTTCCCGCTCCTGCGGGGTACTGACGGCACACCGAGCGTGGATCTTTCCACCCTCACCCGCCAGACCGGCTACACGGCTCTCGACTACGGCTTCGTGAACACTGCGGCGACGAAGTCCGCGATCACGTACATCGACGGCGACGAGGGCGTGCTGCGCTACCGGGGCTACCCGATCGAGCAGCTCGCGAAGAACAGCACGTACCTCGAGGTCGCGTGGCTGCTCATCTACGGCGAGCTCCCCACCGCCGACCAGCTGGGTGAGTTCGACGAGAAGATCCGTCGGCACACGCTGCTGCACGAGGACCTCAAGCGGTTCTTCTCTGCGCTGCCGCACACCGCGCACCCGATGTCGGTGCTGTCCTCGGCCGTGTCCGCGCTCTCGACCTACTACGAGCACCAGTCCGACCCCAACAACCCCGAGCACGTCGAGCTGAACACGATCCGCATGCTCGCGAAGCTGCCCGTGATCGCGGCGTACGCGCACAAGAAGAGCATCGGCCAGGCCTTCCTGTACCCCGACAACTCGCTCGGGTTCGTCGACAACTTCCTCAAGCTCAACTTCGGCGTGCTGTCGGAGGTGTACGAGGTGAACCCCGTGATGTCGCGTGCCCTCGAGCGCCTGCTCATCCTCCACGAGGACCACGAGCAGAACGCGTCGACCTCGACCGTGCGCCTCGTCGGCTCGACCGGTGCGAACCAGTTCTCGTCGATCTCCGCCGGCATCAATGCGCTCTACGGACCGCTGCACGGTGGGGCGAACGAGGCCGTCCTCGACATGCTGGCGCGCATCCGCGACTCCGGCGAGAGCGTGCAGCGCTTCGTCGAGCGGGTCAAGAACAAGGAAGACGGCGTGAAGCTGATGGGCTTCGGGCACCGCGTCTACAAGAACTACGACCCGCGCGCGAAGCTGGTGAAGGAGTCGGCCGACGAGGTGCTGTCGGCCCTCGGTGTGAGTGACCCGCTGCTGGACCTCGCGAAGGAGCTCGAGGAGATCGCGCTGAACGACGCGTACTTCCAGGACCGCCGCCTGTACCCGAACGTCGACTTCTACACCGGCGTGATCTACAAGGCGATGGGTTTCCCGACACGCATGTTCACGGTGCTGTTCGCCATCGGGCGTCTGCCCGGCTGGCTCGCGCAGTGGCGTGAGGCCGCGAGCGACCCGCAGACCAAGATCGGCCGCCCGCAGCAGCTGTACATCGGCGCCGCCGAGCGCAAGCACCCTGGACGCCTTTCCTGAGACGGCCGGAAGGGCCCGGCAGTTTGCTCACGCACTGGTGTCCGGTCCCCTCGGGCGGCAGTGCGATGCAGTCTGCCGTGTCCTCATGCGCCGGCTCCTATCAGTGCCGGCACCTGAAGTGTTGCCGCGTCGAGCTGCTCGGGCGATGCGCCGCGGTGATCAGCGGGGCGTTCGCGAAAGTAGAGATCTGAAGTTGCGGAGACGGAGACTGTTGTGAACGACCAGGACGGACGACAACGACATAGCGGCCGCGGCGATCAGTGGATTGAGTAGTCCCGCGGCAGCCAAAGGAATCGCAGCCAGGTTATAGCCAAACGCCCATATCAAGTTGCCTCTAATGGTCCGCAGGGTCTTTCTGGCAAGGCCGATGGCGTCGGGCACCGCCAAGAGGTCCTCACGTACCAGGATCACGTCTGCGGACCGCATCGCGATGTCGGTACCCGTAGCGATCGCGAGCCCCAAGTCTGCACTAGACAGGGCGACCGCATCGTTAATGCCGTCTCCCACCATCGCGACGGACTTTCCTTGCTCACGAAGGCCTTGGATGTACTCCGCCTTCTGCGGCGGTGTCACTTCCGCGACAAAACGGCCGATGCCCAGCGCCGAGGCCGTGCGATGTGCGGCTGCCGAGGTATCCCCAGTGAGGAGGATGGTTTCGAGGTTCTGCGAGTGAAGGGCGGCGATCGCCTGCTTGGCGTCTGATTTGATGCTGTCGGAAACGACGATCATCCCGATCAGGAGGTCGTCGGCCGCTACGTAGACAGCCGCGTAGCCTCTGGACGCGGCCTGGTCGACGACCTGGGCCGCCATGGCTGTGGAGATGCCGTGGTCCTCAAGCAACCGGGCGTTCCCGACCAGCACCCGGTACCCCTCGACGGTCGCGGTCGCTCCACGACCGGGTACGGCACTGAAGGCCGTCAACGGCGGCACGCGGATGTTCAGGGCTCGCGCGTGACACAGGATCGCGCGACCAATGGCATGTTCCGAACCCTGCTCGACCGCGGCGGCCATCGCCAGGATGTCACCGGGTTCTTGGCCGGACACCGACACGATGTCTTGCACGATCATCTGTCCCGTGGTCACCGTGCCGGTCTTGTCAAGCACGACATGGGTGACACGGCCGCTGGCTTCCAGCGCCTGCTGCCCCTTCATGAGAATCCCCAGACTCGCACCGCGACCGACACCGACCATCAGTGCCGTGGGCGTGGCGAGTCCCAGAGCGCACGGGCACGCAATGATGAGCACCGAGATCCCGATGCCGATCGCCTGCTGTACGGGGGCCCCGAACAGCGTCCACAACATGAAAGTCGCCAGCGCCAGACCGATGACTCCTGGAACGAAGTAGACCGTGATCCGATCGACGAGCGCCTGGCTGTTGGCTTTTCGGGACTGAGCTTGCTCTGCCAATGCGGCCATCTGGGCAAGTTGCGTGGAGGCTCCGACAGACGTGGCGCGCACTTGGAGCCGGCCGTCGATGCTGATGGTCCCGCCTAGCACACCCTCACCGGGCACGACCTCCGCGGGGATGGGTTCCCCAGTCATCATGCTCACGTCTACCGAGGCAGATCCCGCAACTACCTGACCGTCAGCTGGAACGGTTTCCCCCGGACGCACCACAAAAGTGTCGCCCACGCGCAGCGCGGTGATCGGTTCAATTGTCTCGACTCCATCGCGCAGCACCCGGGCTTCTTTCACAGCGAGGTGGCTGAGCGCCCCGAGCACGTCCCCCGCCTTCCGACGAGAGCGGGACTCGAAGTAGCGGCCCGCAAGTTGTAGGGTCGTCATTCCCGCTGCGACGTCCAGATACATCGCATCTGCTCCGTCAGGAGCTTTCCCGAAACCAATCCAGTAGGTTGGCCCGTCTAGCCCGAGCCAAAGCGTGATGACAGCCCACGCGAACGCAACCGCGATCCCTAACGACACGAGGGTGTCCATGCTCACGGTTCGATGGCGAAGATTGCGCAACGTTGCGCGGTGGAAGGGCCAGGCCGCCCATGTCACGACCGGTAGAGCTAGAAGCAGACACAACGCTTCCCAGCCAGCGAACCGCCATCCGGGCACGAGAGCGAAAACAATAGTGACGTCCATGAGCGGAATCGTGAGGAGCGCGGCGATGATGAGGCGGCGTCGCAGCGACGTCACTCTCATCTCGGCGGCTCGTCGAGACCATTCGTCGTCGTCGGGAGTGTGTACGTGCGCGCCATAGCCCGCGCCTTGGACCTGCGCGATCAGCGTCTCGTCGTCCACCGTCGCGGCGCTGACCAGCGCGCGTTCAGTGGCGTAGTTGACACTGGCGTGCACGCCCTCGAGTTTGTTCAACGCCCTCTCAACGCGGTGTGCGCACGCCGCGCAGGTCATCCCTGATATGTCGAGCTCGGTGTACTCGAGGGCCAGTGTGTCGAGTGTGCTCACTTGCCCGCCTCGCCCGTCGTCGTCAGCGATGCCGGCACGTGCCGGTCGAGTGGGGATCGTCGAGCGGAAAGACTAGCGAGCATGCGGTTGTACTCCTCAAACTCGTCGTCCAGCCCCGTGTCGAGGTGGCGGTCGGTTCGTTTGCTTTGTCGCTCGTCTTGCCGAGCCCACTGGACGCCCAGCACGACCACGACGATCATCAGCGGGATCTCCCCGCCGGCCCACGCAACCCCGCCCGCCATGTACTGCGCGGCAGGCAGATCAGCCCAGGGCGACCGTAAGTACAGGTAGAAGTTCTCGGCGACGATGACTGTACTGGTCATCAGAATGACGCCGAAGAAGGCGTGGAACGGCATCGCGGCCAGCACGAATCCCAGCTTGCCGACATGCGGCAACGGGCGGGGCGGACGGTCTATCCCGACCGCGAGGCTGTAGTACAGGTAACCGACAAGCAGAAAGTGGATGTTCATTAACTGGTGTGCCCAGTGATAGCGGACCATCTGCTCGAACAGCCCAGTGAGGTAGAGGGCGTAATACGAGCCCACGAACAAGGCAAAGACCAGTAGGGGATGATATAGAAAACGCAGTAGCGGCCAGTGCAGAACGCTGGTGATCCACTCGTGCACGCCGGCGGGGCCAGGCCCGCTGGCGGACGTAGCGCGAAGCAGCAACGTGACCACTCCGCCCAGCACCAGCAGGAGTGGGGCGAGCATATTGAGCGCCATGTGGACAATCATGTGCACCCCGAAGTCGGGACCCGAGTACTTCCCAAAACCGGAACTGGTGGCAGCGACCGCAACCGTCCATCCGAGGATCCAGGCGGCGGTTCGACCGGCTGGCCAGCGGTCGCCGCGTCGGCGCAGTATCCGGACGGCGAGTAGATAGACACCAACCCCGGCCACGCCGAAGCCCACGAACAGCAGGTTGGGTCGCCAGTGAGTAAGAAGCACCTGCACACTCGGGGAGTCCACGACGTCGAAGCCGAGAAAGTTCTGCGAAATGCTCGTTGGAACGAAGTACTGCGGCGGAGGGATTCGGGTCATCGACACCGACCACGCCACCCACCACAGCGTCATGAACACGGCAGCGGCGACAAGTCGCGCGATACGGCGATCGGTGAGGTTCCGCCGACGCCAACTCACCACGGCAACCAGAAGCAGTGTGCCCAGGCCCACGAGCCCGAGGCTGCGCGCAGCAATCTGCCACGCGGTCGCCGAGACCAGCGCCACGGGCCCCTGCAGTTTGAACAAAGCGAGCACCACGTCCGCTGCTGTTGCCAGACTGACCGCGACGGTCAGGATCAGGAAGAAGCGCTTGATAGTGCCCGCCCGCAACACCCGACCAGTGGCCAGACGGATGGCGCTGACGGCGATTAGTCCGAGCGCAACAGCCATCGCGACGGTCTGCACGGCACCGGCATCGCTACCGAAGTCGTGCTGTGGGCCGACGAGGATCTGTCCGACGACGATCGGTGCAAGCACCCCGATGATGCTCGCCCAGAGGGCGAACAACAGACTGGTCCACGACTCCGCGAACAGACTGACGATCGCCACCGTCGAAGCGGCAACGAACGCAACTGTCCAGGACTGTGGGTGCTGGCTAGCCTCGTACAGGTATCTGAATGCGTATAAGCCGCCGTTCAACGATGATTCGATCGTCAAGCCGCGGGTGAGGTCGGCAGGCGAAACGCCGTTTGCGTCGAACAATTCCACGAGGATCATGACGGCGGCAGCGAGAGACCACACACTGGCTCCTGCCCGTAGAAGGCTCCATTCCAGTCTCCCTTCGGCGTACGACGCGGTCTGCTTGCGCCGTTCCTGCAGAAATAGCAGACAGGCGAGGGACCCGACCGTCACGATCGCAGCCAGATCTGCCACGACTGTAACCGCTGCGGCGCTGAGGGCGACTCCAAGGCCAGGGAAACCAACATGGATACGTTGATACGGCTCCGAACCGGCGATGACCACCGTGAGTAGCGGAACGCCGAAACCCAGCACTGCCCCGAGAGCGAGGACGACTGCGATCAATGCGCGACTTCGGCTGGTGACTGGACGGTCCTCTGCCAGGTGAACGCGCCGCGCGGCGAGCCGATCGTTCGTCATGCCGCCCGTGATGGCCCCGAGAGGAGCGTGAAGCCTGCATCGTCGATTGCCGCGGCGATCGTTTCCTCGGACGGCGATCCACCCTCTGTGAAGAACCACACCAGGCCTCGAGGAATGTCGACGCGAACCGCGTCAACTCCATCCACCAGTGAGAGCTCGCTAGTGATTGCGTGTTCGCAATGCTCGCAGCTCATTCCCTTGACGCTGATCTCAAACTTGTTGTCGGCGGTCATTATGAGGCCTTCCTTTGCGTACCGGTCGTCGGTGGGTTCACCACACGTGCACTAGCGAGTCGATTGCGACCGCGACGAAGAGCACGGTGAGATAGACATTCGACGCATGAAACACCCGCATTGGACGGGGTTGTCTACGTGGATCCTTTGACGCGACCAGCAGGAAGACCGCCTCTGCCGCGAAGTAGCCACCAGCCAGGATGGCCACCGCGGTATAGATCAGCCCCATGCGCCCGATGGGAATCAACACCAGTGAGCAGGCCACTGTGGCGAATGTGTAAACCACGACCTGACCGGCAACCTGCCGACCGCCGCGGACTGCGCCGAGCATCGGTACGCCGACGCGGCGGTAGTCCTCGCTATACCGCATAGACAGCGGCCAGTAATGCGCGGGGGTCCAGAAGAAGACGACGAGGAACAGCGCGACGGAGGGCCAGGCGACCGAGCCGGTCACTGCGGCCCAGCCGATGAGCACGGGGAAGCAGCCGGCGATTCCACCCCAGACGATGTTCTGCGTCGTGCGACGTTTGAGGATCATTGTGTACACCACGACGTAGAAGAAGATCGCGAACGCCGAGAGAGCTGCGGTTGCCGCGTTGATGAGCAGCCAGAGCCACACCGTGGACATCACCGCTAACGTCCACGAGAAGACAAGAGCGGCTCGCGGCGTGATCTCGCCCGTCACGAGAGGACGGCTCGCGGTTCGCTGCATCTGAGCGTCGATGTCGCGATCGAGATACATGTTGAACGACGACGCAGCAGCGGCGCTCATCGCGCCTCCGATGAGCGTGCCCAGGAACAGCCAGGGATCCGGAAGACTCTGTCCGGCGAGGAACATCATCGGTGCGGTCACGACGAGCAAGAGCTCCATCACCCGGGGCTTGGTGAGGACTACGAACGCACGGACTCTCGCTCGCAGGTTTGATGGCGATGCGGCCGACACGGCGTGGCGGTCCGAGCGAACCGCGGCGCAATTGGTGGTCACTGACTTTGTCCCTTCCCAGAGCGACGCAGTAGCTATGCCAGAGGCAGATCAGGACAGGAACTGCGAGGACGCGCCTCCACCTACAGTCTACCTGTAAGCGTCCCTATACTAAGTCGATTCGGTGAGGTGGAGGACGTCACACAGTGAGCAATGCCGACGATGCAAGCCAGCGGTATCCGGCGAGCAGCCCGACGATGGTCATGATCTTGCAAGGGCGCCGGCTCGAGGCGCAGGTCGAGGCCGCTCTCAAGACGCTGGGCTTGTCGATGCGGCGACTGGGACTGCTGGGGCATCTCAGCAGGGAGCCCGGCATTTCTTATAGTGCGCTGGCGCGTCGCGCCGGCATCAAGGTGCAAAGCCTTCATCCGATCATGGATGGGTTGGTCGCGGAGGGATACGTCGCGACCGTCGGTTCTGTTGACCAAGGGCGGGCCGCAGTGATCGAGTTGACTCCGCGTGGACGGGACGCGCTTAGCCAAGCCAACGGAATCATCGCAAGCTTTGACCGAGATGCTTTCTCCGCAGATGAGTACCACCAGGAGCTAGGCCGGGCTCTGTCATCGGTGGGGGAGTACATGTGGCGCAGTCGAGGGGCAGCCGGATCAGCTGAGTAGGGCCTGGCCGAGCCAATCGCCCTTCTTGGTCGCTCCGGGAAGAACTGCGAATAGCGCGCTGGATGTGGCCACGGTGAACTGGTTGAGCGCATCGGACTCTGCTAGGCGCTGCTGGACAGGGATGAAGCTGGACCTCGGGTCGTGCTGGTAGGACACGAAGATCAGGCCGGCATCTTCCCCGCCGGGAGTCGACTGCCCGTGCGAGTACGAATAGGACCGGCGAAGCAGTTCCTCGCCAGCTCCGCGGCGAGGTGCGGCCAGGCGGATGTGTGCGTCTGCGGGTATCAGAGGCGCGCCCCCGCTGGTTGTGGCGGCCAAGTCGACTGGTTCAAACTCCGCGGTCCCGCCCAGCGGTGCACCCGTCGCCAAGTGTCGACCAACGGCACGGTCACGGATCTCGGAAGTCGTTTGTTCCCAGCTGTCCAGGAGCATCCGGAAGCGGCGGATTGCCACGTACGATCCGCCGGTCATCCACGCGGGAGTATCCGCATCAACCCAGACCGGTGCGCCCGTCGACCGACGGCTGACGGCAATGTTGTTGGTGCCGTCGATCTGGCCCATCAGGTTTCGGCCGTTCGCGGAGGAAGTTGCTGAATGCGCACCGCGAAATCCGTTCATCTGCCATCTAGGGGCCAGGACCCCCGAAGCCGCCGCCCGGACAGCTCGAATCGCGCCGCCCAGGTACACGGCATCGTTGGCGCACAACTGCACAAAGAAGTCGCCGTGGCTGGCAGTGTCGTCCAACTGATCCCCGGGAAAGAGCGGAAGGTCAACCAGTGCGGCTGGTCGAGGGATTCCCATGCGGTCGAGCGCCGATCCACCAACGCCAACTGTGAGAGTGAACAAGGCCGACTGCGAGCCCGCGCTTACGAGTGAGGGGTCTAGGGAGGTGTCGCCCACGGCGAGCGCGGCGCCAAGCTCCGTCCACCGTTTCAACACCGCGGCCATGTGCGTGCGGCCGGCTCCAACGACGAGGTCGAATGCCAAGAACGACGCATGTGTCGGAGTGGCGTCCGCGATACCTCCTTGGTGTGGCCCATAGAACTCCACCGCATCCGGCTGGTCTGGCGGAGAAGACGGCGAGGTCATCGCCGCCGGAAGGGCGTCGATGTGTGAGAGCTGGTTGCCGACGGCCACCCCTGCCGCTGCGGCGCCCACTGTCGCAACTCCACTGAGGATGAACCCGCGGCGGCTCTGTCGAGGTTGGCTCATCAGCTTGTCCCCGTGCTCCGCGAATTGCGAGCTTCGCGCCTGATGTCGCCCTGACTCGCGACGCGGCAGCGTTTGGTGATCGCGACCGGCGCAACGAAGTCCGGCGCGTTCGCCATGGAACGTGCGTCGATTTCACTGCCCCCTTCGTGGCCAGCCATGAAGACCCCTCCAATCACCTGTATTGCAGGCGAGATGACTTGCAGAAGAACTGTAAGTGCTCCTGCAGTTAGACTGTAAGTATGCGAAATCGTACGGTCAAGTCCATTGCGGCCGCCCTCGCTGTCCTCTTGGTCTTCGCATTGACCGCCTGCGTCCCGAGTGGCGAGCAGACGCAGAACGCAGCTGCGGCCCGTGCGGCAAAACTCTCCGTGCTCAAGACTGACGAACTCGGCGACATCCTTGTTGACGGCGAAGGAAACGTGCTTTACATCTTCGTTCCGGACGAGCATGAGACGGTCAGTTGCACCTTCACCTGTGCCTCGAACTGGCCCCCACTGACGGCTACCGAGGGGGAACTCCCTTCTGCCGACGACGGCGTCGACGCCCACCTCATCGACACTCTGCCCAACCCGTCAGGCGGGGCGGTCGTCACATACGGGGGCTGGCCTCTCTATCGCTATGCGGTGGATAGAACGCCGGGCGAGCACCATGGACAGAACGCGTACCTCAATGGCGGCGTCTGGCTCGTCATGCAACCCAACGGCGACCCGCTTACATAAGCACACCATCGCTGGAACGGTCGGAGTCCGAGCGTGAAGCTCGGCGGCGGTTGCGGACGCGATACCGCTAGGTGCTCGAGCAGCCGAGAGGCGGCCCGCCGTTGAGATGAGATGGCTTCCGTTTATCGCGAGCAAGGAGTTCGTCGGCTCGCGGCACATCCTTTTCACATGGTGAGGGCGTGCTCGGATGCCAGCCGCAGGTAGAGGCTTGCGTTGGTCCTAAGCCCTTGTCTCTCAACATCCGTTAGCGGGCGGCGCACCTTTGCGGGCACGCCCGCCACCAGCGATCCCTCCGCGATCATGGTCCCTTCCAAGACCACGGCACCTGCGGCCACCAAACAATCCGGGCCGATGACGGATCCGTTCAAAACTGTGGCACCCATCCCGATGAGAGCCCCATCTCCGATGACACATCCATGTAGAACGGCGTTATGACCGATAGACACATCGGCGCCGATCACCACGGGATGTCCCTCATCAGTGTGAACCACGACGCCGTCTTGGACGTTCGCGCGGGGACCCACGGAGATGGGTCCTCCATCGGCGCGAAGCACGGCGTTGTACCAGATGCTGGCTTTCTCAGAGATGGCGGCTGCTCCGATGATGCGTGCGCCGGCTGCGATGAACGCGGAGTGTGAGATGTGGGGCACGGATGTCGCCAGAGCGACGACGGACGCATGGGGGGAAATGCTCATCAGGGTCTCCAACTAGGCGGGGTGTGCGCGAGGGCGGAAAGAGATTGCCGACTCAGACGGTTGCGTCGCGAAGCGTGTCGTCCAGCACCTGCAAAATGTGGCGGTAGTCGTGGCCAGTGGCGCGAGTCATTCCGAGTTCGCAGGTGCGGTTAAGGGATGCGTGGAACTCTGAGGCCGCGGCGATAGCTTGCGACGCTTCGGCGGCGGATGCGGTCGCCGTGAGCTCAGGGTGGAGCATGCCACGATCGCCGGCGAACGCGCAGCATCCCCAGTCGTCAGGAATCACGACGGTCTGGGCGGCGGCGGCCGCGACGCGCTGAAGCGCGGGGTTGATGCCGAGTTGGGTCGACGAGCACGTCGGGTGGATCGTGACGGAGCCGACTTTCTGCCCCTCGGGAAGCTCGGAGAGGACAAACTCGTCGACGAACGCTACGGCGTCGATGACACGAATGTTGTGCTTCGCGGCGGCCTCGAGCATGATCTGCAAACCCTCGGTGCACGAGGAGGCATCACACACAACGGGGAGGCGGCCGCCACCGGTCGCCAGAAACAGGGAAGACGCGACCTTGTCCTTCATTACGGCGTAACCATCGGTGAGGCCCTTGGACTTCCACGGTGTTCCGCAACACAGCGAGGGGAGATCCTCCGGAGTACGGAGGGCGACGCCGGCCCGTTCGCAGAGGCGGATGAAGGATTCGGACACGCCGTCCTCACCGACCGGGCCGAACATCGTGGTCGTGCACGACGAGAAGTAGACGGCGACAGCATCGGGATGCGTGAAGGTCTTTCGCGGTGCACCGCCGCCGGGGAGATCGGGTGTGTGCAACGGCACAACGTCGGATCCGAGGACGCTGCGCGCGGCCTGGGTCGCGAGGTGCGGCAGCGCAGCCGGCATGGATTTCGCGAAGGACAGGGCAGCGCCGCCGGCCCGCGTGATTGCCCCCCACTCCTTCGCTGCCACCTTGCCGCCTGCCTGCACGATCCCTGGCTGCTGCTCAGCGCGAAGTCGACGCACCAGGTCGCCAGTGTTGATCAGAACAGGACACGCTGTCTGGCACATGCCGTCCACGGCGCAGGTTTGCACTCCGTCGTATGCGTACTCTTTGCGTAGAGTCCGTACCAGGCGGTCGTCCCCGCGATCGATTGCGCGCTGCAGTTCGCGGCGAAGCACGATTCGCTCCCTCGGTGTGAGAGTGAGATCACGAGACGGGCAGACCGGCTCGCAGTACCCGCACTCCACGCAGCGGTCGACTTCCGCCTCTACAGTTGGCGCCGTCTTGAGATTCTTGGTGTGTTCGCGCGGATCGGTGGTGAGCAGGACGCCAGGGTTCAAGAGCAGATCGGGATCGAGGAGCCGTTTCAGTTCCCACATCACCTCGTACAGCTCGTCCCCATACTGGCGCTGGACGTAGGGCGCCATGATCCTGCCCGTGCCGTGCTCGGCCTTCAAAGTGCCGCCCTCGGAGAGCACGAGATCGACCAAGTCTTCCGTGAAGGCCTCGTATCGGGCGAGCCGCTCAGGGTCGTCGAAACGCTCGTTGATGAGGAAATGTATGTTCCCGTCCTTTGCATGACCGAAGATGACGCTGCCTTCATAGGCGTATCGGTCAAACAGCCCGGTCAGCCGTTCACACGTCTCGTTGAGTCGTTCCACGGGCACCGCGATGTCCTCCAACAGCGCGGTCGTCCCTGAGGGGCGGGCGCCGGCCACGGCGGTGAACAGGCCCTTCCGGATGTGCCATAGTTGCGCTCGCGTTGCACTGTCGGTGGTCATGTGTCCGGTGGTGACGAGCGGCAGACGGGCGAACAGGCGTTGCGCCTCCGCCAGTTGCTGTTCCAAGGCGCCAGGAGTTTCCTCCTGGTACTCCACGAGCAGCGCGGCATGGTTCTGGACTGTCAGTTCCTTGAGCTCGGCTGTGGCTTCGGGATCCTCCTGGGCCACGCGTAGCGAAGCTGCATCCATCAGTTCTACAGTCGCGAAGCCAGCCGCTACCAGAGCCGGAAGCGAGGTCGTGGCGTCTGCCAACGTTGCGAAGATGAGCAGTCCGGTCGCGACATGGGGCTTCACCGGCAGCGTCTTGAACGTCGCTTCAGCGACGAACGCCAACGTGCCTTCCGAGCCGATCACCAGATGCTCGAGGATGTCGATCGGCCGCTGGTGGTCGAGGAACGAGTTCAGCCCATAACCCATCGTGTTCTTGATGGAGTGGAGCCTGCGCAGGGTCGTCACCGATTCCGCGTTCCCGCGGATGCGGTCGCGAAGGCTTTCGAGCCCGACATAAACTTGCGGCTCTCGTTCCTGAAGGATTGCGTCCGCTGCCGGATCCGCGGTGTCGATCACAGTGCCCGTGGGCAGCACCAGAACGGCCGACTCGAGCGTCTGGTACGTGTTCGCGTGGATACCGCACGACATGCCAGAAGAATTGTTGGCCACGACGCCGCCGATGGTGCACGCGATCTCGCTCGCCGGGTCGGGCCCGAGTTTGCGCCCGTGGCGCGCGAGGCGCGCGTTGACGGCCCGCACCGTGGCGCCCGGCTGAACTCGGGCGCGGGTGCCCTCGTCGGAGATGTCGATGCGGCGGAAGTTCTTCCGCGTCTCGACGAGGATCCCGTCCGTTCCGGCCTGACCGGACAAACTCGTGCCGCCCGAGCGGAACGTTATGGGCACCCGAAGCTGTCGGCTCGCGGTGAAAAGACGCGCGACGTCGGCGATGCTATGTGCTGTCGCGACGGCGCGTGGTGTCAGTTGATAGTGCGATGCGTCGTGCGCCCCGGCGAGTCGATCGGTAGCGCGGAGCCCGAGCTCCGCACCCACTTCCTCAAGCGCGGCGACGAGCGCAGGATCGATAGCAGCCAGCGTATCCGAGTCCGAGACGTGAGCCAGCGAGCGGTTCATGCGGTTCCCAGCCTTCCTGAATCCCGTGCTCGCGTCGTCGCGAAGTGTCCGCCCTCGCGCAGCACCCTCTTATGCTGTATACACGATACATGATGCTCGATGGCGAGGTCGTGCTGCTACATCGCGAGCCGCGGGCGCAAGGAGAGGACAATGACTAGCGAACCCACTTCCGCCCGACCGGGGCCCGCGCTCCTCTTCGTCCCGGCAGATCGTCCCGACCGGTACATCAAGGCCATTGAGCGGTCCGACACGGTAGTGATCGACATGGAGGACGCGGTCGCCGCTGCCGATAAGTCTCTAGGTCGCGAGGCGATGCTTGCTCACCCGCTCGATCCTGCGCGGACGGTGGTTCGGTTGAACGGGGTGACGACGCCCTGGTTCGAAGCGGACCTCGAAGCCCTGCGCTCGACGGCGTACACCCGGGTGATGCTGCCGAAGGCGGAAACCCGCGCCGACGTGGAGCTGCTCGAACCGTTCGAGGTGATTGCCGTGTGCGAGACACCGCTGGGCATCTTCAACGCGGGAGAGATCGCCTCCGCGAGCAACACCGTCGCCATGATCGCGGGTGTCGAGGATCTTCTCGGCGCCATCGGTGGGACGTCGACTCAGTTCCCCGACACGCAGTATCGCGACATCGCCAAGCATGCACGCTCCAGCGTTCTCATCGCAGCGCGAGCGTTCGGTAAGTGGGCGATTGACACTGTGTACCTCGACATCGCCGACATCGATGGTCAGCGCCGAGAGGCGGAAGATGCCGCTGCCAGCGGGTTCGTTGCGAGCGCGTGCATCCACCCGTCGCAGGTGGCGGTCATTCGTGATGCCTACACGCCAACCGTCGATGAAGTCGAGTGGGCCCGCGCAGTGATCGCGGCCGCGGAGGGTAACCACGGGGTGTTCGAGTTCCGCGGGCGGATGGTCGACTCACCGGTGCTCAATCACGCGCGGTCCGTGCTGTCGCGTCAATCCCGCGCCGAGCACCTGTCCGCCGCGCCTGGCGAGACGCGAGAGCCGCAATGATCGCCGTGCGGAGTCTGCTCTCGAGGCAGACGTATGACTACATCATCATCGGGGCGGGCAGTGCTGGCTGCGTGCTTGCGGGCCGGCTGAGTGAAGACCCGGACACGTCGGTTCTGCTGCTTGAGGCGGGTCCGCCGGATGACCGCGCTGACATCCGTCTACCCGCTGCCTACACGACGCACGCATCGAGCGAGATCGACTGGGACTATGTCAGCCTGCCTGAACAAGGCTGTGACGGTCGTCGGTTGCTCTTGCCACGCGGCAAGACTTTGGGTGGGTCATCGTCGATTAACGGGATGATCTACATCCGGGGGGCGGCTCAGGATTTCGACGACTGGAAGATTCCGGGATGGGACTGGGCTGCGCTGCTGCCCGAATTCGTGCGGGCCGAGAGTAACGAGCGGGGCGCGTCATCGCTTCATGGCGACTCTGGGCCGCTGCACGTGTCCGACGGGCGCTCTGGCAATATCGCGATGCGAGCATTTGTGGACGCCGCGGTATCGGCCGGCCTGCCACGGAACGACGACTTCAACGGGCCAAGCCAGGTCGGAGCGGGAGCGTTCCAGCTGACTCAGCGAGATGGGCAACGATGGTCGTCGGCAGACGCATATCTCCACCCTGTCGCGGATCGCCCCAACCTCACGGTACTCACCGATGCCCTCGTACATCGCATCGAAGTCGAAGGTGACACAGCGGTGGGCGTCACCTTCGTCCGCTTCGGCGAGCGTCAGACACTGTACGTCGAGCGGGATGTCGTGTTGAGCGCGGGAGCCTACGCCTCCCCACAGCTTCTGCAGCTCTCCGGCATCGGGCCGGCCGATCACTTGCGCTCGGTCGGAATTGACGTACTCATCGACAACACGGAGGTCGGGTCACATCTGAGCGACCATCCCGCTGTCCCCTTGACGTGGGCGTCGACGCTGGCAGGATCCCCAGATTTCACCGACCCGGGTGCGTTCGCGCAGTATGAACGCACGCGCAGCGGGCCGCTGGCATCCAATCGGGCAGAAGCGGCAGCGTTCGCCCGTGTGACCCCCGGCGACGGGCTCGCCGATGTGCAGATCCACGGCATCCCGTTCCCCGACATCGACGAGGGTGGGGTCGCTGTCAGCGGGCACGGAATTTGGCTCGCTCCCTGCGTCCTCCAACCGCAAGCTCGAGGGACGGTCCGGTTGGCCGGAGCAGACCCGACGCAGAAGCCCCGCATCCGCTGCAATTACTGGGAGCACGACGAGGACCGCCGCGTCATGAGAGACGGCATTCGTCTCACGATGGATATCGCCCGACAGCCGCAGCTGCAGGGCTATTGCAGCGACCCGCTCCAGGTGCCGGCCTCGGACGATGATGCAACTCTTGATGCCTTCACGCGGCGCCACACGATGTCGTTCTTCCACGCCTCGGGCACCGCGGGCATGGGCCGTGTCGTCGACGCGGAACTGCGTGTGATGGGAGTCCGCCAACTGCGTGTCGTGGATGCTTCGGTGCTACCGATGGTCCCTCGGGGAAACCCTCACGCAGCGATCGTCGCCGTTGCGGAGCATGCAGCCTCCATCATCAGATCCGCGTAACTAGGGCTGGCGAACCCACTCGTTTTGGTGTATCTATAATACAGCATTGCAAATGCGGGAACCGTTGAAGGTCCCGAACCCGACAGTGAGGTCAGGCAAATGAGCACGAGCGCCATGGGAACGACGGAACGTCCTCAGGACGTCTCGACGAGCCCCACGAAGGCGAAGCGCCGCTTCCCGTCAATCGAAGGCGTGTGGTATCTGCTGGTTGTGCTGCTCGTGGTCGGGGCATTCGTCAACCCGAACTTCGCGTCGCCCGGCAACCTGAACAACATCCTCGTCGGAGCCGCGCCCGCAATCCTGCTCGCGGTAGGACAGACGTTTGTGCTTCTCGGACGTGAGATCGACCTGTCGGTCGGATCGATCGTGGGCTTCAGCGCCGTGATCTGCGGCAACTTCATGAATCACGATGCAGCGCTGGCGGTGCCTGTGGCGCTGCTGGCCATTCTGGTGGCCATGCTCCTGGGACTGTTCAACGGTGTCGTCACCGTAGCGTTCGGCATTCCCAGCTTCGTCGTGACTCTCGGAAGCATGCTGGTCATTCGCGGCATGATCAACGTTTGGACTGGTGGTGCCCCGGCATCCGGGATCCCGGACGAGCTCACGGCGTGGCTCACCGGAACCCGAATCGGAGGCTTTGCGGTCGGCGTCCTGATCGTGGTCATCTTCGGTGTCGGGATCGCATATGTCCTCGCCCACCGCACGGTCTTCGGCCGCCGACTCGTGCTCACCGGCGCCAACCCGCGGGCGGTTGTTCTCGCGGGACTGCACGCGAACCGCACGCTCATCGCCGCATTCGCCGTCAACGGTGCGTTCGCCGGCCTCGCAGGCGTGTACTACGCCGCCTGGACCGGATCGGTGCGAGGGGACATCGGTACCGGCATGGAGCTCGTCGCAATCGCGGCGGCAGTTCTTGGCGGCGTCGCACTTACCGGTGGCCGCGGCAGTGTGATCTCCGCCGCCGCCGGCGCTATCGCCCTGAGCGTCATCCTGAACCTTCTCATCGTGGCCGGGCTGCCGTTCGAAGCGCAGGACGTCGGCCGCGGGCTCATCATCATCGTCGCCGTTCTCGCATACGACCGTTTGCGTACCGCATTCGGGAAGTGGCGGGTGCGTCGGCGCATCCGATCAGAACACCGACTCCAGTTATCAACGGAGAAACTACAAGGAGGCACAGCACAATGAACGGAACCCGGATTGCGGCGCTGACACTGGCGCTAGCAAGCGTCGTCGCGCTGGCAGGATGCACGACCAGCTCACAGGCAGCTGACGACAAGCCGACGGAGGACTACTACGCGGACTTCGTGCCGCCGACGCTCGAGCCCGAGGCGGGGTCGGACGAAGTCGTGGACACCAGCAAGTTCGTCAAGCCGGAGGGTGAGCCGCTGGTCATCGGATACGCTGACGCCTCGCTCTCCAACTCGTGGCGTGTCATGACTAAGGCGGAAACCGAGTACGCCATCAGCCAGATTCCAGACGCTGAACTGGTCTACACGAACGCGAACGACTCCACGCCCAAGCAGATCGCCGACATGGACGACCTGATCACCCAGCAGGTCGATGCGATCATCCTGTCCGCGACCGACGTCAAGGCGCTGTGCCCGTCGATCGCGAAGGCGGAGGCAGCGGGGATTCCCGTCGTCATCCAGGAGCGAGAAGTCGACTGCGACGACTACACCACCTTCGTCTCACTGAACGCCCCGGAACTCGGCGCGTACCAGATGGAGTACGTCGCCCAGCGTCTGGGCGGTAAGGGCAAGATCGCGATCGTCTCGGGCATCCCTGGAACCGGGCACACCGTGGCCGTTGAGACCGCGTACAAGAAGGTGCTCGAGAACTACCCGGACATCGAGGTCGTCGACACCCAGTACGCGGAGTACGACGCCACCAAGGGTCGCCAGATGACCGCCGCCATTCTGACGGCGCACCCCGATCTCGACGCAGTGCTGGGCATTAGCGGCAACCTTGGAATCGGTGTCTTCCAGGGGGTCCAGGACGCGGGGCTCGTCGATCAGATGAAGGCGTGGGTCGGTGACGACGCGAACGGTTGGATGCTGATCCACAAGAACAACAACCTGCCGTCGATGACGGTGCCCTACCCCGTTTCGATCGGCGCCGTCGCCGTCGACACCGCCGCCAAGATCCTTCGCGGCGAGGAAGTCATGAAGACCACCGAGGTCGCCCGATGGGCGGCGCCGGAGGACTTCTCCGCGAACATCAGCGACTACGCGAACGACGACCGGCCCGACGAGTGGTGGTACAACGACATGCCGTGCGAGTTCGACCCGTTCTGCAAGTCCTGAGTAGAAGGAAGAAGAGCCGTGTTCAGTGAACTGACGGGTGCGGTCTCGGCCGCGCCGGAAGCCACGCCGCCCGCAGTGCGGATGGTGGGCATCACGAAGCGGTTCGGGCAAGCAGTTGTCCTCGACGGGGTGGACCTTACGGTCCGCCCCGGCGAGGTGCACGCCTTGATGGGTGAGAACGGCGCGGGCAAGAGCACGCTGCTCAAGACTCTCGTTGGCGAGGTGCGGCCCGACTCTGGCACCATCCTGCTCGGCGAGGAACCCATCGAGGTCAAGTCCGTGCGCGATGCCCGCGACCGAGGTATCGCGATCGTGCATCAAGAGTTGTCCGTCATCGAGAACCTCTCGGTGGCCGAGAACCTATTCCTCGGACGCGAGCCGCGCCGCGCCGGTCAGCTCGACCGACAGGCGATGCTCCGACAGTCGAAGGTCCTGCTGGCCCGGCTGGGCCTGCACATGGACCCGGACACACCCGTGTTCCGCCTCGACGTCGCCGAGCGTCAGGCGATCGAGATCTGCGCCGCGCTCGCACAGAACGCCCGCGTGCTGATTCTCGACGAGCCGACCGCGGCGTTGACCGAAACCGAGCGACTGCGGCTCTACACCGTGATCGAACAGCTCCGCGATGAGGGTCTGGCGATCATCTACGTGTCACATCACCTGACCGAGATCGAGCGTCTCGCGGATCGTGTAACGGTGCTTCGAAATGGCCACGTGGTGCTCTGCACGTCCATGGAAAAGTCCAGCGCCAGCGAAATCGTCTTCGCCATGCTTGGCGAGCCAGTCGAAGAGCTGTTTCCTGACCGCGCGAGCGGCACCGCAGCGCAGGAAGAGGTGTTCCGCGCGGACGCGGTGTCCTATGGTCGGCGGCTGAGCAAGGCAAGCCTGGCCGTCCGCCGTGGTGAGATCGTCGGGGTCACCGGTCTACTCGGGTCCGGGCACCGCGAACTCGGCCGCGTCGCAGCTGGAGTGCTTCGACCTACCGGCGGAACGATCAGCCGCAGTGGCCGGGTTGTGCGGTTCGCTCCGGGCGATCGCAAGGGAGAGGGCCTCGCACTTGGCCGCAGCGGCATCGAGAATCTGACCGTTCACGACCTCCGCTTGGCATCGTGGAACCTGGGCTTTCGTTTCCTCAGCAGGGTTCGCGAGTCGCGCCTGGCCTCCACATGGTCCGGTCGTCTCGGCGTGGCGGGCGATATCACCGAGGACATTGCTCTCCTTTCCGGCGGCAATCAGCAGAAGATCCTTGTCGGGCGCAACATCGACGGGCGTGCGGATTTCCTGGTGCTGGAGGAACCCACACGCGGCGTGGACGTCGGCGCTCGGCAGGAGCTCTATCAACTGATCCGCGCCGAGGCTGACCGCGGTGCAGGCGTGCTGGTCGTGAGCACCGATCTCCGCGAGATAGCGGGGCTTTGTGACCGCGTCGAGGTACTGAATCACGGTCGCACGGCAGCTTCGTTCGACAGCGAAGTCTCGGAGGCGGCAGTGTACGAGGCCTCGCATTCCGAGGCGCCGCTGCTCACTACGACCAACACGGTTGTGGTCAATCCTCGCGACGCCAAGGGGTCGGGCTGGCGGTCTGCGCTGCAGGCGATCGTCTCCGACCGCTCATTTGTCCCGTGGCTCGCGTTCTTCGCCCTCGTCGTCTTGGCGTCGATCGGGTCGGAACGCTTTCTCTCGGCCGAGAACTTCCAGAACCTTGCCCGACAGAGCGTCACCGTAGGGCTTGTCGGACTTGGAGAGATGCTGGTCGTCCTCACCGGCAATGTCGACCTGAGCGTGGGGGCGATCACCGGGCTATCCAACCTGGTCAGCGCTGAGCTCCTCATGCAAGGAGTACCCGTGCCCCTCGCGCTCGCGGCGACCCTTGCGCTCGGAGCCGTCATCGGTCTGGTCAACGCGCTATTGGTCCGATTCGGGATGCCGTCGCTGCTGGCCACATTTGCCATGGCAAGCGTTCTCCGCGGCATCATCGTGTGGCGCTACCCGAATAGCATCGGTCCCGTGCCGAAGCCGTTCCAGGGCCTGGACAGCGCCACCATTCTCGGCGTTCCTACGGTGTTCCTGCTCATGCTTGTTGTGTTCGGCATCGTCGGTCTCGCACTGAAACGCACACCCGTTGGGCTTCACATGTATGCCGTGGGCGGAGACCTCCGGGCGTCGCGGCTGTCCGGAATTCGCACGAACCTGGTGGTCTCGACAGCGTTCGTTGCCTCCGGGATGTTCGCGAGCCTTGCAGGCTTCCACCTGTCAGCACGCTTGGGAGCAGGCCTCCCCAGCAGCGGCGTGGGGCTGGAATTGGATGCGCTTGCTGTGGTGGTGATTGGCGGGGTTGCGATCCTCGGCGGTGCAGGGAACGTTCGTGGCCTGCTCGCCGGCGTCGGGATTGTGGTGGTTCTCGGCAATCTCATGAACTTGACGGGCCTGGACGCGTTCCTCCAAATGCCGATCAAGGGCGCTGCGATCATCCTCGTTGCGGTCGTCTGGGGTATCCGACAGAAGAGCGTGCGACGCCGCGCCTCCCTGGGTCTCGACCTCAGTCGACGTCCGCGACCCAGCAGAGCTGCAGCGATGGCGGCTGAGCACGCCAGACAGTAATGAGGTCAGCACGTAGTGGCGTCACAGCTACACGCGTAACCGTGGGTTTGCGGAGAGGTTGAGAATGCCCCATTTCGGGCTCTATATCAACGGTCGAGAAGTGCCGGCAGACGGTGACGCTCAGTTCGAGTCGACCGACCCTTACACCGGCGCTCCCTGGGCGACGATCTCTAACGCCGGACCCGAAGACGTGGATCGTGCGGTTCGTGCCGCCCGGTCCGCGTTCGAGGGCACTTGGCGACGAATGCCCGGTGCAGACCGTGGTCGACTGATGGTACGACTGGCGGATCTCGTCGAACGAGACGTGGAAACCCTTGCTGAAATCGAGGTTCGCGACAACGGAAAACTCCGTCGCGACGCGGAGTCGCAGATTCGACTGCTGCCGGTCTGGCTCCGGTATTTCGGAGGCCTCGCCGACAAGATCTCCGGGCAGACGATTCCGGATGCTCACCCGGACCACCTCGTCTACACGCTTCGAGAACCGCTGGGCGTAGTGGCCGGGGTGCTGCCTTGGAACGCGCCGCTGATCCTCGGCATGTACAAGATCGCGCCCGCCCTGGCCGCCGGGTGCACGTTCGTGGCAAAGCCGTCCGAGTTCACTCCGGCGTCCATGATCGCATTGGCAAGACTCTTCGGAGAAGCCGGGTTCCCGCCAGGCGTCTTCAATGTTGTCGCCAGTTCTTCCCGAGAGACCGGAGCTGCGTTGGTAACGCACCCCCTAGTCTCGCGGATCGCCTTCACGGGCTCGACAGCGACTGGCATCGCCATCAGCAAGGCTGCAGCTGCCTCCGTGAAACAAGTGTCCCTCGAGCTGGGCGGTAAGTCCGCGCAGCTCGTCTTCGCCGACGCCGACCTGGACGCTGTCGTTGAAGGACTCACCGCCGGAGTATTCGCGGCCGCAGGTCAGATGTGCCACGCGGGGGCGCGGGTGTACGTCGACCGAGCGATCTACCCGAAAGTGGTCGCGCGAATGACAAAGCGAGCCGAGGGAATCCGGTTGGGAGACCCGAAAGACGACGCGACCGAAGTAGGGCCGATCTCCACGCGACCGCAATTCGAGAAGGTGCTTTCGCTGCTGGAGACTGCTCGAGCGCAGGGCGCGGTCGTTGAGTGCGGCGGAGGACGCGATCACACACTGCAGGGCGACTTCATTCGACCCACTGTTCTGACAGCCGTATCCGACGAGATGGACATTCTCCGAGAGGAAGTGTTCGGGCCGGTGGTGATCATCCTGCCCTTCAGCACCGAAGAGGAAGCCCTGCAGTTGGCGAACACCAGCGAGTACGGACTCGCTTCTGGGGTTTGGACGAATGACATTCGTCGCGTCCATCGTGTTGCCGCGGCATTGGAAGCCGGCACGGTATGGGTGAACAGTTACCGCGTCGCATCCCCAGCCGTGCCCTTCGGTGGGACCAAGCGAAGCGGAATCGGCCGCGAGAACGGTACGGATGCAATGCACGAGTACACCGAGGTCAAGTCGGTGTGGCTGGAGACCACCGGTGCCGATCGGGATCCAATGGCCATGGGATGACGCTGCGGCGCTATGCCACGCCAAGGTTGCTGACCTGCAGCGGGCCCGTGCTCTGACGCTGGCCGTCGGGGGATCGGCTGAGTTCGCCTCAGTACTCCGCGGCTGTGGTGTGCACCAGCGACGAGATCCGAGGCGAGGTCGATGTGCAGGCTTGCGGGTGAACCACCACTTCGATAGCGACTGCGCATGACGGCAGTGCCGGCAGGCTCAGCTGTGCTGACCTCGACCATTGTTTGATCCGGTCGATGGGATGTCGGTTCTTGATTCAACTGCATCAGGATGCTCGTCTTCCCCGACTTGCGAAGCCCGAACACACCGGTGACCCGCTGGTTGAACACGTCATCGCGCAGTGACTGCAGCAGCGTCCGCCGGCCGAAGAAACTTGCACCGGAGACCGGTGTGGTCATGTAGAACAAGTCTCGTGCGTAGATGTAGTCACGCAGCAGCGTGATGAGCGCGAGCTCGTCCTCATCGTCGATCAGCAGTGGGATGGCGAGCTTCGCCGGCCGAGACCAGTCGTTGAGCTTGATCCGCAGTCGTTGATCAGGTGACCACATGAAGAAGATGTCAGGCGTGACCGAGCGGCCGCCGGCGCCGAGCTCACGTGCCGCTGCCTGGAAGGTGCGGCCCTGCATGTCTTCGTCGGGGCTGTAGAAGATCATCAGGTCCCGGGTGAATCCGAACACCGCCTCGATCGCCCCACTGAATCGGACGTGGACGATGGCGCAATCGCGGAATCCGTCCTGACGACAGAATCCTGCATAGACCACTTGGGAGCCCAGGCTGCGGAGCGCGTCGATGTGATCGCGGAGGGCCGGGTACTTGTAGCGGACGCGTTCGATGTTCGCTAGCAAGTCCGGATGCTGCGGTGCGGGCACGGCACCGGACCTCCACCCGTGCTGTCGCGCGGAGGGTGCGCTGGGATCGAATCCTGGCCGATCCACGTGCGGATCGAGATGTTCACGGCGCAGCGCGGGCGGCCGCGGGGCTCCGGGACGCGGCGCCGTCGCACCGTACGACGCCCGCACCTTTCGCGCGACGGGCGCCTCAATCGTCGACGAGGGACTCTTGACGTATTCGCCGAGCTCTCGCAGCCGATCCAACACGACCTTGGCGTCGACGCTGAGCTCGGTGGCGAGTTCGTGCACCCGTATCTTCGCCATGGTCCTCCCCAGTTATCAGCGCCGTTGTCACGCGTTGTTCATGGACTCCGCTGCAGCGCGTCGGCCCAGATCAGTCTGATGTAAGTGACCTCGATCGCCCCGCGATGACACGAGCGGTGTTCCCGGAGTCCGCACTGGCAACCGGACGTGTGGCCGCTCCGCGAGCTGCGGGGGATGGCTCCGGCGGCAGCCAGACGGGGGCGGCGTCAGCTGACGCCGCCGGGCGTGACGGGCGGGGTGGTGCGCGTCCGGGGGGCACGCACCACCCCACCCGCTACCCGCGCGCCACGACTTCTCCGATCAGTGCCGCCGACGAAGCGGTCCGCAGTCCCACTTCGCCGGACGTCAGTTCCCAGACCGAGTTGGTCCAGGAAAAAGGTCTCTGGCCGTTCAGCCCCCTCCACGGTGTTCCCGGATGGGCAACGCCGGAAGCGCGGGACGATTCTCACCCCGAACAGTTGCGAGCTCCGCTGCCACGGGCTGGTGCTGCACACCATGGCGGATCACTAGCCGGCGCCTGGACTGATAGCTATGATCCTCCGTCTACCGGGGTGGGTCGGTGCGAACCATCAGGGCCGGGTACGAAGGTCCTCAGCCGACAGCCGACTCGGCTGGAGTGCGGGCATCGAGTCCGAGTTCGGCGAGCGTCGGCGGTACTGCACCGGCGCGGGCGACGGTGGCACGGGCAGAAGCCAGCGCTGTCCGTGCGATGTAATCTGCGTGGGTCGGCGTCATCGTTTCACTGCGAAGAGCGCCCTGGAGGTCGGCGTGCAGAAGGGCGTAGAGCATCCCCGACATGAACGCGTCGCCGCCGCCGATCGTGTCGACCACCTGCACAGGCAGTGCGGGCATGCTGATCGTCTCCCCGCGCGTCGATAGCACACAGCCGCGGGCGCCTAGCGTCACCACGACCAGCCGAGCGCCCGCCTGTAGGTAGATGGCGACGACTTCGTCCACGGTCGCTCGGGGGTGCAGCCATGCGGCATCTTCGTGGCTCATCTTCACCACGTCGACCAGTTCGGTGAACGCGGCAACCCGCTCTCGTGTTAGGGCCGCCGAGTCCATGAGCGAAGGTCGGACGTTCGGGTCGAAGGAGAGCAGCGGGGCATCCGCACCGCGCGCGCGCAGGTCGGCGAATGTTGCGAGCACCTGTTCGGCGCCCGGAGCGAGAGCCGTGGCGATGGAGCCGGTGTGCGCGATCGTAATGCCCGTCGGGGCGGGCTCCTGCCGCCATTGCCAGTCCACGTCGAACTCGTATGCGGCGTCGCCGGCGTCGTCGAGGTGTGCGATCGCGGTGGACGTGCGCGAACTGCTCAGCGATGAGGCCGCTACGTGGACTCCCGCGGCCTCCAGATCCCGCAGCAGGTGACCTCCCGCACGGTCAAGTCCGATACGGGTGCTGAATCGGGTGGGGACTCCCAGGCGCGCTAGCCCGAATGCGACGTTGCGGGGGCTGCCGCCGTAGGCGCTGGTCATCCTGTCCGAGGTGCGCATGATGTCGATGACGGACTCGCCGATCACCCACGCCGCTGTTGAATTGGTCACGACGCACCGACGATTCTCTGCAGCGCCGCCCGCACGCCGTCGGCGTGGATCGTCGTCAACGCCTCCAGGAATGGCGCTGTGAATGCGTAGTCGTCGACGAGATCCCCGAACACCGTGGGTTGCTCGAGGAATGCGAGGGGTCGTCTTCGTTGGCGACGTGCGGCGGCGGCCAGTTGCTGCGCCAGCGGGTCCACGAGGGTGTGCTTCTCGCCGCGGATGTCGGTCCCCTCGGCAAATCTAGCCCAACTCGCCACGATCGCGGCGGACAGCGCCACCGAGCGATTCGCTTCCAGGTTCTCTCGCACCACGGGCAGGAGGAAGACGGGGATGCGGTCCGACGCGTCCGTGCAAAGCCGCTCGAGAGTGTCGCGGATCTCGGGGTTCGCGAATCGCTCCAACAGTGTGGCCTTGTATTGCTCGAGGTCGATTCCGGGTACTGGCCGCAGGGTCGGCGTCGCTTCTTCATCCATGTACCTCTGCAGCAGCCGGCGGATGAGCGGGTCGGCGGCGGCCTCGTGGGCGTACTTGTAACCGAGGAGAGCGCCGAAGTACGCCATCGCCTGGTGGGACGCGTTCAGTAGGCGCAGCTTCATCAATTCGTAGGGTTCGACGTGGTCGACCAGCTGTACGCCGGCGTCCTGGAACGGCGGGCGGCCAGCCGGGAAGTTGTCTTCGAGGACCCACTGCGCGAACGGCTCCGCGACGACGGGCCAATCGTCGGGGATTCCGAAGCGGTCTCGGACCAGCGCCCGGTCGGCGTCGGTCGTCGCCGGCGTGATGCGGTCGACCATGGAACTCGGGAAGCTCACCTCGTCTTGCATCCAGGCGGCGAGCCCAGGATCGACCGCGGCGGCGAACGCGAGGAAACTCCGTTTGGCGACCTCGCCATTTGACTGGACGTTGTCGCAGGACATGATCGTGAACGGGAGGGTGCCATCTTCCCGCCGTCGCCTCAGCGCCGCCACGACGAGTCCGAATACGGTGACGGGTGTGTCGGGATGGGCGAGATCGTAGGCTATGCGCGGATTGGTGAGATCGAATCGGCCGGAGAGGTGGTCGATGTTGTAGCCGCCTTCGGTGACGGTCAGCGAGACGATCCGGGTCGCCGGGTCGCTGAGCCTTTCGATGACCGCCTGCGGATCGTCGGGGGCATACAGGTACTCCGCGATTGAGCCGACGATGCGCCGTTCGATGTACCCGTCGGTGTGCTTGAGCACGAGCGTGTAAAGGTTGTCCTGCTCGTGCATCGCGTCGCGCATCCGGGTGTCTCCCGGCATCACCCCGACACCACAGATCGCCCAGTCGAGCGCTTGACCGTCGTTCATCAACCGGTCCAGGTACATCGCCTGGTGCGCCCGATGAAAATTACCCAGCCCGAAGTGCACCATCCCGACCCTCAGATCGGTACGTGCATACTGCGGTCCGGGCGTGAGCCCGGCGGGGAAGATAGTCCTCATCGATGAGACCTCGTTCTGTCGAAATCGAACTGGCAAGTGATCAAGGTAGGCGGCCGTCGGGAGGTCGGATATGTCGCTCTGGCGGCAGACCCGTCCGATTTCCCGCCGTTTGGCGAAGCGCCCCCGGCGGCCGCGGCTGCCTGAGCGCCGGCGTGAACGACGCGTTGCCGGGCCGCCGCCGTGTGGGGTCTGTTCAGCTAGCTGCGGTGATCAGGCTCACGCCTACCGCATCGCCATGTGCTGCGGCCGGTCGACGCGCGACCGAACGTCGAAGGGTCGCCGCCAACGCGTCGTACACGGCATCGAGGGCACGGGTTGCGGCGGGGATCCGTGGGACCATCTGCTGGAAACCGTGCGTCAGGCCAGGTTGCGGCAGGTAGGTGACGTCGACGTCGGCGGCGGCGAGGCGTGTGGCGAAGTCGCGTGCCTCGTCTCGAAGCGGGTCGTAGTCGGCGCTCGTGATAACGGTCGCAGGAAACCCGTCGAGGTCAGCCACGGCGAGGTTCAGGCGCGGATCTCGCGAGGAAGACTCGGTCGCGATGTAGTGGCGCCAGTAGTGACTCATCGCGTCGGTCGTGAGAAGGAAGCCCGCGCCGTTGATCAGGTACGAAGAGTTTCCGAGGGCTCCAGGATCGACCACCGGATACAACGCCAGCGCGGCGTCGATGCCTCCATCGTCCGAGAGCGCGACGCAGGCGCCCAACGCGAGGTTTCCGCCAGCGCTGTCGCCGGCGACTGCCAGACCGCGGTGGGGCATGCTCGCCACTCGACGGATGACGGCGACGCAGTCGTCGAGGGCGGCGGGAAACGGATGCTCCGGGGTTCGGCGGTAGTCGACCGCGACCACAGAGCAACCCAGCCGATTGGCAAGGCGCCTCACGTCGGGATCGTAGGAATCTAGGTCGCCCACCATCCAGCCGCCGCCGTGGAGGAAGACGATCACATCATCCGACGCCGTGAGGTCTGGGCCGTACCAGCGCACAGGAACGCCGTCGAGGACCTCGTCGCGGGAGCGGACGCCGGAAAGCGAATCGTCGATCTCGCCCCGCAACCAGGCGTTGTCGGCCCGTGCTCCCTCTCTCAGTTGCTCGACGGGGAGGTCCAGGTCGGCGATCAGATGCCGTGGGGCATCCTCCAGCAATACAGCTAGGTCACCATCGACCAGCGTCCGAAATGCCACCCGTCCTCCTACATCGCGCGGTAGAGCTTCTGCATTCGACCGTAGGGGGGATGGCGTGCGGCGGCGCCCGCCGTTCGGCGGGCATTGGCCTGCGCGAGACCACCGAATGGCGCGTTGACGGCGCGCCAAGGTTCGAGTGTCGGATGTCAAGTGCGAAAAGCGCGGCGGAGCGCTGTCACTTGGTCCTGCAGGGCGCGTTGCCCGATCTTCGTCATCCGGTATCCGTCGAACCCGTGGATCGTGCCCGGGTACTGGCACAGTCCCACCGACACGCCCGCCGCCATAAGCCGCGCAGCGTACTCGTAGCCCTCGTCGCGCAGCGGGTCGTACTCGGCGAGCCAGATGGACGCTGCCGGCGCTCCGACGACATCGGTGACGAGCGCGGGCACCGCGCGCTCGTCCGTCGGCTCTTTGCCGTCGAGATAGCTGTCCCACATGAGCACGTTGTTGTCGCGACTCCACGCCGGCGTCGACGTGAACACCTGCATGGACCTGGTCCGGCTGCGGTGGTCGAGAACCGGGTTAACCAGGAGCTGGTGAACCAACGACGGCACGTCGGCCTTACGGGACTCGAGCGCCACCGACGCGGCCAGCGCGCCGCCGGCGCTGTTTCCGCCCACCGCGATCCGCCGAGGGTCGATCCGCAGCTGTGCGGCGTGGTCGCGCATCCACCGGAGAACGTCGAGGCAGTCGAAGAAGGCAGCGGGGAACGGGTGCTCCGGCGCGAGACGGTAGTCGACCGCCACGACCACGCACTCGACATCTCTCGCGTACAGCTCGCATCGGTCATCCTCTGTCGACAGGCCGCCGAGGATGAACGCACCGCCGTGGAAGTACAGAACCGCCGGCAGCGCTCCCCGAATCGGCGGGCGGTAGATGCGGACGGGGATTTCGCCAGCATCACGACGCGGAACGACGGTGTCCGTGCTCGTGACGCCGGCCAGCGGCTTGCGCCCCTGCGCAAGCAGAAGTTCCTCGAGAACACGCGACCCGGGAGCATCGGAGAGATCGAAGTTGGGAAGCAGCACCGCGATCGCCGCCAGCTCAGGGTCCAGCCGCAGTTGCGAATCGATCGTCACGTCTCCATTCTGCAAGTCGACGTCCGCCCCATCGGGAGCCAATTGGCGCGGATTGAACCCAACCGGCGGCCACTTGGCCACGCCAATTGGCTCGGCAGGTCGTACCATCGAGCTGTGCAGGGGCTCATGCTCAAGTTGCTCAACGTCGACGCGGCCGGCGAGCGAGCGCTACGGGTGGTCGCGTACTTCGACCAGCTGGGTAGCAACAAGCCGGATTTCGAATCGGTGGTCCGCGCGACCGCCCTGATCGCGGACTGCCCCGCTGGTCTGCAACTCCCCGACCGTGGCCTCTTCGTCCGGTTTGCTCCCGAGGGGACGATGCTGGGCACCGGTGGCAGACCGAGCGTACGCGCGCCGCTCGCCACGGATAGCGGTGAAGGCGGGACGGTATGGCTCGAGCGCGACGGGGACGCCCTGGAGTTGGATGAGTTCATCGTCGAGCGGTTCGCTCTGACCGCGTCGGCCGTCATCGACCGCGAGCGTCCGAACACCGAGTTCGAGCTCGCGCACGGGTTCTCAGACCCGGCGCTTGCCCAACTTCTCGTCAATGAGCGCGCGAGCGAGGCAGAGCGGTCCCGTGCCGCACAGCTCATGGGACTGCAGGCCGGTAGTTCCGTGCAGCTCGTCGCGCTCGAGCCGGATGCGGACGACGAACTCGAAGACCTGCCGGTGCGGCTGCGCAATCAGTGGCTGCGACCCACCTACCTCGCAGAGCTGTCCCGGCACCTCATCCTGCTGGTCGTCGTCACGCGAGAGCCGATTGACTGGGCCCCCGTCGATCTCAAGGGCCGAGGGGCCTCGGGACCGATCGTCGACGTGCTGGATGCGCCACGGTCCTGGACCGGGGCGCGCGAGGCGCTCAGGTTCGCAGGCGCTGGGGCGAGCTGGCCGCGTCTGCTCAACGCCGACAGCCTCGGGGTCATCCAGCTCCTCGGGAAACTGGATTCCGCGGTGGTGGGCGCCCATCCCGACGTCGCCCGGATCGAACACGTCGCCGCAGCGCCGAACGGCGCCGAGTCGATACTCGTCCTCGATCACTTCCTGCACGCCGACTCCGTTCGCGCCGCGGCCCGGGAAGTCAACTACCACCACAGCAGCCTGCAGACCCGCGTCAAGCGGATCGGAGAACTCATCGGCATCGACCTGACGTCGGCGTCCGGTCGGGAGCGTGCGGCGCTAGCCCTGCTGCTCTGGCGGACGTTCCGCTCCGGGACATGACGGCGTCGGAGTGGTCGGTCGACTCCGGCGGCCGGCTCTGACGCGTCCGAGCGTCCGGTGTAGTCGGCCGCCTCCGTCGGGTGCACACCTGCGGCACGCCGCGGCCTCAGCGATGGCGACACGGCTGCCCTCCTGGCTCGCGCTGACGCTGCACCAGGAACGCGAAGGCCGCCAGCGGGCTGCTGCGCGCGTGCGCTTCCCGGACGGCACCGATCCGGAGACGGTGAAACGGACCGCGTGGGGAACTCGACGGGTGATCATTGCAGAACACGCAGACGCTCGGCAGGGAGGGAACCCTGCCGAGCGTCTGCATGTTCTGCGTTACCGCGGTTTGTAGAGCTGCTTGCGGCGCAGGTAGTCGACGGCGACCGCGCCGATCAGGATCGCACCCACGATGATGTTGTTGAACTGCGGCGGGATCTGCGCGACCACGAGGGCGTTGTCGATGGTGGACAGAAGTACCGCGCCCACGGCGACGCCCGTGATCGTCCCCAGACCGCCCAGCAGGCTGACGCCGCCGATCAGGACGCTGGTCACGACGACCAGGGTGACCGGGGCCCCTCCGGCTTCGACCTGGCCCGCGCCGACACGAGCCGAGTAGATCATGCCGGCGATCGCCGCAGTCACACCGGCGACGACGTAGAGGGTGAGGTCGATGCGGACGACCTTGAGGCCGTTGCCTATCGCCGCTTGCCGGTTGCCGCCGACGGCGCGCACATTGACGCCGAACCTGGTGCGTTCGAGGACGAACCAGCAGATCGCGCCGACGATGAGGGCATACCAGATGACGTTCGGGACAAATAGGAACGATCCCTGCCCAAGCCTGAGGAAATCGGCCGGAAGGGGTACGACGTCGTTACCGCCGGTGATGAGCGCGCTCAGCCCCAGAGCGATGAAGAACGTGCCGAGCGTCGCGATGATGGGAGGGACGTGCCAGTACGTCACCACGAGATGGTTGACGATGCCGGCCAGGGCGCCGACGGCGATGGCCGCCAGGATTCCGATCGGGATCCACACCCCTTGTGCGATTAGAGACGTGCCGACGAGCGCGCTGATTGTGAACACCGCGCCGACCGAGAAGTCCAGGCCGCCTCCGATCACCAGCAGTGCAGCACCGCACCCCATGATGAAGAAGATGACGCTGCTGCGGAGGATCTCGGTGACGTTCGCCGGGTCCAGGAAGTTCGGGTTCTTCAGCGTGGTGAGGACCGCGATGAGAAGGACAACGGCGAGCAGCCACGTCTCCTGACGGAGGAGGACTGCGCGGACAATGCGTGCGCCGCGGTTGTCCGCGGCCTCCTTTTCGGTCTCCGGTGCTGGGTTGAGGGTGATGCTCATGATGCTTCCTTCATCGAGTCGCCGGGCGTCGCACCCGTGATCATGGCGATGATCTCGTCGCGGGTGACTTCCGAGACCTTTCGGGTTCCGATGCTCCGTCCCAGGCGGAGAACGGTGATGCGGTCGGCGTGTTTGAACACGAATTCGAGATCGTGGCTGACGCAGATCACGGCCTTTCCGGCCTCGCGCAGTTGGACGAACATGTCGCCCACGTAGGCGGATTCGCGGACGCCGAGCGCCGCGGTGGGCTCGTCAAGCAGGATGATCGGTTTGTCCATGCGGACGGCTCGAGCGATCGCGACGACTTGGCGCTGCCCTCCGGAAAGGAGACCGACCGGGGTGCGCACGTCGCCGACGCGCGCCTTCAGGTCGCGGAGAGCGGTCGCGGCTTCACGGTCCATGCGTTTGCGGTCGAGAACCACTCCCCACCGACGAGGAAGGTTGCCGAGGGCCATGTTGGTCGAGATGTCGAGGCACTCGACCAGCGCCAGATCCTGGTAGACGACGGCGATGCCGCGCTCCTGAGACTCCGAGGCGTCATGGCGGAGCTCCATCGGCTTCCCGTCGATCAGGATCTCGCCAGCATCGCCGCGGTGGATGCCGGTGATGATCTTGATCATTGTCGATTTCCCGGCGCCGTTATCGCCGACGATGGCGTGCACTTCGCCCGGGTACGCGGCGAAGTCCACGTGCTGGAGGGCGTCAACGGGCCCGAAGGATTTGCGAACGCCCCGCAGTTCGAGAATCGGGGCGGCGGCGCCAATCGTCGCGTGCGGCGGGAGCTTGCTCGTGTACGGTTCCGGCTTGGGATCAGGGGACATTGTTGTTGCCTCAGGTTGGGTTACTTGGATTGGTGGAGCGGAGACGGGGCGGGCCCGGGGACTAGCCGTGCCCACCCCACGGCACTAGCCCCAGTTATTCGCCAGGAGATCCTCGTAGTCGTCGGTGCTGGCCATAATGAATCCCATCGGGATCATCACCGGCTCTCCGCCCGGCTCATCGCCGTTCTCCAGGGCCTCGATGGTCGCGTCCAGCGCCTTCGTCGCGGCACTGCAGAGATCCTGCATGAGCAGTCGATACTCCGAACCGTCGAAGAGCGCTTCCTTGCCGCCGTTGTCCGGACCGTTCCCGAGGAAGGCGACCTCGCCCGTCAGATCCTTAGCCGCCAGCGCCGAGAGAGTACCCGCGGTCGCCGTGCCCATGTTGGTCGTGATCACGTTGACCTCGGGGTGGGCGGTGAGCAGGGCGTTCGCCTGCGCGAGCGCCTTCGAAGAGTCGTCGCCGGTGTACACCTCGCCGACAATGGAGATGTCGTCGGCGTCCTCAGCGGCTGCCTTCACGCCATCCATCCAGGATTTGCCGATCCCCGTGTCAGCGGACGTGATCAGCCCCACGTTCTTCTCACCGGGCAGCGTGGCGATGGCGTCGACGTACAGCTTGCCGAGCTCCGTCCAGTCGACTCCGACGTTGATGTCGGCGCCGCTCTCTTCGGTTCCGTCACCGTAGAAGGTCACGGTGGTGATACCGGCCTCCTGCGCCTGCTTGAGCAGGGCGCCGAACGCGTCGCTTGCGGGGAGCGTGAGGATAGCGCTCTTCTTGTTGGCGATGGCGCCCTGAATCTGCTTGATCATCGTCGTCGGGTCCATGGCCGATCCGGTCGGGCCGCTCTCCGTGAAGTCGACCCCTTGCGCCTTCGCCTCGTCGGCGAGGCAGTCACCGATCGTCCGCCACGCCGGGTAGTTCGGCAGCGGGTTGACGAACTGGATGGAGACGCCGGCCGCGTCTGTGCTGGTTCCGGCTTCCGCGGTGTTTGACGTGCACCCCGCGAGTGTGGTCGCGGCGAGCACGCCCGCGGCAACGGCAAATGCGATCTTGCGGAAGACCGCTGTGCTGTGTTCCAAGGTTGACTCCTTCGTCGAGGTTTGATCCATCGCGGTGCTTCACTTGACGTGCGGACGGGCAACCTGCGGGTTTTCTCGGCTCACGGTTGACGTGAGTGCAAGCCCTGCCTTGCAAGCAGATTTCCGACGTCGCTGTGCGAAACTGACGCCCGGGCGGCGCCTGGTACTGAAGCTACGGTTCGTCTGGCACGACATCGGCCGACGAACGGCGGGCAAATGTCAACGGCGCACGCCAAATGGCCGCTGCCGTGCACCTCGGGCCTCGGGCCTCGGACCTCGGACCTCGGACCTCGGACCTCGGAGAGTCTCTTCGGCTCGAGGCTTAACCCCGCCGACAGGCATCGACTGCTGCAGGAACGCAAACCGGTGCTGGAGAAGGCGCTGGCGGTGATCGCGAGCCTGAAATGCGCGGAGTACCACGGTGGCGCCACCGCGCTGGAGCGTGCCCAGCTGGTGCGGGGTGATCAACAAGTGGCTCGACCCGAACCGCGGCTCGCTCCCGCCGCACAGCTCCCACCGCCGCCAGTATGGGCTGATGCACCACATGGGGATGATCAGGTTCGACCCGGACACCATGCCCGGGGGGTCGTGTGATCGAGTTGAGGAACGAGACACCGCCAACTCGCCCCCGGGGGCCTCTCCTGCGTCAACAAACGTTCCAGGTCAGTGAGCTGGCCCCATCGATGTACATCATCGCGAAGGCACGACCCCGAAGGGCGTCACGGCAGACCAGTACGTAGTCTGAACCACCTCGGCCACGCCCTCAGCGGACAGCGACCGCATTTGGCTCGAGAAGTACTCTGGGCCAACGATCTGCAGCGCGTCCATCTCGTGAAGGACCGACAGCAGCGCTTCCACAGGGAACTCCCCGGCGCCGAGCGGCAGACGGTCTTCGTGCAGGTCTTCCCAGTCGGTACGGCCGGCCGCCTGCACCATGCGCGCATCGCAAGCCTGAACCGAGTGAATGCGATCGGAAGGAATGGACGTGAGGAGCTCGAGTGAGGACCCGGAACGGAAGAAATGCCAGAAGTCCAGCAGGATTCCCCCATTGGCCTCGCCCGCGGCGAGAACGACGCTCCACGCCGATGCGAGGTCCGGCAGCCCCCACACCGGGATGAACTCAAGGTCTACTCTGATTCCGGATGCAAGCTGACACAGCCGAGCGAAAGAGTCCGCCAAGTCGTCGAGATGGATACCGCCGTGTGGGAACGAGCCGATAGCTGTGAACGATTCGCACTCGAGCGCGTCCGCGATTCTGAGAAAGTCGTCGACACCGGTTCCGAGGGCTGCCACCATCTCGTCCGTGGCATGCGGAGGGATCCACGCGGGCGCCCACGTCGCGAGCGGATCCAGATGACTGATGCTGACCCCCTCATCGGACGCCATCCGCTTCATATCGCTGATCGACACGCCCTGCGATAACTGGTGGTGGTAGTCCGCGGGCGTCATCGAGAGAACGTCGCAGCCGGAGAGCCGTGCTGCGCGTAGTCGATCCAACAACGAGAGGTGATTGCACGTCCCGTTCCACATCACGTTCTGCCGACTCATGGCCGGCGGTCAGGTCGTGGGGGGAATGAGCTTGAGCTCGACCATTCGTTCGACCACGTCGCGTACCATCTCCCGAGAATCGATGCAGTCATGGAACCCGGTCTTACGTAGCTTGATGGTGCTGCGAACGTTGTCCCAGCCCCAGTAGAGGAGGTTATCCGCGATCTGCCACCCCGCCAGCTCTTCAAGCTTGTAGGGGGCGAGGCCATACCGTTCGACCATGTTGTCCCAGAGCGGGCCCTTGTCGGCCATCACCTCGGTGAGCTTCAGCGTCTGTGTGCCGGCATATTCCATTCCGAGGAGGGAGGCGATGTAGGCGAACATGTCGTTCCAGCGGAACGAGTCGCCATTGGTGACATTGAACGCCTGGTCTGCACAGGATGCGGTTGTCGAGGTGTGGATAGCGGCACGAGCGAGCAGCCGTCCATCTGTCATCTCGTACAGCGCGTCGCGCGCCTCCGGCGTACCGGGGAATCGCAGCGGAATCCCGAGCTCACGGCAGAGGACCGCGTACATCACCAGGACGGTCAGAAGCCCCTGCGGAGTGCTCAGCGCAACGCCCCCCACGCCCTCGGGCCGGAGCGAAGACCACGACCATGTGGCACCGTCGTTGCGTCGTTGAGTGAGGTAGTCCTCCTGGTTGTAATAGAACATCGGGGGCATCACCCTCGGGTCGTTCTCATACGCCGGTGTCTTGAAGGGCCCTGTGTGGCATCCGTACCACTTTCCCCCTTCGAACAGGCAAACGTGTTCGAGTACAGAAGAGTTCGCCTCGACCGCTTCCACTCCGTTGACCAGCATCGCCAGGTTTGGCCCGACCTCAGCCGCCCTCGATTCAGCCAGGATGAACCCGGCGTAGAACACGTGGGTCGCGTCCGGAAACGCGCCGAACGCGGCAGCCAGAGAAGACGGATCAAGAAGGTCTGCCCGGATGTGAACGTAGCGTTCGTGGCTGACGGTCGACGGGCGACGTGCGACACCAGCCACGTCCCACCCATCCTCGAGAAGGGCGTCGCGCATATAGGTGCCGATCATCCCTTCCGCTCCCAGAACGACAGCGCGCCGTCCGCCCATCACGCGTTCCTCACGATCGTTGAGTCTCCAGAATCTGTTTCGTTGTGAAAATCGGGATCCACGGCGCGCCGCCCTGTGTCGTACGCGACCTGAACCGCTCTCTTCAGCGGGCGCAGGCGGTGAGCATTGGAGAGGATCTCCACACCCCACGGGCCGGTGTACCCGGTTGCACGGATTGCGCTCACGAAGCCGGGGATATCGAAGTCCCCGTCGCCGGGCAGTCGTCGGTGGTAAATGGTGTCCTCGAAGAACGATCCGACACGTTCGTCGGCGGCATCGTCGATTTCGACCGCGACGATGAGCTCAGCGGGGAGGTTGCGGACATCCCACAAGGACGACCGTCCGCGCTCCACATGCCAGATGTCCACGCAGAGACCTAGCGCGGGATGGTCGGCTGTCTCGACAAGATGCCTACCCTCACGGATGGTCACCACATTGGTCAGCGGCATCGGCTCGAGCGCCAGTCGAGTGCCCCGGTCTGCAGCATCAACGGCGAGGCGATGGAGATTGGGAGCCAAGCGCTCGGTATCGAACGCCTCCACCCAATCGTCATCCGACAGGCTCAACTCGGCGCAGATCTTCACGTGGTGCGCGCCAAGGGTTTCAGCGGCGTCTAGCAGGAACCGTCGGCGTTCCAGGGCGTCCCGTTCCGCCGGGTCGTCCTTCCACCATTCCGTGAGCAACTCCAATTCGACGTGGACGAGCCCAAGGTCATCCCACAGCCGCTTCAGGTCCTTCAGCGAGCTTGTCGAGGAGTATGCGCGCAAGTCGCCATAATCCAGTCCAATTCCCGTGAAACCCGCTGCTGCCACAGCCTCTGACCGGGACTCCACAGAAAGTGGAGAGATATCGCGGCCAGGAAGCGGATACGACCGGCCGGCGTGTGTCCAACACGTTGCGAGGAGTTCCGTCATGATCAAGCCTTTCCGGCCGCGCTAGAGCGCGCGCCCCAAGCGCTCACCTTCGAAGATGGCCGCATCGACGTCGCGGGGGGCGACACTGTCGCCGATGCGATGCACCGAGAGTGAAGTCTCGCCTTTCACGGACTTGTAGAGTCCGTTCACGGACTTGCGGCCCATCATCACGATCACGGTGTCAACGTCAACTTCGGTGACCTCTCCGTCCCACAGGCTCTTGATGGCGACCGCGCCGTTGGGACGTACTCGATCGATCATCGACTGCGGCTGAAGGGTCACATGCTTGGCAGCCAACCGTGGATAGACGTATGGGAGGTCAAGCGTTGCGGCGGCCTTCTCCCCAATCACCAGCCTCCGCGAGACGATGCGGACATCGTGTCCACGGTCGGCGAGCAGTTCGGCGACCCCGAGAGGGGCGTACATTCCCGTCTCATCGACGATCACGACCCGCCGCCCTACCGAGCTGGGCGCCTCGATGGCCTGTTCAGGTGTCAACACGGACGTGTTCTCTAGACCGGGGATGCCGGCGCGGTCACCGCTCGCAGCAGACCATCCCGTGGTGGCAAACTCCGAGCCCGTCGCGGCGACGAGCACGTCCGGGGCGACCTCACGGACCAGTTCGTCCGTGACGGTGGTGCCCAGATGAACCTCCACCCCGTGCCGGTCGATCGCACGGATCAGATTCTCGATGACCACGCCCCACTCGGACCTGCTGGGGAGCTGGGCTGCGAGTCGAAGCTGGCCCCCCAACTCGTCTCCCGCCTCATAGAGCGAAACATGATGCCCGCGGCTGGCGGCAATCTCCGCTGCCTTCAGTCCGGCCGGTCCGCCACCGACGATCATCACGCGTCGGGGTGTCTCTACGGGCTGGAGGGACCCGAGGCCCCACTCGGACTCCCGTCCGACCGTCGGGTTTTGTGTGCAGCTCATCTCCCGGCCCAGAGCGACTCGGCCGATGCATCCCTGGTTGATGCCTGCGCACTGTCGGATCTCGTCCACTCGCCCCGACTTCGCCTTCACGACGATCTCGGGGTCGGCGATGTGGGCGCGTGTCATCCCTACGACATCTACGCGTCCTTCGGCGACCAACGCTGCGGCGCGTCGGATGTCGGTGACGCGCCCGGCCATGAAGACGGGGACGTCCACGATGCTTTTGACCAGTTCAGCGAAGGGCACGAACTGCTCTCGCAGCTCGCTGGTCATCGGAACGATGAACTCGTGTCCGGCGGCCCCGCCGCTGATGTTGAAGTAGTCGTAGAGCCCGGACGCGGAAAGCACGCGAACGATCCGTTCTCCCTCAGCGAGGTCGATACCACCGGTTGCGGCTTCCGCAAGCGACAGACGGATCCCCAGCGGGAACTCGGAACCGCACGCCTCGCGTATCGCGCGCGCAACCTGGAGGGCAAACCGGCAGCGGTTCTCGGTGCTCCCGCCGTATTCGTCGTCTCTTCTGTTCGTCAACGGCGACAGGAACTGCATGCCGAGATACCCGTGCCCACTGTGGAACTCGACGCCGTCGATGCCCGCTTCCTTGGCGTTGAGTGCGGTGGCTACGTAACCGGCGATGAGCTCGTCGATGTCCTCGGCCTCGATCGGTCGAGGGTGTTCGCCGGCGTCGAGAGACGGAACGTCGGAAGGAGCCCAGAGTTCTCGGAAGTTCCAAAGGTGGGCCATGCCGATGTCCTCGGCGCCCCAATGTCCGAGTTGAACGAACACCTTGGTGCCGTGCGGGTGAACTGTGTTCGCGAGCTTGCGGTATTGCTCTCGCGCCTCGGGTCGCCAGCCTTCAGAACCACCGACGACGTGGCCCAGGGCGGACCGGTGCACTGTCTGCGCGCCGGTGATGACGAGAGCAGCTCCGCCGCGCGCGCGGTCCTCCCAGTAACGAATCGCCTTATCGCTGAGGATCAGGTCAGCGCCGCCGAAACTCTGGTCGTGGGCTGTCTGGATGACTCTGTGAGGCAGGACTACGGACGTGCCGATCTTGATCGGCTGCCAGAGCACGTCGAGATCGACCGACTCGGGCGCATCCGCTGTGGTAATGGACATCGCTATCTCCTGAACGCTCGTCGTCGAACGCGAACAATTACGTATACATCATCCGTAATACATCGACGTGCGTCAAGTTGGTACAGCGAGCCGGTGTCGTTATGCCGACAGCCGGAGGGATGTCCAGCTCAAACGGGAACAGTGCGCTTGGAGAGCGTGAGCACACCCACGTCGTGAAGGTGCTTGGCCATCGCAGCCTCAGCCGCGGCGGCGTCTTCGTCGCGCAAGGCGGCCAGCACATCCCGGTGGCCTTGGATGTCCACCTCTAAGCAGCTTGCGTCCAACCAGAAGTCCCGCTTGTACTCCAGCGGAATCTGCAGCAGGTTCTCCACGATGAAGGCGAGGCGATCGGTCGATGAGGCCGTCAGTATCGCGGTGTGGAAGCGATGGTTTTCTTCGATGAGCTCGTGAACGTTGCCCGCGAGCTTAGACATCCGCGTGATGCTCTGCTCTAGTTGGCGGAGGAGCGCAGGGGTGACGCGCTCGGCGGCCTTGCGAGCCACGTAGCCCTCAAGCATCGCGCGCATCGCGTAGATTTCGTCGAGCTCGTCGGTGGACATGTCTCGGACAACCGCGCGCTGGCCGCGTACGTTTCCGAGATCGACGAGCCGTTCGCCCGCCAGAAGGAGGAGGGCTTCACGCACGGGAGTCCGGCTGACGCCGAGCGTGTCAGCCACATCCTCTTCCAGGATTGCCTCGCCCGGGGCCAGGTCGCCGCGGATGATGCCCAATCGAAGCGCGGCAGCAACGGCGACGTTGGCGCGCTTAACGATAGGCTCTCCGGAACCAGGTGCGCTGAGCGGCATCGATTTCCCCCTAGTGTTCGGTAGGTAGACACCATCATAGGCGGACGTATTAGGTATGCACTACTGCGCCTCGCCGTCGCAAATCCCTGGCGACTCCACCTTTCCTCATAACCATCCCTGAAGAGTGCGGCGGGGCGTTGGCGGAGATCGCTAACGGGTCCGTGCGAATGAGATGGGTGCCTGCACCTGCTGATAGCGGCGTGGCTTCCCGCGTCGGCGCTGCATCGCGTCTCGCGACGTTGCACGGTCAAGGCCCCTGCCCGCGCATCAGCTCAGACGTGCACGTCGGAGTTGCAACGACTTCCACGCGCACACTCCGGGTCGCAGCATCCGTTCCGTCACATCTCTTCGTGGGTGTTCGGGTCGCCGTCCCACAGGCGACCGCGCTCGAGCGCGCTGATCGCGGCGAGCTGGTCGTCGGTGAGGGTGAAGCCGAAGACGTCGGCGTTCTCCCGCTGCCGGTCGGCGTCGGCCGACTTGGGGATCGGCGTGCTGCCGATCTGCGTGTGCCAGCGAAGGACCACCTGCGTCGGCGTCACGTCGTGGACCGTCGCCAGCTCGGTGAGGATCTGCTCGGTCAGCAGCTCGCTGCGCTTGGCGAGCGGGCTCCAGCTCTCGGTGCGGATGCCGTGCGTGGCGTGGAATGCCCGGAGCTGCGCCTGTGGGAAGTACGGGTGCAGCTCGACCTGGTTCACCGACGGCACGACGCCCGTCTCCTCGATGAGCTCGGTGAGCTGGTCCTCGGTGAAGTTGGAGACGCCGATCGAACGGACGAGACCGAGCTCGCGCGCCTCGATCAGACCGCGCCACGTGTCGACGTACTTGCCGACGCTGGGGTTCGGCCAGTGGATCAGCTGCAGGTCGATGCGGTCGAGGCCCAGCCGATCGAGCGAGCCCTTGATGCTATCGACCGCCTCGTGCCGGCCGTGGTGGCGACCGGGGATCTTCGATGCGACGAGCACCTTGCCGCGATCGACGTCGCTGCGGCGGACGGCCTCGCCGACCTCGCGTTCGTTCTCGTAGTTGACCGCGGTGTCGAGCAGGCGATAGCCGGAGTCGAGCGCGGCGACGATCGCCGCGATCCCCTCCTCGCCCCGCAGGTCGTAGGTGCCCAGGCCCAGCTCGGGGAACCAGGCGCCGTCGTTCAAGGTCACGGTGGAAATGATGCTCATGGCTCCATTCTGACTCAGCCGGGTTGTTTCTGTGTATTTGATGCTGTATACATGACACATGAGCCTCAAGGCCGAGGAAACCCCTCCAGCGATCGACACCACTGCACCTGGACCCTTGAATGGCGTACGTGTGCTGGAGCTGGGGTCGATCGTTGCTGCGTCGTTCGCCGCACGAATGCTCGCCGACCTGGGCGCCGAAGTCATCAAGATCGAAGGTCCAGACAACCTGGACCCGCTCCGCGAGTGGGGGCAGGGCTCGGTGGACGGGCGCTCGCTTTGGTGGTCGATCCAGAGCCGGAACAAGAAGCTCGTCACCCTCGACCTGCACGGCGATGAAGGCCAACGCGTATTCAGGGACCTCGCGGCTACCAGCGATGTCATCGTGGAGAACTTCCGCCCCGGGACCCTCGAACGTTGGAACCTGGGCTACGACACCCTGAGCGCCATCAATCCTCGGCTCATTCTCGCTCGGATCTCCGGCTTTGGGCAGACAGGACCGTATCGTCGGCGTCCCGGGTTTGCGGCGGTCGCCGAAGCGATGAGCGGGATGCGCTACATCAACGGCTACCCCGACCAGGCGCCACCCCGCGTCGGGCTGTCCCTCGGCGATTCCATCGCGGGCGTGTTCGCGTCACAGGGGATCCTCGCGGCTCTTCACGAGCGTCAGCGAAGTGGACTCGGGCAAGAAATCGACGTGTCACTCGTTGAAGCGTGCCTCGCGATGATGGAGGGCGCGGTCGCCGAGTACGACCGCCTGGGGATTGTGCGACAGCCGACCGGCACCCGGATCCCCGGGGTGGCTCCATCGAACGTGTTCAAGACCTCCGACGGTTTGTGGTTCGTCATCGCTGCCAGCCAACAGCGCATGTTCGAACGGCTCTGCGACACCATGGGCCGACCGGAGTTGATCACTGACGAGCGCTTCCGAACCCACGAAGCGCGCGTGCGCCATCAGGTGGTGCTGGAAGACCTCGTGGGCGAGTGGGCCGGGGAGCACACTGCGGCGCAACTGCAGGAAATGCTCGAGGACAGTCAGATCGCGGCTGGTCCGGTGTACACCATTGCCGAACTCGTCAACGACCCGCAAATCATCGCGCGTGAAGCGTTGATCACCCACGAGGTGGACACCGGAGACTTCATCGCCCAGGGGATCACGCCGCGGCTCTCCCGCACTCCCGGATCCGTGCGATGGTCCGGGCCGTGGAACCCGGGATCCCACAACGATGAGGTCTTTGGCGACCTTCTCGGATACGACGAGGCTCAACGCGATCAGCTGAGTGATCGCCGAGTGATCTGACGCCTCGAACTCGTCGTCGCCGCGGCGAGCCGAACACATCGAATCAAGGAGCACCAATGGACAAGATCTACCCGGATGCGGGCGACGCTGTCGCCGACGTACCAGATGGGGCCACTCTCGCCTTCGGCGGCTTCGGTATCAATGGGATTCCTGCGGTGCTGATCAAAGCCCTTCTTGATGCTGGCCCGGGCGACCTGGAGATCGTCTCGAACAACCCGGGAACGATCGACTGGGGGCTCGGGCTGCTCGTCGAAGCCAGACGCGTGCGCAGAATGATCGCGTCATATGTCGGCGAGAACAAGGAGTTCGAACGGCAGTACTTGGGCGGCGAGATCGAAGTCGAACTCACGCCCCAGGGGACTCTTGCGGAGCGCCTTCGATCGGGTGGGGCCGGGATCCCCGGCTTCTTCACGCCGACCGGCGCTGGCACGGTGGTTGCCGACGGCGGGATGCCTTGGCGCTACGCCGCTGACGGGTCTGTCGCGGTGAGTTCGCCGGCGAAAGAAGTACGACGGCTGGCACTGCGTGGTCGAGAAGTGGACTGCGTGTTCGAAACGCCGATTGACGCGGCATTCGCTTTCGTGCGTGCGCGCAAGGGAGACCGCCTCGGCAATCTTGTGTTCCACTCCAGCGCGCGAAACTTCAATCCGGCAGTGGCGATGTCGGGTCGCGTAACGATCGCTGAGGTTGAGGAACTCGTCGAGCCTGGTGAGCTGGACCCGGATGAGGTTCATCTGCCGGGTATCTACGTTGACCGAGTGGTGCCGCTCACTGAAGTCCAGCGCGAAGACAAGCGCATCGAGCGTCTCACTGTCCGTCGAGTCGAGGGAGCAACGCCATGACACTTACCACTCCGGAGAACGAAATTCTCTCGCGTCGAGTCGCGCGAACGTCTATGGCAGCCAGAGCGGCGCTGGAAGTCAGCGCTGGCCAGTATGTCAATCTCGGGGTCGGCATTCCCACACTGATCCCGAACTACCTTCGGCCGGGGACGGATGTGGTGTTCCACTCCGAGAACGGCATCCTCGGCGTCGGACCGTACCCCCTCCCGGATGAGGTCGACGCCGACATTGTGAACGCTGGGAAGGAGACTGTCACTCTTCTCCCTGGCGGCTCCATCTGCGACTCTTCGCTCAGCTTCGGGATGATCCGCGCGGGACTCATCGATCTCGCAATTCTGGGGGGAATGCAAGTCTCGGTGGCCGGCGATCTGGCGAACTGGATGGTTCCCGGCGCCATGGTGAAGGGCATGGGCGGTGCAATGGACCTCGCGCAGGGAGCGCGCCGTCTCATTGTCGTGATGGAGCATGTCACAAAGAATGGCAGCCCGAAGATTCTCGAAGAGTGTTCCCTGCCGCTTACCGGCCGGGGAATCGTCGACCGGATCATCACCGACCTCGCCGTCATCGACGTCACCGCAGAGGGGCTCGTCCTCACCGAGACAGTGCCGGGAGTGACGGCGGAACAGGTGCAGGAACTGACGGCCGCCCCGCTGGCCGTTCCCAATGTCATCGAGAACTACCGCGCGGCCTGACAACGGTCGAGCAGGCTGGAAGGAAACAAAATGGAACGGGTCGTTATCGTCGACGGTGCCCGAACGCCAGTCGGCGGATTCGGCGGAAGCCTGAAGGACGTACCGGCGCACGAGCTTGGCGCGATTGCCGTCGGAGCAGCTATCGAGCGCGCCGGGGTCGTCGGACACAACGTCGACGAGGTCATCATGGGATGCGTCGGCCAGGTCGGGAAGGATGCCTACAACGCACGCCGGGTGGCGATCGCGGCGGGTCTGCCCATCGACACCCCCGCGCTCAACGTGAACCGACTGTGCGGAAGTGGTCTGCAGGCGGTGTGGTCGGCTGCTATGCAGATCGCTTGGGGCGAATCTCAGCTCATCGTCGCCGGTGGGAACGAGAGCATGTCTCGTCTGCCCTTCCTCGACGAGAACGCGAGAGACGGTTATCGCCTCGCCGACCGCGTCCTGCTTGACGGGACGAGAGCGGTTCTCACCGACCCGTGGACCAACTCGCTGATGGGAGTGACGGCGGAGGCTGTCGCCACGCGTTTTGGCATCAGTCGCGCCGCGCAGGATGAGTTCGCCATCGAGAGCCAGCGGCGCGCCGCCACGGACGCCGCCCGCGCGGCGTTCGCTGAGGAGATCACGCCGGTGGAAGTTGGTGGGCGTCGCCCGCACATCGTGGATGTTGACGAGCACCCGCGGCCGGATACCACGCTTGAGAAGCTTGGCACGCTGCGTCCCGCGTTCGCAGAAGACGGCACGGTGACCGCTGGCAACTCGTCGGGGATCAACGATGGTGCCGCAGCTCTCGTCGTCACAAGCGAGGGTTACGCGAAGGAGCATGGTCTGCGACCCCTCGCCGCGATTGATTCTGTGTCCACCGCCGCGCTCGAACCGGAGATCATGGGGTATGCGCCCACCCTCGCGCTGCGCAAACTGTTCGCGAAGACCGGCCGTTCGGCCGCGAACGTCGATGTTGTCGAGCTGAACGAGGCCTTCGCGTCGCAAGCGCTCGCTGTGATCCGCGATGCCGATCTGGACCCCGAGAAGACGAATCCTTACGGCGGCGCGATCGCGCTCGGCCATCCAGTTGGGGCCACCGGCGCGATCCTCACTGTTCGAGCCATCAAGGACCTCGTGCGCCGCGATCTTCAGTCCGCAATCGTCACCCTCTGCATCGGTGGCGGTCAGGGACTGGCTATGCTCCTGAGCCGCTACGAAGACTGAGCCGATCATGATCGAGCTGGAAGTTGTGGGCGGGACCGCACTCATCACCATCAATCGTCCTGACGCACTCAACGCGTTGGACGTGGCTGCCTACGCGCAGTTGTCTGAGGCGTGGACACGTGTTCGCGATGATGATGCGATCCGAGCGGCGGTGATCACCGGTGCCGGCGAGAAGGCGTTCTGCGCAGGCGCAGACATCAAGACCTTCCTCGGACGTGAGGAGCCGATCGCGGAACTCTGGGCCACTCAGCGAGGACAGCTGCTCAACCGTGGCCTCGAGGTCTGGAAGCCGGTGATTGCCGCGGTGAACGGAATATGCGTCGGCGGCGGCATGACCTTGCTCCTCGCGACCGACATCCGCCTCGCCGTCCCCTCCGCCCGGTTTGGGCTGAGCGAGGTCAAGCGAGGAGTGATCGCTGGCAACGGGGGCACCCAGCGCGCGCTCGATCAGCTGCCTTACCCGGTTGCGATGGAGCTGCTGCTTACCGGTGATCTGTGGGGCGCTGACAAGGCGGAACGCTACGGGCTGATCAATCGGATCGTCGAGCCGGACACTCTGGTCGACGAAGCAATGGCTCTCGCGGCGCGGGTGGCGAGCAACGCACCGCTAGCAGTGCAGGCCACCAAAGAGCTCGCCGTGCGCTCCAGAGATGTCGATCTCGCGGCAGGGCTCCGCATGGAGCAGGCTGTCAACGAGATCCTCCGGCGTACCGAGGACGCCGCGGAAGGCATCGCGGCATTCCGCGAGAAACGCGACGCGAATTTTGTCGGCCGCTGACCAGCGGTCGAAGAAACGTGATGTGGAAACAAGGGAGATGAAGGTGTCGATTTCGGGTGCTGAGGCTATTGTCCAGACGCTGCGCAGCTATGGGACGGAGGTGGTATTCGGCTACATCGGGCACTCGACTCACGAGATCGCGCACGCGGTGTCCGAGTCGGGCCTGCCGACCGTGAATCCGGCAACGGAACTGGGAGGCGCCTACATGGTCACCGCCTACAACTACGTGAAGGGCCGCCCCGCGGCAGTCGGCATCTGGCACACGGTGGGCTCGCTCCTGCTGCCTCCCGCGCTGCAGGAGGCAACCTCCTCGAGGATCCCCTCGGTGCACATCGGATTGAACGCGGACAGCAACCTCGTCGGCCGCGACGGGCTGCAGCAGGTGCCGGTCGGTGTCTTCGGCCCGGTAACCCGATGGTCTGCGCGTGTCGAACGGGTCGACAAGATCGGTGAGACGCTGCACAAGGCCTTCCAGGCAGCGCAGGGCCGGCCCGCAGGTGCCGTGTACGTGGACATCCCCTTCGATCTGACGGCGGACCGCGGGGAGATCAACATCCCGCAGGGTTGGGTCAAGCCTGCCCGCACTGTTCCTTCGGCGGACGACGTCACCGCGTCGGTCAACGCCATCATCGCGGCGAAGCGGCCCGTCATCATCGTTGGCGGGGGTGCTGTCTCGAGTGAGGCAGGCGACGCGATCACGCGGCTGGCCGAGCTGGCTTCCATCCCTGTCATCTCGACGACCACTGGTCAGGGGCTGGTGCCGGAGACCCATCCGCTTGTGATCGGAACCGCGGGACAAGCCGGCTGGACGAGCGCGAACGACACGCTCGCCGAAGCGGACGTCGCGATCGTGTTGGGATCGCGACTGTCCGACTGGGGCATCTCGCAGGGCTTCACCACCCAGCTCCCCAAGACGCTGATTCACGTGGACGTCGATGTGCAGCGGCTCGGCGAGGTCTATTTCCCGACGGTGCCGGTCGTCGCAGACGTGCGCGAGTTCGTGGACGCCGTCGTCGCGGCTCTCATCGAGACCGGTGAAGCCGACGGTCTGCGTGCGAGCCGGGAAGCGTATGTGGAGACGGTGGGCGAGCGGAAGGTTGCATGGCTCTCGTTCATCGAGGAGCAGGGCCAGGATGACCGGTTCCCCGTCAACCCGTGGCGGATCATGAAGGAGATCACTCAGGTGATGGACGAGGATTCTATTCTCGTCACCGATATCGGCAACCACTCGAGCTGGAACCTTCAGGGAACGGTGCTGACGAAGCCGCGGCGGATTCTGCTCTCGTTCGGAGAGGCGGTCCTGGGATCCGCTGTTCCCATGGGCATCGGCGCCAAGCTCGCTGAGCCCGGCTCGAAGGTGTTCGTGTCAACCGGAGATGGCGCCGCGCAGTACCACCTGAATGAACTTCGTGTGGCCGTCGAACAGCAGCTGCCCATTGTCATCGTGGTCTTCAACAACGACAGCTACGACGCGAACGAGCAGATGATGACCGGCAAGTTCGGCAAGGGATCGTGGACTAAGTTCACCAACCCCGACTATGCGGCGATCGCGCGCGCATACGGAGCTGAGGGTGAGCGGGTGGCGGCGGCGTCAGACCTTGAGGGAGCGATTCAGCGTGCACTGGCGGCTACGGGCCCCTACGTCATCGACGTGCCCATCGATATCGATGTGAAGCTCGTCGACAACCACGTCAGCGGGCCGCTGTTCCTCCTGGATGGCCGGGACATTCCAAGTGATGATGCAGGGGTGCGTGGCATCGGCGCTGGATCGGCCCACGCATGAGCGCCGTTGAAGCAACCGAACTGCCGCACTTTCCCCTCTACATTGATGGGCAGCAGGTCGAAGCGGCCAGTGGTGGGACGTTCCTCACTCAGGATCCGTACACGGGCAAGCCCTGGGCTACCGTAGCCGACGCCCAGCCCGAGGATGTCGATCGCGCCGTCCGCGCGGCGAACGCCGCCTTCCACGGTGCCTGGGGCCAGATGCCATCGGCGGAGCGTGGCAGGCTGATGAATCGGCTCGCTGACATTGTCGAACGCGAGATCGATCTGATCTCGGACATCGAAGTCAGCGACAACGGGAAGCTGAGGCGAGACGCGGAATCTCAGATCCGTCTGCTGCCGGTCTGGCTACGCTACTTTGCGGGGCTGGCTGACAAAGTCTACGGTCAGACCATCCCCGACGCCCATCCGGACTACTTCGTCTACACCCTGCGTGAGCCCCTTGGAGTCGTCGGTGCGATCCTGCCGTGGAACGCGCCGCTGATTCTCGGCATGTACAAGTTCGCTCCGGCGCTTGCCGCAGGTTGCACGATTGTGGCAAAGCCCTCGAGATTCACTTCCGCATCACTGATCGCATTTGCGCGACTGTTCGAAGAGGCAGGCTTCCCGCCTGGAGTGTTCAACGTGGTCGCGAGCGCGCAGCGCGCCACCGGCAACGCGCTTGTCTCGCATCCTGGCATCGCACGGATCGCGTTCACCGGTTCGACAGAAACCGGAATCTCGATCGCTCAGGCCGCTGCCGAAAACGTGACACAGGTTTCGCTCGAACTTGGTGGCAAGTCTGCGCAGGTGGTGTTTGCCGATTCCGACGTGGACGCTGTCGTCAACGGCATCACTGCCGGAGTGTTCGCGGCAGCGGGGCAGATGTGCCACGCCGGCGCACGCGTCTACGTCGAGCGGCCGCTGTACGCGGAGGTGGTCGATCGGCTCTCGAAGCGGGCGAATGACATCCGCCTCGGGAATCCGAAGGATGACGCCACTGATGTGGGCCCGATCTCCACTCAGGCGCAGTTCGACAAGGTGCTGGAGCTGCTGACGGTCGCGCGCGACCAGGGCGCAGTGTTCGAATGCGGCGGTGGGCGTGACGCTGGCCTGGACGGCAATTTCATCCGACCCACCGTGTTGACCGGGGTGACCTCGGAGATGGACATCCTTCGCGAAGAGGTGTTCGGCCCCGTCGTCATCGTGCTGCCCTTCGACACCGAGGAGGAAGCGGTGCGCTTGGCCAACGACAGCGAGTATGGTCTGGCATCCGGTCTCTGGACCAACGATGTCCGTCGGGTCCATCGGGTTGCAGCGGCGCTCGAGGCCGGCGTGGTCTGGGTAAACACCTATCGCGTCTCGGCGCCCGGTGTTCCGTTTGGTGGCACCAAGCGCAGCGGCGTAGGCCGTGAGAACGGCACCGACGCCATCATCGAATACACCGAAGCCAAGTCCGTGTGGATCGAGACGTCGGGTATCAACAGAGATCCGTTCCGCATGGGTTGATAGCCCTACTGCCGCGTCGCGGCCCGTCAACCCGGGCGGTGCCGTGACGCGGTGGCCAGGCGGAGCCAGCGAGGCGTGCCAGGCCAGACACTGCGAGTCGTGCACCTGAATCGGCAGCGCGGTCTGAAACACAACGAAGTGAGGCAATGTGGAGAAGCAATTCGACCGGCTCCAGGGAGCGGCCAAGGCCACATGCAAGGAGGCCCGGCGATGAGTCGATTCACGGCGGATGTAATCGTGATCGGCTCGGGAGCCGGCGGCGCGGCAGTCGCAGGAGAGCTCGGCCGTCGCGGCATGACGGTAAAGGTGCTCGAGGCGGGCTCCATCGCCACGACAGCTGCGGGAACTCACTCACGCAACGAACGCCCGATGGATGCGAGCATGCCGGAGGCCGTCGAGTATCTGAGCCGCAACTATGTCGCATTCAACGGCGACGCGCAGGCACAGAGCGGGCTTCCCGGGCTGGGTGCAATTCGCGCAGTAGGGGGGCTCTTCACTGCATGGTCCAACAACGCTCCCACTCACGACGTTTCGGAACTTCCCGAGTGGCTGGATCTCGCAGAGTGGAACCCGCTTGTCGCGAGGGCGCAGCGACTGTTGCACGTCTCGCAAGAGGTGCCTGACAGCGATCCGCGATCGGAGTCGCTGCGGGACGGCTTCCGGCGTGCCGTGGGTTCTTTGCCTGAGGGCCGCGAGGTCCAGAACATGCCGATCGCCGCGGTGTGGGACGGCAAGCAGTTGCACTTCTCCGGTGCCGACGATCTGCTGGTCGGTGCTGGTGCCGCAGTCGAGATCGTGACCAACCGGATCGTGCGACGCATCGTCACTGACGGTGACCGTGCGGTCGCCGTCGAGGCATACGCGAGTGCAACCAACGAGGTGGAGACGTTCAGCGCCGACCACATCGTGGTGGCGACGGGAACCGTGGGCAGCGCTCAACTCGTTGCCGCATCCAGACTGGACGCCGGTGAGGCGCTGGGCGCCTATCTGACCGAGCACGTGATCTTCGGTTCCCGGATCAGCCTGAAACCCGAGTTCAGGGTTGATCATGAGGTTGACGGACCGACGTTCGCGTTGTGGGCTCCGGCGTCTGCGGCACACCCATGGCAGACGCAGCTCACGCGGCACATCCTTGGGTACACAGACGAACTGCCCCCCAACGTGGACCCCCGCAACACCGCCGACATCCTCGGACTCTGCCCGATCGAGCCGCGACCGGAAAACAGGCTCCGCTTCGACTTCCAGCACCTGGATGATCGCGGGTTGCCCACCGCGGACGGTTCCATTTCGTTCTCTCGGCGTGATCGCGAGATCGCGGCGCGGGCCCTGGGTGAGCAATTCCTCGTTGCGGATGAACTGGGTGAACTCGAGTGGGGGTGGGGCTCGTCCCTGGTGCCGCGTGGTGGCACGACGCACCTCATGGGTTCTTGCCGGATGGGTCCATCCGACGACGGCACCAGTGTGGTGTCCCCCACGGGACGCCTCTGGCAGTACACGAACATTCATGTCGCCGGCAACGCCGTCCTCGGCGCCGCCAACGCAGGAAATCCGACGCTGACCGCCGTCGCGCATGCGCTGCATGCTGCCGATGCCATCGCCGGCGTCGGGACCGAATTCATTACAGCTGCTGCACCCATTTCGACAAGCGGGAAGTGAATAGCATGACCAACAACACAGCGCTCATCGTTCTTGATGTTCAGAACGACACCGTCTCAGCGGGCGGCGCCTTCGAAAGCAACGCCGTCCACGCGGTGCAGCAGAAGCTCCTGCTCAACATCGCCCGACTTCTCGAGGCGGCTCGCACCGCGAGTATCCCTGTGATCCACATCCACTTCCTCGCGAACCCCGACGCGGACCCCACCACACTGAACACTCCGCTGCTGGAGGCAGTCGCCGCCTCGGGCGGTTACATCGCCGGCACTTGGGGAGCTGCGCCGGCGTACGGTGCGGAACCGCTCGAGGATGAGCTGGTCCTCACGAAGACCACAATGAGCGGGTTCGCGGGAACAGGCCTGCAGGCGCATCTTGATGCGCTTGGAGTTGAACGTCTGGTGCTCACCGGCGCGCTGACAAACATGTCTGTCGAGCACACCGCGCGCCATGCGGCAGACGAGGGCTTCCGCGTCGTCGTTGTCAGCGATGCGACTTCCAGCATGGATGCTCAATGGCACTCCGCGGCGTTGGACCACGCGATCTCCATGGTCGCGCAGATTCTCGACACGGAGCAGGCCGTCAAATTGCTGCACCAGGTGACGGTTGACGCGGCCTAACGCGGGCCGAAGGAGCATCAGATGAGTGCAACGTCTCTCGGCGGCGCTACCGTCGTTGTCACCGGCGCCAATGGCGGCCTCGGAAGTCAGTTCGTCGCGCAGGCCCTGCAGAGAGGCGCGCGGAAGGTGTACGCGACGGCGCGAAATCCTCGCCAGTGGGCGGATTCGCGAGTCGCAACATTGAGCCTGGACGTGCTCGACGGGAAATCGATCGCGGCGGCCGTCGCCAACTCGACCGACGCCACCGTCGTCGTGAACAACGCGGCGATCTACCCGCCCATTGACTCGCTCCTGTACGGAGACCAAGACGAGTTCCGTCGCATCTTTGACACGAACTTCTTCGGTGCGGTCGAAGTTGTGCGCGGCTGGGCATCGGTGCTCGCCGCCGACGGGGGAGGAACGTTCGTCAACGTGCACTCCGCTGCGAGCTGGCGAGCCGCGAACGGAGCCTATTCGGCGTCAAAGGCGGCGCTATGGTCCGCGTCGAATGCGCTGCGACTCGAACTCGCGTCGCAAAACACTCACGTGCTCAGTCTCTTCATGGGGTGGGTGGATACACCGATGGTTGAGCATGAAAGGGACGTGCAAAAGGCGAAGCCTTCGGAGATCGTTGCGGCGACTTACGATGGACTCGAAGCTGGCGTGTATGAGGTTTTGGGTGACGACTTCACCCGCGCGACTCGGGCGAACCTGTCCCGCGCGGTAGAGGTCATGTACCCCGAATTGATCACGGCGCGACGCGCGGACGGCGACCTGCATTGATTACGCGGGTGGGTGAGCTCCAGCGTTCGCCGGAACGTGATCGGCCGATCGAAAGAGATGCTGGGGTTCGATCGGCACCCCCGGTGGGTGGACACCGGCGACCTCTTCTCTTCATGTAAGGCGACATGCAGGATCTGGAGGAGCTCACGAGGGTCTTCGGTGCGTTGGCGAACCCTATCCGGCTTCGCATCGTTGCGACCCTCGCTGAAGCGCGCCGCGCGTCGGAGGCGACACCTGGAGTGATGCAGCTCGCCGCGGCGTTGGAGATCACCCGATTTGCGGCGTCGTTCCACCTTGAGCAGCTGCGGACGGCCGGTCTCATTCGACGAGAACGAGTCGGAGCACGCTGGGCGCACTCGATCGTTGATGAGACTTTTGACGTGATTGATGAGTGGTTGTTCGACGTCGCGCCTCCGCGAGGCGACCTTCAGCCGCCGAGCGCTCCGCTGGACGTCGGCGAGCCCTAGCGTGGGGCGCAGGAGAGTGTCTGGGGGAGTCCAGCAGGCGTCGGCCCAGCTGCGTCGTAAGCGGATGGTGAACCCCCCTTGCATCGACGAACGATTCGCTCCGTGATCCGTCGCTCAGCGCCTGAGCGGTTCACACGCTAAGTAAGCCGCGCGTGCGTTGCAGGTCGACTCCGCGTCGCGGCTCATCCCAGTCTGCCAAGACGACCGGGGGCACCGGGCAGCCGAAGCTCATTGCCACTTGTCCAGGGCGTGGTCGGTGATGACTCGACGCAGCGTGCCTGACCGGCCTCGCAGGATGATGCTTTCGGTGCGGACCCTGCTTCCCCGACGGGCTGCTCCGGCGACCAGGTCCCCGTCCGTCACCCCTGTGGCTACGAAGATTGTGTTGTCGGTCGCGACGAGGTCTCTCAGTCCGTAGACGCGCAGGGTGTCGAGGCCAGCCGATTCCGCGGTCTCTCGTTCGGAGTCATCGCTCGGTGCCAGTACCGCCTGCATGAAACCGCCCAGCGCACGCACAGCGCAGGCGGTTGTGATGCCTTCGGGACTGCCTCCGACCCCTACGCACATGTCGATACGCGAGCCAGGTGTGGCGGCGATGATGCCGCCGGCGACATCGCCATCGCTCAGCAGTCGGGTGGCGGCGCCAAGTTCCCGGATGCGCGTGACGAGCGCCGCGTGTCGTGGTCTATCGAGGACGGCAATGGCCATGTCATCCACTGGCTTACCCGTAGCGGCTGCTAGTGCCCGGATGTTGTCCTCAATGCTCTGAGTGATGTCGATCACGCCATGCCCGTGGTGGTCAGTGACGATCTTGTCCATGTAGAAAACGGAAGAAGCGTCCAGCATGGCGCCTTTGTCGGCGGCGGCGATGACTGACACCGCGTTGTTGCGTCCCGTCGCAGTGAGTGTCGTCCCGTCGATTGGGTCAACGGCGATGTCGCAGGCTGGGCCGAGCCCCCGCCCGATTCGCTCGCCCTTGTACAGCATGGGAGCTTTGTCCTTCTCGCCTTCACCGATTACCACGGTTCCATCGATCGCCGCCGTGTTGAGGTAGGCGCGCATGGCTTCTACCGCGGCCCGGTCTGCCGCGTTCTTGTCCCCGCGTCCGACCCATGGCAATGCTCTGATCGCGGCGGCCTCGGTTGCGCGGACGAGTTCAAGCGCGGTGTTCCTATCGGGCCTAGCCAGTGAGATTGTGCGGTCGCGGGTCATATCGAGGACCCAGCGGGCTCAAGATGCGCGGCCTCATACGCCTCATGCGCTGCGGGGGAGGTGAGATGCCGAAGGAGAGCGGTCGCGTTCACGTCGTGAGTTGCGAGCGGGCTGACCCCTGCGGAGAACTGGGTGACGTGTCGAACAGATCTCGGTAGCGGTCCGACGATCTTCGCCTCGGGGACGAACAGCAGCTCGCTCATCTGCTGGACGGCAAGGTCGGCGCGATCATCGAGGAGTGCCGTGGCGGTGAAGCCCTTCTCCAGAACAGTGGCCCGGCTGTTCAGCTGGCGGGCGATCCCCAGATCTTTGATGAGTTGAGCGAAATATATTCCGCTTGCGCCGGTGCGGGAGTAGGCCACACTTCGGGCGGCCAAGAGCGTTTCGATGAGGTGCGCCTCATCGCTGATGTCCGGGATCCTCGCGTGGGGACCGACGGCGATCCCTACTTGCGTACTCGCGATGGGTGTCACAGTCCGCCGGTCGAGCGTTCCACCGTCGAGCTCGTGGAGGGACTCAGTGATGGCAACGATCACGTCGAACCGTTCTTGGGATCTGATCCGTCGGAACAGTTGTGTGGTCGGATCGAAAACGGTCCGCACCTCGATGCCCGTTGCATCGGTGAAGGCTGGCAGGACGGTTGTTTCGAGCGCCTTGCGGACGGCCAGAGTGGAGAAGAGGGTGATGCTGGACATGTGTCAGTTCCTTGGGCGAGCGCTAGTGGCGAGCTGATAGCTCTCGTCCGTGCTCAGCAGGCGAGTGGGGACGTTGCGGAGCAAGAGATAGAGCTTCGCTGTCTCCTCCAACTCTTCGAGTGCGTCCATGGCTGCGGGGAGGGAGTCGCCGGCGACCACGGGGCCGTGGTTGGACAGCAGTAGGGCGTGTACGTCGCGAGCCGCCTCTTCTGCGAGCCCTTCGAGGGATGCGTCGCCGGGCGCGTGGAAGGGGAGCATCCGCAGTTTGCCCACCCGCATGGCGTAGTACGCGGTGAGTGATGGCAGAGCGTTCTCAGGGTCAAGGCCATCGATGCACGAGACAGCCGCGCTGTGGGTGGAGTGTGTGTGCACGACGGCGTTGGCGGTAGGGCGGGCACGAAGGACAGCGGCGTGAAGGAAGGCTTCCTTGGTGGGGGCAGGCCCGCTGATATGGCGTCCATCGTTGTCGATGAGTGACAGGCGGTCGAGCGATACAGACCCTAGGCTCACGCCTGTGGGAGTGATGAGAATGCCGTCTGGAGTCCGCAGGGAGATGTTCCCGGTACTTCCGTGCGTGAGCCGGCGCTGAAAGAGCGAGTGTGCCGTGGCGACCAGCTCTGTTGCTGCTCTGGTCAGGGAGGCGATCACGGTGCACCAGTCTTCGTCGCGGTGACCAGCAGGTCGGGTTCACCGAAATTCCCACTCTTGAGCAGCACGTCAAGGCCGTCAGATGTGTGGATCCACGGCACACCTCGCGCCGCTTCGTCCCCGATTTCGCCGCCGGTGATCTCCAGCGCGGCGACGACGGAACCTGAGGTTTCGCCGCCAGCGGCAACGAATCGGGTCACCCCTCGTTTGCGTAGGCCATGCGCCACGCGCCCGATGGCGCCCTCGAGAATCTGTGCAGAAGCTTCAACGCCGAGCTTGTTCTGGACTTCGATGAGGGCATCCGGTGGGAGAGATGAATAGATGAGGGGCGCGTCGCTCGTCGGGATCGCGTCGTACCAATCGAGCGCATCCTGAGCCAGGATGTCGGGATCCTGCTGCGCTAACGCATCCATGCGGTATGAGGGCCGACCTGCATCGTGCAGCCCTTGGATCTGCTCGAGAGTGCGCCGCGAACAGCTGCCCGCCAGAACGACGCTACGTTCGCTTCCCGAGGAAGTTCGCGTCACCGTGTCACCCTGACCGTGCTGCGGGTGGCGGGTTCGGGCGATCGCACTTGCGAGGCCAGCACCGCCGCCAACGAGCGGATCGTTAAGGACAATGGCAGCCACGGCGAGCAGGTCCTGGTCCGTGATCGCGTCGGGGAAGATGTAGCGATGCGTGCGTCGGGCCTCAAGGGCTGCGGCTGCGAGCTCTTCTCCGCCAACCTGTATGGTGTCGTGCCCGATGATGGTCGAGCTGGGCGCGGTCAGCTGCCTGTCCATCAAACGGACGAGAGCCGAATCATGCATGGGGGTGAGGGGATGGTTCCGCATGTGAGACTCTGACAGCAGCAGGTCGTGTACGAATAGGTAGCCGTTGTACGTGGTGCGTCCGTGCTCGGGTGAGCTGGGTGTGGTGACGACACTGTCGACGTTTGCCAACCCTCGGAGCGCCTCGAGTACGGGGCCGATGTTGCCTGCAGGTGTGGAGTCGAACGTCGAGCAGTACTTGAAGTACAGCTGAGTGGCGCCGGCGTGTTGCAGCGCGCGAGCAGCTTCGATGCTCTGCGCCACCGCACTACGAGGGCTCACGGTTCTCGTCTTCAGTGCGATGACGGCCGCGTCCAGTGAAGCGTCGAGTTCACCCGCAGATGGAGTGTCGAAGAAGATCGCTGTCTTGTGTCCTTGCCTGCGGAAGGCGACGGCGACGTCGGTGCCGCCGGTGACGTCGTCGGCGACTACGCCGATCACGAGGCATCCCTGAGTTGATTGGTGAGTGCTTGTCGAAGCAGGGACGCGGAGTTCAGGGGGCCTGAGAGAACAGGAACGCCGAGTGCGACTTCAAGTTCCTCGCCAGCGGGGGCCAGGGAGTATTGCGCGAGCAGGACCGCGTCCACAGATTCCGAGACCATCAGAGATCCGTCAATCAGCGCCTGGACCAGTTGCCTTTGGTCGCCGGTCTTGGCGGGTGCCATCGCCGCTGGAACGGCGACGCCGATGATCTGCGCCTGGGCGCCGGCACCGCGAAGGAACGCGTCGAGTCGGGCCATCGTGTCGGCTTTTGCGCCTTCGAAGGAAGCGACGACGAGTACACGCTCGAAGCCTCCACGGGCGACCGCAGCGAAGGCGGCGTCGTCCGGAGCGAGGACGGGAACATCGGCATCGAACTGTTGCGCCACCGTGCCATACAGCGAACACGTGAGAAGAACCGCGTCAGCCCCTTCGCCCAGGGCGTGCTCGATCAACCGATTCATGCGATTTCGGAGGTTCTCGTCGAGGCCTCCACGGTTGTCAGCGTCGCTGAGCAGGCGGTCGTCGAGGATGTTCCAGAGTTCGGCGTCGGGAATCTGATCACGGATTGCAGATTCGGCCGGATGGATGGCGGCCGGCACCGCGCTGATAAGAGCGATCCGGGGGGTCATCGTGCATACTCCTTCATCCATCCGAGTCCTTCAGCCGTCCCGTTCGCCGGTTCGTACTCGCAGCCGATCCATCCCGCATACCCCGATGCCGCGACGGCGGAGAACAATGGGCCCCAGTTGATCTCGCCGGTGCCGGGCTCGTGTCGGGCTGGTGGGTCGGCGACCTGGATATGAAGGATGAGGTCCTTGAATCGTTCGTAGGTCGAGATGAGGTCGCCCTCGTCGATCTGCGCGTGGTAAAAGTCGAGCAGAAGCCCGACGCGGGACGAGCCGATCGCCTCGACGACTGCTGCGGCCTGCGCCTGACTCTCCAGGATGAAGCCCGGTGCGTTGCGTTTGTTCTGCGTCTCAAGCAGGAGGCGCACTCCGGTGGTCTTGGCTTGTTCGGCAGCCCACGCGATGTTGGTGATGTATGTGGCGAACGCGAGATCTCGGCTGACATCGTCGGGGATGATGCCTCCAACGACGTGGAGGAAGGATGCCCCCAGCGCGGTGGCGTACTCCAGTCCGCGCAGCACGCCATCGCGGTACTCATCGACGACTTCAGGAATGCAAGCGAGGCCCTGGCGGGTGAGCGTGCCGGGCTCGCCCATCGGTGTGTTGATGAGTACCTGTTCGAGGCCGGCGTCGTCGAGGAGTCGCTTCAACTGAGCGGCCTCGTAGGGGTACGGCGAGGCGTACTCCACGCCGCGGAATCCGGCTGCTGATGCCGCGTCGAAGCGGGCTTCGAACTCGTACTCGGTGAACAGCCACTTCAGGTTGGCGTCGAATCGAAGTGTCATGGGTGTCCCGCCTCTCGCGGCGCTGAATGGGGTGGGGGTGGTGCCTTGGGGTACTGCGCTTGGCGCAGCACCCGAAGGATCTCTATCGGACGGACTCGACGGTCCGGATGGTGCCGGTGAGCACCTCTTCGTCTTCCTCGGGCTGGTAGTTGCGCCCGATGACCATGCCGATGATGGTGATGACGCAGGCGACGCCGACGTAAATGGCGATCGGGATCCATGCGTTGGTCGCATCGAAGAGCGCGGTGAAGGCGAGCGGAGCGATCGCGCCACCCAAGGTGCTGCCGAGCGCGAAGCCCATCGAACTTCCCGTAGCCCGAACGCGAGGCGAGAACTGCTCGGTGATGAACGCGCCCTGCGGCCCGTACATGAACGAGTGGATGATGAGACCCACCACCACGCCGACCGTCAGCGCCACGGCGGATCCACCGGCAATCAGTGGGAAGAAGACGAATGGCCAGCCGATGGCTGCCACGGCCGCGAGCCCGAAGAGGAGTCGTCGGTTGATGTGGTCGCTGAGCGCGCCGGCGAGAGGGACGAAGATGATCTGGCTCACCGAGCCGAGCAGCACCGCCACCAGGACTTGTTCACGGGGGAAGTTCAGAACGAGCGTTGCCCAGGTGTAGATGAACACGGCGAATAGGGCGTACGTGACGTCGGGTCCGATCCGGGCGAAGGCTGCGGCGATCAGGCCTCGCCACTCATAGCGGAACACATCACGCAGCGGCGCCTTGGCCTGCACTCCTTCGCGCTGGATCGCTTGCGAGATCACCGTGTCTTCCAGCTTGACGCGGATGAACAGACCAAAGGCGACCAGGATGGCCGACACGAGGAAGGCGATCCGCCAGCCCCAGGTGAAGAACGCTTCGTCCGACATGCTCGCCGACAGAACAGCCAGTGAGATGTTGGCCAGAATGTTGCCGGTGGCCGGTCCCATCTGTGAAGCGGAGGACCAGAAGCCACGACGCTTCGCGTCGCCGTTCTCGTTGCTGTACAGCACGGCGATGCCGAGCTCGCCCCCGACACCGATGCCCTGCGCCAGCCGGAGGAGCACCAGCGCGATGGGAGCGTAGATGCCGACCGCGTCGTAGGTGGGCAGGAGGCCGATGATGAATGTGGCCACGCCGATCAGCACGAGTGTGAAGACAAGCACGTGCTTCCGGCCGATCTTGTCGCCCAGGCGCCCGAAGATGAGAGCGCCCACTGGCCTCGCGACGTAACCCACGGCATACGTGGCGAACGCGAGCAGCACGCTGGTGAGCGGATCTTCGCTTGGGAAGAACAGCCGCGGAAAGACGAGCGCGGCCGCGGAGGAGTAGATCGCGAAGTCGTACCACTCCAGAGCGGTGCCGGTGAGGCTCGCCGCGAACGCTTTGGCTCGATCTTTCGGTGGGGCGATGGTTTGGCTCATGCTAGGTCTCCTTTGATGCTGCTAGCGGGACGTGAAGGACGGGTGCACCTTCAATATACTTAGCGTATATTGCCTCTTAGATTACCGTTGCGCAAGTGGGTGGCCGCTCGCGCCGTGGGAAACCAAGCGAAAGGGCTAAGGATGAGCAGTGAAGTGCAGCGATCGAGCGCAGCAGACCATGGGGGGGCGCACCGCACCGTGCGAACGCCAGATGGTCAGCGCTGGCATGTGGTTGAGGCCGGTCTGCCCGAGAACACCACCGTCGTTCTCGTGGCTGGTTTCCCTCAGAGCGCGTACGCGTGGCGTCGCGTGATTCCGCTTCTCAGCGATGATTTCCATGTCGTGGCAGTTGATCTGCCGGGCCAGGGGTACTCGGCGGCGCCGGCGGATGGGTATGACACCACGACGACGGCTCGAAGGGTAAACGCGCTCCTGACGCATCTCGGCGTGGGTCCCCACGTCTATGTGGGACACGACGTCGGCGCGTGGGTCGGCTACGCGTACGCTCATCTTTTCCAGGAGACCGTCCGCGGTGTGGCGCTCCTGGACGCCAACATCGCCGGGGTTACCCTCCCGGACTCGATCAAGTTGGGTCCAGACAACTGGCGCAACTGGCACTTCCTGTTCAACGGGGTCCTCGATCTTCCCGAAGCGCTTCTCGCGGGGAGGGAGCGACTGTTGATCGAGTGGTTCTTCGCAGGAAAGACGGAGAGCTGGAAGGCCACCTTCAGTGAGGCCGACGTGGATGAGTACGTCCGGGCGTACGAGACACCCGGCGTGATGCGCGGCATGCTCGGCTACTACCGTGCGGTGCTGCAGGACATCGACGATCACGCGGGATACGCCGAGCGGCCCACCGCGGTCCCGATCCTCGCCCTGGGCGGTGATGCCGGCTCTGCCCCCGACCTGTACGAAAAGCTTGCCCCACGGGTGCAGGACATCCGAGGCGGGCTGGTTCCCAACTCCGGGCACTACATCCCGGAGGAGCAGCCGGGGTACCTCGCTCGCGCGCTCCGCGAATTCATCGCCGAGGTCGGGTAATCCGTCGCCGCATCGCGGCATTACAGGCGTGCGAGTACGGGGCCGATCGACGATCGGCCCCGTACTCGCGCCTCCGGCATCAGGCCGCGAGTTCGCTCCTGAGCGCATCGATGACGGCGACGTGGTCCTCGAGCGGGAGGCGATCAATGGTCATCTGCAGCTGCCCGGGTCGATCGACACGAGAGTCGTCAATGGCTTGGCCGATGTTCACGGAGGCTGCGAGGACCTCCTCTTCGAACCTGCCATCGAAGTGCTTGAGGAGTGCGGCGCTCTGCCCCGGCTTGAGGGCCGCGATCGCGGTCAGCAGCGCGTATGCTCCCCAGTTGGCGACGCCTGCGACAAGCAGATAGTCGGCACCCGTGACAGCGGCGATCTTCTCCCCATTGGGGATGTCTCGCTCCACAATCTCTGGGGGGAGATTGCCCATGCCGATCTCGTTCCCGCCGTCGCCAATTCCGATCGTGGTCCACGGCGCGGCCCATCCGTCGTCCTGGAACAGATAGTCCAGCGGTGCGGTGTCGCCGGAGATGTCCCAGCCGTGCTCGCGATGAGGCTTGCCGTCCTTCGCCAGCGAGCAGCGCTCAATCGCCACGATGTGCGTGAGCGGATCGTCACCCGCGGAGAGTCGATCCCGAAGCGTACGCACGGCACCCGCGTCGACCGCTACAACCTCGAGGTTCACACGCCCCGGAAGGACCTTCGTAACCGCCCATGCAGCCTTCGCGCAGGGGGCATCGGTGATGACCGTCACGCGAGCACCGCTCTCGAGCAGTCCCGCCGCCAGCTGTGCCATGCCGTTGAACCCGTCCGTCTCCGGCGACGGCGGCTCCGCGTGCCTCACGAAGAAGCCGCAAACGATCCCCACGTGGGGACTGGGGTGATCAGCGATCGATCGGGCAGCCTTCTCAAGGTCGCCGCGAGCAAAATCCACGAGGTTGCTGATATCGCGCCGCACGGTCCGACCCACGATGCGCTCCATCGCGCCGATAGCTGCACTCACGATTCTTCCTTCCGTTGGGAGGCCGTACGCCTCAGAATATACTTAGCGTATATTCTGAGGATACAGAACGGAAGGCACATCATGCGTGGACAGAATCACACCCAGAACCCGAGCGCGCTCGTGACGCCCGTGTTGCGGACCGGCGACCTGATCTTTGTGAGCGGCCAGCTGCCGCGGATCGATGGGGAGCTCGCGGCGGTGGGACCTGTTGACGAAGCCGTGTCGCAGCAGGCAAGAGCGGCGGCGGGGATGTCCGCAGACGCGTGTCTTGATCTTGTTGCCTCCGCCGCGGGCGGTAGGCCCTTCATCGTCGCCAAGATCACTGGTTTCGTTGCGATCTTGGAAGGCTTCAAAGGAATCGGGGGCGTTGTCGATGGCGCCTCCGAGCGCATCTTCGAACGGTTAGGGGATGAACATGGTCGCCACGCGCGTAGTGCCGTGGGTGTGGCAGGACTTCCTCATGGTGCGAGTGTCGAAGTCGAGATGGTCGCACGCGTGCTGTGACGCCCATCCCGATCGCGCTCAGGCGTGCTGAGCCCTAGGAGGGACTGGTCAGGGCATCTTCAAGGGGAAGCAGCGGGACCACGGCATGGTCCAGGACTTGGTTCAGCCGCTCCAATGCCGTGCGAGCGTGGGCGACAAGGAGGCTCACCAGGCGCGCTCTGTCTCGGTCGGCGATCGCCTCAATAATCTGTTCATGCTCGGCGAGGTTGCTGTCCAAGCGGGCGTTGTGATCGCGGGGCGAGGCGGCTTCCAGCAGGTAGATCTGGACGTTCAGACGACGCACGTGGCGATGGGTCGATTCCGCGAAGGAGTACACGAAACCGTTGCGAACGGTCTTGTGCATCCGAAGATGGAACGCCTGGTTCGTCGACGTGATCGCCAAATAATCGCGAGCAGCGATATCGATCGCGTACTGCGCCTGAATCGCACGCAGGTCAGCAACGAGGCTGTCATCATCGAACTCGAGCAAATGGCCCAGCATGTTCTCGACGACCTGCTGCGCCCGAACAATCTCTAGCATCTCAGGAAGATCCAGCGCGCGAACGAACAGCCCACCCCGATTCGGCGCGATCGTAACGAAGCCTTCCGCCGCCAGCCGGTTCAGTGCTTCTCTCGCGGGCGTGCGGCCCAACCCGAATCGCTTCAGCAAGAGAGGCTCATCGATGCGACTTGCCGGTGGAAGAGACAGGTCAATGATGCTGGACCGGATCTTCTCCACCGCAAGATCTGTCTGAGAGAGGTTCGTGCTCATGTCCTCGCCTTCAAGGCACTCGTGGCGATCCAGGATACTTCCCGTATACCTAACCTTATACTGCCGGCGCTGTGTCCCGACGAGAGCGGGTGGGCGGTCGCTGCGCTGCCGCCGCGAGGTTGTGGCCAGAGGCGATCGAGTGAGTCGCCGGTCGTGGCGGACTCAGGCTTTGGCCCTACCGTCACGAGCAGCGCTGCCGGCCGACGATCTGACGGACGAGTGAAATGTCTGCCATCGGCACTGGGAGAGCAAGAGAGCGAGCGCATGGGTCGAGGATGCCGCCTGACCCATGCGCTCGTCGCCGCATGCTGCCTACGACTTCAGGCGCCGTCGTGCGGCGAGTAATAGCCCGCCGACGATGGCGAGCAGTATCCCGCTCAGCAACACGTTGCCAGTGACGACGCCGCCGGTCGCCGCGAGGTCAGCGGAGGAGATCTCATGGCGCGTGGCACAGGCAGCGCTGGGGTCACAAGCGCCGCGGGGATCGTCGCTGCTAAGGACATTCGAAACGATCAGATCGCCCGCGCCGGTGACTGAAACGGAGTAGGTGATGGTCACGACCTGGCCGGGAGATAGATCGCCCTGCCACTCCAGCGTCGATCCCGCCAGAACGGCCACGCCAGACGACGCAACCGGTTCGTCGGTGAGGGACGCGTCGTCGAAGACGTCGGCGAGGTTGTCTGTGACGCGCGCCGCAGGAATTGCGCCGACGCCAAGCTGCGCAACGGTGATCGTGTACGTGATGCGATCACCACGGGTGACCTCCACGCCGGGTGCGGGAGTGGAGGTCTTCGAGTAGATGTACGAGCCCAGCGGGTGCTCGGTCTCGCAATCGCCATCTGTCGCGCATCCCTCGCTGGTGACAACGTTAGTGAGCACGCCGTCGCCGGTTCCCGGCGCGGCTACCGTCACCGAGTAGGTGATGAGCGCCACGTCCCCCGGCTCCAGAGCGCTGCGCCACGACAGCACCCCTTCGGTGACCGTGACTTCACCAATGTCGCTCGCCGCGTCCGCGTTGTAGGTGGCGTCGTCCAGCGTGGCAGACAGGTCGTCGGTCAGGCTCGCGGTCACGTCGCCAGTGCCGCGCTGAGTCACGGTGATCTTGTAAGTCACCACCTGCCCGGCCGTGACTGTATCGCCGCTCGCGGGGTCCGAGGATTTCACGACGGAGTAGTCGCCGGCGAAGTGCTCGGTTTCGCACGAAGCCTCATCCGCGCAGCCATCGCTGATGACCGCGTTTGAGAGCTGCGTGTCCCCTTCGGCGTTCACGGCGACGGAGTACGTCACCGTGACGACGGCTCCGGGCGCGAGATCACCTGACCACGTCAGCGTCTGAGCCTCGGGGTCGAATGTCGCGACACCCGAGGATGCTGTGATGTCGCCGTTCAGCACCGCATCATCCAGAACGTCGACCAGTTGGTCGGTCAGGTTCGCGGCGCTGACCGCGCCTGGTCCTTGCTGCGTCACGGTGAGGGTGTACGAGATGACGTCGCCGACCGCCACCGACGAGCCCGATGCCGGATCCGACGATTTCACCACCGAATAGGTCCCGTACGGGTGGGTTGTCTGGCAGTTGTCCGCGGTTGCACAGCCGGCACTTGTGATGGCGTTGTGGAGCGTGCCATCCCCGTTGCCGGTCACGGTGACCGAGTACGTGATCCGTGCGGTGCCACCGACCGGCAGAGTGCCCGTCCACGTCAATGTCGAGCCGTCGAGATTCACCTGTCCGACGGTCGCTGAGACGTCACCGTTGTAGGTTGCGTCGTCCAGCACGTCGGTCAGGCTGTCGGTGAGCTCAGCATTGGCGGGGGCGTTGCCGACCTGCGTCACGTCGACGGTGTAGGTGATGACATCGCCTGCCCCAACTGGCGCGCCGGATGAGGGATCTGAAGACTTGACGACGGTGTAGTTGGTGGCGTTCGGGATCTCGAGCTGCGCCGAAACGTCCACTGGGTTGAACGTCCAGTCGTCGATGTCCCGCACATCGCCCCACGGTCCGCTGACGTTGTCGTTCGGGTTGGTGATCGGGTAGCAGGGCCAACCATGCACGCCACCGGCGACGGAGCTGTCAAATCCCGCCCTTCCGTCCATCACGGGGGGAAGGCAGCTCGGAGTGTGGTCACCAACGAGCAGTTCAGTGTCATTCCAATAGAGCGTCGAGGTACCCGCTGCGGCACCATTCAGCGCCGTCACCGAGATTCCGGAGCGCGCCTCCACATCGTTGTTGATGAAGTGAATCTCGCCGGCCTGTGTGATGCGGACCGTCGCGTTGAACAGCGTCTCGGGGGTGATGTCGGCGCCTTGTCCATCCTTGCCGTCGAAGGTGATCGATTGATGAGGTTCAGCCGTGATCGAGATCGGAACTGTCCGATCGTTCGGCCCGCCGTACTGGCCATCACCGTTCGCATCGATCAGCAGCTCAGCGTTCCCGACGTGGCCTGTCGCATCGAACGTGAATACTCCGGAGCGGGTGTTCGAGCTGCTGGGTGTGAATGCGAGGTTTTCAATGGTGGGGTTCTCAATGGGTGGCGCCACGAAGACACGTTGACCCGCGCCGTCGACCGCAGAGGCCGGAAGGTCGGCCGCGGGCTCCTCGAAGAACACGTGGTAAAGCACTCCGCACTCCGGGCCTGAGCGCCGGTACTGGGGCAGGAGGTTGTCCCGACTGCTGTACGCAGAGATGCATCCCGCGGTTGGGTCGCCGGCCCTCACTACCCCGAACTGGTTGGCGAGGAAGACGCTGTCGATCCCGATGTAGCCGTAGTAGGCCGCCGCGTACTTGTGTCCGGTCGAGCCGAGGTACCAGAGGTTGATGTCGATCGAGTCATCATTCTTCAGCTTGAACTCGTCGCTCCAGACCCTGCCGGGGACAGTCGTTGCCCCGTCCTGCACATTGATCGACCACTGCATGTTGTTGTTGCCGTTCGCGAACACGCGATCAAATCGGATCGTCCAGATGCCGTCGACGGGTGCGGTGAGGTCGTTCATCACGCAGTTCGCCGGGACGCCTACGGGCATCTGACAGGAGTGGGACGCACCTGCCGGGTCGATGACGGTCGCTGTGGCGAGTTGGTTGTTCGCCGTCGGTTGTGTAAAGGCGACGTCGACGTTCTCTCCCGCCTTCGCCCACGCGAAGAACATCTGGAAGTTGCGAATGTATGCGCCTGCATGCGAACCGGCGGCTTCCGCGCGTTGTGCTGGTGCGGCCATCAGCCCGAGGCCGACCAGGCTTGCTGTCACCAGCATGGTCGCCGCGAGCATCCCCACCCCGCGACGCACAACGCGTCGCGTGTGTTCGTGGCTCCGCCGAATCTCATTGTTCATGTGAATTCTCCGCAGCGGCCGCACGCCGGGTCGCTCCAGGCTCTCGCGTGCGGCGGCGGGATCGGCCACCGATTGGCAGTCAGGTGGATCGAACGTGCCCATCCTCAAACGAGCGACGCTTCCAGGGCTCGGGGGCCCGCATTGTGCGGTACAAGTTGGCGCTGACTGCGGATCCGGAGCTGGGACCCGAGCCCCCCCCACGCGATGTGCGACCGTGTATGCCGCTGCCCGCGCCGACTCCTTGCAGCCCGACTGCAACACAGGTCCAATGAGGAACTGGGAGATTGGCGGGTGAACATGCAGCGCTGGATCAGCGTGACATTCCGGGAGGATCTCAAACTGCTCGAGAGTATGACCAACCCCCAAGATCATGCAGAGCTAGTCGACCTCGCCAAGAAGATTCAGCGAACGAGAGAGAGCTTCCGGGGAACGCCCTCCGCATTGAACGACTTGCAAGAGGAGTACCGCACGAAGCGGGCGCTAGCCGTCTCACGTGCCCGTCGTCCTGGCCCGTCCCGCTGAGACATTCCATCAGACGGCCGAATTCTGCATCGGTGTCGCGGCTTCGGCAGCGCTGCCACCGACCGGGGACGCAGAATCCTGCCTGTGACCGTCCCTCGCCCCGCCGCGGCGCACCCACGCCCGACAATCGACGACTCTATTACTCACATCAGCGTCTGATGATGACCGCGGCGATGTCACACGCGCTGTCGTCGCCGGAATTCGTTCGGCGGCGTTCCGACCACGATTCGAAACGCGCGATAGCCTGCATCGTCCGAACCGAACCCCACACGCCGAGCGATCACTTCAAACGGGTCTGCTGTCGCGACCAGTTCAGATTGCGCGGCCTGCACGCGCCGTCGCCGGATGAGCCGCGACACGGAGAGAGGTTCGCCCGAGAACAGCCGCTGCACATGTCGCACCGGGACTGACAGGCGCCGTGCGATCAGAACCGCACTCAGCATTGGGTCGGCGTACTCACGCTCGATGATGTCGTAGATCCGGCGACGCGAACGCTCCTCCTCGCCGAAGTATGTAGTCGCGCGCTGTTGCGCCCCGAGCAGTGCCCGCGCGATGTCGACGAGGGCGCGGGAGAGGTGCTCGGAGTCCGGGGTGTTGTCGTCCGGCGAGGCTCTGCGCACCCCCGCCATCATGGACGCAAACACCTCGGTGAGCGACGATTCGTCGAGCACTCCTCGGCTCAAAGACTCTAAGCCGCCGGGCAGGAGGCGAAGCAGGCGGGTCGGAACGATGAGTGTTGCGCAGGTGACCGGCTGAGGGCACTCGGCCACATAAGGAGTATCCATGTGATGCGCATAGATTTGCCCGGCGGTCGCCGTCATCGTCTTTCCGCGGACGGTGATCCTGACCGTTCCCTCGATGACGTGGACGATCCGGACAAGGTCGCGCGAGATGGTCTGGATGTCCGCTTCTGATCTGACGGTCCGATGTGCAGGCAAGCGGATCTCCTCGTAGCCGATGTCTTCTAGAGGTATCGACAACAAGCTCGCTCGAAACTCAGCGGGCGTCTCGGTCATAACGGTGTGCACATCGGAGAGTTGGTCGAGACCCGTCTGGCCTTGGTAGCGGAACGTTATGCGGGTGCCGGACAACGCCGCAGGGGTGACACCGATCGGCGGAAGACCTGTCGTCATCCACACCTCCCGTACTTTGGCTTGAGAGCGTCGGGTGACTCTCTTGGGCCGCCGCATCGACTCCCTCTCACGACCGGCTGGCGCTTCGGGGGCGGTCCCTGACGGGGACAGGACGAACTGGAAGTCGCGGTCAGCAACCGGACAGAAAGTCGAATCCAGGCTAGCCCGGCTCGCTCGGTCGGTATCGGTTGTGACTCGTCGTGTCGTTCTTGACGCGCCCGCGCACCAGAATGCTCGGGGACGTTCGGTAGTCGACATGAAACGTCGCTCCGGGTCTCACTTTCCGGGTCGACGACCCGCCTCTGCTCCTGCCGGTACACGCCGGAGACGACCTGTTTGTGGAGCATCGGCCCCGGCTGAAACCCATTCGCATGCGGGTCGACTCGCCGCCGCAGCGATCCACCGCATGCAGTCAGAACGCGGGCAGATTCACCAGATTGTTCGTCCACTGCCCGTCGGCGTACGTGCGGAGGTACGGCTGACCGAACCTTGGCCTGACCACGCGAACCTCGACGTGGTCGGTTCCGCTACCCGCAAACGCGGAGTTCTCCTCCTTCTCCACCCAAGCCACCATCGTTCTCTTGTCGTTGTCGCCGGTGGTGCCGGTGGTGATGTTCGTCCACCGGAAGCGGACAATCTCGTCCTCTGTCTTCTTCGTGCTCCCGAAGCGGACGTGCGTAATCTCGATAGCCATCTGTTCTCCTGTTGTGCACGCGGTGGTGTGAACGGTGTCTACGTGTGGGGCGGGGTGGGCGCACCCGCCCCGCCCCACACCCGTCAGTCAGCAGACGGCGGAGAAGGTGCTCGTGCAGGCTGCGCTGACCGTGCTGGCGAACTGCATATCGAATGTGTGATCGTCGGCACGGTCAAGCGCCTGCAGCGACAAGAGGTACCCCATTCATCTCACCTCCCTCGCCGGGTCGGGCCGCGGAATACGGCGAGTGGTCGGTGGACCCGCGCACCGGTGTCAGGTACGGAACGCAGGCCGAGTCGTGCGGTAGACCATGCACCATGGCGTCGTAGTCGATCAGCGTGCCCAGCACGCCGGCAGCGCCGGTAGCCAGATCGCAAGACGCGCGCAACAGGCCGTCGCCAACGAACCGAACCTCATCGTCATTGCGCACCGTGTGTAGTCGCATCGCGGTGGTATGACGATGGAGCGCCGCGGTTGTTGCAGTGCTTGCTAACCCGGTCCGCTCGAGTGTGAGGAGGAGCTGGATGAGGCCGGCACGGCCCTGGAACAGCCCGCCCTGGACAGTGAACGGCGCGGTCGCGGCGCGCGCGATGCCGTCCACGGCCTCGAGATAGCGACTGTGTCCGGGCAAATGCGTGAGGAGCTGAGCGAGAACCATCCCGATACCCGCGGAACCCGTGCCGAGATAGGGGAGCAGACGCCATCCCTCGTCGACATGAAGGGCACCATCCGCAGCAGCGCGCAGCGAGCGGAGGTCGAAGTCGATGGCTTCGGTCGCGATGCGGAGATGCTCTGGGTCGCCCGTTACCTCGAACAGTCGCACCGCGAACAGGGCACTGCCCGTCGCTCCGCGCAACATGCCGCCGGCGCTGGTCGCGACTTGCGACGGCGGGTCCACCTCACGCCATCTGTCCCGGAGGCGCGTTGCGATGTCGAGGGCGGCTCGACGCATCCAAGGATGCCTGTCGCTTTCCGCAAGTAACGTCAGGCCCAAGCCGGGCAGTCCGCTGTATAAGTCGAAGCCGAGCCCGTCATAACGGATGGTCGACAGTCGGATGAGGTGCCGGTCGGCAACCGCATGGAGCCCCATTCGACGGTAGGCCCACACGGCGCCTGCCAACCCATCGAACAGTCCGGCGCGGGCAGGCGAGCCGGGTGCAGACTCGGCCGCACTCACCCATGCCAGGTGGTCCTGCGCCGGGGGGAACCCGGCGTGGTGCAAGACGGTGAGAATACCTAGGGCGCCGTGCGCAAGGCTGGTGGACGGTTCGCTGAATTGCGCCGGGTCACCCGGCCACAGTCGGTCTCGTCGCTCGGGTGATGCATCCTGGTACAGCGTCCTCGCGATGTTGTCTGGCGTGGCCGTCGCGTCACCCGCCGGAACGGTCGAGGTTTCCCGCCGACGCAGGGTCGCAACTATGTCGTGGACCCACGATGTTTCGAGTTCGAACTGTGCTGCAGCCTCGTTCGCGAGTTCACCCAGCTTGCCGAGGTCCAGGTTCAGAAGCGGAATGAGCGGGACGTACAGGAATAGTTCGATACAGGCGAGCGCGTACAGGTCTTGTTCGAGCGCGCCTCGCCCGTCCGTCGCGACGAACCCCGGTGCGCCGAGGACACCCGGGTGTTCGTCCGCGATCGGCCGGGACATCTCCAGATCGATCAGAACCACCGTGTCGTCTTGTCGCACGAGAACGTTCCCCGGATGCAGGTCGCCGTGCACGTGGCCGGCGTCGTGCAGCGCCGTCACCGCTTGGCGGAGCGAAGCGGCAACCGCGTTGACCCAGTCGCGATACGCGCGACGTGCTTCGAGGGAAGGTTCAGCACCGGCCAATGGGTTGCGAGCGACGGAGGCGGCGGTCAACGTCATGGCGTCGATCTGATCCATCGCGAGGTACACATGGTCGTGCGCGGTGAACGTGGCGATCACCCTCGGCACTGGTGCGCGTCCTTGCAGATCTGTGAGGAGCCTCGCTTCGTCATGTAGCCGCTGCACGGCGTTCCGGCCGTCAGGAGTCCACCCAACGTGCGGTCTGGCCTCCTTCAGGATCACGGGCAGGCCCTCAAGTTCGGCCTCGTAGATACCTCCTGCGTTGGAGAAGTGCAGCGCGCCGCGAACGTAGGGAAACCCGTCGGGGGCAGTCGAGTCCAGTCGGCCGTCAAGCTCCGCGCGGAGAAATTCCGGCACCCGCACCCATGGTGGGACATGGAAGGAAGGCGCTCGAACATCTGGAACGAGCACACCGGTATCCAGATCGCGCAGCGCGGGCACGTCGATGCCGTCGACCGTAACGAACTGCCTGGTGAACGCTCCGTACCGGACGAACACGGGTCCCTGATTCCACCGGAGATCAGTCAGAACATACGGGCCGGGTGTGCCGGCAAGCGCGGCGTCCAGTTCGGCGAGATGCGAGTGCAGGTCCGCAGCGAATGTCGGGTAAACGGCGATGAACTTCCCCGACGCGCGGCGATCGCCCTCCTTGGCCAACGTTGCCTGCAGGGTCCGCCGATCTCGGAGGAACTTAAACGGCAGGGCGTGGCGGTTGCAGTGCAACGACACCGTGGCGAGAACAGCATCGGCGGTAGCCGGGGTGGCGCTGACGTGAAGCTTCCAGCCCTGCTCGGGAAGGGTGACCCCGGGCGGCATCCAGAACGACCACGTCTCATCGCCAACCTGCGACCACGTCTCCCATTCGGCAGCTTCGACAGGGGCGAACAGTCCAGCCGCCTCGACACCGCGTCGGTGTGGCTGGTCGTAGAAGCGCGGGTGGGCCGCCGCGTACAGCGGGTAGGTTGCGTCCACAAGTCCCCATCGATGTCGGCGCGAATGATGCACGACATTGTGTGATCGGACGGTGGCCAGCGAGCCGCACGGGCCGTGCTCGACCTCAGCAACGGAGAACGCTCATTTGACCCGGCCCCAGTGCAAAATCTTGTGCCACCGACGCGCTCCGGACGTAAAACTTGGGACTCGAAAATCACTCAAATGAGTGATCCGGCGTCCCGGTCCAGGTGGTTACGAGCGCCCCACAGGGCGAGTTGGGTGCGGTCATCCACGCCCACCTTCTTCAACGCGGACTGCAGCTGCGATCTGACGGTGTGTACCGACAGCCGCAGGCGGTCGGCGATCTGCTCGTTGCTCGTGGTGCCGCTGCACAGCACGGCGACAACGCGTCGCTCAGCCGTCGAGAGCCGGGCGACCAGGTCCGGGTCACTGGCGCCCCGTCGCACGAACTCGCGTAGCACCGGGGTGGTGACCCGGCCTGAGAGAAGCGCTTCCCCACGCATCGCGGCACGAATGGCTGCGAGCAGCTGGTCGGAATCGTGGCTCTTCAACAGATACCCGATCGCCCCAGCGTCCAGAGCGTCTGTCACGTAGGCGTCGATGGCGTAGCTGGTCATCACGATGACCGCGACCGGGGCCTCGGAAGTCGACCGGACCAGCTCCCGGGTCGCCTCCACACCCGTCATCCCAGGCATTTGCAGATCCATCAGCACCACGTCGGCGCGATCTCTGCGGGCGACGGTGACAGCGTCGAACCCATTGGAGACCTCGCCGATGACACGCACGCCGTCGGCGGCTTCCAGCTGCAGCCGCAACCCCTTCCGCACAGTGCGGTTGTCGTCAGCGATCAGCACTCGGATCGGGGTGGCGCGGGTTGTCATCGTCTCAATCTCAGTCGGGTTGGGCGACGGGGATGACGAACCGCACCATCCAGCCACCCTCGAGTGTCGTTCCGAACACCAGTGTGCCCCTCAGCAGGTCGATGCGTTCGCGAATCCCGCTGAGCCCCCAGCCGAGGTCAAGACCCGCGATCGGGGGAGTGCCGGACGGTGACGGGCCGTTCACGATGACCACCTCGAGCCGATTTCGGCGCGCGTTGATCTCGACATCGACCTCGGAGCCAGGGGCATGTTTCGCAGCATTCGTGATCGCTTCCTGCGTGCACCGGTATGCGGTAGTCGAGACCACAGCAGGGAGTTCCTCCATCAGCCCGGACGTGGCCAGACGGATGTTCATCCCGCGCTTATGCCAGTACTCGAAGAGCTCGTTCGCCTGTCGAAGGTCTCGCGTCATCTCCCGTGGCGCCGTACCTACCGCACGCAGATCCGCGAGGGCACCCGCGAGGCTGGCGGACGCGAACCGGCCCTCATTGCGGACCTCTTCGACGAGTCGCAACGCGTCCTCCGGGCGGGTGGGCGCGATCGTCAGCGCGGCGTCGGCCAACGTGATGAGGCCGGCGAGATGCTGTCCGGCGACGTCATGCAGTTCCTGCGCGATCCGGGTGCGCTCTCGCTGCTCGGCCTCCTCGACACGCTTGCCATGTTCTCGCTCAGCGATCTCGGCCTGGATGCGGGCGAAGTTCACCTTGCGCACTTGCCTTCCCCACCAGGCCCCGAGCGCCGTTCCGCCGATTGCCGGCGCGGCGATCCGTATCGCCTCAGCGGTGACGAAGCCGACCGCGATGTTGAAGGTCAACCCGTACGCCGACGTCCACACGAACAACACGCCCACAGTGGAGACCACTACGCTCACCAGATACACGATGGCGATGGTGAGGGACTTCCGCGTGGCCAGCAGAAAAAGTGCCAGCGCGATCACGAGATACATGCCGATCAGCCACGTCGGCACCCCTAGGCCCACGGTCAAGCCGATGTAGACGGCGGTCGAGATCAGTACAGTGGCGCCGGGCCAGCGATCGCTCAGCAAGAAGGTTGCCGCCTGCAATGCGCACCCAAGTACGAGGACAGACAGCATCAGCGGCGGGGGAAGGACGAGATTCCAGTCCGCCTGGCCCTCGATAAGAACCGCAACGGGTTGGGCAAGCACCTGGATCGTCGTGGTGACGAAGACCGTCAATGCGAGGACCAGGGCGGAGCGGCGCGTGCCTAGAATCCGGTCAGCGTCCACGACATCCTCACCAGGCGCGGTCGTATGCGTGATGTAGGTGGAGGGGTCGGGGTCAGACGCGGTCACCACCACGACAGTAGTTGGCGATCCATCAGCTGCCAGCAGGGGGTGCTCACCGATCCGGTTCACCTCGAGGCTCCGGCGGAACGGCCAACCCGACCGCGGCGATGGCATCGGACGTTCGCAGGGGGCGGACTACGGCTGGGCGTTGTCAAAGAGGCTGAGTGTGGAGGACACGGACATCTGTGACACTCATCGCCATAGCGCCGCAGGCTCGACTCGGAACCCAGCAAGCCGGCCAAGGCGAGTCCCACTTCAACAACCCTGCTAGGCGTAGCGCAGCACGGCTTCGCGGATCTGCTCAGCGTGCAGGTAGATCTCGTCGAGGCTCTCGATCGGGTGACGCGTCTCCACCTTGTCGATGTCGAGCAGCCCGAGATACTTCTGGCGCCCGTTGAAATGCAGCCGTGCAATCGGCTTCCGGTTGTTGTCGTCGAGCAGTACAGCGAAGTAGCTCTTGGCGTCCCGTTGCGTGACCCGCTGCGGCTTGATCTCGCCGCACGCGATCGCCTTCACGATCTGGTAGCCCTCAAGCTCCTCCAGGGTTGTCTCGATCTCGGTATCTCGATCGAGGTCCTCGACCGCGACCGCCTCGCTCGTCACCTCGGCAGCGTTGGGGGTCACAGGCACGCTGACGCCGGCTCCAAGAGCGGTCTTGAGGCGATCGTTCACGCTCTCCGTCAGGAACTGGCGAGATGCTTTCGTCACCAGCGTCGTGAACTGCTCACGCACGCGGGCGGTGTAGGTACCTTCATACACACGCTGCGCGAAGAACTTGATCCACTCGTCGCTCGGCTCCTTGAACTGGCGGGCGATCTCGCGTTTGAGGGCGCCCACGTACTTCAACTCCTCGGCAGCGCTGATGATCGAATCGAGATCGAAGCTGGCCTTGCTCAGCTTCTGCACCTCCGGCAGTAGGGTGTCGTCGATGTCGAGGAGGTCAAGAACCAGGAACGGCTTGGCGTCCATGCGGTTCGGCGCATCCAGGTCCGTGAAGAACTGCCAGACGACCCCGTTAGTCAGCGCCGCGATGCGCGCGTTAGTGGTGGAGAAGTAGCGGAACAACTGGGAGGCATGCTCGACCTTCGGAGTCCCGGTTGATGCTTTACACTCGATGAGGATCTGCACCTCACCGTCACGCATGATGGCGTAGTCGACCTTCTCGCCCTTTTTGATTCCGACATCAGCGGTGAACTCAGGCACAACTTCGAGTGGGTCGAACACGTCATAGCCGAGAATCGTGGAGATGAACGGCATGACGAACGCGTTCTTCGTCGCTTCTTCGGTACCGATCGCGGAAGCCTGATTGGTCACCTTCGTCGCGAGCGCCGCGACACGATCCTCAAATTCCATGATTCCCCCAGGGAAGTGGTTGACCTGAGGAGGATACAAGGGAATGAGCACGGCATAGGGAACGCCACGACCCCTCTCGAACGATCCGCGCTCACGTCACGCATGACCGGAGTCTTCCGCCCAAGACGTCTGCCTTCGGTTCCCCCGATCGTAAGCGCGGCTGATCGCGCGCGGCTATCCGTGAGACGGGGCGACCGCTTGGTCCTGCTACCGCGCCCCCAGCGGCACGGCGTGGATGCTGAGGCGCGGCGAAGACGTGAGCGGGCGCCACGCGTCTCGAAGTTGATCGACCGGTGGGAGGGTCACGCCATCGATTTGGATCACTTCGTCGATGGCGCAGACTGTGAACCCGTGCCGTTCGTACCAGCCGACTAAGCGTTCATGAGTTGAGTCGACTCTTGCGATCAGGGCGTCTGCGCCCAGCTCATCCCGCACATACCTCGCGCACTCGTCAAGGAGACCTGCGCCCAGTCCCTTGCCCCGCGCATGCTGGGCAACGGCTAGCGCTTGGAGCGCATGCACAGAGCTGGCCGATTCGAAGGCGTCGTCCAGCTCCGCACCGCGCGCCATCAATGCGCGGATCAAGTCGGGGGGCGGAGCTGTGTGGGCAGCGCCCACAAGCTCGCCAGAAAGGTGAACAGCAATCGTGCTTGCAAACGGTTCCAGCGAGTTGACGGGACGCCCAAACCCTTGCGACTGGAAGAAGCCGTTCAGCGTGAACTCGACTTCTCGAGAGTTGGGAAGGCTCGTAAACTCGCCGCGCATCATGGCCACAACGGCCAGTATCTCGGACCGCGCACGATCGCGCGCATGGATCTCGAGCGCCCGCCGATCCGAGCCGATCCAAGCCGATCCGCGGTTCGAATCGCGGACACTGAACGGACGACGCCCATCAGCGTGGACCAAGCCGAGTTGTGACGGCGGGGTTGGGGATCTGCGGTCCGAGATTGCAGCACGGAGTCGCCGACCAGCGTTGGCCGCGCAGTGTTCTTGAGTGAGCTTGAGGGCAGATGCGACTGCGCATCTCATGTAATTCGCGGACGGCAACCGTGCCGCAACGCGGACATGCAATTGCCGACCTTCCATGCAGCCAGATCATCAATCAGCGACATCGCTGGCGGACTCCGAAACGATCGCCGTGGACGATTGAGGGTGCCGCAGGGTAGCGGCGGTGAACGCTGTCATTGCACAAGCGAAGCCCGGGCAGCGGTGGCTAGGCACGCGCTCGCGAACGCCGGCTGAACGAGGCTAGGTAGCGCCGTCCGGGCTGTTGGCTGTGTCGATGGGAGCGACGGGCATGAGCCACTCGTCGTGAATTCGCACCCACGCGATGCCGGAGGGTGCAAACCCGCAGTGGCGAAGTCGTGTCTCTGCCGTCCGGATGATCTCGGTGACGTCGGTGAGCGGGTCGAGTCGCCAGCCCGTCGGATGTGCGGGTGATCCGCCGCCGATGAGACGAAGTCTCCAATCTCGGGATGCGCGATCAAATGCCACCTGGGCGATCAGCATTGCGTGTCATCCTCCCGCTCCAAGCGCGTCTACTGCCGATTACCTGTTGCGTGTCGGCACGAGAGACAGGACGCGCATGTGGTCGACGATCGATGCGGTGCCGGCTCCGCAGACAGTGTTGCCCGTTGGCTTGGACCGCGCCGACCTGGCGCGGTCCAAGCTGTCTAGATGTTCTGTGCCGAAGGCAGGATGACGAGGTCCCGGATGGTGACGTGCGCCGGTCGGGTCAGCATGTAGCGGACTGCGTCGGCGACGTCTTCCGGGCGGATTCCGGTGCTGGCGGCAAGTCGCTCGGCAGCCCGGGGGTCCCCTTCGGAGAAGCCCCACAGATCGGTGAGCACCATGCCGGGGGCGATCTCCGCGACGCGCACGCCGGTGCCACGGATCTGCTGACGAAGCGCGTGGGTGAATGCCTGAACGGCGTGCTTCGACGCCGAGTAGATCGGCTCCGAGTCGATTGCGTGGTGGCCAGAGATGGAGCTGGTGAGGATGATGTCCCCGCTGCCCTGCGCCAGCATGCCGGGCAGTGTTGCCCGCACCAGCGACAGTGTGGCGTACACGTTCACGTCGAGTGTCCTGCGGAGCTCCTCGTCGTCGGCGTCCGCGACGGGCCCCTCCAGGAAGAGGCCGGCGTTCGCGAACAGCGCGTCGACGCGCCCGAACCGCTCGACGGCAGTGTCGATGATTCGGGATGCTGCGCCCGCTTCGGCGACATCGGCGGGCACGAGCAACACATCTTCGCCGAGTTCGGACCGGACGGTCTCCAGTCGTTCCAGCGAACGCGCCACCAGCACTAGGCGTGCGCCACCTTTGGCGAACAGACGCGCACCGCTGCGGCCGATTCCCGAGCTAGCACCGGTGATGACAACTACCTTGCCGTTGAGCTCTCCCACGGTTGCTCCTCCTCTTTGAAATGGTCGAAGACCGCTCGCAGTGCATACCCACGCGGACTTCATTGACACCATGGCGACACCAAAAGTAGTGTTGCACTCCAGTAAACATTAGTTGCACTGGGGCGCAGTGGCTGTTTCATTACGGGGCCCGTGCCGAGGGAGCTCGCATCGGCAGCGACCGCGCTGGTGCTCGCCGATCGAGGGGCTCAAAGATGCGTGCCGTGCTCTACTCCGAGCCGTTGACCTACTCCATCCGTGATCTCGCCGACCGGGCATTGCAGCCTGGCGAGGTCCGGCTTGCCGTGCTACGCGTCGGAGTCTGCGGCACAGACCTGCACCTGCACCGCGGCCATTTCGGCGCGCGCTACCCGCACACGCCCGGACACGAGATCGTTGGTGAGGTCGCCGAAATCGCCCACGGGGTCGGTGGCTTTGTGGTCGGCGACCGTGTCGTCGTCGAAGACGGTGTCTACTGCGGCATGTGCGGTGCCTGCAAGGCAGGCAAGTCCCTGTACTGCGCGAACATTCGGGCGCTGGGGGTGTCGCTGCCGGGCGGAACCGCCGAACAGCTCGTGGTGCCCGCGATGAAGTGCTACCCGGTGGGGCCGCTCGAGCCCGACATCGCCGTGCTCGCGGAACCACTCGCATGCGTCATTCACGCGATGGACCGGCTCGCGATGCCCCCGGGCGCACGCGTGCTGGTGCTGGGAGCGGGAACGGCGGGGCAGCTGCTCGCGGTGATGGCCCGCCGCAACGGCGCAGCGCACGTCACGGTCGCGGGATCGAGCGAGTTCAAGCTCGGGATCGCCCAGGAACTTGGCGCCGATCGCACCATCGCAATCACACGGGAGCCGGGTGCCGCGCTCCACGCGATGACAGCAGCGGAGCCGGAGGGGTTCGACGTCGTCATCGATGCGACGGGCGCCGTGCCGATGCTGGAAACGGCGATCGAGGCCGCGTCGGTCGGAGGCACCATCCTGGTCTATGGGGTGGCCGAAGCCGACAAGCGGATCTCGGTGAGCCCCTTTGACATCTTCAAGCGGGAACTGACCATCATGGGTTCTTACGCGCAGGCGCTCAACATCGGACGCGCCGTGACGTACCTCGGGACGCTTCCGCCGACAATCGGCCGGCTGATCACACACCGGTTCAGGCTCGCCGACTACGGGCTTGCGATCGACGCCCTGGGATCCTCCGAGTGCATCAAAGCAATCGTGGTACCCGGGGATAGGTAGCGCAGCCTCCAGGGGAACGGCAGCGGTCTTACGCCTGAGGTGTGGCCAGTGCTTCCTGTCGGCGGCGCAAGCCCCACGGCGCGGGTGCGATGACCCAGAGCACGTCCGCGGTTGTGCTCTCGTCCGGGTTGTGCCATCCGTGTGGCTCGCGCGCGCGGAAGGTCAGGGTGTCACCGGCTGCCAGTTCTACGTCTCCGGTGGAGAAGCTCACTACGAGCCGACCGCTCTGAACGTGGGCCACTTCGACCTCCGCGTCGAGCGTGTGTAGTTCGTCGCCTGTTCCCCCGCCGGGCGGGTAGGACGCGCGCAGGAGCTGCACATTCGACTCCGCGCTCGGCGTCAACAGCCATTCGACCACTTCGCTGCCGGCCACCGGCACCAGGGGGAGTGCTTCATGCGATCGAATGATGCTCTGCTCCGCGACCTCGAATAGCGAGCCGACCGGCACCGCCAGCGCGTTGCAGATCGCGATCAGCGTCGGAAGACGCAATGACGTCGCGTCGTTCTCCAGCCGACTCAGGAATCCCTTGCTGAGGTTCGTTGCTTGCGCGAGCTGTTCCAGCGTGAGGCCGCTCGCCGTCCGCGCCGCCCGCAGCCGTGCGCCGATCTGCGTCCCATCCTGTTGTTCCGTGGCTGACTCCACATCGTTGTTTCGTTGCACACCACAGATGTTACCCCGGAGTAAACCCATCTGTTCCATGGCAGTAAACATTCTTGACGCGACACGAAACCTGTGTTGTACTGAAGACAACACGGGTTGCACCCGAAGAAACAAGACGACGGAGTTCAGTTCAACCACTCGGTGGGGCCGCGAAGAAGCGCAGCTCCACTGACGAAGGAAGATTCCTCCACCAGGCGCCCGGGCCTTTTCGGACCGCGAAGCTCACTGGACCTCCGTCTCCCCGACTACAGAGGAGTGGCATCGACATGACCAACACCATCCAATCCCGCAGCCTCGCTACTGACTGGGTGTTCCCGGACGAGCCCATCTACCGCGCCCGCGTCGCTGACATTCAGCAGCGTCTTCGCGCCGAAGGCATCGACGTGCTTGTCGCCAGCGGCGCGGACACCCGCCGGTATCTCGGGGGAGTCGACGGGCTCGTCTCGACCCGGGCGATCTGGATCGTCGTGCCCGCCACTGGCGAGCCCGGGTTCATCTCGCCGCGGCTGGAGACGGAAGAGATCCAGGCGCAGTCCTGGATCCCGGTCACCGCGGACTGGCTGGAATGGGAGGACGGGCTCGGAACCCCGCGCAGCCACCTCGACGCACTCCAGATCGGCCTGAAGGTCCTCCTCCCAGAGGCACCCACCCGCATCGGCGTGGACGGGTACCAGTCCAGCGCCGCGTCGATCGACGCGCTACGTGGCTTCTACGGAGCCGACTCCATCGTCGACGTCACACCACTGCTGCTCGAGGCAAAGCTCCACCGCGACGCGGGAGTGATCGGCGTGGTGCGCCGGTGTGCGGAGATCGCGGTCCACCAGTATCACGCCGTCCGCGACGCGTTGAAGCCCGGCATGACCGAGTGGGAGCTGATGCTCGTCTCCCGCAACACCGGCATCGCCCGGGCTGCTGCGTGGTGGGGCGACAACGAGAACTATTCGCCCTGGAACCTGGGAGCCCACGTCATGTCGTCGGGCGCGCACCGCGGCTCGCGCGGACACAGCACGGCCGGCACCCGAATCATCAACGAGGGCGATCTGGTCGAGGTGTGCCTGTGCGGTATGCCGTTCTTTGGTCACAGCATCGGATTCGACCGTCCGTTCATCGCTGGAGGCGGTGCGCCGAGCCCGCAGGTGCGCCGTGTCATCAGCATTGCGGAGGAGGCTCAGGCCGCCGCACTGGCCGCCGTCCGCCCCGGCAACACCGCTGGCGACGTCCACGCCGCCGCGTTCGGCGTGGTTCAGAAGCATGGCCTGGTCGGAGCGCTGCGCCACCGCACCGGTCGCGGTCTGGGCAGCGCCGAGATGGAGTACCCCGAGCTCAAGGAAGGCGACCCGACCGTGCTGGAGCCCGGAATGCTCCTGGCGATCGAGCCCGGTCTGTACGTGAAGGACGTCGCCGGCGTGCGGTTCGGTGACACCGTCCTGATCACCGACACCGGCTACGAGGCGCTCACGCCCATCACCGAAGGACACGACCTGTGAACGAGTCGGCTGGGTGTGCACCCTGGATGTGCAGGAGCAGCGTATGACGATCACACGCCCCGCAACCGTCGACTTCAGCGGGGTATCTCACCAGTACGTGCGCGGCGGTCACGCCCTGGAACAGCTCGACCTGCGAATCGAGGACGGCGAGTTCTTCGCCCTGCTCGGTCCCAGCGGATCCGGCAAGACCACACTGCTGATGCTGATCGCCGGGTTCATCACCCCCTCCACGGGCGACATCCTGATCGGCGAGGAGAAGATCACCAGCATCGCCCCGAACCGGCGCGACATCGGCATCGTGTTCCAGGACTACGCACTGTTCCCTCACATGACGGTGTGGGACAACGTCGCCTACCCCCTCAAAGCTCGCCGCGTAGCCCGCAGCGAGCAGAACGCGCGGGTCACCGAAGCGCTGCGCCTGGTGCGGCTGTCCGAGAAGGCGAACTCCTACCCGGCGGAGCTGTCGGGCGGTCAGAAGCAGCGTGTGGCGCTGGCGCGGGCGATCGTGTTCGGCCCGCGGGTGCTGCTCATGGATGAACCGCTGGGCGCATTGGACCGGTCGATGCGCGAGGAGATGAAGCATGAGCTGAAGCGGCTGCACGCCGAGCTCGGCGTCACCGTCGTCTACGTCACACACGATCAGGGCGAGGCGATGGCTCTCGCCGACCGTGTCGCCGTGATGAAAGACGGCAAGCTCATCCAAGTCGGCCCGCCACCGGAGCTCTACTACAAGCCGGCGAACCGGTTCATCGCAGAGTTCGTCGGCGATTCGACCGTCATCGAAGCCCAGTGGCGTGACGGAAACGCGCAGATCGGATCTGTCGCAGTCGCGTCCAAAGACTGGCACGGCGGCGACGGCCCCATCCTCCTGGCAATCCAGCAGAACTACGTCGTCATCACACCGGTGCCAAAGACTCGCGACGGGCACGAACCGGGGGTGGAGGCGGAGTTCGTCGACGTCATCTTCAACGAGGGCCGCTATATCGCCACGGTCCGCCTCGACGACGGACAGAAGATCCGCGGCATCGTCGACGGGCAGCCGCCGCTGGCCAAGCCCGGAACGCGGCTGAAGGTCACCTGGCCCGTGCAGGCAGCCACGCCGCTGTCCCGCGGCTGATGCGCAAGTCGTCCAGCGCCCTCCCGTGCGCTGGCACCAAGAGAGAAACGAAAGGTAGGCCCATGAACGCAAAGCTGCGATCACTTCGCCACATTGCTGTGGCAGCAGGAGCGTTGACACTGACCGTCGTCGTCGCGGGGTGCTCGTCCGCCAGCGGCAGCGGAGGTGAGTCGTCTGACGGCACCGTGGTGATCTCCTCCTACGGAGGAGCCTTCCAGGAGGCCCAGCGGGAAGCGCTGTTCGACCCTTTCACCGAGGAGTCGGGCATCACGGTGAAGGACACCGAAGGCACCGGGTTCGACGCGCTGAAGGCGCAGATCGACTCCGGCAACGTGACCTGGGATGTCGTCTCGCTCGAGGGCGGCCCGTTCGCCAACGCGGTGAAGAACGACCTGTTGGAGCCGCTGGACTTCGACCAGATCGACACGACCGGCATCGCCTCCGATGTCGTCAGCGACTACGGCGTCGGCTACATCCAGTTCAGCACCAACCTGGTGTGGGACAACGCCGCCACCGACCCGCTCACACCTGCGGACTTCTTCGACCCGGATGTCAAGCTGCCCCGCGCACTGCCGGACATCCCCGAGCGGACACTCGAGTTCGCGCTCCTGGCTGACGGGGTGGAACCCGAAGACCTGTACCCGCTTGACGTCGACCGGGCATTCGAGGTGCTCGATCGGATCAAGGACCAGGTCGTCGCCTTCAAGGGCCCGAGCGACGCGCAGTCGCTCATGCAGCAGGGCGATGTGGCGGCGTCATTCCAGTCGGCCGGCCGCGCGGAAGACGCGATCAAGGACGGCGCTGACTGGAGTTACAGCTGGGAGGCGGCGGTCCGCGACACCGAGTACTGGACGATCGCGAAGGGCGCCAAGAACGCCGACGCGGCGCAGCAGTTCATCGCCTTCGCCGTCCAGGCGGAGCCGCAGGCAGCACTTGCCGAGGCAATCCCGTACGGCCCGACCAATGCGGACGCGTACGAACTGCTGTCGGACGAGCAGAACGCGAAGCTGCCGACCTCCCCGGAGAACGCGGCGCAGGGTGTCACTCTCGACACCCAGTGGTGGGCAGACAACATCACCGAGGTCAAGGCGAGATGGGACGCATGGCTGCTTCAGTAGCAGCGGGGCGGGGCGCGAAGGTCTGGTCCTTCGCGCTCCTCCTCCCCGCTTTCATCCTCCTCATCGGGCTGTACCTGGCTCCGATCCTCACGATCGTGCCGGAGGCGTTCACGGGCACGGGCTTCACCCAATTCTTCGCCTCACCGGTGTACGCCAACGTGGCGTGGACCACGGTCCGGATCGCCATCACCGTTGCGGTGGTGACGCTGCTCGTGGCCTACCCTGCGGCGTGGATCATCTCCACCCGCACCGGGTGGCAGCGAATGGTCCTGGTCGTCGCGGTGATCGTCCCGTTCCTTACCAGCAGCCTGGTGCGCACGTTCAGCTGGCTGGCGATGCTGGGTAGCAACGGGCTCATCAGCAACCTACTCGTGGTGCTGGGCGTCAACGACAAACCGACCACCCTGCTGTTCACGGACTTCGCCGTGGTCATCGCCCTGGTCCACGTCTCGCTTCCATTGATGACATTCTCGCTCGTGGCGGTGATGCGCAGGATTCCCCCCGAGGTGGTCGGAGTCAGTGAAGCGTTGGGGTCATCGAAGCTGCGCACGATGCTGCGTGTGGTGGTCCCGCAGACGCTGCCCGGTGTGACCTCAGGGCTGATCGTCGTCGCGCTGTTCGCGATGGCGAGCTTCATCGCTCCGGCGATTCTCGGGAGCACGCAGCAGACGATGCTCGCGCAGCTGATTCAGGCGACGATCGAGACTGGTTCGAACCGTTCGTTTGCAGCCGCGCTGAGCATTGTGCTGGCGCTGTGCGCCGCCGCTCTCGTCGGCGCGATCTGGCTGGTGATGTGGGCGATCCGACGTCGCAGGCGGCACACTCCTCGGGCCGAAGATGAGGCCCCGAATCCTGCGGCGTTGTCTCCCGTCGCCCGCCGCTCCAACGCCACCGCGACAACGGAGCGGGTCGTCTGGAAGGTCGTGTACGCGGTCTACTTCGTTTCGATCGTCGTCTTCAGCCTGGCGCCGATGGTGATCCTCGTGCCGATCGCGTTCACCTCCGGACAGGTCCTCGTGTTCCCGACTCCCGGGTTCTCGACGCAGTGGTTCGAGGCGGTTCTCTCGCCCGAGTGGGTGGGTGCTGCGCTGACAAGTCTGCGGATCGCTGTCGCTGCCGCTGTGATCGCGGTAGTGGTTGCCATGCTGACTGTTCTGGCCACCGCTCGCACACGGTTCCTCGCCCGCGCCGCTGATCAGGGCATGCTGCTGCCGATGACGATCCCCGCCGTGGTGTTCGCCATCGGTGCGTACGTCGCTTTCGTGCGGTTGGGCTTGGTCGACACCGAACTTGGTCTCACGCTCGCCCAGACAGTTCTCGCGCTCCCGGTGTGCTACCTCATCATCGCGGCGGGCTACAGCTCCTCGGATATGCGGTTGGAGGACGCGGCGGTCAGCCTCGGCGCCTCGAAGGTCAGAGCAATCGTGACGGTGATCGTCCCGCTGATGCTGCCCGCACTGGCGGTTGCCCTGCTCATGGGCGTGCTCATCTCCTTCGATGAGTCTGTCGCGTCCATCTTCCTCAGCGGTCTGGACACCACCACGTTGCCCCGGAAGCTGTGGAGCGGCATCCGATTCAGCACCAGCCCTGAAGGCGCGGCCGCCGCGGTCGGTGTGCTCGGCTTCGGGCTCCTCATGATCGCCCTCACCTTCGGGCTCTACACGCTGCTCAACCGTCGACAGCGACGCAGCAGCATCCCCTTGCCAACCGCAGCAGTAGTGGAGGAACAATGACAAAGTACGACGCAGACGTTGTCGTGGTCGGTCTGGGTGCGCTGGGCTCGATGGCGCTGTGGCGGCTCGCCGCCCGCGGCGTCGACGTGATCGGTATCGAACAGTTCGATATCGCCCACAACCTCGGGTCATCCCATGGCGACACCCGTCTCTTCCGCACGGCATGCTTCGAACATCCCGACCTGGGCGCGATGGCTGTCCGCTCGCGGGACCTCTTCCGAGAACTTGAGGACGTCACCAACACGACGCTGCTCACGTTGACCGGCGGCGTGATGATCGGCCCGCCCGACAGCGAGCTCATCGTCGGCACCCGGCAGGCGGCCGCCACCGCGGGCGAATCGGTTGAGGAGCTCAGCTGGGCGGACGTCGTCGAGAGGTTCCCGCCGCACGCCAGCACCGACCCCTCGTATGTCGGCCTGTGGGACCCGAATGCCGGTGCGGTGCGGCCGGAGGCCAGCATCTCGGCAGCTGTTCAGGCCGCCAAAGCCGCCGGCGCCGACGTTCGTGTGCGGACCAAGGTGACGGGCATTCGTGAGATCAGCGACGGGGTCGAGGTCGAAACTGAAGACCGTACCTACACGGCGCGGACAGTGGTTGTCGCCGCCGGCACGTGGATTCCCAAGCTGCTGGACCTGCCCGGGCTTACGCCGGTTCGCACGATCATGACCTGGTTCCGGGCCAGCGAAGGCGTGCTCGGGATGGATCGGATGCCGGTGTTCATCCGGCACATCAACGATCAGCAGACCATCTGGGGTCACGGTCAGATCGACGGACTGCCGATCAAGGTCGGCGCGCCCGACAACGAGTACAACGTGCGGCCCACCGATCCCGACACGATCGACAGGGTGCTGGCTGAGGAGGACATCGCCGCAGCCCGTGAGACGGTCGCCCGCTACCTGGACGGAATCGACCCGGAACCCGTCCTCGCCTACACCTGCATGATCACGTTCAGCCCCGATCACCAGTTCGTGCTCGGGCCGCGCGAGAACGGCAGCCGAGTGATCATCGCCGGCGGTGACAGCGGTCACGCCTTCAAGCACGCATCCGCTATCGGCGAGTTCCTCGCCGGCTCCGCGCTCGGCGAACCGACGTCCGACCGTTACGCCTTCGTGTCACCGACCCGGTTCCAGCTCACCCGCTGACCCAAACCAACAGAGAAAGGCCAGAACCTATGGCACGCATCGTCAAGATCAAATCCGGTAGCCCCTACGAGGAGACCGAAAGCTACTCCCGCATCGTTGCCATCGACGACTGGATCCTCGTCTCCAACACCGCTGGCGTCGACTACGCCACGCAGGTGTTCGCGGACACGGCAGTTGAGCAGACCCAGCAGGCAATCCGCACGATCCAGCGGGCGCTTGAAGCCGCCGACTCTTCTCTCGCAGATGTCGTCTTCTCCCGAATCACCATCCCCAACCCGGACGACGCGCCCGCCGTGATGGCCGAGGTCGGTCGCGCGTTCCGCGGCATCGATCCGGCACGTACCGTGACCTGCAGCCCGCTCGGCGGGCCGCAGTACCTCGTCGAGGTCGAGGTCACCGCCTACCGTGGCGCAGGCGCCGGCGACCAGGAGCACATCCAGATCCAGCTCTGATAGCTGGCGATGTGTGGTGGCGTGGCACTCTCACGCCGACCTCCGGCGCGCCCTGCCGGCCACGCGGGCATGTTCAAGACCCACCGGGGGTGCGGGAAGCCGATCCCCGCACCCTCGGTGTACCACCCCATCGGTTCCACGGATCCCCCCACCCATATCCCCATCGTCGAAGCGAGGACATGATGCACGCCGTACTGGTTGCCGACACGGTCGACCGCGACCCCGGACTCCTGGGCGACTTCCTCCACGCAGCCGACACGAGCATGCAGTACCTCGACCGGAGCAACATTCGATCAGCCGCCGTGGACGCGAGCGTGCTCATTCTGCTCGGCTCCAACCGGTCTGCCCATGACCCGCAACAGGCCGACGTCGTTGCCTCGGAGGTCGAGCTCATCCGCGACACGCTGGGGCAGGGAGTACCCGTCCTGGGCATCTGCTACGGCGCTCAGGTCCTCGCGCGCGCTCTCGGCGGAAGCAGCGATCGGGGCCCGACACCGGAGTGCGGTTGGACCGCGGTGACATCACGTCACGACGCGCTCTGCCCCCCAGGACGGTGGGGTCAAATGCACCACGACATCATTTTCCCCGCCCGGACATCCACCGTGATCGGCTGGAGTCCCGCCGGCCCACAAGCGTTTATCGACGACAGCGCGGGCGCCAAAGCGATCGGCTGGCAGTTCCACCCCGAGCTGACGCTCCCAACCTTCGAACGCTGGCTGCGTTGGCACTACTCCGGCAGCGAACGCACAGACACCGAAGAGGCCCTCTCCACTGCCAAGCTCCACGCGGCAGATTCTGCTCGCCGCGCGCCGGCGCTGTTCACCGCTGCGTTCGAGTACCTCAACGTGGGCGATCGGCAACGCAAAGCCGGCGTCAGATGAATACCGCGCGCAGTCTCGCCAAGCCCGGGTGCCACGCCGACGAGGTGTCACAGGACATTGAGGGCGAGCCCTCGATGACCGTCGAGCACGCCCCTCTCACAGACACCATCTTCGTACTCGGCTACGACTGATCCCTCGCGCCCCCGCTTCGCGCGACCCCCCGGAAACGAGCCCACGGCTTCGGTGATGCTCACCGTCCTGGCGGTCCATCCCACTCACACCAACGTCTCAGGAGCACGCATGCCTCAGAAACTCGAATTCGCGCTCGCGGTCGACATCGGCGGCACAAAGGCAGAGGCCGCGCTCGTCGACCGCGCCGGGATGGTGTTGTCCGGGTCGCGGGTGCGGCGGTCAACAGGACCAGGGGTCACCCGTGAGGTGCTCCAACAACTGGTGAGCGAGATCGCGCTCGACGCGGCCAACAGCCTCACCCCGGAGATGACACTCGTCGGCGTCGGCGTGGGCAGTGCCGGGCCGCTCGATCTTGAAAGACGTTCCGTCGCCCCGTTGAACATGCCGTTGGCAACCGGTGCAACGTTCGACTTCCTCGCCGACGTCGTCGATGCGCCGATCTCGCTCGCGCTCGACGGGACCTGCGTCGCGCTCGCGGAGCATCGATTCGGCGCCGCACGCGGCCACGGGACAGTGCTCGCGTTAGTCGTATCCACCGGGGTCGGCGGCGGGGTAATCATCGACGGCCGCCCCATCACCGGTCGAAGCGGCAACGCCGGGCACGTTGGTCAGATGCGCATCGAGCGCCGCGGCGGCGGATCACCCCACGCAGGAACCGTCGAGCACCTCGCCTCCGGCCCGCGCGCCGTGGAGTGGGCGCAGGAACGGGGGTGGACCGGGTCCACAGGGCAGGACCTTGCGCGCGCCTACGCCGCCGGGGAGCCGGTCGCGCGCGCCGCCGTTGAACGTTCCGCGGCGGCCATTGGCAGTGCTGTCGCGTCGGTCTCCACGCTGCTCGACCTTGAAGTCGCCGTTATCGCCGGTGGGTTCGTGCAGGTCGCGGACGACTACGTCGATCTCGTCGCAGCGGCGGTGCGTGACGAGTCGTTGTTGCCGCATACCGCGGACATCATCATCTCCGGCACTGGTCTCGCCGGGTCAGGACCGCTCGTCGGGGCGGCCGCACTCGCGTTCGACGCGTACGACGGGCACCATGTCCCGAATCGCACTATCGGGGAGTCGCGTCTTGTCTCGCCGTGACGCGACCCGCGTCGAAACGGACAGTCTGGGTGCGGTCGAGATCCCCGCCACCGCGTACTGGGGTGTTCATACCTCGCGGGCGTTGCAGAACTTCCCGATCTCACACCGACCCATCTCCATCCACCCGGACCTGATCGACGCGCTGGTGATCGTGAAGCAGGCAGCGGCGCGCGCGAACCGCGACATCGGGGTTCTTGAGCCTACGAAGGCGGAGTGGATCGACAACGCCTGCCAGCGTGTTCGAGCCGGAGAATTCCACGAGCAGTTCGTCGTGGACGTGGTGCAAGGCGGCGCGGGCACGTCCACGAACATGAACACCAATGAGGTGATCGCGAACATCGCTCTCGAGCAGCGTGGGCACCACCGCGGTGCCTACGACATCCTCCATCCGTTGGACGACGTCAACCGCAGCCAAAGCACCAACGACACGTACCCGACGGCCGTCAAGCTTGCGCTCTGCTTCGCCGTCGAGCGGTTGCTTACGGAACATGAACTCCTCCGCGCAGCGTTCGCGGCCAAGGGCGAAGAGTTCATCGACGTGCTCAAGGTCGGTCGCACCCAGTTGCAGGACGCTGTACCCATGACGTTGGGGCAGGAGTTCCGGGGCTTCTCCACCACACTGGCCGAGGATGCACAGAGACTGCGGGACATGCTGCCATTGCTGTGGGAGATCAATCTCGGAGCGACCGCAATCGGCACCGGGATCACCGCGGACCCCAACTACGCCGACTCGGTTTGCGACCACCTGCGCCAGCTCACCGGCTTCGACCACGTCACCGCAGTCGACCTCGTTGAGGCGACCAGCGACGCAGGCGTGTTCATGAGCCTGTCGGGCACCCTCAAGCGCGCGGCGATCAAACTCAGCAAGATCTGCAACGACCTCCGCCTGCTCTCCAGCGGCCCGCAAGCCGGATTGGGAGAGATCTCTCTCCCGCCACGCCAGGCCGGATCGAGCATCATGCCCGGAAAGGTGAACCCAGTCATCCCCGAGGTAGTCAACCAGGTGGCGTTCTCGGTCGCCGGTGCCGACACCACCGTGACGATGGCGGCCGAAGCCGGCCAGTTGCAGTTGAACGCGTTCGAACCTGTGATCGCGCACTCCCTGTTGCAGAGCTTGGCTTGGATGACGGGCGCCTGTCGGACGCTTCGTGAGAATTGCGTGGTGGGGATCACCGCGAATATCGAGCGCCTGCAGCTGATGGCGGCATCGTCGGTTGGGGTGGTGACCGCCCTCACGCCATACATCGGATACGTCGCCGCTTCCGCGCTCGCGAAAAATGCCCTGCTGACCGGGCGAAGCATCGCCGAACTCGTCGAAGAGGCAGGGCTCATGAGCAACGAACGCGTCGCCAAGTTGGTGTCGCCTTCGCGGCTGTCCGGACTCGAACCGGTGACGGCCGCCATCCCTCTCATCCGCATCGACCCGGGGCTGCGCCCGGTCCCTGATCAGTAGTGCAGCGACTGCTGCTGAACCGTCTGTATTTCGCAGCAGAGTCTCGATCTCGGTGACGACGCGTCGACGATCGTCGTGGGTCTCGTCCAGCCCGTCCAGGAGCAAACGCCACGCCGCCCGACCCGGTGTCGAGCCAACGCGCGATGTCGGAGGTGAGCAGGTCGCAGTCAGCCGCCGACGCCTCGTGGAACGCCGTGACCAGGATGCGGTCCCTGACTCCGACCGTCCTACTCAGAGAGCCCGCAACTGACGGCATGCGCGGCAACGCCGCGCCGGTACTCGACCCCTGCGTCGTCTGCAGCGCCCCCGACACTGCACCGGCGAGCCTGCTGCCGGCTCGGTGCCGCTCGCGGGTCTGTGGTGCCCTTCAAAATGCGGCAAGCCTATTCAGAACCGTCGCCTGATCGAGCGCGACCGTCAGCGCGGCGCGGGTGCACCTCGGGTGACGGAAGGAGGCGCCCCGTCCCGCGACTGAGGGTCCGCTTGGTGGCGATGCCGGGCGCGCATCCGCGCCCGGCCCCGTTGGCGTCCGTTCGATCCAGGCCCGGGCCCAGCCGGATCAGGCGGCGGACACTCAGCGTCTCGAAGGTCGGCAGGGGATGCGGGTCGACGGCATCGACACCCGTGGCTGGACTGTACGAAATCCGGGGGTCCGTGAAGTCCTGCCACGTATCCGACTACTGGTTCGGGGAGTCGGGTGGGTGCACCGGTGACGTGGCGACAGATAATGCGCGTCGCCGGCCCGATCCGCAGTGAGATCCGGATCATCCGCATGCGCACCATCGCGCGATAGTCCCATCGCAACCTGGCCTCGGCCGTCAGGCTTCCCCTGACGTTCAGCGATTCGGCCCGCGCCCGGGTCGCGCAACGAGCCTGCCGGGAGCTCGAGGCGGACCGCGCGTCCGCGGCGCTTCGGAGAGGGGCTCTGACGGGAATCGACTCGTAGACGTCTTTCCGAATCTCGCGCCAGCGCGTAGGCGGGAGGACCGCGCAGCTAACGTGTCAGAGTGCGCGGCGTTCCCGAGATGAGGAGAGTCGTGAGCTCCGCGCAGCCCCGCCGCAAGACCAGCATGAAGTCCAACCGCCAGTCGTTCGCACCGAAGACCCACACTCCATCCGAAGGGCAACTGCCCATCGACAACGTGGTCCACGTCGAGCGCTATTCGTCCGCGGACGGGGCTGTGTCTCTGCCAGTTCGCTTCGACGGAGAAACAGTTTGGGCAACCCAGGTACAGATGGCGGAGATGCTCGGTTCGACAGTCCCTAACATCAACATGCATCTGAAGCGGGCCGCGGATGATGGTGAGCTGGACGGCTCAACTATTCAGAATTTCTTAATGGTTCGACGTGAGGGAGTGCGAGAGGTTGCTCGACGCGTCCAGCACTACAACCTCGACGCGATCATCTCGGTCGGTTATCGCGTGCATTCGCCACGTGGTGTGCACTTCCGTCGGTGGGCAACCAGCGTCCTGCGTCAGAGAATTCTGGATCAGAACGTCGCACGCGTGCGTCACGTCGACGCGGTCGCCGACCTTCTTGCGACCTCGAGTGATGAGCACTTGGCAAGCCTCGGCCGCATCATGCAGCGGTACACCGGCGACTTCGACCGTTTGGCCGACCACGACCGCGGCGAGTTGGTACCACCGACCGAGGTCGCCGCCACTGAGCGGATGGACCTCGAAGATGTTGAGCTGATAGTTGCGCAGCTGCGGGAAAGGTTCCCGAATGATGAGCGGCTCGGTGTCACGAAGGACGACTCCATCCATGGAGTCCTCGGTCAGATCGACCAGACCTTTATGGGACAGGAGCTTTACCCGAGCGCGCAAGAGAAGGCCGCCAACCTCCTGTACATGATCGTGAAGGACCACCCGTTCGGTGACGGCAACAAGCGCACAGGAGCCGCCCTGTTCGCGTACTAATGCGTGCGCGGCCACGGGGCGTAGAGCAAGTCGGCGACCTCCACGGCGAACGGTCGTCCGATCCGGATGTTGTTTGTCACCGTCGCCCAACGCAGGTAAGCGACGTCATCCACCTGGCGCAGCGCTGACAGCACCTCGGAGGCCAACTGGGAGGAATGCACCATCCGTTGGCCCGTCAACTCACCGCGAATGTGGTGCTTCACGATGGGCGCTACCGTTGGATGCTACTCGGTGCCTGGCGGTGCGAGCGGGGCGAGGAGTTCGCGGATGCGTGCTGCATGCGCCGCGATTTGTGCCCGGCCTGCCGCGCGAGGGTCGGCCTCCTCAACGTCAGCCTCCGAACCGTACTGTTCCAGTAGGTCGCGGATGTGGAGGAACGGGTCCGTGTCCGCTTCCCGCGCCGCCTCCACCCAGGCTGCCTCGGTGTCCGCCGCGGACTCTGCCGCAAGGATGACGAGCTGGCGGATGAGCCTGCCGACCTCGATGTCCAGCGACTGCGCGATCCACAGGTGCGTGTCGAGTCGGGTTTCCTCGGCGCTCGGCGATGGCAGGAAGCCGAAGGCACCGAAGAACGCATCCCCGGGTTTCGGGTCGAGCCGGGCGACCGCGCGGATCACGCTTTCGGAAAGGTCCAACGGGTACTCACCGAACATCGCCCCGTGGCGGTGCTCCCAGAGGCGCAGGATGTGATCGACGAGCTCGTTCTCCGCGGTGGCGCGTTCCGCGCCCTGCAGCGTCTCGAGCACGGTCAGACGTTCGGCGATGTGGTGCGCCATCCACTGCGAAAGCAGGTCGTCCTCATCGAGTGTGGCCGCGATCCGCTCACCGAGCGAGAGGACGGCCGAGATAGTCGCGCCATCCCGTGTCGGGGGTGTAGGAGAAGTATCGGACATAGTCATCGAGGAACCCCAGTTGTTCGTCGGAACGATGGTAGCTGCGTGTTTCCGGGTCGCGGTCGAAGCGGACTTCCACGATGATCGCGGATTGCGTCTTCGCGGAAAGTTCCGCCAGCAGAGCCGAGGTCACCCGCAGCCGAGTGCCTTCCGGCCCGCGCGGGTCACGGCCGCCTTCTTTCAACGCCCAAGCTTCCGCCACGGCAACGGGTGTCGGCTCGGTGGCCGCAATCCAGTCCAGCCCGTTCGGTGCTTCTGAGAGGTGAAGAAGGTCCCGCACCCACTGGCTCGGCCTCGGCGTCGGATAGGTGATGTCCTCTGCGAACGGGTCTCGATGGTCCGCGCCGGTCTCGCTGTTGTCGTCTTGGATCCAGCCACGCAGAATGTACGGCCCGACCTCGAGGTCGTCGTCGTAGTCTGTGAATGGCAGACGGTGACTCTGCAACGACGGGGCGGTCTGCAGTGCACGGACCAGGGCACGGGCTGTGCGCAGGTCGACGAGCGCGCTGGTCACGATGATCCGCTCTCGCCCGCCGTACGCTTCGTTGCGCGCCGACTGGCGCACCGTGACCCACCCGTCCTCGCCGAGGAACGCGTTCTGGAAGTCGTCGGCGGAGACATTCCATCGCCAGTCGGCGGCCGTGGGTGAGGTGTGGCCAAGGCCGGCGGGGGTGGGACGGCGGGCGTCCGAAATCCACCAGCGGTCGTTGCGGGCGAGATCGTAATCTGCGAACCATCGGGCGAATCGGGGGTTCTCGTCGTCGGCGCTCTGCACCGGCGACTCGTGGCGGGTCAGTCGGCCGGCCACCGTCAGCGCCGCGTGATAGGCGAGGTAGTACTCGAAGTCCTCCGCGGTGGGCACCTCACCCTTGCGGAAGAAGGTCTCCTCCTTCCCGTATGCGCGGCCGGTGTGTCGTGGGTCCGCGTCCAGTGCGGGGTGTCCGCGGAGGTTCCACTCGTCGAGGATGAGGTTGCTGGCCGCGTTCAGCGTGTCGGCGTGGTCGACGCCGAACGATTCGGACAGTGGGCCAAGCGAGTACTCGTCGGTGTCGAAGTGGAACTGGAACTCCGAGGTGGGTGCGTCGTGGCCCCACGGTCTCGGTGCGTGGGGCATGTCGTCCCAACCGACGACCCGGACGGGGCGGAGGGGGATTCCGGTGTCCGCCAGCGCAGGGCTCCCGGTGTGAAGGCCGATCTGTGCGCCCAGGTGCTGGATACGCAGGTGATCCGGGTGCTGCGCGCACAGCGTTGCCACCACCGACAGCAGCGAAACCACCGCACTCGGGTCAGCGACCGCGGCACGTTCGATCGCGACGAGCAGGGCCTCCACCGCATGCATTCGGTAGAACGGGAACTGCGACTCCACGAAACCACCCGGCGCGTCTGGGGCGGACGCGAGGCCCGCGAGGGCGTAGGCGAATTCCTCGTCCCGGTACTCGAGAAGGAAACGAACCGCGTGGGTCGCCCGCCACCGCATCGAGCCCCGCGGGTCGGCCAGCGCCGACCACAGGAACCCTGCGGTCGCGGCCGTCAGTTGCGTGGTTGATGGAATCACCGTCATGTCATCACGCCAGGGTGCCATCTCGACAGCGGCGTCGACCAGGTCCAGGGCCCGTCGCAGACCGGCCGTCGCCTCAGTGGAGGTCATCAGCGGGGCGAGGTTGCCAGCCAGTCGGTAGCAGGCGTCCGCGGACGACACGATGTTCGCCGGTTCAGCCGCCGCCACCGCACGCAGCAGGGTGTTACGCGGTTGGGTGCCGAGGAGCGCAGCGAGTTCGTCAAGCTCCGCGACGCGGTAGCCGTACCCGGACACGATGCCGGTCGCATTGGCAGTGATGTACGTCTCCGCCAACTCCTTCAGGGCGCGTTTCAGGGCGAGGCTGTTCGACGGCAGCGATCCGACGAGTCTCAGGAAGTCCAGCTGCTGTCGTGCGCTGAAGGCCTCGCTGTCGTGGAATGCACGCACGATTTTGCCCCACTCGTTCGCCGGTTGTGTCGAGATCTTCTCGACCAGGGCGGTGACGTCGGAACCGGCGTGAGCGTCGGCCAGCGCCGCCGCCGCCATGGTCATACCGTCGACGGTGGTGATGTCGAGCTGTCCGAGCCGGTCGCGAAGGGTCGACTCCCTTTCCTCGAGCTCCAGCTGGTATCTCCCGTCGCCGAGGGACGAACTGGTCACCCCGGGCGAATTCGACGGGATCGGGTCGCTGAGTGAGGGGATGCGGAAGCGGGTTGCGAGCGCGGTGCCGAGCTGCTCGCCGTCGAGGTCGGTGCCCCTCACCCACTGCAACCGCCGGATGAGCTGGAACCGGCGTTCATCCAGGGTCCCCTGGTCTTCCAGGGCGGCCACGAGCGGACTGGCGGCGATTCGGTCGCTGAACGGGGTGAACGCGATCGCGAGATGAGGCGCGTCGGTGAACAGTCCGGAATCCTCCTCCACCAGGGAGAGCACCATGTACTCGAACAGCCCGAACCGACGGTCCCGCCACTGGCTGAGCAACGCCAACCCCCGGGCGTCCGTCAGATGGCGGACGGTGCGGATGAGCGCGCGGTCGTCGAAGCCGTCATCCATGTACGGCTGCAACGCCTCCGCGGTGCGCCCGATGCGTGCAGCGAGCAGGTACGCATCCCGCTCATCGTCGGTGCTGGCGGCTTCGGCGACGGTGAGGATGGCCGTCCACCGATCCCACACATCATCACCGACCCGTGAGGCCACGTCGACGGCCCGTTCGTAGTAGCCGCGCGCTTCCTCCCGGTCGAAGGCGTAGACGGCGCGGGCGAGTTCGACGAGGTCGCTGGCCATCGCGTCAGCCTGCTGCTTTTCTTGCTCTGCGGCCTCTGCGGCGGCACTCAGACAGGCGTAGGCGGGGCCCGCGTACCGGCTGTCGCCGTGCAGACAAGCCACCATGTCCGCGGCCACGCCCGAGCCCGAATGGTGGGATGCGGCTGCGAGGACAAGCCCGAACTGCTCGACGATCTCGGACGCCTGCGTGTCCCGGGCAAGCTGCGCGGCGATCGGTCCGGCGATGCGGCGCAGCAGGACCCTGTCGCCGTAGCCGGACCTGTGAGTGGGATATGTGCGGATGAGGGCGAGGCTCTCGTCGTCGCCCGCGTCGGCCAGACTCCACCGTGCCCACTGGTCGAGCCAGGGAAGCATCGGTGTGAGCTCTCCCCGGCGACGGTCGCGGTCGGAGTCGTCGCGACGGTTGTCGTCGGTAGGCGGCGGGAGGAGGTCTTCGAGGCTGAGGGCATAGCCGGTCAGTCGCGCGTGAAGCGCGTAGGCATGCAGCAGCCCGGAATGGTCGCGCCCGAGCCGGTCACCCAGACTGTTCGGCGGTGTGGCGGGCAGGTACCCCTCGACGAGGTGGGCCGCCTGCGTCGGTGTGGCGATGCCGGAGCGGACGGCGCAGGCGGCGATCCATGCCACACCGCGGGGGATCGCGTCCGCGACGCCCTGGTGAGCGAAGTCGCCCACGTTGAAGTCCACAGGTTCGCCGCGGAGCGTGTCCCACGCGACCGTGGTCTGCTCGGCGTCCATCGCCAGCCCCAGCCGTTGCAGTTCCGCGGCGACGCCAATGCTGAGCGCCGCGGACCGCGACGCAACACCGAACGTGGTGGCGTGTCCGCGATCCCCTCGGGACAGGAGCATGGCCACCACCAGCGCACTGGTCTCCAGCACCCATCGGGCAGGCTGCCACTGTTGCAGGAACGCCGCCGCTGCCGCTGGCCCGTCGACGTACACGGCTGCCAGCGCGACTTGCGCGGTCTGCGCGGCGGTGACGTGCTCGGTACCGTGCTCGCGGGGCGTGCGCACCCACGCGCGCATCGCACCGATGGACGCGCGCAGCCGGCTGCGCGCCTCACCGACTCGGTCGGCCTTCACCGCCAGCATCAGTGCTTCCGCGCCCAGCGCGGAGCCCGGCCATTCGCTGGGCAGCAGTCGGGCAGCGCGCAACTCGTCGATGGTCGCGCTGTCGATGAAGTCGCCGGTCAGGTCGGCGACGCTGCGGAGCAGCTGGTAGCGGCGGTCCCCGCTTGCGGCGACGGAACCGGCCAGCAGGGCCAGACGAACGATATCCGCCGGCCGTTGCAGTTTGAACGCGGCACGCAGTGCGAATGCGGTGCGCAGTTGAGCGATCTGGCGTCGCTCCACCTCGCCGGTGTCCGGCAACGCGTCGTCGGACACGCCCAACGTCATCAGGTCGTCGTATCGGCCGGCCTCCCACAGCACCTGCGGCAATGACGCTGCGGCGTACGCATTTGATGCGGAGAGCTCGGTGAGTTGTTCTGCGAGACGGCCCGCGGTGCGCGGGGTCAGTTTGTATCGCTCGCGGAAGAACGTCTCGGTGGGCTCGTCGAGGAACTGCACCGCATCCTCATCGATGAGCAGGCCGCGCCCCAGGTCAGCCACGAAGCTTTTGATGAGGTGCGGGTCACCGCCGCTCAGCGACGCCAGCACCGGCACCGGGATCCGTGGCCGGAGCGTCGCGAGAAGCTGACCGGTGCGCTCCAGTATCTCTTTATCCTTCCCGGCCTCTGCGAAGATGTGGTCCAGTCGGGTGGTCAGCAGCTGGGTGATGGCATTCCCGCCGGACGCGGCAGCGCCGGCGAGGGACCGCAGGCACTCGTCGAGGCTTTGGGTATCCTCCAGCACCAGGGCTTGGGTGCGCGGGTTCCCGGAGGTTCGATGGTGGAATTCGACGGCGTCGCTGTCGGTCGCGTCGGTGAAGCGTGCACGCAGCAGGGCCGTGGACTCGGCGAGTGAGAACTCGGGGAGTTCCAACGGCTTCGTGTCGGGGCGCGGGTGGAGCAGGCCGACCCGATACGGGCGGCATGTTAGTGCGATATGGACGTTCGGTGGCGGCGTCATCTGGAGCAGGTCGCGGACGAATGTGCGGTCACCGGGCTCAGCTTCGGCAGCCGCGGCAGCATTGTCGGCCGCGTCGACGAGAAGGATCAGCTTCCTGCCGGGGGAGGAGGCAGCTAGGCGCGCCGCCGCCTCGGTGAGGCGGGCCTCGAACGCTTTCACGTACTCGGGTGCTTCGGTGCCCCGTGCCGGGACCAGTGGGGAGCATAGTCCGAGGGCTGCGATCTCCGCCGCGATCTGCACGAGCCCGTCCCGGTGACGGTGACGATAGTGATTCGCGGCGCGGTATTCACCGTTGCCGAAACTGTCGTACACGACCACGTCCGCACGATCGGAGACCAGCCCGGAGAGTTGGGTGGCGAACGTGCTCTTGCCCGCACCACCGTCAGCGGTGACCAACACCGGGCGGTCGCTGGCAAGGATCTGGTCTGCGATGTCGTTGTAACACGCACGAGGCAGCGCCTGCGGGTCGTTCTTGAGGAGCGACGGGGCGGGGAGCAGCTCGGTAGGGTCGACACGGAATGCGGCGGCAATGTCTGCCAGCTGCAGGCCCGTCTTGATTTCACCGCTGGTCCGGGAACTGACGGCCTCGACGAGCAACGCTTGGGTGCCCGGGTCGGCGCCTCCCATGAGCCGCGCGGAGTCAAGTCCGAGACGTGTCCTCAGTGCGGCGAGGCTTTCCGGGTTGCTGTGGAAGCTGATGCGGTGACACAACGCGGCAGCCTCGGCGGGGTCTTTTGGAAGCAGCTCCAGGATCTTCCGCTGGGTGGAGCCGGGGGTGGCAGGCGCGCCGGCGCGGATGCGGTCGAGCGCCCCGGCCAATTTCGGTCCGATGGGCCGGTTGGTGACGACGCTGTACCGGACGGTGGCGGTGCGGGGCACCCGGAACACTTTCGCGCTGCGTGTGTCGATCATCGCGAACTTGCGGAGGGTATCCCGCAGGTCTGACAGGCCGAGGTTCGTGGTGCGGCGTTTGGTGGAGTACTTCAGCTGACGAACGACGACGTGGTCGATTTCGCCTGGAGTTGGTCCGTAGTATTCGGCGATGTCGATGATCTCGTCGCCGGCGACCGGGTCGCCGGCGGCCCCCTCGATCCAGATCGTCTGCAGCCCCGATCGCTGGTCGAGGAGTTTTAGCGACTGGACCGCAGCCCACACATGATGGAACCGCTCGCCGGCACGACTGTCCTGCACGGACTCCGAATAGCTTGCCGTGGCAGCCTCGCCGTCCGCATCGTCCCCGCTGCCCGCCAATTTCACCCCTCGTCGTCACCACCCGTTCCACATTCTGCACGATCCGTCGCGAGCACCAGGGAGCTCACTCCTGGGGAGTCGACGGGGCCAGGTGCACGCCGCGGATCAGGATTCCCGGCGCGGTGACATCGTGGACGCCGGGGACCTGCGGTTCGAGGATCGCTGAGACCGGAACCGGCTCCGGGTCGCTTGCCTCCAGCTCCTCACGACCCCGCCCCACCCAAACGCGAACGCCGTTCGTGAGCTCGAGAGTCGGACCCACACGATCAGGCGGCGCCGGGACATCGAAACCCGGCTGCGTCATCCACACGTTCGCCTTGGTCAGCTCGTCCCAGCGGTCGGCGACCTCGATGGTCTCGTATCGTGCGGGCACCGGCCAGTGACCGAGGGCTGATCGATAGGCGCCGATCACGAACGCGCGTCGGTGTCCATCGACGAACTCGGGGGGTGCGTACTTCCAGGGCGCGCGGTCAACGCCGGCAGGCAGGCGGGCGTCGGGCGAGAGATTGCTCTCCTTGGTCTCCGCGGTCCGCCAGGCGACCTCGCCGTGCAGCGACGTCTTCCAGCTCGTCACGCCTGCATCGGCGATGTAGGTGTCCTCCCCGTGGCACCAGACCACAAACTGCCCGACCGTCAGGCCCGTGTGCGGGCCGGACGTGATCCGGAACGCGAATCGGATCCGTGGAGATTTCGCCATCCCCACATCATGCCGGTCCTCTCGAGCAGCGGCGAGGCGGACTCTGCCTGATCAGCTCAGTCATCCGCGCCTGGTTGATCTTGACCGCGGCATCGACGTCAAGGATGCGTGCGGCCAGCCGGCTGGCTTCTTCCCGTGCAGCCGCGGCGATCAGACTCTCGGAGCGCTCCCGCCATCGGGACGCCTGTTTGATCTGCCCGCGACCGGCTTGGCTTCGATGAACACGCCCCGACCGTGAACAGCGATGCGCAGGTCCGACTGGGCGGCGTGGTCTCGGCCAGCAGCCAGCCAACGTCGCGACTCGGGATAACAGGATGGCCAGCCTGGTGCGACAGCCCAGGTCGGCCACATGCCCTGGCCTAGGTGGTCTGCGCGGGTCGACCGGCCGGCCGGACCGCCTTGCGCCGCGAGCGCTACTCGGATCGGGACCGCGCATACGTGTGGCATGGAAGACCGAGCGACTCCGAATCGGACGCAGTGCGGCGGCAACGAGGATGCCTCCAGTACCTCGCATCCTCAACCTGCGAAAAACGTTACTGACCTGGAGTTGCTGCACTTTGCTGGAAAGCGTGGCGCCTTACCGCGGAAAGCGCCTGGAACGGGGTTCCGCGACCCCTTGAGCCGCCTGGGCTCGCGGAAAAAGTTACAGAGCCACAGCGGGCCCTGTTCGATTTTACGAGCAGCGGTTCTCACTGAATTGCGGAAAGTAGCCGGTCGGAGGTCAGAACCTCCGACCGGCTTCTTCGTTTTCGCACGGAGTTGGTCGCTCCGATGCCCCGGATCTGCGCTCGCGATGACCGGCCCGACTCGAGCAGCCCCTTTCGGGGCTGCTCGAGTTCGTGTTCTCTTCGGGGTTTGAGGCTTGCGCCACCCTCCGTTGACGAACCCCTAGGCTCGGCGCCGTCGACGCGCCATGACAAGCGCCGTGCCGAGCGTCAGCGCGATGACCGCCACGATGACCGCCGTCGTCGCAATCGTCCCGCCGGTCGCCGCGAGGCCGCCGGCGCCCGTTTGTCCCTCCGGCGCGCCCGCGCTCGGCGTCCCCGCGCCGGGCTCGTCCGTCCCCGGGGTCGGCTGCTCCGTTCCGGGGTCCACCGGATCCACGACCGGCTGCAGGTCTGCGGGGGTGAGCGCGGAGGCGTAGACCACTCGGTGCGCCGAGAGGTGGATGTCAGGCGTCAGCACCTCGTACTTCGCGCGGACCCAGAACGGCGTGCCTTCGTCCGCGGGGAAGGTTCGGCTCACGACGGGCCCAGGCTCGGTGACCCTGTCGTGGCCGACCTGCTCGCTGTGGAACCGCGGGCCGTAGATGTCGGCGCCGTATCCGGCGGACAGGTCGAACCCGCTGCTGTATGCCGGGTAGCGGTTGCTGACCGTGAGTTCGATGCCCGCCGCCGCGCGTTCGGCCTCGTCGGCTGGCGGTGCCGCCGCGACGACCCAGAAGTCGTGCGACACGTGCGTTTCGGATGCGCACCGCGCGTTGCCCGGGTTGGCGTAGGAGCCGGCGAGCTGACCATCCACGAGCACGTCGACGCCGGTGATTCCTGTGAGATCGAATGTGGCCGTCACCCTCGGCTTGTCGATCCACACCGAGCCGAACACGACCGGACCGGCGCACGTCTTGGAGCGGATCGTCGCCTGAGTGACGGCACCGACGGAGTTGTCGTAGACGAGGTCGACGGAGTTCTCGTCGTCGGGGTTCTGCGTGAGGGTGAGCGCGCTGGGCGCGGTCTCCTCCACGGTGAACGCACGCTCCCTGAGGAGCGCGGGCCCGTCCACCCCGTCTATCCATGCACGCACCACATACGCGCCCGGAGTGAGCGGTACCGCTGAGGTCCGCGCGGAATCCGCGTCGAACATCGGGTCGCTGTACACCTCGAGGTCCTCGCGCATCGCTTCGGTGCCACCGGTGCTGGTCATCGTCGTGTGCACCGTGCCGGCGCCGCCGAACATGACCTCGGCGGAGACGGACGCTCCGCCGTCCTGAAGGTATTCGACGTTCTCGAACACATCGTGCACGATCACATGGCTGGCAACGAGCGACCCGGCGAGAGTGATCCGTCCCGCGGACACGGTCACCGTGTGGGTTCCCTCTGCCGCGTCCTCGGGCAGCGTGAGCCGGCGTGCGGCCGATCCGTCGTCCGCGCTCAGGCCGCGGACCACGGTCGCGTCGTCGAGCGTGATCTCATACGCGGCATTCGCCGGGAGCCCGGTCGTCGCCACCGTGAAGGTGCGGCCGGGGCGCACATAGCCAGGGGAGACGCTGAGCGCCGGCTCCCCTGGAGCGGCCGCCGGTTCCCCAGACGTCCGCACGTACACGTCGGTGCTCGCACCGGTCGATCCGAACAGCACGCGGCCGTAGTAGCGGGACCCCTGGGCGAGACCGTTCCACGTCACCTTGGCCGGCGACGTCTCACCCAGCTGCAGGTTGAGCTTCGCGGGGTCGATCTTCGGTTCGCCCACGTCGGGGTCGCCGCCCAGGAGGTAGGTCGTCAGCTCGTAGTCGAGGTCGCCGTCGCCGCTGAGGAAGGACACGTCGAGGACGTATTGGCCGGGTTCGAGGTCACGACGAACGATGTCCTCCTCGGGGCCGGGTGAGGTCGCCTGGTCGAGGTAGAGCAGACCCCCGAACTCGTCGACCTTGTACAGGGCGAGGTCGAGGTCGCTCGCGGCAACCTCCCCAGCGAGTTCGAAACGCGCGGTCGTCGTGCCGTCGGGGACAACGACGACGTGACGGTCCGCTGCCGAACCGGCGGTCCCCGTGCCGCGGACCACGCGCCCTTGCACGAGTCCGGCGACAGTGACATCCACATCCATCGTCTCGCCCGCGGCGACGGGGATCTCCACGGTTCCGGACTCGCCTTCGCCGGTCACAGTTCTGGGCACGGCGATGATGCTCGGACGGACGGCCAGCGGGATCACCACGGTGTCACCGTCCGACCCCGACCAGCGCAGCGTGCCCGTGGCGAACGCGTCGAGCGGTGCGCTGGTGCGGCGGAACGTGATGGTGAATGTCTTCTCCTCGCCCGCGCCGGCGAAGTCGATACGGGTCGGACTGACGCTCACCTCGACGCCGGGGATCGACACGTCGTTCGCACTGTACGACCCGGCGCGGGTGGCCGTCACCGTGCGGGTGACGGTCTGCACGCCGGCGAGGCTGCCCACCGCGACCGACGCGAGGTTGAGGTCGGATGGGTCGATCGGCTCGACGCCGAGGTCGGCGGCGCCGATGCCCTGCACGTAGCCGTTCCAGTCGGCCACGCCGTTGAGGAACAGCAGGCCGGGGTCGAGGAATCTGGCGGGCCGGACCTGACCGGCTCCCTGACCGAACGGGTCGGTGTAGGCCGAGCCGTCCGCATTGAGCGTGTCGCTCGCCGTGGTCATGAGCGCAGACTTGATCTCGGACGGCGCGGCGTGCGGGTGGGCGCCGAGGTACAGCGCCGCCAGCCCGGCGATGTGGGGCGAAGCCATCGACGTTCCCGACAGCAGCTCGAACGCCGGGGCACCGCCTTCGCTGTTGCGTCCGTCGGCGAGGATGGCGACGCCGGGCGCGGTGATGTCGGGCTTGAGGATGTCTCCGCCGTCCGCGAGGACGGGGCCGCGGGATGAGAAGCCGGCCAGCTGAGGAGCGACCGGTGAGGGACGTCCCGTGGTGTTCCCGTCCTCGAACGTCGCCGTCGCGCCCTCGACCTTCGCGTAGGCGGAAAGTGCGGTGTAGACGTCGGCGTCCACATGGATGGTCGGAACGGCGTGGATGTCGAGGTCGATCGAGTTCGTGGTCGGATTCACGAGGATCATGGCGATGCCTCCCGCACGTGCCACCTCCGCGGACTTGGCGACCCGGTCGACGACACCCCGCTCGCACAGGACGATGGCGCCGGCCGCCTTCACCGGGTCGAGGGTGTCCGGGCCGCACAGTTGAGGGTTCGCCGCGCCTTCGGAGGCGGCGCTCGCCGCCGCGATCACGCGCCCGGTGACCCCTTCCACGTCGGCGATGCTGCCGCCGGCGTAGGCCTGGCCGTCGCCGGTGCGAACGGTCGCTTCGTAGCTCGGGATCGTGCTGGCCGCGACAGTGGTGATCCACGGGGCGGCGTTGTCGACGGTGGACTCGGCCGGGCCGTCGTTGCCCGCCGATGCCGCGACGAAGATGCCGGCGGCCGCAGCACCGAAGAATGCCTGATCGGTCAGCGCCACGGTGCTCAGCGCCCCGCCGCCGCCGATGGAGTAGTTGATCACGTCCACGCCGTCGGCGACGGCCGCGTCGATGGCCGCGAGAAGATCGCCGGTCATGCATCCGTCGTCGTAGGCGGCGGGTCCGCTCCAGCACGCCTTGTACACGGCGACCTTCGCCGCCGGTGCGACTCCCGAGATCTCGCCGAGGTCACGGCCGGCGACGGAGGCGGACACGCCGTTGTTGCCGGCGGCGGTGCTCGCCGTGTGCGAACCGTGCCCGTTGGCGTCGCGAGGTGACAACACCTCGCCGCGATCGCGCCCGATGTAGTCCGCGCCGTAACTGTCGACGAAGTAGCGCGCGCCGATGAGCTTCGTCGAGCAGTCGCCCGCGTCGAAGGCCTCACCGGCCTGGCAGATTCCGCGGAACTGCGTCCCGTCCGCCTTGTCGAAGACGATGGTGTCACCATCCATGTAGGGCGCGTCGCCGGACGCCGACGCGAGGGCCTCACCGGCGAACGAGGGGTTCTCCGGTGCGATACCGGAGTCGATGACACCGACCACCACGCCTTCGCCGGAGTTCTGGACGCCCCCGAGCGACGCCCACACCCCGTTGTCTCCGCTGAGCCCGATGTAGTCCGTGGATGGTGTCGCGGCCTGCAGGTGCAGGAGCTCGTCCTCGACGATCGACGCCACCCGCGGGTCCGCCGCGATCTCCGTCGCCTGCTCAGCGCTGAGCGCCGTGGCGAAGCCGTTCGTCGCGAGGGTGTACGAGGTCACGATCTCGGCTCCGGCGTCGGCGGCGACGGCCTTCTGCTGCGAGACGAGGTGGTCGGCATACGCAGCCGCGGCCTTGGCGCGCGGGTTCAGGCTCTTGCCGTCTTCGGGCTGCGTCGCCCGGTAGGACGGGATCGTGCCACGATATGTCGCCACGGCCGCGCCCTTGAGCGTGACGATGTATCGACCGGCCTCGAACTCGTCCGTGGCAGCGGCTGCCGCGGGCGTCGTGGCGAGTGCGAGGCTGGACAGGAGTGCGGCGACTGCGGCGATCGCGGTCGCGCGACGAGCTGAGAAGGTCACAGAACGTCCTCGGGGATGCGTGTCGACCCCGTGTGGGCCGAGCTGGACCTCATTCTGCGAGGCTGAGCGCAGCCGGCGCTGGCCGGATCCGGTCAATGACCGCGAGCGGCCAGATGGTGAAACACGGGTGTTACACCAAGGTCAGATCCATCCCCGGCGGTTCGCCTCGACGCCGGCTTGGAAGCGGTTGCTCGCACCCAGCGCAGCCATCAGCTCCTGGCTGCGGCGCCGGAGCGTGCGCGGAGAGATTCCGAGCTGTCGCGCGATGGCGTCGTCCTTCATGCCGACCGCCATGAAGGTGACGATGGAGACGTCTTCGGCGGAGGGCGCGTCGGCCGGTGGGGACGGGTAGCGCCGACTCGTCTGGGGCAGGCCTCTGAGCGGTGCGGCGACGGCGAGCGGAACGGCTCGCGTCCACTCGTGTTCGAAAAGGCTGCGCAGTGCGGCGACCAGGGGCGGTGCGGAGGTGACGAGCGCGCTGATCCCTCCGGGATCCAGACTGAGGGAGGCCAGCGCGATGCTTGCGTCTACGACCACGAGTTTGAGCGGGAGATCATCGGTGATCCGGGACTGCTCGCCCTGCGCCGCGAGCTCGCCCACTTCTTCCCAGGTGGCGCCCTCATCGAAGCTCGACACCGTGTAGATGGCGCGCCACTCCACTCCTCGCGCGAGTACCGCCGACTCGAACGGATCGAACGAGGCTGCAACGTACGGCGGCCGATCGAACGCGAGGAACTCGAACTTCGCCTGATGCTGCAGCCGGGCGTACCAGCCCGCAACGGCGTCCGGGTCCGTGACGAAGTGACTCTGGGGCTCGTCCGAGGTCGACTCCGAGGCCGCGTCGAAGTGCTCGGCGAGCATCGGGATGGTCTCGCGCAGCCGTTGTCCGCGTTCGGTCAGGTGCTCGGCGAGGGCACGGATGGCGAAGCGCGGATCCACGGCGGAGTAGGCCGGGTCAGCGGACTCGAGGCGGGTGACCAGCCCCGCGGTGCGCAGCTCTTCCAGACGGGCCAGCACCGTCGCCTCGTCGGCCTGCGTGCGAGCTGCGATAGCGGCAGCCGGTGCGCGACCTTCCAGCAGCACCGCGAGATAGATGCTCTCGCCCAACGAATCCACTCCGGGCAGGTCGAGCGGACTGCCGTTGGCTGCCGGCCACTGGTCGCTCATGCCCTGAGCCTAGATGGGCAGCGAAGCGGGATCCCGACCCGCTGCGTGTGCGACCACGGCACGCCGGGCGCGCTCACGCGCCGTCGAGCGCGGGCGGCAGTGCGAACACGATCTCTTCGATCTCGCGTCCCACGCCCGGGGCGAAGTCGACGTTGCGCGACACCTCGGTGAAGCCGACCTTGGTGAGGACGGCGATGGAGGCGGCGTTGTGCGCGGCCACGCGGGCGAACAGCGGCCGAATGGGCTCGCGCGAGATCAGGTGGCGCAGCGCCGCGGTCGCGACGCCCCGCCCCCAGGCGTGGCGGGCGATCCAATAGGTGACCTCGCGGTCGCCGTCGACGGTGAAGGATGCCGCGGTCCCGGCGAATCCGCCGTTCTCGGTGACCACGAAGGAGAGGACGTCGGCCGTTGCGCGCTGCCGTTCGATCCACGCGTCGAACGCCGCGCGGTCGTCGGGGTCCTCCGCGGTGAACGCGGCCATCGTGATCGCCTCACGGTCGCGCATCATCTCGAAGACGGCGTCGAGGTCGTCGTCGTCCAGGGGTCGCAGATCGATGTGGTTCACGAGCTTCACGGTAGCCGCGGCATCCGTCACCGAGAAGGGCGGGAAGTCAGCTGAGGCCGTGAATGGTGCGCAGCAGCGATTCGGCCCGATCGGCGTCACGGGAGACGAACGCCTCGCGGAACTCCTCGTAGGCCGCGGTGCGGCCGATGGGGCATTCGATGAACGGTCGCCAGCCCACCATGTCGCGCCGGATCGCGAACTCGTACTCGCGCACGAACTGCAGGAGCGCGAAGTTGCCGCTCGCATGTGTGACGACGGAGAAGAACGCGTGGCTGGCCATCGCGAGGGTGTCCGGGTCGTTGGCGCGGGAGGCGGCGATGACATCGTCCAGGCGCTCCAGTGCGAGGTCGAGGGCGTCGGCGTCCGCGCGTGCCGAGGCCATGCGCACCGCCAGGCCCATGTTGAACGCGACGAGCTCCACGGTGTCGCTCTGCTGGTGGGGGTGCGACACTCGCGTGTAACGATGTGGCGACACCTCGACCAGGCCGGCCCGCTCCAGTCGCTGCAGTGCTTCGCGCACCGGCGTGCGCGAGACTCCCAGCCATTCCGCCAGCTCCTGGTCGCGCAGGCGCTCGCCGGGGGCCAGCCGTCCGTCGAGGATCGCCTCACCCAGGCGCGCGTACACCTCGTCTCCGAGGACGGCGCGGCTCGGCTCGAGCGGGACGAAGGGGGCACTCATGAGTGGCACCAGTGTACGCCGGAGGATTCACGTGCATAGACCCGCTTGAGCGGGCCTTGAGGGGGACCGCGAGAGGGCCGCGAGACCCCGTCCGAAGATGCGGAAACACTGAGGAAACCGGCCTCGCTCTCGCACTGATATATCGGTACGATGTTCCCTGTCCACGTTACGACGTGGCCTATCCGGGGGGATCCGTCGACGCCCGGGCTTTCGAGCCAAGCTCAGCCCGGGCGGACGATGGTCCGTGTCCCGCGAACGAATGCTGTGCAACATTTGTGTCACCTTCGCAACTGGGTCTCGCCGCGCGCCCGCCTGTTCACTACGTTGGATTGCAATCGCCGCAATCGCGACGAGATCAACGAAGAACGGCAAGTAATGAGCACGCAGGGCACCGTCAAGTGGTTCAACTCGGAAAAGGGATTCGGCTTCATCGCTCCCGATGAGGGTGGCGCAGACGTCTTCGCGCACTACAGCGCAATCGAGTCGAGCGGGTACCGCTCCCTCGAGGAGAACCAGCGCGTCGAGTTCGAGATCGCGCAGGGACCCAAGGGCCTCCAGGCCGAGAACATCCGCCCGCTCTGAGCGGAGGATCGATCGCTTCACGCGGTCGAAGCCGCGGTATCCCATGGGTGGGTGCCGCGGCTTCGTCGCGCGCGATCGCCGTTCCAGCGCGCTCGCTCGCTGCGGCGCGGCGTGGGCCTCAGTCCCGGTCGCCGCGCACGAGCTCGAGTCCCGCCCCGGCGAACTGACGCAGCGTCGCGTCGGGCAGGAACGCCCGAGTGAGGGCTCCGCCGATGCGCGTCAGGTCGCTCTCGTCGCGGAACAGCAGGTACATGGTCTCGTACCGCGGATGGAACTTCTCCTTGAAGCGGTGCAGCGACCGGAACCCGTACACCGGCTCGAGCGCGTCGGCGAGCTTGTCGCTGAGCGCCGCGATCATGCCGGCATCCGGAGGGTAGTCGTGGGCGAGGGGTGCGCCCGACAGTGACATGATCTCGGCGCCCTCCTCCGAGAAGAGCCTCGTCGACGATCCGATGAGGTACTCCATCACCGGCCCGAAGCCGCCTTCGCGGCGCCGCATGAGATCGAGGGTCCACCCCCGCACGGCGCCCGCGGAGCCGTAGACGGGCAGCCACGACAGGAACCCGTCCACGTCGCCGTTGGGGGCGAGCGCGAGGGCGAGACGCACCTCCGGGTCCTCCGCCTCGACGAGCGTGCCGAGCGTGAACCCCATCTCGGGCAGCCCCTTGTCACCCACCCACATCTCGGAGATCGCCCGCAACTGCTGCTGCACGCCCCACGACTCCTCCTTGAGGTGGGTCATCCGGAAGGTCATCTCCTCCCGGCCCGCCCGGTTCAGCGACGAGCGCACCGAGTTCCACCGCTTGCCGGTGAACTCGAGACCGGGAAGGTCCACGATCGTGTCGTCGGCTACGACCAGGCTGCGCCACGAGGCCGGCACCGCGGCCCGCGTAGCCTCGTCGGCGCTGAAGAAGCACGGGATCAGTCCCGCCCGCTCGGCATCGTGGATGAACTCCTCGACGGCTGCCGCGCGCGACGCGTCCGGACCGATCGGGTCCGCGAGGGCCAGTGCCACGCCCGCACGTCGCTGGTACGCGACGATGCTGTCGGCGGTGCGGGCGTAGGTGTTCCCCTCCCAGGTCGTCATCCACGAGAGGGTGCCGCCGCCGTGGGTGCGCAGCATCCGTTTCACGTCTTCGACACCCGGGGAGGGCTGCAGGCCGATGCGCGACCGGCGTCGGGCCCGGAACGCCCGCCGCACCCAGATCAGGTAGATGAGCATGAGCAGCCACATCGCGCCGCTGGCGAGGGCCAACTCGGTCTCGCCGTCGATCGCCGCCTCGACCTGGGCCTCGGAGGCGATGATGATGGCCACCCCGACGAGGAGCGCCGTCAGCACGTTGAGGACGGCCAGGATGATGGCGAGCACCCGGGCCCAGCGGCGCCCGCGTCGCAGTCCGTTGGCGATGATGAGGATGATCACGACGTCGATCGCGAAGTCCCAGAAGCCGCCCGAGGCGGGTTCGGTGGAGCCGAAGGGGCCGTCCGTCGGCACGAGGATCGTGATGACCTCGACAGCGCCGAGCACCAGCACCGCGATGAAGGCGATGAGCCGCTGCTCGCGCATCGTGGTGCGCTGGACGCGCAGCGATCGGTCGACGAACAGCACGAGCAGCACCGCGAGCAGATGCTCGAGGTCGGCGAGGGTGCCCCAGAAGAGCATCGCCACGAACACGTAGCCGAGCAGCACCAGCCATGCACGGACCCGCCAGGGGCTCCGCAGCAGCCCGACGGCCGCGGCGATGCAGGCGAACGTGCCGCCCGACGGGCCGACGTCCAGTGCCGCGGCCTGGGTCTGCGCCCAGCCCCACGACGCGATCACCGAGCACCCCCACAGCACGAGAGCGGTCGCGAAGATCGCGAACAGCTGGCCGACCCAGTAGTAGGCGAGAGCCACGCGCCACCCGCGCCGGAACTCGAGGTACGCCATGCCGACGAAGCTCGCGAGCGTGAACGGGTAGACCCACGGCGCATTGACGAAGAACGTGCCGGTGAGAGGCGTCCACCACCGGCCGGCCTCGAACGCGGGGAGCCCGTAGGCGACGGCGTCGAAGACTTCGGAATCCTCGAACGGCTGCCACAGTCCCTGCCACACGACGCCCGTCACCAGGACGAGCGCGATCATCGTGAGTGTCGCCGGAATCCGCCCCACCCCGGCGAGCACGCGGTTCGGTCTCTGAGTCGCCCCGTCGCTCATGGGGTTCACGATAGCGGTGGGTCTTGCGGCCGTCCCTTATCCGAGCGGGCCCGCCTGGCGGACGAAGTCAGCGAGCGCCTTCGCGTCCTCGGCGTCGCGCATCGCACGGCGTGCGGCGTCGAGCGCGGCGACCGGGTCCTGCGCCTGGCGCGCTCGGGCGAGTTCGCGCTGGGCCGAGAGCAGCCGTGAGCGTGCGTCGGCCCCGGCACGGGAACGGGACACGGATGCCTCGGCCTGCGCCAGTGCGCCGCGCGCGGCGGCGAGGGTGCCCGGGAGGGCGGTTCGCGCCCCGCGCAGTCGCTGCTGCGAGGTGCGGGCGTCGCCGAGGGCGAGGTCGAGCCGGCTGCGCAGGCGCGCGATGGCGTCGACGGTGCGGGTGGGGTGGCGGGCAGCATCCGTCTCGATGCGGTTCAGCTCGCCGTCGATGGCGTGGAGCTCCGTGCCCAGCCGCGCGGCGTCGGCGGCGTCGAGGTGCTCGCGCGTGACGGAGGCCTGGCGCAGCGCCGTGCGCGCTGACGCGATCTCGTCGGGCACGGCCTGCGCCGCCTGGAGCACGAGGCGGTGGGTCTCCTCGAGGTTGCGGGCGTCCGCCTCCGCCTGGCGGAGCGCGCGTTCGGCGGCGGCGAGATCGGGGAGGGCGCTCAGCGACGGGTCGGCGGCACGGGCGGCGGCGGCGTCGAGGTGACCTTCGGCGGCGGTCACCTCGGACAGTGCGGCGTGCGCCGAGCGCGAGGCATCCCGCCATTCCTCTTCGGCGAAGCGCGACGACAGCTCGGCGACGAGCGCGGCCGGATCGCCCATCGACGCGTGCAGCGCGGCGAGACGGCGGCGGGCGGCGTCGATCTGCCCGGCCGCCGACACGTTCGCGGTGACCCAGGCGCCGTGCTCCTTGCGGGCGGCGGCGACGGTCGCGAGAGCCTCGCCCGCGCGGCGCTCGATGCGCGCGGACACCCGCTGGACCTCCTGGGGGGCGACCGTGGGATCGCTGATCGCGCGGTAGTCCTCGAACGCGTCGTTGCGAACGTGCTGCGCCGTGAGGCGGGCCCGCCGCAGCGACGCCGGGGCGTCTCCGCCGTAGAGGGCGCCGGAGAGGCCGACTTCGAGGTCGAGCTCGGCGACCTCGTCGTCGAGCTTCACGAGCGTCGCGCCCGCCTTCGCCCTCTCGCGCTCGGCGGCGGCCCGTGCTCGTGGGGAGCGACGTGCGCGGCGAACCGCCCACACGATGGCGGCAACGGCAAGGGCCGTCACGCCGAACACGACCAGGGCCGGCACGAGCCACCCCATGATCGCGGCGGCGAGCTCAGGCATCGGCGACGCCGGCGTTCGCGGCCGCACTCTCGTCGGCGTGCTCTCCGAACAGCAGCAGAGCGCGCAGCTGGTCGACATCGTCGACGACCGCCTGCGCGCCCTCGGACTCGTGCGGCCAGCTGAAGCCCCACCGGACGAAGATCACGGGCACGCCCTGGGCGGCGCCGCCCTCGACATCGTGGTGCCGATCCCCGACGAGCACGGGACGGCTCGTGTCGACGCCCGCGGCGGCGAGGCGCCGCAGCGCCTCGGCGACGATGTCGGACTTCGCGCTGAGCGTCTTCTCGTCCGGCGTCGCGCCGACGATGGCCGTGAGCGAGGTCGACAGGTCGAAGTGGTCCATGAGCGCGACGACCTGCACCTCGGGCTTCGAGCTTGCGGTTGCCTGCGGGATGCCGCACGCCGCGACATCCGTGATCAGCTCACCCACCCCGGGGAAGAGCTTGGCGCCCGTCGTGTACCCGTCCGCCTTGCCGAGCGTGCGATAGAACGCGACGGCCTCGGCCGACTGCTCGGGCGTCATGCCGACGTTCACCTGGAACGACTGGTACATCGGCGGCCCGATCCAGTGCACGAGCTCGGCGCGGGTCGGCGGACGCTTGCCGAAGTGCTCGAGGGCGATCGTGAGGCGACGGAGGATGCCGTCGGACGCGTCGACGATCGTTCCGTCGACGTCCCACAGCACACAGGTCCACGGCGATCGGCTCGGCATAGGGACCAGCCTATGCGGAGGCGGCCCTCCGCTCCGAGACGGAGCGGTGCACGCGGGCCAGGCGCGCCATCATGCGCCGCAGATCCTCGATCTCGGCGGGGGACCAGTCGGCGAGCAGGGTCCTCATGTTGGACTCGGCCGTCGACATGATGCGCTCGCCGATGCGGCGGCCTTGGTCGGTGAGTGCGACGAGCACCCCGCGGTCGTCGTCGGGTGCGGGAACGCGCACCGCCAGCCCCGTGCGGACGAGGCGGCCGACGATCTTGCTCATGTTCGTCGCGGTCTGCCCGAGCGCGAGCGACAGGTCGACGGGCCGCATCGCGCCGTTGTACGACAGCTGGTTCACCACCAGGAACATGCCCATGTCGTCCACCGGGAATGCGACCCGCGCCATGACGTCGCGCCGGAGACCGGTGCTGTCGGCCCAGTGCACGATCGTGGCGAGCGAAAGTCGGAGGTCCAGCGGGTCGGGCGCGATGACCGGGCTCAGGTCTGCGGAGGCGTCGGTGTCGACGTCACCTCTGGCCATCGCCTTCTCGTTCCTCTCGGCCGCTTCCCGGGCTCACTCCTCACGCAGCAGCCGGACGGGACCGAGGAGTCCGTACTCGCGCACGACAGCGTTCTGCGTGCGCTCCTCGCCGGTGAGCTGCGCCCCGATGTCGGGGATGCGCTCATAGTATCCACGGGCGCGGAGCCGGTTGTTCAGCGAACTCGAGACGCGGACGGTGAGCGTGTTCTCGCCGGGACGGATGCTGCCGGTGACGTCGACGACCGGGTGCGCGGTGTCGAACCCGCGCTGCGGACCGTCGCCGACCCGCACCGACCCGAGCCCGCCGCCGGTCGAGCCGAGATCGAGGAGGTATCGCGCGCCGTCCGCGACCTCGGGGACGGAGAGGATGGCGGTGTACTCGCCGACGCCGGAGACATCGGCTCCGACGCCGGAGATCTCCGACCACGCTGCGAGTTCCACCTCGCCGGCGTCGATTCGGGTCACGGCGGTCTTCGGGCGCACCTCGCGTGACACGTATCCGAGGCCGCGGTCCTCCTCGAGGACCTCGGGCTCGCCGGCATCCCAGCTTTCGACGACCAGTCGCCACGCCTCGGCCCGGGCGACCTCGGAGACGGAAGGAGCGGGCGAGTCCGCGGCATCCGTGGTCGTATCGAGGACCACGACCGCGACCTCGCCGGGCGCGAGCGTGAGCTCGACCACGGTGCGGCCGCCGCCCTGTCGCGCGCCGCGGTGCGGACGCAGCTCACCGGTCCAGGCGTCGAGGCGGTGCGCCGCGCCCGTTCCCTCGACGACGATGCGCACCGTGGTGGGCTCGGTCGTCTCGTAGAGGAAGTGGTACGCGTACAGGACCATGAGGCCGTCGTCCTCACGCAGGTGCGTGAGGACGTTCGGATCGTCGGTCTCCAAGCGCGCGCGGCCGCCCGCCCCGAGCTCGTCCAGGGCGGTCACGACGCCGGAGGGCGCGGTCACGCGGACCCCCGGCATCCGTCGCAGCTCCGCCATGGTCGCGGCGAGCTCGCGGTCGCGGCCGTCGAGACCGGGGGTGCGCGCCGCCGCGGTCTCGTGGGTGGTGTGGCGCCCCTCCATCAGCGACTGCACTTCGCGGGCGCCGTCGACGACCACGAGTCGCAGGCCGCGCTGCGCCCACGCGAGCAGGTGCGCGGCGACGTCGGGGTCGAGGGTCTCCTGATACACGATGAGAGCTCGATAGCCGGGGCCGCCGGGCTGAACCTCGTCGCCGTCGAACGACACGTCGTCGCGCAGCAGCAGGGATCCGTCGAAGAACTCGTAGGTGATGCCGGCGTCCTGCATGCCGAGGTCCTGCCACCAGAAGTTGTCGCGGTCGCGCATCCACATCGTGCCGTAGGCGACCTCGTCGGGGATGCGCTCGCCGTCCGGACCCGTGAGCGAGAGCCCCACGAGGTTGTCGGTGAAGTGGTCGGTGCGCAGGATCCCCACGTCGATGCGCGGCCGTCCGCACCGCAGCGCGTACTGCAGGCGGCCGATCGCGGCGGTCCACAGCGGATAGAACTCCGATCCGGGCTGGCGCGTGTCGAAGCGCTCGGAGAACATCGGCCACATGCCCTCGTGGCCGGGCCACTCGGTCACGCCCTCGGCGCCGGCGGGGCTCGCCCAGCCGTGCAGCACGGTCTTCGTGATGCCCGCCGCGAGCTGCGTCGCGATGATCTGGTCGTAGAACCGGTGATCGAGCATGTGGTTGCGGGTCGTGGCGCCGGTCTCGGACGAGTACTGCTTGCCGAAGAGGTGCGCGGGGCCGGCGAGCAGCCGGTACGCGTCGATCTGGGCGCCGAACTCGAGCGATTCGGTCTCGATGCCGTCGACCTCGGGTCCGGGGCGGGTGAGCTCGAACGGCAGGCCGTAGCTGATCTCTGCGCGCAGGGTCATGCCGACGCCGTGGAGGAACTCCGCGAACGGCCGCAGCATGTTCTCGATGTACAGGTCGGTGAAGGTGACGACGAGGTCGTGACGGACCTTGTCGACGGTGATGCGGTCGGCGTCGCCGGCGGGCTGGTGGTGGTAGATCGTCGAGACCGCCATGAACGGCACGTCGCGCGTGAGGAACGGCAGCCACGGCACCACGTCGTAGCCGCGGCGGGCGCGGAACTCGTCGACGACCGTGTGGCCCCAGAAAAGCCCCCCGGCGCCGAACGTCGACAGCTCGAGCGAGTCCATGTACATCTGCGCGCGCGGGTTCTGCGCGATCTGCGCGCGCAGCTGCGGGGTGAGCACGACGTCGTCCCAGTACGCGATCACGGCGTCGACGCCGTCGCGGTCGATGTAGTTGACGGTGTAGTTGACCGATGCCGAGGGCTGCGCGGTCTGGCCGGTTCCGTGCAGCCAGTAGAAGAAGACCCGCCAGTCGCCGTCACCGTCGGGCGCCGTCCACTCCAGCGCGTCGTCGGTGACGGATGCCGTCAGCTCGGTGAGCGACGACGCGTCCAGTACGCCGGCGTCGGCGTCGAGCACCCTGGCCGCGACGACGGCGACGAGGTGCTGGTCGCGGATCGTGCCGCGCTCACCGGGAAGGTGGCGGGCGGCGGCCGGGGCCGCCAGGTCGATCCGGGGGAGCGGACCCGAGCGGCGCTCGCCGGGGGCGAGGGTCTCGGATGCCACGTCGAGTTCCTGCGCGGCGGCGCGGTCGTCGGGTGTGATCGTCGGAAGGTTGGCGTTCGACCAGTTGGTGCCCGACGTGAAGCTCACCGACATGCCGCGACGCGTGGTCTCCTCGACCACGACCTGCGAGTCGTGCACCCACTCCTCGGAGCCCCAGCCGTAGCGCGCGTGGTCGATCGCGCCCTCGTCCATGGCGAGGAACTCCATGCCGCCGAAGCCGAGGCGATGGGCATCGGCGATCTCGCGCCTCAGCGTCGCGTCGCCGTGCAGGCCCTCGGCGAGCCACCAGCGCAGCTCGGGGCGGAATTCGATGGCAGGTTCGGCGATCTCGCGCCGGAAGTCGTCGAGCGTCATCGCTGCAGCATCCGTTCCTGTCAAGTACTGTCTTCGCGACAGTATGTACTGTCAGGGCGACATGACACAAGACCCGACCGCAAACGGGGGAAGGCGCGAGGAGTGGCTAGAACAGGCGCGGTGCGCCGGACTCGATGCCCTTCATGCCCTCGTAGTCGAGGGTGACGCAACGGATGCCGCGGTCCGCGGCCAGCACCTTCGCCTGGGGCTTGATCTCCTGGGCGGCGAAGACGCCGGTGACCGGGGCGAGGTGCGGGTCACGGCCGAGCAGCTCGAGGTAGCGCGTGAGCTGCTCGACGCCGTCGATGTCGCCGCGGCGCTTGACCTCGACGGCGATCGTGCCGCCTTCGGGGTCGCGCAGCAGGAGGTCGACCGGGCCGATGGCGGTCGGGAACTCGCGGCGCACGAGCGTGAGGTTCTGGCCGATGACGTCGACCTGCTCGGCGAGGAGGCGCTGCAGGTCGGCCTCGACACCGTCCTTCTGCAGACCAGGGTCGATGCCGAGCTCGTGGGACGAGTCGTGGATGACCTCGTAGATGCGCACGAGCAGCGCGTCACCGGTCTTCGCGTGCGTCACGCGCCAATGCTCGAGCACGCCGGCGGACGCCGACTCCTCGTCGGGCACCTCGACGTCGAGACGGCACGGCGGGCTCATCCAGTTGAGCGGCTTGTACGAGCCGCCGTCGGAGTGCACCAGCAGCGACCCGTCACCCTTGTGCACCAGCAGGCGGGTGGCGAGGGGCAGGTGGGCGTTGAGCCGCCCGGTGTAGTCGACGGAGCAGCGGGCGATGACGAGACGCACCCGAAGAGCCTAGCCTCCTGCGTCAGCTTGCCCGCAGGCTCGTCGGATAGCCTTTGCCCTCGTTGCCAGCGCCTCGCCGCGCAACCCCCAGATCCCGGCCCCACGCCATCCCTTTCGTCCGGAGAAGAACCGATGAACTCACGTCAGCCCGACGCGACCGTCCACATCCTGTCCAGCACCGTCGCCGAACTCCACGTCGGCAGCGATGTCGCGGAGGTCGTCGCTCCCGACAGCCTCGCGCTGCGCGACCGCGTGGTCGAGGAGATCCGTCAGCTCGCGGCATCCGCCGGCGAACCGGCGCACGCGACCCTCGTCGAGGGCTCGTCCCGCTGGCCGCTCGTGGTTCACCCGGACGGCACGTTCGACGAGGCGCTGGAGGAGGCGGCCGTCGACGCGGCACCCGCGCCGGCCCCGGTGCCGACCCTTCCGGTCACGGCGCCGACGCCGGTTCCCGCCGTGCCGACGCTCGCGCCGGTGTCGGAGGAGGTCGCCCGGCCGACCGTGCAGGACCTCCTCGACTCGCGCGGCGGCGGCGCCCGCCCGCGGGCGACCACGGGCTGGCAGGGCGCCGTGCGGCGCGCGACCGGCGGTCTGATCTCACCCGCGCCGGGTCGCGTCGAGCGTTCGCGCCTCGACCGCGAGAAGCGCGTCCAGCGTCGACTCGACGCCCCCCGCACGATCGTCGTGCTCAACCCCAAGGGCGGGGCGCACAAGACGACGAGCACCCTGCTGCTGGCAGCGACCTTCGGCACGCTGCGCGGCGGAGCGACGCTCGCGTGGGACAACAACGAGACCCGTGGCACGCTCGGCTGGCGCGCGCAGCACGCGCCGCACCACCGCACCGCCGTCGACCTGCTCGAGGACCTCGACGAGGCCTCGAACTTCCGGGGGTCCAGCCTCGCGGCGCTCGATCACTACGTGCGCACGCAGGTCGACGCGCGCTTCGACGTGCTCGCCTCTGATGAGGATGCCGCCGCCTCCTCGACGATCGACGCGCCGGCGTTCGACCGGCTCCACGCCCTGCTGCGCCGCTACTACCGCCTGATGATCGTCGACACGGGCAACAACATGCGCGCCTCGAACTGGGTCGCCGCCGTCGCCGCCGCCGATCAGCTCGTGATCGTGTCGACCGTGCGCGAGGACACCGCGGCCAGCGCCGCCTGGCTGCTGGACGGCCTGCGCGAGAAGGGCTTCGGCAGGAAGATCGACGAGGCGGTGACGGTGCTGACGGCACCGTCCTCCCGCCCGGACCGCAAGCTCGAGTCGCGCCTCTCCCAGCACTTCGAGCAGGTGACGTCGGCCGTCGTGAATGCGCCGTTCGACCCGTCGCTCGTCGACGGGGGCCCCATCGACTTCGACGCGCTGTCTCCCGAGACCCGCGACGCGTGGCTCACGGTCGCCGCGACGGTGGCCGACCGGCTCTGATCCACAGGCAGGTCGCAGTCGGCGGCACGTCTCAGCCGAGCAATGCGCTCATCCTGTCGAAGAGGCCCAGCTCGGTGGCGGCTCCTCGAGCCACGAGGAACCCCACGATGCCGATGATCCACGCGGTGTTCTCACGGCCCGTGCGCTCCATCCACGCCGCGAGGCGACCGAGCGGCCGCTCGACGACCGGCGCCGCCACCACGCGCAGGGCGAGGAGCACGACGGCGGGAAGGATCATGACGGCGCAGTACCCCGCCAGTGCGGCGATCCGCACGGGCATCCCCAGCGGCGCCTCGGCGAGCATGCCCATCGCCACCAGGTAGGGCAGCATCGTGGCCACCTCGACCACTCCTGCGCCCACCGCCACGGCCATCACCCCGCCGCTTGAGGCCTGCGGCGCGAGGAGGCGATCGCGCCACCGCATCAGGCGCGCGGACGACTCGGGCGCTGTCGTCCCCGAGGCCGCGAACGAGGCCGCAGGGGCGGGTGTGGTCGCGGCGACCGGCATTCCGGTCAGGGGTGAGACCCGCACGGATTCGCCTGCAGGTCGCGAGCCGGGGGCGCGCCGCGCAGCGCCTCTGCCGACGATGAAGGCGACGAGCAGCAGGGCCGCACCGGCCACGAGGCGGACGACCTGACCTGCCGGCGACGTCAGGAACTCCTGCGCGACGTCGACCAGGTTCACCAGGCCGAGCATGAACAGGACGCCGACGGCGAGGTAGAAGGCCGCGATGGTGACGAGGTACAGCAGCACTCGCCCCACGGGGGTCCGTCCCGGCGCGAGCAGCAGGAAGATCGGCACGAGCAGCGTCCCGACGCTCAGTCCGTCCAGCAGGGCGAGGATGCCGAGCGTGACCGCGAGCGGGGCGTCGGCGAGCAGTTCCATGACACCAGCCTCGCGCCGCGTCGGGGCACGCGGATCGGGCGGAGGGACGAGTCGTTCTCCGGCGGCCTCCTCCTTTGGGCGGATGCTCCGCCCCGGTGCCCGTGGTTGCATGAAGACGTGAGCGGATCGGAGCGACGGGTCGCATCCGTGGCCGAATGGGTGCGTGGGCATCGATCGATCGCCGATGCAGCAGGGATGGCCGTCCTCGCGATCGTGCTGGCGGCGCTCGGGATCGTCGGGCTGTGGACCGTCTTCTCGGTGCTGCCCGATGAGGTGTCGCCGTGGTGGTCGCTGGCCACCGCGTTGCCCGCGTGCGCCCTGGTGCCGTTCCGTGCCCGCGCTCCGCTGCCGTTGCTCGTCCTCGCCCTGGTGCTGTTCGCGGTCGATCTGATGACGGTCGGCGGGGTGGTCACACTCGTCGTCGTGCTCGACCTGCTGTACGCCGCGACGCGCGCCGCCTCGGGGGCGGGCCGTCGCCGCATCCTCCTCGGCATCGTCATCGCCGTCGCCGGGATCGGCATCGTCGCACTCGCCGCCGCCGACGATGTGCGTGTCGCGGTCGTCGTCGCCCTGCAGCTGGGCGCCCTCGCGGGCATGGACTACTGGTACGCGACATCCGTGGCGCAGGCGCACGAGCTGGTCGCGCTGCATCGGGAGCGCGCCGAGGACGCCGAGCGACTGGCGGCGCGGGATCGCGATGCGGCGATGCGCCGCGAACGGGAGCAGATGGCGCGCGAACTGCACGACCTCGTGGCGGGCCATGTCGCGGCGATCGCGATCCGGGCCGAGGCCGCGCTCTCGACGGATCCAGCCGCCGGCTCCGACAGGGCGGCGCTGGTCGCGGTGCGCGACTCGAGCCTCGAAGCTCATCAGGCGCTGCGGTCCATGATCGCCGTGCTGCGCACCGGCGACGCGGCAGTGGTGTCACCGCACCGCGGCGCCATTGCGGCGCTCGTGGACGACGCCCGCCGGCACGGACTCACCGTGACGCTCGCCGATGCGCTTCCCGGCGACATCCCTTCGCCCGTCGCGCTGGCGGTCGCGCGGATCGTGCAGGAGTCCCTCGCCAACTGCCTGCGCCATGCCGCGGGGGCGGCGGTCGCCGTGGTACTGGACTCGCACGACGGGGATGTGCGCGTGCGTGTCGATTCGCAGGGCGGCCGAAGTGCGCCCGCCCTGCCGATGCCGGGCACCGGGTGGGGGCTGGAGCTCCTGAAGGAGCGTGCGCGGGCGCTCGGCGGGACGGTGGAGGCCGGGCCATCGGATGCAGGGTGGTCGGTGCGGGCGACGATCCCGGCGGTGGTGAACGCGTGAGCGCGGCCACACCGCGGGTGCTGCTCGCCGACGACCACGGCGCCATTCGTGAGGGGCTGCGTCTCATGCTGGACAATCACGGGCTCGAGGTGATCGGCGAGGCCGCCGACGGCGCGGTCGCCGTGCGCAACGCCGCCGCGCTTCGCCCGGACGTCGTCCTGATGGACCTGCGCATGCCGGGCACCGACGGGGTGACCGCGACGCGAGAGATCGTCACGGCGGGATCGGCTCAGGTCCTCGTGCTGACCAGCTTCGATGAGGACGAGCTCGTCGAGGGCGCCCTGCGCGCCGGGGCGGCCGGCTTCCTTCTGAAGACCACGGATGCCGCGACCCTCGTGGAAGCCGTTCGTCGGGTCGCCGCCGGGGAGGGGATGCTCGATCCTCGCGTCACGCGCCGCGCGCTGGCGCTGATCCCTCGCTCGCGGCAGGTGACGCGTGGGGCCGGCGAGCTCGATCTGCTCACGGAGCGCGAGCGCCAGGTGCTCGAGGGGATGCGCGCCGGCCGGTCCAACCGGCAGATCTCGGACGAGCTCGGGATCTCCCTGGCGACGGTCAAGACCCACGTCTCCAGCGTGCTGGCCAAGCTCGGCGCCCGGAGTCGATCGCACGCGGTCGCGATCGCCGCCGGCGAGGCATGACCGCCGAGGCCGGCGCCGCCTCAGTGGTGGGCGTGACCTGCGCCGACCTTCGAGCCGGCGATCGGCTTCGCGGCGCCCGAGGCGAGACCCGACATCGCGATGAGGGCCACGATGATCCACAGGGTCGGCAGGATGCCGATCTCGTGGCTGATCCAGCCGAGGATCGGCGGGCCGCACAGGAACGCCAGGTACCCGATGGTCGCGGCGGCCGAGACCGACGCCGCCGCCTTCCGCGGGTCGTCCGCCGCCGCGGACATGCCGAGGGGGAAGCCGAGCGATGCGCCCGCGCCCCACAGCGCGATGCCGATGAAGGCGATCGGCAGGTTCGGCGCGAGGATGAACATGACGAGGCCGACGCCCGCCGCGATCGACAGGATGCGCAGCGACCAGACGCGGCCGATCCGGTCCACGAGAGGACCGCCCAGGACGCGGAACGTCGTCATCGCGACTGAGAACACCGTGAGAGCGATGGCGCCGACGGCCTCGGTCTGGTCGTGGCCGTCGACCATCGCGATCGTGAGCCAGTCGTTGGCGCTGCCTTCGGCGAAGGCCATGCCCAGCATGATGGCGCCGATCGCGTAGGTGCGGGGGTCACGCCAGACGGCCAGGACCTCGGCGAGGCGCTCGCGACGCGTGATGCTCGTCGCGGGGTCGTCGTGCATGCTCTCGCGCACGGGGACGGCGCGCAGCGACAGCAGTCCTGCGACGGCGACGAGCAGTCCGGCGGCGCCGAGGTGCCAGCCGACGCCGATCCCCAGGGCGGCCATCGCCACCCCGAGTCCGGCACCCGCGACGGTGCCGAGGCTGAAGAAGGCGTGGAACAGCGGCATGAGCGTGCGCTCGAACGCCTGCTCGACGGCGGCCGCCTCGACGTTCATCATGACGTCGGTGGCGCTCATCCCGAGGCCCATGAGCCCGAGGCCGATGGCGGCGACGACGTACGACTGCAGGAATTCCACGCCGGCACCCGCCACCACGACGCCGAGGGCGAACGTGATGATCGTTGCGAACATCCCCCGTCGCGCCCCCCAACGCGCCACGATCACGTTGGCCAGGGAGAGGCCCGCGATCGACGTGACGCCCGACACGAACAGCAGGACGCCCACCTGGAGGTCGTTGATCCCGAGGTCGTTCTTCACCGCCGGCAGACGCGACGCCCACGACGCGAAGCCGACTCCCATGATGAGGAAGATCGTGAAGATCGCGGTGCGCCAGGCGACCAGTTGCCGACGGGTGAGCGCGGTTTCCATCCGCACATGCTACCGAATCGATTCGACCGTGGCTGAAAGGGACCTGGCCGAATCGATTCGACATCACGTGTCCGCGACGGGCTACGATCGTCACACCATGAGCCGTCAGGACACCGGCATCCGCCGCGCCACGATCTCGGACGTCGCCCGCGAGGCAGGCGTCTCGCCGTCGACCGCCTCGGTGGTGTTCAGCGGAAAGACGCCGGTGTCGGAGGCCACCCGTCGCCGCGTCCTCGACGCGGCCTCCGCCCTCGGCTACACCGGACCCGACCCGCGTGCCGCGTCGCTGCGGCGCGGCCGGTCGGGGATCGTCGGCGTGGTGTTCGAGGAGCACCTGGGCACCGCGTTCCTCGACCCCGTGAAGACGCTCATGATGGACGGACTCGCCGACGCCGTCACCCCGCTCGGCGCCGGGTTGCTGCTCCTGCGCGACCACGAGCCCACCGGAAGCGGCCCTTCGCTCACCACCGCTCCGCTCGACGCCGCCGTGCTCATCGGCTGCAGCGGCCTGCTGCGCGAATCGCTCCAGACCGTCAAGGCACGCGGGATCCCGGTCGTCGTCATCGAGGGGGATGCCGGCGACGACGTGCCGCGCATCGGCCTCGACAATCGCGAGGCCCAGCGTCAGGCCGCGAGCCACCTGCGCGCGCTCGGTCATCGCGAGGTCGCCATCGTGACCCTGCCCGCCCGCGCGGACTGGCAGCGCGGCTGGCTCCACGACGACGCCGCGGTCACCGTGGACGTCACGCGCGAGCGTCTCGCCGGCGCCCTCGACGTGTTCCCCGACGCCACCGCCTACGCGGCCGCGGGCAGCTTCATCGACGAGGGGTTCGCGGCCGGCCGCGAGATCTTCGCCGACCTCGAAAGGCGACCGACCGGCGTCATCGCGCAGAGCGACCTGCTCGCTGCCGGGGTGATCCGCGCAGCGGAGGAGGCGGGGCTGCGCGTGCCGGAGGACGTGAGCGTCACCGGCTTCGACGGCATCGTCGTCGACGGGCTCGCTCCGTACGAGCTCACCACGCTCGTGCAGCCTGCCACCGACAAGGGCCGTGCCGCGGGCGCCGCCGTCGCCGCGATGCTGGAGGGCACCCCCGCGGCGTCCATCCGGTTCACCTGCACCTTCCGCGAGGGCAACACCACGGGGCCGGCACCCGCGCTCGTCTGAGGCCCGCTGAACGCCCTCGAACGCGGGCGATGTATGCCGTCCGGGCGATCGGGTGCGATGCGCCCGTTAGGATGGTTCCTGACACCCCGATCGCCTGGGCTTTGCGCCGTCCTCCTCTGACTCGCGCCTGCCGACGACCCCGAGGAGGCCCGAATGCTCCTCGTTCTCGGCGCGTTCGCGGTCGTCCCCATCCTCCTCCCGTGGATCGTGGGGCGCATCGGCGCCCGCGCGTTCTACGTCGCGGCGATCCTTCCCATCGCGGGCTTCGCGTACGCCGTCGTGCTCACTCCGCAGGTGCTCGCTGGTGACATTCCGTTCGAGACATACGCCTGGATCCCGCCGCTCGGGATCGACCTCTCGATGCGGATGGACACGCTCTCGTGGCTCATGACGCTGGTCGTCACCGGCGTCGGCGCGCTCGTGATGATCTACTGCCGCTGGTACTTCCGCGGCAAGAAGGAGAACCTCGGGCAGTTCGCAGCGGTGCTGCTCGCGTTCGCCGGGGCGATGTACGGGCTCGTCCTCACGGACGACCTCGTGGTCCTCGTGATGTTCTGGGAAGTCACGAGCGTCCTGTCCTACCTTCTCATCGGCTACTACAACAAGCGCGCGGCGAGCCGTCGTGCCGCACTCCAGGCGCTTCTCGTGACGACGCTCGGCGGACTCGTCATGCTGATCGGGGTCGTGCTGCTCGTGGTCGACGCCGGGACGTCGAGCATCTCGACGATCCTCGCCGAGGCCCCCTCGGGCCCGATCGTCGACGCGGCGCTGGTGATGATCCTCGTCGGCGCGCTCAGCAAGTCGGCGATCTTCCCCTTCCACTTCTGGCTCCCCGGCGCGATGGCCGCGCCGACCCCGGTGAGCGCCTACCTGCACGCGGCGGCAATGGTTAAGGCGGGCATCTACCTGATCGCCCGACTCGCGCCGGTCTTCGCGATCGCCCCGCCGTGGCGGCCGATCGTGATCTCGCTGGGCGTCTTCACGATGCTGCTCGGCGGCTTCCAGGCCCTGCGCGAGACCGACCTCAAGCGCGTGCTCGCCTTCGGCACGGTGAGCCAGCTGGGCCTGCTGACCGTCGTGCTCGGCTACGGGACGCGGGATGCTGCGCTCGCCGGTCTCGCGCTGCTGTTGAGTCACGCGCTCTTCAAGTCGGCGCTGTTCCTCGTCGTCGGCGTCATCGACCGCCAGCTGTCGACGCGTGACCTGACGGAGCTCTCGGGCGTCGGCCGTCAGGCCCCGGTCATGGCGACGTTCTCGATCATCGCCGTCGCGTCGATGATCGGCATCATCCCCACCATCGGCTTCGTCGCCAAGGAGGGCGCGCTCGCCGCGCTGCTGCACGAGGCCCTGGGCGGCGCGGTGTGGGGGATCGTGGCGCTGGTCGGAATCGTCCTCGGCTCCGTGCTGACCGCGGGGTACGGCATCCGTTTCCTCTGGGGTGCGTTCTCGACGAAGCGCGCGGCGAACGGCGACCGCATGCCCGACACCGAATGGCCGGACCCGCCGATCGGATTCCTCGTGGCGCCGATCGTGCTCTCGGGGCTCACCGTCATCGCCGGAGTCGCCGCGCCATGGCTCGACAAGGCGTTCGCGCCCTACGCCGACCAGGCGCCGGTCTCGACGCCCGGCGTCCCGGCACCCGAGCACCCCGCGCATCTGGCCCTCTGGCACGGCCTCGAGCCGGCGCTGTGGATCTCGCTCGCGACGATCGCGATCGGCGTGCTCGTGTTCTGGGCGACGCGGAGCTGGCGTCCCGCGAAGCGCCTGCTGCCCTTCACGGCAGCCGAGGTGTACAACGGCGCGCTGCGCGTGATCGCGCGCCTCTCGGTCGTCACGACGAGCCTCACGCAGCGTGGTTCGCTGCCGGTCTACGTCGGCACGATCTTCGTCGTTTTCGTGGCGGCCGAGGCGACCGCGCTGCTCGCGAGCGACGACTGGCAGGCGAAGCTGGACGCGTACCAGACGCCCACGCAGCTGCTCGTGGCGCCGATCATGATCGCGGCCGGACTCATCGCGATCCGTGCGCGCAAGCGGTACACGGGAGTCGTGCTGGTGTCGGTGACCGGCCTCGGCATGGTGCTGCTCTTCGCGACCAGCGGGGCTCCCGACCTCGCGCTCACCCAGATCCTCGTCGAGACGGTGACGCTCGTCGCGTTCGCACTCGTGCTGCGCCGGATTCCGTCGCGCCTGGGCGAGCACAACGCCTCGGTGTGGCCGGTAGCCCGCGCAGTGCTGGGCGCGGCGGTGGGCATCACCATGGCGCTCGTCGCGATCGTGGCAACCAGCGCCCGCGTCGAGAAGCCGATCTCGGACGCCTTCCCCGATCTCGCCTACGAGCTCGGCCACGGAAAGAACGTGGTGAACGTCGCGCTCGTCGACCTGCGCGGCTGGGACACCATGGGCGAGCTGTCGGTGCTGATCCTCGCGGCGACGGGTGTGGCATCCCTCGTCTTCGTCACCCACCGTGCCGACACGCTGTCGCGCGCGATCTCGTCGCTGCCCACCGGGGCCACGCGTGCCCGTCGCCCCCTCGTGGAGACCTCCGACGGACTTCGACAGCGCGGCGACGAGCGCGGCAGCGGTCGCATGGCGTGGCTCGTCGGCGGCCAGCGCGTGCGGCCCGAGAACCGCTCGATCATGCTCGAAGTGATCGTGCGGATCCTCTTCCACACGATCATCATCGTGTCGCTGTACCTGCTCTTCGCCGGCCACAACCTGCCCGGCGGCGGGTTCGCCGGCGGCCTGGTCGCGGGCATGGCGCTCGTCATGCGCTACGTCGCGGGCGGCCGCTACGAGCTCGGCGCCGCCGCCCCGACCGACGCCGGACGCCTGCTGGGCACGGGCATGACCATCGCGGTCGCGTGCGCGATCGTGCCGGTGTTCTTCGGCGACCAGCCGCTCACGAGCTACTTCTGGGAGTTCGACGACGTGCCCCTGCTCGGCCACGTCGAGTTCGTCACCTCGACACTGTTCGACATCGGCGTGTACCTGGTCGTCATCGGCCTCGTGCTCGACGTGCTGCGCAGCCTCGGCGCCGAAGTCGACCGCCAGGCGCAGGAAGCGCGCGAGCAGCAGGGGGTGAGCGTGCCGTGAACGCCTCGCTCGTCCTCATCATCGTGATGGCGGTGCTCTACGCCTGCGGCGTCTACGCCATGCTCGAGCGCAGCCTCACGCGCGTGCTCATCGGGTTCCTGCTGCTCGGGAACGCCACGAACCTGCTGCTGCTCATCGTCATGGGAGCCCCGGGCGTCGCGCCGTTCTTCGGCTCGGCACCCGTCGACGAGATGTCGGACCCGCTCCCGCAGGCGCTCACGCTCACCGCCATCGTCATCACCTTCGCCGTCTCGGCGTTCCTCCTTGCCCTCATCTACCGGTCGTGGCAGCTCGGCCAGGCCGACACCGTGGCGGACGACGAGGCCGACATCGAAGTGCGCGAGCGCGCAGCCGAGGCCGAGGAGGCGATGGACGAGGAGACCGAGATCGAGGACGCCGACGACGACGCGACCACCGACTTCGTCGGGACCGACACCGCGCCGATCACGATCCTCGGCGCGCGCGACTTCGCGGGCCTTCGCGATGACGCCCCTGTGGACCGTCCCTCCCCGGAATCGCGCGATCGGGGTGACGACGCATGACCCAGATCGCGCCCGCCCTCGTCCCGCTGCTCGTCACGCTGCCGCTGCTGGGCGCCGCCATCGCGCTCATCGCGGGCCGTCACCGCAAGACCCAGGTCGTGGTGTCGGTCGTCACGCTGAGCGCCGTCACCGTCATCGCGGCGATCCTGCTCTACGTCGTCGACACCGGCGACCAGCCGATCGCGGTGTCGGTCGGAGGCTGGCCGATCCCCTTCGGCATCGTGCTCTACGTCGACCGGCTCGCGGCCCTCCTCGTCGTTGTTTCGAGCATCGTGCTGCTGGCGGTCCTCCTGTTCTCCGTCGGTCAGGGTGCCGCCGACGGTGACGACGACACGCCGGTCTCGATCTTCCACCCCTCGTATCTGATCCTCGGCGCGGGCATCTTCAACGCGTTCATCGCCGGCGACCTCTTCAACCTCTACGTCGGATTCGAGATCCTGCTGGTCGCCTCGTACGTGCTCATCACGCTCGGCTCGACCGAGTCGCGCATCCGCACCGGCGTCGTCTACATCGTCGTGTCGCTGGTGTCGTCGATCCTCTTCCTCGCGGCGATCGCCATGATCTACGGCGCCCTCGGCACGGTGAACATGGTGCAGATCTCCGAGCGCATGGGCGAGCTGCCGCAGGAGACGCAGCTCATCCTCCACCTCATGCTGCTGCTCGCGTTCAGCATCAAGGCTGCCGTCTTCCCGCTGTCGTTCTGGCTGCCCGACTCGTACCCGACCGCGCCTGCTCCGGTCACCGCGGTGTTCGCGGGTCTTCTGACCAAGGTCGGCGTATACGCGATCATCCGCACCGAGACCGAGCTGTTCCTCGACAACGACGTGAACCAGCTGCTGATGTGGGTGGCGCTGGCGACCATGATCGTGGGCGTGCTCGGCGCGGTCGCCCAGGCAGAGCTCAAGCGGATCCTGTCGTTCACGCTCGTGAGCCACATCGGCTACATGATCTTCGGGCTCGCGATCGCGACGCCCGCCGCGATCGGCGCGACGATCTACTACATGGTCCACCACATCGTGGTGCAGACGACCCTGTTCCTCGCCGTCGGCCTCGTCGAGCGCCGCGCCGGATCGACGTCCATCCTCCGGGTCAAGGGCCTCATGAGGGCGGCCCCGGTGATCGCGGTGCTGTACTTCATCCCCGCGATCAACCTGGGCGGGCTGCCGCCGTTCTCGGGCTTCATCGGCAAGTTCGCGCTGTTCGACGCCGCCGCGCAGGTGGGCACGCCGATCATGATGGTGCTGATGGTGGGCGGCATCCTCACCAGCCTCCTCACGCTCTATGCGCTCATGCGGGCGTGGAACCTCTCGTTCTGGCGCGAGGACGAGGACTCGGCCGAGACCGAGGCCCGCATCTCGTACCTGGGCTCGGCCCCCGCGGCCGGCATCGAGACAGAGCGCCGCGTCATCCCGAAGATCATGACCGCCGCCACCACCGGCATGGTCGCCATCACCGTCGCGCTCACCATCTTCGCCGGCCCGTTGTACGACGTCTGCACGCGCATCGGGGAGGCGCTGCTGCAGCCGGTCTCGCTGACGCAGCTCGAAGACGACGCCGCGGGAACGGAGAAGGCGCCGTGAGCCCCGACCTGCCCCAGAGGCGGCTCCGCCGCGGCTTCGCGACGGCATGGCGGCAGCTGCCGTTCTTCGTCTGGCTCATCGCCTTGTGGATGCTGCTGTGGGGCCAGTTCACCTGGCTCGCGTTCCTCACCGGACTCGCCGCGGCCATCGTGGTGACGCGCGTCTTCCGCCTGCCGCCGGTCGAGCTGTCCGGTCGGGTCAACCTGTGGTGGGGCCTCGTCTTCGTCGTCGAATTCCTCCTCGCGGTGGTGCGGGGCTCGCTCACGGTGGCGTGGCAGGTGCTCGACTTCCGCCGGCAGCCCGGCGCCGCGATCATCGCCGCGCAGCTGGTCACGGACGACGACCTGATCATGACGCACACCGCGGTCACGGCATCGCTCATCCCGGGATCACTCATCGTCGACACAGACCGCGATCGCCGCATCCTCTACCTCCACGTCATCGGCGTGCGCGACGACGCCGACGTCGAGAAGCAGCGCGCGAGCGTTCACCACTGGGAGGAGCGCATCGTGCGCGCCGTGGGCTCGCACGCGCAGCTGCAGGCGATGCGGAACGCCGCGCCCCACGGCACGGTGGATCGAGGAGGCGCCCGATGAACATGCTGCTGCTTGCGATCTACGTGGTCTTCGGGGTCGCGGCGCTGCTCACGCTGTGGCGCATCGTCATCGGACCGTCGATCCTCGACCGAGCCGTGGCATCCGATGTGCTCCTCACGCTGGTGATGTGCGTGCTCGGCGCCGAGATGGCGATCAACCACCACACGCGCACGCTGCCGGTGCTCCTCATCATCGCCGCCGTCGGCGTGTTCGGATCGATCTCGATCGCCCGGTTCGTCGCGAGAAGGGACCAGGACCGCTGATGGACGCCATGCTGGACCTCGCCGCCATGATCCTGATCCTCATCGGCGCGCTGCTGTGCCTGACCGCCGCGATCGGCGTGCTGAGGTTCCGCGACGTGCCGACGCGCCTGCACGCCGCGACCAAGCCGCAGGTGCTCGGGCTGATCCTCATCTGTCTCGCGATCGCGCTGTCGCTGCGGTCGTGGCCCGTCGTCGCCTTCCTCGTGCCGGTCGTGCTCATCCAGCTCGCGACCGCCCCGCTCTCCGCGCACATGGTGGGGCGGCAGGCCTACCGCAACGGCACCATCGACGAGACCGGGCTGTTCGTGGACGAGCTCGCCGAATCCAAGCGCACTCCACCCGCCTCGGGCGGCTGACGCGTCAGGCCGACCCGGCCTTCTGCCGCTCGCGATAGGCCTTGGCCTTCATGCGGCTGCCGCACGTCGCCATCGAGCACCACTCGCGGCGATGACCGCGCGAGTTGTCGAGGTACACCTGCGTGCACTCGGGTCGCGCGCACTCGCGCAGCAGTGCCGCCTGCCCTCCGCCGATGATCTCGATGGCCTCGCGTGCGATGTGCGAGAGGGCCTGCCGCGGTGTGCCGGACCGCGCCCAGCCGTCGGGCGTGAGCGCGGCGGTGAGCGGAGGGGTCGCCGCGGCGGCGTTCAGCCTCTCGACGGCCTCGGCCGGGAGCGGCTCGTCGTGCAGGCGCGACCACACCAGCGCGTAGATCGCCTCGCGAACCTCGATCGCGGCACCGAGGTCTTCGGCGACGGATGCCTCGGCCCGGGGAACGAGGCCGGACTCGACGAACCATGCATCGAGCTCTGACGGGGCGGCGAGCTTCTCGGTGGGCTCGTCGTTGCGGCGCGCGCGCAGCGTGCCGACGAAGTCGAGGCTGAGCGTGCCGCAGGGGAAGGCGTGAATCACATCACCATTTTGACAGGTAACGGGAATGCATGGCACTGTAGTCACCGTTCTAACCGGTAACGCACCGATCGAAGGAGAATCCCATGGACCTGAAGCTCGAAGTCGTCGTCATCCCGGTCGCGGATGTCGACCGTTCGAAGGCCTTCTACGAGAGCCTCGGCTTCCGCCTGGACGCCGACTTCCGCACCGAGCGCGGGCTCCGCGTGGTGCAGGTGACCCCTCCGGGTTCGGCGGCTTCCATCATCTTCGGCGACAAGCTCACCACGGCAGAGCCGGGCTCGACCCAGGGCCTGCACCTCGTCACGCCCGACATCGCCGCCGCCCGGGCCGAGCTCCTCCAGCGCGGCGCGGACGTCAGCGAGCTGTGGCACGACGCCGACGGCGTCTTCCACTGGGCCGGCACCGACAACCGCGTCGCCGGGCCCCACCCGTCCGCCGACAGCTACGGCACGTTCGCCTCGTTCGCGGACCCAGACGGCAACGGCTGGGTGATCCAGCAGATCGTCACGCGCGCACCCGGGCGTTGAGCGGAAAAGGACACCGACGATGACACGGATGCCGCTCCCCGACGCCGAAGCACTGCTCAGGGACCTGCTCACCCGAACTGCAGCGGCACACGGCCGCTTCGAGAGCGAGGAGCTCGGCGGGGTCTACGACGAGGCGTGGCCGGAGTGGTACGCCGCCTTCATGGCGCAGGCGCTCGCCACCGACGGGTACGTGATCGAGCGGGCGGACTGACCCTCAGGGCTTCAGCACGAGAGTGTCGGTCGTGGCCGCCTCGACCGCCTCGGGCGTGAACGCCCAGGGCGTCAGCTCCGCCTTCTGCCACGACTCCACCTGGTCGATGTAGTTCGTGTGGAAGGCGTGGCCGCTCTCGCCCGTGAGCTGGTTCCAGCGCGAGGCGTCGAAGTCCGACAGGTCGACGATCATGCGCATGGACGGCACGGTGACGGTCGAGAAGCTCCGGGTCAGATCCCAGCCGGTCGCGTTCACGACCGATGACCCGCCGCCGACCGGGAACGGCCCGCGGTTGAAGAGCCACTCGATCGCCGCGATGCCCGATTTGCCGAAGCTGCCGTTCTCGAGCGGAAGAGCGTGCAGGCTGCCCCAGTTCCAACGCGAGGGATTGTCGCCCTGGGCGTCGACGAGTCGCTCGTACGCGTCGATCGCCGAGCGCTTGAGCATGTCCGTCTTGCCGTCGACGCCGAGTTCGTCGTTGACCCACCAGGGCGACGTCTCGTCGTCGAGCAGCGCGTCCATCACGAGGAACTGACGCCCCTGTCCGGTCATGGGCGCCGCGTTCTCGCGCCCGTCGACGAAGACGTTGCCGGCGAGCGTGTCCCACAGCATGTTGGCGTACGCGGCGGCCGCCGAGTCGGCGCTGTTCTGCGCGTCCCACTCCTGCAGGAGGCCGAGCGCGGCATCGGTCTCGTCATCGCCCGTGGTGATGTCGGCGTACGCGGCCGTGAGGCGCATGCCGATGAAGGAATAGTTGTCGGCCTGGATGGCGTTGAGGTCGTCCGCCGTCACCGGACCCTTGGCGATCGCGCGGTCGATCAGCTCCGTGATGCGGGCCGCACGCCAGCCGTAGTCCCAGTCCCGCGTGAGCGGGTGGGTGTAGTCCTGCGTGACGATCGCGTTGTTCGCGGTGACGATGTAGCCCTCGGTGGGGTTGTACGAGACCGGAAGTTCCTCGAAGGGGATATATCCCTGCCACGCGTACGCCGAGTCCCACCCGGGTTGCGGCATCGAGCCATCGCCGGCGCCTCGGATCGGGAGCTTGCCGGGCGTCTGGTAGCCGATGTTTCCGTCGATGTCGGCGTAGATGAGGTTCTGCGCCGGCACGTCGAACAGGGCGGCGGCGCCGCGGAAGTCGTCGAAGTCCTTCGCGGTGTTGAGGGCGAAGATGGCGGATGCCGTGGTCCCGGGCTGCAGTGCCGTCCACCGCAGACTCACCGCATAGTCGCCCTCGGGCGCGTCGGCGGGCGCCTCCGTCACGGTGCCGCCCGTCCCGGTGAACGGCGCTTCCGCGATCGAGGTGAAGTCGTCGGTGAGTCCTGAGACGATCGGCCCGTTCGCGGTGGATCGCACCTCGAGCTCGACATCCTCGGAACCTGCGACCTTGAACGTCTCGGTGTGCGTCTCGAGCGGCACCAGCGCGCCGTCATACCAGTACGAGTCGCCCTCGACCTTCTCGAGGTACAGGTCGGTGACGTCGGTGGTGAGGTTGGTGAAGCCCCACGCGATGCGCTCGTTGTGGCCGATCACGACGCCGGGGAGCCCCGAGAAGCCGAACCCGGCGACGTCGAAGGGGCACTCCTCGGTGACCGTGGAGCACTTCAACTGGATCTGGTGCCACACGCTCGGCAGCGACGCACCGAGGTGCGGGTCGTTGGCGAGCAGCGGCATGCCGGTGTCGGTCACGCTGCCCGACACGACCCACGAGTTCGAGCCGATGCCCTCGCCGGCGTCGCCGACGAGTTCGCCGACCGCCTCGATCACGCTGCCGACCTGGGTCCACTCGATCGACGAGGTGGACGCGTCCGTCTCGAGGACGTTGGGAGCCGTGCCGACCGCGGGCACCGTGGAGATCTTGGGCACGATGACCGGGTTCCGGTCGAACGGGTACGCGGGGTAGAGCTGGTCGATCTCGGCCTCGGTGAAGTCCGGCGCCATGACCGCGCGCTCGGTCTCGCTCTCGATGTTGCTGCGGAGGTCCCAGGCCATCGCCTTGAGCCACGCGACCGAGTCGGCCGGCGTCCAGGGTTCGATCTCGTAGTCGGAGTTCTGCAGGCCCAGCACGGCGTATTCGAACGACGCGTCGGCGCCCTGGTGATCGGCGAGATACGCGTTCACTCCGTCGGCGTAGGCGTCATAGTAGGCGTGCTCGGTGCCGTCGAGGGCGTCGACCTCCTGCTCGGCGATGTCGTGCCAGCCGAGGGTGCGCAGGAACTCGTCGGTGCCGAGCTGCGATGCGCCGAACATCTCGGAGAGTCGTCCGCTCGTGACGTGCCGGCGGAAATCCATCTCCCAGAAGCGGTCCTGCGCGTGCACATAGCCCTGGGCGAAGAACAGGTCGTGCGACGAGTCCGCGGTGATCGTCGGGATGCCGAGGACGTCGCGCTGCACCGTCACCTCGGCCTCGAGGCCGGCCGCCTTCACCTCGCCGCTCAGCTGCGGGAACGAGCGCTGCGCCGTGTACGCGACGAAGCCGACCGCGATGAGGGCGAGCACCACGATGGCCGCGAGGATGCTGAACAGGATGATGCCGATCGTCCTCCCCGCGGACCGGCGATGCACGGTGTCGTCGACGGCGTACGGGGACGGCTGGGGCTTCGTCATTGAAAGAGCTTTCCGGGCGGGGTGGGGGATCCGCGGTGCCGGACACCGCGACATTCGGTGTCACGCGCGTTCGGGTCGCAACGGCACCATTCCGCATGTTAACCCCGAGTCGTCCCTCGCACCGAATCGCGTTGGGTTTTCACCTCGCGACCTGCCTCTTGCTCGTGTCCTGCCGTGATGCCCGCTAGCCGATGACGCTCGGCTGCAGGTCGCGGAGCGTCCGGAAGTGGGTCATGCGGGTGACGCCGATCGCGGCCACCACGCCCGCGCCGACGAGCCAGGCGAGCAGCACGGCGAGGTCGAGCCAGACGCGGTCGGCGCTGCCGCCGTACATGACCTGGCGCATCGCGTCGACGACGTAGCCCATGGGCAGCACGTGGTGCAGCGCCGCGAGCGGTGCGGGCAGCGTCTGCCACGGGAACGTGCCACCGGCGGTCACGAGCTGAAGCACCATGAGCACGAGGCCGAGGAACTGCCCGACCGAGCCGAGCCACACGTTGAGCGCGAGCACGATCGCGGCGTAGGTGGCCGACGCCAGCAGCAGGATGCCGAGGGTCGCGAGCGGGTGCGCGAAGGAGAAGCCGAGCGCGAGCGAGAGCACGCCGAACAGTCCGAGCATCTGCGCCCCGCCGAGGAGCGCAGGGGTCGCCCACCCGGCCAGCGTGATGCGGATCGGCGAGTGCAGCGCCGTCACCGCGCGCTTCGAGACCGGCTTCACGATGAGGAACAGCGCGTAGATGCCGATCCAGCCCGCGAGGGCGGCGAAGAACGGCGCGAGGCCGGCGCCGTAGTTCTGCGCCTGCGTGAGCGACGAGCGCTCGATCTCGACCGGAGCCGCGAGGGTGTCGGCCTGGGCTTGGCGGGTGTCGGCGTCGTACGACGGCAGTCGGGCGGCGCCTGCGGAGAGCCCGTCGCGCAACTGTGTTGCGCCGTCCTCGAGCCGGGTGAGCCCACTGTCGAGCGTTGCCGCGCCGTCGCGCAGCTGCGCGGCGCCGTCGGCGGCCGTCGCGGTTCCCGCGGCGAGCGTGGACGACCCTGCCGCGACAGATGCCGCTCCTGCCGAGACCTGCTGGGCGCCGGAGTTCAGCCGGTCGATCTGCGCGACGGCTCCCTGCACACGGCTGTCGACGGCATCGAGCCGGTCGCCGACCGGGTCGAGCGTGGCGAGAACGTCGTCGATCCGGGCCTGGTCGAGGCCGGCTTCACGGAGCTTCGCGGCGATGTCGTCGCGAACCTGCGGCAATGTCGAGATGGCGGACGAGGATGCCGCGCCGATCCGGTCGGCGATGGCGTCGAGCTGTGCGGTGCCTCCGGCGACCTGCGACGCGCCGTCGGCGACCTGTGCCGCGCCGGCGGAGAGCTGGGCTGCACCGTCGCGCAGCTGAGCGGTGCCGTCTGCGAGCTTCCCGGCGCCGGAGGAGAGCTGCAACGCGCCGTCGCCTGCCTGGGCGAGACCGTCGACCAGCTGCGAGGCGCCGGTGGCGGCATCCGTCAACTGGACCCGGATGGTGTCGAGCGCGTCGAGCATCGTGAGACCCGCCTCAGCCACCACCTTCTCGGTGATCGTCGTCTGGATGCGCTCGACCGCCTGCGTGCCGATCGTCGAGGCGAGGTAGTTGTTGGCGTCGCTGGTGCGCAGCACGATGTCGGCCGTCCGCGGCTCGCCGGTCGTGATCGACGCGATGGCCGCCGTGAAGTCGGCGGGCAGCTCGATCGCGAAGTCGTAGCCGCCCTCGTCGAGTCCGGCGTCGGCCTCCTCGGCGGTGGCGAGGTGCCAGTCGAAGGTGCCGTCCGCGATGAGCTCCTGGGCGACCTCGTCGCCGAGATTGCGGTCGGTGCCGTTGAGTTCGGCGCCGGTGTCGGCGACGACCAGGGCCACCGGCACCTGGTCGAGCTGGCCGTACGGGTCGCGGTTCGCCCACAGGTACAGGCCGCCGTAGAGGATCGGCACGACCATGAGCGCGATCAGGGCGATGAGCGACATGCGCGTCGACGCGAGCCGCCGGAGCTCGGCGAGGACCATCTGGGGGACCTTCATGCGCGGCCCCCTCTCGTCCGTGCGGTGAGCCTGCGGACACGAGGTCGTCCGATGGTCCCGGGCGTTTCGTCTCGCTTCGCTCGCTCGACGACTGGGCGGGAGGTCCGCCCGGCGACCGGCTGCGAGGCCTGTCCGGCGATCACGAGCACCGCGTAGCCGCGGGCGGCGAAGTCCTCCGCCACGGCCCACCACGCGGCGGGCCGGCCGCCATGGCGGTCGGGGGAGACGAGCACGACCGCCTCGACGCCCTTGCGCAGCACCGCCAGCTCGCAGAGCGCCCGCACGCGGCGGGCGGGATCCACGTTCGAGACGGGAACGGATGCCTCGTCCCCGAGGCCGTGCTCGTCGAGCCATCGGCGCACCGCGACGGGATCGGACCGGCGTCCGGCGAACATGAGCTCCTCGGCGGCGACGCCGGCGAGCGTGACATCGGGCTCGGGCTCCGACACCTCGGGAGCATCCACCAGGGCCACCCGGCGCCGAAGCGCCGAGGGATCGGTCTTCCCGTCCAGCGTCACCGCGCCGGTGTCGGGGCGCATGCGACCCGATGCGATGAGTCCGAGCACCGTCGGCCGCTGCTCGGTCTCGGCGGCGACCAGCGTCGCGGCGCCGGACTCGAAGGCGGCCGAGGTCGCCGGCAGCGCGTGCTCGCGGCGGCCCTTGCCGACCGCGTCGAGGACGACCCTCACGCGCCGGCCGCCTCGGGGGTGGCGACGATCTCGGGGTGCTCGTCGAGCAGCGCGTCGGCCTGGCGCCACGACAGCCCGGCGATGCTCAGCACGGCGCGCACCGCGAGGTCGCGGGCAGCGGGCGACGAGGCGTCGATGCGGGTGATGACGGTGCGCGCGGTCTCTTCGACGAGGCGGGCGAGCGTCGGGGCGGCGACGTCGGTGCGCAGCACCTCGGCGTCCTGTCCGTCACGCACGATCCGCACGACGGTGCGGCGAAGCGGTGCGAGCGCAGTCGCCGTCTCTTCGAGGTGGGCCTCGTCGAGGGCGATCGCGGCGACCACCTGCACGTGCGCGGCCTCGTTCCACAGGGCCGCGGCGAGACGCGCGAGGGCGACCCTCGCGTCGGCGTCGTCGATCGCGGCGGCGACGGCATTGAAGCGCGCGGCCCCCTGCGCGACCAGTTCGCGCACCAAGGCGTCGCGGTCGTCGAAGTGCCCGTACAGCGCCCGGCGCGAGAGGCCGGCCTGGCGGGCGATGGCGTCGACGGACGCGCGGGGGTCGTGCGCGAGGGCGACATGAGCCGCGGCGAGGATGCCCGCGCGGTTCTCGAGGGCGTCGCGCCGCGGACGGCGCGCGGCATCGATCGAGGAGGTCATGCCTCCACGTTAGATAACTTGCACAGTGGTGTGCAAGTTAAGTCACGATGACTCAGTCGGTTCCCAGGTCGAACGCGGACGCCTCGTTCGCAGCATCCGTCGCCTCGGCGAGCTCTTCCTGCTCGGAGCTGAAGGGCGCGGCGTGCTCGGTGATCTCGCCGGCTTCGCCCTGCGTGAGATGCCCGACGAGCTCACCCGTCGCGCCGCCGATGAGACCCTTCGACGCGTAGTACTCGAGGCGCACGCGCGAGTCGGCGATGTCGAGGTTGCGCATCGTGAGCTGGCCGATGCGGTCGGTCGGGCCGAAGGCTGCGTCGCCGACGCGCTCCATCGAGAGCTTGTCGGGGTGGTACGACAGGCGCGGGGCCGTGGTGTCGAGGATCGTGTAGTCCTCGCCGCGGCGCAGGCGCAGCGTCACCGAACCGGTGATGGTCGAACCGACCCACTTCTGGATCGACTCGCGCAGCATGAGCGACTGCGGCTCGAGCCAGCGGCCCTCGTACATCAGGCGGCCGAGCCGGCGCCCCTGTTCGTGGTAGGTCGCGAGCGTGTCTTCGTTCAGGATGCCGTTGACCAGGCGCTCGTACGCGGTGAACAGCAGCGCCATGCCCGGTGCCTCGTAGATGCCGCGAGACTTCGCCTCGATGATCCGGTTCTCGATCTGGTCGCTCATGCCGAGTCCGTGGCGGCCGCCGATGCGGTTGGCCTCGAAGACGAGCGCGACCGGGTCGGCGAATTCGACCCCGTTGAGTGCGACGGGGCGGCCCGCCTCGAAGGTGACGGTGACGTCCTCGGTCTCGATGTCGACCGACGGCTCCCAGAAGCGCACGCCCATGATGGGCTCGACCGTCTCGAGCGAGACGTTCAGGTGCTCGAGGGTCTTCGCCTCGTGCGTCGCACCCCAGATGTTCGCGTCGGTGGAGTAGGCCTTCTCGGCGGAGTCGCGGTAGGGGAAGCCGTGCTCGACGAGCCACTCGCTCATCTCCTGGCGGCCGCCGAGCTCGGTGACGAAGTCGGCGTCGAGCCAGGGCTTGTAGATGCGCAGCGCGGGGTTCGCCAGCAGGCCGTAGCGGTAGAACCGCTCGATGTCGTTGCCCTTGTAGGTGGATCCGTCGCCCCAGATGTCGACGCCGTCCTCCTTCATGGCGCGCACGAGCAGCGTGCCGGTGACGGCACGGCCGATGGGCGTGGTGTTGAAGTAGGTGCGGCCGCCCGAGCGGATGTGGAACGCGCCGCACGCGAGGGCGCCGAAGCCCTCTTCGACGAGCGCGGGCTTGCAGTCCACGAGGCGCGAGACCTCGGCGCCGTACTCGAGCGCGCGGCTCGGGATCGCGTCGATGTCGTCCTCGTCGGGCTGGCCGAGGTCACCGGTGTAGGTGCAGGGGATCGCGCCCTTGTCGCGCATCCACGCGACCGCGACGGAGGTGTCAAGGCCCCCCGAGAAGGCGATGCCGACGCGCTCGCCGACGGGCAGGGACTGGAGGACCTTCGACATGCCCTCAAGTCTAGTTAAGGGGAAGGATGCCGCCCCGCGGTGCGTCGGCTGTCACTCCAGTCACGCTGGCAACAGTGGCACGGCGCGCCGGAGCCTGGCTAGGCTGACCGAGAGGTGTGGATCCGGTCATGATTTCGGGAGTGCGACCGGGCCATTCAGCGACATGGACCGGGGGGTCAGTTGTTCTCCAGAGTGCGCTCACGCATCGCGGCATCCGTCACGATCCTTGCGATCGCCGCCGCCACCTTGATCGCACCGGCGGCTTCGGCCGCCCCGATTCTGCCCGACCCGGCACCGGTCGCCATCACGGCGGTGGCGACGCTCGACAAGACCGCGTCGGCCACCGAGGTCGCGCCCGGTGAGACCTTCACGTACACGCTGACGGTCGGCTGCTCGGCCATCACGGACCTCGGATGCCGCGGCGCGGTGCTCAGCGACGTGGTGCCCGCGCCGTTCGTGGTCGTCGAGGCGGTGGTCGGCGGTGGCGCCAACACCGCCGCCGAGCCGGTCATCGACGGCAACTCCGTGACGGTGACCTGGACGACGCCGCTCGGCGACGGCACGGTCGGCATCCTCGACAACACGACGGGAATCGTCGAGATCACCGCGCAGCTGCCCGCGGACGCGTCGTACGACGTCAGCGGAACCCCGGTGATCAACCAGGCCACCATCGAGGGCGCGAACTTCGCCGACGAGGACGCCGTCGCACCGGTGACGCCCGTCGTGCCGCTCGAGCTCGCGACGACCGCGAGCAAGACCTTCACGCCGACAGAGGCGATCGCCACGCCCGGTGCCGCCGTCTCGGCCGCCCTCGGCGGCACGAACACCTCGAATGCGACCGTCGAGTCGCTGTCGATCCAGGACCCCGTCGATCCGGACGCCTCGCCCAACCCCTTCGATTCGCTCGCGTTCGCGAGTTTCGGCACGGTGACGCCGCCGACCGGTGCCGACCCCGTGCTCACGACCTACGAGGTCTACGTCGACGGTGCCTGGGTCGAGGCTCCCGGCGGCACGCTTCCCGCGGGTGTGGCGCCCGACGAGGTCAAGGGCACCCGGGTGACGTTCAACGGCGCCATCCCCGCCGGCGCCTCGGGGTCGGTCGCGCTGAATCTGACGGTGACCGATGCCGCGACATCCGAACCCGACGGCACCACCGTCGCCAACGACGTGCTGTCGACCGTCGCGATCGGCGATGAGACCGCCACCGGCGACGCCGCGGCCTCGTTCACGCTGCGGCAGAACACCGTGACGGTCGCCGCCGGCAAGTCGTTCGACCCTGACCTGGTGATCGCGGGCGAATCGACCACCGTCACCATCGGCGGGCGGAACACCTCGACGATTCCGATCGACCAGCTGACGATCACCGAGCCGTCGACGGGCTCCTTCCCCGCCGAGTACACGTTCGGCGGCTTCGCCGGGCCGGTGGCCTGGCCTGCCGGGGCGACCTCGGGCGAGGTCGTCTACACGCTCGCCGGTGGCGGAACGGTCACGGTTCCGTTCGCGAACAACACCGTTCCCGCCCTCCCCGACGGCGTGGACCCCGCCGACGTCACGTCGTTCCAGCTCGTGTTCACCGGCGACATCGTCCCCGGCGGCGAGACCGAGGTCCCGTTCGCCGTCGACACCGACCCCGACCTGACCGGACTGCCGATCACCGTGCCGAACGTGGTCGGCGTCGAGGGCGAGAACGCGGGCGTCACCGGTACAGCCGACGCCACGGATGAGCTGTACATCTACGACGAGGTCATCGAGCCTTACATCTCCAAGCAGATCCGGCCGACGCCGATCCTGGCCGTTCCGGGCGAGGTGGTGACGGTCACTCTGAACGGCGGCCTCACCGAGCGGCCGTCGCCCCCCGACAACCCCACCGGCACCACCGGACGCGCACAGCAGGTCGTGATCCAGGATCCTGAGGATCCCGTCGAGGGCGATGCGTGGTGGAACGCGTTCGACCTCACTGCCATCGCGCAGACGCCGGTGCCTGGCGATTCGACCCTCACGATCGAGTATTACGACACGACGACCGGCACCTGGGAGACGCTCGCGGGTCCCATCGCCGGGCCGACGATCTACTCGCAGCAAGTGCCCTCCGACATCAGCGACGTCGCCGGCGGCGTGCGGTTCGTGTACGACTACACCGGCGACGCCGGCGGGTTCGCGCCCGGCACCGACTTCGCGCCCAGCTTCACCTCGTCGCTGCGCGAGGACGGGCGCTACACCGAGGAGCCGCCGTTCAGTGACGACGAGAGCACCTTCGTTCCGAACTGCGCGCAGACCGATGCCTCGAGCGCGAACCCCAGCGTGCCCGACGGGCAGGCCGTGCTGCCCCCCGACGACTGCCCCGTGCTGGAGCTCGTCCCGCCGGACCCCGGCAACGCCGATCTCATCGACAAGTCGTTCGGCACGTCGAGCTCGGGCGGTATCAAGACGGTGATCGCACGCTCGGGCGACACCATCCCGTCGACCCTGCGCTGGTCCACCGGCGGCTACTCGAACCTCGAGCACGTCGACATCATGGACACTGCCGATCCGCCTCGGACGCTCGTCGTCGACAGCGTGTACGACGCGTTCGACCTCGTCCGCGTGGAGCCGATCACCCCCGCCACCGACCCGCTCATCGCCTACGATGCCGTCCGCAGCGTCGAGCTGTGGAACGGGACCGCGTGGGTGGACGCAGCGAACGACCCTTGCCCCAGCGCCTGTGCGGGACAGTTCCCCGGCATGGCGCTCACGACGGCCGAACGGGCATCCACGATCGGCGTCCGGCTCATCTTCGAGGAGAGTCCGGACCGCGCGGCGGCATCGGCAGGCGACCCGACGGCTCCGCCGGTGGGCTCGGGCGTCGCGCGCTCGTTCACCAACGACCGGCCCGTCACCCTCGTCTGGCAGGTGCGCGACGTGCGTCGCAGCGACGGGACCGCCGTCCTCGGCGACGAGCTCTACAACCTGGCCACCGATGGCGTCGTGCGCAACACCGCCCGGGCCACGGGCTATCCCGTCAGCGGTGGGACGATCATCGCTGAGGATCAGGACGACGTCTCCATCATCGACGTCCCGCTGACCACGACGACCGACAAGAACTGGCAGGGCGGCCCGCTGGCGGTTCCCAACGACCCCGATGTCCTCCCCAGCCAGTACCCGCTGAGCCGGATCACCGTGACGACGCGCAACACGACGCCGGCCAAGGTGGACATGCTGCAGATCACCGACACCGCACCCGGCTCGGTGACCGATCGTCGCCAGGATCCGTTCCAGGCGTTCGCCTTCAACAACTTCGTACGCATCGACCTGCCGGTGGGTGCCACCGACACCGTGGTCACCCTGTCGTGCTTCGGGGGCGCACCGCTGGAGCTGACGCGCGCCGAGGCGCTCGCGCTCACCCCGAACACGATGCCCTGTGAGGTGTCGGGCGTGCAGGTGACCTACACCGGCCGCATCGCGGCGAACGCGGCCGGCGTCGTCGAGTTCGACCTGCGGCTCCGACCCTTCTGGCGGGGCACCACCGAGCGTGTCTCGGTCGCGGACTCGCCGATCAGCAACACCGCAGAGGGTGTCATCGCCGATGTCGACCCGTTCACGACGTGCCCGCCGCCCGAGCGCGCCCGCTGGGCCTGCGACGACGCTTCCGCGGCGATCGCGCTCGAGGAGCCGACGTTCTCGGTCAGCGCAGGCAAGACGATCGCGCCGGCGCAGCAGAAGGAGAACGACTTCTCGCCGGTCACAGTGACGCTCACCGGTCAGCCCGGCGGATCGGCCCGCGCGTACACGATGCTCATGACCGACGACGACCCGACGTTCTGGAACGCGATGGACTTCGTCGGGCCCGACCCCGACTGGCAGCTGCCCCCGCCCGTCGGCAAGGTGCAGGTCTGCTACCTCGACGGGGGTGACTTCACCGACGCGAACGTCGTCGCTGGGGACGTCGGGGGCACGTGGACGTGCATGCCGCGTCTCGGAGACCTATCGGTCGCGGCCGCCAAGACGTTCCTCGAGAACGCGCCGAGCACGCTGCACGGACTGAGCTTCCAGTTCTGGTCGGATGTCGAGCTCGGCTGGACCAACCCGGTCAATCCGATCATCAACGTCCCGTTCTTCGTGGAGCGCCGTGCGGACCTTCGTACGGGCGAGCCCACACCGACGACGCGCAGCGATCAGGTCCCCGCGCCGGGGGAGCAGGACGCGGGCGTCTTCTTCGACACGGTCACGGTCGAAGGCATCTCGGCCCAGATCGGACTCGGGGAGCGGCTCACCGACGACGAGACGGCCGAAGCGGAGTACCGCAACCTGCACCTCGAGGCATCCGTCAATGTCGTGAAGTCGCCGACCGGCGACGTGCGGCCGGGCGTCGAGATCCCGTTCACTCTCGCCTACACCAACACCGGCGAGCGGGCGCTGACCGACGTGGTCTTCACCGACGAGCTGCCGCTCACCGCGGGAGGCCAGCCGCAGCTGATCTTCAACCCCGACCGCGACCCGAGTGTGCCGCCATGGTCGTTCTCACTGACCGGCGCCGCCCCGACCCCGCCGAACGGCGACCCGCTTCCGACCGACCCGGACGAGGTCGAGGTCGATGACCTCGGCACGAGCATCGTCTTCACGATGCCCGAGGGATCGGTGCTCGAGCCGGGGCAGACATACACGATCACGCTGCGCATGATGCTGCGACCGGGTCTCACGCCGAACGACTCCGTGACCAACACGGCGACGATCGACGTGGCCGAGCCGCTCGACGAGTGCGTGCCGAGCTATGACGAGGCGACCGGACTGTGCGCAGACACGGCGACGGTGCGGCCCCTCGCTGTTCCCGCCCTGAGCACAGTGAAGTTCGTGCGCGCCGACAATCCGCCGAACCTGCCCGACGTGCCGAACGTCCGCAGCGACGACGCCAACTTCGAATGCGAGGGCAGCGCGAACGCCGATGGCTTCTACCGCTACCCCTGCGTGCCGCTGACGCTCCCCGGCGACACCGAGACGTGGCGCCTGCACGTCACGAACGCGGGCACCGTGCCGATCTCGAAGCTCGTCTCGATCGACAACCTCCCGACGCCGGGCGATCAGGGTCTGATCGTGGTGATTCCGCGCGGCAGCGAGTGGCAGCCGACGTACGCGGGTGAGGCTGCCCTGATCGTCGACCCGACGACGCCTTCCAACGCCCAGATCTCGCTGTTCTACTCCACGGCGGCGGTGCCCTGCACCGCCGACCTCAACCCGGTCGGCACCCCGTGCGCGATCGGCGCGTGGCTGCCGCTGGACGACACCGTCGACCCGGCCACGGTGCGGAGCATCAAGGTGGCGGTCGACTTCCCCGGCGACGAGAAGTTCGAGCCCGGCGACTCCCTCACGCTCCAGTTCAAGACCCGCACCTCGCCCGATCGGCAGGTCGTGAACGACCAGCCGACGGCGTACAACACGATCTCGACGGGCGGCGCCGCGCTCAGCGGTGATGCGACGGTGCTCGTGCCGGCCACCGAGGGTCGCCGGGTCGGCGTCGCGTATCCGACAGGCTCGATCGCTCTCGAGAAGATCGTCTCGGGGCCGGCCGCGGAGTTCGCGCCCGACTCGTTCCCGGTGCAGCTCGTGTGCACGATCGACGGCCAGCCGATCGGGGGCCTCCCCGAGGTCGAACTCGTGCCCGGCGCGGATCCGACGGTGATCGACGGGCTGCCGCTGGGCGCGGAGTGCACGGCGACCGAGGACCAGTGGGGCCAGACCCAGACGGACATCGGCACCGCCACGGTCGCCCTAGACACCGAGGAGATCGGCCTCGTCACGATCGAGAACATCTATGACGTCGCCTCACTCCGCATCAGCAAGGCGGTGGACACGGAGGCTGTCGACAGCGGTGGGGATCCGATCCCCTACGGTCCGTTCACCTTCGAGGTCACGTGCGAGCTCAACGGCCAGCCGGCATACGCCGACGGCTACGGCCCAGACGTGCCCATGATCGAGGAGATCACCCCCGAACAGGCGTGGGCGCTCGACGGGCTGCCCGTCAACGCGACGTGCACCGTCGAGGAGACCGACGCCCTCGGCGCCGAGGGCACCACGATGCAGGTCGATTCGGAGGAGCCCGTCGAGGGCACGTCGGTGGACGTGACGATCCAGGACGAGACAGAGGTGCAGGTGCTCGCGACGAACTCGTTCGGCGTCGGATCGTTCCGCATCGAGAAGTCGCGCACCGGCGCCGCCGCCGAGGACTTCGGCGCCGGGCCCTTCGAGTTCGCGGCGGTCTGCACGCTCGACACCGGCAGTGGAACCCCCCGTATCGTGTGGGCCGGCTTCCTGACGCTCGATGAGGGCAACGGCTACGAAGCGCAGGTCGACGACGTCGCCGCCGGGGCGAGCTGCACCGTGCGTGAGACGGAGGACGGCGGCGCGACATCCGTCGAGATCACCCCGTCGCAGTTCACGATCGAGTCCGGCGGCACCCAGGTGGTCGGGGCCGTCAACACGTTCGACGCAGGGTCGCTCACGGTCACCAAGGTGATCGACGGCGAGGGCGCCGAGCTGTGGGGAGGGGGTCCGTTCACGGTGGTGCTCGACTGCCTCGACGGAGCGGGCGAGTCCGTGATGATCCCGGGCGGCGCCGAGCAGGTGCTGAGCGAAGAGAACGACTACACCTACACCTACGAGCCGCTTCTCATCGGCCTCGAATGCACGCTCACCGAGACCGAGACCGGCGGCGCGCACGCGACGACCATCACGGATGCCGAGGGCGAGCCCGTCGAGACCGTCGAGATCGTCGAAGGCGAGACCGACGTCACCGTCACGAACACCTTCGACGTCGGGCAGATCGAGGTCGTGAAGACCGTGTCGGGCGGCGACGCGTCGCTGCACCGGACCGACTCGTTCGAAGTGACCGCATCGTGCACGTGGAACGGCTCGGGGATCGAGGTTCCCGGCGGCGCCGTCCGCGCACTCACGACAGGCGCGCCGGTGATCTTCGAGGATCTCCCCGTCGGCGCCGAGTGCACCTTGCGCGAGACCTCGAACGGCGGAGCCGATGCCGTCACGTACACGCCGGCGGACCCCGATGGCGCGGACCGCGCCGTCGTGACGGTCGGCGGCGAGGACGCAGCATCCGTCGCCATCGACAACCGGTTCGACAGCCCACTGCCGGCGACGGGTGCGGACGGTGCCCGTATGGCGGGTCTCGTGGCGATCGGGGCGCTGGCGATCCTCGCGGGAGTCTTCGCGATGGTCGTGATGCGCCGCCGCGGCCGGAGGGTCTGACGACGATGGGCGGGTGCGTCACCGCACCCGCCCATCGGCGGCCTCCCCCTGGCGCTGATCAGATCGCCAGCGTGCGGCGTGTGGCCGGCGCGCCGTGGCGCGTGGACCGCTTCTCGCGGTACCGGCCGATCAGGATGATGATCGAGCCGATCGCCAGGAAGCCGACCAGGATCACGCCGATGTAGGTGAATGCCGACGAGTAGCCGCCTGCGCCGTGCGGGTCGAGGAACGGGTACGGGTACCACCACGGTGTGGTGCCGTCGGGGTTATCGACGCGCTCGCCGCGGACCATCGTGTACGTCGTCCATGCCAGCGGGTAGCCGACGAGCACTGCGAGCGACCACCAGGGCAGCGCCCGCCGACGCGGGGCCAGCAGCAGGTCGAGCACGAAGTAGATCGGCAGGACCACGTGCAGCACCTCGGCCGCGTACTTGTCGAGCAGCGCGATCCCGGCGGAGTCGCCGAGCGCGATGGCCGAGGGCAGTCCGCGCAGCAACGCGTTGTAGACGAGGCCGAGCAGCAGCACGGGTCCCGTGACCGCCGCCAGAGCCAGCGCGATGCCGAAGGGCTCGCGCTCGGAGCCCGGGTGTCGCATCGCCCAGGATGCGGCCACGAACAGTGCGACGATGCTGAGCAGCGTCGACACGATCGTGAACAGGCTGAAGTAGTTCGCCAGCACGTCGCCGAGGCCCTGCCCCTGGCGCGCTGCGCGGTCTACGTTGACGATGAACCCAGCGACCACCCCGGAGATCCCGGTGAGTGCCGCGGCGATTCGAAACCATGCCCAGTGCATGTCCTACCCCTTTCGACATCACGCGAATTGCGTGTCGCTTTCTGCCCCGAGCTCAGATGTACCCCCCTCGATACGGGGGTGTATCAAACCTTTGTGTCGGCAAGGTGGGGAAAACGCGCGCCCATCACCGGGCGTTGTCAGGACCCTACAACGTGTCCACCGTTTGGTGGACAACCTCGACAAAAGCCGCGGAACTCCGGGCGTGTCCGCCGTTCGGGGGACACGCTTGACCCCCTGCGAACGGCCGGTTCGGCGTCAGTCCGACACGACCGAGGAGGGGACGGATGCCGCCGCTCCGGCGTCATCCGACGCGCCGGCGGCTGCACCCCGGCGCCGTCCCCACCACACGACGAATGCCCCGACGGCGACGATCGCGCCCGCGATGCCGATGACGTAGAGGATCACCGAGGGCCATCCGCCGGGGTTGTTCGGGTTGAGGAAGGGATACGGGTACCAGAACGGATCGCCGCTCACGGGGTTGGTGGCGAGAGGGCCGCGGAGCATCGTGTAGATCACCCAGACGATCGGAACAGCGACCACGGCCCAGAGGCTCCGCCAGGCAAGCGCACGGCGCAGCGGCCCCACGAACACGTCGAGGAGCAGGAAGATCGGGCCGATCAGGTGGAGCACCTCGTTCGACCACGGGATCGGGGCACTGCCCTGGGGCAGCTCGATGCCCCGCAGCAGACTGTTGTACACGATGCCGGTGATGATCATGTAGGTGCTGACGCACGCCAGCGCCACCGCAAGGCCAGGGGGCTCGGCATCCGGATCCTGTCGGCGCCCCTTGGAGAGGTACCAGAGCGCGATCCAGGCGAGAACGACCGCGGCGGCGGCGTTCGAGAGGATCGTGAAGAAGCTGAAGAAGTTCGCGATCGTCGTGGTGACGTCGCGGCCGAGCTCGATCGCCGTGCCGATCGACTTCGTCAGCTGCGCCGCGATCGCCGCGATCGTCACCGCCGCCATCGCGAGTCGCAGCATCGTCCAGGTCGTCGCCCATCCCCGCCTGCGCGTCATGGGCTCACCATATCGAGTGGGGTATGTCGTGGTGCGTCAGGGTGTGACTCCGCGTGGCGCGGGTGGGCGCGCCGCCGGATGAGTCGGGCTAGCCTCGGCCGCGGCGGAGGGACCGCCGTGCCAGACCGAGGAGGATGCCCGTGCCGACGCTGCTGGAGGACGAGGCGCTGGAGTTCGTGCGAGATCTGATCCGCATCGAGACCGTGAACACCGGCGTCGCCGCGACCATCGGCGACGGCGAGACCCGCGCGGCGCGGTGGGTGCAGGAGCGGCTGGCGGAGGTCGGCATCGCGTCGGAGCTCGTCGAGTCGCGTCCGGGTCGCGGGTCGCTCGTCGCGCGCCTCCCGGGGAGCGATCCGGATGCGGGCGCGCTGCTGGTGCATGCGCATCTCGACGTCGTTCCGGTCGAGGAGAAGGACTGGATCCACCCGCCGTTCGGCGCCGACATCGAGGACGGGTATCTCTACGGGCGCGGCGCCGTCGACATGAAGAACTACGCGGGGACCATCCTCGCGGTGGCGCGGCACTTCGCCCGCGAGGGGATCGTGCCGCGGCGCGACCTGGTGTTCGCGTTCCTCGCCGACGAGGAGAGCGGCGGCGTATGGGGTGCCGGCTGGCTGGTCGAGAACCGGCCCGACCTGTTCGCGGGCGTCACCGAGGCGCTCAGCGAGGTCGGCGGATTCTCGGTGCCTCTGGCCGACGAGCCGGGCGACGACCGTCGTGCGTACCTCGTCGCCACGAGTGAGAAGGGTGTCGCGTGGTCGACGCTGCGGGCCCGTGGACGCGCAGCGCACGGCTCGCGGCCCACCGCCGACAACAGCGTGGTGCGCCTCGCGCGGGCCGTGGCCGCGGTCGGCGAGCACCGCTTCCCGGTGGTGCGCACGCCCGCGCTGCAGCGGTTCCTCGACGTGTTCGGCGAGGCACGCGGTCTGGCCTTCACCGACGAATCGCTCGCCGACGACCTCGAGAGCCTCGGATTCGTCTCGTCGCTCGTCGGCGCGACGACGCGCAACACCGCGACCCCGACCGTGCTCGACGCCGGCGACAAGACGAACATCATCCCGGCGGAGGCGGCGGCGCGACTCGACATCCGCATCCTCCCCGGCCAGGACGACGCGTTGCGCGAGGGCCTGCGCGAGCTCGTCGGCGACGACATCGATATCCGGGAGGGCCGGTGGTGGTCGGCGACGGAGGCGCCGGTCGACGCCCCGATCATCGGCGTCCTCCAGGACGCGATCTCTGTCGACGACCCCGACGGCGTCGTCGTGCCCTACCTGCTGCCGGCCAGCACCGACAACAAGCACTTCGCCAAGCTCGGCATCCACGGCTACGGGTTCGTCCCGCTGCGCGTGCCGCGCGACTTCGACGTGTTCGCGCAGTTCCACGCCGCGGATGAGCGTGTCCCCGTCGATGCGCTCCGCTTCTCGGCGCGCGTGACCGAACGGATCCTGCGGACCGCCTGACCACCGCTATCGAGACGGCGCCTCCGCGGTCGGCGCACCCGACTCCTTCCAGGCGGGGAAGCCGCCGTCGACATGGGCGACGTTCGTGAAGCCCTTCGCGCGCAGCTGCTCGGCGACGGGGCCGGAGCCGTTGATCGTGCCGCACACGATGACGATGTCCTGGTCCCAGTCGGTGATCTCGGCGAACTTCTCGGGCGAGTCGATGAGGAACTGCGCGTCGAGGTTGTTGCGGTCGCCGCGGATGGAGCCGGGGATCACGCCGTCGCGCGCCCGGCCGGCGTCGCTGCGCACGTCGACGACGAGTGCTCCTGCAGCGGCGCGCCCGGCGGCCTCCTCGGCGGTGATGAGTGGCGCGTCGAAGGTGGGCTCGGCGGCGGTGTCGGTGGTGTCGGTCATGGCAGGGTGATCCTTTCGGACGGACGGACGGACGGACGGATGCCGCTCCTCGGCGCCACGCTACGGCCGGCGCGTGCGGCCCCGGGCATCCGTCCGTCATACGGCGCCACGATCCGTCACGCGCCGTCGCGCCCTGGTGCTCGACACCGGCCCGCAGAACGAGCGCCCGCAGCGTCTTCGGGTGATTCGCGGGGTCGTCAGCCGCCGAAGCGTTCGGCCTGCATCCGCGCGGCAGCCGCGGCGGGATCCTCGTCCCACGTCCGGGGGCGGGCGCCCTCGAGCGCGCGGCTGAGCGGCACCCAGCCGACCCATCGCAGCGGCTCCCAGCCGGGCGCCGGCGTCAGGGCCTCGAGGGCGCGGTACTCATCGACGCGCACACGATCCCACGCGTGCACGACGCGGCCGTCACCGAGGCTCAGGCCGACGTGGCCCCAATCTCGGCGCTCGCCGAAGAGCTCGCCGACGCTCTCGTAGAACACCAATGCATCGGCGGGCGGCGCCCCAGTGTTCGCCGACGCACCGTACAGGCGGGCGGACTCCGCCGCGTCGTCGCCGCCGAACATCTCGAGGTCGTTCGAGCGTTCAATCGCGTCTTCGACAAACGCCAGGCAGCGCGTCGCGTACTCGCTCGAACCCTCGTGCCCGAGCGCCCAGGCCACCGTGTTCGCGCTGCAGGTCTCCACATCGAAACTCATCGACAGCAGGGTAACGGGTCAGAACGGAGCGTCTCCGCAGTCCACGGCACGGAACACGGGCACGGTGCGCTCCGGCTCGACCAGGTACCGGCGGCCCGAGGGCGACGTCCACTGGATCGCACCGCCCGAGCCGGCGACCTGCTCGATCGTCCAGTCGGTGTGATGTCGGACGGTGTGATGCCCTTCGCACAGCGGCCCCAGATTCGTCAGCTCGGTGCTTCCGCCGAGCGCCCAGTCGACGTTGTGATCGATGTCGCACCGGGAGGCCGGCATCCCGCACCCCGGTCCCATGCATCGGTCCGCCCGCCACTTCACGAGCTTCGCCAGCGCCGGCGGAGGCCGGTACTGATCGCGGCCGACCGAGAGCACCATTCCGGTCTCGGGGTGGGTGAGCACACGCGTCCACCCGGGTGCGCCGCCCGCGAGTTCCCGCGCCACGGGCAACGGGACCGGCCCGATCCCCTCGACGACCGTCGGATCGAGGCCGGCCGCCGCGCGGGAGGCGTCGGACTCGTGGAGGAGTGCGAGCACCGGGACTGTAACGAACACCGTCGCCCGCACACCCCGGGCCTGCCCGGGATGAGCTTCGACAGCGCCGTCGATGAGGAGGTCGAGCACGACATCTGCGCGAGCCTGATCGAGGGTGCGGGTGTCGCCGTCGCCCGCCTTGACCACCTTGGCCATCGCGGTCGCCCGTGACTGCGCCGCGGTGATCGCGACCAAAGGGGCGTACAGATGCAGCCACCCCATCCCGTCGTCGTCGGGCTCGACGGCGATCCGCCGCTTGGTGACGGCGCGCTCGTATCGCTCGGTCAGCGTCGCCGAACGAACGGTGTCGATGAGCGCGCGCAATTTGCGGCGGAACGTGCCCACCGGCTCCGCCTCAGCCAGCGCGAGGCCCGGCTCGAGCACCTGCGCGCGGAACTCCGGTTCGAGTTCGTTCACCGCGGAGACCAGGATCTCGGCGTGCCGCTCGGTGATGCGAGTGCGCTCCATCGATGCCAGCACCACCGGGTAGGAGTGCACCAGCGCTTCCGCGAAGCCCAGCAGATCACCGGCCGCGTGCTCGGTGATCCGCAGCGCCGCCGCGAGTTCCAGTCGCACGCCGCGTTCGACGACCTCGGTGAGTACCCGGCCGTTGCGGGTCGCATCGCGCAGCGCATCGCGCCGCATCACGTCGATCCGCACCAGTCGCTGCGCGGCGAACACCGTCATCATGTCGGCCGCTTCGACGACCAGATCGAGCTCATCGGGAAGCACCTGGTCAGGCAGCGCCGGGTCGATGAACATGCTTCGACTTTAGAACATACCTACGACATCCAGGGAGGGTCGAGCGGCTCCCGCAGCTGGAGTCAGGCAACCGACCCCGGCGAACGACGGAGCACGATCGCCGCCGGCATCCGCTTCACGATGGAGCGGAACAGCGGCTTCGCGAGATCTGCAGCCTCCGCCGGCTCGACGATGTGCGGTGACGACACGGAGTGGGTCGCACCCGACCACGTGAGTTCGGCCGATCCCGCCGCCACGACGTTGCGCGCCCAGTTCGTGTTCCGGCCCCACGGCAGGCCGATCATCACGAGCGCCGGATCCACCGTGGGCACCATCGCGACGGGCGTCGCGTACGCCGTCCCGCTCTTGCGCCCACGATGGTGCAGCACCGCCCACAGCGGGAACCAGCGGCGACCGGCGAGGGCGTTCGCGAGGGGTTCCGTGGCCTTCACGAGCGCGCGCGGTGGTCCGGAGCCGCCGCCTGCCGCCCGCCGCATGGAGAAGCCGCGAAGGCCGCTGCCTCCGGCGAGCACGTCGCCGAAGTGGTACGAGATCGTGATGGCCATCGCAACTCCGCCGACAGCCGCGCCGACGGTCTCGCCGCGCGAACGGATGCCTCGCCGCAGCAGCAGCGTCCCCACGATCGCGTTGGCCGCACTCCATGCCACGTTCACCCGCGGCGACGACAGACCGACACCGGGAGGATCGGCGAACGGGCTGGGAAACGGTCGTCCCTGCACGCCGCTCACCCCGTGCGGCACAGCGTTGACGAGCAACGCGGCGCCGACCGCGCTTCTGACGACCGACCTGATCGACACGGGCCCACCCTACGACGGCGGTCGCAGCATCCGTCCTCCGAATCAGGATCTCCTGATCCGCCAAGACGTCAGGCCGCGAGCTCCGCCCGTTCGCCGACCCCCGGCAGCCCGAGGTTCTCCCGCAGCGTCGTTCCCACGTACTCGGTCGGATAGATGCCGCGTTCCTGCAGCTCGGGGATGAGGCCGTCCACGATGTCGTCGAGCCCCTCAGGGACCAGGTACGGCGACACGTTGAACCCGTCGACGGCACCCGCCTCCACGTACTTCTGCACCAGGTCGGCGATCGTCGAGTACCCGCCCACGAAGGTGCGCAGCGACGACCTCTTGATGACGAACTCGCGGATCGACAGGCCCTCGGCGGCCGCGCTCTCGCGCCACTCGCGCGCCGTCTCGACCGCGCGGCGGCCCTGGAACAGCGATCCGCGCTGGCCGTCGACCTCGTCGACGACCGGGTCGATGTCGGGCAGGGGTCCGTCGGCGTCGAACTCGGAGAGGTCGCGGCCCCAGATCGGCTCGAGGAAGCGGATCGCCGTCTGCGGCGACACCTGCGCGCGCGTGACCCACTCGGCCTTCTCGCGAGCCTCGGCATCGGTCTCGGCGAGGATGAACTGCGCACCGGGGAAGAACTTGAGGTCGTCCTCGCTCCGTCCGTGGCGAGGGAGGCGCCGGCGCACGTCGGCGGCGAACGCCACGGCGTCCTCCAGACCCGGATGCCCCGAGAAGATCACATCCGCGCTCGCCGCAGCGAATTCGCGGCCCTCGTCGGAGTCGCCCGCCTGGAAGAGCACCGGCCGGCCCTGCGCGCTCGGCGGCAACGGCGCGGGGCCCTCGAACGACACGAGCTGATCGCCGACCCTGACCGGGGTGCCGACGCCGTCGGCCCCCGCGTCCCACAGCCGCTGGGCGGCGGCCACGAACTGCGCCGCCCGGCGGTAGCGGTCGGCGTGCTCGAGGTAGCCGCCGCGGCGGAAGTTCGCTCCGGTCCAGGCGTTGTCGGTCGTGACGATGTTCCACCCGGCACGGCCCTCGCTGAGCAGGTCGAGCGAGTTCAGGCGCTTCGCCAGGTCGTACGGGTCGTTGTACGTCGTGTTCTGCGTCGCAACGAGACCGATGCGTTCGGTGACGGCGGCGAGGGCCGCGAGCTGAGTCTGCGCATCGGGCCGGCCGGCGATGTCGAGGTCGTGGATGCGGCCGAAGTGCTCCCGCAGGCGCAGACCCTCGCCGAGGAAGAACGCCGAGAACAGCCCGCGCTCGGCGGTCTGCGCGATGCGGCGGAACGACTCGAAGTCGTACTGCGAGCCACTGCGGTCGCTCGACCAGATGGTTCCGAAGTTGACCCCCTGGAAGAAGACACCGAACTGGATGCGGCGGGACGTGGTCATGCGAACTCCTTCACGGCGGTGGCGGCATAGCGATTGACGGGACGCTCGAGCCCGAGTGCGCCACGCAGGGTCTCGCCGGCTCGCGGCGATCGGAAGCCGATCTGCTCCCGCAGCGCCGGCAGCACCGCGCGACCGAGCTCCTCGAGATCGACATCGAGCTCTGCGACGTGAAGGCGTACACCGTCCACGGATGCTGCGAGCTCCGCGATGAGCGCGACCAGACCGTCGGCCCCACCCGTGTAGCGCAGGCGCCCGACCTCCGGCCAGGGCCCCAGCACGGACAGTCGCCGAGCCGCGGACACCCCTCGGGCGTCGAGGACCACTTCGACCTCGGCCCAGACGAGGGTCGCGCCTTCCGCACGCGCGCGGGCGGCAGTATCCGTGATCTCCGCCCGATCGGCACCCGTGACCAGCGCGACGTCCGCACCCACGGTGCCGGCGGACGACACCACCACGAGCTGCCCCTGCGGCGGCCGTGGCGTGATGAGCGGACCCTTCACCGAGAAGCTCTCGCCCTCGAAATCGACGTAGTGCAGCTTGTCGGCGTCGAGATACCGGCCGGTGGCGACGTCCTGGATGACGGCGTCGTCCTCCCACGAGTCCCAGAGCCGGCGCGCGACTTCGATGACGTCGTGGCGCTCGCGCTCGAGCTCGGCGTCGGTCAGCGCCTCGCGTCCGTACGCGGCGGCGTCGTGCGCGGACCCGGAGGACGCGGCGATCCAGCCCGCGCGTCCGTTCGACGTCCAGTCGAGGCTCGCGAGCTGCGTCGCCACATGGAACGGCTCGCTGTAGGCGACGTGGGCGACGGGCACGAGCCCGATGGCCGACGTGAGCGGGGAGATGAACGCGGCGCGCTGCACGGCGTCCAGGCGAGGCAGGTCGCTCGCAGGCAGCGGTGAGTCGTCGAAGGTCACGGCGGTGAAGCCGAAGCGCTCGGCGGCCGCGCCGCGGGAGGCGAGAAGGCGAGGCGACGCCGCGGCGGAGGCAGCGGATGCCGCGGGGTGGGCGCCGTGGGCATCCAGCTCGAGGGCGACAGCGAAACGGGTGTCGGACATGCGAGCCACGGTAGGTCTCCGCACCCGCACTGGGCCGGACTGCGTCGCCGGGTTCCGGAGTGTGACGCCGCGTTGCAGACCGTCACGATCCGTGTCGCCGCGGGGCCGGCGCGGTTGGGCCGCCTGCCCGGCAGGGCCCTACGTTCGGCCTACCGGCGCACCCCTCAGACCCCGCGCCCCGACCGAGGAGCCCCCTCATGACCGACACACTTCCGCGCCAGGCAGGCGCCGCCGAGGCCGTCCCGCCGTCGTCCGCGGCGTCGTCGCGCGTCGACCTGGGCGACCTCCGCGTGGTCCACACCCGGCATTGGTTCCGGTGGTCCATCGGCATCGTCGTGCTGTTCGTCGTCGCTCAGTTCGCGTGGTCGCTGGTGACGAACGAGAACTACGAGTGGGACGTCTTCGCGCACTACTTCCTCTCGGAGCCGGTGCTGCAGGGCGTCGGCATCACGCTGGCACTCACCGTGATCTCGGCGACCATCGGCTTCTTCCTCGGCACGCTCCTCGCCCTCGCCCGTCTCGCGAAGTCGCCGCTGCTCAACTCCGCCGCCTGGGTCTTCATCTGGTTCTTCCGCTCGGTGCCCCTCGTGGTGCAGATCATCGTCTGGTACAACCTCGGCTACCTGTATCCGACCCTCGGCCTCGGCACCCCGTTCACGACCGACTTCTGGATCGTCGAGTTCCCGACCGTGCAGCTCATCAGCGCCTTCGCGGCCGCCATTCTCGGCCTCAGCCTCAACCAGGCCGCCTACTCGGCGGAGATCATCCGCGGCGGCTTGCTGTCGGTCGACCAGGGCCAGCTCGAGGCGGCCGCGGCACTCGGCATCCCTCCGCGCCGGCGGTTGACCCGGATCGTCCTGCCGCAGGCGATGCGCTCGATCGTCCCGAACGCCACCAACGAGGTGATCGGCCTCGTCAAGGGCGCGTCGGTCGTGTTCGTGATCGCGATCCCCGAGGTGTTCTACGCGGTCCAGGTCATCTACAACCGCAACAGCCGCGTGATCCCGCTGCTGCTGGTCGCGGTGGTCTGGTACACGATCATCACCACGATCCTGAGCATCGCGCAGTACTACATCGAGCGGCACTACGCCCGCGGCAGCGTCCGCGTCCTGCCCCCGACGCCCGTGCAGCGGGCCCGCCACTGGATCGCGCTGCAGTGGGCGCGCCTCGGCGACGCTGATTCGTCACCACCTCCTCTGGAGGGATCGGATGCTGCGCCCCTGCCCACTGCGGCACAGCACAGCAACGGCAACGACGCGAAGTTCGGAGGGCGCTGACATGAGCACCACCATCGTCCAGACCGCGGCGGAGACCCCCACCAAGGGGCTCGTCGAGATCCACAACGTGCACAAGAGCTACGGCGGCGTCGAGGTGCTGCGAGGAATCGACCTGACCGTCCAGCCGGGCGAGGTCGTCGCGATCCTCGGGCCGAGCGGCTCGGGCAAGTCGACGCTCCTGCGCACCATCAACCACCTCGAGAGCGTCGACCGCGGCTCGGTCACGGTCGACGGCCAGCTGATCGGCTACGAGCTGCGCGGCGCCAAGCTCTACGAGCTGCGCGAGCGCGAGGTGCTCGAGCGCCGCACGCAGATCGGCATCGTCTTCCAGAACTTCAACCTCTTTCCGCACCTGACCGCGCTCGAGAACGTCACGGAGGCGCCCGTCGCGCTCGGCCGGCTCTCGAAGGACGACGCCCGCGAGCTCGCGCTGGGCCTGCTCGACCGTGTCGGGCTCGCCGACAAGGCGGAGCATTACCCACGGCAGCTGTCGGGCGGGCAGCAGCAGCGCGTCGCGATCGCTCGAGCTCTCGCGCTCAAGCCCAAGGTGATCCTGTTCGACGAGCCGACCAGCGCGCTCGATCCGGAGCTCGTCGGCGAGGTGCTCGACGTCATTCGCGACCTCGCGCAGCTCGGCACGACGCTCGTGATCGTCACGCACGAGGTCGGGTTCGCCCGCGAGGTCGCCGACCGCGTCGTGTTCCTCGACGGCGGCCGCGTCATCGAGCAGGGCCCGCCCGCCGAGGTGCTCGTGGCACCGAAGCACCCCCGCGTCCAGGACTTCCTCGCGAAGGTCCTGGCCTGACCCCACCGAGATCTCGATCCCGAGTCCTCACCCGAGAGAAGGAAGCAGTCACATGGCACTCAGCAAGAAACAGGGCATCGCGATCGGCGTCGGCGTCGTCGCGGTGGCCGCGATCGTCGGCGGCATCGTCTGGGGCGTCAACCAGAACGCGCCGGCCGAGGCGGCCGCCCCCGAGGCGACCGAGGAGTCGGCGAACGTCACGACCGACGAGATCCAGTGGGTCCGTCTCGACGAGCCCGTCGCCGAAGCCGTCGAGGCGCTCGAAGCGAGCGGCTTCGAGCCGGTCGAGCCGGGCAAGCTCACGGTGGCGCACTCCGCGTACGTCCCCCCGCTGGGCTACATCCCCGAGGGCGAGACGAACCCCGCCGGCACCGAGCCGAACATCGGCGCCCTGATCGCCGACGCGCTCGGCCTCGAGTACAACCCGGTCGTCGTCGCGTGGGCGGACTGGCCCCTCGGCATCCAGTCCGGCAAGTACGACCTCATCACCTCGAACGTCACCGTGACCGAGGAGCGCAAGGAGCTCTACGACTTCGCGAGCTACCGCGAGGACCTTCTCGGCTTCTACGTGAAGAGCGACAGCGACATCGAGAAGATCGAGGAGGCAGCGGACATCTCGGGCCTCAAGATCGCGGTCGGCTCGGGCACGAACCAGGAGCAGGTGCTGCTCGCCTGGAACGAGGAGCTCGAGGCCGCCGGCGAGGAGCCGGCGGAGCTGCAGTACTTCGACGACAACGCCGCGACCGTGCTGGCGCTGCAGTCGGGCCGCATCGACGCGACGTTCGGTCCGAACGCGACGTCGGCGTGGGCCGCCCGCGAGACCGGTGACACCAAGCTCGTCGGCCTCGTGCCCGGCGGCTGGCCGCTGACCGCGAACATCGCCGCCGCGACCGCCAAGGGCAACGGACTCATCGAGCCGGTGGCCATCGCGCTCAACTACCTCATCGAGAACGGCCAGTACGACGAGGTCCTCAAGATCTGGGACCTCGAGTCCGAGCGCGTCGACGAGAGCCTCGTCAACCCGCCGGGACTCCCCAAGTCCTGACGGATCGGCACAGGATCGGAGGTTTCGGACGACACACCGGGGACGGATGCTGCCACCCGGCGTGTCGCCGAGAACCTCCGATTCTGTGCCCTCGTTCCACGTCTGCACCACGTCTAGGGAGCACCCATGTCCCGCGTTCCGCTCTCCGTCCTCGACCTCTCGCCGTTCGGCTCTGGGCAGACTCCCGCCGACGGTCTCCGCGCCAGCGTCGGTCTCGCGCGCGCGGCCGAGCGCCTCGGCTACCGGCGCTATTGGGTCGCCGAGCACCACTTCAACCCCGGGATCGCCGGCGCCGCTCCGCACGTGCTTCTCGCATCCGTCGCGGCGGTGACGCACAGCATCCGTATCGGCACAGCCGCCACCATCATCGGCAACTACTCGCCGGCGCAGGTCGCCGAGGCCGCCGGCGTCGTGGCGCGGCTGCACCCGGGCCGGTTCGACCTCGGCATCGGGCGCTCGGGATCACGCAGCGCGGCGGCCGCGGCGCTTCCCGCCGCATCGGAGGATCGCGTCGTCGACGGGCTCCTCCTGCCGGCGGCCCGCCCGTTCGCCGGGTTCGACTCGGAGCGCTTCGTCGTGCAGGCGCGGCTGCTCGGGCGCACGGAAGCCGACGCCGAGCGCTTCGCGGACGACGTCGCCGAGATCCTCTCGTTCTTCGACGGCACGTTCTCACCCCCCGAAGACGTGCCGATCCACGTCACGCCCGCCGAGGGCGCCGACGTCACGGTGTGGATCCACGGTTCGACCGCCGGTCCCAGTGCGCGCCTCGCCGGGGAGCTCGGCCTGCCGTTCGGCGCGAACTACCATGTCGCACCCGGCTTCGTGCTCGAGGCGATCGCCGAGTACCGCGCCGCGTTCCGCCCCGGCCGCATCTTCGAGCCCCACGTCATCGTGTCGGTGGACGCCGTCGTCGCGGAGACGGATGCCGCGGCCCGCCGTCTCGCCGCGGGTTACGGTCGATGGGTGCACAGCATCCGCGCCGGCCAGGGCGCCGTCCCCTTCCCCTCGCCCGACGAGGCCGCCGCCGACCCGCTGACAGCCGAGGAGCTCGCGGTCGTCCGCGACCGCCTCGACACGCAGTTCGTCGGCTCACCCGAGACGGTGCTCGAGCGCCTCGAGACGCTGCAGCGGGTCACCGGCGCCGACGAGCTCCTCGTCACGACGGTCACGCACGACCCCGCGGACCGCGTGCGCTCGTACGAGCTGCTGGCCGAGGCGTGGGACTCCGACGCCGCGGGCCCGGCTGCGGACGCCGCGGGCGCGGCATCCGTGTCTCCGGAATGGACCATTCGTCTCGTCCGCACCGAGGAGTACGACCGCGCCGGCGAGGTGACCGCCGAGGCGTATCTGGCGAGCTACCGGAATCTCTCGGACGAGTACGTCGCTTCGCTGCGCGACGTCGCGAGCCGCGTGCGCGAGGGGGACGTGTGGGTCGCCGTCGAGGACGGCGGTGAGATCCTCGGCACCGTGTGGGTCGCGAGACCGAACCGTCCGCTCGCGGAGGTCGCGCAGCCCGGCGAGACGGACTTCCGTCAGCTCGCGGTGGCTCCCGCCGCCCGCGGTCGCGGGATCGGAGAGGCGCTCACCCGCCACGTGATCGACCTCGCCCGCGAGCGGGGCTCGCACCGCGTCGTGATGAACAGCGGGCCCGAGATGACCGGCGCCCACGCGCTGTACGCCAAGCTCGGCTTCCGGCGGCTCTCGGAGCGGGAAGGGCTGTGGGAGGTTCAGCCCGGCCGATGGATCGAGCTGTACACGTTCGGCTACGATCTCGCGCCCGAGCCCGCGGACGCGTCGCCGGGCGAGAGGGCGTGGACGTTCGAGACGGTCCCCTGGGACGACCCGCGCGCCGAGGAGCTCCGCGCGGAGATGGACGTCGAGGTATCGCCCCGGTATGCGGATCGGTGGGCGGATGCTGCAGCCGCCGCTGCGGAGGAGGCTCAGCGCACGTTCGCGGTCGACCCCGACACGATCGTCGCGACGGTGCTCGCCGTGGACGCCGCAGGCGACGCGGTCGGTCACGCGGCGCTGCGTGACCTCGCCCACGACGGCACGCGCGACCTCGAGGTGAAACGCGTGTTCGTGAGGCCGCGCGCACGCGGCACGGGTGCGAGCCGCGCGCTGATGCAGGAGCTCGAGCGCATCGCGCAGGATCGCGGGGCCGGGCGCCTGATTCTGCAGACCGGCGACCGTCAGCACGACGCGGTCGTGCTCTACGAGCGCATCGGGTACCGCCCGATCCCCATCTTCGAGCCGTACACGGCGTTCTCCTTCTCGCAGTGCTTCGCGAAGGAGCTCGCTGCCCCGGTGTGAGCCCGCGCCGCCGTTCTCTCGTCCTCCTGAGACGGGGAGTCTCAAATGCTGCATGATGGGTTCAGTATTCGGGACGGGGGCCTTCCATTTCGACACCTCAGCAGCCGACTGACGAGCTCGAAGAGTTCACGCAGCTGATCAGTCAGGAGCAGATGTTCGGCGGTCCGCCGCAGCGCTCGGTGGATCCCGAGGGGCGGCGCCGCCGTCGGCGCATCGGCTGGATCGTCACGGCGATCGTACTCGTCGTGCTGCTCGCCGTCCCCAGCGGGTACGTGTGGTGGGCACTGACGGCGCCGGTGAGCGCGCCACTCGTCGAGACGCACGAGCCGCCCGTGACGGTGCCGGCAGCCGCCGCCGTCGCGCTTCCGTCCACCGGGGCCTCGGCGATCGCCGTCGCCGGTGGCGACGAGTACCTCGGGGCCGAGGCGAGCGGCATCTGGGCGACGAGCGGGACCAGCGAGCCGCAGTCGATCGCGAGCATCACGAAGCTCATCACGGCGCTCGTGATCCTCGAGCGTCATCCACTGGCGGGTGCCGCGGATCCCGGGCCGACCATCACCTTCAGCAAGGCCGACCACGACCTCTACGACCAGTACTACGTGAGGGGTGCGACGATCGCGGCGATGCCGACGGGCAGCTCGATGTCGCTGCACGACGCGCTCGCGACGATGCTCATCCCCTCGGCGAGCAATTACGCGGAGGCGGTCTCGACGTGGGCGTTCGGCTCGCAGGGCGCCTTCCGCGGTGCCGCGCAGCGGTGGCTCGCGGCGAACGGCCTCACCGGCACGACGATCGTCGAGCCGACCGGCCTCGACGCGCGCAACACCAGCACGCCGGCCGACCTCATCGCCCTCGGCAAGCTCGCCGCCGCGAACCCGGTGATCGCGAGCATCGTCGCGACGCGCTCGCTCGCGCTGCCCGGTCCCGGTGCGATGCAGAACACCAACGACCTCCTCGGCAGCAACGGGATCACCGGCCTGAAGACGGGCAACCTGGGCGAGGGCACGTACAACCTGCTCTTCACCGCATCCGTCCCCGTCGGAACGGCGCAGCCGCTCAGCGTGACCGGGGTGGTGCTCGGCGGCTTCACCCGCGCGAACGTCGATCACGACGTCATGACGCTGATCGACAGCATCCGTGCCGGCTTCCACGAAGTGCCGCTCGCCAAGCGCGATCAGCCGGTCGGCACGATCACGACGAGATGGGGCGCGTCGGCGCAGATCGTCGTCTCGGACTACGCGACGATCTTCACGTGGTCCGACACCCCGATCGCCGTCGAGATGACGACGACCACGCCGAAGACGTACACCGACGGCGAAGAGGTCGGGAGCATCACGTGGACCGCGGGCCCGAACACGGTGACGGTTCCGATCGAGATCGACGGCGCCATCGTCCCGCCGACGGACTCCTGGCGACTCACCCACCCGGGGGAGCTCGGCGGGGAGTAACCCGGTTCCGTTCGCGGGTCACCACGGCTCTGTCGCGAGGAGCGCCGCCGACCTAGAGTCGTGGTCGTGAAGCGAATGTGGCCGTTCCTCGTGCCCGGCGTGATCCTCGCCGCGGTGGGGCTGGTGTGGACGCTGCAGGGGTCGGGGTGCTGCAGGGGTCGGCGATGACCGGGTCGACGCTGTGGGCGACGATCGGGCCGATCGTGCTCGTCGTGGGGCTCGTGCTGATCGGCATCGGGATCGCGCGGCGCCGGCGGCGCACCCCCTGATCGGCAGGAATCGGTCGGTGCCTGGCGACCTCCTCGCGCCGCCGTGACCTATCGTGACCGGATGAGCGCGATCGACATCCAGCGATGGACGGCCTTCTCCTCCGAGCCCGCGGGAGGCAATCCCGCCGGTGTCGTGCTGGACGCCGGCGGACTGACGGATGCTGCGATGCTCGGCATCGCCGCAGACCTCGGCTATGCCGAATCGGCGTTCGTGGTCGCCGGCGAGGACGGCCGTCGGGCCATCCGCTACTTCTCGCCCCTCGCCGAGGTGCCGTTCTGCGGTCACGCCACCGTCGCTGCGGCGGCAGCGATCGCGGAGGCCGACGGCGACGGCGCGATCTCGTTCGAGACTCCGGTCGGCATCGTCGAGATCGTCACCGCAACGGACTCCGGGCAGCGGCGGGTGTCGTTCGTCAGCGTCGAGCCCGACACGACCCCGCTGCCCACGGACGCCCTCGCCGACGTGCTCGGGGCGATCGGGCTGTCGGACCAGGACCTGCATCCGGACTTCGCCCCCGCACAGGCGTTCGGCGGCAACTGGCATCCCCTCGTCGTGCTCGCTGAGCGGGAGGTCTTCGACGGGTTCGCGATCGATCCCGACCGGGCGCGCGCGGTGCTCGACGCGCGGGGATGGCCTGCGACCATGATCGTGCTGTGGCCCGAAAGCGCTGATCGGTGGCATGCGCGCAACGTCTTCCCCGTCGGGTCGATCATCGAGGATCCGGCGACCGGCGCGGCCGCAGCGGCGACCGGCGGCTATCTTCGCGCCACGCACGCGGTGGAGGCGCCCGCACGAGTCGTGATCCTCCAGGGCAGCCACGTCGGCAGGCCGAGCGAGCTCACCATCGACATCCCGACAGCCGGTGGGATCGTCGTGTCGGGGTCGGCCGTCCGCATCGACTGACCTCCGCGATTCCGCTGCCTCCGCGCCGCGGGTACTGACCGCCTTGACAGTGCCCTCCAACGCGAGGACCGTCGATTCAAACCGGTGCCGACGACCGCACGCACCGTGCGGTCGCTGTGCCCGTTTGCGTCGATGGGAAGGTCGACCATGTCCATGAAGGTGATGGATTCGCTGCGCAGCAGCGTGAAGGGCTCCGTCGTCGAAGAAGGCGACGACGGATACGACGAGGCGCGGGTCGTCTACAACGCGATGATCGACCGCCGACCCTCCGCGGTCGTGCGGTGCCAGGGCGCCGCAGATGTCGCGGCCGTCGTCCGCGCCGCCGCCGAGGATGGGAGCGACGTCGCGGTCCGCGGCGGAGGCCATAGCGTGCCCGGATTCGGCACCGCGGACGGTGCGATCGTCGCCGATCTGGGCGACATGACCACGGTGACCGTCGATCCCGCGTCCTCGACCGCCGAGGCCGCAGGCGGCGCCACCTGGGGCATGTTCAACGAGGCGACGTCTCAGCACGGCCTTGCCACGACGGGCGGGATCATCTCGACGACGGGTGTCGGCGGACTCACGCTCGGCGGCGGGATCGGCTACCTCGCCCGCGGCCACGGGCTTTCGTGCGACAACCTGCTCTCGGCAGAGGTCGTGCTTGCGGACGGGAGAGTGGTCACGGCGAGTGCGGACGAGGAGCCCGACCTGTTCTGGGCTCTCCGCGGCGGGGGAGGCAACTTCGGCGTCGTGACGAAGTTCACGTTCCGGCTGCATCCGGTCGCCGAGATCTACGGCGGCCCGATGTTCTTCGAGCTCGCGGACGGTCCGGCGATCCTGGCGTACTTCGCCGACTACGTGCGGACCGCACCGCGCGAGTTCGGCGGGTTCCCCGCGTTCCAGATCGCTCCTGCGCTGCCGTTCGTGCCGGAGGACCGCGCCGGCGAGCAGTTCGTCGCTGTGGTCTTCTGCATCAACGGCCCGGCGTCGGAGGCCGAGAAGATCGTCCAAGGGTTCCGCGACGTCGCGAAGCCGGTGGCCGAGATGGTAGGTCCGATGCCCTACCCGGCGATGAACGGCCTCTTCGATGGACTTGTCCCACCCGGCCTCCAGCACTACTGGAAGGCGGCGTTCCTCGACGAGCTCAGGCCGGAATCGGTGGCCGCTCACATGGAGCACGGCCCGCGGGTGCCGACCGTCAACTCGACGGTCCACTTCTACCCGATCAACGGAGCGTGCCACGACGTGGCGTCCGACGCGACGGCCTTCGGGCACCGCGACGCGAACTTCGCGCTGGTGATCGCGGGGATGTGGCCGGATCCCGCGGAGAACACCGCGAACACCGCGTGGGTCAAGGACTACTACGCGGCGATCGAGCCGTTCGCCCAGCCGGGCGGCTACATCAACTTCGCCTCGCAGGACGACCAGCCGAAGGCATCCAGCAACTACGGCGCCAACTACGAGCGGCTCCGTGCGGTCAAGCGCGAGTACGACCCCGACAACGTGTTCCACCTCAACCAGAACATCGTGCCTTAGCGGCCGGCGGGACGACGGATTCCGGCCCGGGAGCCCGTCGAGGGACGAGCTCCCGGGCCGGTTCCGCGGTCAGTCCGCGATGAAGGCGAGGATGTCGGCGATCAGCGCCTTCTGATACTCGCCGGCGATGCCGTGCGGCGCGCCCTCGTAGACCTTCAGCGTGCCGTCCGAGACGAGGCCGATGGACTTCTCGGCCGCCGCTGCGATCGGCACGATCTGGTCGTCCGAGCCGTGAGCGAGCAGGATCGGCACGTCGAGCGCCTTGAGGTCCTCGGTGAAGTCGGTCTCGGAGAAGACCTTGACGCACTCGTAGGCGGCGGCGAGACCCGCGAGCATGCCCTGGCGCTGGAAGTCGTCGATGAGGCCCTGCGACACCGCGGCGCCCTCGCGGTTGAATCCGTAGAACGGCACTGCGAGGTCCTTGTAGAACTGCGAGCGATCGGCCAGAACGCCGGCGCGGATGCCGTCGAAGGCCTCGATCGGCGTGCCTTCGGGGTTCGCCTCGGACCGGACCATGATCGGAGGCACGGCGCCGGCGGTGACGACCTTGCGGACGCGACCCGTGCCGTGCTGCGCGGCGTAGCGCACGACCTCACCGCCGCCGGTCGAGTGGCCGATGACGACGAGGTCGGTGAGGTCGAGGTGTTCGATCAGCTCGGCGAGGTCGCGGGCGTAGGTGTCCATGTCGTGCCCGCGGTCGGTGTTGGTCGAACGGCCGTGCCCGCGGCGGTCGTGCGCGATGGCGCGGTAGCCCGCGTCGGCGAGAAGCTTGGACTCGACGGCCCACGCGTCGGAGCTCAGCGGCCAGCCGTGGCTCAGGACGACCGGCTTCCCGGTTCCCCAGTCGGTGTAGTAGATCTCGGTGCCGTCGGAGGTGGTGAACGTCGGCATGGCGGACTCCTTGCGATCATCGGGCCGACCCGTCGCCCCACTCGCCGGAGCCGTCACGGGCGACGGCGCCACCCTCGAGCCTCGACGATCGGCGGCCGTGGCGCCCCGCTCGAACGGCCTCACATCCCACGATTCAGGACGAGGATGGAAGGATGCACTCGGCCCCCGCCCCACGGCGAATCGCGTTCCTGCTGTTCGACGGAGTGAAGACCCTCGATTATGTCGGGCCGGCCGAGGTCTTCGTCGAGGCCAACCAGGCCGTGCGGGGGTACGACGTCGTTCTTCTTTCACCCGACGGACACGATGTCATGACCTCGCTCGGCACCACTGTCTCGGTGCACGGCGCGGCGGACGATGCCGGCGACTTCGACACCGTGATCGTGCCGGGCAGCGAGATGCCGCCGCACGAATTCGCGAGAGGACCGTTGACGGATGCTGCGGCCGCCCTCGCCACCCGGGCCCGCCGTGTCGTCTCCATCTGCAGCGGCGCCTTCGTGCTCGCCGAGATCGGCGCGCTCGACGGCAAGCGGGCGACGACGCACTGGAAGTTCGCGCCGGAGCTGCAACGCCGCTACCCGCGCGTGCGCGTCGAACCGGACGCGATCTTCGTGCGTGACGGCGGCGTCTCGACGTCGGCCGGCGTGGCGGCGGGCATCGATCTGGCGCTCGCCCTCGTCGAGGACGACCACGGCGCCGATGTCTCGCGCCAGGTCGCCCAGCTGCTGCTGGTCTACCTGCAGCGTTCGGGCGGCCAGTCGCAGTACTCGGTGCCGCTGCGCGCCCGCGCACAGGCAGCCTCGATCGTGCGCCGCGCCACCGACCTCGTCGACGCGGATCCCGCTCGTGCGTGGAACGTGCCGGAACTCGCCGGGCTCGTGGCGGTCAGCTCACGCCATCTGACCCGCCTCTTCCGTGAAGAGATCGGGCAGTCGCCGACCGAGTACGTCACCGGGGTGCGCTTCGATCTCGCCCGCGTCCACCTCGAGGCGGGTGCGAACGTGACCGAGAGCGCCGCGCAGGCGGGTTACGGGAGCGCCGAGGCGCTCCGCCGCGCGTTCATCGCCCGCCTCGGCATCTCTCCGTCGCAGTACCAGCGGCGGTTCCGGTCCGCGCTCCCGGCGGTTCGAGACAGACCTGCGGAGGGTGGCTTCGAGCTCGCCTCCTGACCTGGCCGGAGTCTCAGGTCTGCGCCGTGGCCGTCACCTCGGCGCGCGTTCCCGCTCGCCGGAACGCCGGATCAGCCGACGCGGCCAGCGCAACGGCAGAGCCGACCGCGCACGTCGCGAGTGCGGCCTGCAGGGTGGCGGCCGTCGAGACACCGGATGACGTGAGAAGGATGCCGGCGGCCAGTGCCACCAGGAAGGTCGCCGCCAATCGCTGCGTGAGCTGCAGGAACGATGCCGCCACGCCGTGCAGCTCGGCGGGCGCGAACGACAGGGTCGTGGCACGCACCACCGGCTCCACGAGGCCGCCGCCGATCCCCAGCCCGATCTGGGCAGCCGCGGCGACGACGAAGAGCACTCCGTCCGGCGACAGCGGCGCCGCGATCGCGAGCCCGGTGAACAGCGCCGCCTGGAGTCCCAGGCCGAGCCACACCGTGGCCGGGGACCCGATGCGCCCCACCACCCGCAGACTGAACAGCGACCCGACAAGCCGCGCCAGCGCGCCCGGCGCGAACACGAGCGCGATCACCAGCGCCGACAGCGCCGGCGACTGAAGGAAGTACAGGGTCACGACCGACCCGGCCGCCATCCCGCTGCCGAACCACAGCAGCGCGACCACGTTCCCCACGACGAAACCGCGCGAGCGCACCAGCGCCGGCGCGAACAGCGGAAGCCGTCCACGCCGGGCGTACCTGCGTTCCCACAGCACCAGTACGAGCCCGAGCAGCACCGCCGCGCCCACGACAGCCAGGCCCCACACGCCCGAGAGCCCCGGCTCCACGACGGGCAGGGTCAGCGCCACCACCACGAGGCAGAGCAGCACGATGCCCGGCAGGTCGAGCCACACCCGCTCCGACCCCGAGGACTCCGGACGGGCGCGGGGGCCCGGCATCCCGCGCCATCCGAGGACGAAGGCGGCGATCACCAGCGGCAGGGGAGTCAGCAGCACGGCGCGCCATGCCACCTCTGCGGGAACGGCAACGATCACCACGGCCGCGAGCACCGGCCCGAGCACACCCGCGAGCCCGCCGACGGCGGTGTACGCGGCGAGGGCGCTCAGTCGGGCCCTGCCGGTGAACAGGTCCTGGATCGCGCCGAGCACCTGCGCGCTGATCACGCCCGCACCCAGCCCCTGCACGAACCGCGCCGCCACGAGCACGACGATCGTCGGGGCGAGCACGGCCGCGACGCCTCCGACCAGGAAGATCGCGAGGCCGACCAGGAAGAGCAGCCGGCGCCCGTACACATCACCCAGCCGCCCCGAGGGGATGAGCCCGAGCCCGAACGTCAGCGAGAACGACGCGAGCAGCCACTGCACGCCCGCGGTGGAGCCGCCCAGCGACGCGCTCACCGCCGGTGCCGCGTAGGTGATCACCACCGCGTCGAACAGCGTCGCGAAGCCTGCCGCGAGGCACGCCCAGAGCGCGGGCCGCGCGTCGCGGACCGCGCTCTGGCCACTCATGCGGTCGTCAGCTCGCGCTCCCGCTGACCGAGCGGGTCGGCCTCGGTCCACAGCACCGTCGGGAACTCCTCCCGCAGCACCGGTGCGACCTCCTCGGCGAACCGCTCGAGGATCTCTAGCTGCTGCACGAACGGCACCGTCGTCGGCAGGCTGATCGACTGCAGGTCGTGCCCGAGCCGGCCGTGGAACCGTGCGATCTTGTCGATCACCTGCTGCGGTGTGCCGACGAGGGCCGGACCCTCGGCGACGGCATGCTCGATGTCGCGGAACGGGGTGTTGTTGCCCGGCACGTTGGTGGCGGCGACGATGGCGTTGTATACGGGCCCGTACTGGGCGATCGCCTCCTGGGTGGTGTCGGCGATGAAGAGGGCGCCCGAGCCGGCGGCGACGAATGCGTCCGCCGGATCGTGGCCGTGCCGCGCGTACTCCGAGCGGTAGTGATCGACCAGCACGCCGTAGTTCTCGAGCGGCTGGATCGCATTCGCGCTGAACAGGGGATCCCCGAACTTCGCGGCCAGCCCCGCCGAGAACAGCGTCGTCGCCGAGCCGTGCCACACTCGCGGTGCCCCGGCATACGGCCGCGGCAGCGTCGTCACACCCGACAGGGGCCGGGTGAACTCCGTGCCCGGCCAGGTGACATCCTCTTCGCGCCAGAGCGTGCGCAGCAGCTCGTACTTCTCGGCGAGCAGCTCCCATTGGTCATCGATGTCGAGGCCGAACAACGGGAACTGTGCGACCTCGTTGCCCTTCCCGATCGTGATGTCGAGGCGCCCGCCCGACAGCTGGTCGATCGTCGCATAGTCCTCGGCCACGCGTACCGGATCCAGGACCGAGAGCACGGTCACGCCGGAGTTGAGGCGGATGCTGTGCGTCCGGGCCGCGATCGCGCCCAGCAGCACCGTCGGCGCCGAGGAGATGAAATGCCCGGCGTGGCGCTCGCCGATGGCCACAGCATCCAATCCGAGCTCTTCGGCGCGGATCGCCTGCTGCAGCGTCTCGGCGAATCGCTCGGCGGGCGAGACCTGATGGCCGGTGATCGGATCGGCGCGGTAGGGGATGATGTCGAGCAGCTGGAACCTCATGCCGACACCCCCGGCGCGACGAGCTCGGCGTTCGAGATCACGCGGGCGAGCGGCGTCTTCTCGCCGGCCTCGATCCCGATCGGCAGACGGTTGCCCTCCGGCGGCAGCGGGCATGTGGCGAAGTCCGTGTACGCACAGGGCAGGTTGACGGCGCGGTTGAAGTCGATGGTGGTCCAGCCGTCGGCATCGGGCGCGTCGATGCCCACCGAGCGGTTCGCGGCGTACGTGGTGATCCCGCTCGTCGCATCCGTGAACAGCACGAGCAGGTCGCCCGGCCCCTTGCCCTCGAACGCCGTGAGCGCGAACTCCTCGCCCCGCCACGAGAACTCGAGCACGCCGGGGGCGTCGTAGACGTGGGTGAGCCCGTCGACGGCGGCACCGACCTCGGTCGGGACGGGCGCATCGAACGGGCGCAAGCGCGCCGCGACCCGCCACCGCGGGTTCGGCACGTAGGTCGGGGTGCCCGAGTACTCGGCGAGGAACGGGTGATCGGCCCGTCGCGGTCGCAGGATGGTGTGCCCGCCGCGGATCGCGATCTCGACCGCACCGGCGATGTCGCCGTCGGTGAAGGTGGGGGTGACGCTGCCCCGTTCGGCGATCTCGCCGAACGCATGCGTGCCGGTGATCGTCGCGCCGTCGAGCGTCAGGCTCTCGCCGTCGGCCAGGTCTACGACGACGCCGTCGGCGCCGAGGTGCCACGTGCCGGGCGCACCCGGCAGGGTGATCGGGTCGCGGCCGAGCCAGTGCAGGCCGGTGATCGCGAAGAAGCCGAGGGAGTCGGCGCGCCGCGTCTCGTGCCCGCGGTGCCAGTCCTCCCACTCGCGCCCGAACTCGGCGCGGTCGACATCGGAGTTGAGGGTGGTGGTCATGGGTCCTCCTCGGTGGGGTGGGTGGGGAACGGATGCTGCGGGCTCAGCCGGCGCGGACGTCAGGCCGCGGGCGCGGCCACGGTGCCGGTGGTCGCGGAGGCAGCGGCAGGCCGCCACCCGACGAGCGGCAGGACGGCGGTCCGGATGTCGGTGAGGATCTGGCGGTACTCGTCCTCGTCGAATCCGTAGGGGAACGCGACGCGCAGCTCCGTACGACCGTCGAAAGTCGGGTCGCTCGTGAGGCGCTCGGCGATCTGCTCCGCGGAGCCGTGGAGGTCGCGCTGGAAGACGACGGTGCGTCCGCCGAGGCTCACCGGCTCCGCGGTGCGCTCGTCGCGCGCGGCGACGTACGCGGCGTAGTGCTCACGCTGCGCGGCGGTCGCCGAGTCGGTCGGCAGGATCACCCGCTCCACGCCGATGCGCGGGTCGGTGCCGCGGAACTCGGACAGGTACGCGTCGACGTGCGCGCGCTGCGCCGCCTCGAAGGTGTCGGCGGCGTCGCCGTCCCCGACGTTGCCGAGCAGCAGCTTGAGTCCGCGCGCGGCTGCCCAGCGCACCGAGCGCAGCGAGCCGCCGCCGAGCCACACGCGGTCGCGCAGGCCCGCGATGTGCGGCTGCACCCGGGGGATCTGCGGCCCGTACGGCGTCGACAGCTCGTCGTCCGACAGCGCGTGCCCTTCGAGCGACTCGAGGAACCGCTCGATCAGCGCGTACGGATCGGCGGCGGCCGCAGCTGGGCCCACGCGCCCGGAGGCTCCGGGCGACGCGCCGGCGGCGCCTGAAGGGGGCGTGGGGACCGTCCTCCCGAGCGATGCGAGCAGGTCGCCGTGCGGGGCCGACGTGCTCACGCCGACGTTCACCCGGCGGCCCGAGAGGGCGTCGACGGTGGCGAAGTCCTCGGCGAGGCGGAAGGGCGTCTCGTACCCCAGCGGCACGACGTCGGTCTCGAGGCGGATCGTGCGGGTCCGCTGGCTCGCCGCCGCGAGGAACGTCAGCGCCGACGAGACGCCGCGTTCGAGATGGCGCTGACGGATGCCGGCCACGTCGTAGCCGAGATCCTCGGCGAGTTCGAACAGGCGCAGGGTCGTCTCGAGGCCCGCGCGGGGGTCGTGCTCGGGGAACGTGCCGGCGAGGATGATGCCCGCGACCGGGATGGTGCCGGGCGTGCTCATACGGTGGCTTCCTCGGGTGCGCGGGTCCTCGTCGCGGTGCTCGTATCGGCGTGGAACGTGCGCACCGCGTGGTCGAGCGCGTCGACCGTGAGGGCGATCGAGTCGAGGTCGATGCGCTCGTCGTTGCCGTGGAAGAGGCGGCGGAACGTGCCGTAGTCCCATCGCTCGCTGAGCACGCCGAAGCCGTACGCCGGGATGCCGCGGCGACGGTAGAAGCGGCCGTCCGTGCCGCCCACTCCGAGCATCGGCAGAAGCTCGGCGCTCGGGTACGCGCGGCGGACCGCGCTGCCGAGGGCTGCGAACAGGGGAGTGTCGATCGGCGAGGCCGTCGACTCCCCGAACCAGTCGCCCTCGATCTCGATGTGCTCGATGAGGTCGCCGAGCGCGTCGCGGATCAAGCCCTCGACGTCCTCGCGCGTGACGTCCGGCAGGATGCGGATGTCGAGCTGCACGGTCGCGGTGCCCGGGATGACGTTGCCCTTCTCCCCGGCGCGGACGATGGTCGGCGAGATCGTGGTGTGCGTCGAGGCGTGCGCGAACCCGTCGAGGGTGCCGAGGTGCGGGAGGCCCTCGTAGAACCGGTCGGGGTCGGTGAGGGCGGTGCGGGTGTCGGGATCGAGGTCGAGCGCCTCGGCATACGCGCGCCACTGCGGCGTGATGACGGTGGTTCCGCGGTGCCGCGCGAGGCGGGTCACGGCCTCGGCAGCGATGACCGCCGCGTTGCGCGAGCCCCACGGCGCGGACCCGTGACCAGGGGCACCGGTCACGCGAAGGAGGCGCCCGGCGCCGCCCTTCTCGCCCACCATGACGCCGAGGTGCGGCTGCGCGCCGGCATGGGCGCCGCCCGACTCGGTGAGCACGCAGTCCGCGTCGATGAGGTCGAGGCGGTGCTCGGTGAGCCACCCCACGCCGAACCGGCTGCCGTTCTCCTCGTCGGCGACGGCGGCGAAGATGAGGTCGCCGCGCGGGCGGAACCTGTCCGTCGCGATCGCGCGGGTCACGACGGCGTACGCGGCGGTGAGGTTGAGCATGTCGATCGCGCCGCGTCCCCACAGCACGCCGTCGACGATCTCGCCGGCGAACGGGTCGCGCGACCAGCCCGACGGCTCGACGGGCACGACGTCGGTGTGCCCGACGAGCGCCAGCGACGGCGCCGTGGGGTCGGTGCCCTCGATGCGCACGATGAGCGACTGGCGCCCGGGGTGCGGCTCGACGACGACGCCTTCAAGACCCGAGCCCTCGAAGAAGCGCTGCAGCGTGCGCACCTGCAGGTGCTCGTGCCCCGAGCCGGGGGTGCCGTCATTGACGGCCGCGTTGCGGATCAGCTCCTGCAGGAGCTCGGTCGTCTGCTGCGACAGCGTTCCCCCGATGCTCATGCGACCGCCTCTTCCGCGAGTGCCGGCGCCGACAGCGTCGACCCCGGGATCGCCTCGATGAGCCGTCGCGTGTACTCCTCGCGCGGCGCGCTGAGGACCTGCGCGGTCGCACCCTGCTCCACGATCCGGCCGTGCTGCATCACGGCGACGCGGTCCGAGATCTCGCGGACCACGGCGAGGTCGTGGCTGATGAACAGGTACGACACTCCGACCTCGCGCTGCACGGCGGCGAGGAGATCGAGGATCTGCGCCTGCACCGAGACGTCGAGCGCCGACACCGCCTCATCGAGCACGACGAGGTCGGGGCGCAGTGCGAGCGCGCGTGCGATCGCCACGCGCTGCCGCTGGCCGCCCGAGAGCTCCGCCGGCCGCCGCGAGGCCGTGTTCGACGCAAGAGCAACCTGGTCGATCAGCTCTCGCACGCGGCGTGCCCGCTCGGCCTTGTCGACGCCGTAGGCCCGCAGCGGCTCGTCGATCACTTCGGCGATCGTGAACCGCGGGTCGAGAGATGCGAACGGGCTCTGGTAGACGAGCTGGAACCGCCGGCGTAGCGCGCGCAGCTCGTCACGGCTCGCGGCGACGAGATCCTCGCCGTCGAAACGGATGCTGCCCGCCGACGGCTTCTCGAGCCGCAGCGCGAGGCGCGCCGTCGTGCTCTTGCCCGAGCCCGATTCGCCGACGATCGCGAGCGTCTCGCCGCGGTCGACGCGGAACGTCACGTCGTCGACGGCGAGGAGCTTCTCGCGGCCGGGGAGCGGGAACTCCTTGCGGAGGCCGGTGACCTCCAGGAGTGCCGGGGTCGCAGCATCCGGTTCCGTCCGTGCCGCTCGATCCGTCACCCGCGCGGCCCCGCTTCGGAGCCCGGGGGCGGCGGCGATGAGTGCGCGGGTATACGGATGCTGCGGACTGTCCAGCACCTGACGTGCAGCGCCCGTCTCGACGATCTCGCCGTTCTGCATCACGATGATGCGGTCGGCCCGGTCGGCGGCGACGCCGAGGTCGTGCGTGATGAGCAGCACGGCCGTGCCGAGCGTCGTCGCCAGGGTGTCGATGTGGTCGAGGATCTGCTTCTGGACCGTCACGTCGAGCGCGCTCGTGGGCTCGTCGGCGATCACGAGCTGCGGCTCGGCGGCCAGCGCCGTCGCGATGAGGGCGCGCTGCTTCATGCCGCCCGAGAACTGGTGCGGGAACTGCCTGGCGCGCGCCTCGGGCTCGCCGATGCCGGCCAGACGCAGCAGTTCCACGGCCTGCGCGTCCGCGCCGCGGCGCGTGGCGAGGCCGTGGATCACCAGCGGCTCGCCCACCTGGCGCCCGACGCGCTTGACCGGATTGAGGCTCGTCGTCGGGTCTTGCGGGATGAGCCCGATCGCACGACCGCGCACCTCGCGCCAGGCACGGCGCGGGAGCCCGGTGAGATCGGTGCCGTCGAACACGATGGCTCCGGCATCCACCGACGCGTTCGAGGCCAGGAGGTGGATGACGGCGTGCGCGGTCGTGCTCTTGCCCGAGCCCGACTCGCCGACGATCGCGACGACCTCGCCGCGGTCGACGGTGAAGCTCACGTCCCGCACGGCCGGGCGCGACTCGCCGCCCAGCGTGTACGACACCGAAAGGTTCGAGACCTCCAACAGCGCGGTCATCGGATTCCTCCATTGCGTTCGAGGGCGCGCGAGATGCGGTTGGCCGACAGCACGACGGCGACGATCACGAGGCCCGGGAAGGTCGTGAGCCACCACGCCACGGCGAGGTAGTCGCGCCCGCCGGCGACGAGCGAGCCCCACTCCGGCGTGGGCGGCGGAGCGCCGAACCCGAGGAACGACAGCGACGAGATCGCCAGCACCATGACGCCGAACTCGAGGGCGGCGAGGGCGATCACAGGGCCCGACGCGTTCGGGAGGATGTGACGGCGCAGCACCGTGTGCCAGCGCACGCCCGAGACGTGCGCGGCTTCGACATAGACGGCGGTGGCGATCTGCAGCACCTCGGCGCGCATGACGCGGGAGAAGGAGGCGATGCTCGCGAGTCCGACCGCGATCGCGACGTTGAGCGTGCCGAAGCCGAGCGCCGTGATGAGCGCCAGCGACAGGAGGAGGCTCGGGATCGCGAGCAGCACGTCCATGAAGCGCATGATCGCGTCGTCGACGAAACCCCGGAGGAACCCCGCGAGCAGGCCGAACAGCGACCCGACGGCGAGGCCGACGATGACCGCGACCGAGGTCGCGGCCAGCGACGTCGCCGATCCGTAGACGACGCGCGCGTAGAGATCGCGTCCGAGGTTGTCCGTCCCGAAGAGGTGCTCCGGGCTCGGCGGCAGCAGGCGGTCCTGCGGGACTCCGACGATCGGATCCCACGCCGTGAACCACGAGGGAACCAGGGCCCACAGGGTCACGAGGGCGACCACGAGGATCGACGCCACGAGCGTCGGCTGCTTGAGCACAGCGACGATCGGGCGCAGGGCGGAGCGGCGGGTGGCAGCATCCGGCCGCTCTTCATCGAGCGCGGCCGCGTGCGGGCTGCCCGACGGATCGGCGTCGGGGTCGACGATCGACTCGAGGAACGGGTCGTGCGGCTCGAGGGAGCGCGCGGGCGGGGTGAGCACGTTCTCGACGGTCATGGCGGCTCCTGTCAGGCGGCGACGAACGCCGTGCGGGCGAGCGTGATGCGGCGGTCGATGAGGGGGTAGACCAGGTCGACGACGAGGTTGGCGACCACGAAGACGAAGGCGGCGAAGACGACCACGGTCTGCACGACGGGCACGTCGCGGTTGTTGACGGCGGTGACGACGAGCCGGCCGATGCCCAGGCGCGAGAACACCGTCTCGGTGACGACGGCGCCCGAGAGCAGGCCGCCGATGAGCACGCCGACCATCGTGAGCGAGGGGATCGCGGCGTTGCGGAACGCGTGGCCGAGCTGCACGCGGCGCTCGCTCGCGCCCTTCGCCCGCACGATCTCGACATATGGCTGGGCGAGGGTCGAGCGCAGGCTCCGCGACAGCAGCTGCGCGATGAAGGCGCCGGACGGGATCGCGATCGTGATGGCCGGCAGCACGAGGCTCTCGAAGCCCTCGTTGCCCATCGACGGGAACAGGCGGATGCGGAACGAGAAGGCCTGCAGCAGCAGGAGCCCGATCCAGAACACCGGGATCGAGACGCCCAGCGGCGGCAGCGACGACAGCAGGTTGCGCAGCCACCTGGCCCGGGCGAGTGACGCCGAGAGCGCGAGGACGACGCCGAACACGACCGACAGCACGAACGCGAAAGCGGTCAGCGCGAGCGTCGGGGGGAGGGATTCGAGGAGCAGGTCGGATGCCGGGCGCCCGGTCTGCGTCGACACCCCGAAGTCGCCGGTCAGCGCCTTGCCGAGGGCGACGAGGTACTGCTCCCACAGCGGGCGGTCGAGCCCGAGCTCGCTGCGCAGCTGCGCGACGAGCTCGGGATCGACGGCCTCCTGGTCGCCGCCGCCCGCGAACAGCGTCGCGGCGTCGCCCGGCAGCAGGTACAGGATGAGGAACGAGATCGTGTAGGCGGCCCACAGGACGATCACGCCCTGCCCGATCCTTCGGGCGATGTATCGACCCCACATGATCTCGTTCCTCATCCCTTTCGTCGTGCGATGTGCGCGCGCGTGCTTACTCGGCGATCCAGGCGTCGTAGAAGTCCAGGCGGCTGGACGCCTCGAAACCGAGACCCTGCACCTTCGACGCGGCAGTGATCGTGGTCGACAGCTGGTAGATCGGGATCGAGTAGCCGCCGGTGACGAGCAGCTCCGCGGCCTCGTCGACGACCTTCTGGCGCTCGGCCGGGTCGATGATGGCGGCCTGCTCGTCGAGAAGCTCGTCGATCTCCGCGGGCTCGGTGCGCTTCGTGGCGTTGTTGGTGCCGGTGACCGAGAACACCGTGCGCAGCACGTCGGGATCGGCCCGCGTCAGGTTGCCGTACGAGAAGTCGTACGTGCCGTCGGCGTTCGCGGCCTGCACGTCGGCGATGCTCGCGAAGGTCAGCTGCAGGTCGACGCCGATCTGGCGCAGCTGCTGCTGCACGAGTTCGAGCACCTCCTTGGGCGACTGCCAGTAGGTGACGTGGAAGCTGAGCTTCTCGCCGTCCTTCTCACGGATGCCGTCATCGCCCTCGGTCCAGCCCGAGTCCTCGAGCAGCTCGGCGGCCGCCTTCGGGTCGTACTCGAGCACGTCGCTCAGGTCGGTGAAGTACGGCGTCGACGAGGCGAGCGGCGACACGGCCGGCAGGTCGTCGGGGCCGAGCAGCGTCGACGTGATCTGCTCACGGTCGATGCCCTTCTGGATCGCGAGGCGCACGTTCTCGTCGGCGAGCTTCTCGGTCGACTGGTTCGCGTACAGGTTGTAGACCGAGCCGGGGTTGGCGCGGTTGAGCGACCAGAAGCCGTCGCCCTCGAAGAGCACGGCGTCCGCCGTCGCGATGCCCGTGGTCGCGTCGATCTGACCCGACTGCAGGCTGCCGGTGCGGTTGCCCGACTCGGGGACGACCTTGTACGTGATCGTGTCGAGGTACGCCTCGCCGGTGTGCCCGGCGGTGGACGGGCCCCACTCGTAGCCCTCGCGGCGCTCGAGCACGGCGCCCTCGTTGGGCGTGTAGCTCTGCACCGAGAACGGACCCGAGCCGATGAAGTCGCCGAGGCAGCGATCCGCCTGGCTCACCGCCGCAGTGGCGGGTGACAGCAGACCCAGCGAGAACGTGGAGGTCGCCTGCAGGAACTGCGCGCTCGGCTCCGAGAAGTTGACGATGACCGTGTGCTCGTCGGGCACCTCGATGCTCTCGAGGTCGGCGAGGTACGACGAGCCGAGGCTCGCCTTCGCGCCCAGCGCCTGGATGGCCTCGAAATTCGTCTTGACGGATGCCGCGTCAATGGGCTCGCCGTCGGCGTACGTGGGGCCGTCCTGCAGCGTGAAGGTGAAGCTCGTGGCGTCGTCGTTCACCTCGTAGTCGGTGGCCAGCCACGGCAGGATCTCGCCGGTCTCGGGGTCCTGGATCGTCAGCGACGCGACGGTCTGACGCGCGATCGCGATCGCGTCGTTGTTGCCGACCTGCTGCGGGTCGATGCACTGGCTGTCGACCGAGATCGCGAAGGTCAGGTTGCCGCCCGTGACGGGCTCCGCCTCTGCGGATGCGGTGGGGGCGGGATCGCCGGCGCCGGTCGCGCACGCGGTGAGCGCGAGCGCGACCACGCCGATCGCCGCAAGCGCGGCGGTACGGGGTCGGGTGAACGACATGGGGTCTCCAGAAGCTGTGGCGGGCGAGCCCCGGCGGTGGTGCCGGGCTCGTGGATTTCAGCGTCCCCGAGAGGTCGTGCTGGCCCCGATCGGGGATGTCACGCGGCGTGAATGACGGTCGCGCACCGTCACGCGCCGTCATCCGGCGTCATGTTCCGCAGTCACTTCGTGCGGGTCCCGCGACCTATCCGCGACCCGAAGTGACTGCGGAGCCCGCGGCGTGGAGGAGCAGCGGCGGGAGGGCGGAGCCGGGGCCGGGACGCGGGCTACGGCGCGACGGGCACCGCGACGCCGAGCCGGGCAGAGATCGCGCCGGCGACGACGTCGGTCTGCCGGAGCGACAGGGAGTTCGCCGCGGGGCGCGTGAAGGCGCCGGCCTCGGTCTGCGACGTGAACGGGCCGATCGCGAACAGCGTGGCGTGCGGCACGCCGTCGGGGCGCAGCACACGTCCGTCGTCCGTCACCCGCACGCGTCCGAGCGAGCCCGAGTACTCGGCATCCGTCACGTGCAGCACGCTGCCGTGCACGGTCGCGAGCTCGCGCAGCGCGACGTTCGTGCTGAGTTCCGCGTCGGCGGCCGGCAGCCACGCGTCGACGAGGGCGCCGGCGACCGTCTCGCCCGGCACACGGGGACTGGATGCTGCGAACCCGCGCGGCGCGACGACCACCTCAACGTCAGGCCCGAGGAAGCGCACGACTCCCGCATCGGCGAGGGCGAGCAGCTCCTCGAGCCGGTGCGGGGGCGGACCGCTCGCGAGGTAGCTGAAGAACGTATGCCAGCGGACGGGCAGCGTGTAGGCGCGGGATCGCGCCGTGAAGCGCTCCTTGGGGATCTCCGACAGTGCCATGAACGACAGCAGAGCGGAGATGAACACGCCCTGTGCGGGGCTCCGCTCCTGCGTCGTGCGCAGGTCGAGGTCGTCGGCGATGTGGGCGCGCACGCGGCGCTGCACGTCGTCGGCGTCGGCGAACTCGGCATCCGCGAACGGCCGGTCGAACGAGGCCACGTCGAACCGGTCGAGCGGATCGGGCACCACCGCGGCGATCGCGTCGCCGAGCGCGGGGTCGTCCCACGCGTGGGCGTGCAGCACCGGTTGGAACTCGTCCCACGTGGCCGATACCCGCTGCGGATGCCCGGTGAAGAGCTCGCGGTAATGCCCGTGCAGCAGCTCGGCGGCGACCAGGGGCCATACGTCGCGGTCGAAGTCGATCGGCCGGCCCGTGTCGACGAGCGCGGCGATCGCGTCCGGCGTCAGCACGTCCCGCTGCGGGGGCGAGCCCTGCAGCGTCGACGTCACCTTCGACCGGTACGGCACGCCGCGGCGCGAACCGAGGTGGAGGCGCGGCTCCTGCCCAGACGGCAGATACCGAAGCGCGCCATCGGCATCGCGGTCGAACCGGCCGCCTCGGCCCTGGGTGAGGAGCACGACGAGGTCGACAGCCGCGAGGCCCATGCCCCGCACGATCACGTCGGCACCCGCGGCCAGCGCCGAGAGGTCGGCGTCCGCGGTGAACGCCGGGCCCACGTAGACGAGCCCTTCTCGCGCCGCGGTTGCCGTGAACGCTGCCGATGCCGGGTCGGGCTCGCGCTCGGTGTGACCGAGGCAGTAGGCGACAGCATCCGTCTCGATCACTCGACCGCTCGCGAGCGAGACGGCGTGCTGTCCTGACGACGACGTCCGCACCGACGTCACCTCGTCGATATGGAGCCGGATCCTCACGCCCTCCGGCGCGCTCGCCGCGGTGCGGCGGAAGAACCAGTCGAGGTAGTGGCTGTGCAGGCGCCGCGTGGGAAAGCCTTCGGGGGTGAGTGCCCGCGCCTCGGCCTCCGACAGCTCGTCGAGGTCGACGTCTGGGAGTTCGCCCGCGCGCCACAGGTCCAGCCACTCGCTGAGCGAGGGGCCGGGACGCACCGGCCCCTCGATCGTGCAGCTGTCGTCCGTGAACACGGTGACGTCGCGGGTCATCGAGTTGAGCTTCAGCAGCGGAGACTGCGCATGGCGCCAGATGCGGCCGGCGCCGGGAGGATGCGGGTCGACGAGGTCGATGTCGAGCAGGGTGTGCTCGTCCGCGCGCGCCAGCACGCGTTCGAGGAGCATGATCGCCCGGGGGCCGGCTCCGACGAACAGCAGGCGCGCGCGGCCCGTCATCGTGCCGCGAGCGCCGGCGCCAGGCGCGGGGCGGGCAGTCCCAGCAGGTCGCGGAGGGTGGCGCCCTCCTCATAAGACCGCCGGTACGAGCCGCGCTCCTGCAGCAGCGGGACGACGCGCTCGGCGAACTCGTCGAGCCCGTGCGGCGTCAGGTGCCCGACGACGGTGAACCCGTCCGTCGCGCGCTCCTGCACGTAGCGGTCGATCTCGGCGGCGATGCGCTCCGGCGTGCCCACGAACGTCGGGGTGGCTGTGAGGCGGATGACGGTCTCACGGATGCTGAGCCCCTCCGTCTCCGACAACTCCCGCAGCTTCGCGATCCGCGCCCGCACCGCCGCGTGCCGGTTCGCCCAGCCGCGCGCCGTCTCGTTCCCGGTGTCGGGATCGACGTCGGGAAGCGGACCGTCGGGGTCGTAGCCGGACAGGTCGCGACCCCACACCTGCTCGACATAGGTGAGGGCGACCTCGGGCCGCACCTGCTGCAGCGCGACCTCGCGGGCGCGCTCGTGGGCGTCTGCATCGGTGTCGCCGATGGAGAAGGTCGCCGCCGGGAGGATCTTGAGGGAGTCCTCCTCGCGTCCGTAGCCGGCGAGCCGGCCCTTGACGTCGTCGTAGAACGAGCGGGCGTCATCGAAGCCGGTATGCAGGGAGAAGATCACCTCGGCATGCTCGGCGCCGAACGTGCGCCCGTCGGCCGAGTCGCCGGCCTGCACGATCACGGGGCGCCCCTGCGGAGAGCGGGGCACGTCGAACAGCGCGTCGACGTCGAACTGCGGGCCCGTGTGGCGCACGCGCGCGGGAACGCCGTCGTCGAGGAAGACGCCGGCTGCGGCATCCGCCCGCACGTCGCCCTCGGGCCACGAGTCCCACAGTTCCTTCGCGAGTGCAGCGAACTCGCGGGCGCGCTCGTACCGGTCGGCGTGGTCGAGGTACCCGCCGCGCCGGAAGTTCGCGCCGTGGAAGGCGTCGGAGCTCGTGACCGCATTCCAGCCGGCGCGGCCCCCCGACAGGTGGTCGAGGGTCGCGAGCTCGCGCGCCAGCTCATAGGGCTCGTTGAACGTCGTGTTGAGCGTGCCGACGACGCCGACGTGCTCGGTGATCGCGGCGACGGCGGCGAGGATCGACAGCGTGTTCGGGCGGCCCAGCACGTCGAGTTCGTGGACGCGGCCCTTGTGCTCGCGAAGGCGGAGGCCCTCAGCGAGGAAGACGTAGTCGAACAACCCGCGCTCGGCCGTCGCGGCGAAGTGCTCGAACGACGAGAAATCGATCTGGCTGCCGGCCGCGGGGTCGGTCCAGACGGTGGTGCTGTTGACGCCGGGGAAGTGCGCGGCGAGGTGGATCTGACGGGGGCGGCTCACAGCGCGAACTCCTCTTCTCGGGCATAGCGGCTCTCAGGACGTGCGAGGTCGAGGCGGGCGCGCAACGAATCCTCGCCGTCATCGGCGCGGAGGGTACCGGTCGAGCGCAGCAGCGGCACGACCTGCTCGGCGATGGCGACGACGTCGGCGGGCTGGCGTGCGGGCCGCAGGCGCACACCGTGGACGCCCGCGGCGGCGAGCTCGCGCACCGCGTCGGCGATGTCGCCGGGCGTGCCGACGACGATGCGTGCGTCGGAGGCGAGCGGCTCGCCGTCCCACTCGTCGAGTCGCGCCGCGGCGGCGCGGGCCGCGGTCTCGGTGTCTTCGATCAGCACGAGCAGGTCGGCGAAGACCCGCAGCGGCTCGTCACCGGTGCGCAGGTCCTCGGCGGCAGCATCCAGCTCTGAAAGGATGCCGGGCAGCGAGAACCCCGGACGCCCGCCGTCGACGTGGGGTGTGACGAACACGAGGTCGGCGTGCTCCGCGGCGAGCCGGTACGGCACCGTCTGGTGTGCGAGCACGGTGATCAGCGGGCGACCCTGCGGTGACCGCGGCACGATCGAAGCGCCGGTGATCGAGAAGAACTCGCCCTCGAACTCGATGTTGTGCACGCGATCGGCGTCGAGGAAGCGGCCGGCCGCGGCATCCCGGATGATGGCGTCGTCCTGCCACGAGTCCCACAGGCGCGACAGCACATCGGCGAACTCGCCGGCCTCGCGGAAGGCGGCGAGGATCTCGGCCGAGTCCTCGACGCGACCCGACGTGGGGATCGCATCGATGCCGGCCGCGCGGCGGCCGAAGTTGGCGCGCTCGGCGGCGGAGGCGCCCGCGACCAGCCGCACACCGGCGCGGCCACGGCTGGCGAAGTCGAGCGTCTGGATGCCGGTGGCGACATGGAACGGCTCGGGATGCGCGGTCGTGACGGTGGGGACCAGGCCGATCCGGCGCGTCAGCGGCGCGACGTACGACGCGATGAGCACGGCGTCGAGGCGGCCGCGCACGCGATCGCGGCGGAGGCCCTCCACGGACTCGAAGCGGTCGGTGATCGCGAGGGCGTCCTCGATCGTGGCGAGGGCGATGCCGGCGTCGTCGGCCGCGCGCAGCAGGTCGCGCCAGTAGCGCGGCGACGTCAGCTCGTGCGGGCGGGCCGTGGCTTCGCGCCACGCGGCGGGGTGCCAGCCGGCCCGTTCGAGGGCGATGGCGAGGTGAACCTGGTCGGTCACGGGAATTCTCCTTCTTCGCACGAGGCGATCCGCTGTTCACGATTCCCGCGGGGTCATGCGTGCGTCCAACCCCGGTCGTCATGGGAGGACTCGCAGCGCCAGAAGGCGTAACGAAGCATCCGGATAGGATGGGGTGTAACCGTCCGATAACGGGGGAGTAGCCCATGCCAGGCATCGTGATCGTCGGAGTCCAGTGGGGAGACGAGGGCAAGGGCAAGGCCACCGATCTCCTCGGTGAGCGCACCGACTGGGTGGTCAAGTTCAACGGCGGCAACAACGCCGGCCACACGGTCGTGATCGGCGACGAGAAGTACGCGCTGCACCTGCTGCCCTCCGGCATCCTGTCTCCCGGCGTGAACGCCGTGATCGGCAACGGCGTCGTCATCGACCTCGAGGTGCTCTTCTACGAGCTCGAGGCGCTGCACGCCCGCGGTCTCGACACCTCGCGCCTGCGCGTGAGTGCGAACGCGCACATCATCACGCAGTACCACCGCACGCTCGACAAGGTCACCGAGCGCTTCCTCGGCAAGCGCCAGATCGGCACCACCGGGCGCGGCATCGGCCCGGCGTACGCCGACAAGATCAACCGCGTCGGCATCCGCGTGCAGGACCTCTTCGACGAGAACATCCTGCGTCAGAAGGTCGAGGGCGCCCTCGACCAGAAGAACCACCTGCTGGTGAAGATCTTCAACCGCCGTGCGATCACCGCGGATGAGATCGTCGACGACCTGCTGTCGTACGCCGAGCGTCTGCGCCCGATGGTGGCCGACACGTCGCTCCTTCTGGGCGACGCCCTCGACGCGGGCGACGTGGTCGTCTTCGAGGGCGGCCAGGCGACGATGCTCGACGTCGACCACGGCACCTACCCGTTCGTCACGTCGTCGTCGGCGACCGCCGGTGGCGCCGCGACCGGCGCGGGCGTCGGGCCCAACCGCCTCGACCGCATCGTCGGCATCGTGAAGGCGTACACGACGCGCGTCGGCTCGGGGCCGTTCCCGACCGAGCTGTTCGACGAGAACGGCGACTTCCTGCGCTCGCGCGGGTTCGAGTTCGGCACCACGACCGGCCGTCCGCGCCGCGTCGGCTGGTACGACGCGCCGATCACGCGCTACGCGACCCGCATCAACGGCATCACCGACCTCGTGCTGACCAAGCTCGACATCCTCACCGGCCTCGACCAGGTCCCGGTCTGCGTCGCGTACGACGTCGAGGGCGAGCGGTTCGACGAGGTCCCCGTGAACCAGTCCGACTTCCACCACGCGACGCCGATCCTCGAGTACTTCCCCGGCTGGAAGCAGGACATCTCGGGCGCCCGCACCTTCGACGAGCTCCCGCGCGAGGCCCAGGAGTATGTCCTCGCGCTCGAGGCGATGAGCGGCACGCGCATCTCGGTGATCGGCGTGGGCGCGGCTCGCGACGCCGTGATCGTGCGTCACGACCTCGTCGACTGACGCGTTTCGACTCGCTTCGCCCGCTCAACGACCGAAAGACGCGCATGAAGTTCTGGCTGGGCGGGTACACCGCCGACATGGGGGGCGACGCGTCCGGATTCGGGATGCTGCTCGCCGGCGCCGCCGACGACGGCTCCGCGGGCGGCGCTCTGGCGTTCGCCGGCGAGGTCGCGACGACCGACTCGCCGTCGTGGCTGGCGCCGCACCCCGGCTCGTCGACGGTGGCGCCGGGGGACGTCGTGTACGCGGCGCTCGAGGCGCGGCAGCAGGTGCAGGCGTTCCGCCGGACCGGGGAGGCGACGTTCACGCCGCTCGGCGCCCCGGTGGCTGCCGGCGAGGCGGTGTGCCACGTGGCGGTGTCGCCCGACGGTCGCTTCCTCATCGCGAGCTGCTGGGGCGACGGACGCGTCGTCCGCATGAGCCTGGATGCCGCGGGCCGTCCTTCGTCGCCGGTGATCGCTCCGGCGGCGACCGACCCGTACGGACCCGACGGCGCGGCGGAGCGCGCCGGCGACATCGACCTCGCCGCGGCGGCCCGCGCGCTGCGCCAGGCGGCCGGCGAGGAGTACGCGCACCTCGTCCCCGACCACGACCGCGAAGAGCCCGCTGCGACCGACGTCGGAGAGGACGCCGCGGGGACCGTCTCCCGCCCCTCACGTGCGCACGAAGCGGCGTTCCTGCCGGGCGGGCTCATCGCGACGACCGATCTCGGCTACGACGTCGTGCGGTTCTGGCGTGACGGCGCGAGCGGGCTGCGTCAGGTGCAGCAGGTCGCGCTTGCGCAGGGCAGCGGGCCGCGGCATATGGTGTGGCACCCGAGCGGGCATCTCTACGTCGTGACCGAGTACTCGTGCGAGCTGTTCGTGCTCGCGCCGGCTGCCGACGGCACGTGGATCCTCGTGGGCGGCACGCCGCTGGGCGTCGGCACGCTCCCGGGCGACAGTGCCGCCGAGCTCGCCGCGTCGCGCGACGGCGAGTTCCTCTACGCCGGCGTGCGCGGCAGCAACACCGTCGCGACGCTCCGCGTGCGGGGCGCCGGCGAGTACGTCGAGCCGGTCGCCCTCGTCGACGCCGGCGTCGACTGGCCACGGCACCACGCGGTGGTGCGCGACATCCTGCTGGTCGCCGGGCAGCTGTCGAACGAGGTCGCGTCGCTCACGCTCGACCTGCGCACGGGCGTCCCGGGACGCGTGCGGCACCGCACGGACGCGCCGTCGCCGACCTGCCTGCTCCCCGTGCGCTGACCTCGTTCCCGCGGTCAGGCCGCCTGCGGCACTGCCGCCGGGGCGAGCAGATGCTCGACCACGTACTCGGCGTCGGGTCGGATGCCGACGAGCGTGGGCGACATCACCGAGTACTGGAACGGCAGCCCGACGAACGCGAGGCCGGGCACGGCGTCGACCATCCCGCGCCGGTGCGCGACCGATCCGTCCTCCGACAGCACGCCGGGCACGTCGATCCAGCCGAAGTCCGGCAGCGAGCCGGTGCACCACACGACGTTCGCGACGTCGACCGTCTCGCCCGACTCGAGCTGCGGCATCCCGTCGCGCACCCCGGCCACGCGGGCGACCTGCGCGATCCCCGCCTTCACGAGATCGCGGGTCTTGTTGCGCACGAGGTTCACGCCGTGTCCGCGGTTGGCCTCCAGGAAGGCCCGCCCACGCTCGGTGTCGATCGTCGTCGCCCGCAGCCGCCGCAGGAACAGCCCGGCCATCAGGTTGCCGATCGGGGTGTCGATGTCGGGCGGGATCTGCCCGGGGTGCCGCCCCGAGATCGTGGTCTCATGACCGGATGCTGCCGCCTCCAGCGCGATGTCGGTGCCCGAGTTCGCAGCGCCGACGACGAGCACCGATCCCGGCTCGAGGTCTTCGGGGCCTCGATAGCCGAGCGAGTGCAGCTGATGGATCGAGGGGTCGAGCTCTCCGGCGAACGGCGGGACGATCGGCCGGTGATGCGCCCCGGTGGCCACGACGACGTGCGTCGCGACGACCTCGTCGCCTGTCGACAGTGCGAGCCGGAACCTTCCGTCGGGCTCGAGCGAGAGCCGCTCCACCCGGGTCGAGAGCCGCACGCGGGCACCCATCGCGGCGGCGCAGCGCTCGAGGTAGTCGCCGAAGCCGGTCCCCGTCGGATACTCGAAGAACCCGATGTCGAGGCGCATGCCGGGCAGCTCCGCCCAGCGCCGGGGCGTGAACAGCCGCAGCGAGCGGTAGCGTTCGCGCCACGTGTCGCCCACGCGGACGCCGGCTTCGATGACCTCGAAGTCCACCCCGCGGGCGGCGAGCAGACGTGCGGTGTGAAGGCCGGCGACGCCCGCGCCGATGACGACGGTGTCGAGTGCTGTGGTGTCCATGATGACCTCCTGACCCTCACGGTAGGAGTGGAGTCGCCGGCCCGGCATCGGCAGAAATGACCAATCTCGCGGGTCGCAGCATCCGTCCTCGGCTCAGCCCGAGCCGACCACGAGGGTGTCAGGGGGCAACGGCGAGGCCGTGCTCGAACGCATACGCCGTCGCCGCCGAGCGGCTCGGCACGCCGAGCTTCGCGAGGATGCTGCCGACGTGACGCGCGACCGTGCGCTCGCTGAGGAACAGGTGCTCGGCGATGCGCCGATTCGACCAGCCTCGTGCCACGAGTGCGAGCACCTCTCGCTCGCGCCGGCTGAGTCCGGGATCGGATGCTGCCCCCCGCGCCGCGGCGACTCGCTCGAGCCGTGCGAGGTCGGGGATCGCACCGAGGCCTTCGAGCACCCCGCGTGCGGCGTCGAACTCGAGTTCGGCCCCCTCGGTATCACCGATCTCGCGGATCGCGGCGCCGATCGAGATGCGCGTGAGCGCCGCGTCGTAGGGTGCGTCCAGCCGTCGCCACGCCGCCCACGACGACCGCAGGAGCGCCAGCGCCTCGGCGGCACGGCCCTCCGACAGCGCGACCTCGCCGTCGGCCCGCGACGACAGGGCTCTCAGATAGCGGGTGTCGAAGGCCGCCGCGCATGCCCGCAGCTCGTCTGCGGCGGCCGCCGCATCCGCCACGCGCCCACGGTCGAGGGCCACACGCACGGCCGCTGCCAGCAGCTCCGCGCGGACCGCCGGTTCGTGCGGCGCCGTGCGCGCCGCCTCGAGCCCCGCCCATGCTCCGCCGAGGTCTCCGGTGTCACGGTGCAGCAGGGCCAGCCCGGGCTGCACCTCGCGGCCGAGGGAGGCGGCACGGCGCAGCGCGTCGCGGGCGGGTGCGGATCGGCCGGCGACCCGGTGCAGGTCGGCGGCGCGGTACCACGCGTTCGCGAGCGTCTCGCTGCGTTTCTCGGTGGCGCACACCTCGTCGGCGGCGCTCGCCGCGGCCTGCCACTCGCCGCCCAGCTGGAGCACGCCCGCGCGATGCAGGGTGCACTCGCCGCGGAACGGCTCGAGCCCGCGCTGCGCATCGCACCAGTCGCCGAGTTCGCGCGTCCACACACGGGCGCGCTCGATGTCGCCGCGGCCGAGCAGGCTCGCGATCGCCGCGCAGTATGCGGGACCCGCAGCCCGGTCGCTCACCCGGCCATCGGCGATGAGCAGCATCACCCGATCGATCTCGGCGAACGCCTCCGCCATCCTTCCCGTCGCAAGGAGCGCGCGGCCGAGGCCCATCGTCCCCAGGGTCACGCCGTCGGCGTCGGCCGCAGCATCCGCTTTCTCGATCGCCGTGTGGAAGAGCGGGACGGATGCTGCCGCCTCGCCCCGCGCGAACACCCCGACGGCGACGCACAGCGCGCGGGCCGCGTCGGTCGCGGGCGTGGCGTCGGCACGCCCGCACAGCTCCATGAGCCGGGCCATCCACGCCCCGGCGCGCACCTCGTCGCCGTGCTCGCTCAGCGTGAAGCCGAGCCAGAACACGCACCGCACCGCCGCAGCGAGATCGCCGTCGTCGAGGTAGCGCAGGTGCGCCCGCTCCCACGCCCGCACCGACACGTCGTCACGTCCGACGAACCAGGCCGCCTGCCCGAGTTCGTCCAGCTCATCGCCGGCCAGCGCGGTCTCGCGTGCGGTGAGCTCGTCGAACCGGCCCGTCCAGTCCACGACGCCGGCCTCCCGGATCGCCATGCGCACAGTATGGGCGCAGCCGCAGGTGGCCGACAAGCCCTCCGCCCCGCGCCGAGCCCGCAATCGCGACGGGCCTGCACGACGGCACGGACGCTCGCCGGGCCCGTGCGGTTGCGCGCGGGTCTCGTGCGGCGCAGACGCCTGCGGAAAGACTCAGATCTTGGCGTCCTGCTTGGGGATGAAGACCTGCTTGATGATGAGGAGGATCGACGCCGTCACCGGGATCGCCACCAGAGCGCCGAGGAGCCCGAGCAGCGTGCCGCCGACCATCGCGCCGATCACGACCAGGGCGCCCGGCACGGAGATCGCCTTGTTCATCACCTTCGGGGTGAGGACGTACGCCTCGAGCTGCATGTAGATCAGGTAGATCACCGCGAAGATCAGCGCCGGCACCCAGCCGGTGAAGAGGGCGAGCGTCGTCGCCGTGATCCAGTAGAGCACCGAGCCGATGAGCGGGATCAGGGTGATGAGGAACGCGAGCACGCCCATCAGCGCCGGGAACGGCAGCCCCAGGAACAGGTGCAGCAGGAAGGCGACCACAGAGTTGCAGAACGCCAGCACCACCATGCCCATCAGATAGGCGCCGATCGAGTCGGTGATCTGGTCGGTCATCGCCGCGGCCTTCTTGCGGTTGCGGGCGGCGACGAAGCGGTTGAAGGCGACCTTCATGTTGGGAAGGCCCGCGAGGAAGTACAGGCTCAGCACCAGCACGATGATGAGGCCGGAGATGGTCGTTCCGACGCTCACGGCGAAGTTCACGACGCCGCCGCCGATCGCGGCGATGTTCGCGGGGTTGGTGAGGAACTTCTCGACCTGATCGGTGATCTGGCCCACCTGCGAGCCGAACGTGTCGCTGAGCCACCCGTAGAAGTCGGACTTCTGGAAGTTCGCGATGGTCGTCGGCAGGTCGGTGAAGAACGCGCCGATCTGCTTGATCAGCGTCGGCATCACGAGGAGCAGGATGCCGGCGAGCACGAGTGCGAACGCGGTGTACACGATGACGATCGCCCACGGGCGTGAGACGTTGTGCCGCCCGAACCACCGGACGACGGGATCGAGGCCGAGCGCGGCGAACAGGGCGAAGACGACGTAGATGATGATCGTCGAGAGGTTCCAGAACGCCAGACCCAGCGCGATCGCCGCCAATGCGCCGAGCGTCAGCACCAGACCCAATCGGAACGGGCTGTTGAGGTTCGCCCAGAAGGTCTTGCCCGCCGGCGCCTCACCCGTGAAGACCGGGGCGGCGTCGGGGTCGTCGTCCACCGAGGCGGGCACGGTGGTCTGACTGTCCGTGCCCGCCGCAGCGTCGACGGACAGCGGTTCGGCAGCCTCGGCGGCAGTGGCGCCGAGGGTGGGCGAGGCATCGGTCATGGGACACACTCTAGGACTGGGGAGTGCGCGCGAGGAGGTACGCGCGGCAAACTTCACGCGGATCGCGTGACCCCGCGTCATCCCGGAGGAGGCGCCCCCGCCCTCGGGTATCGTCGAGGGGCGAGAAGGAGCGCCATGACCGAAGACCCCACGACGACGCTGGCCCGGCTGCGCAGCAGCATCGACAACATCGACGCGGCCCTGGTGTATCTGCTCGCCGAGCGCTTCAAGGCGACCAAGCAGGTCGGTCATCTGAAGGCCGAGCACGGCATGCCCGCCTCCGACCCGGCCCGCGAGGAGCAGCAGACCGCGCGCCTGCGCAGCCTCGCCGAACAGGCCGATCTCGACCCGGCCTTCGCCGAGAAGTGGTTCAACTTCGTGGTCGCCGAGGTCATCCGCCACCACACCGAGGCGGCCGACTCCCGCTGACCTCCCGGTTCACTCGCAGCATCCGTTCCGACCCGCAGGCTCGCTCGACGAGCGGGCGGGGATCAGGGGACCGTGCGCCGGAGCGTGAGGTAGGAGATCCCGCCCAGCACGAGCGTCAGGAGGAGTCCCCATGCGGCGAGGCCGACGGCGCCCAGTCCGACCAGCGACGACACGACCTCGCCCCATGCCTCGAAGCGGGTGATCGCCCAGATCGCAACGAGCAGCAGTACGCCTACGCCGACCCAGATGAGCGTGAGCACGAGCGCCCCCGAGCGCTTGTAGACGGTGGCGGACCAGAACCCGAGCATGAAGATGAGCATCGCCATCACGAAGTAGAAGAAGGCAGCGCCGAGCGCGCCGTCCTCGACGACCCAGTCCAGGGCGAAGAAGTACCCGTTGATGCCCCAGCCGTTCGTCGCCTCCTCGATCAGCCCGCCGACGGCGAAGACCACCGCCAGCAGTGCCGCGCACATCGCCGCGGCGAGCATCGTGCCGAAGAAGAACTCCCTGCGGGTGACGCTCATCGCCTGCGAGAACGGGAAGGTCAGCGTGAGCGACGAGATCCCCACGAACATCAGCACCCACAGCGGCGCCTGCGAGCCGCCGCCGTAGAACGGGCCGGTCAGGCCCGACGAGTTCAGGATCGCGTAGATCGCGATCGATATCGCGAACGAGGAGCCGAGCACGATCAGCGGCACCCAGACGAACGTCTGCTTGTTGATCAGCTGCATGCGCACGACGTTGACGGTGCGGTTCATCGCAGCGCTCCTTCCTCGGATGCCGCGGACTCGGCCGCGTTCTGGGTGGTGCGCACGATCAGCTGCTGCAGCGAGACCGGCGCGACGTCGAGGCCGGCGGCCGCGAGCCGCTCTCGGTCGGCGAGCGACAGGGCGCCGAGGACGGTGACGGATGCCACGTTCCCCAGGCTCTCGCGGTGGATCACCTGTCGGCCGGTGACGAATGCGTCGACGGCGCTCGCGTCGCCCACGATGTTCGCGGCGCGGTCGCGCACGGCGTCCGTCGCCTCGTCCATCACGATGCGTCCGTGATCGATGACGAGCACGCGCTCGATGAGGTTCGACACCTCGTCGATGAGGTGGCTCGAGAGGATCACCGTGCGCGGGTGCTCGGTGTAGTCCTCGAGCAGCCGGTCGTAGAAGATCTGTCGCGCGACGGCGTCGAGGCCGAGGTACGGCTCGTCGAAGAACGTGATCTCGGCGCGCGAGGCGATGCCGATGATGACGCCGACCGCCGACAGTTGCCCGCGCGACATCTTCTTGATGCGCGTCTTCTGGGGCAGCTGGAAGTCGTTTATGAGCTGCGCGGCGAGCTCGTCGTCCCAGTTGGGGAAGAAGAGCTTCGCGGCGCCGAACGCGTGCTTCGGCAGCGCGTCGTCGGGATACTTCTGGCTCTCGCGCACGAAGCACATGCGCGAGAGCACCTTGGCGTTCTCGTACGGGTGCATGCCGAACACCCGGACATCGCCCGACGTCGCGAAGTTCTGCGCCGTGAGGATCGACATGACCGTCGTCTTGCCGGCGCCGTTGCGGCCGAGCAGGCCGTAGATGGTGTCCTTCTCGATGGTGAAGCTCACGTCGTCCACCGCGACGACGTCGCGGTAGCGTTTGGTGAGATTCTTCACCTCGATGACGTGGTTCCCGGTCGTCATCGTGCGTTCCCTTCCGTGGTGGTCGCGGCCTGCGCTCCGGCGCGGTCGCGGATGAGCAGTTCCAGATCATCGGGCCCGAGCCCGAGCTTGCGGGCCTCGGCGAGCAGCGGCTCGACGAAGCGGTCGGCGAATGCGGTGCGGCGTTCGTTCATGAGGAGTTCGCGCGCGCCCGGCGCCACGAACATGCCGATGCCGCGCCGCTTGTACAGCACGCCTTTGTCGGTCAGCATCGCGACTCCCTTCGCGGCGGTGGCGGGGTTGATCCGGTAGAAGGCGGCGAGCTCGTTCGTCGACGGCGCCTGCGCCTCTTCGGCGAGGCTCCCGTCGATGATGGAGTCCTCCACGCTCTCGGCGATCTGGAGGAACAGCGCCCGGCCTTCTTCGATCACATCAACTCCGCTTGGTCGGTTAGTTACTTGACTAAGTAACCATGGAAGCCGGGACGGCGTCAAGCCCCGCCCGCCGACGGCCCCGGGTGCCGCCCGCCGTGCTATCACGCGTGCGCGAGGTACCGAAACGGCCGATCGGTGTCGAATTTGCAAGCCCACGCGGCCCATGAAACGGTGGTTGAGGCCCTCCACGGGCCCCTCCCGACCAGTCCGCGGTCTCCGGTGACGCCCGAGCGTCAGACCGGCGAGCGTATGGTCGGCGGCCGCGGCGCGGATCCGACATCCGCTGCAGGAACGGCCGCCACCCGGGCGCGACCGATGCAGCTCCTGCACCGGAGCTGCCGAGGTGCACAGTGACCGTTCCGCCTGCCATCGAGGCGAGGAGCCTTTTCAAGGTCTTCGGACGCAATCCCAGGGAAGCCGTCAAGCGGCTCCGTGCCGGCGCCACGCGCGCCGACGTCGCCGACGCCGGCTCCGCCGCCGTGATCGACGCCAGCTTCACCGTCCAGCCCGGGGAGATCTTCGTGATCATGGGGCTCTCGGGCTCCGGCAAGTCCACGGTACTGCGCATGCTCAACGGGCTGCTGCCGCCGACCGCCGGCGACGTCTTCGTGCAGGGACAGAGCGTCACCGATGCCTCTGCCAAAGCGCTGCGGGGCATCCGTCAGCGTTCGATCTCGATGGTGTTCCAGCACTTCGCGCTGCTGCCGCACCTCACCGTGCTCGACAACGCCGCGTACGCCCTCGAGATCCAGGGCGTCGGACGCGACGAGCGCCGCGCGCGGGCGCGCGAGATCCTCGACAAGGTCGGCCTCGGCGATCGCGCCGACGCGATGCCCGACGAGCTCTCGGGCGGCATGCGCCAGCGCGTGGGCCTTGCCCGGGCGCTCACGTCGGGCACCGACATCCTGCTCATGGACGAAGCCTTCTCGGCCCTCGACCCGCTCATCCGCCGCGAGATGCAGGAGCAGCTCATCGAGCTGCAGCGCGAGCTCGGCCGCACCATCGTGTTCATCACGCACGATCTCAACGAGGCGATGTTCCTCGGCGACCGCATCGCGGTGATGCGCGACGGCCGCATCGTGCAGAACGGCACGCCCGAAGAGATCCTCACCGACCCGGCCAACGACTACGTCGCCCAGTTCGTGCAGGACGTCGATCGTGCGCGAGTGCTCACCGCCGGCTCGGTCATGGCTCCGCCGGTCGCCACGACGCCGGTGAGCGCCGGCGTCCGCGGCGCGCTCCGTGTCATGCGCGACCTCCAGGTCGGCTCGGTGTCGGTCATCGAGAACCGGCGTTTCCTCGGCTCGGTGACCGACCGCGCGGTCATCCGCGCCGTCAAGGACGGCCGCACCGACCTGCGCTCGCTCGTGCGCAACGGCCGGCCGGCCGTGCACGTCGATGATCCGCTCACCGACGTCGTCGAGCGCGCGGTCGAGAGCCCCGTGCCGGTCGCCGTCATCGACGACGCCGGCCGGCTCGTCGGCACGATCCCCCGTGTGACCCTGCTCGCCGCCCTCGGAGACGTCCCGCCGGTGACCCGTGAGAACCCCATCATCGACGTGCCCGCCACCGTCCCGGCGAGCGTCATGACTGAGACCCTCGAAGTCGTCGACCAGACCGGCGCCGTGCCGGCCGGCCGTGCGGCCGCGCCGACGGAGGTCGGCGCCCACGAACACTCCGCCGCGGAAGGAGCCCTGCGATGAACGACCTGATCCGCCTCCCGCTGGGCGACGTCGTCGAGACCGGTGTCCGTTGGGTGATCGACGCGCTCGGCGGCTTCTTCGACGTGGTCGCCGTGATCTTCCGCGGCCTCTACGACTGGCTCGACGCCTCTCTGTCGACACCGCCGTTCTGGGCCGTGATCCTCGTGATCGCCGCGTTCGCCTACTGGTCGAAGGGCCTCATGCTCGCCGTCGGCAGCGCCCTCGGCCTGCTCGTGATCGTCGCGGTCGGCCAGTGGTCCAACGCGATGGACTCCCTCGCGCTCGTGATCCTCGCCGCCGTCGTGGCGATCGCGATCGCCGTGCCGCTCGGCATCTGGGCCGCGCGCAGCGACCGCGTCTCGAAGACGCTGCGTCCGGTGCTCGACTTCCTGCAGACGATGCCCGCCTTCGTCTACCTCATCCCCGCGATGCTCATCTTCGGCGTCGGCCCCGTGCCCGGCATGGTCGCGACCATCGCGTTCGCGCTCGCGCCCGGCGTGCGCCTCACCGAGCTGGGCATCCGCGGCGTCGACCCCGAGATCGTCGAGGCCGGACACGCCTTCGGCGCCTCGCCCGGGCGCATCCTGCGCCAGATCCAGCTGCCTCTCGCCCTTCCGAGCATCATGGCCGGCGTCAACCAGGTCATCATGCTGAGCCTGTCGATGGTCGTCATCGCGGGCATGGTCGGCGCCGGCGGCCTCGGCGGCCAGGTCGTGCAGAGCCTCAGTCGCATCGACATCGGGCTCGGCGTCGAAGCGGGCCTCTCGGTCGTCATCCTGGCGATGATCCTCGACCGCGTCACGTCGGGCTTCTCCCAGCCGCGCGCCCGCAAGCCTCGCGCCGCCGGCGACACGAAGGCGGACAGGGATGCTGCCACCCCGGCATCCGCGACCCCGAAGCCCGCGCAGACCGAGGCTGCAGCTGGGCCCACGCGCCCTGAGGCTCCGGGCGACGCGCCAGCGGCGCCTGGAGGGGGCGTGGGGACCATTCCCGATGCTCCCGCTGAGCGACCCGAGCCCGTCCGGGCCTGACCCGACAGGAGAGGAACCGACATGACCAAGCGACGCATCATCGCCGCCGGACTCGCCCTGGCGGGGACCGCCGCCCTGCTCGTCAACGGCGCGCTCGTGCAGACGGGCGTGGGCGGCTCCGACAAGGGGCACCTGACGATCGCCGTGTTCAACGGCTGGGACGAGGGCATCGCGGCGTCCGAGCTGTGGAAGGCCGTCCTCGAGGAGAAGGGCTACACCGTCGACCTCGAGTACGCCGATCCCGCGGCCGCGTACACCGGCATCGCGAAGGGCGACTACGACCTGACGCTCGACACGTGGCTGCCGCTCACGCACGCGGACTACATGGAGACGTACGGCGACGACCTCGTCGACCTCGGAGCCTGGAACGACGAGGCCAAGCTCACGATCGCCGTGAATGAGGACGCGCCCATCGACTCGCTCACCGAGCTCGCCGCGAACGCCGACGTGTTCGGCAACCGGCTGGTCGGCATCGAAGCGGGGTCGGGGCTCGTGACCGTCACGCAGAACGACGTGATCCCGGGCTACGGACTCGAGGGCATGGAGTTCGTGACGTCGTCCACGCCCGCGATGCTCACCGAGCTGCAGGCGGCGACGGACGCCGGACGCGACGTCGCCGTCACCCTCTGGCGGCCGCACTGGGCGTACAACGCGTTCCCGCTGAAGGACCTCGAAGACCCCGACGGGCTGCTCGGCGACGCCGAGGGCATCCACACCGTGGCATCGACGTCGTTCGCCGACGAGTTCCCCGAGATCTCGGACTGGCTCGAGGCGTTCCGCATGGACAACGAGCTGCTGTACTCGCTCGAAGACGCCATGTTCGGCGAGTACGACGGCGACGACTACGGCCCCGTCGTGGCGAAGTGGGTCGCCGACAACCAGGACTGGGTCGACGGCCTCACCCGCTGACTGGCGGCCGTCATGCCCGCACCGCAATAGGGTGTGGGCATGACGGTGGCCTTCGTTCTCGGCGGCGGCGGGGTGCGCGGTGCCGTCGAGATCGGGATGCTGCGGGCCCTGCTCGAGTCCGGCATCCGCCCGGATCTCGTGGTCGGCACGTCGATCGGCGCCATCAACGGCGCCCTGGTCGCGAGCGACCCCACCCCGGCCGTGATCGAACGCCTGCTCGACGCCTGGACCTCGCCCGAGGCGAACGCCGTCTACGGCGACTCGCTGTTCGCCCAGTTCACGCGCCTGGTGAAGACCAAGACGCACCTGAATTCGCCGGCGCCGCTGCGGCACCTGCTCGAGCGGTCCCTCGGCGCCGACACGACCTTCGAGGACCTCGCCGTCCGGCTGCGCGTGGTCGCTGCGAGCATCGAGCGCGCCGCCGAGCACGTGTTCGAGTCGGGTCCGCTCATCGAGGCGATCCTCGCGTCGGCCTCGGTGCCGGGACTGCTCCCGCCCACACGCATCGGCGACGAGCACTTCATCGACGGCGGCATCGTCAACTCGATCCCCATCGAGCAGGCGGTCGAGGTCGGTGCGACGACGGTCTACGTGCTGCAGGTCGGCCGCATCGAGACGCCGCTGGTCGCTCCGCAGTCGGCCGTCGACACCGCGCGCGTGGCTTTCGAGATCGCCCGCCGCCACCGCTACGCCCGCGACGTCGCGACGCTTCCGGAGGGGGTCGCCCTGCACGTGCTCCCGAGCGGTGGCGGCCTCGACGGCGATGACTCGCTGATGTCCTACCGCCGCATGGACACCGTCCACCGGCGCATCGACGCGGCCTACGAGGCCAGCCGCGCGTTCCTCGCCGAGCGAGGGCTGGGTGCCGAGAGGGGGGATTCGTGATGCGGATGCTGCCCACCTGGGTGCGCCGCATCCTGCTCGCTCCGCTCGTGATCGTGGCTGCGCTCGTCATGCTGGTGCTCACACCGCTGTGGCTGCTCGCTGCGCTCGCGCTCACCTCCCTCGTGCCGGGGCGGTTCCGGCTGCCGCGCGTGCTGTGGCTCGTGACCGTGTACCTGCTGTGGGACGCGATGCTCGTTGTCGCCCTGTTCGCCCTCTGGATCGCCTCGGGCTTCGGGTACGCGCTGCGCCGGCCGGGCTTCGTCACCGCCCACTATCGCCTCGGCGCCTGGGCGCTGCGGCTCCTGTTCTGGATCTTCGGCGGCGTGCTGCGGCTGACGATCACGACGACCGGCGCGGACGACGCGGATCCCGCGACCGGCCGGTCCGCGTTCGACGCGCTCCTCGCCCCCGGCACCCCGCTCGTTGTGGCGAGCCGGCACGGCGGCCCGGGCGACTCGTTCATCCTGATCCACACGCTGCTCAACGAGGTCGCGCGCCGGCCGCGCATCGTGCTCAAGTACACGCTGCAGTGGGATCCGGCGATCGACATCCTGCTGCACCGCATCCCCGCGCGGTTCATCGTGCCGTCGGGGTTCGGTCACGGGCGCAATGGCGGCGGCGCTTCGGTGGAGGCAGCACTTCGCGACCTCGCGACCGACCTCGGCCCCCGGGACGCGTTCGTGATCTTCCCCGAAGGCGGCCAGGTCAGCCCGACGAGGCGGCGCTCGCGTATCAAGCGGCTGCGCGACGCCGGCCGTGAGGCCATGGCCGAACGCGCCGAGGCGATGACGCACGTGATGGCGCCGCAGCCGGGCGGCATGCACGCGGCGCTGGATGCCTCACCCGACGCCGACGTCGTGTTCATCGCCCACACCGGACTCGACCGACTGCACACGCTGCGTGACGTCTGGCGCGAGCTGCCGATGGACAAGGGCATCACGATGCGCGCGTGGCGCGTGCCCCGGTCGGAGATCCCCGAGGACCTCGACGCCCGCGCCGCGTGGCTCTTCGACTGGTTCGCCCGCATCGACGGGTGGATCGACGCCCACCCCGAGCTCGCCGCCTGACGCCGTCGCGGAGTCCCGGGCGTGCCGTCTCGCCCCATCCTCGCGTGGCACGTGACGGACGGGTTCCGTCGTTCTTGCTCGCGCGCTCATCGATGGGTGGCACCACTCCTGGGGATAAGGACGCGGGTGACGTCCTTATCCCCAGGAGTCATCGGCCGCGGCCGTTGCGTACGGGGCCGTTCTCCATCGGCGGTGCCACCTGTCGATCGAGCGAGGAACGAACTCCTCGAGATCTCCGGGTGGGCGGGCGGATCACCGGTGGGGCTTGGGGTGTGTCACGCGGCCGGGCGAATCGCCGTTCGTGCGCGACGGCACCGGCCACGTCGCACCCGGAGGCGGGGTCGTGCTCGGGCGCTTCGGCGGGAAAAGCGGCTCGGGCTCGGGCTCGGGCGAGTCCGGAGCCTCCGCGCGCGGCAGGGACGCAGCATCCGTCACCGTCGTCGTGGCGGAGGTGACGGGCCCGAGCTCGAGCATCACCTTCTTCTCGAGCACCTCGATGGCTTCGTCCGAGATGGAGATGAGTCCGTCGAGCTCCTCGCGCACGCGGCGGTAGGCGAGCTGGCGCTCGGCCGGCGTCGCGGCCTCGTCGATCGCGACGGTGAGGAGCTTCTTGGCGGTGTCGAGGCGCTTGCGCTCGTCGTCGGTGAACGTCGAGTCGCGCAGGCGCCGCGCGTCGCGCTCGGCGACGTCGAAGGCGACCTCGAAGTCGGCGACGGCGTTGCGGTACTCGGCGAGCTGCTCCTTCGACAGGCGTGCCTTCGCCGAGGCGGGGCGGAGTCCGTCTGCGATGCGCTTGGCGCGCAGGAATGCGGCCGTCAGGGGCTGACGCCCGTCGCTCATGGCCGGGAACGCGATGATCTTCGCGACGTCGAGCTCGTACTCGAGCCAGCGCGCCGTGACCGCGTCGTGCGTCGCGAACAGTCGCTCGAGCTGGGTCACCTGCGTCTCGCGGGAGGCCGACCCGGCCTGCGAAGCCGTCACGGTCGCGGTCGCCCCGGTGATCGGAGGGAGGGATGCCGCCGGCACCGCCTTGCCGCGCGCCGCGGCTTGGGCGGCTTTGAGCTCGGCCTTCGCGTGCATCACCTCGAGGCGGCGCTTGTGGCGCATGCGCGCGCCACGCTCCCAGGCATTGCCGACCATGCCGAGGACACCCATGAGCGGGAAGACGAGCCACCAGAAGTTGCCCGCGAACTCCCAGAACGCTTGCACACTGTCATGCTAACGGCCGGTCGCCGCCGCGTGGTCGGCTCAGGGCACCCTGCCAGCGGGCGGCTCGTTCGTTCGGGGTGGGGGGATCCGTGCGATGAGTGCCGGAAGGCGGTCGGCGATCTCCGACAGCACCGCTGCGGCGGCGGTGAGCCCGGCGGCGGCCGTCGCTCCGGCCGACGACGGACGCGGCGCTCCGGGAACGCCCGACTGCCGCTCCGCCTCGGCGAAGGTCGCCTCGAGGTGGCGCACCGCGACGCGGTACTCGAGGAACTGCTGCGGCGTCACGCGGTCGCGCAGGGTCGGGCGCTTCACGAGGGCCTCACGCTGAGCGCGCAGGAACACGACGGTCGCCGGATGCCGCGGGTCCGTCATCTGCGGATACGTCAGCGCCTTGTCGACATCGGTCTCGTACGCCAGCCACCGCGTGTTGACGCTGTCGTGCGCCGCGTAGAGGCGATCGATCGGCAGCGGGTCATGAGAGGAGGCGGCGCGGTACTGCGCGTACCCGGCCTTCACGCGTGTGCGGCTCGCGCGCAGTGCGAGGGAGGCGGTCTTCTCGTCCTGCCTCGCGGCCTGCAGCTCGCGCCGCGCATCGGCGGCATGCGCGGGCGGGACCGAGGAGCGGGACTTGGCGGTCAGCAGGTCGGCCTGCGCGGTGCGCAGGCGCGCTCTCGCTGCGACGAGGTCGCGGTACGCCTGCGACTCCTCCGCGCGGGCGGCATCGAGCTCCAGGCGTCGTGCCCGGCGGTTGCGCGTCGTCATGCCGGCATAGGTGGCCGCCCCGGCGCCAACGGCCGCCGGACCGATCCACCACCAGCTCGACACGATGAGGAGGATGGGCTCCACCCTGCCATGATAAACGCGATATAGCGCGGTTGTCGCCGGGAGTCTGCTGACACCTCGGCCACCCGCCGCGACTTCAGCCGAAGAGGAGGGCGAAGACGGTGGCCCCGCCGCCGACGAGGATCAGGGCGACGATCGTCACCCACGCGATGATCTTGACGCGCCGCTGCCGGGTGTCGCTGAAACCGCTGTACTCGTCGTCTTCCGCCGCCATGCGACCCATCCTACTTGTGGGTCTGGGGCGCTCTTTGTCCGTTGGGGCGGAGATTCTGCGCCCCAACGGAGAGAATGCGCCCCACACCTGGGTGGCTCAGGACGTCAGGCGGTGTGCTCGGTGATGATCGGGCCGAAGGCGTCGGGCAGCGTCGCGGTCGAGAGGCCCCGCAGCTCCGTGAGCGGGACGGTGAACAGACCCTGCACCTCGAGCGCGGGCTCGTCGCCGTCCGCGGCCGCGTCGGTCACGCCGATGCGCAGCACGGGGTAGCCCCGGCCCTCGCACAGACCGCGGAACTTCACGTCGTCCTCGCGGGGGACCGAGACGATCACGCGACCCGTGGACTCCGAGAACAGGGCGGTGGCAGCATCCACTCCGTCGCGCTCCATGATCTCGTTCAGCCACACGCGCGCGCCGACGCCGAAGCGCATGGTCGCCTCGGCGAGGGCCTGTGCCAGGCCGCCCGACGAGAGGTCGTGCGCCGACGAGATGAGCGACTGCTGCGAGCCGGCGTGGATGAGCTCGGCGAGCTTCTTCTCCTGGGCGAGGTCCACCGCCGGTGGGCGTCCGCCGAGGTGGTCGTGGATCGTGCCGGCCCACTGCGAGCCCGACAGCTCGGTCGAGGTCACGCCGAGCAGGTAGATGTTCTCGCCCGCGTCCTGCCAGCCCGACGGGATGCGGCGCGCGACGTCGTCGATGATTCCCAGCACGCCGACGACGGGCGTCGGGAAGATCGGCTGATCGCCGGTCTGGTTGTAGAACGAGACGTTGCCGCCGGTGACGGGCACGCCGAGTTCGAGGCATCCGTCCGACAGACCATCGACGGCCTGTGAGAACTGCCACATGACCTCGGGGTTCTCGGGCGAGCCGAAGTTGAGGCAGTCGGTGACGGCGGTCGGCTCGGCACCGCTCACGGCGACATTGCGGTACGCCTCGGCCAGCGCCAGCTTCGCGCCCTGGTACGGGTCGAGCTGGCAATAGCGGCCGTTGCAGTCGGTGGCGATCGCGAAGCCGAGACCGGAGTGCTCGTCGACGCGGATCATGCCGGCGTCGTCGGGGAACGACAGCGCGGTGTTGCCCATGACGTAGTAGTCGTACTGGTTGGTGATCCACGACGTGTCGGCGAGGTTCGGGCTCGCGACGAGCTTCGTGAACTGCTCGCGCAGCGTCTCGGCGTCGGTCGGACGCGGGAGGGCGGATGCCGAGTCCTCGCGCAGCGCGTCGATCCACGTGGGGTAGGCCACGGGGCGCTCGTAGACCGGGCCGTCGACCGCGACGGTCGAGGGGTCGACGTCGACGATCTGCTCGCCGTGCCAGAAGATCTGGAGGCGGCCGTCGCCGGTCACCTCGCCGAGCACCGACGTCTCGACGTCCCACTTGCCGACGACCTCGAGGAACGCGTCGAGCTTCTCGGGCGCGACGATCGCCATCATGCGCTCCTGGCTCTCGCTCATGAGGATCTCCTCCGGCGTGAGCGTGGGGTCGCGCAGCAGCACCTTCTCGAGGTCGACGCGCATGCCCGAGCCGCCGTTCGCGGCGAGCTCGCTCGTGGCGCACGAGATGCCCGCGGCGCCGAGGTCCTGGATGGCCTCGACGAGCTCGTCGCGGTACAGCTCCAGGCAGCACTCGATGAGCACCTTCTCGGCGAACGGGTCGCCCACCTGCACCGCGGGGCGCTTGGTGGGGCCGCCGTCGGCGAAGGTGTCGGAGGCGAGGATCGACGCACCGCCGATGCCGTCGCCGCCGGTGCGGGCGCCGAAGAGCACGACCTTGTTGCCCGCGCCGGTCGCGTTGGCGAGCTTGAGGTCCTCGTGGCGGAGCACGCCCACCGCGAGGGCGTTGACGAGCGGGTTGCCCTGGTACACGGCGTCGAACACGGTCTCGCCGCCGATGTTCGGCAGGCCGAGGCAGTTGCCGTAGAAGCTGATGCCCGAGACGACGCCGTGCACCACGCGCGCGGTGTCGGGGTTGTCGATGGCGCCGAAGCGCAGCTGGTCCATGACGGCCACGGGGCGCGCGCCCATCGAGATGATGTCGCGGACGATACCGCCGACGCCGGTCGCCGCGCCCTGGAACGGCTCGATGTAGCTGGGGTGGTTGTGCGACTCGACCTTGAAGGTGACCGCCCAGCCCTCGCCGATGTCGACGACGCCGGCGTTCTGGCCCATGCCGACCATGAGCCGTTCCTTCATCTCGTCGGAGACCTTCTCGCCGAACTTGCGGAGGTAGATCTTCGAGGACTTGTAGGAGCAGTGCTCGGACCACATGACCGAGTACATCGCCAGCTCGCCCGAGGTGGGGCGGCGGCCGAGGATCTCACGGATCCTGTCGTACTCGTCGGGCTTGAGACCGAGCGCCGCGTACGGCTGCTCCTTCTCGGGCGTGGCGGTTGCGTTCTCGACGGTGTCGGCGACAGAGGTCGAAGAGGGGGTGGTCACGCGGCTCAGCTCCAGAAATTCGGGGATGCCGGACCTGAACAGTCTAGTTCGGCACGCGACGGGTTGACGGATGCTGCAGCCAGGGCTAACCTACAACCAAATGGTTGTAGGAATTGAGCTCAGCGATGACGAGATCGACCGCGTGTTCCACGCACTGGCAGCGGCGACCCGGCGCGACATCCTGCGTCGGACGCTCTCGGGCGAACACTCCGTATCGGCTCTCGCTCGCGAGTACGACATGTCGTTCGCGGCGGTGCAGAAGCACGTCACCGTGCTCGAGGCCGCCGGCCTCATCGTCAAGCGCGCCGATGGCCGCGAGCGCCTCGTCCGTGCGGACCCCGAGATGATCGCCCGCGCTCGCGCCCTGCTCGCCCGCTACGAGGACCTGTGGCGCGCACGCATCGACCGGCTCGATGCGCTGCTCGCCGAACCCGCCGGTGCGTCCGGCCCCACCGAAGAACCGAAGAACGATCACCGCAGGAACGAAGGAGAATGACGATGCCCGTCACCGACGTCACCACCGACCCCGAAGCGCTCACCCTGACGCTCACGGCCGACTTCGCCGCTCCGGTCGAGCGGCTGTGGGAGGCCTTCACCGATCCCCGGCAGCTCGAGCGGTTCTGGGGCCCTCCGGGCTACCCCGCCACCTTCACCGAGTTCGACCTGACGGCCGGGGGCCGCGCCCGGTATCACATGACGAGCCCGAAGGGCGAGGAGTTCCACGGGGTGTGGGAGTTCCTCGAGATCGACGGCCCGCGCACGTTCACCGCTCTCGACTCGTTCGCCGATGCCGACGGCACGCCGCTGGCCGAGATGCCGACCTCGCGCATGGTGTTCGCCTTCGACCAGACCGCGACGGGCTCGCGCCTGGTCAACACCACGTACTTCGACTCCGCCGAGGCGCTCGAGAAGGTCGTCGCGATGGGCGCCGTCGAGGGCGCGACGATGGCGATCAACCAGCTCGACCGCGTGCTCGACGGGCTCCGTGCCTACGCGGCGGGCAAAGGCACGCAGACCGAGATCCTCGACGACACCCACGTGCGCATCACGCGGCTCATCGAGGGCCCGATCGACCTCGTATGGCGCGCGCACCAGGAGGCCGAACTCGTGCAGCAGTGGCTGCTCGGCCCCGACGGCTGGCGCATGTCGGTGTGCGAGATCGACGGATCCGTGGGCGGGAGGTACCGCTATCAGTGGGAGCCGCTCGAAGGGACCGAAGGCGAGACCTTCGGCTTCGACGGCGAGACGCTGCTCACCGAGGCGCCGCACCGCGCGGTCACCACCGAGCACATGACCGGAACCGAGTTCCCCTCGACGCTCAACGACCTCAACCTCTACGAGGAGGACGGCGCCACCCTCATCACGCTGCTCATCGAATACCCCGACAAGGAGACGCGCGACATCGTCCTCGCCACAGGGATGACCGACGGCATGGAGGCCAGCTACGGCCGCCTCGAGGGCGTGCTCGCCGGAGTGTGAGCGCGGAGGATCACGAGATGAACGAGAACACCGCCGAGCGCACGATCACCACGCACGTCGTGGGGGCGGGCGACGACGCGATCACGTACGACGTCCATGGGGACCTGACAGCGGCCACGGCCGACCGGCCGGCGCTGTTCCTCTTCGCCGCGCCGATGGACGCCGGCGGATTGGCGCTGCTCGCCGAGCAGTTCGCGGATCGCCCCGTGGTGACCTACGACCCGCGCGGCGCCGGGCGCAACCCGGTGGGCACGGCCGACATCACGGTCGAGCAGCACGCGGCGGATCTGCACCGCGTGATCGCGGCGCTGGACTGCGGCCCCGTCGATGCGTTCGGCACCAGCGGCGGGGCGGTGAACCTTCTCGCGCTGGTCACGGCGCACCCCGAGGACGTGCGCATCGCCGTCGTGCACGAGCCGCCGCTCGCGGACGTGCTTCCTGACCGGGAGGCGGTGCTCGCGGTGGTCGCCCACATGAAGCGCACCTACGCCGAGCGGGGAGACGGCGCCGCCATGGCGACCTTCATCCCGTTCGTCATGCTCGACGGCCCGGTGCCCGACGGCTATCTCGACCAGCCCGCGCCGGACCCTGCGATGTTCGGCATGTCGGCGGAGGACGACGGCACACGCACGAACCCGCTGCTGCGGAACATGCCGGCCACCATCGTCTACCGTGTCGACGCGGACCGGCTGAGGGCGCTGGGCGACCGGCTCGTGATCGCGGCGGGTGTGGAGTCCGCCGACACGCTGCCGGCGCGCGGCGCGCGCGGAGTCGCCGCGGTGCTCGATCTGCCGGTCGCCGACTTCCCGAGCCACCACGCCGGCTTCACCGACCAGCCGGGGTTTCCCGGCGACCCGGCGGGCTTCGCCGCTCGCCTCCGGGAGGTGCTCGGCTGACGACCGCTGCGCGCCGAGGGGTGGCCGCGGGCCGTTCACCGCCGCCGCATACGATGGCGGCGTGGACCTCTCCTTCGCTTTCACGCCCGATCTGATCGCCGTGTTCCTGACGCTGTTCGTCCTCGAGGTCGTCCTCGGCGTCGACAACGTCATCTTCATCTCGATCCTCGCGTCCAAGCTCCCCAAGGAGCAGCAGGCCAAGGCCCGCAATCTCGGCCTGACGCTGGCGATGCTGATGCGCGTCGTGCTCGTGCTGTTCGCCGGTTGGATCATCACGCTCAAGGAGGAGGTGTTCTTCATCGGCGAGATGGGCTTCTCGTGGAAGGACATCATCCTCATCGCCGGTGGACTGTTCCTCGTCTACAAGGCGGTGACCGAGATCCACCACAAGCTCGAGGGCTCCGAGGAGGAGCACGGCGGCGGCGGCCGCAAGGCCGTGACCTTCGGCTCGGTGATCGCACAGATCCTGGTGCTCGACCTGGTGTTCTCACTCGACTCGGTGATCACCGCGGTCGGCATGACGACCAACCTCCTCGTGATCATCACCGTCGTGGTGCTGTCGTTCGGCATCATGCTCTTCGCGTCGCGCTTCATCTTCGCGTTCGTCAACAAGCACCCCACGGTGAAGATGCTGGCGCTGTCGTTCCTCCTGCTGATCGGTGTGTTCCTCATCGCCGAGGGCTTCGGGTTCCACATCGACAAGGCGTTCATCTACGGCCCGATGGCGTTCGCGATCTTCGTGGAGGCGCTCAACCTCTGGGCCGCCGCCGCGAAGGCGAAGCGCGAGCAGCGCCGCCGCACTCCCGTGCAGCTGCGCCCCCAGTACCCCGACGTCGACGAGTCGGTCGCCGTCGCCGCCGCGCTGTCGAAGGACCCGGGGTCGGGGTCTGTGGGCCTGTCGTCGAAGCCCGTGACGGGCGACGCGGTGCCTGGCGCGGCCGAGGAGCGCCAGGGCCTCGGCTGACCGCGGCGCGGTCAGGCGGCGTCGGCGAGGAGGCGATAGCCCATGCCGGACTCCGTCAGCAGGTGCGCGGGGTTGCCCGGATCGGACTCGAGCTTCTTGCGCAGCTGCGACATGTACAGCCGCAGGTAGCCGGTGTCGGCCACCTGCTCGGTGCCCCAGATGTCCTTGAGCAGCGCCTGCCGTGTCACGAGCGACCCGGGATTGCGGGCCAGGAACTCGAGGATCTTCCACTCCGTGGGCGTGAGGTGCACGCGCTCGCCGGAGCGCGTCACCGTCTTGGTGGACAGATCCACCACGACGTCCCCGAAGGTGACGACGGGGACACCGGATGCTGCGGTCATGCGTCGCGACAGCGCCCGCAGCCGCGCGAGCAGCTCGTCGATCTGGAACGGCTTGGTGACGTAGTCGTCGGCGCCCGCGTCCAGCGACTCGACCTTGTCGGCGGAGCCGGTGCGCCCCGAGACCACGATGATCGGGGCCGTGCTCCAGCCCCGCAGCGCCTCGATCACCTGCACGCCGTCGAGGCGCGGCATCCCGAGGTCCACCATCACGATGTCCGGATGCTCCTTGGCGGCGAGGGCGATCGCCGCGGCCCCATCGGGGGCGGCGAGGACCTCGTAGCCGTGGGCGGCGAGCGTGATCCGCAGCGCGCGGACGAGCTGCGGATCGTCGTCGGCGATCAGGACCTTCACGGCAGCGACCTCTCGTCGGCGGGGATCGCGTCCGCGACCGGCAGCGCGATGACCATCGTCAGGCCTCCTCCAGGGGTGTCCTCGGGGGCGAGCGTACCGCCCATGCCCTCGGTGAACCCCTTCGACAGGGCGAGTCCGAGCCCGAGTCCGGCGGTGTTGTCGGTGTCGCCGAGCCGCTGGAACGGCACGAACATGTCGTCGCGGCGCTCCGGCGACACCCCTGTGCCGTGGTCCACCACCCGGATCTCGGCGGTGCGCCCGAGCCGGCTCGTCGCGACGCGCACGTGCGATCCGGCCGGGCTGTGGCGCGCGGCGTTCGCGAGCACGTTGACCAGCACCCGCTGCAGCAGCACCGGGTCGGCTTCGACGTGCGGCAGGTCGGGGTCGAGCGCGAGCTCGAACCGGTCGGGGCCGGCGCCGAGCTCGTCGAGCGCGGCCAGCACGACACCGGCGGTGTCGATGGACTGCAGCGACACCGCGAGCACGCCCGCCTGCACGCGGCTGACGTCGAGCAGGTCGGTGACGAGCGCCGACAGGGTCGCCAGCGACTCGTCGGCCGTCGCGAGGAGCTCCGCCCGGTCCTCGCGCGACAGGTGAGGGCCCGCGGCGCGGAGCCCGCCGACGGCCGCGACCGCGGCGGCGAGCGGGCGGCGCAGGTCGTGGCTCACGGCCGACAGCAGCGCGCTGCGCACCTGGTCCGTCTCGGCGAGAGCTCCGGCCTGCCGTGCCGTCGCGGTGAGGTCGGTGTGCTCGAGGGCCGCCGAGAGCTGGGCGGCGACGGCGTCGATGAGCCGGCGCTCGGACGCGTCGAGCACGTGGCCGTGCAGCTCGAGCATCGCGGGCGGACCCCCGTTTCGGCGCGCGACCGTCACGGCCTCGTACCGGCCGTCGCGCACGGGCTCGCCGTCGGTCGCGACGACGGAGCCGTCGGCATCGACCAGCCGCACGCCGGCCAGCCCGAGCGATTCTCGCGTGCGGCTGATCAGTGCGGGCACCGCGGACTCCCCGCGCAGAACGCTGCCCGCGACGTTCGCGAGGAGCTCGGCCTCGGCCTCGGCGCGCCGGGCGGATCGCGCGGCGCGCGCGGCGCGATCGACGATGAAGCTGACCAGCACGGCGATCACGACGTAGAGGATGAGCGCCCATACGTTCCGCGGATCGGCGACCGACACCGTGTAGTAGGGCGCCACGAAGAAGTAGTTCAGGGTGAAGCCCGACATCACCGCGGCGAAGACCGCGGGCCAGATGCCGCCGACGAGCGAGACCAGGACCACGAGCAGCTGGTACGCGAGCACGTCGCTCGTGATCGTGTCCTCACTGCGCAGCGACACCAGCAGCCACGTGAGCAGCGGCCCGCCGATCAGCGCCAGCGCGAAACCGAGCAGGCGGCGGCGGACGCTCAGGGCACCGCCGGTCACGCGCGGCAGGGGGAACCGGTCGCCCGCCGCATCGTGCGTCACGATGTGCACGTCGATGTCGCCCGACTCGCGGATCACCGTCGCTCCGATGCCGGGGCCGGTGACGAGCGTCGCGAGGCGACCACGCCGGCTCACGCCGATCACGAGCTGCGTCGCATTCACCGAGCGGGCGAACTCGACCAGGGCGCGCGGGATGTCGTCGCCGACGACCTGGTGGTAGGTGCCGCCGAGCGACTCGACGAGCGCCCGCTGCGCGGCGAGGGCGCCGGGGTCGCCCGAGCGCAGGCCGTCCTGACTCGACACGTGCACCGCGAGCAGCTCGCCCCCTGCGGAGCGGGCCGCGATCCGCGCGCCGCGGCGCAGCAGCGTCTCGCCCTCGGAGCCGCCGGTGAGGGCGATGACCACGCGTTCGCGCGCCTGCCACGCACCCTCGATGCCGTGCTCTGCGCGGTAGGACTTGAGGGCGCTGTCGACCTCGTCGGCCAGCCACAGCAGCGCGAGTTCGCGCAGTGCCGTGAGGTTGCCGAGCCGGAAGTAGTTCGACAGCGCCGCGTCGATCCGCTCGGCAGGGTAGACGAGTCCCGCCGAAAGACGATCCCGCAGCGACTGGGGCGACAGATCGACGACCTCGACCTGGTCGGCGGCTCGCACCACGGCATCGGGAACCGTCTCGCGCTGAGCGACGCCGGTGATCTGCTCGACGACCCCGCCGAGCGACTCGATGTGCTGCACGTTGACGGTCGTGATCACGTCGATGCCCGCGTCGAGGAGGTCGGCGACGTCCTGCCACCGCTTGGGATGCCGAAGGCCCGGCGCATTGGTGTGCGCGAGTTCATCGACGAGGGCGATCTCGGGGCTGCGCTCGAGGACTCCCTCGAGGTCCATGTCGCTGAGTTCGACGCCGCGGTGCGACACGAGCGTGCGGGGCACGAGGGGCAGTCCGTCCATGAGCGCGGCGGTGGCGGCGCGCCCGTGCGTCTCGACGACCGCGATCACGACATCGCGCCCGTCCTCGGCGAGGCGGCGGCCCTCCTCGAGCATCTCGTACGTCTTGCCGACGCCGGGCGCCGCGCCGAGCAGCACCCGCAGCTTGCCGCGCTTCACGTGCTCACCCTATTTCTTCCTGGCTGCCCTTGGTTTGGGGCGGATCCTGTCCGTTGGGGCGCGACTTCTCCGCCCCGACGGACACATCGCGCCCCAGACGCGGGAGGGGGGAACGGATGCTGCAGCCCCGGGCACGGTCACGAACCCAGCGCGTCGAGGGCGAGGTTGAGCTCGACGACGTTCACCCGCGGCTCGCCGAGGTACCCGAGGTCGCGCTGCTGGATGTGCGCCTCGACCACGCTGCGCACCTCGGACTCCGAGAGCCCGCGGGCCGCCGCGACCCGGGGGACCTGGAGCAGCGCGTACGCGGGGCTGATGTCGGGGTCCAGGCCCGAGCCCGACGCGGTCACCGCGTCGGCGGGCACCTGCGACGGATGCACGCCCTCGAGCTCGGCGATCGCGGCCTTGCGCTGTTGGATGACCGAGACCAGCTCGGGGTTCTCCGGGCCGAGGTTGGAACCGCTCGATGCACCGCCGTCGTACCCGTCGCCGGCAGCGGAGGGACGCGACTGGAAGTACTGCGCGAGTGCGGCGCCCGAGGCATCCGCGAAGGACTGTCCGATGAGGGAGGACCCCACGGTGTCGCCCGTGGCGTTCTTCACGAGCGAGCCGTTCGCCTGCCATGGCAGGGCGAGCTGGCCGATGCCGGTCACGAGCAGGGTGTAGCCGACGCCCAGGACGAGGGTGAACACGAGCATCGCGCGGACGGCGACGCCGGTCGTGCGGAGGGTGGTGCGAGTGCTGGACATGGTTCTCCTTGCCGGACTCAGAAGCCCGGGATGAGGCTCACGACGAGGTCGATGAGCTTGATGCCGACGAAGGGGGCGATCACGCCGCCCAGCCCGTAGACGAGCAGGTTGCGGCTGAGGATCTGTGACGCGCTCGCGGGGCGGTACTTCACTCCGCGCAGCGCCAGGGGGATGAGGATCACGATGATGATCGCGTTGAAGATGATCGCGCTCGTCACCGCCGACGCGGGCGACGACAGGTGCATGACGTTGAGCGCCGCGAGGCCGGGAAAGACCCCCATGAACATCGCGGGGATGATCGCGAAGTACTTCGCGATGTCGTTGGCCAGCGAGAAGGTGGTCAGCGCGCCGCGCGTGATGAGCAGCTGCTTGCCGATGCGGACGATGTCGATGAGCTTCGTCGGGTCGGAATCGAGGTCGACCATGTTGCCGGCCTCCTTAGCGGCCGACGTTCCGGTGTTCATCGCGACGCCGACGTCGGCCTGCGCGAGCGCGGGTGCGTCGTTGGTGCCGTCGCCGGTCATCGCGACGAGGTTGCCGCCCTGCTGCTCCTTGCGGATCAGCGCGAGCTTGTCCTCGGGGGTCGCTTCGGCGAGGTAGTCGTCGACGCCCGCCTCCTTCGCGATGGCGGCCGCCGTCAGCGGGTTGTCGCCCGTGATCATGACCGTGCGGATGCCCATCGACCGCAGCTCGTCGAACCGCTCGCGCAGGCCGTCCTTGACGATGTCCTTGAGGTGGATGACCCCGAGCACCCGGCCCTCGCCGGCCGCGTCGCGAGTGGCGACGACGAGCGGCGTGCCGCCCGACTGCGCGATGGCATCCGTCTCGCTCGTCAGCTGGGCGCGCGCAGCGGTCGGGACGTCGGATGCGGATGCTGCGAGCCACGCGATCACGGCAGACCCGGCGCCCTTGCGCACCTGCGTGCCGTCCGCGAGGTCGAGGCCGCTCATGCGGGTCTGGGCGGTGAAGGGGACGACGGTGGAGCCGGCAGGCTCGCTGACGCGGATGCCGCGCACCGCGGCGAGCTCGACCACTGAGACGCCCTCGGGGGTGGGATCCGCAAGCGACGAGAGCGCGGCCGCCTGTGCCAGCTCGTCCTCGCGGACGCCCGGCATCGCGACGAAGTCCGAGGCGCGGCGGTTGCCGTACGTGATCGTGCCCGTCTTGTCGAGGAGCAGCGTCGTGACGTCGCCCGCGGCCTCGACGGCGCGGCCCGACATAGCGAGCACATTGCGCTGCACGAGGCGGTCCATGCCGGCGATCCCGATCGCCGAGAGCAGAGCCCCGATGGTGGTCGGGATGAGGCAGACCAGCAGAGCGATCAGCACCGGGATGCTCACGGGCGACGCGGCGTACGACGCGATCGGGTTGAGCGTCAGCACGACGATCACGAAGACGATCGACAGGCTCGCGAGCAGGATGTTCAGCGCGATCTCGTTGGGCGTCTTCTGGCGCGCGGCGCCCTCGACGAGCGCGATCATGCGATCGACGAACGTCTCGCCGGGCTTCGACGTGATGCGCACGACGATGCGGTCCGACAGCACGCGGGTGCCGCCGGTGACGGCTGAGCGGTCTCCGCCCGACTCGCGCACGACCGGCGCGGACTCGCCCGTGATCGCCGACTCGTCGACGGTCGCGATGCCCGCGACGATGTCGCCGTCGCCGGGGATCAGCTCGCCGGCCGACACGATGACGACGTCACCGAGCGCCAGGTCGGACGAGGGGACCTCGATCGCGTCGGAGCGCTCGGCCGCGGGATCCGTGTTCCCGTCGTACGCGGTGACGCGACGCGCCGTGGTCGACGTCCGCGTCTTGCGCAGCGACGCGGCCTGAGCCTTGCCGCGGCCTTCCGCCACCGACTCCGCGAGGTTCGCGAAGAGCACGGTGAGCCACAGCCACACGGCGATGCTCCATGTGAAGCCGAAGGGCACCGGCGTGCCGCCGGACTGCTCGGGGCCGCCGAGGAATGGCTCGGCGATCGCGATCGCCGTGGTGAGGGCGGCGCCCACCCACACCAGGAACATGACGGGGTTGCGCCACAGCGCGGCCGGGTTCAGCTTGCGCACGGCCCCGGGCACGGCCGCCCACAGCTGGGCGGCGCTGAACGCGCGGGAAGAGGGCTTGGGCGACTTGGGAGCGACCGTGCCCGCGACGGGGCGTGAGGTCGGCTCGACCTCCCCGGTCGAGCGAGCGGAGCGAGACGAAACGTCGGTGGACATGTCAGACGAGCCCTTCCGCCAGGGGACCCAGCGTGAGAACGGGGAAGTACGTGAGTGCGGTGATGACGACCGCGACGACGGCGAGGAGGCCGACGAACTGCGGGCGGTGCGTGGGCAGGGTGCCGGCCGTCGAGGGCACCGGCGCCTGGGCGGCGAGCGAGCCGGCCAGGGCGAGCACCAGCACGATGGGCAGGAACCGGCCGAGCAGCATCGCGACGCCCAGCGCCGTGTTGAGCCACGGCGTGTTCGCGGTGAGCCCCGCGAACGCCGAGCCGTTGTTGTTCGCCGCCGAGGTGAACGCGTAGAGCACCTCGCCGAGACCGTGGACGCCGGGGTTCCAGATCGAGGTCGACTCCATGTCGGCGCGGATCGCCGGGATGCCGAAGCTCAGCGCCGTGCCCGCGAGCACGAGCGCGGGGGTCACGAGGATGTACAGGCTCGCGAGCTTGATCTGGGTGGGCCCGATCTTCTTGCCGAGGTACTCGGGCGTGCGGCCGACGAGCAGCCCGCCGACGAACACCGCGATGACGGCGAGCACGAGCATGCCGTAGAGGCCCGACCCGACGCCGCCCGGGGCGACCTCGCCGAGCATCATGTTGCTCATCGGGATCATGCCGCCGAGTGCGGTGTACGAGTCGTGCATCGAGTTCACGGCGCCGGTCGAGGTGAGGGTGGTCGCACCGGTGAAGAGCGTCGAGCCCCAGATGCCGTACCGCACCTCCTTGCCCTCCATCGCGGCGCCGGCGAGATGCGGCGCGGTGCCGAGGGCCAGCGACTCCAGCCACGTCACCGCCGCGATCGACACGATGGCGATCGTGCTCATGACGGCGAGGATCGCGTAGCCCTGGCGGTCGTCGTGCACCATGCGGCCGAACGCCCGCGGGAGCGCCACCGGGATGGCGAGGATCAGCAGGATCTCGAGCACGTTCGACCACGGCGTCGGGTTCTCGAACGGGTGCGCGGAGTTGGCGTTGAAGAAGCCGCCGCCGTTCGTGCCGAGGAGCTTGATGGCCTCCTGCGAGGCGACCGGCCCGCCCGGGATCGACTGTGTGCCGCCCGCGACCGTGCCGACGTCGACGAACCCGTTGACGTTCTGCACCACGCCCGCGATCACGAGCGCGATCGCCGACACGACGGCGAGCGGCAGCAGCAGGCGCGTGACACCGCGCGTGAGGTCGACCCAGAAGTTGCCGATCGTCGCGGACCCGCGCCGCGCGAAACCGCGCACGAGCGCGACGGCGACGGCGATTCCCACGGCCGCAGACACGAAGTTCTGCACCGCCAGCCCGGCCAGCTGCACGGTGTAGCCCATGGTCAGCTCGGGGGAGTACGACTGCCAGTTCGTGTTGGTCACGAACGACACCGCGGTGTTGAACGCGAGGCCCTCCGGTACGGCGGGCAGGCCCAGCGAATAGGGCAGCACGGCCTGGAAGCGCTGCAGCGCGTAGACGAGGAGCACGCCGACGGCGGAGAAGGCGAGCACGCCGCGCAGGTACGCCTGCCAGGTCTGCTCCGACCGAGGGTCGACCCCGACGAGGCGGTACATGCCGCGCTCGACGCGCCAGTCCTTGCTGGCGGTGTAGACGCGGGCGATCCAGTCGCCGAGCGGTCGGTAGAGGAGCGCGAGGATCAGGACGACCGTCGCGATCTGGAGGACGCCGGTCCACACGGTGGCCGCGTCCATCAGAACTTCTCCGGCTTCACGAGGGCGACGACGAGGTAGACGATTGCGGCGATGCCGAGGGCCGCGCCGACGAGCGAGAAGACGATCATCCCCACGCCTCCCCGCTCGTCGCTTCGCGCCGGGCGGAGCCTCGGGCGCGTGGGCCCAGCTTCTCCACCGCCTTGGCGACGAGTCCGACGAGCGCGAACAGCGCCAGCGTCAGTGCGAGGTAGATGACATCGAGCACAGGGTCTCCCGGTGGGTGCAGTTGCAGCGGTGCTCCGCGGTGCGGCGGGCCGGATTCGATGCAACTCCCGGGCGGATGCCGTGGCGGTCGTCCTCACGGAATCCGAACGTCGTTCGAGGCGACACTCACGGGTCCCTGACGCGGCGTTGACATGACACCACGGTGATGTCACTCTGACGTCATGCAGATCAGCACGCACGTCGACGAGCTCCAGCGTCAGCTTGCCGCGGCAGCCGGCCCCGACGCCTCGGAGGTCGCGGCGCGCCTCGCGGCAGCGCTCGAGCCCGCGGTGCGGCTCGCGATCCTCGAGGCGCTGTCCGAGGCGGCGGGCGAGATCACGCGCGAGCTCGCGCCGGGGTCCGTCGACCTGCGCCTGCGCGGGCGAGAAGTCGACTTCGTCGTCGCACGGGCTCAGCCCGAGCCCACGACAGAGGCAGCCGCCGGCTCGAGCGGTCCCGTCCTGTTCGCGGCCGCGGCATCCGATGATCCCGATGACGCCACCGCGCGCACCACCCTGCGCCTGCCCGACTCGCTGAAGGCACGCGCAGAGGCGGCTGCGACCGCCGAGGGGCTCTCGCTCAACACGTGGCTGGTGCGGGCCGTCGCGGCGGCCGTCGAGCCTGCACCCCCGGCGGCTCGCGGTTCGAGCTCGGCCTACACCGGCTGGGTGCGCTGATGCCGACGTTCCCCGTGTCAGGCCCGGCGGCCGTGCGCATCGAGCTGCAGATGGGCCGCATCGACGTCGTCGCAGAACGCCGTCGCGACCTCGCCGTCGACGTCGCGCCGGCCAACCCGCACCGCGCGGGCGACCGCAGCGCAGCCGAGGCGGTGCGCGTGACGCAGGCGGGGTCCGACCTCCGCGTCGTCGGCCCGGTACGGTTCAACCTGTTCGGCTCGGGCGACTCCGTCGACGTGTCCGTGCGCATCCCGACCGGTTCGGACGTCTCGCTCGCGCTCAAGTACGGCTCGATCCGCGTCGCCGGGGCGGTCGGCACCGCGCGCATCGCGCTGGATTACGGCGACGCGACCCTCGAGCGCACCGGCCGCGCCGACCTGGGCCTCGGGCACGGGGAGCTCCGCGTCGAGCACGTGCGCGGCGACGCGGACGTGGACATCAAATCCGGCCGTGCCCGCATCGGCATCGTCGACGGGGCGCTGAGGCTCAAAGGATCGGACGCCGGCATCGATGTCGGCTCGGTCTCGGGCGTGGCCGACATCGCGACGTCGAGCGGCGTCGTGCACCTGGGCGACCCGGGCCCCGCGCTCACGGTGCGGTCGGCCTACGGCCCGGTCCGCATCGGCGACCTCAACGGCGGCACCGCGCGGATCGAGGCGTCGTACGGCGCCGTGGACCTCGGCATCCGCTCGGGCACGGCGGCGTGGCTCGACGCGTCGAGCCAGCACGGCGTGGTGCGCAACGAGCTCTCCGCGGCCGCGGGTCCGGTCGAGGGCGAGGCGTCGGTCGAGCTCTACGCCCGTGCCGGGTACGGGGACATCACCGTGCACCGCACCCATCCCGTCGCCGGCGGCGACTAGGGGCGCCGAGGTCAGGCGCGGGCGGTCGCGTCCTCGAAGGCGACCCACGCGAGCATCGCGCACTTCACGCGCGCGGTGAACTTCGAGACGCCCGAGAGGGCCGCGGCGTCGCCGAACACCTCTTCGTGCAGCGGGATCTCGCCGCGCGAGCGCAGCGCTTCGCGGAAGCCTTCGACGAGAGCGGATGCCTCGGCCCGCGGCATCCGCTCCTCCTCCTCGATCAGCGCGGCGAGCATGGACGCCGACGCCTGCGAGATGGAGCAGCCGGCGCCGTCCCACGTGACCTCGTCGACGGTCGTGCCGTCGTCCGACAGGCGCACGCGGAGGGTGATCTCGTCGCCGCAGATCGGGTTGCGCTGATACGACGTGGCGACCCGGCCTTCCTCGGCGCCGAGGCCCTTGCCGTGCGGGCGCTTGGAATGGTCGAGGATGAGCTCCTGATAGAGCGATTCGAGGCCGCTCATGCGCCGGCTCCGAAGAACGCCCTCACGCCCGACAGGGCGTCCAGGAACACGTCGACGTCGTCAGCCGTGTTGTAGAGCGCCGACGACGCCCGTACCGAGGCGGTGAGTCCGAAGCGGCGGTGCAGCGGCTGCGCGCAGTGGTGCCCGACGCGCACCGCCACCCCGCGGGCGTCGAGGAACTGACCCACGTCGTGCGCGTGCACGCCGTCGACGTCGAACGACCAGAGCCCCACGCGCTCGGCGCCCGCCGCGTCGCCGAGCAGCCGGATGCCGGGGATCGAGCGCAGGCCTTCACCCATGCGCGCTTCGAGGGCCTTCTCGTGCGCGTGCACCGCGGGCATGCCCACGGCGTCGAGATAGCGCACCGCGGCCGCGAGCCCGATCGCCTGCGACACCGGCTGGGTGCCGGCCTCGAAGCGCTGGGGCGGCGGCAGGTACGACGCCTCGTCGAGGGTGACGGTGGTGATCATCGACCCGCCGGTGAGGAACGGCGGCAGGGCCTCGAGCACCTCGGCGCGGCCGCAGAGGCCGCCGACGCCGTACGGCCCCAGCATCTTGTGGCCCGAGAAGACCGCGAAGTCGACGTCGAGAGCGGGGAAGTCGAGCGGCAGGTGCGGCGCGGACTGGCAGGCGTCCAGTACGGTCACCGCACCGACGGCCTGTGCGAGGGCGACGAGCTCGGCGACCGGGTTCACGATGCCCAGCACGTTCGACACGTGCGTGAACGCGACGATCCGCGTGCGTTCGCCGATGACGGTGGCGGCGGCATCCGTGTCCAGGGTCCCGTCATCACGGACGGGGATGTGGCGGAGCACCGCGCCGGTGCGGGCGGCCAGCTCCTGCCAGGGGATGAGGTTCGCGTGGTGCTCGGTCTCGGTGATGACGATCTCGTCACCGGGCTTCAGCGCGAAATGCGCGCTGGCGGGGGCTCCGCGTCCGACGCTCGCGTTGCCGATCGCGTACGCGACGAGGTTGAGGCCGGCGGTCGCGCCGCTCGTCCACACCAGCTGCTCGGGGCGTGCGCCGACGAAGGCCGCGACCGTCGTGCGGGCGTCCTCGAAGAGCTCGGTGGCCTCCGCCGCGAGGGTGTGCGCACCGCGGTGGACAGCGGAGTTCGACCGCGTGAGGAAGTCGACCTCGGCGTCGATGACCGCCTGCGGCTTCTGGCTGGTCGCGCCCGAGTCGAGGTAGACGAGGCGTTCGCCGTTCACGCGCTCGCCGAGGAGCGGGAAGTCCGCGCGGAGCGCGTCGGCGTCAAGTGGCGCCGTCGGAGACGAGACGGATGCGGGAGAACTCACCCTTCAAGGCTACGCGGGATGCCGCGACCCGGCGCGGGGGCGCCCGTTCGGGCGCCGATCGTCAGGGCTTGGTCGTGACCGGGGGCTCGGAGGCGTCCGCCTTCTCGGGCGGTCCGGCCGGGCGCACCGCCCGGCGCCCGACGCGGTGCACCTGCGGCGCCGTGGCGCGTCCGGCGCGGTCGTCGCCCGGCAGCGCACGCGAGCGGCGGCCGTAGATCAGCTCGGACGAGTCCAGGAGCCAGGGCACGAGCGTGATCGACACGCCGTGCACGAGCATGAGCTGCTGCGCGATCCGGCGGGCGCGGCGGTTGTGCAGGATCGACTCCCACCAATGGCCGACGATGTACTGCGGCAGGTAGACGGTGACCACCGAGGAGCCGTGCTCCTCGCGGTACTTCCTGACGAAGTCGGCGATGGGGCTCGCGTACATGCGGTACGGCGATTCGATGATCTTGAGTGGGATCGGCATGCGGTGCTGGCGCCACTCCTCCTCCAGCGCCGCGGCATCCTCCTTCGTGACCGAGACGTGCACCGCGAAGGTCTTGTCGTGCTTCGCGGCCAGCGCGTAATCGACCGCCTTCACGACGGGCTTCTGCAGCCGGTTGACGAGGATGAGAGCGACATCGCCCGTGGACCCGAAGTGCGTCTGGTCGTCCATCTCGATCTCGTGCTCGACGTCGCGGTAGTAGCGGTGCACGCCGACCATGAGGAACGACAGGATCGGGATAGCGAGGAACACGAGCCAGGCGCCGTGGGTGAACTTCGTGATGGTCACGATGACGAGCACGGACGCGGTCATCGTGGCGCCGAGCGAATTGATCACGAGACCCTTGCGCAGGCCGAAGAGCTCCGTGCGCGCCGAAGCAGCGCGGCGCTCATCGGCCGGGAGTTCGCGGATGCCGCGGATCCCCCGCATCCAATGCCGGATCATGCCGATCTGGCCGATCGTGAACGAGACGAACACGCCGATGATGTAGAGCTGGATCAGGTTCGTGAGGTTGGCCTGGTAGACGACCAGCACGCCGATCGCGACCAGACCCAGGATGATCATGCCGTTCGAGTACACGAGGCGGTCGCCGCGCGTGTTGAGCGCCTTGGGCGCATAGCCATCGCGCGCGAGCACCGACCCGAGCAGAGGGAAGCCGTTGAACGCGGTGTTCGCGGCGAGGAGCAGCACGACTGCGGTCGCCGCCTGGATGACGAAGAACGGGATGGAGTTCATTCCGAAGACGGCCGACGAGACCTGCGCCATGAGGCTCGGCTGCGGGTTGGAGCAGTCGAAGCCGATCAGGTCGCAGGGGTTCTCGGCGTAGTGCACGCCCGAGACGAGCGCGATCGCGGTGAGCCCGGCGAAGAGCAGGATCGCGATGCCGCCCATCATCGCGAGCGTGGTCTGGGCGTTGCGCACCTTGGGCTTGCGGAACGCCTGCACCCCGTTCGACACGGCCTCGACGCCTGTGAGGGCCGAGCAGCCGCTCGAGAACGCGCGCAGCACGAGCAGGATGACCGCGGCCTGCGTGAGGCTCTCGGTCTGCACCTCGTACTGGGCGCTCGACGCCACAGGTGGATTGCCGGTGACGATCTGGAAGAGCCCGACGAGGATCATGAGCCCGACCGAGCCGATGAAGACGTAGGTCGGGATCGCGAACGCCCGCGACGCTTCGCGCACGCCGCGCAGGTTCACGATGATGATCAGGATGACGAAGCCCACCGCCAGCTCGACGCGCCAGGGATTGAGGCCCGGGAGCGCGGAGATGATGTTGTCGACCCCTGATGCGACCGACACCGCGACCGTGAGGACGTAGTCGACGAGCAGCGCCGATGCCACGATGACGCCCGGCACCTCGCCGAGGTTCTTGCGTGCCACTTCGTAGTCGCCACCGCCGGACGGGTACGCCTTGATCAACTGCCGGTAGCTGATCACGACGACGATCAGCAGCACGATGACCGCGGCGGCGATCCAGGGGGCGAACGCGAGGAACGCGAGGCCGCCGGTGAGGAGGATGAGGAGGAGTTCCTGCGGGGCGTACGCGACGGACGAGAGCGCGTCGGACGCGAAGATGGGCAACGCCATCTTCTTCGGGAGCAGGTGCTCGTCGGAGTCTGTGGACGCGAGCGGGTCCCCGAGGATGAGGCGCTTGGCGATCGGCGTCTCATCGACCGACTGCTCGCGGCTTTCGTTCGTCACGGCCCGTAAGGCTACTCGTGAGGAGAACGTGAGGATGCATCCAGACGTCCATCCTCACGAAATCCATACGGGTGCCTCTCTGGGACACTCGTAGCGTGGACGAGCAGATCATCCTCGGTGTGCTCGCGGTCACCCTCGGGGTGGTCGTAGGGGTGCTGCTCTTCGTCCCGTTCGTCGCGCTCAGCTACCGCCGCCGGGGCGGATTCGGCGTCGGCCGGTTCGTGCTCTGGGGCGCCGCCCTGGTCTACGTGATGGCGATCTGGACCTACACGCTCCTGCCCCTGCCGGACCCCGACACGATCGCGTGCGCGGGCGTGAACGTCGACGTGACGGCGATCGCCGCCGACCTGCGCGGGGCCATCGTGCGTCGGGGCAGCGGCTTCGCGACGGATCCCGCCGTGCTGCAGCTGCTGCTCAACGTCCTGCTCTTCGTGCCGCTCGGGTTCTTCCTCCGCGTGCTGGGCGGGCGCGGCGCGATCACGGCCCTCGTCGTCGGCGTCGGGCTGTCGGTCTTCGTCGAGGTCACCCAGCTCACCGGCGTCTGGGGCCTCTACCCCTGCGCCTACCGCGTGTTCGACGTGGACGACCTGCTCACGAACACCCTGGGCGCGGTGCTCGGCTCGCTGCTCGCGCTCGCCGTGCCGCGCCGCTACCGCGGCTCACCCCGCCTGCCCGACGCGGACCGGCCGCAGCCGGTCACGCGCGGCCGACGCCTCCTCGGCATGCTGTGCGACGGGCTCGCCGCCTGGGTGCTCAGCCTGACGGTGATCGTCGCGGTGCAGCTCGTGCTCTACCTCCTCGGTGCGGACGCGGCCGTGCGCGAGGGATCCGCGGCGAGCCTCATCGGCTCCGGGGTGTCGATCGTCGTGTGGCTCGTCGCGACGCTCGCGACCGGCGGCACGATCGGCGACCACGCCGTGCAGGTGCGCTTCACCGGCGGGCCGCTCCCGGTCGGGCTCGCGCGCTTCCTGCGCTTCGCCGCCGGCATCGGCGGCTACCTCGTGCTGAACGCGCTGCCGGGCGCGTGGACGTTCGTGGCCTCGGTGTTCGCGGCGGTGTCGATCCTGCTGGTCTTCACGACCGACGGGCATCGCGGCCTCCCCGGTCTCGCGTCGGGTCAGCGCCTCACCGACGCGCGGGAGCTGGAGGAACCGGATGCTGCGCCCCCCGGTTCCGCGACGGCTCCCGGCCTCTGAAACCGGGGCCGCGGCCGCGCAGGCCCTGGGACCACGCGCAGCCCGGGAGTAGAATCCCGCTGATCACCGCCTGGGGTCGTCGGAGTCGACGAGCTGCGGGGATCGGGGGTGCGATATGGCTGCCAAGCTGCCCTCCTCCGGAGCCATGCCGGAGGGGCAGGAACCCGGGTGCAACACGTCGGGCCTGATCCTGGTGCACAGGATCTTCCGCTGGCTGTATCGCGAGCTGCCGGAGCTCGTGCGCGGCGTGCCACCGGGCGACATCGACCGCGCGGCGATCGTGGGCCGGTACGCCCACCTGGACTTCTACGCACTGCACATGCACCACGAGACCGAGGATGTCGCCCTGTGGGACAAGCTGGTCTCACGTGATCCGGGGTGCGCGCTGCACGTCGGCCAGATGCGCGCGCAGCACGCCGAGGTCGCCTCCCAGCTCGCCCGGATCGAGCCGCAGCTCGAGCCGTGGCTCCGGACGGCGGATGCCGCGCTGCGTGATGCGTTCGCCCGCGACATCGAGCACCTCCGCGACACCCTCACCGCGCATCTCGGGCAGGAGGAGCACGACATCATGCCGGTGGCCGGCGCCGTGCTCTCCCAGCAGGAGTGGGACTGGATGGAGGAGCACACGCGCGCGGAGCTCATGGCGCACCGCAAGGAGCTCGGCAAGGACATCCTGTCCCTCCAGCTCGGACTGCTGGTGGCCAGCGTGCCCGAGGGCGAGCGGGACGAGTGGATGCGCGCGAACGTCCCCGCGCCGATCCGGCTGCTGTACCTCCTGCTGATGAAGCGGCAGTACGACAGGGCGATGCGGGAGCTCTACCCGGACCGCCCGGTTCCCGCGATGGTGTGACGGCCATGTGGAGACGCGTGACGCTGGATGTGCATCTCGACCACCCGCCCGCTCGCGTGTTCCCGTACCTCGCGGACCCCGGCACCTGGCACGACTGGGCGCCGGCGGTCGAACTCCGGCAGCGCGTCGGAGCCGGGCCGCCGAGTGCAGGCAGCCGCTGGAGCGCGGTCGACCACATCATCGGCCCGTTCCGTGTCCGGTTCGAAGACGTGCTCGAGGTCGTCGAACCGAACGAGCGGGTCGTGTGGCACTCCACGTCGCCGTGGAACTCGCGCGTCGAGTACGCCTGCTCCGCCGAGGACGTGGGCACGCGCGTGCACGCCGACTACGGGGGCGACGTCGCGGGGTGGCTGCGACTGGTCGCCCTGCTTCCGACGTTCGTCCTGTCGCGCATCCTCATGCGCGACTTCCGCGGCCTCCAGCGACTGCTCGATGCCGAAGACGCCCGCGCGGGAGCCGTCGCCGAACCCGCCTGACCCGCTCCGCGACGACGCCGCAAGGAACGGATGCCGCGGCCCGCAGCATCCTTCCACCGCCTACGCCGTCGGCGTCCCGAGGAACTCGCGCGCGGCGACCACGAGCGCGTCGACGCCGCGGCTCAGCGTGGGCTGGAGCACCGGGGCGAAGAAGGGCGAGTGGTTGGTCGGGATGTCGCGCTCGACCGTGCCCGCGGCGGTGGCTTCGGCGAACTTCGCCGGGTCGACCCCGCCCCAGAACCAGAAGACGAGCGGCACGCCGGCCTCACGGGCGAACCACGAGACGTCCTCGCTGCCGGTGAACATGCCCGGGTCGATCACGGTGCCCTCGCCGAACGCGGCGTCGAACGCCGCGCTGAGGCGGGCGGTGGACTCGGCGTCGTTGATGGTCGGGGGGAGCGTGTGGTCGGTGACGATGACCGGCGGCTCCTCGGCGCCCGAAGCCTGCGCCTCGGCGCGCACGATGCGCTCGACCTTCTCGAGCACGCGCGCGCGGGCCACGTCGTCGGGGTAGCGCAGGCTCAGCTCCAGCTTCGCCTCGGCGGGGATGATGTTGTTCTTCAAGCCGGCGTGGATCGACCCGACCGTCACGACCGCGACGTCGCGGGGGTCGACCTCGCGCGAGACGATCGTCTGCAGGCGCATCACCGTGGCCGCGGCCATGACGATCGGGTCGATGGTCGCCTGCGGGCGCGAGCCGTGGCCGCCGCGGCCCAGCAGGGTGACGGTGATGCCGTCGGATGCCGCCATCTGCGTGCCGCTGCGCACGCCGATGGTGCCGGCGGGCAGCGGCGTGACGTGCTGGCCGAGCACGATGTCGGGCTTCGGGAACTTCTCGAGCACGCCGTCGGCGATCATGGCCTGCGAACCGGCGCCGTACTCCTCGGCGGGCTGGAAGACGGCGACGACCGTGCCCGACCACTCGCCCTTCGTGGCGACCAGGCGCTCGAGGGCGCCGAGCAGCGCCGTCACGTGCATGTCGTGACCGCACGCGTGCATGACGGGCACGTCGTTGCCCGCCGGGTCGGTGCCGCGCGCCGTGCTGGCGTACTCGAGGCCCGTCTGCTCGGGCACGGGCAGGGCGTCCATGTCGGCGCGCAGCCACACGACAGGGCCTTCACCGTTGCGGATCACGCCGGTGACGCCGGTCTTGCCGATCCCCTCCTCGAACTCGACGCCGAGCGCGGTCAGATGCTGCGCGATCACCCCCGCCGTGCGGGTCTCCTGGAAGGACAGTTCCGGATGCCGGTGCAGATCGACGTAGATCGCTTCGAGGTCGAGGGTCATGCGGTCGAGCCTACGCGGCCACGCCGCCGCGCCCCTCCCGCTCCGCAGTCCGTTTCGGCGACCTCTCACCCCGCCGCGACCGCACGAAGCGACTGCGGAAGCGAAGACGTTCTGTGCTGCGCAGTCACGTTGTGGGGGTGCGGGCGGGGTGGACGCGCCGGGAGTGACTGCGGAGCGCGGAGGGAACGGGCGCGGGGGCGGGGGGCGGGGGGCGGGGGGCGGGGGCGGGGGTCACCACACCAGCTGGTCGCGGCGGCGGACGAGGTACGCACGTTCGGCGGGGTTGCCGGCGAGCTGCACGGCAAGGTCGTACGCCGACCGCGCCTCCTCGCTTCGCCCGAGCCGGCGGAGGAGGTCGGCGCGCGCCGCGTGGAAGGCGTGATACCCGTCGAGAGGTCCGCGGAGTCGGTCGAGCTCGGCGAGCGCGACGTCGGGACCGTCGATCTCGGCGACCGCGATGGCGCGGTTGAGGCGCACGATGGCGGACGGATCGGCGCCGAGCAGTCGGTCGTAGAGCGCGACGATCTGCGACCAGTCGGTGTCGCGAGCGGACGGGGCGGCGGTGTGCACCGCGTTGATCGCGGCGAGCAGCTGGTAGCGCCCGGGAGGCTCTCCGCCGGCGGCGACCGCGGCGATCCGTTCTCGCACCAGCGCGTGGCCCTCGACGATCAGAGCGCGGCTCCACGCCCCGCGATCCTGCTCTTCCAAGGTCACGAGCTCGCCCGTGCGCGACACGCGTGCGGTTCGCCGCGCGTCGATGAGCAGCATCAGCGCGAGGAGTCCCGTCACCTCGCCCTCATCGGGAAGGAGCGTGCGCAGGAGCCGGCCCAGGCGGATCGCCTCGTCGGTCAGGTCCGCCCGCATCGCGTCGTCGCCGCCGGTGGCCAGATAGCCCTCGTTGAAGATGAGGTAGACCACCGCGAGCACGCCGGCGAGCCGCTCTCGGAGATCCGTCGCCGACGGCACTCGATAGGGGACCTGCGCTGCCGCGATCTTCGCCTTCGCGCGGGTGATCCGTCGGGCCATGGTGGTCTCCGGCACGAGGAAGGCGTGGGCGATCTCGGCGACGGTGAGTCCGCCCAGCAGCCGCAGCGTCAGGGCGACCCTGGCCTCCATGGCGAGGACGGGATGACAGCAGGTGAAGATCAGCCGGAGCCGGTCGTCGTCGACCGGTCCCGTCTGTTCGGGAGGAGAGTCGTCGGACAGCATCAGCGCCGCCTTGTGCTTGTCGTCGCGGCGCGACTCACGTCTCAGCCGGTCGATCGCCTTGCGCGTCGCGGTGGTGGTGAGCCACGCACCCGGGTTCGGTGGCACGCCGTCACGCGGCCAGCGCTCCACGGCGGCCGTGAACGCCTCCGCGGCTGCGTCCTCGGCGAGGTCGAGATCGCCGAAGCGGCGGGCGAGCCCCGCCACCACCCGCGCCCACTCCTCGAGGTGGGCGCGGGTGATCGCCTGATCGACGGCGGGGCCGGTCACGACTCGGACGCGTGCCGCTCCACGATCTCCGCCAGGTCGCCGGGGAAGCGGTGCACCTCCTGCGGCCAGTCGAGGGCGACGGCCAGTCGTCCCGCCCAGTAGCGGGCAGCCTCGTCATCGGCCACGTTCACGACGGTGAACCCGCCGAGGTGCTCCTTCGTCTCGACGAACGGCCCGTCGGTGAAGACCGGCTTGCCGTTCTCGCTGACGACGCTGCAGACCGCGGTCGAGGCGTCGATGCCCCCCTCCGCGAAAAGGAAGACGCCCGCGTTCTTCATCTCCTCGAGCAGCGCCTCCGAGGCCGCGCTCTTGCTGCGCAGCTGGTCGGCCGTCTGCGGGGGCACCCACTCGTCGTTGAATGCGATCAGGTAGTTCGGCATTGTCGTCTCCTCTCGTCGGGACGAGGACCCCGTCGTGGACCCTCCGTCGCGGCGCCCGAACGGGCCCGCATACCTGATCCACGAACGGTGAGGCTCCGATACGACACTATTGCCGAGACCGGTGAAGAAATCGCGACACCGTCACTGCGGCAGGCGGGCCGTCGAGCCGCGCACGATGAGCTCGAAGGGGAGCTCGCCGGGCCGGTGGACGGGGGTCTCGGCATCCGTCGACTCCAGCGCTTCGAGGATCGCGTCGGCGGCGCGCTCGCCCTGGCCGAGAGGGAACTGGTCGACCGTCGTGAGGCGGAAGAACTCGCCGAGCTCGTGACCGTCGATGCCGATGACCGAGAGGTCCTCGGGCACCCGGTAGCCGAGCTCGCGAGCCGCGAGGAGCGCCCCGATCGCCATCTCGTCGGATGCCGCGAAGATCGCGGTCGGCCGGCTGCCCGGCTTGCCCAGCAGCTGCTTCGCGGCGCGGAAGCCGCCTTCGATCGTGAAATCGGCGGGCTCGAACAGCGACGGGCTGACCTCGATGCCGGCGTCGGCCAGCGCCAGCTCGAACCCCTGCCGGCGCTGCGTCGGGATGTGGAAGTCGATGTCGAACTCGGGGCTCGCGCCGATGTGCGCGATCCGGCGGTGGCCGAGCGCGAGCAGGTGCTCGGTGGCCAGCCGCGCGACGGCGACGTCGTCGACGGTGAGGGTCGTGAGCAGCGGATTAGGCCCGCCGATCGCGATCACCGGCAGATCGAGCTCGACGAGCCGCTCCGTCTCCTCCTGACCGAGCTCGAGGGAGATCGCGATGACCCCGTCCACGCGCTGGCGCCGCAGGAACGTGTCGAAGATGTCGTGCCGCTCGCCGCGGTCGGCGGTGAGGCTGTAGAGCGTGATGTCGTAGCCGCGGCGCATGAGCGCGGAGGCGATGCCGCTCAGCACCGTGGAGAAGAACCACCGGTCGAGGAACGGCACCAGCACACCGATGTTGCGCGTGCGGCCCGAAGCGAGGCTCGATGCCGAGGCCGACACCACGTACCCGAGGCTCTTGGCGGCCTCCTCGACCTTCGCCTTCGCGCCCGCCGAGACGTGTCCGCGCCCGCTCAGCGCGCGCGAGACGGTCGCCGTCGAGACCCCCGCCGCGCGGGCGACCTCGTCGATGCTGACCACGTCGTCACCGTACCTTCTCGTAGACCAGCGCGAGTGTCAGGCGGTCTCGATCCAGACCGTCGTGTCGCCCGCGAGCTCACCGTCCGCGACCGGACCGCTCGACGCGATCACGATACCGCTCGGCAGCGCGATCGGCGCGGAACCCGTGTTGGCGATGACGGTGACATTCCCGTTGCGGAATGCGACGGCATCCGTTCCGTACCCGTCGATCCACTCGAGCGAGCCCGCACCGAGCGACCGCGCCCGGCGCTCGGCGAGCAGTGCACGGTAGAGCTCGAGCGTCGAGCCCTCGACACCCGTCTGCGCGTCGCGGGCGAGCGTCGCCCATTCGGCGGGCTGTGGCAGCCACGACGCGCCGGAGTCGCTGAAGCCGTAGGCCGGGGCATCCGCGTTCCACGGGATCGGCACGCGGCAGCCGTCGCGACCGTACCGCTCGCCGTTGGTGCGGAACCACGTCGGGTCCTGACGGGCGTCACCGGGGATGTCGATGACCTCGGGAAGACCGAGCTCCTCGCCCTGGTAGAGGTAGGCGGAACCCGGCAGTGCGAGCATGAGGGTCGTGGCTGCGCGGGCGCGGGCGAGTCCGACCTCGGGGATCGGCTGACCGGGCGACTCCGGGCCGATGCCATGACCCTGCGGGTTCTCGGCCGTCAGCGCGAGACGCGACGCGTGGCGCACGACGTCGTGGTTGGAGAGGACCCACGTCGAGGGCGCGCCGACACCCGGGAACGCGTGCAGCGACACCTCGATGACCTCGCGGAGATCGGTGGCGTTCCACTTGGTCTCGAGGTACGGGAAGTTGAACGCCTGGTGCATCTCGTCGTGACGCACCCACTCGGCAGTGCGCGCGGCGGTGGGCAGCCACGCCTCGGCGGCGAGGGCGCGATCGCCCTGGTACTCCTCGAGGATCTTTCGCCAGTCGCGGTACACCTCGTGCACGGCGTCCTGACCCCAGTACGGCACGTTCTCCGCTTCGCCGCCCATCGAGCCGGCCGCGGGGTTCGGGATGTAGTCCGGCAGTCCCTCCGCCTTCACCAGGCCGTGGGCGACGTCGACGCGGAAGCCGTCGACCCCGCGGTCGAGCCAGAAGCGCAGGATGCGGCGGAACTCCTCGCGGACCTCGTCGTTCGACCAGTCGAAGTCGGGCTGCGACGAGTCGAACAGGTGCAGGTACCACTGGCCGGGCTCGCCGTCGGCCTCGACCACGCGCGTCCACGCGGGGCCGCCGAAGACGGACTCCCAGTTGTTGGGAGGAAGTTCGCCGTTCTCGCCCTTGCCGTCGCGGAACATGTAGCGCGCACGCTCGGCGCTGTGGGGAACGGCGGCGAGGGCCTGCTGGAACCACTCGTGCTGGTCGGACGAGTGGTTCGGGACGAGATCGACGATGACACGGATGCTGCGCTCATGCGCCCCGGCCAGCATGTCGTCGAAGTCGGCCAGGGTGCCGAAGAGCGGGTCGACGTCGCAGTAGTCGCTGACGTCGTAGCCGGCGTCCTTCTGGGGCGAGCGCTGGAACGGGCTCAGCCAGATGGCGTCGATGCCGAGGTGCGCGAGGTCGTCGAGGTGCGAGGTGATGCCGGGGAGGTCGCCGATGCCGTCACCCGACGCGTCCGCGAAGGACCGCGGATAGATCTGGTAGATGACGGCGGTGCGCCACCACTCGCCGCCGACGGTGGTGAGGAACGCGTCCGTGCGCTCGATGGTCTCTGCGGAAGTCATCCGATCAGCATACTGCAAGCGCTTACACTCCCTCGTAACGAAAGACGCCCGGGGGCCGGGCGTAGGGTTGGCGGGTGCTGTCCGAAGCCCTCACGCGCGCCGAATCCCTCATCCGCACGATCCCCGACTACCCGGAACCGGGCGTGCAGTTCCGCGACATCACGCCTCTGCTGGTGGATGCCCGAGCCCTGCGCACCGTCATCCACGCGATGATCGCCCCGTTCGAGGGGTCGTTCGACGTCGTCGCGGGGGTCGAGGCGCGCGGGTTCCTGCTCGCCGGCGCCGTCGCGATGGAGGCCGGCGCGGGCCTGGTTCCGATCCGCAAGGCCGGCAAGCTGCCTCTGCCCGCGGCATCCGTCACCTACTCGCTCGAATACGGCACCGCCACGATCGAGGCGCACGACGACATCGCCGTCGGCACCCGGGTGCTGCTCGTCGACGACGTCCTCGCCACCGGTGGCACGCTCGTCGCGGCGCACGAGCTCGTCGAGACGCTCGGCGGCGTGGTGGTGGGCACCGCGGTGCTGATGGAGCTGACGGCCCTCGGCGGCCGGGACGTCGTCGGCGACGTGCACACGGTCTTCACCGGCTGACGCCGCGGCTGCGATCGGCATCGCCGGTCACCCGTCGGAGCGCGGCCCCGGCAGCGTGTCCTGCGGCCCGGTGCGCGGCCCGAAGTGCGGGATCGGCGCGGGCCGTTCGGCGCGTGGCTGCCGTGGCGGTTCCGGCGCGTCCGGGAGTGTGGCGTCGCCCTCGAACGGCGTGAGCGGATCCCTGCGGCTCGCATGCTGGGGGAACCGCCGGCCCGTGACGGTGTTCGCGACGACCTTCATGACGAAGAACTTCACGGTCGGGCTCCACGACGCGAGCCGGCGGACCCCGCTGTCGCGGATCTCGTCGTCACGGGTGACGCGCTCCGCCTTTCCGCGGATCACGACGCTCCAGTAGTGGTCGTCGTCGGTCGCGCCGTCGACCTCGAAGGCGACCATCGGGTGCTGCGCGATATGGAGGAGCTTCGCGTCGCGCGCCGTGCGGATGTACAGGGCGCCCTCGTGGGCGACGTAGTTGACCGGGAAGATGTCGGGTGCACCGTCGGCGTTGTCCACCGCGAGCCGGCCGAGTTCGGCGGTCTGCAGGTACTCCCAGCACGCCGAAGCGGCGAGCCGCTCCACCTTCGGCGGCTGGTCCGCACTCGGGGGATCGCTTCGGGAATCATTCATCGCGCACCACCGTCCGTCCCTCCGGTCTACCTCAGAGCGGAGGAGAACTGAAGGGGGAGCGTGCCGGCTCAGCCGCCGAGCACGACGTTGATCGGAGGCTCGCCGGCGGCGAGCCGCTCGATCTGCGTCCGCACGAGCTTGGCGACCCGGGGTCGCATCGCGCTCGACGCGCCGCCGACGTGCGGGGCGATGAGCACGCCCGGAAGGCCCCAGAGCGCGTGGCCCTCGGGGAGGGGCTCGGGGTCGGTGACGTCGAGCGCGGCGCGGATACGTCCGCGACGCACGTGATCGACGAGCGCGTCGGTGTCGACGAGGGTGCCGCGGCCGACGTTCACGATGAGCGCGCCCTCGGGAAGCGCCGACAGGAAGGCGTCGTCCACGAGTCCCTGGGTTGCCTCACCGCCCGGCAGCGTGAGGATCACGATCTCGGCCTGGGGGAGCAGCTCGGGCAGCTCGTCGATGCCGTGCACCGCGACACCGTCCTCATCCCGGGCGCGCGACGCGACCGGGGTGAGCTCGACCTCGAACGGCTCGAGCCGCGCGGCGACGGCCTTGCCGACGCCGCCGTAGCCGAGCAGCAGCACGCGACGATCGGCGAGGCTCTGCGCGAAGACCGGGGCCCAGCGGCCGGCCGCGGTGTCGACGGCGAACGCGTCGATGTGCCGCTGCGCAGCGATCGCGAGACCCACGGCGAGCTCGGCGGTCGAGGTCTCGTGCACCGAGGCCGCGTTCGCGAAGACCAGACCTTCGGGCAGGATGGCGGCGACGCCGTCGTAGCCGATCGACTGGCCCTGCACGAGCCCCACCTCGACGCCCTCGAGACGCGCGAGCACGCGTGCCATCGACATGTAAGGCGGCACGACGATGTCGAACCGGTCACGCGGAGCGGCCGCGTCCATGGGCCACACCACCAGCTCGACGCCGTCGGGCAGGGCGCCCAGATCCGCGGCGAGCTGCTCGGTGGGGACGCTGACGACGAGATTCCGGGTGTCTGTGGTCACCCGCTCCACGCTACCGGCGCGGTGCGGGGCCGGCGTCGCGGGGCGGCGCTACGCTCGCGTCGAGCGGCGACCGCGACCGGCGGCGGCGCCTGGGCGGAGGAGGCGGACGTGGTTCCCGAGATCAACTACTGGGCGGTGCTGATCGCGACGGCGTCGAGCATGGTCGTCGGCTCGATCTGGTACACGCCGAAGGTCTTCGGCACGAGATGGGCGAAGCTCGCGAACGTCGACATGAACCGGCCGGGCGCAAGTGCCGTGGTGCCGATCGTGGTGACGCTGATCGTCAGCTTCGTGACCGCGTGGGTGCTGGCCGGCGCCTCGTCGATCGCCTGGCACTTCTACGGCGGCAGCTACCTCTGGACGGCGCTGCTCACGGGCGTGATCCTCTGGGCGGGCTTCACCGCGGCGCGCTTCATCACCCACGACGCCTTCGAGGGGCGGCCGTCGTCGCTGACCGTGCTCAACATCTCGCACGAGCTGGTGACCATCATCGTGATGGCGCTCATCATCGGCGTGTGGCCGCCGGCCGGCACAGTCTAGAAGCGGGACGGATGCCGCGGCTCAGGCCGCGGCGCCCACCACGGCGGCGATGGCCGACGTGAAGAACGACAGGCCGTCGACGCCCGACCGCATCGCGGCGGCGGTGTCGGGACCGAAGCCCGGCTCGACGGCGTGCTCGGGGTGGGGCATGAGGCCGACCACGTTGCCCCGCTCGTTGGTGAGGCCGGCGATGTCGCGCAGCGACCCGTTCGGGTTCACGCCGAGGTATCGGAAGGCGACAAGCCCCTCGCCCTCGAGACGGTCGAGTTCGGACTCCGAGGCGATGTAGCCGCCGTCGGCGTTCTTGAGCGGGATGACGATCTCCTGGCCGGAGGCGAAATCGCTGGTCCACGCGGTGTCGTTGTTCTCGACGCGCAGCTTCTGGTCGCGGCGGACGAACTGCTGATGCGCGTTGCGGATCAGCCCGCCCGGCAGCAGGTGAGCCTCGACGAGCATCTGGAAGCCGTTGCAGATGCCGAGGATGGGCATCCCCTTGGCCGCGGCATCCTTCACCTCTGCCATGATCGGCGCGAGCGCCGCGATGGCTCCGGCGCGCAGGTAGTCGCCGTAGCTGAAGCCGCCGGGAAGGACCAGCGCGTCGACGCCGTCGAGGTCGTGCGAGCCGTGCCACAGGGCGACGGCCTCGCCGCCTGCGATCTCGATCGCGCGCTGCGCGTCGCGGTCGTCGAGCGAGCCCGGGAAGGTGATGACGCCGATGCGGGCGGTCATTCCACGACCTCGATGCCGACGACGTCCTCGATCACGGAGTTGGAGAGGATCTCGTCGGCGATGCGCCGGGCCTCGGCGAGCACCCCGTCGGTGACCTCGCCGTCGACGGTGAGCTCGAACCGCTTGCCGATGCGCACCGCGCTGAAGTCGGAGACGCCGAGACGGGCGAAGGCGCCGGTGACGGCCTTTCCCTGCGGGTCCAGAAGCTCGGCCTTGGGCATGACGTCGACGACGATGGTGGGCATCGCGATCCTCCTGGCGGCCGGAGGCCGCAGCTATCGGTCGTTGAGCGACGAGCGCAGCGAGGAGTCGAAACGCCGGATGTCGCGGGCAGGGGTCCCCACCAGTCTACGGGCCCGTGCGCGTGGCGTTTCCCGGGTCGCGCAAACCCCTGTGACACAACCGTGATCAAACCGTGGGAGCGCTCCCTTGACTTCGTGGGAGCGATCCCATAGCGTTGCGTCTCGATCGATGGGAACGCTCCCACGAGACACCACCGGCACGGTTCCCTCCGGGCCGATCCTGCAACACACACGACCCTGACAACACAAAGGAGTGACAGTGAACGCACGCGCCTTCCGCAGAAGCGCTGTGGCAATCGCCGCATTCTCGGCTTCGGCCATCGTCCTCGCCGGCTGCGCCGGCGGCAACGGAGACGACGCCGGAAGCGAGGACGGCCAGATCACGCTGACCCTGGCCACGTTCAACGACTTCGGGTACGACGACGAGCTCCTCCAGGAGTACATGGACGAGAACCCGAACATCAAGATCGTCCACAACAAGGCCGCCATCACCGACGACGCCCGCACGAACTTCTTCGCGAAGCTCGGAAAGGAAGGCCTCGCCGACATCGAGGCGGTCGAGGTCGACTGGTTCGCCGAGGCCATGCAGTACTCCGACCTGCTCGCCGAGGTGCCCGACAGCGCCAAGGGCCGCTGGGTCGAGTGGAAGGAAGAGGCCGCGACCGACGCCGACGGCCGTCTCGTCGGCTTCGGCACGGACATCGGCCCGCAGGCCGTCTGCTACCGCGCCGACCTGTTCGCCGCCGCGGGCCTGCCCTCGACGCCCGACGAGGTCGCCTCGGCGATCGACGGCGACTGGGACACGTTCTTCGACCTGGCCGACAAGTACAAGGCTGCGACCGGCAAGCCGATGCTCGACTCCGCGAACTCCGCGTTCCAGGGCATCGTCAACCAGATCGAGTTCCCGTACGACGAGCCCGACGGCACCGTCGTCGCGACCGACAACCCCGACCTCGAGGCTGCGTACAACCTCGTCGTCGAGCGCGGCATCCCGAACTCGGCCTACTCGGGCCAGTGGTCGGACGACTGGAACGCGTCGATGGCCAACGGTGAGTTCGCCGCCATGCTGTGCCCGCCGTGGATGCTCGGCATCATCTCGGGCAACGCGCCCGAGGTCACCGGCTGGGAGATCGCGAACGCGTTCCCGAACGGCGGCGGCAACTGGGGCGGCTCGTACCTGACCGTTCCCGCCAACGGAAAGAACGTCGACGAGGCTCTCAAGCTCGCCGACTGGCTGACCGCTCCGGAGCAGCAGGAGAAGACGTTCGTCAACGTCGGCGCCTACCCGAGCGCCCTCGACGCGCAGAGCTCGTCGGCGATCACCGATTCCACCAACGAGTACTTCGCCGACGCGCCGACCGGCACGATCTTCGCGGACCGCTCCGCGGCGATCACCGTGACGCCCTACAAGAGCGCGGACTACTTCAAGTACAACACCGCACTGCAGGACGCCATCACCCGCGTCTTCGACGGCACCCAGGACGCCCAGGCGTCGTGGGACGCGTACGTCGCCGAGGTCGAGGCCTTCTGATAGGCCGACACTGACGATCCGGTCCGCTCCCGCAGACCAGGTCTGACAGCAGAAGCGGAGTGCGTGCGGGTCCCCCGGCCCGCGCGCACTCCGCCTCCACGCCCACCCTCGACACCCGAATCGGAGCCACCGGTGACCACGACCGCCACCCGTACGACGGCATCCGGGCCGGCCGATCGGCCCGATCCGGAACGCCAGCCGCGCGTCCTCTCCTTCTCCCACCGCCTGAGCCGCTGGGACCTGAAGCTCTCCCCCTACCTCTACATCTCGCCGTTCTTCATCCTGTTCGCGATCGTGGGCCTCTTCCCGATCGTCTACACGGCGGTGATCTCGTTCCAGGAGTGGGACCTCGTCCGCAACTCCGGCACCTTCGTCGGGTTGGACCAGTACGTCTGGATCCTGTCCCAGGCCGACTTCTGGATCGCCCTGCGGAACACCTTCAGCATCTTCCTGCTCTCGTCGGTGCCGCAGCTCATCCTGGCGCTGTTCATCGCGGCGATGCTCGACAAGAACATCCGGGCCAAGACCTTCTGGCGCATGAGCGTCCTGCTCCCGTACGTCATGGCCCCGGTCGCCGTCGCGCTGATCTTCAGCAACCTCTTCGGCGACAACCACGGCCTCGTGAACAACGTGCTCACGAACCTCGGCCTGAACCCGATCGCCTGGCACAAGGACCCGTTCTGGAGCCACATCGCCATCGCCACGATGGTGAACTTCCGCTGGACCGGCTACAACGCCCTCATCCTCCTCGCCGCCATGCAGGCCGTGCCGCGCGAGTACTACGAGGCGGCGACCGTGGACGGCGCCAACGCGTTCCGCCAGTTCTGGAGCATCACGCTCCCGTCGCTGAAGCCCACCCTGATCTTCGTCATCATCACGTCGACGATCGGCGGTCTCCAGATCTTCGACGAGCCCCGCATGTTCGACCAGACCGGCCGCGGCGGTGCCGCGGGCCAGTGGCTGACGATCACGCTGTACCTATACAACATCGGCTGGGGCGAGTTCAACTTCGGACGTGCCGCCGCCCTCGCGTGGATCCTCTTCATCATCATCCTGGCGATCGGCCTCATCAACCTCGCCATCACCCGCGCCCTCGTACGTGACGAGGGCGGACGCGGGGTCATCCAGCGCCGTCGCGGCGGCCGGAAGGGAGCCCAGCAGTGAGCGCCATCAGCACCCCGCCCCTCGCGGTCGTCGAGGAGAACCTGCCCAACGCGCGCCGGAGCCGGCGGACCACGAAGATCCGCGGCGTGCGCGCCGGGGTCTGGGTGTACGTCGGTCTCGGGGTCGTCGTGGTCTCGGCCCTCTTCCCCTACTACTGGTCGTTCCTGATCGGCTCGGGCGACGCCTCGACCATCAACAACCCGAGCATGTCGTGGCTGCCCGGTGGCAACTTCATCGACAACGCGCTGAAGGTCATCAACGACCCTGCCGTGAACTTCTGGCAGGCGCTGTGGAACTCGATCTTCAGCTCGACCGTGATCGCGGCATCCGTCGTCCTGTTCTCGACCCTTGCCGGCTGGGCGTTCGCGAAACTCCGCTTCCCCGGCGGCAAGTGGCTGCTGGCCTTCGTGGTCGCCACCATGGCGGTGCCGATGCAGCTCGGCGTCGTGCCGCTCTACCTGCTCTTCTCCGACCTGGGCTGGACCGGGCAGATCGGCGCCATCATCATCCCCGCGCTCACCAGCGCGTTCGGTGTGTTCTGGATGACGCAGTATCTGTCGCAGACCGTGCCGGACGAACTGATCGAGGCGGCGAGAGTGGACGGGGCCAACATGCTCCGCACGTTCTGGACGGTGGGCGTGCCCGCCGCGCGGCCCGCAGCCGCGATGCTGTTCCTCTTCACCTTCGTCGGGGCGTGGAACCAGTTCTTCTGGCCCTTCATCGTGCTCGACCGGCAGAGTCCCACGCTCCCGGTGGCGCTCTCGCTCCTGCAGTCGAACTACTTCGTCGACTACTCGGTCGTGCTCGCCGGCGTGCTCCTCGCCACCATTCCGCTCCTCATCGTCTTCGCCTTCACGGGGCGGCAGCTGGTGAGCGGCATCATGGCCGGCGCCGTCAAGGGCTAGACCCTTTCCCCTCCCCACAGCCTTCGGCATCCTGACACCGACGTTCTCCGAGAGGATCATTGACCTCATGACGACCGCGATCCCTCGCGCCTTCCCCCAGGACTTCCTGTTCGGCGCCGCGACCGCCGCCTTCCAGATCGAGGGCGCCGCCCACGAAGACGGCCGCCGCGACTCGATCTGGGATGCGTTCTGCCGCGTGCCGGGCGCCGTCATCAACGCCGACAACGGCGACGTGGCGTGCGACCACTACCACCGCTACGGCGATGACGTGGCGCTCATGAAGGAGCTGGGCCTGCAGACGTACCGCTTCTCGACGTCGTGGTCGCGCGTGCGGCCCGACGGCGGGGCGGTCAACCTCAAGGGCCTCGACTTCTACAAGCGACTGGTCGACGAGCTGCTCGGGGCCGACATCCTCCCGTGGCTGACGCTCTACCACTGGGACCTGCCGCAGGCGCTGCAGGAGAAGGGCGGCTGGGCGAACCGCGACACCGCGGACCTCTTCACCGAGTACGCGCTGACGATGCACGACGCCCTGGGCGACCGGGTCAACGTGTGGACCACGCTCAACGAGCCGTGGTGCTCGTCGTTCCTCAGCTACACCGCGGGCATCCACGCGCCGGGCCACTACAGCGTCGAGGAGGGCGTGCTCGCCGCGCACCACCTGCTGCTCGGCCACGGCCAGGCCGTGCGCGAGCTGCGCTCTCGCGACGAGTCGCTCAAGCTCGGCATCACGCTGAACCTCACGGTCGCCGAGCCGGTCGACGAGAACGACCCCGCCGACGTCGACGCGGCGCGCCGCATCGACGGCCAGTTCAACCGCTGGTTCCTCGACCCGATCTTCCGCGCGCAGTACCCCGCCGACATCGTGGAAGACATCCGAAAGGTGGATGCTGCGGCCATCGCCGCGTGGGAGTCCGCCGTGCGCCCCGGCGACCTCGAGACCATCGCGACGCCCATCGACACGCTCGGCGTGAATTACTACCACGGCGAGTACGTGGGCGGCCACGAGCCGGTGAACCCGCCGATCGGCGGCGACGCGCCCACCGATCGCCCCGGCCGCTCGCCGTACCCCTCGCACGAGGGCATCTACTGGCACGAGCGCGGCCTGCCCCGCACGCCGATGCAGTGGGAGGTGCAGCCCGAGGGGCTGACGACCCTCCTCGAGCGGGTGTGGGACGAGTACGCGCAGCAGGCCGGCACCGTGCTCTACGTCACCGAGAACGGCGCCGCCTACGACGACGAGCTCGTCGTCGAGGGCGAGACGAAGCGCGTGCACGATGCCGACCGCGTCGAGTTCCTGCGCGGGCACCTCGGTGCGATCCTCGACGCGGCCGCGGCCGGCGTCGACGTGCGCGGGTACTTCTACTGGTCGCTCCTGGACAACTTCGAGTGGGCATGGGGCTACGAGAAGCGGTTCGGGATCGTGCGCGTGGACTACGACACCCAGGAGCGCACACCCAAGGACAGCGCGCTCGAGTACAGCCGCATCATCGGCGCTCGGGCGATCGACCTGGAGTCCGCGCGCGCGGCGGCCGTCGCGTCGTAGCACTGCGCCGCGGGGTGCCGCGGCGCAGTAGCATCCGGGAAGGAGGGGACAGGAATGAGCACCGACGCCATGCGGCGCACCCAGCGGGGAGCCGGCAGTGCACACGCCGTGACGATCGAAGAGGTCGCCGCCGCGGCGGGGGTCTCCCGCTCGACGGTCTCCCGCGTCGTGAACGGCTCGACGGCCGTGAGCCCCGAAGCCCTGGAATCGGTGACGCGCGCGATCAACGAGCTGAACTACGTCCCCAACCGCGCTGCCCGGTCGCTGGCGAGCCAGAAGACGCACGCGATCGCGCTGATCGTCCCCGAGGACACCACGCGGTTCTTCGGCGACCCGTTCTTCGCGGCGATCGTGTCGGGCATCAATTCGCGTCTCAGCCGCTCGGACTACGTGCTCAACCTCTTCATCGCCAGTGACGACCCGGGCGACAAGACGACGAGCTACGTGCGCTCGGGTGCCGTGGACGGCGCCATCGTGGTCTCGCACCACACCAGCGACACGTTCATCGACCGCATCGCGAGCGTCGTGCCCGTCGTCTACGGCGGCCGGCCGGTGCGCGAGCGCGAGCGCGACTACTACGTCGACGTCGACAACGTCCGCGGGGCGTATGACGCCACGGTGTATCTGATCGAGAGCGGTCGACGCCGCATCGCGACGATCACCGGCCCGCGCGACATGCCCGCCGGTGTGGACCGCCTGCAGGGATACCGCGATGCGCTCGCCGCCTGGGATCTCGACGAGATCGCGGTCGAAGACGGCAACTTCACCGCCGACGGCGGCGCCGACGCGATGCGCCGGGTGCTGGCGACCGGAGCCCAGCCCGACGCGGTCTTCGTCGCCAGCGATCTCATGGCGCGGGGCGTGCTGACGGTGCTCACGGCCGAAGGGCTGCGCGTCCCCGACGACGTCGCGATCATCGGCTTCGACGACTCGCCCGTGGCCACCTCCGTCACGCCGCAGCTGACGACGATGCGCCAGCCCTCGTTCGCACAGGGCGAGCGCATGGCCACGGTGCTGCTCGACCTCCTCGCGGGGCGGCATCCGCGTCACGTCACGATCCTCGAGACCGAGCTCGTCATCCGCGAGTCGGTCTGACGCGCCCCGGCTCCCCCCGCCGCCCCCTCGTTCCGCAGTCACTTTTCGCGTCCGCGGGGCGGCGGAACCCGCACCTTGCGACTGCGGAACACCGAAAGGCCTTCGCTCCGCAGTCGGGTTTGGCGGGAACGGGGGGCGCGAAGCCGCACGATGTGACTGCGGAAGGCGAGGTGGGTTGGGGGTGGGGGAGAACTCAGCCGCGGCCGGGAACCGTCGCGTGCAGGAGGTTGCGCCACGGGTCGTCGAAGGCCACCGTGCGGCCGTCGTCGCGCACGTCGAGGCCGTGGTGGCGCAGGCGCTCGGCGAGCTCGCCCAGGGAGTCGGCGTCGGGGAGGGCCAGATCCACGCGGCCGAGGCCCAGCGCCGGCATCCGCGGTCCCGCGCCGCGCGAGTTCCACACGTTCATCGCCATGTGGTGGTGGTAGCCGCCGGCGCTCACGAACAGGGCCTGGTTGCCGAGCTCGGCGGTCTGGTCGAACCCGAGCGCATCGACGTAGAACGCGCGGGCGCTCGCGACGTCGCCGACCGACAGGTGCACATGACCGACGGATGCTGCGTCCTGCCCCGTCCCGCCGCTCGCGGCCCGCTCCGTCAGGTGCTCGCGGAGGAAGCCGTTGGGGTCGAGGTACAGCGTTGCCATCTCGACACTGCCGTGAGTCCACGACCACTCGGTGCGGGCCCGGTCCCAGTACAGCTCGACGCCGTTGCCCTCGGGGTCGGTGAGGTAGAAGGCCTGGCTCACGAGGTGGTCCGCCGAGCCGGTGAAGGTCTGCGGCGCGCGCTGCGCGACGCTGTAGAGCGCGGCCGCGAGGGCCTCCTGCGTCTCGAAGAGGATCGCCGTGTGGAAGAGCCCGGCCGCGCCGGGGCTCGCGTGGCGCAGGGCGGGCTCGTGCTTCAGGATGACGACCGGTCTGCCCGCGCGCCCGAGCACGACCTCGTCGCCCTCGGCCGACAGCACCTGGAGTGTGATGACGTCGCGGTAGAACGCGGTCATGCCGTCGAGGTCGCCGACGAGAAGCGTCACGGCGCCCATCGAGGTATCGGCGGCGAGGCGGTCAGGGTGCGCGATCTCATTCACGTGTAGCTACAACCATTTGCACGCAGCATCCATTCCCGCTTCATCGCTCCGGTCCTCCGGGTTTGGGGCGCGATTCGTCCGTTGGGGCGCACAAATCGCGCCCCAACGGACAGAATGCGCCCCAAACCCCAGAAACAGGTCGGGGACGGGTGCTGCGCCTCGGCGCTACTTGACCTGCGAGTCCTGCGGGTCGCCGCCGAGCTGGCCGACGGCGGGGAGCGGGCCGCCGTCGTCGGCGCCGGTCCTGCGCCAGCGGGCGATGGCGTTGCCGAGGTGGTAGATCACCAGGGCCGCGGCGGCGCCGATGACGATCGCGCCGAGCTGGAAGTCGCCCCACACCATCGTGAAGCCGGCGATCGCGATCACGAGCGAGACGGCGGCGGTGTACTGGTTCACCGGGCGCGAGAAGTCCACGCGGTTGTCGACCCAGATCTTGATGCCGATGATGCCGATGAGGCCGTAGAGGGCGGTGGTCACGCCGCCGAGCACGCCGGCGGGGATCGAGTTGAACACCGCGCCGACCACCGGCGAGAGCGACAGCAGGATCGCGAAGACGCCCGCGACCCAGTACGCCGCCGTCGAGTACACGCGGGTCGCCGCCATGACGCCGATGTTCTCGCCGTACGTCGTCGTGCCCGAGCCGCCGAAGGTGCCCGCGAGCACCGTCGCCGCGCCGTCGGCGATGAGCGCGCGGCCGGTGTACTGATTGACGGATGCCTCGGTCATCGTCGCGACGCCGCGCACGTGTCCGACGTTCTCGGCGATGAGCACGAGCACGACCGGCAGGAACATCGCGATGACACTCCAGGTGCCGGGGCTGCCGAATGTCGGGAACTGGAACGTCGGCAGGCCGACCCACTGCCCGTTCGCGACGAGCTCGTTCACCTGGGTGAAGTCGACCTCCTGGCGCAGGAGCGCCACGATGTAGCCGACGATCACGCCGAGGAAGATCGAGATGCGCCCGAGGAAGCCGCGGAACAGCACGCTGCCGAGGATCACGGCGACGAGCGTGATGGTCGCGGTGATCGGCGCCTGCTGGAAGTTCTGCCACGCGACCGGGGCGAGGTTGAAGCCGATGAGCGCGACGATGGCGCCGGCGACGACCGGCGGCATGAGCTTCTCGATCCAGCCGAGCCCCGCGAACTGGACGATGAAGCCGACGGCGGCCAGCAGCACGCCGACGGCGACGATGCCGGCGAGGGCCGAGCCCATGCCCTGCGACGCGGTGGCGGCGGTGACCGGTGCGATGAACGCGAACGACGAGCCGAGGTAGCTGGGGAGGCGGTTCTTCGTGATCAGGAGGAACAGCAGCGTCCCGATGCCCGAGAAGAGGAGCGTCGTCGAGACGGGGAAGCCCGTCAGCACCGGCACCAGGAACGTCGCGCCGAACATCGCGATGACGTGCTGGGCGCCGATCGCGACCGTCGCGGGCCAGTTCAGCCGCTCGTCGGGCTTCACCACCTTCCCGGGTTCGACGGTCCGGCCGTTGCCGTGAATGGTCCACAAAGGCATGCGCGCTCCTTAGCGCTCGGGTGATGGTGCGAGGATCACCCTAGCGAGCGGGTGCGCGCGAGTTGCCTCGGCCACGCGGCATCCGGGAGGCTGGACGGATTCCGGCTCGCACCCGGACCTTCGATGCCGAACCGACGGAGAGATGTGACCGACCCAGCGACCCTGCCCATGCCGCCCGCGCTCGAGTTCCGGGGACTCCACAAGCGGTTCGGCGAGAAGGTGGCCGTGGCCGACATCAGCCTGCGCGTGCCGGCGGGATCGTTCTACGGGCTGGTCGGCCCGAACGGCGCCGGCAAGACCACGACGCTGTCCATGGCGACCGGACTCCTCATGCCGGACGCGGGTCAGGCGCTGGTGCACGGGGTCGACGTGTGGCGCGAGCCGGTCAAGGCGAAGGCGATGGTCGGCAACCTCGCAGACGGCGTCAAGCTGTTCGACCGCCTCACGGGCGAGCAGCTCGTCACCTACAACGGGCTGCTCTTCGGCCTGCCGCACGACGAGATCGCCCAGCGCACGGCCGACCTGCTCTCGCTCATGGACATGACGGATGCCGCGGGCACGATGGTCGTCGACTACTCGGCGGGCATGACCAAGAAGATCGCGCTCGCGTGCGCCCTCGTTCACGCCCCGCGGCTGCTCGTGCTCGATGAGCCCTTCGAGTCGGTCGATCCGGTGTCGGCGGCGAACATCGAGGACATCCTCGCGGGGTATGTCGGCGGCGGCGGCACGGTCATCGTCTCGAGCCACTCGATGGACCTCGTCCAGCGGATGTGCGACCACGTCGCGGTCGTCGCGGCGGGTCGCCTGCTCGTCGCGGGCACCGTCGACGACGTGCGTGCGGGGGAGTCCCTGCAGGACCGCTTCGTCGAGCTCGTCGGCGGCCGTCGCCACACGGAAGGGCCGGAATGGTTGCGACGCTCCTGAGGCTGCGGTTCCGGGTCCTCGGCAACCAGCTCGCGCGCAGCCCGTGGCAGCTGGTCGGGTTCATCCTCGGTGCCCTCTACGGCGCGCTGCTCCTCGTGGGCATCGTCGCGGGCCTGGTCGCGCTGGGATTCGCCGACGTCCGGCTGGCGGGCGTCATCATCGTGGGTGCCGGCTCGCTGGTGACGCTGGGGTGGGCCCTCATCCCTCTCGTGGCGTTCGGCGTCGACACGACGCTCGACCCGGACCGCCTGGTCGTGTTCCCCCTGACGACCTCGCGGATGATGGTCGCGCTCACGCTCGCCGCGGCCTGCGGCGTCCCGGGCATCGTGACGTCCGTGGCAGCGCTCGCGACGATCGCGACGTGGGCGCACTGGCCCGCCGCGCTCGTCGCCTGGCTGGTGAGCACGCCGCTGGCGGTGCTCACGGCGGTGGTCGCGTCACGCGCCGTGGCGACGGTCGCCTCCGGTTTCGGGGGAGGCCGACGCTTCCGCGAGGTCGCCGGCATCCTCATCTTCATCCCGCTCATCCTGGCGGGGCCCCTCATCGCGGGGCTCGCCAGCGGGGTCAGCGTGAACGCGGACACCATCGCCGAGCTGGTGCCGCTCCTCGGCTGGACGCCGCTCGGCGCCGCCTGGGCCGTGCCCGCCGACGCGGCCGCCGGCGATCTGCCCGCAGCCGCGGCGAAGCTGCTCATCGCGCTCGCCACCCTCGCGGCGCTGTGGCTGCTGTGGCGCGCCTCGCTCGCGCGCTCCCCCGTGCGGCCCCGGCTCACGTCGGCCGCCGCCGTGCGGGCCGGGTCGGTCGGGTGGTTCGGCCGCGTACCGACCGGCGCTGCGGGCGCGGTCTTCGCGCGGGCCCTGACGTACTGGACGCGTGATCCGCGGTATCTCCGCCAGCTCATCGCCGTGCCCCTCGTGCCGGTGCTGCTGTGGTTCTACGCCCGCGACGGCGACCCATTCGTGGCGCTGGCGTTCTCGGCGCCGATCATCGCGTTCATCATCGGCATCGTGGTGTACGCCGACATCTCATACGACGGCACGGCGTTCGGCACCGAGGTCGCGACGGGAGCGCGCGGTCTCTCGGACCGGCTCGGGCGCATCCTCGCCGCCGCCGCTGTCGCGGTGCCGCTGGTGCTGCTGGCCGCGGCACTGCCCTTCGTGTTCGCGGGCGACTGGACGCAGTTCCCCGGCATCCTCGGCATGGCGCTCGGCATCCTCTTCACCTGCTACGGCGTCTGCGCCGTCACCTCGGCCCAGCTCGTGGTGCCGGTTCCGGGCTCGGGTGACAACCCGTTCAAGCGCGTCCCCGGCACGACGTTCCTGCAGGGCATGGCGTTCTTCGGCATCTGGCTGGTGGCGCTTGCGCTCTCGTCGCCCGCGGTGATCGTCGGGATCATCGGGTACTTCACGCGGAACCCGACCGTGAGCTGGATCGCGTTCGCCATCGGGATCGTGGGCGGCACCGCGGTGCTCGTCGCCGGCATCCTGATCGGTGGCAAGGTGCTCGACAGCACCGGGCCGGTGCTGCTCGCGCGTTTGAAGGCGATGAAGAACGCGTGACAACGCCGGATGCCGCGCCGCGGCGTCAGGCGGCGGTGAGGCGCTCGAGCAGCTCGCGGTAGCGGGCGGTGGTGCGGTCGATGATGTCCGCCGGGAGTGCGGGCGGCTCCCCCTCGCGCGGGGCCGCCCAGTTCGCGGCCAGCCAGTCCCGCACGATCTGCTTGTCGAAGCTCGCCATGCGCTCGTCGGGGGTCGTGCCGGACGCCCAGGCCGTGGCATCCCAGTAACGGGACGAGTCGCTCGTGAGCACCTCGTCGGCGAGCGTCAGCACACCGTTGCCGTCGAGACCGAACTCGAACTTCGTGTCGGCGAGGATCACGCCGTGCGCCTCGGCCGTCGCGGCCGCGCGCGCGTAGATCTCGAGCGAGAGGTCGCGGAGCTCCGCCGCGCGATCGGCGCCGACGAGCTCGACGGTGCGCTCGTACGAGATGTTCTCGTCGTGCTCGCCCAGTGGAGCCTTGTAAGCGGGCGTGTAGATCGGCTCGGGCAGCCGGTCGCCGTTCGAGAGCCCCTCGGGGAGCGAGATGCCGCACACCGTGCCGTTCTCGCGGTACTCCGCCCAGCCCGACCCGGTGAGGTACCCGCGCACGACGCACTCGATCGGGAGCATGTCGAGGCTCCTCACGACCATCGCGCGTCCGGTGACGGCCTCCGGGATCAGGCTCTTCAGGTCATCGGCCGTGTTGGCTTCACCGTCGGCCCCGAGGGTGAGCTCGTGCGAGGAGGCGAGATGATTCGGGATGCTGCGGCCCCCGTCCGCGCCCGCGAGCCGGTCGAACCACCAGAGGCTTAGGGTGGTGAGCAGCTCGCCCTTGCCGGGGATGCCCGGCGAGAGCACGTGGTCGAACGCGCTGACGCGGTCGCTCGCCACGACCAGCATGCGCTCGGGCGTCGCCCCCTCGGGCGTGTCCGCCGGAACGTACAGGTCGCGCACCTTGCCGGAGTAGGCGTGGCGCCAGCCGGAGAGCTCGGTCGTGGGGGTGGGGATAGCCGTCACCCGTCCATTATCCCGGGTGACTGCGGCGGGTTTCGGGGCGAGGTCGCGTGGACCGCGGGCGGGCTCACGGCGTGATCTCGTCGACGTGCGCGAACGCCTCGGCGACGAGCGCGGGCCAGCGGTCCGCAGCATCGGTCCCCGCGGTCGCCCACTCGCGCATCGGCCTGCCGCGCATGACGGCGGGCTCCGCCGCGCCGGCCTCGGCCAGTTCGCCGACGCGGCTCTCGGGCAGCTTCACCATCAGTGCGCCCTCGAAGGTCACGAAGGCGAACACCTTTCCACGCACGTTCAGGCCCTCGGATCCGAACATCGCGCCGAGCGAGACGTCGGGCCGGGCCGTCCATTCCGCGACGATCGGGTCGAAGATCGCGTACGACTCGGGGAACTTCTCCCTGCGTGCGGCGCCCTTGTCTGCCATGAACCTCACGCTACGACCTCCCACCGACAGAGCGCGAGGGTGCGGATCGCGCAGAAGGAGCGTATAGTCCACGTGGACTAATCGAACTGGAGTACATCATCGTGAACGACCCCGTCGCCCGCCTGACCCCGCTCGGGGTGGCCGTGCTCGCGCTGCTGAGCGAGGGCGACATGCACCCGTACGAGATGATCCGGCTCATGCACTTCCGCCGTGACGACCGGCTCGTCACGATCACCAACGGCACGGTCTACCACACCGTGGGGCGGCTCGAGCGGGCGGGACTGATCGCCGAGGTCGGCGTCGACCGCGACGGCAACCGACCCGAGCGCACCACCTACACGCAGACGGATGCCGGCGCCGCCGCGGTCCTCGAATGGGTGCGCCGCGAGCTGCCGCGCGTGGACCGCCCGGCCGAGTTCCGCGTCGCGCTCGCCGAGGTGCACGGCCTGGATCGCGATGAGGCGATCGAGCTGCTCCGTGCCCGTCGTGCGGCGCTCGCCGCGTCGCTGGAGTCCCTTGAGGACGGCCACCGGCACGCGCTGGACAAGGGCGTGCCCGAGCAGTACCTCATCGAGATCGGGCGCGAAGCGGCGCTCCTCCACGCCGAGCTCGCGTGGATGGACGCGATGCTCCCGCGCATCGCCGATCCCGACTTCGCCTGGGGGCGCGACGAGGCCCCCTCCGAACGCTATCTCGCCCAGAGAAAGGCAGCACGACAGTGACCACCCCCGAAACGCCGGAGTCCCGCCCCACGGCGGGCGCGGCATCCGCCACCGCTCGGGTCGCCGGCCCGATCACCGGTGCCTACGCGGTGGGGCACAAGCCCCGCAGCCCGTGGCCCGCCCTCTGGGCGCTGGTCATCGGCTTCTTCATGATCCTCGTCGACACGACGATCGTCTCGGTGGCGAACCCCGCCATCAAGGCCGCGCTCGACCCCGACACCAACAACCTCGACAACGTCGTGTGGGTCACCTCGGCCTACCTGCTCGCGTACGCGGTGCCGCTTTTGATCACCGGACGCCTCGGCGACCGGTTCGGGCCCAAGAACATCTACCTGATCGGGCTGACGGTCTTCACGCTCGCGTCGCTGTGGTGCGGCCTGTCGGGCACCCTCGAGATGCTCATCATCGCCCGTGCGGTGCAGGGCCTCGGCGCCGCGCTGATGACGCCGCAGACGATGGCCGTCATCACGCGCACCTTCCCGCCGAATCGCCGCGGCGCGGCGATGGGCCTGTGGGGCGCCACCGCCGGTGTCGCGACCCTCGTCGGGCCGCTGGCCGGGGGTCTGCTGGTCGACGGCTTCGGGTGGGAGTGGATCTTCTTCATCAACATCCCGGTCGGCGTCGTCGCGTTCGTCCTCGCCTGGATTCTCGTGCCCAAGCTCGAAACGCACCCGCACCGCTTCGACATCGTCGGCGTCGTGCTGAGCGCCGTCGGCCTCTTCCTGATCGTGTTCGGCCTGCAGGAGGGCGAGAAGTACGACTGGGCGCCGTGGGTGTGGGCGATGATCGCCGGCGGTGTCTCGGTGATGGCGCTCTTCATCTGGACGCAGGCGCGCACCAAGAACGAGCCGCTCGTGCCGCTGCCCCTCTTCCGCGACCGCAACTTCTCGGTGTCGAACCTCGGCATCGCGATCGTAGGATTCACCGTGACGAGCATGTCGCTGCCGCTGATGTTCTTCATCCAGCTCGCCCGGGGGCTCACCCCCACGCAGTCGGCGCTGCTGCTCATCCCGATGGCCGTCCTCTCGGGCTTCGGCGCGCCGTTCGCCGGCCGCCTCCTCGACCGCACCGACCCGCGGTTCCTCCTCGTGCCCGGCCTGCTCATGGTCGCGGGCTCGCTGTTCTGGTACTCGTCGCTCATGAACGTCGACACCCCGATCTGGATGTTCCTCCTCCCGTCGGCGCTCATGGGCATCGGCAACGCCGGCATGTGGGGGCCGCTCGCGACCACCGCCACGCGCAACCTGCCTCCACGACAGGCAGGTGCCGGCGCGGGCATCTACAACACCACCCGCACGATCGGTTCGGTGATCGGCTCGGCATCGATCGCGGCCTTCATGCAGGCCCGACTCGAGGCGAACCTTCCCGGCGCGTCCGACGCATCGGGCGGGTTCGGCGAAGGAACGCTGCCTCCGTTCGTCATCGACGGCTTCTCGCAGGCGATGGCGCAGGCCATCCTGCTGCCCGCCGCTGTCATGCTCGTCGGCGTCGTCGTGGTGCTTTTCCTGCGTCGGCCGAAGACGACGTCGACCGAGGATTGGCAGGCGGCGAACGCGGCTGCCGAATCCGAATAACCCCGTTCGAGGCGATTGTCAAGAGGTTGGTCGGCGGCGCCTCAGCCGCCCAGCATGGTCACATGACCGGACTCGCAGTGATCCTGCTCATCGTCGGAATCGTCCTGCTGTTGCTGGGCGTGTTCATCGAAGCGGCCAAATTCCTGCTGTGGATCGGCCTCATCATCATCGTCATCGCGGTTATCGCCTGGCTGATGCGCTTCATTCGTCGTCAGACCTGATTCCCCAGCTCAGGTCTCGCGGCGTCCGCCGGGTCCTCTCCGATCCCGGACGTCTACAGGACGCCGGCCCCGCATGTCCCCCAGCACGCGGCGCCGGCGTCCTTCACTGTGGTCCCGCGGTCACCGCCGGCCGCGTCCGCGCTCGTGCGCCCAGATCGCGAGCTCGACCCGGTTGCGGGCGTCGAGCTTCGTCATGATGCTCGCGAGGTGCGTCTTCACGGTGCTGAGCGAGACGTGCAGCTCGTCGCCGATCTCGCTGTTGCCGAGACCCCGCGCGACGCCCGCGAGCACGGCCTCCTCCCGGTCGGTGAGCGGGCTCGAGGGCGTCGCGACAGGCTCGGGCGTCGCGCCGGCGAACGCCTCGATGAGCCGCACCGTCACGTTCGGATCGATGAGCGCATCGCCGCGGGATGCCGCGCGCACCGCCTCGGCGAGAAGCACGGCGCCGGCGTCCTTGAGGAGGAACCCGCGCGCGCCCGAGCGCAGCGCTTCGTAGACGTACTCGTCGAGGTCGAAGGTCGTGATCACGACGACGGGGATCGGGTCGGCGACCTCGGGACCGGCAAGAGCTCGAGTCGCGGCAAGCCCGTCCATCGCCGGCATCCGGATGTCGAGCAGGCACACGTCGGGTCGCAGGCTCCGCGCGAGGGCGACGGCCTCGGCGCCGTCGGCGGCCTCGCCGACGACCTCGATATCGGGCTGCGCGTCGAGGATCATCCGCAGACCCGTGCGCACGAGGTCCTGGTCGTCGGCGACGAGCACGCGCACGCTCATGCGGTCCATCCTGCCCGTGGAACCGTGGCCGTGACGACCCAGCCTCCGCCGGGCGCCGGCCCCGCTTCGCACGTGCCACCCAGCAGCGCGGCGCGTTCGCGCATGCCCGTGATCCCGTAGCCGGGGGAGACGGTCCCCACGCCCCTTCCACGCAGTGCTGGCGCGCTGCGCGGAGCCTCCGGGCGCGCGGTCCCGGCTGCGGCCCCGCCGTCGTCACGGACCTCGAGCCGCACGTCGTCTGCGTCGACATCGACCCCCACGTCGATCCACGTGGCACCCCGGGCGTGGCGGCGCGCGTTCGTCACCGCCTCCTGCGCGATCCGGTACACCGCTGCCGCGACCGCCGACGGCACGCTGTCGAGGTCGCCGCCGAGCCTCACGGCGACGGCCGGGGTCGCAGCATCCGTTCCCGCCAGAGCCCGGATGTCGGCGAGGCCCGGAGTGGGCGCGAGGGCGTCGCCTGGGGCGCGCAGCACGCCCACCATCGCGCGCATCTCCCGGAGCGTCCGCGTCGCCTCGGCCTCGATCGCCTGCAGCATCCGTACCGTCGCGCCCGGGTCGTTGGCTGCCACGGCGCTGCCGGCCTGCGCCTGGATCGCGATCGCCGAGACGCGGTGCGCGACGGTGTCGTGCAGGTCGCGGGCGAGCTGCTCGCGCTCGAGCAGCCGTACCTGCTCGAGCTCGCGACTGCGGGCGCGCCGACGCCAGCGCACGGCCAGACCGAGCGTGCTCGTCGTCAACGCCACCGCCGCGCCGCCGATGACGTCGGCGATCTCGGGCGGCGACGCGACGAAGGTCAGCAGCATCCCGATCCCCACCAGCACGCCGCCGCCGATCATCGCGCGCCCGGAGCCCCAACGGAACACCGCGTAAAGCAGGATCAGGAAGTACGCCGTCGTGTACAGCTGCGGGTCGCCCGCCGTCGCGAGGCCCACGGCCGTGCCGACGGCGAACGCGATCGCGAGCATCGTGAACGGCCGCGCGCGGCGCCACAGCAGCGTGGGAGCGAGCACGGTGAGCACGACGGCCCACAGCCAGCGCCACGGCACGTCGACGCGGACGAATGCCTCGAACACCGCGAGCACGGGGATCACGCCGACGAGCACCCAGTCGCGCCAGACCCGCCGCGGCGGCGCCGGAACCGCCGCGGGCGCGTCCCAGAGAGCGCGGACCGGGCTCGTCATGCCCTCATGATAGGTGCGCACCGGCCGCCGCCACCGGGGTGCCGCTGCGGCGTCCTGCCTTGGCGCGGCGCCGGATGACGACCTCGGCGATGACGAGGTTGATCGCCCAGCCCGCGGTCATGAGCAGTGTGTGGGTGAGCGGCCGAGGCGTGCCGACCAACAATGTGTAGGGGAGGAAGACCAGCACCTGCGTGCCGGCACCCATGCCGATCGCGTAGGCGCGCGTCATCCACGCGCTGTGCGTGCGCACGTCGCCCCGCCCGATCGCGATGAACGCGATGACGATGGCACCGGCCATGGCCGTGCCGAGCGCGATGCGCACGGCGGCGAGCCCCGGGCCGGTCACGGACGCCGGCATGTCGTAGACCACGGTCATCCACAGCGCCGACAGCGCGGAGACGAGGCCCGCGGGTGCGACGATGCGCCCAGCCGAACGGTGCCAGCGCCGGCGGCGCAGCGACGGGGCGAACTGCAGCGCGCCGAGCACGAGGAATACGCTCGAGCCGATGATGTGCGCCACGACGGGGATGGGCGAGTCGAAGAACCGCGCGTTCTCCGCGGTGACCGCGGCCCCCGTGGTCAGCTGCGTCAGCCGGGCGGACCCGGCCGCGATCGGCACGAGGCTGAGGGCGATGAGCCCGGCGGGCACGAGCCATTCAGGCCGGCGTCGGATCGCCCTCGGGCGGGCGGTGGCGGTTGTCATGCCGCCATGCTCGCGAGAACGGATGCTGCGCCGCTTCGGCCGCGCGGCTCGAACCGCCTCGTCCGATCGGCCGATCGACGGCGACCGCGTCGGGGGAGGAAGGCCTCAGCTGCGGGGCTTCGGTTCGGTGGACGCCTGGGGGTTCGGCGCGGCCGGGGGCGCAGCATCCGTCGCCGTCGTCTTGGCGGCACGAGCAGCAGCGCTCGGCGTGTCGAGGTAGTGGTCGATGACGTATTCGGCGATCGCGATGGAGCTGGTCGCCGCAGGCGAGGGGGCATTGCGCAGCAGGGTGACGGGGCCGACCTGGTCGACGGCGAAGTCGTCGAGCAGCTCACCTTCGCGGCCCCACGCCTGCGCGCGCACGCCGGCGCCGTGCTTGTGGGACAGGTCGGACGAGCGCAGCTCGGGGATGAACCGGCGTGCCTTCTGGAAGTACAGCGGCTTGATCAGCGACCCCGAGATCTCGTCTACGCCCATCCGCCAGTGCTGCTTCGCGAGCGGCCACGCGCCCGGCCACCGCAGCGTCTCGAACGTGTCCTTCACCGACCACTGCAGCCAGTTGTACCCCTCACGGGCGAGGGCCGGTACCGCGTTCGGCCCGACGTGCACGTTGTCGTACACGCCGCGGGTGAAGTGCACCCCGAGGAACGGGAACCGCGGGTCGGGTACCGGATAGATCATGCCCTTCACCAGATCGGTGCGGGAGGGGGCGAGCTCCCAGTACTCGCCGCGGAACGGCAGGATCTTCGGCGACGGGTCGGCCCCGACGAGCCGGGCCACGACATCGGACTGCAGACCCGCGCACACGATGACCCGGTCGAACAGGTCCTCCGACACCGGCGTCACCACGCGTACGCGGCCGTTCTCGAGCGTCATCGCGGTGACCTCGTGCCCGAGCCGTACCTGACCGCCCGCGGCGCGGACGTCCTGCGCCATCGCCTCGGTGATGCTGGCGTAGTCCACCACGGCGGTGTGCGGCGAATGCACGGCCGCCACCCCGGCGACGTGCGGCTCGATCTCGCGCAGCCGCTCCACGTCGTCGATGCGGGTGAGGTCGGGCACGCCGTTCTCGATCGAGCGCCGCTCGATCTCGGCCAGCGCGCCGAGCTCGGACTCGTCCACCGCGACGACGAGCTTGCCGACCTCCCGGTACGGGAGCCCCTTCTGTTCGCAGAACTCGCGGATCGACACCCGCCCCGCCGCGCACAGCGTCGCCTTCAGCGACCCCGGCTTGTAATACAGGCCCGCGTGCACGACGCCGGAGTTGTGCCCGGTCTGGTGCTGCGACAGCCGGCCCTCCTTCTCCAGCACCGTCACCTCATCGCCCCGCGCACTCAACGCACGAGCGAGAGCGACACCCACGATCCCGCCGCCGACGATCCCCGTCTTGCCCATCAATGCGTCCTCACCGCTGCCGTCTTCACCCGAGTGTAGAAGCGCAGCGCCTCGTGGCCCTGCTCCTTGAAGGGGGAACCCGACTCCTTGAACCCGCCGAACGCCTGATGGATGTCCCACCCGCTCGTCGGCTGGTTCACCGACGGCTGAGGTCGCCGCGGCGCTTCAGTCCCCCGCGCAGGAGGCATGGGTGCCCACCTGCCGGGTCCGGACTTCGGACTCTCGCCGGTTGTCCGCAGTTTCTGAGGGCTATGGCGCCGGAAACCGGGCGCACCTCCGAGTTCCGGATCGGCGGAGGATCCCGCGGCGCCCGACCTCCCTGTCCGGAGTTCGGACGCTAGCGGGCGTTGCGGAGATCTTGGGCGCCGTTGCTCCGGAAACCGGGCGCACCTCCGAATTCCGGATCGGTCAGCGACGGCGTCCGCCGGGAAGGACCCGGAGTGTGCCGCAGCGGGCGTGCATCCGGCGCGCTCCCGAGGCCGGTCACGGCTCGCGGAGGCACCCGCCGTCGGCGTTCACGCCGCCGAGGTCGATAGAGACGGTGCCCGAGGTGCCGACCGAGCCGTACACGCACCCGCCCGAGACCTCCGCGCCGAACAGCAGGCTGTCGCCCACGACGCGGGTCTCGACCTCGGCCGCTCCGGCCTTCTCGAGCGCGTCGCGCACGGCATCCTCGGTCACACCGCCTGCAGCCTGCAGCGCCTGCAGTCCCGTGGTCGCGGCGGCCACGAGGGCCTCGTTCGCGACCTGGTGCGCCTGGTCCATCAGCTCCTTACCCGGGGCGTCGATGTCGACAGCACCCGAGCACGCCGTCAGGGCACCGCATACGAGCAGCAGGGCGACGGAGAGGGCGGTCCCCACGCGTCCTCGACGCGCCGCTGGCGCGTCGAGCGGAGCCGCCGGGCGCGTGCGCCCGGGTGAGCCCCGACGCATGCGTCAGAGCCCTTCGGCGACGCGCGCGGCGATGTCGGTGCGGTGCTGGCCGCCCTCGAGGCTGATCGCGCCGAGGGCGCGGTAGACGCGATCGCGAGCCTCTGCGAACGTGGTGGCGACGCCGACGACGTTGAGCACGCGGCCGCCGGTCGCGACGAGGCCGCCGTCGGTCTCTGCGGTGGCGGCGTGCGCGAGGTGAACCCCGTCGACCGACTCCGCCTCGCGCAGGTTCGTCAGTGCGCGGCCGGTCACCGGCGACACCGGGTAGCCCTCGCTCGCGAGCACGACTGTCACGGCGACGTCGTTGGCGAAGGCCGGCAGGGGGAGATCCTCGAGATGACCGGATGCCGCGGCCAGCAGCAGCTCCGACAGCGGGTCGACGAGCCGGGGCAGCACGACCTGGGTCTCGGGGTCGCCGAAGCGCGCGTTGAACTCGATGACCTTCACGCCGTCGTCGGTCAGGATGAGGCCCGCGTAGAGGAGTCCGATGAACGGGGTGCCCTCGGCATCCAACTGGCGGATGACGGGCTCGGCGATGTCGCGCGTGACGAGTTCCACGAACTCGCGCTCGCTGCCGAACCTGCCGTCGAGCCAGGGGAGCGGCGAGTACGCGCCCATGCCGCCGGTGTTGGGGCCTTCGTCGCCGTCGAGCAGGCGCTTGTAGTCCTGGGCGGGGCTGAGCGGCAGCACGTGGTCGCCGTCGCTGAGGAAGAAGAGCGACACCTCGGGGCCGGAGAGGAACTCCTCGACGAGCACCGCGCCGGACGGCAGGTACTCGTCGGCGTGCGCGAGGGCGGCCTCGCGGTCGCTCGTCACGATGACGCCCTTGCCGGCGGCGAGTCCGTCGGCCTTGACGACGTGAGGGGCGCCCAGATCGTCGAACGCGGCCTCGACCTCGGCACGCGTGTGCGCGCGCACGGCGCGGCCCGTCGGAACCCCTGCGGCATCCATGATCCGCTTGGCGAACGTCTTCGATCCCTCGAGCTGCGCGGCCGCCTGGCCGGGCCCGAACACGGGGATGCCGCGCTTGCGCACCGCGTCGGCGACGCCCGCGACCAGCGGGGCCTCGGGGCCGATCACGACGAGGGCGACGTCGTTGTCGATCGCGAACTGGCTGACGGCTGCGGGGTCGTTCTGGTCGAGGGCGACCAGCTGCGCGTCCTGCCCGATCCCGGCGTTGCCGGGGGCCGCGAAGATCTCGTGCTCGGCCTCCTCCGACCGCAGCGCCAGGATGATGGCGTGCTCCCGCGCGCCCGAGCCGAGAACCAGGATCTTCACGGTTCCCAGCCTACCGGCGGCCCTTCCCGCTGTTTCCGAGACCCCCGTGGCGCCCACCCCATCCCGCTCCCGCGGTGTTCCGTCCCGTCGCCGCTCCGCCTCTCGATGCTCCGCAGTCGGTTTTGGTGGGTGAGACGCGTGGTGACCCGCACGACGTGACGGCGGAACGGCGGGGCGGCGGGCCGTCGGGCTGCCGGGGGCGTCCGCATGCGTGTTCCGCAGTCGGTTTTGGTGGGTGAGACGCGTGGTGACCCGCACGAAGTGACGGCGGAACGAGGGGCCCGGGGCACGGGGCACGGGGCTGGGCCCCGGGGCGTGGGGGGCGTGGGGGGTGGGCACAGGGCATGGTGCCCGGGGCGGCGTAGCGTGGAGGGGTGGCCCGCAAGATCTCGACTGACGACGGCCGCGCCGCCCTGAGCGCGGTCGCGGCGGCGGTGGAAGCATCCGTCCCGCCCGCCCGCACCGACAACGCGACGGCCGTGCGCTACCTGCTGCAGCTGCTGGCCGAGAAGGCGCCGGGCAACTCGGTCGAGGTGCGCGTGCCGCCGTTCGGTGCGGTGCAGGTCGTCGAGGGGCCTCGGCACACGCGCGGCACGCCGCCGAACGTCGTCGAGACGGATCCCGCGACGTGGATCGCCCTCGCGACCGGCGCAGAGCAGTGGACGGATGCTGCCGCCGCGGGCCGCATCAGCGCCTCGGGTACGCGCGCCGACATCTCGGACCTCCTGCCGCTGCGGCCCTGACCCCGCGGGTCAGGTGTCTGCGTCGGGTGCGCGCTTCGTCTCGCTCGGTCCTCGCTCGCCCAACGACAGGGAGCAGAGGCCGAGTGCCGGTCAGCGGCGCGGCGTGACCACGGGCGTGCCCGAGACCGGGTGCGCGAAGACGTCGACCCGCTGCCCGTAGACCTCCTCGATCGCGGCGGCCGTCAGCACCTCCGACGGCGCACCCGATGCGACGACCCGACCCCGCGAGAGCAGCGTTACGCGGTCGGCGACGCCGAGCGCCGCATTGAGGTCGTGCAGCACCACGGCCACCGCCGCGCCCTCCCGCGCACGACCCCGCGCGATGCGCAGCACGTCCTCCTGGTGCCGCAGGTCGAGCGCCGCGGTGGGCTCGTCGAGCAGCAGCACGTCGCACGCCTGCGCGAGCACCCGTGCCAGGGCGGCCCGCGCGCGCTCGCCGCCTGACAGCGACGTGACGCCGCGCCCGGCGAGCGGCACGAGATCCGTCATCTCGAGCGCCCGTGCCACCGCCGCATCGTCGTGATCTTCGGCGGGCGTGCGCGCCCACGGCGCACGACCCATGCGCACGACCTGCTCCACCGTGAACGGGAATGACACGGCGTTCTGCTGCAGCAGCACCGCGCGCCGCTGCGCGAGAAGGCGGGGACGGATGCTGCCCAGCGGCGTTCCGTCGAGGCTCACGTCGCCGGAGTCCGGGGTGACATCCCCCGCGAGCACCCCGAACAGCGTCGACTTGCCGGCGCCGTTCGGGCCGACGAGGGCGTGGAGCTCACCCGCCCGGAGTTCGATCCCGGCGTCCGCGAGCACCGGCCGTGCGGCGCCGTGCGGCGTCACGGTGACGCCGCGGGCGCTGAGCCGCACCTTCCCCGGAGCGACAGCGACCGCCGGGGTCGCGGCATCCGTCGTCGTGCTCATCCCCAGCCCCCCGCCTTGCGGCGCGTGCGCAGGAGCAGCCACAGGAAGAACGGGCCGCCCACGAGCGAGGTGATCATGCCGATCGGCAGGTCCGCGAGCGGCACGGCGGTGCGGGCGATGAGGTCGGCGACCGCGATCAGCAGGGCGCCGCCGAGGGCGCTCGCCACCATGAGCGGCAGGTGCGCGGGGCCGATCGCCATGCGCATGAGGTGGGGGACGACGAGGCCGACGAAGCCGATGATCCCGGCGAACGCGACGGCCGCACACACGAGCAGCGCGACCATGATGATCACGACGACGCGCAGCAGCTCCACCCGAACGCCGAGGTGACGCGCGGTGCGCTCACCGAGCGCGAACAGGTCGAGACGGTGCGCGACGAACACCGCCGCGGCCACGCCGACCGCCACGAGCGGCGCGACGATCGCGATGTTCCGCCACAGCGCGCCGTTGAGGCTGCCGAGTTGCCAGAACACGATCTGCTCACGGGTCGAGGTCGTGCCGACGAACGTGAGGAACGCCAGGCCCGCGCCCGCGACGGCGTTGATCGCGATGCCGGTGAGCAGCAGTGTCACGACCTCGGTGCGGCCGCCCGAGCGGCTGATCAGATACACCGAGAACACCGCGATGAGCCCTCCGGCGAAGGCGAAGGCCGGGGTCGTCCACATGCCGAACACCGCGAGTCCGAACGTGAGGCTCGCCGCTGCCCCGAACGCCGCACCCGACGAGACGCCGACGACGGCCGCGTCGGCGAGCGGGTTGCCGAAGATCGCCTGCATGAGCACCCCCGCCACGGCCAGCGCCGCGCCGACGAGGAGGCCCAGCACGATGCGGGGGAGCCGGATGTCGAGGATCACTCCCGCCGCGGTCGGCGCCTCCGGCGCCCAGGAGGTGTCGATCCCGATGGCCTGCAGCAGCACGCCCAGCACCTGAGTCGGGGTGAGCCAGTACTGCCCGAGGCCGAGCGACACCACCACCACGAGCACGATGGCGACCGACAGCCCCGCCGTCATGAGCGCGAACCGGCGACGGCGGTGCGAGGCCGGCACCTCGGTGACGACCTCGGCCGTCCCGCCCTCCGCGGCCTCGACCTCGGCAGCCGTTATCGTCCCCGTCACGACGCCGGCTCCGGGGTCGCGCTCGACGCCGGCGCGTAGACGGCACGTGCGAGCGCCCGGATGACCTCCGCCGTGCGCGGCCCGAAGCGCAGGATCTCGGCATCCGCCATGTCGACCACCCGGCGGTGCTCGCCCGCGGGCGTCTGCTGCAGCGCCGGGATGCGCTCGAACAGCCCGTCGACCCCACCCACGGATGCGAGGCCGTCGGTCATCATCACGACGAGGTCGGGCTGCGCGGCGACGAGGGCCTCGGCGGTCATGGGCTTCATGCCCTCCCAGCCGATCTCGCTCGCCACGTCGACGCCGCCGACCGCCTCGATCAGGGAATCCGCCCCCGAGTCGCGCCCGAAGATGTAGTAGACGTTCGCGCTGCCCCGCACGTAGAGGAAGAGCATGCGCGGACGATCGGATGCTGCCGCCGGCGCGATCTCGGCCACCTCGGCGCGCGCCGCCACGACATCGGCATCGAGCCGCTCTGCGAGCGCGTCACCTCGGCCGGGAACGCCCAGCGCTCCGGCGATCTCCGAAACGAGGTCGGCGACCGTGTCGGCGCGCCGCTCGCTCGAGACCACGACGACGGCGATGCCGGCGTCACGCAGCTGCTGGCGCACCTCCTTCGGGCCGATCGAGGTGTCGGTCAGCATCACGGTCGGCCCGAGCTCGAGGATCGCCTCGGCGTTGAGCGTGTGCCCCGACTTCGTCACCACGGGCAAGTCCTCGGTGCCGTCGAACGACGTCGATGAGTCGCGTCCGACGACCGCGTCGCCGAGGCCCAGGCCGAACACGGTCGCCGCGATCGTGCCCGAGATGTCGACCGGCAGGATGCGGCTGACATCGGTGATCTCGACCGCGCGGCCCTCAGCATCCGTCACCGTCACGGGCAGGTCGGGGGCGTCGTCAGCCGCGACAGGCTCGATCGCGTGCGACGCCAGGCAGGCCGTGGAGGGTCCGGTCGAGGTGCGCGGGTTCTCGGCGAGAGTCAGCGACGCCAGCGGAACGGATGCTGCGGGGCAGTCCGCGTCAGCAGCGTCGGCGGCCGGTGCGGCACAGCCGGCGAGAGCCACGGCGGCCACGAGCAGGGCGATCACGCCGGTGAGGCGCGCCGATCCGCGGCCGGAGGATGAGGTGCGAAACATTAGGTGAGCCTTACCTTAGGCTTGACGTCGGCTGTGAGAGTGCCTTACGTTCGAGTCGATATTAGGTTAGCCAAACCTAAGCAACCAACCCGAATCGCACTGATGCGCCGGTGCGCTTCGGCGTGCGCGGCGCCGGAGACACCCGTGAATACGCAGCCGTTCCTGGATCGCAGCCGCGCGAGCATCGCCGCGCTCCTCGCCTTCCTGCTCGTCGTGGCAGGAGCCCTCACCGCCGTCCCGGCTTTCGCCGCCGGACCATCCGTCTCGGCCACGCAGGCCCCACGCGCGGGCGGCACGATCACCGTCACCGGCTCCGGCTTCTCGGGCGTCGCGCCGGGGGTCTACGTCGGCGTCGGCGCCGCAGGTCTCAGCGGCTTCTACGGGGGCACGATGAGCGACGTGGTCTGGGTGTCGCCCGGCAACGCGGAGGGTTCCACCGGCGCCGGCCGCACCGCGCCGATGACGGAGTCCGGAACGTTCAGCGTTCAGCTGAGCGTCCCCGCGCACGCCGAAGGCGCCCAGTACACCGTCTACACCTCCAAGGCCCACGGCGGAGGTTTCACCGACCCGAGCCAGAACGCCTCGACGGCCATCGCGTGGCAGCCGCTCCCCGCCGTCGCGACCACCACGACGCTGACTGTCGACCCGGCCGCCTCGAGCCTGGCCGGCGCGGACTTCACGCTCGGCGCGACCGTCGAGCCCGCAGCATCCGGAACCGTCTCGTACTTCAACGGGGAGACGCAGCTCGGCTCCGCAGTCGTCGGCACGACGATCACGGCGAGCATCGCCACCGCCGGGATCGCGCAGCTGACGGCCGTGTTCACGCCCGCCGATCCGGCGGCGTTCACCGGCTCGACCTCGTCCGCCGTGTCATACGAGATCACCGCGCCGCCGGTCGATCCCGAGCCCGAGGCCCCGGCACCCACCGTGACGGTGTCGAAGACGACCGGGCTGGACCCCGACGGCGAGACCGTCACGGTGTCGGGTTCGGGGTTCGTCCCGAACCCGCCGGCGACCGACGGCACCCGGCCGCCGCTCGCGGGGAAGTTCGGCGGCTCGTACATCGTCTTCGGCAAGTTCCTCGATGAGTGGACGCCTTCCTCCGGTGCGCCGACGTCCGCACGACCCGGCATCGACACGAAGTGGGGTGTGCACGCGGCTGATGTCGCGTCCATCGGCGGCGCTGCGCGCGGAGGGATCGCGATCGCCGCCGACGGCACCTTCGAGACGACACTCACCATCTCGCGGAGCGAGGCGTCCCAGGTGCTCGCCGGAAACTACGGCGTCTACACCTACTCGGGGGCGGGCGCGAAGTACGCCGCGTTCGAGACGTACACGCCGATCACGTTCGCCGAGCCGACTCCGTCGCCGTCCCTCGCGGTGTCGAAGACCGAAGGCCTCGACCCCGAGGGCGACACGATCACGATCACCGGCACCGACTACAGCACCGCGGGCAAGGCGATCTACGGGCCGTCGGCGGGGCAGCCCGCTGGTGTGTACGCGCAGATCGGCTGGCTCGAGGAGTCGTGGCGCCCCTCGGCCGGCGCGGTCTCGGGCCAGCGGTCGAACGCCTACTCGGTCTGGGCGCAGGGCGTGCAGACGCAGGCGCCGTACCTGAAGTGGACCGACAACGGCGACGGCACGGCGGACTTCACGTGGACCGTCGAGATCGACGAGGCGACCCTCGAGGCGAAGCGTCTCGAAGGCGCGACCCTCGCCGTGTTCACCGTCGGTGCCGGCGGTGTCGTGCAGGCGGTCAACGAGCTCGCCGTCCCCATCGCCTTCGCCGATCCCACGCCGGTCCCGGCCGTCGACGTGACGGTGACGGATGCCTCGGCCACCGCCGGCGCGACCGTCGAGGTCGCCGCCTCGAACCTCGGAGACGTCACCGGCGCCTACGCCGCCATCATCGAGAAGGGCACCGAATCGGTGGTCACCGCCGGCGACGGCTTCGCGGCCATGCAGTACGTGCGCCCGATCTCGGGCGGCTCGTTCACGGTCGACCTCGTCGCCCCCGCAGCGAAGCTCGACCGTACGAAGCAGTACGAGGTGATCGTGTGGCGGCAGCACTCCAACCCGGGCGCCGACACGATCTACGCCCGCGGCGACGTGCCGTTCACGGCCGATCACTGGACGAAGCTCTTCCCCGAGGTGACGCCGCCGACCGGCCCGGAGCCCCCGGTCGACCCCGGCACGCCGGCGACCCCGCCGGCGTCGGTGCAGGGCGGCTCGCTCGCGTGGGCGATCTCGTCGAGCTTCGCGAGCTACATCACAGGCAGCATCGCGCACGGCAGCATCGCCGTGACGGGCGGCGCGACGCGCTTCGGCGGTGTGTTCCAGTTCGGCCAGGCCACGGGCAGCACGTATGACGCGGCGACCGGAACCGGCACCGTCTCGTACAACGGGTCGGTCCGCTTCACCGGCCACGGCGGCGTGCTCGACGTCACGATCGCGAACCCGCAGGTGCGTCTCACCTCTGCGAACGCGGCGACGCTGTACGTCACGAGCGGCGGCGCGCAGGTCGCCTTCGCGAACCTCGACCTGTCGGCCGCGGTGCGCGTCACCGCCAACGGCGCCGTCTCGTACTCGCGCGTGCCGGCGACTCTGACCGCTGCCGGTCGCAACCAGGTGTTCCAGGGCTACACGACCGAGCTCGACCCGCTCGCGTTCACGATCGGCGTCCCGGCGGCCGCGCCCGCGGGTTCGACGGGCACCGTCGCGGCGGCTCCCGCGTCGACCACGCGCACGACGTCGCTCCCCGCCGCTCCGCCGGCCTCGACGGGCATCGACCTCGACGACGACACCCTCGCCGCGCTGCAGAAGGGCGAGCCGGTCACTGTCTCAGCGTCGGGCTTCACCCCGAACGAGGAGGGCATCAAGGTCGTCGTGTACTCGACGCCGACGCTCCTGGGCGAAGTGGCGGCGGATGCCTCGGGCAAAGCGACGTGGACGGGTTCGCTACCCGCCGCGCTCGAGGACGGTGAGCACACGCTGACGTTCCAGGGGTCCGTGGACCGCGGCATCCGTTTCACCCTCGCCCGCGCTGCGATCGCCGCCGGCTGCTTCGTGGAGGCCGCCACCCTGGACTGGGGCTTCAAGGAGACCTTCCGCACGTACATCGAGGGGATCGCCGCCGGCGGCTGGGAGCTGACCGACGTCGCGTACGAGTACCCCGAGTTCGTCTGGACGGCGGGTGATGGAGCGGTGGATGCCGCGACCCGGACCGGTCTCGTCACCTATGGCGGCAGCATCCGTTTCACCGGTCACCAGGGCGCGCTCGACACGACGCTGACGAACGCCCGCGTGGAACTCGCGGGCGACACCGGCTACCTGGTGTTCGACGTCAGCGGCACGACGCAGGCGGGTGAGCCGGTGACGGCCGCGGGCATCCGGTTCGCCGAGTTCGCCCTGCCCGACCTCGAGGTGACCGACGACGGGCTCGTGCTCGACGCGCTCCCGGCGACCCTGACCGACGCCGGCGCCGCCGCGTTCGGCACGTACGCGGCGGGCGACGAGCTCGACCCGGTGTCGGCCGTGCTCCCGGCGGCGGGCGACTGCGCGGTCGCTGCAGCGCCGGTGAAGGCTGAGGAGGTGCCGGTGGCCGAGGCCGCCGAGGCCGAGGCCCTCTCCGCCGACCGGACGACGGCGCCCGTGTGGCCGTGGGTGCTCGTGGGGATCGCCCTGGCTCTCGGGATCGGGGCCGTGGTCTGGATCGTGGTCTCCCGCCGCCGTGCGACGGCCGGCGGCAACGGAGACCAGACGGCCGGCTGAGGCCTGCCGTCACCCCGGCGGCGTCCCGCTCTCGGCTTCCGAGCGGGGCGCCGCCTCTCCTATGGCGCGGTGCGGCTCGCCGAGTGGGACAATGGAGGCATGCCCGAGCACAGCCAGGACCGCATCGAGACCGTGCGCGTGCGACGTGCACCGAAGATCTCGGTGTTCCTGATCGTCGGTGCGCTGGTGGGCGTCTTCGTCGCGATGATCCTCACGTTCGCGTTCAACGGCACCGCCGGTGCGAGCCCGAACACCGGGGTCATGTACTCGCAGGGTCAGGTGTTCGGCTTCCTGGCGCTCATCTGCGCCCCGATCGGCCTCGCTCTGGGCGGCGTCCTCGCGCTGATCCTCGATCGCCGTTCACGCCGTCACACGCACCAGGTCGCCGTCGACCACGAGCAGGTGCACGTCGACCCGGAGCCCGGCACCAACGGCCACGGCCCCGCCCACTGAGCCCGAGCGCTACGCCAGCTCGGCGATGATCGGGTGGATCGCGGCGTCGAACGCCGCGACATCGCCGCGCAGTCCGTCGGTGACGGCGATCGTGAGCGAGCCGATCCACCACACCCCGCGCTGATTCAGCGGCAGCACCTGCACGTTCAGCTCGAACGAGTGCGCCCGTCGGCCGACCTGACGCTCGTGCTCTGCGATCGCCCCCGCGTAGGCGCGGTACGCCGTGCCGGTGCTGTGCGACGCCTCTTTGCGGTAGCGCGCGTTCGCAGACTGCGCGAACGCCACGGCCTCGATCGCATGCGGTTCGAAGGCCGCGCGCAGCTCGTCGCAGCCCTCGGTGGGAAGGGCGAGCGCGGTGTCGAAGCCGTCGACGAGATCGAGGGGGACCGGCGACGGGTGCGCCTGCGGCTCGACGGTCATCGCCCAGAATTCGCGCCATTGCCGTTCCAGCAGCGCCTGGGCTTCTTCGGACCGGTCGTTCGCGCGCGGAGGGATGCCGCGGAGGTGCGGAAGCTCCTCCGGAGAACGGATGCCGAGCACCTGGCGCAGGTAGAGGGCGAGAAGAACCGGCTGACCGGCGTCTTCGCGGATCAGCCACTCCGGAGCACCGGCGCCGCCCATGGGGCCATTGTAGAACCGGGCATCGACGTCGCGGCCGGGCTGACAAGCATGATCTGGACGGATGCCGCGACCCGGCGTAACAGCGGCGGCCCCCGGCATCCGTCCAGGTGGGGCGCCGGTAGGCTGGTAGCCGTGGCCTCATCCGAACGCGATGCCCCCTCCCGCCCCGAACAGCCTGTGAACCCCTACCAGGCTGCGGGCGTCGACACCGCCGCCGGCGACCTCGCCGTCGAGCTGATGAAGTCGGCGGTGCGTCGCACCCACGGCCCCGAGGTGCTCGGGGGCGTCGGCGGCTTCGCCGGACTCTTCGACGCTGCCGCGTTCAAGGCCTATGACAAGCCGCTGCTGGCCACCAGCACGGACGGCGTCGGCACGAAGGTCGCGATCGCGCAGGCGATCGACAAGCACGACACGATCGGGCAGGACCTCGTGGGCATGGTCGTCGACGACATCGTCGTGGTCGGCGCGAGACCGCTGTTCATGACCGACTACATCGCGTGCGGCAAGGTCTTCCCCGAGCGCATCGCCGACATCGTCCGCGGCATCGCCGAGGGCTGCTCGGCCACCGGCACGGCCCTCGTGGGCGGCGAGACCGCCGAGCACCCGGGCCTGCTGGGCGTCAACGACTACGACGTCGCGGGCGCCGCGACCGGCGTCGTCGAGGCCGACCGCGTGCTGGGCGCGGAGCGGGTGCGCGACGGCGACGTCGTCCTCGCGCTCGCGAGCTCGGGCCTGCACTCCAACGGCTACTCGCTGGTGCGTCACATCGTGGCGGGCTCGGGCATCCAGTACGGCGACAACGCCGCCGACTTCGGCACGACGTGGGGCGAGGCCCTGCTCGAGCCGACCCGCCTCTACACGCTGCCCCTGCTGCGCCTCATCACCGAGACCGGCGACGCGGTGCACTCCCTCAGCCACGTCACCGGCGGCGGCATCGCCGCGAACCTCGCCCGTGTGCTCCCGCAGGGCACGTGGGTCGAGGTCGATCGCTCGACGTGGTCGCCCTCGCCGGTGTTCCGCGTCCTCGCCGACCTCGGCGGCCTCGAACTCGAGGCGACCGAGGGCACCTGGAACCTGGGCATCGGGTTCCTCGCGGTTGTCGCCTCCGACAAGGCCGAGGCCGCAGCATCCGCTCTCTCCCGTGAAGGCATCGCGACGTGGCAGGTGGGTGTCGTGCACACCGGCGACCGGCCCGCCGACGCCCACTGGGAGCAGGGCGCCAAGGGCGTCGACGGCGGCGCGGTGCGTCTCGTCGGCGCGTACGCAGACCACACGGCTCGCTGAGCCGCAGTCAGAACACAGCAGGAGCAGGCAACACGCATGTGCGGAATCGTCGGAATGGTGGGGCGCGGGTCCGTCAACCAGGAGATCTACGACTCCCTCCTCCTCCTCCAGCACCGGGGTCAGGACTCCACGGGCATCTCGACCGCCGAGCGCAACGGCGTCGTGCACATGCACAAGGTGAAGGGACAGGTGCGCGAGTCGTTCCGCACGCGCGACATGCGTGCGCTCCTCGGTGAGATCGGCCTGGGCCACGTGCGCTACGCGACCAAGGGCACGGCGTCGAACGAGGAAGAGGCGCAGCCCTTCTACGTCAACGCCCCGTACGGCATCGTGCTGGTGCACAACGGCAACCTCACGAACACGCGCGAGCTCACCGAGGAGCTCTTCCACAAGGACCGCCGCCACCTCAACACGTCGTCCGACACGGAGCTGCTGGTCAACGTCCTCGCGAACGAGCTCCAGTCCTCCATCTCGGGTCTCGAGCTCGACCCGGCCCAGGTGTTCCATGCCGTGAGCCGCGTGCACGAGCGCGTCGAAGGATCGTACGCGGCCATCGCGCTGATCGCGGGCTACGGTCTGCTGGCGTTCCGCGACCCGTTCGGCATCCGTCCCCTCATCCTCGGCACCCGCAAGAACGAGGACGGGCATTACGAGTGGGTCGTCACCAGCGAGTCGCTCGTGCTCGAGAACGGCGAGTTCGAGGTCGTGCGCGACGTCGACCCGGGCGAAGCCGTCTTCATCGACCTCGAGGGCAACCTGCACACGCAGCAGTGCGCGAGCGACCCGCAGCTCGTGCCGTGCTCGTTCGAGTACGTCTACCTCGCCCGTCCCGACTCGGTCATGAACGGCATCTCGGTGTACGAGGCGCGCCTGCGCATGGGCGACCGGCTCGCCGACACCATTGCGAAGTACACGCCGAAGGAAGCGATCGACGTCGTCATGCCGATCCCCGACTCGTCGCGCCCGGCGGCCATGCAGGTGGCCCGCAAGCTCGGCGTCGAGTACCGCGAGGGCTTCTACAAGAACCGCTACGTCGGCCGCACGTTCATCATGCCGGGCCAGGCGGTGCGCAAGAAGAGCGTGCGTCAGAAGCTCAACGCCATGTCGAGCGAGTTCAAGGGCAAGAACGTGCTCCTCATCGACGACTCCATCGTGCGCGGCACGACGTCGAAGGAGATCATCCAGATGGCACGGGATGCCGGAGCCAAGAGCGTCACGTTCGCCTCGGCCGCGCCGCCGGTGCGTTACCCGCACGTGTACGGCATCAACATGCCGTCGCGGCACGAGCTGGTGGCCCACGGCCGCACGATCCCGCAGATCGCGGAGGAGCTCGGCGCCGACTTCGTCGTCTACCAGGAGGTCGAAGACCTCAAGGCGGCGATCCTCGAGGGCTCCGACGTCGAGGACCTCGACATGAGCTGCTTCGACGGCCGCTACATCACGGGCACCGTCACCGACGAGTACCTCGCCTGGGTCGAGGGCTCGCAGGAGTCCTGACTCCCCTGTCGGGGCCGGGCCGAGGCATCCGTCCACGCCCGTAGGGTGGATAGGTGAAGTCGTCTCCTGCCCGCCCGCTCTGGCAGGGGAGGACCCTCGCGCTCGTCGGGATCGTGTTGTTCGCGTTCTCGCTGCGTTCGGCGGTCGCCTCGCTGTCGCCCCTGTACGACCACATCGCGGCGGACTTCGCCGTCCCGCCGGCGGTCATCGGGCTCATCGGCACGGCGCCGCCCGTGTGCTTCGCGATCTTCGGGCTGCTGACGCCCGCCCTCGAGCGCCGGTTCGGGCTCGAACGCCTCGCGGTCGCGGCCATGGCGGTCGTGACGCTCGGGCTCGTCGCGCGCAGCTTCGCACCGAGCTGGGGGCTGCTGCTGGCCGGCACCGCTTTGGTGTTCGCCGCGGTGGGCACGGGCAACATCCTGCTGCCGCCGCTGGTGAAGCGGTACTTCCCCGACCGCATCGGCCTGATGACGACGATCTTCTCGACCACGATGGCCGTGTCGACCTTCCTGCCGCCCCTCATCGCCGTTCCGATGGCGGATGCTGCGGACTGGCACCTTTCGCTGGGCCTGTGGGCCGTCTTCGCCCTGGTAGCGATGATCCCGTGGATCGGCCTCGCGATGCGCCACCGCGCCGCCCAGGCCGAGAAGGACGACGACGACATCGAGGAGCCGAGCCCGCAGGCGTTCGGCCGCATGTGGCGGATCCCGCTCGCGTGGGCGCTGCTCGTGTCGTTCGCGGTGTCGAGCACGATCGCGTACACGTCGTTCGCGTGGATGCCTCAGCTGCTCGTCGACATCTCGGGCGTCACGCCGGCGACGGCGGGTGCGCTGCTCTCTCTCTTCGGATTCATGGGCCTGCCGGCATCCCTCGTGGTGCCGCTGCTGGTCACGCGCTGGAACGCCACGCGACTGCTGTTCGGGGTCGCGGTCGCGTGCGGGTTCGCCGGCATCGCCGGGTTCCTGTTCGTGCCGACGACCGCGCCGTGGCTCTGGGTGGTGCTGCTCGGGCTCGCACCTCTGCTGTTCCCGATGATCCTCGTCCTCCTCGGGCTGCGCACACGCACGCACGAGGGTTCGGTCGCCCTGAGCGGGTTCGCGCAGAGCGGCGGCTACGCGATCGCCGCGCTGTTCCCGTTCGGCATCGGGCTGCTCCACGAGGCGACGGACTCGTGGACGGGCCCCCTCATCGTGCTGGCGATCGTCGTCGCGGCAGCGATCCCCGCAGGCGCCGTCGCTGCCCGCCCCCACACCGTCGAGGACGACTGGGAGCGCCGACACGGCGCCTGGTGAGGCATCCCGGGACTGCCGGGTGTCCGGGTCGTCGGGGGTCGGCGAACACCGGTCGGGCCACCGCGGCGGCCGACGTGCGAGGTGTTACGCCTGCGACGACGAGAGCGGCGAGGTCTCGTCCTCGTCTTCGTCGTTGTACTGGTCGGCCCACTTGTCGACGTACTCGTCGTCATGGTGACCGAGCTCGCGCTCGAGTGCGGAGTAGTTCACGTTGTACGTGTCGTACTTCAGCTCACGGGCGATCTTGGTGTGCTTCGCCTTCTGACGGCCACGCCCCATGCGAGACCCCCTCATTTAAGGTCGCGGGCTATTCTTGCGGGCTCTCAGCCTCGCAAACCCGGGCATTCACGAAACCGGCTTCGAACCGGTAAGAGTAGCATTCAGGATAACACGGAGCCCCGGTAACCCGGCCGTTCCGACGCCACCGGTGGACGAGGAGTGCGGACATATGACCGACGAGGCATCCGAGCCGGAAGGCGATGCGACGACCGATGCGAGTCTGCACGGGGCGGTGATCGCGGGTGTGATCCCCGACCAGTCGCCGCGCGTCCTGAAGGAGGCGGCGCGCTACGCGAAGCTCCTCCAGTCGCCGCTCGTGGTGGTGCACGTCGACGTCACGCGCTTCGTCACCTACGAGGACCCCGACGGGTACGTCCACTCGGCGCCCATCGACATCAACATCGCGGCCGGCGAAGGCGAGCTCGCGAAGGTGCAGGATGCCGCAGCATCCGTCCTCGGCGAATCCGGGCCGGACTGGACGGTGCGCCAGCTCGTCGGCGACCCGGCAATGGCGCTCAAGCACTTCGCCGACGAGATCGACGCGCGCCTGCTCGTCGTCGGAACCCGCAAGCGCGGCTTCGGGGAGTCGGTCCGGGAGTTCTTCACCGGCTCCGTCGGAGCGCGCCTCGCGCATCGCCAGCACCGCCCGATCCTGATCGTCCCGCTCGGCGAGCCCGTGCCCGACGACGAGGAGATCTGGCCCGCCTGATCGCGGGGATCGGACTCGTTCGCAGGCCCGAGACGAAACGCCCTGAGCTTCCGAGGAGGCTCAGGGCGTTCGACTGAGGGATGCTGCGGCTCAGCCGCGCAGCGCGCGTGTCACGTCGCGGGCCACGCGGTCGAGCTCCGTCGCGAGCTGGTCGACGATCGACGCGGCGAGCTCGCCGCCGCGGGCGACGTGGACGCGGACGTCGCCGCGCACGTTGGCGCGGAACTCGTTCACGAGGGCGTCGACGCGCTGCACCTGCTCGCGGCTGCGCACGCGGGGGTCGTCCTCGCGGGAGGGCTGCGGCGTGGACTGGCGTTCGTCGCGGGACGCGGCGGCGAGGTCGGCGCGGAGGCTCTTCATCGCCTCGCGGACGCTCCCGCGCACCTCGTCGGCGATGAGTCTCACCGAATCGGCGAGGCCGGCCTCGATGCCCTCGAGCTCGCCCGCGCGCGACTGGACCTCGGCGTGGCCGGCCTCCGTGATGGCGTAGACGGTCTTGCGTCCGTCAACGGTCTTGGTCACGAGGCCCTCTTCTTCGAGCTTCGCCAGACGCGGATAGATGGTGCCGGCGCTGGGGGTGTAGGTGCCCCCGGTGCGGTCCGACAGGGCCTGCATGATGTCGTAGCCGTGACGCGGCCCTTCATCGAGCAGGTTCAGCAGGTACAGGCGAAGATCGCCGTGCGAGAAGACCGGGGTCATTTGGTTCACAGACCTTCCTGGTCGAAGCGGGCCGCCGAGTCGCCGGCGGCCGCTTCATCGACGCCGGCGTCAGGGGCCGCCGCCTCGGGCGCCGTCGAAGCCGGAGCCGATGCCTCGGCCGGAGCCGGAGCCCAAGCATCGGCCGAAGCCGCGGCCGGAGCCGATGCCTCGGCCGAAGCCGACGCGTGGGCGTCGACGGACGCGGGGGGTGCAGCATCCGTCACCGGAGAAGCCGCGCGGCGCAGCACGGTGATGTCGCCCGAGACGCTGTGGGCGCGCACGTCGGCGAAGCTGCCGCTGAGCTCGCCGACCGAGCCGGCGTAGTTGGTGGTCGGGCCGGTGCCGTTGCCGGAGCGCACGACGCCGTCCACCTGCACGCGGCCGCTGACGCTGCGGATGACGTAGTTGGCCGGGTGGCCCTCGTCGAGGCGCACGGTCGAGCTGCCGCTGACGGTGTTGAGGCCGACCGAGAGGATGTCGCCCGTCGAGTCGACGAGCGCTGCGCCCGAGACGGTGTCGATCGTGGCCTTGCGGAGGGTTCCGGTGGCGGCGACATCGCCCGAGACGCTGTTGGCGCTGAGGGCTCCGACGAGCTCGCGCACCTGCACGTCGCCCGAGACGGCGTTGACCGAGACGTCGCCGGTGATGCCGTCGACGATGATGTCGCCCGACACGGTGTTGAGCGAGGCGTTGGCCTTGAGGCCCGAGACGAGGGCGCTGGCGCTGACGACGCCCAGGGTGAGCGCCACGTCGCGGGGGACCGCGACGCTGATCTCGGCCTTCGGGCCGGAGGTGCCGAAGTTGCGGAACACCTCGAGGAAGTTGTCCCAGCGCAGCTGCGGGTGGTCGATCTCGACGTGGTCGTCGGCGACCTCGATGCGGAGGTCCTTGACGGTGACGTCGTGCACTTCGATGCGGATGCCGGGCTCGTCGTGGGCGATCACGTCGACCTGTCCGCCGACGAGGCCGATCTTGAGCGTGCGCACGTCTTCGATGTCGATGACGCGCGTCTCGCCCGGGTGGATGATCCACTTCTCCAGGGTCATGACTGCTTCTCCTGCGGTAGTTCTAGGGGTTGATCCGTATCGCGATATATCGCGTGATGAGAGAGTAACACGATATATCGCGTGTATGTCAAGCGTGAGGCTGCGAATGGACCTAGAGGAGACGGGTACCGCCCCTTGACATTGACGCAACGTCAACCTTTAGCGTGGTCCACACGACGACCCGACGATGAGACGAGAGAGGGGAGGGCGTCATGGAAGAGGGGCAGGAGTGGTCGATCCAGCAGATCGCGAAGCTCGCCGGCACGACGAGCCGCACACTCCGCCACTACGACGACATCGGCCTGCTCGCGCCGTCGAGCGTCGGCCACAACGGCTATCGGTACTACGGCCAGGCCGCGCTCGTGCGGCTGCAGCGCATCCTGCTGCTGCGCGAGCTCGGACTCGGGCTGCCGCAGATCGCCGCGGTGATCGAGCGGGAGACGGGCGAGGTGCCCGCCCTCGAGGCGCACCTTGCATGGCTCCGGCAGGAGCAGGACAGGCTGGCGCGGCAGATCGCGTCGGTCGAGAACACGATCAGTGCAGTGAGAGGAGGTGAACGACTGATGGCAGAGAACATGTTCGACGGCTTCGACCACACGCAGTACAAGGACGAGGTCGAACAGCGCTGGGGGAAGAAGGCGTACGCCGACAGCGACCGCTGGTGGCGCTCGATGAGCGCTGATGAGAAGGCGGCGTGGCAGCAGCGGGTCTCAGACCTCGGCCGCGACTGGATCGCCGCCGCGGAATCCGGGATCGCCCCCGACAGCGATGAGGCCCAGGCGGTCGCGAAGCGGCACGTCGAGTGGCTGACGGGCATCCCCGGAACCCCGGCGGCAGCGCCCGGCGGCGACGTGAAGGGCTACGTGATCGGCCTCGGCGAGATGTACGTCGCCGACCCGCGGTTCGGCGCGAACTACGCGACGAGCCAGGGCGGCACGCACGGCGCGGAGTTCGTGCGCGACGCGCTCCGCGTCTACGCCGACGCGAACCTGTAGCCCGGGTGCATGTCCCCGCAGGACAGACGGATGCCGCGGCCAGCAATGGCCGCGGCATCCGTCCGTCCTCTGATCCGGTGGGGTGCAGGTGTCAGGTGCTGCGGTTCCCGCTGATCACTCGGAACAGGAAGGCGATCAAGGCGATGACGCCGACGATGATGGCAACCCACAGCAGCCAGCTCAGCGCCGAGTTGAGGCCGCCGACGATCGCGAGCACGATCGCGACGACGATGATGATGATCAGGGCGAGGTTCATAGGAGGCTCTCCTTCTGCTTCGTCGATGCATGTGATGCATCGGATGCCTCGTGGGCACATCTCGACAGTGGCACCCGAGGGGCGGGGTCCGTAGGGGCTTGACGACCCTCGTTCGCCGGTGATACGCCGGGCCCACCGGCTCTGTGCGTAGGGCGATCCGACGGGTGCTGTCAACCCCCGTGAGCGTTCCAGGCCGCGTACGTAACTTCGCGGGTATGAGCACATCCGCGACCGATCCGACGACCGCTCACCGCGAGGACGGCTTCCCGGCGCAGCACCAGGAGCAGCCGGGCCTCACCGACGACACGCGTCCCACGCCCGACCACGGGGAACGCTCGTATCAGGGCGCGCAGCGCCTGTCCGAACGCCGTGCTCTCATCACCGGCGGCGACTCCGGCATCGGCCGCGCGGTCGCGATCGCGTTCGCCCGCGAGGGTGCGGACGTCGCGCTGACCCATATGCCCGAAGAGCAGGAGGACGCCGACGACACCGCGCGCTGGATCACCGAGGCCGGCGCGCGGGCGCTGCCGCTGAAGGGCGACCTGCGCGACGAGGACTTCTGCGCCGAGATCGTCCGGCGCACCGTCGACGAGCTCGGCGGACTCGACGTGCTCGTGCTCAATGCGGCGTACCAGAAGGACCGCGACAGCCTCGCGACCCTCGAGACCGCGGAGATGGACCGCGTGTTCCGCACCAACCTGTACGCGCAGATGTTCACCGCGCGCGCCGCGATCCCGCACCTGAAGCCCGGGTCGTCGATCATCGTCACGACGTCGATCCAGGCGTTCAACCCGTCGCCCTCGCTCATCGACTACGCGATGACCAAGGCGGCGCAGGTCGCTTTCATCAAGGCGCTCGCCGAGGATCTCGGACCGAACGGCATCCGCGTGAACGGCGTCGCGCCGGGGCCGATCTGGACCCCCCTCATCCCCGCGACGGGATGGGATGCCGAGCGCCTCGCGACCTTCGGACAGGACACGCCGCTGGGCCGCGCGGGTCAGCCCGCCGAGCTGGCCGGCGCCTACGTGTACCTCGCGAGCGACGACGCGTCGTTCACGTCGGGCGCGATCCTGCCCGTGACCGGAGGGAAGGGCCTGTGAAACCCGCCTTCGCGGCGGTGAACGAAGGAGGAAGCCATGCCAGGACGACGCGGATCGACCCTCAAGGACCGCGAGATGTACGAGGAGCTCCGCAAGGACGGCGCCTCGAAGGAGAAGGCCGCGCGCATCTCGAATGCCGCGGCGGCACAGGGCCGAAAGACGGTGGGCAGACGCGGTGCGAACGCGAAGGACTACGACGACCGCACAGTTCCCGAGCTGCGCAAGCGCGCGAAGGAGCTGGGGTTGAAGGGCTACTCGAGCAAGAGGAAGTCCGAGCTGATCTCGATGATCCGCAACCACTGACCGCGGGGGAGATCCGGTCGCCGGGTCCCCCACGCCCGTCGGCCGACCCCGCGACCCCGGTAGCGTGAACGGATGCCGAAGCTCGCGCGCGTCCGTCCCTACGAGGACCCCGGCTTCCGTCGGCTGCGGGCCGGGACGGGCTTCCGGTATCTCGACGCGAAGGGTCGCGCGCCCGCGCCCCGGCACCTGGACCGGATACACGGCCTGGTGATCCCGCCCGCGTGGCAGGACGTGTGGATCAGCACGCGCCCCGACGCGCACATCCAGGCCGTGGGCGTCGACGACGCCGGGCGCCGGCAGTACGTCTACCACCCCGACTGGACCGCGGGCCGCGACCGTGGCAAGTTCGCGCGGTCGCTCGCGCTCGCCGAGGCCTTGCCGCGCGCCCGAGCACGCGTCACCACGTCGATCCGGCGCGAGGCCCTCGACCGCGAGCGGGTGCTGGCGGTCGCGTTCCGCCTGCTCGACGACGCGGCGCCGCGCATCGGCTCGGAGCGCTATCTCGCCGCGCACGGCAGCCGGGGCCTCACGACGCTGCAGCGACGTGATGTCTCGGTCGAGGCGCCCGTCGTCTCCTTCGCGTTTCCTGGCAAGAGCGGCAAGCACCAGGTGCTCGAGCTCGAGGACGCCGACCTCGCCGCCGCGATGGAGATCCTGGCCGCGGGCCGGCCGCGCTCGCCGCTGCTCGCGTGGCAGCGCGGTGGACGCCGCGTCGCGCTGACCCCGGCGGAGGTGAACGCGTACGTGCGGGCGCTCACGGGCGGCAAGTTCACCGCGAAGGACTTCCGCACGCTGCGCGGCACGATCCTCGCCGCCGAGGCGCTCGCGCGCATCGGCACCGTCGACACCAAGACCGACCGCAAGCGCGCCGAGGTGCTCGCGGTGCGGGCGACGGCCGAGGCCCTCGGCAACACGCCGGCGGTCGCGCGCGGTTCCTACATCGACCCGCGCGTGTTCACGAGGTACCGCGAGGGAAACCTGCTCGACCTGTCGATCACGCCGGAGTCCGCGATCCGCGGGCTGCTGCGGCCGGGAACCACCGGTCGTTGAGCGGAGCGCGCTCTGGCGCGCGAAGACGAAACGCTCCGGGTATCCGCGATCGTCGGGCGAGTACCGTGAAGGGATGCCGCAGCCCGTCGATCCCCGGATCCTCGGGGTGACGGTGGCGGGCGGCGCGATCGGCGTCCTCGCCAGGGCGCTCGTGCTCGACCCCGTGACCGACCCGACGGCCGTGCCGTGGGTGACGCTCGGGATCAACGTGGTCGGGTCCCTCATCCTGGGGATCGTCGTCGGCTGGCTCGACGACCGGCGGCCGGTGCTGCGCTCGTTCCTCGGGACGGGGATCATGGGCGGCTTCACCACGTACAGCGCGTTCGCGGTGGCCACGGCTCTGTGGGTCACGACGCCGTGGCTCGCGGCGGGGCTGGCGGCAGCATCCGTCATCGCGGGTGTCATCGGCGCGATCGTCGGACTGTTCATCGGGCGCCGGATCGCCGACCGGCCGGGCGAGGTCGAGTACCCCGAGGACGCCGAGTGAGCCCGTGGTTGCTGGTCGCCGCGCTTGCGGGCGGTATCGGAGCGGGGCTGCGGTATGTCGTCGACCGGTGGTCGACGCCGGCGGGAGGCGCGCGGTTCCCCATCGGGATCCTCGTGGTGAACGTGTCGGGCTCGTTCGTGCTCGGCGTGATCACCGGGCTCGGCACGGCGATCGCCCCCGAGCTCTCGCTCGTGCTCGGGCTCGGTCTGCTCGGCGGGTACACGACCTTCAGCACGGTCTCGGTCGAGACCGTGCTGCTCGCCCAGCGGAAGCGCCGACGCCACGCCGCCCTCAACCTCTTCGGCACGCTCGCGCTCGCCGCCATCGCGGCAGGACTGGGGCTGCTGCTCGGGAGAGCGTTCTCATGAGAGCCGCATGAAATACTGAAACCGATACATCTCCGTATCGAGCGGGCTCGCGCCCTCCCCCTGCATCACCTCACCAGCGAAGGCCTCCGTGTGTCGAACCTCGCCGTTCTGAGTCTCAAGAACCGCGCGCTCATCGCGCTGATCACGATCGTCGCCGCCATCTTCGGCGGGCTCGCGCTCACGAACCTCAAGCAGGAACTGATCCCCTCGATCGAGTTCCCTGCGCTCATCGTCGTCTCGACGTACCCTGGCGCGTCGCCCGAGGTGGTGAGCAACGACGTGTCGGTGCCGATCGAGACCGCCATCCAGGGAGTTTCCGGGCTCGAGTCGACGAGTGCGACGAGCACGACGAACGCCTCGATCGTGCAGGCGTCCTTCACCTACGGCACCGACCTCGCGACCGCCGAGCAGAAGATGACGCAGGCGATCAACCGCATCAAGTCGCAGCTGCCGACCGGCGTCGAGCCGAGCGTCATCTCGGCGAGCATCGACGACTTCCCGGTGATCCAGCTCGCCGTGACCGGCTACGACGACGAGGCGACGATCCAAGCGCAGCTCGAGGCATCCGTCATCCCGGATCTCGAGGATGTCGCGGGCGTCAACGCCGCGCAGATCGTCGGCGGCGTGGGCCAGCGCGTGACGATCACCCCCGACCAGGCGAAGCTCGCCGAGGCGGGCTATACGCAGCAGGCGATCCGCGATGCGCTCGACCAGAACGGCGTGCTGTTCCCCGGCGGCGAGATCACCGAGGGCGACGAGACGCTGACGGTGCAGACCGGCGCGAAGATCTCGTCGGTCGACGAGATCGCGGCTCTGCCGCTCGTGCCGTCGACGGCCGACCAGTTCGTCGCGGGCCCGAAGACCATCGGCGACGTCTCGACCGTCGAAGAGGAGGCCGATCCGGTCACGACCATCTCGCGCGTGAACGGCGAGCCTGCGCTCACGATCGCGGTCACGAAGCTGCCCGCCGCCAACACGGTGGATGTGTCGCGCGGCGTGCTCGCGGTGCTGCCCGACCTCGAGGACTCGCTCGACGGCGCCGAGTTCACGGTCGTGTTCGACCAGGCGCCGTACATCCAGGAGTCCATCGACACCCTCGCGAAGGAAGGCCTGCTCGGCCTCGTCTTCGCGGTGATCGTGATCTTCATCTTCCTGCTGTCGGTGCGCTCGACCCTCGTCGCGGCGATCTCGATCCCGACCAGCATCCTCATCACGTTCATCGGTCTGCAGGCGTTCGGCTACTCGCTCAACATCCTGACCCTCGGCGCGATCACGATCGCGATCGGGCGTGTGGTCGACGACTCCATCGTCGTCATCGAGAACATCAAGAGGCATTACGTCGGCGACGCAGACAAGGGCGACTCGATCCGTCGCGCGGTGCGCGAGGTGGCGTCGGCCATCACGGCGTCGACGATCGTGACGGTCGCGGTGTTCCTGCCGATCGCGTTCGTCGGCGATGTCACGGGCGAGCTGTTCCGTCCGTTCGCGATGACCGTGACGATCGCGATGACCGCGTCGCTGTTCGTCGCGCTCACCATCGTTCCGGTGCTCGCGTACTGGTTCCTCAAGCCCGGCAAGCCGATCCTCGACGCCGAGGGCGTCGCGGTCGATCCGGAGGACCCGGCCGCGCCGCCGAGCCGCCTGCAGAAGTCGTACCTGCCGATCCTCCGCTGGACCCTCCGCCACTCGTGGATCACCCTCGTGCTCGCCGTGCTGGTGCTCGTCGGCACGATCGCCGCCGCTCCCTTCATGAAGACGAACTTCCTGGGCGACTCGGGACAGAACACCTTCACGATGACGCAGGACATCGGCCCCGCCCCCTCGCTCGAAGCCGAGAGCGCCGCAGCCGAGCAGGTCGAGGAGGTGCTCCTCGGCATCGACGGCATCGAGACCGTGCAGGTGTCGATCGGCTCGAGCGGTTCGGCCCTCCGCGACGCCTTCTCGGGCGGCGGCAGCGGCATCACGTACTCGATCACGACCGACCCCGGCGTCGACCAGGTGGCGCTGCGCGAAGAGGTTCAGGGCGCGGTCGCCGATCTCGACGATGCCGGCGAGATCACCGTCGCCGCGGGTGGCGGCGGCTTCGGCTCCACCGACATCGCGATCGACGTCACCGCTCCCGATTCCTCGACCCTGCAGGACGCGACGGATGCTGTCATCTCGGCCGTCGAGGGCGCCGTCGGCGTGGGCCAGGTCACGAGCAACCTGTCGGCCTCGCTGCCGTACATCGCCGTGACGGTGGACCGCGACAAGGCCGCGGAGCTCGGCCTCTCGGAGGTCGCGGTCGGCGCGCTGGTGTCGAACACGATGCAGCCGCAGTCGATCGGCACCGTCGAGATCGACGACACGTCGCTCACGGTGTACCTCGCGGCGTCCGAGACGCCCGCGTCGCTCGACGACCTGCGGCAGCTGCAGGTGCCGAGCGCCACCGGCCCGATCCCGCTCGAGCAGGTCGCGACCGTCGAAGAGAGCGAAGGCCCCACCTCGATCACCACCGAGGGCGGCCAGCGCACGTCGACCGTCACCGTGACTCCGTCGACCGACAACCTGCAGACGGCGACGGCATCGGTGACGACGGCCCTCGCCGACGCCGAACTGCCGTCGGCGGCTGACGCCACGCTCGGTGGTGTCGTGACCCAGCAGCAGGATGCCTTCTCGCAGCTCGGCCTCGCGCTGCTCGCGGCGATCCTGATCGTCTACATCGTGATGGTCGCGACCTTCAAGTCGCTGCGCCAGCCGCTGCTGCTGCTCGTGTCGGTGCCGTTCGCGGCGACCGGCGCGATCCTGCTGCAGATCATCACGGGCGTTCCGCTCGGCGTCGCATCGCTCATCGGCGTGCTGATGCTGATCGGCATCGTCGTGACGAACGCGATCGTGCTCGTCGACCTCGTGAACCAGTACCGCGAGAAGGGCCTGACCGCCCACGACGCCACCGTCGCCGGTGGCTCGCGACGTCTCCGCCCGATCCTGATGACGGCGCTGGCGACGATCTTCGCGCTCACGCCCATGGCGCTCGGCATCACCGGCCAGGGCGGCTTCATCTCGCAGCCCCTTGCGATCGTCGTCATCGGCGGCCTCGTGTCGTCGACCGTGCTGACGCTGCTCGTGCTCCCGACCCTGTACAACCTCGTCGAGGGCGCGAAGGAGCGGCGCGCTGAGCGCCGGCGCCGCCGCGACGAGGGTGACGGCGGTGGCGACGGCGGCTCGGGTCCCGAGGGCGATGGACCGGATGGCGAGTCGGATGCTGCGGCCGCGGGTGTGCTCGTGGGCGCCGGTGGGGGTGCTGCTGGTGCCGAGGCTTCGGGTGAGGTTGCGGGTTCGGGTGCCGTCGGTGCTACCGGGGCTGCGGGCGCTGCGGCGTTCGAGACCCGGCGGCAGCGTCGCCAGCGTGCGGTGGGCGGCTCGGTCGCGGCCGAGACCTCCGAGGTCGCTGTGCCCGAGATCGAGGAAGGCCCCGACATCGAGGTGTCGGACTCGACGCCTGCACCTATCGAGGCCGAGTCCGCAGCGGAGGGTGTCGCGCCGGAGGCCGAGTTCGCAGCCGAGGTTGCTGCGCCTGAGGCCGAGCCCGCTGCCGAGCCCGCTGCCGAGCCCTGGGCGGGGGAGCCCGATGTGGCGTCCGCTCCGGAGGTCGCGGACGCTGAGGAGCCGGCTGTGTCTGAGCCTGGAGCCGCACAGGCGCCAGATGTCGAGGTGTCGGACGACACTCCGGCGCCGGCGAGCACGGATTCGGGGGATCGCGATGAGCTCGCAGACGAGGCGGCCCGGGCCTCGGACTCCACGCCCGGCGTGACGGATGACGCCCCGGCGGAGACGCCTGATGAGTCGGAGACCCTCGCCGAGCCCGAGCCCGAGCCCGTCACGGAGTCGGGCGAAGCCGGCAACGCGACGAGTGACGTCGAATCCGAGACCGAGGCCACGAGTGGCGCTCCGGATGAAACGAGCATTGAGCCGGAGTCGGGGGAGTCGCCGGCGTCCGCCGAGCACTCCGCGGAAGACGGTGGCACCGCTACGGGGCCTGATCAGGCCGACGTCGCGGCCGACGAGCCGGAGCCGCACGCCGGCGAGATGTCACCTGCTGGAGACGAGTCCGACGCGCCCGAGAACGGCGAGGAGCGTCCCCGCGACGACCACTGACACGGGACGGCGTCCTAGCCCGATTGCGGCTGCGACACTCTCCGCGTGGCCGCGCGAATAGGGCGGCCACGCGGGCGTTTTCACCGGCTGGGTCATCGTGCACCAGAGCCGCCGCGTTCCCAGACGACGGGCGAGTCCTATGGCGCGCGCACGCTGGAGGACCGGCTTACGCCCGGCGATCAAGCGCCCAACGACCCGCTGGCGACCGACCTGGCTTTGCTGCCGGGGACGTTGGCCATCAGCGTTACGCCCGGAATGTCTCACCGATCGTGTGGAATGTGTGCCGCAGCGAGATTGCTTCAACAGGTGTGAACAACGACGTCACCACGGCCCTGCACCGAAGTCAGCTCATCGACCTGACGACGACCGGGCGCCGTAGCGGGCTACCTCGCCGCATCGAGATCTTCCTGCACGATGAGGACGGCGTGCTGTTCATCACAGGGATGCCGCGTCGAGACCGCACAAGGGACTGGATACACAACATCACCGCAGACCCCCACGTCATCGTGCATTTGAAGCAGGGCATCCACGCCGACGTCCCTGCCACGGCACGGGTCATCACCGATCCCCACGAAGCGCGGCCGCTCATCGAGGCCGCCGCACGCCGATGGCGCAGAGACGATGTCGACGAGATGATCGCGCACAGTCCGCTCATCGTGCTGACTCCGGCTACCCCGCCCGCCGCCTGACCGCATCCCCAAAGAACTCTGAGGGACCCCCTTTGGGGCCCCGCGACCGGCCGGACGACCTCATCGACGACGCCGCGCACCCCGACGCGGTTTCGGCTCCGAGGATCCGCAGGCCCGTCGGCGCGTTCGGTAGCAACATGACACAGTTGACACTGGAATGACCGAGACCACGCCTCTGATTCAGCCGGGTGCACAGCTGGAGCGCCTGTACACCGGTATGGCGTGGGCCGAGGGACCGGTCTGGCTCCCGGATGCTGGAGCCGTGCGCTGCAGCGATATCCCGAACGACAGGATCCTGCAGTTCGACGCCGCGACCGGCCGCGTAGACGTGTATCGAGCCGGAGTCGAGTTCACGAACGGTCGGACCCTCGATCTCGAGGGTCGGGTCGTGCAGTGCTCACACGGACTGCGCCGGATCGAGCGCGACGTCGACGGGGTCGTGACGCCGATCGTCGATCGGTGGGACGGCGTGCGCTTCAATTCGCCGAACGACGTGGTGGTCGCTTCGGACGGCGCGATCTGGTTCACCGATCCGCCCTACGGCATCCTTTCCGATCACGAAGGACACGCCGCGGCGCCCGAGTACGAAGGATGCTTCGTGTTCCGCTTCGACGAGCGGATGGGAGAGCTGCGGCCGGTGATCACCGATATGGTGCATCCGAACGGCCTCGCGTTCTCACCGGATGAGACGGTCCTCTACGTGTCGGACACGGCAGGGGCCACGCAGCTGGGCGTCCCGCGCCACATCCGCCGCTACCGCGTGCGCGACGGCGCATGCGATCAGGGAGAGACCTTCGCGCTGATCGGCGACGGAGTGTGCGACGGCCTGCGCGTCGACGCCCGCGGGCGCGTCTGGGCATCCAGCGCCACCGGCGTCGTCGTCTTCGATGCGGAGGGTGTCCGTGTCGGCGCGATCCCCGTTCCCGAGATCGTGTCCAATGTCTGCTTCGGAGGCGAGGACGGTACGACGCTCTACATCACCGCATCCACCAGCCTCTACCGCATCCACATCAACCCGTAACGCCGAGGACCGGGAGGTCCAGCATGCGGATCGTCGTGGTGGGGGCGACCTGGCACGTCGGCGGATATCTGATCCCTGGGCTGGTCACAGACGGCGGTCGTCGGCCATCTCCAAGGACGAAGTCGCACGGTCGGGGACCGGCTTGCGGACGCCTCCCTGGCCGCTACACATCGAGTGGACGCAACGACCGCTCCGGTGGGCGCGCGTTCAGGGCAACGTCATGGGTTAGCGAGGCGCGGGGCGGGTTCGCTCCTGTGCCAATTGTCGCGTGAGGAGTCTGCGTAAGCCTGCATGAGTGCCGAGGAGGCCACGAAGCTCCACGACCGCGATGTCGCGTGCCCATAGGCGCCCGTTGGACATCATCGAGGGGATGCGTTCGGTGGCGACCAGCGCGAGGAGAGTGAGGGCGACATAGGTCCGCGCCCTCCGAGTGGGCCACGTCTCATACTCGCCTTCGCGAGGGATGCTTAGTTCGCCGTCATCATCCACGCCGCCTGAACTGCCGATACGGGCAAGGTCGCCGAGCAGCGAAACCAGGATCGCGTCAGCCGGCAGTCGCCGAGGAAGCCCAGGATTCGGCATGATCTCGGAGAATCCTGGCAGATCGATCCGTGTCGCCCACTTGCGCTGGGGCAGCAGGCCGATCGTGGCGGCGCGGTTGTCGTCAATCTCCGCTCGCAACGCCACACCACCGAGTTCGCGGTCCTGAGTGACCTCCATCGGCAATTCGTTGGTCGCGAGAGCAATGAGCCGTGCCGCGGAGCGAATTGTGTGCTGCGCCGATCGTTCGCGAACTCTGAATGGTGTCATTATCTACCCGTGGAGGCTGGTGACCAGAAACGTGCGTCGTTTGTTCGCAGGTATGGCGTCGCCCTCGGCTTCTTCGGGCTCGCAAACGTTGCGGCAGTTCTCCTGACCGTGCTCTCCATTCCGTGGCTAGTAGTCGTTGGAGTCTCATCTCTGATCGTCGCCGCCGTCGCGGCGAGTATTCGCGTACCCGCCCGAGCTCCGAGAGCGCGAACCCTTCGCGTAATCTACTGGAGCGCCGCACTGGTCTGTGGCGTCGGTTGTTTTCTCGTTCCCGCGGATCTCCAAGGTGCTGCTCTGGTCCTGGCCGGAGTACTAGTGGCGGCCGCCGCCGTGACTGGATTTGAAGGAACCAGTGCGACGGCCGCTTTTGTTTCAGCCAGCGGCTTCGGGCTCGGGCTATCGTCAATCGCCTGCGGTCTTGTCGCGATCCAGGAAGCACTGCGAATCGACGAGCAGATGCAGAGTGCTCGCGAGCGAGGAAGCCCCTTCGCGATTCTGGTTGCGATGGCGGCCGTCTCAGTGTGGGTCGCCGCGCTGGCGCTCATTGGCGCTGGCATATGGATGGTTGTCGCGGCGGTGTTTTGGTACCGCGGCAGGACGAACCGCGACCTTCCGATCTTGGAGGTGCTGGTCAACATTGCTCTGCCGGGCGCGATCGCAATCGGCCTCACCTCGTGGATCTCGGACAAGTTGACTACCCCGACGCTCCTCGTCACAGCGACGAGGAGCGCTCTCGTCGCGGGGGTGGCCGCGACGCTTGTCATTGAACTCTTGCGGCCGATGCGATCCCTTCGACGACAAGTGACGTGGAGTCTGGCCACTTGGTTCAAGATTCGCGCGTCAACTGATGAGATCGAGGGTGACCGGATCAGTTGGTTCGCTATCCAATGGTTGCGATGGCAGGACGTCTACGAACGGATCGCGCCCGAGGCTCCGGACGAGCACTTCAGCTCTCTCGACAACGAGCGTGGGTAGGCGCGGAGCGTACGCAGCCGTCCGCACCATCGTTGTGGGCGGCTGCTCCTAGCAGCTGACACGTATCAGGCTGCCTGTAGGGCCAGCACCGACGGTGCCCTGATCACGACTGCTCAAGGCGCTCCTGCCCGGACGTCAACCTGGCCGTTCTCGGTGTGTTCCTGTGGTGGTATGTCGCGATCGGGTGACGCGCCCGTCGGCGAACAGCATCCGTTCCCGCGCGTAGCGCAGCACCTCGTCCACGAGCTCCTCGGTCTCGGGCGAGACCGCGTGCATCGCCTCCACGGAGACGCGGGCCGGTGCCGGGTCGTCGGGGCTTTCGACATCGAGCAGGGAATCGAGTCGCATCATCGCGCAGCCTCTTCCGTCGTTCTGTAACATGCATTAGATTCGTGCGCGATAATAGTCATTCTGTATCTCATGTTTCAAAGGAGAAACCGTGCATCGACCCTCCTCCGCGTTCGGCGCCTTCGCCCTGGGCACCGCGTTGGTCCTCGTCCCCGCGGCATCCGCGATCGCCGCACCACCGGTGCAGGCGCCTAAGAAGTCCTCCCCGCACGCCGTCCTGATCGGTGGCAACCTCAAGGAGAACGCCGAGATCCTCCAAGCGATCGTCGACCTCGCCGACCCCGACGGCGCGGGTCCTCAGCATGCGCGCATCGCGATCGTGACGGCAGCCGCTTCGTCCGCCGCGACGCCGGAGCAGGCCGCGAACCCCGACGAGAACAACGCGGCGGCGAACAGCCTCTACTACTCGGGCCTCTTCCAGAGCTTCGGGGCCGAGACCTATTCGGTGCCGATCGACGAGGCTGTCGACTACGCCGGCGATGGCTACACCCCGGCGATGGCCCTCGACACCGGCGTCGCTGCCGAGATCGCGGCGTCCACGGGCGTCTTCTTCGGCGGGGGCGACCAGATGCGGTACGTCCGGACGCTGTTCGAGTGCGCGGACGCCGAACTCGAGGCCTTCAGCGACTGCGCCGACACGCCGGCCATGACCGCTATCCGCAGCGTCGCCGCCCGCGGGGTCGTCGCCGGCGTCAGCGCCGGACTCACGATCCAGCAGGGGGCGGACATGGTCACGGGCGGAGAGTCGTACCAGGCCTGGCGCGACGGTGCGACCGCCGGTTACCTCGATGACGCCACTGCGCTCGGCTACCTCCCGTACGGCGGCTTCGGCTTCGTCGACGGCGTCCTGCTCGACAGCCACTTCACGACGTGGGGCCGGGAGGGCCGGGCGATCACCCTCGCACTCGCGACCGGGCACCCGTACGTGCTCGGCGTCGACGAGACGACGGCCGTGGTCCTCGACCGCACGACGGGGCAGGGACGTGTCATCGGCGAGCACGGCGCCTCGATCATCGACGTGTCGAACGCGGTGCGGACTGACCAGACCGTCACGGGCGTGCGCTGGAGCTATGCGAACGCCGGCGACAGCATCGACCTGCGCCACAACGCCGCGATCGCCAAGGGCAAGGGCGCGACCAAGGTGAAGCCCGGCGGTGAGGATGCCGCACCCGTCGCCGACTTGTGGGACTCCATCGACGGCGCGGGTGGCGCTTACACGATGCGCGACCTCGGCCAGGCCGTCGTGGCCTCAGCCTCGGGTGTCGGCACAGGCGTCACCTACGAGACCGACCCGCGGTTCGAGACGACCCTGACCCGCGACCAGGGCACACGCGCCTGGACCACGTCCGGCGGCCACGTCTCGTTCGCCGACCTCCGCGTCGAGATCGCCGACGCGGACTGACCCGCGGACTGCGATGCGCCCGGCCGTTGCGACGGCCGGGCGCATCCAACTGTCATTGCGTGCCCCGTGGGGCGGGTCTGAACCCGCTCAGTAGAGGCCGAGCTCGCCGGCGAGCTGATCGGCCTGGGCCATGCGGCCCACGGCCGCGTCGCCGAGCCGGTCGAAGCATCCCGCCACAACGGTCTCGATCAGCGCCATGACCGGTGTCAGCGCGTCGAAGGGGGAAGGCGCCGCCGTTTCGCTGGTGAGCACGACGTCGGCCTCCGACGAGATCGGCGAGAGCCAGGCATCCGTGAAGAGCACGACTGATGTGTGCTGGGCGCGGGCCACGCGGGCGAGCCGCAGCGTGTGCTCCTCGTAGCGCCGGTAGTCGAAGAGCACCAGCACGTCGCGCCGACCGAGGTCGGCCATCATCGCCGCGCGCGCGGACGGCTCGTCGGGGAGCATGCGGACGCGTGGGCGGAGCTGCTCGAGGTGCAGCGCAAGAATTCGTCCGAGCAGCCCGCTGTACCGGCCGCCGGCGATGACGACGGACCCGGATGCTCCCGAGATCAGCTCGACGCATCGGTCGAGGTCGTGGGTGCTGAGCTCGTCGAAGGTGCGCTGGAGCGTGGCCGTCGAGATCGCCGCTGCCCGGCTGTGGAGCGACCCGCTCGGCTCCTCGGCGAGAACCCGGGTCTGGTGGATCCGCAGCGGCGAGGCCGAGCGCTCATCGAGATCGCGGCGCAGTGCCTCCTGGAAGTCGGGGAACCCGCGGTAGCCCAGCCGCTGAACGAAACGCAGGACGGTCGGCCCGCTCACCCCCGCGCGGTCGGCGAGCCGTGCGACCGTCTCGAATCCCGCCGAGGGGTAGGCGGCCAGCAGCACGCGGGCGACTTTGCGCTCGGCAGGAGAGCAGTCGCTCAATCCCCGACGGATCGATTCCGCAATGCCGGCATCGGCCATCTCGAGCACCTCCGCAGTCGACAGTATCGCGCTCACTCGCTCGCGATGCGCACGACGAGGGCGGCGAGCAGAGCGAGTCGCTCAGGAACGCTCTCGAGGTCGAGCCACTCCGACTCGGCGTGGTCGTCGCCGCCGATCGGGCCCAGGCCGTCGAGGACCGGCGTGCCGGTCGCGGCGACGAAGTTGGCGTCCGAGACACCGCCGGTCGCAGCGCCGGAGAGCTCGATGCCGAGTTCCTCTCCGGCCGCGATCGCCTTCTCGAACAGTGCGAGCGTCGACCCCGTCTCGAGCGGAGGGCAGACGGCGAGGCGCTCGACGCCTGCCGTGACGCCGTCGATCACGGTCGCTGCTGCGCGTTCCTCGATCGCATCGAGTGCCCACTCGAGGTCGGCCAGTGTCGTCGAACGCACCTCACCCGAGAGGAGGGCCGCGGCCGGGATGACGTTGGTGCGCTCCCCGGCGCTCACGACGCCGATGTTGACCGCGACATCCGGCCGGATGCCGTTGAGGGCCTGCACATCGAGCAGCAGATGTGCGGCCTCGACGGCGGCGTTGCGGCCTCGGTGCGGCTCGACCCCGGAGTGAGCGGCGCGCCCCCGGATGTCGATGCGCACATCGGCGACACCCTTCCGCGCGACGACGAGGTCGCCGTTCTCCCGCGCGCATTCGAGGCAGAGCGCAGCATCCGCTTCCGCCGCGAGCCCGGTGAGAACACTGCCGGACGCGGGCGAACCCACCTCCTCGTCCGGGGTCAGCGCGATCACGAGCTCGGCGAAGTCGGTGAAGCCGGCGTGGATCAGCAGCTCGGCCGCGTGGACCCCGGCCAGCGCGCCGCCCTTGTCGTCGCAGACCCCGGGCCCGTACGCCCGCCCGCCCTCCTCCCGATAGGGCCGCGCGGCCGCAGTGCCCTCGACGAAGACGGTGTCCAGGTGCGCGAAGAGCAGGATGCGTCGGCTGCCGCTCCCCCGCAGGCGCCCGACAACGACGCCGCCGAAGCGCCTGCCCGCAACGGCAGGAGTGGGGATCCGCTCGACGTCGAGCCCGAGGGACGCGAGCCGAGCGGCGCACCAGTCGCCGACGGCGTCGACACCGGCCGGCGAGTCGGAGCCGGAGTCGATTGAGACAAGCTCGGCGAGCTCGCGCCGGAAGACGGGCATGGCCGCCTGCGCGAGGTCGCGGAGCGCGACCGCGGACGGCGGCGCGGCGGCGCGTGGAGCGGCCGTCATCACAGCACCTTGGCGAGGAACGCCTGGGTCCGAGCTTCACGCGGGTTGACCAGCACATCCGCCGGGCGACCCTGCTCGACCACGACGCCGCCGTCCATGAAGACCGCTACGTCGCCGACCTCGCGGGCGAAGCCGATCTCGTGGGTCACGACGATCATGGTCATGCCGGATGCCGCGAGGTCGCGCATGACGTCGAGCACGTCGCCGACGAGCTCGGGGTCGAGCGCCGACGTCGGCTCGTCGAAGAGCATGACCTCGGGGTCCATCGCGAGGGCGCGGGCGATCGCGATCCGCTGCTGCTGACCGCCCGAGAGCGCGCTCGGGTAAGCGCCGGCCTTGTCGCCGAGACCGACGCGGTTCAGCAGCTCCGCCGCGCGCTCCTTGGCCGCAGCGCGGGAGGTGCCGCGCACCTGCATCGGCGCCTCGATGATGTTCTCCAGCGCCGTCATGTGCGGGAAGAGGTTGAACCGCTGGAAGACCATGCCGACGCCCCGGCGCTGGCTCGCGACATCCTTCTCGCGCAACTCGTAGAGCTTGCCGTTGCGCTCCTCGTAGCCGACAGTGCGGCCGGCGACGCGGATCATGCCGGCGTCGATCTTCTCGAGGTGGTTGATGCAGCGCAGGAACGTGGACTTGCCTGAGCCGGAGGGGCCGAGAAGGCACGCGACCTGTCCGCGCTCGACCTGGAGCGTGATGCCCTTGAGCACCTCGAGCGAGCCGAAGCGCTTGTGCACGTCGCGCGCATCGATGATCGCGGTCGTGTCGGTCGCGAGGGCGTCGGTGGGTTCGGTGGGGAGCATGATGGTCACTTCTTTCCGCCCTTCCAGGTGCGCAGCACGCGGCTGACGGCCGACTCGCGGGCGCCGGCCACGCCGCGGCCGAATCGGCGCTCGAGCCATGCCTGCGGGATCGCGAGGATGCTCGTGAGCGCGAGGTACCAGATCGCCGCGACGATGAGCAGCGGGATGATCTTGAAGTTCTGTGCGTAGGCGGCCTGCAGGTTCGACATGAGATCGCGGCCGGCGATCACCGACACGAGGGCCGTCGTCTTGAGCATCGTGATGACCTCGTTGCCCATCGGCGGGACGATGACGCGCATGGCCTGCGGCAGCACGATGCGCCGCATCGTCCGCCCCGGCGTCATGCCGAGAGAGTGCGCCGCCTCGGTCTGGCCGTGGTCGACGGACTGGATGCCGGCACGCACGATCTCGGAGGCGTAGGCCATCTCGTTGAGGCCCAGTGCGAGGAGGGCGGCGATGGTGGCCGGGATCAGGTCGCTCGTCTCGACCGACCAGAACTCGATGCTGGTGAAGGGGATGCCGAGCACGATCTCCGGCAGGAAAGCCCCGATGAAGCCCCAGAAGATGAGCTGCAGAAGCACGGGCGTGCCACGGAACACCCAGACGAACAGACCGCTCACCACCCGCATGACGGGGTTGGGAGAGAGGCGCATGATGGCGACGACGATGCCGCCGCCGAGCCCGATCGCCATGGCGGCGACGGTGAGGAAGATCGTGGTCGCGAGACCCTGAAGCGTCAGTGGTGCGAACAGGTACTCGCCGACGGTCGGCCAGTCGATGTTGGGATTCTGCGCGAAGGCGAGGGCGAGCGAGGCGGCGACAAGGCCCACGATGATGCCGGACACCCACCTCCACGGGTGGCGCAGCGGGACAGCGGTGATAGGCGCGGGGCGGCGGGGCTCCGATGCGTCCCCCGCGGTCGGGGTGACGACCTGCGGCGACGGTGCGGCCATGATGCTCCTCGGTGAGTTCAGGTTCGTGGTGGGGTGATCGATCGGTTTGCGGAACGGCGTGCCGCTTCCGCGGTGAACCGGTGCGTCCGCCGACGACGGCGGCCGCACCGGAGTCGGCTCAGGACTTGGCGCCGTTGATGGTCGCTGCGTCGATGCCGATGCCCTCCACGCCGAATTCGCCGAGGATCGCCGTGTAGGTCCCGTCATCCATGAGGCTCTGGAGTGCCGCCTGGATCGCTTCGGCGAGCTCCTGGTCGTCCTTGAGCACCCCGATGCCGTTCAGCGTCGCATCGTAGCCGTTCGGGGCGGTGGAGTCCTCGACCACCATGAAGGTCTTGCCGTCGTTCGTCGTCTTCGCGACGTACCCGGCGCTGGGCTTCGTGAGCAGCGAGGCGACGGCCTTGCCCGCGGTGATCGCGAGCTGGGCGTCGGAATCCGAGGGGAACTCGCTGAGGTTCACGGGCTCGAGGCCTTCGGCCTTGCAGTCTGCCTGCCACACTTCGTTGACGAGGTCGACCTGGCTCGTCGCGGTCTGAACGGCGACGTCCTTTCCGCACAGGTCGAGGTAGGTCTCGATCTTGTCGGGGTTGCCGGCGCGGGTGAGGATGCCGGTTCCCGACGCCGAGTAGTCCACGAACGTCAGCACATCCATGCGCTCGACGCTCGAGGTCATCGCCGACATCGCGACGTCGAAGTTGCCGGCCTGGAGGGCGGGGATGATGCCGTCGAAGCCCTGCTGGGCGAAGTCGAAGTCGATGCCCAGCTTGGCCCCGATCGCCTGGCCGAGGAGCACGTCGACGCCCGTGAGCTCCTCCGAGCCTTCCTCGACGAACATCTCGAAGGGTGCGTACGGGGCGTCCGTCGCGACCTTGACGGCGCCGGCCTCGGCGACGTCGGCGGGGAGCAGCGCGCGCGCATCCTCATCGACGGCGATGTCGGTGCCCAGGATGTCGACAGGGGCGGCGGACGCTCCCTCGTCGGAGCTCTTGTCGGCGCCCGAGGCGGCGGTACAGCCGGCGATGAGGATGCCAGCAGCGGCGAGCGCGGCGGTCGCGAGACTGGCGCGGCGCAGGCGGGGGGTGAGGATTGCCATCGGTGGACCTTTCTCGTGGGAGCTCGACGGTGAGCGCCGGTCCCATCATGTAACAGGCATTACGAAATGTCTAGTTAACCGAACGCAAGTAACGAAAGTTCCAGGGTGACATGGGCTCGGAGGCCGCCGTCACCCCAGTTTCGCGAGCGTGGCGGAGAGCACCTCGCCGATGGCGGAGGGGTCGATCTGCGGCGCATCGCCCGCCTCGACCTGCTTGGCCCAGGACTGCCCGATGTACCGCATGACTCCCGCGAGGATATGCGTCGTGAGCTCCGCCTGCACGGCGAGGTGCGACGCATCCTCTGATGGGAACTGCGTGCGCAGCCGTAGCAGGATGATCTCGGCGAGCTCCTGCTCGAGGCCGGCCAGCCGCTCCATCTGCCTCGCCATGAGGGCGGAGCTGGTCCCGACGGCCCGGATGCGACGGGCGAGGAGCTCGGGATCGGCGGCCATGGCACCCGGATCGATGCGGATGAGCTCGGCCGCGCCGATCAGAAGCGGTCCGCTCGACACGATGAACTCGCGTGCCGCCCGCTCGTCGATCGATGGAGGACCGGCGCCGATGACCGCGGCATCCTTCGTCCGGAAGTGATTGAAGAAGGTGCGCTGGCTGACGTGGGCCCGGGCGCAGATCATGTCGACCGTCACCGAGTCGTAGCCGTGCTCGATCACGAGATCGATGGCGGCACGCTCGATCGCGGCGGTCTTCGCGACGGCGTCGCGTCGCCGCGGAGGCGGTGGGGTCGACATGATCTGCACTCCTGGGGTCACTCGTACCGTAGCGACTCGATCGGGTTCTGGCGCGCCGCCCGTCGCGCCGGGAGGACGCCGGACAGGAACGCGATGACCGTGATGATGCCGACCACAGCGATCACATTGACCGGATCGAACAGCAGGATCCGCAGGCCCGGAAGGTCGGCCAGCAGGGTGTCGGCCGCGACGTTCGCGATCGCCGACCCGACGAGGATCGCCGTGAGGGCCCCGATCGTCGCTCCCAGCAGCCCGATGACCGCGGCCTCGAGGCTGAACAGCGCGAAGATCCGCCCGTTCGACATGCCCATCGCCTTCATGAGGCCGATCTCGCGAGTGCGCTCCTGCACGCTCATGAGCAGCGTGTTGACGATGCCGAAGGATGCGGCCAGCAGTGCCACGACGGCGAAGGCGCTCAGCACCCCGATGATCCCGTTGATGACCGTCTGCACGACGCCGAGCTGATCCTCGATCGTCTGCCCGGCGAGGTCGTCGGCCTGGAGGTCGGACTTCACGGCGGCGATATCGTCGTCGGTCACTGCGCCGCCGCTTCCCGACCCGTCCAGATACGCGACAGCGATCGGCCAGGCGCGCGGCTGCCCCGGAACGGCCTGCGCATCTGCCACCTGTGCGGTGAGCGCCGAGTTGGTCCCGGCGCCGGCGGCGAAGAGGCTCGCACGGGCCACACCGACGACCGTCGCCTCGACCTGCTGCTGCGCCTGCTCGGCGTCGGTGTATCCGAGGATGACCTTCTGGCCGATCGCGGCATCCGCGTCCTCGAAGCCCAGGGCGCTCACGTAGTCCTCAGGCAGGACGATCTGGGCTTCCGAGGAATCCTGGTCGAGCTGCTCGCCGGCGACGAGGTCGCTCTGCCCGATCGAGGACGTCGGGTTGACGTCGACCTCGTAGCGCGCGCCGCCGCTGGATGCCTCGATCCAGTCGACCGAGATCTGGTCGATCGCCTCGACGCGGCGCACGCCGTCGATGCCTTCGATCGTGTCGACGTCAGCCTGATTGAGGAGTGTTCCCGAGGTCAGCGGCGTCGCCTGGCCCGACTGCTGGCGCCCGTCGGGGTCGTACTCGGTCGGGCCGTCGGACGTCGACGTCGTCGCAGCCGGCGAGACGAGGAGGATGTCGTTCGCGCCGAGCGTCGCGACCTGACGCTGGACGTAGTCGCTGACGCCGGCTCCCAGAGCTGTCGTGAGCGTCAGGGCGAAGGCTCCGACGAACAGGCTGAGCACTGTCAACGTCGTCCGCAGCTTGCTGCGGAAGGAGTTGCGCGCAGCAGCGCGGAGGATGTCTGCGGTCTTCATCCGCTCACCCCCTCGGTCGCGAGATCGCCAGGCACGGAGTCTGCGGCGATGAGCCCGTCGGCGATCGTGATCGTGCGATCGCAGCGGCGGGCGAGATCGGCGTCATGGGTGACCACGACGAGTGTGATGCCACGTTCGCGCTGCAGCCCGAAGAGGATCTCCTCCACGGTCTGACCGGTCGCGGAGTCGAGATTGCCGGTCGGTTCGTCGGCGAAGATGACCGACGGGTCGTTCACGAGGGCGCGGGCGATGGCGACTCGCTGCTTCTGGCCGCCGGAGAGATCGTTGGCTCGGTTGTCGGCTTTGTCTGCCATTCCGAGCGCGGTGAGCGCATCCATCGCCCGGCGCCGCCGCTCCCTGGCGGGCATGCCGCCGATGACGAGAGGAAGGCTCACGTTCTCGAACACGGTCTGCCCGGCCGTGAGGAAGAACTGCTGGAACACGAAGCCGAACTGCGCGTTCCGCAGGGCGTTGGCGTCGCGCTCGCGAAGGACGGCGACGTCGCGCCCGTCGATGTCGATGCGTCCGCCCGTCGGGCGGTCGAGCAGGGCGAGCAGATGCATGAGGGTGGACTTGCCCGAGCCGGACTTGCCCACGATCGCCAGTGACTCGCCGCGGCGCACCTCGAGGTTCACACCTCGGAGCGCGTGGAAAGCGGCATCGCCGCGTCCGTAGGTGCGGGTGACGTCGACCGCTCGCACGACGGGTGACGGATGCTGTCGCCCCTCGTCGACGAGGGGCGGACGGGTCTTCTCGGGCATATGATTCCTCTCCGCTAAGTTACAGTGACTGCATCTTATGCATCAGTATCTGCCAAACAACTGCGTGAGCGCTAAGAGAATCCCCTCCCTCCAGCCGCCCGGCCGTCGGATGCCGATGCGGGAGTTCGGCGTGCGCGCGAATGTTCGACGGGTGCATCCGCACGGAGCCGATATCCGGAAGACACCATCGAGCGCTGCTCTTCTCGCGCGGACCCATCGAGCGGTCTGCGGGAGTGGCCGTGAGAAGTCGATCCCGAAGGGGACGAGGTATCCGATGTCATCTTCCGTCGAAGCATCGCAAGCACGTCGAGGCGTCCGTATCGACCGCCGTCTCGTGGGCCGCGCATGCGTGGTCTTCTTCGCGGTAGGCCAGCTCGTCTCCAATCTGGCGTTCACGCTGTGGTCGCCGAACCAGCTCCGATCCGGAGTCGAGTTCTCGCCGCTGATCCCGCCGGGGGCGATGTTCTCGATCTGGGCGGTCATCATCACGGCGAGCATCCTGTGGTCGATCCTGCAGCTCCGCCCGGCGGTGCGGGAATCGCCCCTGAGGGACCGTCTCGTGGCGCCCCTGAGCGTCGTCTACGCCGGCTTCGGCGTGTGGCTGGCGGCGGCATCCCTCGGTCAGCAGTCGCCACTGACACTCGTGGTGTTCGTCGTCATCGTGGCCGCCCACGTCGTCGCGTGGCGGAGGATCACGGCCCACCGGGAAGAGGTCGCCGGATGGCGACGCATTGACCGCACGGTTCTGTATCTGTCGGAAGGGCTGTACGCCGGATGGACCTCCATCGCCCTGTACCTGAACGTCGCCACCGTCGTTCAGGCGACCGGCGCCCCCATCGAAGGGGGCTGGGGCACCACGTGGCAGCTGCTCGTCGTGGCCGCAGCCGCTGGAACCGCGGTCCTGTTCGTCGTGATCAGCCACGGGTCCATCTGGTACACGGCGACCGCGTGCTACGCGCTCGTCGGTGCCACGATCTCATCGACCCTCGGCGGCTTCACCGCGTTGGCCCTCGCCCTGGGGATCGGGATCATCGCGATCATCGGGTCGACGATCACGGTCCGAGCCGTCGACCGACGCCGGACGCGCGTCGGATGAGGAGAACGGCCCGGACGGGGCTGATACGGCTGAGGGCGCGCACGACTCCAACCGAGCCTTTGGGCCCAAGAGCACCCGAGGCCGGTCTTGTGAACCCCGTCGCTGCCGCCCCTGTCGGGGCGTAGCGTGACAACGTGGCGAGCTCAAAGACGCGCACACCCGGCGCGGGCAGGATCGGCTGACGATGGATGCCGCTGCCCGTGCCGAACTGGCCGCACTACGTCGCCGCGCGTACGACCGGGACGCCGACATCGCCGGGGACGAAGTCGCGTTGGAGCGTCTGTCCCAGCTCGAAGGGCTCGCCCTCGCAGCCCGGTCTGAGGCCGCACCCGCGCCGTCATGGACGGCAGGCACCCCAGAGCCCGAGGCCTCCACCCCCGATCCCTTCACTCACCGAGGACCGGCATCCGACGCGGGCCCGACGGCCGACGGACCGGCCACAGGCCGCCCCTCGCCCCGCCGCCTTCTGATCGTCGGCCTCGTCGCCTCGGTCACGCTGTTCGCGGCCGCCCTCGGCGCGGTCGACGGGGCGCAGACGGTGCCGGACCCGATCCGCGCTGGCGCGGCCACCACGCCGTCTCTCATAAGGCCCGCTGCGACCGACCTCACCGCGAACGGTCGTGTGTCCATCCCTCTGCTCGTCGACAGGGTGCGCGGCGAGTTCATCGACGTCTCCTCGCGGCCCGATGCGCCGATGTTCCCCGCCAACGGCGTGACAATGTGGGCGCAGCCACTCGGCGTCCACTACGGATGGGCGCTCTGGGTCGCCAGAGTATCGAGCGGGCACGGACCGCAGAACTGCCTGCTGCTGACCGATGGCGCTGCGACCGAAGTACAGTGCACGCCCCACGATGCCACCGCGGAGCGGGCGGTTGGAGTGTCGCTCGCCTTTGACAAGCTCGCCGAAGATCAGCGGCCCCCGGGCATGACACCCGATCAGCAGGTGACCTTCGGATGGGGCGGCGCGGCCTACATGACCATGGAGATCAACGACAGCTGATGTGTCCTCTCACCGCCTTGCCCCCGAGGTCCGGCGTTACCGTGAACAGGCGGCGAGCGAGGCAGGAGGACTCGCCGCTCCGGATCTTCCTGGCGAGGCCCGCGAACCCGGGCTGGTTCGAGATGGCCGCGCCGGATCGAAGGAGGTGACCCCATCAGTCGAGCCGCTCCACGCGCAGGTCCCGCGCAACCAGCGAGCGTTCGCCCTGCTTGCGGAGAGATCCCCGCGAGTCATCGATTGCACGTCGTTGGGCCTCGCACCGACGCTGAAGCTGGCGACCGGTCGGCTACCTCAGGCGCGATCAGTCCCTCAGGCGCGATCAGCCGCAGCCCTGCATCGCCAGGGGCGTCACAATTCGGAGCGGGCGAGCTCGGTGGTGCGTCGCTGGCGCATCGCGAGGAACAGCGGGAAAGTGAAGGCAAACGCGGTGATCGCCGCACCGGCGACGTAGAGCCAGCCGAATCGCATCCGCAGGCGCCGAGCCTCGACGATGATGAAGATGCTCCCTGCGACAGCTACCACGAGTAGGTCGACCGTGAACGACGACACGGCAGGACCCCTGGTCGCCAGGTCGCCGAGGTAGTCCCGCATCTGGATGATCGCGAGCACGTTGAAGTACCAGGTGCCGATCAGCCCGACGATCGCGAGCCCTAGGTAGGCGAAGGCGAGCGGTGTCCAATGACGTCTCATGACTCGATCATTGTCGGGTGTGGATCCCCACGCCGCGCCTACTTTGTCGCGAGCCACGCCCGCATCGTGAAAGACCGCGGCCGCCTTGCGTGCGGAATGGCACGAGCGCGCGGTGCCCGGTTGAGGAACCTCCGGACTGGGGAAGCACAGGGTGGTGTCGTGAAGCTGTTCCTGTCTCGCGGCGCGCACTACGCTCGGCGACGTGATCATCCGGTCGGCATCGCTCGACGACCTCGCGGAGATCAACGCCGTCCATGAAGCGTGCGGCAGGCGAGCTTGGGACTTCGCAGTCATGAGCGATCTCGACGATCGGCTCGTCGTGGTCGCAGTCGTCGACGGCAAGATCGTCGCAGCCGCCAAGACGCATCACCAATCGGCCCCCGAAGGCGGTGCGCCGGAGGGGTATTACCTCGGTGGTCTGGCCGTACATCCTTCCCATCGCCGAGAGGGCATCGGTCTGGCTCTGACCCGGGCGCGCGTCGAGTGGGTGTGGGCGCGTGCCGATGCCGTGCACTACTTCACCGACGAAGACAACGTCGCCTCCTTGCAGATGCATGCGGCATTCGGTTTCGAGGAGATCGCGCGACTTTCCACCATTCTTGGCGCGCAAGCCAACCGCGAGCACCTCGTTCTGTTCCGTGCCACCCGGCCGGAGAACCAACGCGGCGTTGTCGCGCACCACGTACGTCCACGCGGGCCGGCGGACGCTGAGCAATCGCGATCGTGAGCGCTGGCACTCAAACCACGATGCCTGCCGCGACTAAGCTGGCACGGCGTTGCCTGGTCCCATGATCAGCTCGGCGCTCGAACAAGGCGGTCACTTATGAAAGCTCGTACCGATATCGTCGCGTGAGCGACATTCCCCGGCTCGTCGCATGGCGACGACAGCTCCTCGAGGCGCACTCACGGCTTCGTCTCGCGCTCGCCACCGCACAGGAGGCAGCCCGCGACGACGGTGATGTCCCGGACGCTTCGCGAGACCTCCTGCTCTTCTGCCACGGGTTCTGCGTGGCCCTCGACGGACACCATCGAGGGGAAGACGCGCTGCTCTTCCCAGCCCTCGTCGCGCAGTACCCAGAGGCTGCTCGCGTCGTCCGCTTGCTCGAGCAGGATCACGACATGATCTCCACCCTTGTGACCCGCTTCGACGCGGCGGTGCAATCCGCCGCATCCCCCGCGAGCCTCGCGCAGCATCTGGAGGGCTTCGCGGCGATCATGGAGTCGCACTTCCGATTCGAGGAGCGAGAGCTGGAGCCCCTGCTCGACAGACTCGAACTTCGGGCCGACCCCGACGCGGTCTTTGGGTCGCTGTGACCCGCCGCCGCACAGTCACCGATCGCAAGGTCCGGGCTTCGGGTTGAAGTCCGGCCGCTGCTGCGGCCCCTCGTGGTAGTCGTCGAGTCCGCCCGGCGCGCGTCGTGCCGTCCCCGCGCCGCCAGCGTCCGGGTGGCCGGCGCCTGTCGCCCACAGTTGAGGAAGGGGTTCACGTTTGGACGACTTTCCATAGGGCGCCGAGGCGTTCTTCGCACGTGCACGCTCACACCGCGCGATCACGGGTCCGGCTCGGACGCCCGCCCGCGTGTGGATTCCGGTGCCCACCACACTGGGCGGAGGTCAGATTTGGGCCGAGGATTCTGCGCGGCCGCGCAGAATCCCATGGCGCACAGTCGCCCCGGCCGGCTATTCACGTAGCCCCCTTTACTCGCACCGTCGATGCCGCTAGCTTGTGCTCATCTCGCCGCGCATGCGCTTTCTGGGGATTGGGGACATGATGCGCAGACTCGCAGCACGCTGGTTCTTCAGTGCCGGGATGATCGTCTTCGCTGGCGCCGTCGTGAACGGTTGTAGGCAAGTAGTCATCCATTTCCCGTCGTAGGTGGGGGACCTGTGCCTGGTTCGGGGTGGACCGCCGCCGAGGTCACCAACTTCTGGTCCACCGTCGGGGCTACGCTCGTCGCGTGTTTGGCGATCATTGCCGGCGTTGTGGTTGCCCAGATCGAGCGGCGCCACCGCGAGCGTGGACAATTCCGAGATGTGCGTCGCGCCGCCTACGTGGATTTTCTTCGCGCGGCGGACAAACTCCGAGTCAGCGGAAATGCACGCGGCAATGCGCTCAATGAACCGCTCGCTCAGTTGCAGGCAGCCTCCACGACCCTCTTTCTGGTCGCACCATCGCGCGTTAAGGCCCCTGCGCGCCGGCTATGGCCAGCGATTACAAAATGGCACAAGGCGTCCGGACGCGCTCGTATTCTCGCTGGAAAGGCCGTCGACGATCGACTGACGGAGCTGCGAAACGCGATGACGGACGACATCACGCCCAGAAGCGAACGACGCCACATGAGGCGGAATCGGGATGTGAGCTCCCCGCAACTCGAACCGCCAACGCTGGACGCGGGCCCCGACGCGCGACTCTCCTAACGAAACCGACGGCACCTAAGCCCGGCCCATAGTCACACGCGTCCGGTAGTAGGTGCGTCCAAAAAGCTCAGCGGACGCCCCTATTCGTCCACCCGCTCGCACGGGATCCACGAGTGGCCGCGTGCGCGATTCGGCGCGGGCGACAGCTCCGCTCTCGTTCTTGTTCTCGCATGCGGGTGCTCGATGCGCTCGCTGAACAGGGTCTCAGACGGGGTCGCGACCCTGCACGCCGTTGTCGGCAACAGCATCCGACCAGCCGGCCCCGTCCCGCCACCGGTACTGGTGACGGCCAGACGGGTCGAGCGACCAATGCAGCGGGGGTGACGTCAGGGGGCTGCAGCATCGTGACGATCCCGATCGCGCCGACGAAACGCGTTCGCCGTGCGGGGGCACCCTCTCCACGAGCGTGGGACAAGCATGTTGGCCGCTCAGCGGTGCGCGCGAGCTCAGTTGGCGCGGTGGCGTCGGCGCTTGGCCGACTCGATTGCGACGCCGAGGCCGAGGAGGGTCACGCCGACGAAGAGAGGGACGCCAAAATTGGTCGGAAGGCCGGTGGCGGCCAGGTCGCCTGGATCCGAGGGTGAGTCGAAAGTGTTGGTGACCGTGACGACTGCGACTTGGTCGGCGGTGACGGTGGCGGGGCTGCCTGCGAAGGTTGTGGTGACCGACACGGATGCTGACGAGCCGTTCTGTGGTTCGGTGACGGTGCAGACCGTCCCGACGGGCAGGTCGTCGATCGTTGTGGTCGTGTCGCCGGCGGGCGTGTTCGCAGCGATCGTGATGTCCTGCTCCAGCCCGTTGTCGCACGACACGTGCAGCATCACCGCTCCCTGATCGCCGGCCGCTGAACCCGAGATCGTCTTCGTCACCTGCAGCGATGACAACACCGTCTCGTACGTGTTGGTCACGGTGACGTCGGTGATCTGGTCGGCGGTGACGGTGGCGGGGCTGCCTGCGACGGTTGTGGTGACCGACACGGATGCTGACGAGCCGTCCTGTGGTTCGGTGACGGTGCAGACCGTCCCGACGGGCAGGTCGTCGATCGTTGTGGTCGTGTCGCCGGCGGGCGTGTTCGCAGCGATCGTGATGT